>NZ_JOAP01000001.1 GCF_000720475.1 Streptomyces aureocirculatus
ACTTCCTGCACACCTACAACCACCACCGCTGCCACACCGCACTCGGCGGCAAACCGCCCATCAGCCGTGTGAACAACCCTGCGGGTCAATACACCTAGGGCGCGTACACGGCCGCGGGGCGACACCCTGAGGTGTCGCCCCGCTCCCTTGTGCCGTCCTTGCCCGGGGCACGCCCGGAACGGAGTCCCAGGCTCCTCAGGACTGCGGACGGCTGCCGTGGTTCGCGCCGTTCTTGCGGCGGGCCTTCTTCTTGCGGCGTCGCTTCGAGGACATCGCTACCTCCCAGGGTGTGCTGTTCCGTACGGTTGTCGTTCTCCCCGGATGCATGAATGTCCAGGTGAGCTCCCGGCCGCCTACCCGGCCGAGCCGACGCAATGACGTGTCGTACGTCACATTCGTCACGTACGCCACTGCTGGGAGCAGCATGGCAGATCTTCACACGCAACCGTCGCGAGCGCAGGGCACTCTTGCCGGATGTCGAGGCCGAATCAGCGAACCAGCAAACCGATGGGCCAGTAAGCCAGGGGGTCAGGGGGCCAGTGCCCGGATGAGGTGAGGTGGAGATGACGGATCTGCACACCGTGGTGACGTGGGTGGACGCGCGCGAGAGACTGCCGAGCGCCGGTACTCCGGTCGCAGCGGCGATCACGGGCCGGCACCCGGCCGACGATGCCGCCGAGCCCGCGACGGCACCGGCACCGGCATCGGGGGAGGAATTCTGGCTGGTGAGGCCGATGCACTTCGCGACTTGGCACCGAAGCGAGGACGGGACGGAGCACACCGACTGTTTCGTCGACTCCGACGGGGTCGTCCGGCTGCCCTACGGCCTCGCCGGCGCCGAGACGGTGACTCACTGGGCCGAGCTGCCCACCCTGCCGGGCGCAACGACGCACATCGTTCTCGGGGAGGACGTGCGTCCGGCTTTCCACCCGAGAGAGCGGGAGCGGCGTGACCGGGGGCGCGCACGATAGCGCGCGGCATCCGGTCTCCTAACCAGTCAGGCGAGTACGACGGCTCGTGATGTCACTGACGTTGTCGGGGCACTGTACGGGCGCCTGCGGGCGTGTGGTGGGGTCGTCGACCGTCAGCTTCAGGCGTGCGCGATCCTCGGGCGTGGCACCGAATTTGGCTGCTCTCAGGCGCACTTCGGAGGCGAACTCCCAACGGCCCCGCGCCCACATGGTGTGGTGCATAAGGGCGGTGTCGATCAAGAAGAGCCAGTCCGTCTGAACGAACTGCTGAGCCTGTGGCGACATGCGCCAGGAGTCCCACCAGAGCTGCGTCATGGGGTGCCACTCGACAGGTTCGCCTGTGTCCTCGTCGACACCCAGGACACCCGACGGCAGCTCAGGGCCGCGGAGTTCGTCGTCGGGGGTGATAACCGTTTCGAGGTCAGCGGCGTTGCGTCGACGGCGCTTCGCGGAGTCCTTCGGGGCGGGACCTCGTCCCGCCATGGGCGTACCTCCTTCCGTTCAGGGAGCCAGATGGGATCTACGGCCCGATTCCGAACCGGACATCTTGCGGCCAAAAGTCAGACTTAATAGCACTCGACCGAAGGTTCTTAAGAAGAATCATGGGTGCACAGGATAATTTCCTCCACACCTACTTGCTTGTGAAGACATGCACTTGCGACGCTGTACACGTCAGAGGACCAGAACGGAGGAAGCGCCGTGACGAACTCCCTGCCGCGACCGGACGAGTCGCAGCAGCCCACGAAACCCCCGAGGGAACCATCCTTCGAGCTCCGCTGTGGCGGGGTCCGGTTGACCGTTCAGCGCGTACCCGCATGGCTGATCACCGCAATAACCACAGCCGCGGGTAGCGGCCTGGCGTGGTGGCTCCAGCGATAGGAGGGGCGACCCCGTTCCCGGCCCGCCATCAAGCACTCACGCCATGAGCGAGGACACAAGAGTCGAGACGTCCGCAAGAATCGACGGAGAAGAGCCATGGCGGCGCCCCGTCATTGCGATGTACCGACCCGTGCCGTATATCTCTACGGCTGTGCCGTCGGGGCGCCGGAGCTTCCGTCCCTGTCGGACGGTCGCGCGGCCCCAGATGCGCAGCCCGTCGCCGGACGGGGAGACCTCTACGTAGGCGGCCCCCGCATCGCGGACGATAGCTGCGGCCCACGGGGCGAGACGCCCAATGAGCGGGTTCAAGCACTGGTCCAGGTCGAGACAGACCACGTCGTCCTCGTCGCTCAAGACGAAGCCGAGACCGACGCCAACCGCCGATGCGGCAGCGTCCTTGTACGTGCTCCAGGTCCGCGGGTCCGTCGAGGACGCAACCATGCCGACCGTCGTCAGCGGGACCTTCGCCGCGGAGCGCCGGACCCACCTGTCGCGGGTCGTCAGCTCGTCCGGGAGCGGGTTGCGCGCCTTCGCGCGGGACAGTGCCTTCCGGCACCGGGGCGAGCACGTTTTAGCATGAGCGCGATCCATGATCGGCATCGCCTCTTCGCAGTGCTCGCACATCCTGTTCATGAGGTCATCCTAATGGGCCGGTCACACTTTCAATGCTCTGACCTGCACAGATCCAAGATGACACGAGCCCGGATCGCTGTGCGCCCGCCTGCCGTTCCGGGGTCCGCAACAGCACGACCGGTCGGCATTCGCGCCTCCAGCGGGCGCCTGTGGACGCCTCACCCACTTCCCCCAGACCCGTACAGACAGAGAGGACCAGCACCTCTTCGGTCAGGAGATCTTCCCGGAGGGGATCACCCCCTGGGGTGGGGCTAGTCGATCTTCGCTGCAAAACCTGCGCGAGGCTCGCGACGATCTCCGCCGGCGAGTTCGCCGCGGATCTCCAAGCGACTCGGGACGAGCGTCAACGTGGTCACGCTGCGGTCGTGTCCTACCGTGATCTTCGGAGGCTTCGCAAGACGTCCGACGTCGGTGCCGTTGATCGATACGCGCGTGACGATCACGCCGTCCTCACCGATGTCGTCGGCCTCCTCCAGCACCACGTGTGCACCTGCCATGCCTAGTCCTCCAGGGCCGGGTGCGTGGGCGTGGGACCGCGCCATACGCACGCGCTTACGGACTGCTGCTGTGCCGCCCTCTGACGCGCTCTTCCTGCGGTGGCGCCACTCGCACAGGAGCCGTAGGTTCTCGTCTCTGTGATCATCACCCCGGGCTATGTGGTCCACGTCAGTGCCACACGCCCCGCACGCTGTACCGTCGCTCATCCTCCAACGGCACGTGCAATCACGGCGGATGATGCGGCGTCGGATGCGGGGCCAGCCCTTCGGGAGACGCTGTCTGCGCGTACTTCCTTCCCACGCCATTCTTCCTCCTCGGACGTCACTCGCGCCGTACTCTGACGCTCTCTGCGGCCACATGAGCCGCGTGGAAGTGGGGGGGGTTGGACATGCGCAGGTACGCGCTCAGGGGTGCTGTGCTCGCGGCAGCGGCTATCGCTGCGCTCGCCGGATGCTCGGATGACGGCGGGGACGACAAGGCGTCGAACAAGCCGGTAAAGCCTCCGGCCGCAGAGGCCGAGAAGGGCTCCGTGGGCGAGGCCGCGGGGGAGAAGGAGCCGTCCTCCCCGACGCTGAAGATCGGAGAGACGAAGGTCGTCGACCTGGACGGCTCGAAGGCTCGCATCACGGTGAATGGCGCGGAGTACATCGGGGCGCCCGCGATGATGGAGAAGGCCAAGGGGCAGTACGTCCTCCTCGGGCTCACGATCAAGAACACGGGCTCAAAGCCGTTCGACTTCTCCCCGTACGGCGTCATGTCTTGGGAGAACACGGGCACCGCTGCGCAGGACGCCTCCACCCTCGGATATGAGGACGGACCGGATCTTGCTACCTCGTACAAGCCGGGCCAGGCCCTGACGGGGAAGCTCCTGCTAGACGTCGGCCGCAAGGGCGGGACGGTGAGCTATCCCGGGGGCGACATCATGTCGGAGGAGTCGGCGTTCTCCGTGGCGCTTCCCAAGTAGTTGCGCCACTCCGTTCGCCAGATCGCTCTGTACTGGCGAACCCGGCAGCGCCCAGCATGCGCGCCATGCAGCCTCCTTGACGTCGTCAGTCCCTCCGGGAACGCTCTTCCAGGGCGGGGCTGCTCTATGCGCGACACGCAGTCGCGGACGTGGGCTGAACTGGGAGGACGAATTTGCCCATAAGAGTCTCTTGTTACCGTTTGTCGAGGCCGAGCGAACAGGCCACGACTACCGGGGAGTTGGGCTATGCCTCAGACTTCGCCAAGGAAGATGCCCTACTTCGAACTCCGCATCGGAGGCTTCCGCATCACAGCGGATCGTGTCCCTGTGCGCCTCCTGGCCTTGCTCTCCAGCACCGCTACAGGTTTCGCCGCATGGTTCTGGAGTCGCTAGATCCTGACTGGTGCGAGCGTCAGCTCCGCATGATCGGCGTCGACGAGCAGTCGACCGCCGTAGTCGCCTGGCCCGAAGGGGCCGAAGAGCTGCTCCTCACCCGCCGCAAGCGTCTCCGTCCGCGGGGCGACTGCGAACCCGTCGACCGTCTTCGCCAGTCGGAACGTCACGGTGCGCGCGACGGTCGAGCCGCTGTTCTTGACGATCACGCCAGCCTGCCGTCGTTGCCGTCGATGTAGTGCTGATTTACGGGGTCGCCCGTCGTCCTCGTCAGGGCCGCTCCCGAGCGGCTCGCGGTGACGGTGGGGATTGCAATGCGTGGCATGTGGCCTCCGGACGGGTTGATGAATCTGGCAGCCTCCGGCGCTGCCCGGACCGGGCGTTCCGGTCGCCGGATGTGTCGGGACGACAGGGATCGAACTTGCGCTCCCCCGCTCCCAAAGCGGGTGCCTTACCTCTTGGCCACGTCCCGTCGAGTCCTTGATGTCTATCTTCGCCTGAGATCCGCCGAGTCCGCAGGAGCCATCTGCAACCGCGGGTCTCCACGCCTTGGCTCCACCTTCATGACAGCTAGTCGGAGGCCGCAGACCGGCCCGGATGATCGAGAGCTGCGGTTGTGGAAGGTCGGCCGGGCTCTCACGGTTGCGTTCGTCGCTGCGATCCTGGTCGCGGGCAGCGTCTTCTACAGCCTGGTAGCCCTGCTGGACTTCCAGGAGATCGACCGCACCACGAAGCTCGACGCAAAGACGCTCTTCGACCTGGTGAAACTCTCCTTCGGAGTCGTCGCCGGTCCGGCGCGCTCGTCGTCCTGGTCGTCGCCTACCGCCGCCAACGCGTCGACGAGGCCGGCGCCCACCGCGAAGCCACCCGGCTGCACACCGAGCGCTTCTCCCAGGCCGTCGACAAACTCGGCTCCGACTCCCCAGCCGTCCGCCTCGGCGGCGTCCACGCCCTCGCAGGCCTCGCCGACGACGCCCCCGACCAAAACCAGCGCCAGACCTGCATCGACGTCCTGTGCACCTACCTCCAACTCCCCTACACCCCCGACCCCGGCAACGACCCCGCCCGCCAAGAGGAACACCACCGCTACCTGGCTCTACACAAGGTCCGACACACCATCCTGCGCCTCATCAGCGACCACTACCGACGCCCCCGAGGCACCCACCGCTCCTGGCAAGGCTGCGACCTCGACCTCACCGGCGTCACCATCGACAGCAACATGAACTTCGACGGCGCGGTGTTCTCCGTCGGTACGGTGTCCTTCTCGGGCGCCGCGTTCTCCAGTGGCACGGTGTCTTTCCGTGGCGCGACAGGCCGGGTTCCCACAGGGCTTCTCGCTGCCGTCGGCAACCCTGTTCCTGCGACGGTCTTCCTAGCGCCTTCTTGGCTCCCCCGTTCCGCCTAGCAGCCCGTGAAACAACGGGAATCCTGAAGCGGCCGGTCCGCTGAACCGTGCTCAACCCGGAGGAGAGTGCGGGGAGCGCAGGAACGGCTGCCCGCCGTCGAGAGGGGGAGTGGGTGACGCGCCATTCGCCGTCGATCGTCATCTTCCCCCTCTACTTGAACAGTGGCGTGGGTGTGACGCTGGGATGATTTTGGTAGGGGTGGGTGCGGACAGACTCGGTGCCAAACTGCCAAACTAACCGCCACCTTCAACTTCTTCTAACGCGCATTAGAGAGAAAGCTGAGAAGGGGGTTAGTTTGGCAGGGGGAGGCGGGCCTACGGGGTGGAGGCCGCAGCCCCCAAGTCTCCATTCGTGACCGTTATCAACTCGTTACGAAATCCGCCTCTGCCGCATGGCCTCGACGGATTCCGCAATCTGCGAATCCGGGTCCTTTCCGTCGACGAGTGGCCTCCAGCGGGGTGAGTGACCGTCCGGGAACACCTCTACCGTGACGCCGAACTCGTTTAACATCTGGCGACGTGCTCCGTCGTCAGCGGCAGACTCCCATCGAGACTGGACGGTCTCGCCAGTCGGGCGAGTGACCATGCCAGCGGGACGAGACGGCGTCGCGCGTAGGCGTTTGATGTCAGCGGATAGCGCGCCGTACCGGTCCCGGTACCACGCGGCGTCCTCTTCATCGTCGTAGAGTCCTACGTCGCGGTCGCCCCGCAGCCTGTTCCGGGCAGCGATCTTCTCGTTCAGCTCATCTTCGACGCCGTTTCCAGGGTCGAAAATCGTCTCCATGTATTGATGGTCGCCATATGTGCTGAGGAACCAGCCGGTAAGCCCCTCCTCCAGGTACGACACGTAGATGGTTGGAGACGGCTTGCAGTCCGTCAGCCCCTTCATTCGTGACTGACACGTCATGGCCACCGGCCTCCCTGAACGGTACTGACGATGGTGGCAGTTTCCGCAGAAGGCTATCGACGATGTCAGGTGTACCCCTGCCTCTGCCCGTGGGGTGGAGACCTTCTTCGGCGCGAGTTTCTTGGTGAGGGCTTCGTGCGTCTCTCGGTTCCACAGGGGGGTAGCGACTCGGGTGGGCATCCCCTTGTCGTCGACGACAGGCTTCCCTCTGTGCATCAGGTAGCCGAGAGCCGCTTCAGAGACAAGCATCTTCCGCAGCGCTTCGCCGTCCCACGGTCCTCCGCGCGGCTCCTTACCGCCCATTACTCGCTCATGGTCGGCAGGCGAATAGACGCCCCTGCGCGTCAAACGGGCGGCTTCGCTGTGCGGTGTGATCTTATCTGTACGGTCCGCGAGAATTCGCTCCGCCGCGTCCCGGAGGTTCTGTACGGCGTTCTCTCGCTCGCGGATCTCTTCCGGGAAGTCCTCTCCGTTGTCCAGTGCAACGTGATCGATGTTGGCTTTGGGGTGGAGGCGGACATACCGATAGCCGTAACTGTGCTTCCCCCGCTTACGCCCCTGCTCCCGCGATTTGACGGTCTCGTCCCGATTGCGGGTCTCAGCGGCGCGCAGCTCCATATGGGCGCCCCATGCCTGAGCAATGAACTGATTCTCGTCATTCGGGTCGTTCAGATCCCAAGGACCGCTGTGCCCGTACGTGACGAGGAGCTTCCCCTCGTCACGCAGTCTGTACCCCGTATTGAGCGTGTCCGCTATGTTCCGGCCGATGCGGTCGACGGCCGCGCCAGCGATGCCCGCCCACGGGCCCCGTTCCCCCTTCAGCCAGGGTCCTAGCTTCGGCCGGTCCAGGGGGTTCGTCGCTCCCGAGACCTCCCAATCGTCCGCCCATCCGATGACGTGCCCGCCTACGCTGGCCACAGCAGTCAGCACGTTGGTTCGTTGCCGTTCCGGCGACCACGTGGCGTCTGACTTCCGAGACAGGCGACGAACCCCGACGAGGCACTTCCCGCACCCGTCGTACGGGCGCTCTTCAGCTTGGGTCATTCCACCTCCCCAACTACAGTCAGGCCATACTATTGATGAGCAAGACGCTGTACCCGAACTGGGGCCAGGACCACCGGGCCAAGGAGATCCCCGCGGCCCGGTTCTTCCGGGGCAATGACATCGCCGTCGTGCAGGAGGCCTTCGACAACTCCTCCTCCGAGGTGCTGCGTCAGTACGCCGAGGGGGACTATCCGCACCAGACCCCGGTCATGGGGCGCTCCAAGAGCGGGTGGGACGCCACCGGCGGCGCGTACTCCGCGCTCACGCCGGAGGACGGCGGTGTGACGGTGCTGAGCAAGTGGCCGATCGTGCGCAAGGAACAGTACGTCTACAAGGACGCCTGCGGGTCGGACACCTACTCCAACAAGGGCTTCGTGTACGCCGTCCTCGACGTGCGCGGCGCCAAGGTGCACGTGGTCGGGACGCACGCGCAGTCGACCGACCCCGGCTGCGGCGCGGGCGAGGCGGCCGCCACCCGGGCCGGGCAGTTCAAGGAGCTCGACGCCTTCCTTGACGCCAAGAAGATCCCGGCCGGTGAACAGGTCCTGGTGGCGGGCGACTTCAACGTCGACGGGCACAGCGGCGAGTACGCCTCGATGCTCGCCGACGCGGGGCTCGCGCCCGCGGACTCCCGCACGGGGCACCCGTACTCCTTCGACACGAAGGACAACTCGATCGCCTCCGAGCGCTACCCCGACGACCCGCGCGAAGACCTCGACCACGTCCTGCACCGCCAGGGCCACGCCCGCCCCGCCGGCTGGCGCAACGACGTGGTCAAGGAGGCCGGCGCCCCCTGGACGGTGTCGAGCTGGGGCAAGGAATACACGTACACGAACCTGTCCGACCACTATCCGGTGCTCGGCCAGTAGGGCACACCTACAGGCCGTCGTCGCCCTGCGCCGTCCGCTTGAGGAGACGCCCTGTCCTCCCTCCATCGACGTCACGGAGATCCAGCGCAAGGCCGACGACAACTTCGGCCCCGGCGTCTTCCCGTACCCGCGGCCCGCCTACGCCGAGGACGCCAAGAAGGCGCTCGAACAGACCCTGAGCGAGGCGCGCGCCCTTGGCCAAGAGACATTCGGTACCGAACACATCCTGCTCGGCCTGCTGGCCGCGGGAGAAGGGCGCGGTCTGGACGTGCTCGCGGCCCTGGGGGCCGACCCCGCCGGGCTGCGCGAGGCGGTACTGGCCCGCGTGGCCGGGGACGCCTCGTAGCCAGCGGCAGCGAGTATGTGGTGCCGCCCGGTCTTTCGGCCGGGCGGCACGGCCATTCCCCGGCACCTGCTGCCGGGCTGCGCATCGGGGCGCAGGGTGCGCGCGAAGGCCCCGCAGGGCCCGCCCCGTCAGACGACGGTGACCCGCACCCCCACCGAGGCGATCGCCGACAGCTCCGCCCCCGGCGCCTGTCCGTCCGTGATGAGGGTGTCCACGTCGGCCGCCGGGCAGATCTTCGCGAACGTCGTCCGGCCGATCTTGGAGTGGTCGGCGACCACGACGGAGCGGGTGCTGTGGAAGGCGAAGGCCCGGTCGGTGGCGGCCTCCAGTTGGTCGTGGGTGGTGCAGCCGTGGGCGGCGCTGATGCCGTCCACGCCGAGGAACGCGATGTCGGTGTGGTGATCGGCGAGGGTCTTCTCGGCGATGGGGCCGACCAGTTCGTAGCTCTCGCTGCGGGCGGTGCCGCCGATCACGATCAGCGTGACGGTCGGACGGAGGACGAGGGCCGCCGCGATGTTGACGGCGTTGGTGACGATGGTGACGGGGCCCCGGTCGGCGAGCAGCCGGGCCACTTCCGTGGTGGTGGTGCCCCCGGTCAGACCCACCACCGCGCCGTCGGGGACGAGGTCGGCGGCGGCCTGGGCGATGGCCTGTTTCTGCGGGGAGCGCTGATCCGCGCGGTGCTGCAACGGCAGCTCGATGCTCAGACCGCCGACCACCGCACCGCCGTGGGTGCGCTCCAGCAATCGCTGCTCGCTCAGGTGCTGCAGATCGCGGCGCACGGTGGCCTGGGAGACCCCGAGCAGCAGGGAAAGCTGGGTCACGTCGGCGCTGCCCTGCGCGGCGACGTGGTCGAGTATCCGCACATGGCGGTCGCTTCTCAGCACTCGGTGAGCATAACCCCGGCGAGCAGATTCGCTCACGGATCGAGCAGAGAACGCGCAATTCCACGCGTGGTTGTGAGTGAGTTGACGGGTGTTCTCTCAATTCCGATCCCTTGACATGGCTGAACGCGCTCGCTTTACTCCCTGGCAACGCCGATGTCGAGCACTCGGCGCAGAGGTACGCCTAGCCGGTAGTTGGCCTCGGCCATGAGCCCGGACTGAGTCGCCAGGACCGCTCCGGGTCCGAGGCGGGGACGTGCCCTCCGACTGCTGGAGCTCACCGATGAGCCTCAATCGTGTTGTGCGCAGGAGTACGGCCGCGGCCGTGACCTGTACGGCCGCCGCTGCGGCCTGCCTGCTCGTACCGTCGACGGCATCGGCCGGAGCGGCCGCGCCGGCGCTGCCCCCGGCCCAGGCCGGCTTCGACTACCAGATCGGCGGCGCCTACACCCCGCCGTCCGGGGTCAAGGTCGTCAGCCGGGACCACAAGGCCGCCCCCGTACCCGGCCTGTACAACCTCTGCTACGTCAACGCCTTCCAGGCACAGCCCGGTGCGGAGAAGGACTGGGACTCCGACCTGCTCCTGCGCGACAGGAACGGCAAGGTCGTGTACGACGGCGACTGGGGCGAGGCCGTCCTCGACATCCGCACGGCCGACAAGCGCGAGCGGATCGCCGCCAAGGTCAACGAGTGGATCACCGGCTGCGCTAACAAGGGATTCCAGGCCGTCGAGCCTGACAACTACGACACCTACACCCGCTTCCCCTCGTATCTGAAGGCGAGCCACGCCAAGTCCTTCATCTCGCTGCTCTCCGCACACGCCCACAAGAAGGGCCTCGCCATCGCGCAGAAGAACACGCCGGACCTGGCCGCCGCGCACAAGGAGACCGGCCTCGACTTCGCCGTCGCCGAGGAGTGCGGCGAGTGGGACGAGTGCGACAAGTACGCGGCCGCGTACGGGGACAACGTCCTCGTCATCGAGTACTCGGCCGCGGGCCTGCGCAAGGCCTGCTCCAACTGGGGTGACCGGCTGAGCATCGTGCGCCGTGACGTCGGCGTCTCGCCCGTCGGCAGCAGCAAGTACCTCCGCCAGACCTGCTGACGGACAGCCAAGTCCCGAACCGCCGGGTTCCGGGCCTCCGGAACCCGGCAGTCACCCCGCCCAGGCCTCTTCCTCCGCGGGATCTCCGCGGGCTCTCCGCGAAGCTCCCCCGGGACTGCCCGTGAAGCTCCCCGCGGGCCCCTCGTGCTCTCCCCCGACTCGGCGGGTCGCGCCCGTTCCTCCTGGAGGTTGTGATGACTGCAGTACCCGGTGCGCCAGGTGCGCCGTCGCGGCGCAGCGTGCTGCGCGCCGCCGGTGCCGGAGCGCTCGTCGCGGCCGGTGGCGCGGTGGCCGGCGGTTGTGCCCCGGGGGCCGCCGACGGGGTCGGGGCCGACGGACGCGTCACCATCCAGATGTGGCACGGGCAGACCGACCTCGCCGCGAAGGTCGTCAAGAGCCTCGTCGCCGAGTTCGAGCGCACCCATCCGGACATCCGGGTGGACCTCGGCGGCGGCGTCCTCGCGGACTCCATGCTGCAGAAGGTCACCGCGGCCCTCGCGTCCGGCTCCTACCCCGACATCGCCTATGTCTTCGGCTCCGACCTCGCGAGCGTGGCCCGCAGCCCGCAGGTCGTCGACCTGACGGCACACGTACGCGAGGGCGGGACGCCGTGGCGGAACTACTGGGCGGCGGCGCGCGAAGCCGTGACCGTCAACGGCCGGGTCCGCGCCGTGCCCGCGCTCCTCGACTGCCTGGCCGTGGTCTGCAACAAGAAGGTGTTCGCCGAGGCCGGAATCGACCTGCCCGAGGCGGGCTGGACCTGGGACGAGTTCACCGACACCGCACGCCGCCTCACCGACAAGGGCAAGGGCCGGTTCGGCACCGGCTGGCCCGGCACCGGAGACGAGGACACCGTGTGGCGGCTGTGGCCGATGGTGTGGGACCTGGGCGGTGAGGTGATCGCCGGGGACGGGAAGCACATCGGCTTCACGAAGGCGGGCGTACGCGCCCTGGAGGTCGTCCAGAAGCTGGCGCGCGACAGGAGCGTCTACATCGACCCCAAGCCGGGCAGCGAGCAGATGTACCAGGTCTTCGCGTCCGGGCGGATGGGCATGGTGATCACCGCGCCGTGGCAACTGCCGGACATCCAGCAGGCCGAGATCGACTACCACGTGGTGCCGCTGCCCAGCTTCAGCCGCCGCCCCCTCACCATCTCGGGCCCCGACACCTGGACCCTGTTCGACAACGGCGAGGCACGTGCGGAGGCGGCGAGGACCTTCGTCACCTGGCTGATCCAGCCCGCCCAGGACAGCCGGTGGGACGTACAGGCGGGCAGCCTCCCGCTGGGCCGCCGCAGCGAGGACCGCCCGGCCTGGCGCGAGCACGCCACCCGCACCCCCGGGCTCACGGTGTTCACCGAAGCGGTCTCCTCCGCCCGGGTGCGCCCCGTGCACCCCGCCTACCCCCGCGTCTCCCGTTCCCTCGGCCAGGCCATCGTCTCCGTGCTGCTCGGCCGCGCGAGCCCCGCCGACGCCGTGCGCTCCTGCGCCGACGAGTCCAACGCCGCCCTGCTGATACCGCGTTGAGGACGTGCCATGCCCCGACTTCCCATCCCGCTGACCATGCCGGCGAACCGCTCCGAGTCACGTGCCCTGCGCCGTCGGCGCCGCAGCGAGGCCGTCACCGCCTGGGCGTTCATCTCCCCCGCGGTCCTTGTCATCCTCGGCCTGAGCGTCCTGCCCGTCGTCTGGTCGTTGCTGCTGTCCTTCCAGGCCAACGACCTCGTCACACCCAGCCGCTGGGTGGGCCTCGACAACTACCGGGCCCTGCGCGAGGACCCGAACTTCCACCAGGCGGTGAAGAACACCGTCGTCTACACCGTTCTCTATGTGCCGCTGAGCATCGCCCTGGGGCTCGCCCTGGCCCTCGTACTGAATCGACGCATCCGCTTCGTCGGTCTGTACCGGACGCTGTTCTTCGTGCCGTTCGTCATCTCCGCCACGGCGCAGGGCGTGCTGTTCTCCTTCATCCTCGACCCGGAGTTCGGCGCCGCCAACTCCGTCCTGCACCATCTGGGCATCTCACCGCAGGGCTTCCTCACCGACCCCTCACAGGCCCTGTTCGTCCTGGTCGCCATCACTCTGTGGAGCGGTACGGGGCTGTGTACGGTCATCTACCTGGCCGCGCTCCAGGACGTGGACCAGTCCCTGATCGAGGCGGCCCGCCTGGACGGCGCCGGGCGCTTCCACCTGCTGCGGCACGTGACGCTGCCCGCCCTCTCGCCGGTGAGCGTGTTCCTGCTGCTCTGGCAGACCATCCAGGCCCTCCAGGTCTTCGACCTCGTGTACGTCACCACCAAGGGCGGACCGCTCGGTTCCACCACCGTGATCGTCTACTTCATCTGGGAGCAGGCCTTCAAGGAGTTCACCGCCGGGTACGGAGCCGCGGCCGCCTATGTCCTCGCGGTGGCGCTCCTCGTCCTGGCCGTCGTGATGCGCCTGCTGCGCCGCGAGCGCACCCCTCGTACGAAAGCAGCCGCCTCATGACCGTGACCACGACAAGTCCCTCGAAAGTCGGCTCCCGCCCGGTCGCCGAGCCTGCCCCGCGGCGCCGCCCGCGGCTCCCGTTCAGCGCCTGGCATCTGCTGCTCGCGCCACTGGCCGCCCTGTTCGCGGTGCCGCTGCTGTGGCTGCTGCTCAGCTCGGTGATGTCCAACGCGGAGATCAACCGCTTTCCACCGGCGCTGTGGCCCTCGAAAATCGACTTCGGCGGGTACAGCTATGTCCTCGGCAACGCCATGTTCCCGCGGTGGCTGCTCAACTCCGTGATCGTCTCCGCGGTCGCGGTGACGTCGAACCTCGTGTTCGGCTCGCTCGGCGGCTACGCGTTCGCCCGGATGCGGTTCGCAGGATCGCGGGTGCTGCTCGTGCTGATGCTGGCGACGATGGCGGTCCCGTTCCAGCTCACGATGATCCCCACCTTCCTGGTGATGAAGAAGCTCGGGCTCATCGACACCCTCGGCGCGCTGATCGTGCCCTCGCTGGTCACGCCGTTCGCGGTGTTCCTGCTGCGGCAGTTCTTCCTCTCCCTGCCCCGGGAGCTGGAGGAGGCCGCCTGGATCGACGGCTGTTCACGGCTGCGGGTGCTGTACTCGATCGTGCTGCCGCTGGCCCGGCCCGCCCTCGCCACCGTGGCGGTCCTGACCTTCCTGACCACGTGGAACGACCTGACCTGGCCGCTGATCGCCATCAACCACGACACCCAGTACACGCTGCAGTTGGGCCTGACCACGTTCCAGGGGCAGCACCACACCCGCTGGTCCGCCGTGATGGCAGGCAATGTGCTCACCGTGCTTCCGGTGCTCGTCGCGTTCCTGTTCGCGCAGAAGGCGTTCATCCGCTCGGTGACCTCCAGCGGTCTCAAGGGCTGACCGCCTCCTTTCCCCCCCGCCCTCCCTGTGCCCACGCTCTGATTCCGTACGACCCGAAGGACCGCGATGCCGCCCGCCTACGACCTGCTCGTCATCGGGGACGCCAACCCCGATGTCATCCTCGGCCCGCTCACCGACCCGCT
This sequence comes from Streptomyces aureocirculatus, assembly GCF_000720475.1. Taxonomy (GTDB): domain Bacteria; phylum Actinomycetota; class Actinomycetes; order Streptomycetales; family Streptomycetaceae; genus Streptomyces; species Streptomyces aureocirculatus. The sequence continues at coordinate 14,409 of NZ_JOAP01000001.1, forward strand.
CGCGTTCGGCCAGCGCGAGCAGCTCATCGACTCCGGCTCCCTCGTGCTCGGGGGATCCGCCGCGATCATGGCGTGCGGTGCCGCACGCCTCGGTCTCAAGGTGGCGTTCGCCGGGCGCGTGGGGGACGACGACGCCGGCCGTTACGTACGGGACGCCCTCGCCGACCGCGGCGTCGACACCCGCGCCCTGGCCCTCGACCCCGCCCTGTCCACCCCCCTGACCGTCGTGCTCACCCGGGGGGACGACCGCGCCGTCCTGACCTCGCCCGGCGCCCTCACCGCCACCTCCGGCCGCGATGTGCCCGATGACCTGCTCACCCGCAGCCGGCACGTGCACTCGGCGTCCTACTTCCTCCAGCCCCGCCTCGCCGCCGACCTGCCGGGCCTGCTGCACACCGCCCGCGCCCACGACGCCACCACCTCCCTCGACACCCAGGACGACCCGACCGGGGCCTGGGACCGGGTGGCCATGGACGCGGTACTCGCCGAGACCGACATCCTGCTGCCCAACGCCCGGGAAGCCCTGCGCCTGGCAGGCCCCGGGACCGAATCGCCCGAGCTCGCCGCCGCGCTGCTCGCCACCCGCGTCCCGCTGGTGGCCGTCAAGAACGGTGCCGAAGGCGCCCTGTGCCACGACGGCCGGACCCTGTCCACCGCACCGGGCCTGACCCTCATCCCCCAGGACACCGTCGGCGCCGGAGACAGCTTCGACGCCGGTTTCGTCGCCGCCACGCTCCACGGTCAACCGCCCCACGAGGCACTGCGGTTCGCAGCGGTGTGCGGCGCCCTCTCCACGAGGGCCGCCGGCGGTACCGAAGCCCAGCCCACGTGGGACGAAGTCATCGCCCACACCACCCTCAGCGGAGCACACGTCTCATGACTCATCCCAAGATCGCCTTCATCGGTGCAGGCAGCGTCGTCTTCACCCAGGGCCTGCTCGCCGACCTCTTCGCCTTCCCCGAGCTCAAGGGCGCCCACATAGCGCTGCACGACATCGACGCCGAACGGCTCACCACCGCGCGGGCCGCGGCCCGCTTCATCGCGCGGGAGCTCGGCGCCGACGCCCGTGTCACCGCGCACAGCGACCGCCGCGCCGCCCTGGCCGACGCCGACTTCGTCATCAACATCGTGCAGATCGGCATGGGTGAGGCCACCCGCACCGACTTCGACGTCCCCGCCCGGTACGGGCTGCGCCAGACCATCGGCGACACCCTGGGCGTCGGCGGCATCTTCCGCGCCCTGCGCACCTTCCCCTTCCTCAAGCAGCTCGGCGAGGACATCGCCGAGGTGTGCCCAGAGGCGTGGCTGCTCAACTACACCAACCCGATGGCCATGAACGTCCAGTACCTCACGCAGGCCACCGGTCTGACGCGGGTCGTCGGTCTGTGCCACTCCGTGTACTGGACCATGCGGGACCTGGCCAAGCTGGTGGACGTCCCGTACGAGGAGATCACCTACCGGGCCGCGGGCGTCAACCACCAGGCCTGGGTCCTTCGCTTCGAGCACCAGGGGCAGGACCTCTACCCGCGCCTGGACGCGCTCGTCGACCGGGACGAGCAACTGCGGCGCCGGGTACGCGTCGACATGTACCGGCGGCTCGGCTACTACCCCACCGAGACCAGCGAGCACTCCTCCGAGTACGTCCCCTGGTACCTGCACCACGACAGCGAGATCGACCGCCTGCGGCTGCCGGTCGGCGCCTACCTCGGCATCGTCGAGGAGAACGTCGCCGAGTACCACAAGACCCGCGACGCCCTGGCGCGGAACGCCCCGCTCACCGTCGAGGGCACCATGGAGTACGCGCCGCAGATCATCCACAGCATGGTCACCGGCACCCCCCGCACCGTGTACGGGAACGTCCCCAACGGCGGCCTGATCGACAACCTCCCCGCGCACGGCGTGGTCGAGGTGCCGTGCCTCGTCGACGCGACCGGCGTCCAGCCCACCCGCGCCGGCTCCCTGCCGCCCCAGCTCGCCGCCCTCAACCGCACCTACCTCAGCATGAACGATTTGGTCGTGCGCGCCGCCCTCGACGACGAGCCGCGCCACATCCGGCACGCCGCCATGACCGACCCGGCCACCGCGGCGACGCTCACCGTAGACCAGATCTGGCAACTGTGCGACGACATGGTGCGGGCCCACGGGGACCTGCTCCAGCCTTCCCTGCGCGCCACCTTGGCCGACCCCACGCGTGCGGGCGCCGTCGGCACCGCCTGACCCGCCGTCATCGAGCCCCGTACGAAATCCCTCACGAAGAACCCTCACGAAGACGAAGAACGGGAAGCAGCCCCTCATGTCACTCACGAGCCAGGAGATCGCCAGCCAGCCGCAGTGCTGGCAGGACGTACTCGACCAACTGCCCGTCCACGCCCCCGCGCTGCCCGCCAAAGGTGAGCACGTCGCCGTGATCGGCTGCGGCACGTCGTGGTTCATGGCCCAGGCCTACGCCCGGTTGCGCGAGGACAGCGGGCACGGGCCGACCGACGCCTACCCCGCCTCGGCGGCCCAACTGCACCGCCGCTACGACCGGATCATCGCCCTGACCCGCTCCGGCACCACCACAGAGATCCTCACCGCGCTCGCGTCGGCCGACCCCACCACCCGGGTCACCACGATCACCGCGGTGGCGGACTCCCCCGCCGCCCGGGCGGCCCACGATGTGATCGTGCTCGCCGGCGCGGACGAGCGGTCCGTCGTCCAGACCCGCTACCCCACCACCCAACTGATCCTGCTTCTGGCCCACTTGGGCCACTCCGTCGAGCAGGCCCGACAGGACCTCGTCACCGCGCTCGACGCGCCGCTCGACCCGGAACTCCTGCGGGCGGAGCAGATCACGTTCCTCGGCGATGGCTGGCACGCGGGGCTCGCCCACGAGGCCGCGCTCAAGGTGCGCGAGGCGGCGGCGCGGTGGACCGAGTCCTACCTGGTCATGGAGTACCGGCACGGGCCCATCGCCGTGGCCGGGCCCGGCCGGGCCGTGTGGAGCCTGTCCCCGCTGCCCGCCGAACTCGCCGACCGCGTCGAGGCCACCGGCGCCCATCTGCGCCGGGCACAGCTCGACCCGCTCGCGGAGCTGGTGCTCGCCCAGCGGGTCGCCGTACGGCTCGCGGAGGACGCGGGGCGCGACCCGGACCGGCCCGCGCACCTGACACGCTCCGTCGTCCTCGCCTAGGGCCTGTCGTCAAACTCCCTCCGTCGCCCGGAGGGCGGCCCCGCGGCGTCAGGCGCGTGCTCTCGGCGTGCCGGGCGCAGGTCCTCGTACTGGACTCGTCCGCACACGACGGGCCGGGTCTCCTCCCTCCCGTCCCCGCCGGGAACGCCCCGCGCTCACCCGGACCATGCCGACCCCTGGAACGCAAGCCATGCCCCTGGACACCCCGCACGCCATGCTCCGCACCACGACCGCCGCGGTGGGCGCCTTCAACGGCGCTCTCATCGAACAGGTGGAGGCCGTACTGACCGGAGCCGAGCAGGCCCGGCTGCCCGTGATCCTCCAGATCAGTGAGAACGCGGTCGCCCACCACGGTGCCCTGGCCCCGCTCGCGGCGGCCGCCCGCTCCGCCGCCACGGCCGCCGCCGTCCCCGTCGCCCTCCACCTGGACCACGCGACGCGCCCCGACCTCGTCGAGGAAGCCGTCGCGCTCGGCTTCACCTCCGTGATGTTCGACGGCGCCCATCTGCCCTGGGAGGAGAACGTCGCCCGTACCCGCGCGATCGCGGACCACTGCCGGTCCCGCGGCGTGTTCGTCGAGGCGGAACTCGGCGAGATCGGCGGCAAGAACGGCGCGCACGCCCCCGGGGTGCGCACGGACCCCGAGGAGGCGGCCCGCTTTGTGGCGGACACCGGCGTCGACGCCCTGGCCGTCGCCGTGGGCACCTCCCACCACATGACCGAACGGACCGCCCGTATCGACCTGGACCTCGTCCGGGCCCTGCGCGCCGCCGTACGGGTGCCACTGGTCCTGCACGGTTCGTCGGGGGCCGACGACGCCACCCTGGCCGCCGCGGCGGCCGCGGGCATCCGGAAGGTCAACATCTCGACGCACCTCAACACCGTCTTCACCGCGGCCGTGCGCGCCGTCCTCGACGCCGACCCCGCCGTCGTCGACCCCCGGCGCTATGTCGGCCGGGGCCGGGAGGCGATGGCCGTCGAGGTCGCCCGGCTGCTGCGCCTGTTCGCCGCCGCGGAGCCCGCCGAGCCAATTGTGTACGCCTCGTAGCCCCCGCGCGCCGCGGGTGGCCGACCGCCTGACGATTCTCGCCACCCGGGACCCGTAGGATTTCAGCCGTCCGCCGCGCAGCCAGGAGGCGCTGATGTCCGCGCAGGAGAAGCCCCGCCTGCTGGTCTCCTTCGACCAGTACGTCCCCCTCGTGTCCGCCGAGCGGACGGGCGCGCTGTGGAAGCTGGCGGAGGAGCGCAGACAACTCGACGCGAACCTGCTCAGGCTGCCCCCGGGCGGCGGTGTGGCGGAGCACGAGGAGAACTCCCTGGACGTCCTCCTGGTCGTGGTCGCGGGCGACGGCTTCCTGGACAGCGAGGGCCAGGAGCTCGCGCTGTCGTCCGGGGCGGTGGTGTGGCTGCCACGCGGGTCCCGGCGCGGGCTGCGCGCGGGTCCGCGGGGTCTTGTCCATCTGACCGTGCACGGCCGCCGCCCCGGCATGAGCATCGCCGTTTCGGCGCCGCCGCCCCGGACAGACGTCCAGGAGGGCGGCGAGGCGGCCTGCGCGCTCGACCGGGTGTGCCCCGAGTGCGGCAGGATGCGGGCCGAGGCCTCGGCGCCCTTCTGCTGTTGGTGCGGTGAGCGACTGTCTCCGGAGGGCGGCCGATGAGTGGTGAGCGGCATCTCCTTACCCAGGAACCGGACTTTCCCCCGGAGGAGTACGAGCAGCGCCGGGACGCCGTCCGGGCCGCCATGGACCGGCAGGGCCTTCAGGCGCTGCTGGTCACCGCGCCGGAGGACGTCCACTACCTGAGCGGCCTCGACCACCAGGGCCACTTCGCCGTGACGGGCCTCGTGGTGCCCCTGCACGGCAGTCCCGTCCTGGTCGAGCGGGCCATGGAGGCCCCGACCGCGGCGGCCCAGACGCACGGCGTGGGTCACCATGGCTACGGGGACGCCACGGACCCGGCCGACGCACTGCTCGACGTACTCACCCAACTCGTGCCCGCACGCCGGGCCGTCGGCTATCAGGCCGCCTCGCTCACCCTCCCGCCCGCCGTCTGGGACCGGCTGCGTACGTCGCGGGCAGCCCACTGGACGCCGTGCGACGACCTCCTGAGCACCCTGCGGCACCTCCACACCGAGCGGGAGATCGACCGGATCCGCAGCGCGGCGCGCCTGTCCGACACGGCCATGGGGGCCGGTCTCGCCGCGGCCACCGCCGGAGCCCGGGAGAACGAGATCGCCGCTGCGGTCCACGACGCCATGCTGCGCGCGGGCGGTGACCTGCCCGCCTTCGCGCCCCTCGTCCGCAGCACCGAGCGGCTGCGACAGGAACATCTGACCTGGTCGCGGCACCGGCTCGGCGCACGCGAAGCCGTCTTCATCGAACTCTCCGCGGCTCGGGGCCGCTACCACGCGCCGCTCGCCCGGCTGCTCCACCTCGACCGGCGTGACGCGGCGCGCAACGCCCGCGCGCGCGACACATCGCGCTCGGCGATGGACGCGCTGTGCGGGACGCTGCGCCCCGGCAGCACCGCCGAACAGGTCTTCCGCACGTGGTGCGCGGTCATCGAGGAAGCACGCGGCGGACCGTACGAGCGGCATCACTGCGGTTACCTCGTCGGCATCGGCTTCCCGCCCGGCTGGATGGGCGGCTCGCGCACGCTGCGTCCCGGCGACACCATGGAGCTGCGGCCCGGCATGACCTTCCACGTCCAGTCGTGGGTCCTGGACGACGACTTGGGCACGCACGCGTTCTCGGACACGGCACTGGTCACCGACGGGGGCTGCGAGGTCCTCACGCGCACACCGCGCACGGACTGAACCCCCGTCGGGCCATGTGCACGAACGCTCAGGCGCGCAGGGCGTCGGCGTTCGGGACGACGGTGCCGAACAGGTCCGTGACGGTGGTCAGGGCCGCCGTGCGCAGAGCAGCGGCGGGCAGGACCGTGCCGTCCGGGGAGCCGAGGGGCCGGGTGGCGGTGGTGTCGGCGACGACGGTGGGCCGGTAGCCGCGGTTGAAGGCGCCCTGGGCGGTGAAGGTCACGCACATGTGCGTCATGAACCCCGCGAGGACGAGATCGCGGCCGCTGCCCGGTGCGAAGCCGCGGTCCCGCAGTACCTGCTCCAGGTCGGTGGCGTGGAAGGAGTCGGGGAACTGCTTGACCACGACCGGCTCCCCGTCCGCCGGGGCCACCTCGTCGCTGATCGCCCCTATGTGGGCACGGATGTCGTACGGGGTGTTCTCGCCGCCGTCGTTGATGATGTGGACGACCGGGGAGCCCGCGGCGCGAGCGCGTGCCAGGAGGCGGGCGCCCGCCGCGAGGGCCTCCTCTGCGCCCTCAAGGGCCATGACACCGGTGCGGTAGGTGTTCTGGTAGTCGATCAGGATCAGGGCGGACTCGCTCAGCCGGGGCGGCTCGTTGTCCAGGCCGATCACGTCGCGCAGGGTGGTGGAGGCGTGGTTCGTGCTCATCGTGGGCCTTTCGTGGCGATAGCTGTTCATGGGCATGGCTGTACATGGGCATAGGTGTACATGGGCATAGGTGTACGTGGCTGTACGTGGACACGGCTGTACGTGGCGAGAGCCGTGCGGAAACGGGTCAGGCGGACTGGGTGCGGAAGCGGCGGCGGTAGGCCGCCGGGGTGGTGGCGAGCTGTCGTCGGAACGCCCGGTGCAGGGTCTCCACCGAGCCGAGCCCCGAGGTGCTCGCGACCTCGTCGAGCGGGCTGTCGGTGGTCTCCAGGAGGCGCCGGGCGACCTCGATCCTGGCCGCCTCGACGTAGGCGGCCGGGCTGGTGCCCGTCTCCTGTGCGAAGACACGGGCGAAGTGCCGCTCGCTCAGGCACATCCGGGCTGCCATGGCCCCGGTGGACAGGTCGCCGTCGAGGTGGTCGGCGACCCACCGGCGCAGTTCGTCGATGTCCCTGCGGTTGGTCGCCGAGCGGCGCAGCGGTACGGAGAACTGACTCTGGCCGCCCTGCCGTTTGAGGTAGACGACCAGTTGCCGGGCCACCGTCAGCGCGGTCTCCTCGCCCTGGTCCTCGGCGACCAGGGCCAGGGCGAGGTCCAGGCAGGCGCTGATACCGGCCCCGGTCCACAGCCTGCCGCGGTCGGTGCGGACGAAGATGGGGTCCGGGTCGACCGTGACGTCGGGGTGGTCGGCGGCGAGCTGGGCGGCGGTCGACCAGTGCGTGGTCGCTGTCTTCCCGTCGAGCAGTCCGGCCGCGGCCAGCACATGTGCCCCCACGCACACCGACGCCACCCGCCGGGCGTGCGGGGCTGTCGCCTTCACCCACGCCACGACGTCGGCGTCGATCCGGGCCAGGGGCCCGTCGTCGGTCATGTCGACGGCGCCAGGCACCAGCAGGGTGTCCACCTGGTCGCCGACGTCGTCGAAGGCCACGTCGGTGAGCAGCCGCACGCCCGCCGACGTCCTGACCGCGCCGGCGGCCGGTCCGGCGAGGACCACGTGGTACCCGGCGCGGCCGGCGGTCACCCGGTTGGCGAGGGCGAAGACCTCGGCGGGTCCGGTGACGTCGAGGAGATCGACATCGGGGAAGACCGCGATGACGACCCGGTGCGGAAGGGGCATGCCTCCATGCTGGCCGCTGTCACCGATGGCCGCAATGACGATTCCCTGTCACATCCGGACATGCCGATGGACGGGACCGAGGGACGGGCGGGGGTGGGAGGAGCCGGAAGCGCCCGGCACCCGGGCGCACCGCCACAGGCAACGCTCGACTTGCGACTGCAACCGCATGCGTCATCATTCTGCGCATGAGCCACCCCGACCCCACAGAGCCTGCGGGCAAGGGCGGCCCCGCCCATCGCCGGATGCCGATGACCGGTCGCGACCCGCAGGAACACGGTCGGGTGTCCACTCCCCTGGAGTTGTTGTTCGACCTGACCTTCGTGGTCGCGGTCGGCACCGCGGCCTCCCAGTTCGCCGAGATGGTCGCGGAAGGACATCCCGGAAAGGCGGTCGTCGCGTTCGCCCTCGCGATGTTCGCGATCAGCGTCGCGTGGATCAGCTTCAGTTGGTTCGCCTCGGCGTTCGGCACCGACGACTGGCTCTACCGCGCGCTGACGATGGTGCAGATGATGGGTGTCGTCGTGTTCGCGCTCGGTCTGCCCGCGATGTTCCACTCCGTCGAGGAGGGTGGCCACCTCGAACTGCGCGCCATGGTCATCGGGTACGTCGTGATGCGGATCGCGATGGTGTTGCAGTGGCGGCGCGCGGCCAGGGAGTCCCCGTCGTTCCACGCCGTGGGGACGGCGAACATCCGCTGGACGGTGATCGCCCAGGTCGGCTGGATCGTGGTGGGCTTCGCGGACCTGCCCCTTGTGGCCGTGTTCGGCGCCTTCGTCGTCCTCGCGGTCCTGGAACTGGTCCTCCCGGTCCTCACCCAGGGCAACGCGGGCGGCACGCCCTGGCACCCGCACCACGTCGCGGAGCGGTACGGCCTGTTCGCCATCATCACGCTAGGCGAGGGGGTGGTCGGCACCGTCGCCTCGTCCGGTGACCTGCTCGGCGGCGGGGACGGGACGCACTGGACCGGGAACGCGGTCGCCGTCGTCGTCGCCGGGGTCGGGCTGACCTTCGGGATGTGGTGGGTGTACTTCTCGACGCCCTTCGGCGACATCCTCGTACACCGCCGCCGCCGCGGCTATCTCTTCGGGTACGGGCACATCCCGCTGTTCATGGGGATCGCCGCCGCGGGTGCCGGGCTGCATGTGGCGGGACTGCATCTGGAGCACCACACGAAGATCGGTGAGGTCGCCGTGGTGCTGTCCCTGGCCCTGCCGGTGGGCCTTTATCTGCTGATGGTCTATCTGCTGCACACGCTGCTGCTGTCCGCGGTCGACCGTCTGCACCTGCTGCTCATCTCCGCCACGCTCGCGGTTCTCGCCGTGGCGGTGCTGCTGTCCGCCGCCGGTGTCGCCACCGCGGTGTGCCTGCTCGTGGTGATGCTCTCCCCCTTTGTCACGGTGATCGGCTACGAGACCGTCGGCCACCGTCACCAGCGGCGGATGCTGGAGGACCTGCGTACGGGCTGAGAGCCGCCCGCCCGGCCACGGCAGACGGCTCGCCCTGCCGGTGCGCCCGCCTGACGCCGCGGCGTCAGGCGGGGGCGTGCAGGAACTCCGCGGCGGTGGCGGCGACGGCTTCCGCCACGAGCCCGAGCGCCGGGACGTCCAGCTTCCACTGCTGCCAGTACAGCGGCACGTCGAGCCATCGCCCCGGCGTGAGCTCGACGAGGCCGCCCGAGCGGAGCAGCGGTGCCGCCTGCTGCTCCGGTACGAGACCCCAGCCGAGCCCGGCGGCCACCGCGTCGCAGTACCCCTCGGACGTGGGCACGTAGTGGCGTACCGAACCGGCCCGTGGGCCGCCGCCCTCGCTCCCACCGCCACCGCCGGTGCCGATGCCGGTGCCGTCGCCGTCGGCCGGGAGTTTCCGTACGAACTGGTCCTGGAGGGCGTCCCTGCGGTCGAAGACGATGACCGGCGCGTCGGGCAGGCAGTGCGCGAGCGGCCCTGCCGCCAGATGGCGCTCCGCGAACCGGGAGCTGGCCACCGGCAGATACCTGTTCAGGCCCAGCGGGCGCACGGTGCACCCGGCGACCGGCCGCGCCGACGACGTCACCGCGGCCATCACCTGCCCCTCGCGCAGCAGGGCGGCGGTGTGCGCCTCGTCCTCACGGTGCAGTTCGAAGCAGATCGGCGGGTCCTGCGGCACCCGGTTCAGCGCGGGCAGGAACCACGTCGCGAGGGAGTCCGCGTTCACCGCGATGGGCAGTTGTGCGGGGCCCGAGGCGTCGGCGATGCCGAGTTCGGCCCGCGCGTCCTGCTGGAGCGCGGCCAACTGCCGCGCGAACCGTACGAGCACCTGCCCCGACTCCGTCGGCCGGATCGGTTTGGTCCGCATCAGCAGCACCCTGCCGGTCTGCTGCTCCAGCGCCTTGACCCGCTGGCTGACCGCCGACGGCGTCACGTGCAGGGCGGCCGCGGCGGCGTCGAAGGTGCCTTCGTCGACGGCGGCGAGCAGGGTGCGCACCTGGTCCAGGGGAAGATCGGTCATCACGACTACTAATGCTAGGTAAGAAACATTAGCTGTACTGACGGCCGGATGCTTCTTAGCGTCGTCCCCATGCACAGCAACATCCTCACGGCGGCCGTCGCCGGATTCGGCACCGGTCTCTCCCTCATCGTCGCCATCGGCGCGCAGAACGCGTTCGTCCTCCGTCAGGGGGTGCGCCGTCAGGGCGTGCTCGCGGTGGTCGGCATCTGCGCCCTGTCCGACGCGCTGCTCATCGCCTTCGGCGTGGCCGGTCTCGGCGCCCTTGTCACCGCCCGGCCGGGCGCGCTGACCGTGATCGGCCTGGCAGGCGGTGGCTTCCTCGTCTGCTACGGCGTCCTGGCCGGTCGCCGGGTGCTGCGCTCGGCGGGTGACGGGCAGGCGATGGCGGTCGAGGGCGCCGCGACGGGTTCGCTGCGCACAGCGGTGCTCACCTGCCTGGCAATGACCTGGCTCAATCCGCATGTCTACCTGGACACCGTGCTCCTGCTCGGTTCCGTCGCCGCCGACCGCGGTTCGCTGCGCTGGGTCTTCGGCCTGGGGGCGATGCTGGCCAGCCTGGTGTGGTTCACAGGCCTCGGCTACGGCGCCCGCCTCCTCAGCGGGGTGCTTGCGAGCCCCAAGGCGTGGCGCGTACTGGACTGTCTGGTGGCGGCCACAATGCTCACGATGGGTGTCCTGCTGCTTGTACGCACCGTGTGACGCGCCCTGCGTCACGGCTCCCGCGGGGGCTCGACCTTGACGACGACGGTGTCGTCCGGGGTCACGACGCGGCCGTCCGCCGCCTGTACCCGCAGCGGGCCCAGCGGGCGTTCGTTACGGCGGTCCACCAGGCGGGAGTGCGGTTCGCCGGGGCGGAAGGAGTGCGCCTCGCCCCACTGCCGGAGTGCGACGACGACCGGGAAAAGGTCCTGGCCCTTGGGGGTGAGGACGTACTCCCGGTAGGCGCTGCCGTCGGATGCGGGCACCTGGTCGAGGACGCCGCCCGCGACGAGGGCGCGCAGCCGGGTGGTGAGGATGTTCTTCGCGACTCCGAGGCTGCGCTGGAACTCGCCGAAGCGCCGTTTGCCGTCGAAGGCGTCGCGCACGATCAGGAGGGACCACCAGTCCCCCACGGCATCGACCGACCGGGCCACCGGACACTCACTGTCGTCGAAGCTGGTCCGCTTCACCATGCCGCCACCGCCTGCCTCCCCGACCTCACCTCGACACACACATCCACCTTCGGTTGCAACATGCTACCAGCTTGGCCTACGGTCGTTCGGTAGCAACTTGCAACCACTTCGAGGGGCGGGGTACGGATGGCTGTGGACTGCCAGGCGTCACGGGAATCGACGAGGACCGGCACCGGCCGACCGGGGCCCTCGCGCGGCACGGTCCTGCTGTTCGCCCTCGCGAGCGGATCGGCCGTGGCGAACGTGTACTTCGCCCAGCCCCTCCTGGCCACCCTCGGCCGGAGCTTCGGGGTCGGACAGGGTGCCGTCGGCGCCTTGGTGACGGTCACTCAGATCGGTTACGGACTCGGCCTGTTCCTGCTCGTGCCGCTCGGCGACAGGCTGGACCGCAGGAAACTCATCACTACGCAGTCGGCACTGCTCGCGGCCGTTCTCGTGGCGCTGGGGACGGCGAGCGGTGTCCCCATGCTGCTCGCGTCGGCCGCCGCGGTGGGCTTCCTCGCCGTCGTCACCCAGTCCCTCGTCGCCTACGCGGCGGCCCTCGCCGGTCCCGACCGGCGAGGAACGGTCGTGGGCCAAGTGACGAGCGGCGTCGTCCTCGGCATTCTGCTCGCCCGCACCGTCTCGGGGCTGCTGTCCGACCTCGCGGGCTGGCGCTCCGTCTACCTGGGATCGGCGGCGGTGACCCTGCTCCTGGCCGGGGCCCTGCACCGCGCGCTGCCCCGGGACAGCGAACCGCGCGCACGCGTGCCCTACCGCCGCCTCCTGCGTTCCACGGTCACGCTGTTCCTGCGCGAACCGGTCCCGCGTACCCGCGCGTTGTACGCCCTGCTCGTCTTCGCCGCGTTCAGCACGCTGTGGAGCTGTGTGGCCCTGCCGCTGAGCGAGGCACCGTACGCGTTGTCGCACACGGCCATCGGCGCCTTCGGCCTCGTCGGCGCGGCGGGCGCGCTCGCGGCCGCCCCCGCCGGACGGCTGCACGACCGCGGACACGCCCGCGCCACCACGGGCGCCGCACTCGCCCTCCTCGTCCTCTCCTGGGTCCCCCTCGCCCTCACCGGCCGTTCCCTGTGGGCGCTCGCCGCGGGCGCGATCGTGCTCGACCTGGCCGTGCAGGCCGTCCACGTCACGAACCAGAGCGCCATCTACGCCCACCGGCCCGACGCGGGCAGCCGGGTGATCGGCGGCTACATGATGTTCTACTCCGCGGGCAGCGCCCTGGGAGCACTCGCGTCGACGAGCCTGTACGCGGCGGCGGGCTGGGGCGCGGTGTGCGCCCTCGGCGCGGGCTTCAGCGTGCTGGCGCTGGCACTGTGGGGCCTGACGGCGGCGTGAGCACTTTGCGGGCGGCTGCCACCTGGGCCGGGACGCCTGCGCCGCACGCATCACCACCGCCCGTCAGCGCCGGGTGCCGAGCCAGTCCTCGTAGTGGGTGGGGGCCAGGCGGGCGCCGGGGCTCGCGATCAGGGCAGCGCCGTCGACTGCCGCGAACATGCCCGCCTTGTCGTCGGTGACGACGGTGCGGTCGTCCTTGCTGGCCGCCAGCGTGCGGCGGCCCAGCTCGTCGAGGGGGAGGACGTCGGGTCCCGCGACTTCCAGGGTGCCGTTGAGGGGCGGGGCGGTGGCGACATCGGCGAGGGCCTCGACCACTTCGGCCGCCGCGATGGGCTGGACGGGGGTGGCCGGGAGCCGGACGGTGCCGCCGTCCGCGGTCCAGGACATGACGGCGTCCATGAACTCGAAGAACTGGGTGGCGCGCACGATCGAGTACGGCGTCGCCCCCCGCTTCAGGAACTCTTCCTGGAGGGTCTTGGCGCGGTAGTAGTCCAGTTGCGGCACCTGGTCGACCCCGACGATGGACAGGACGACCTGGTGGCGGACTCCCGCGCGCTCCCCCGCGGACAGCAGGTTCCTCGATGTGATGCGGAAGAAGTCGACGGAGGCCTCGTCGAAGGTGGGCGAGTTGGTGACGTTGACGACCGTGTCCGCGCCGGTGAGTACTCCGTCGAGCCCCGCGCCGCTCAGCAGGTCGACTCCGGTCGACAGGGAAGCGGGGACCACCTCGTGCCCCGCGGCACCGAGCCGCGTGACGAGCTGGGAACCGATCAGTCCGGTGGCTCCGATGACCGTGATCTTCATGATCGTGCCCTTTCGTCCGTGAACCGAGTGCCGCTGTCGCCACCCCTTCTGTTGTTTGCCACACCGTCTCCACCGGTGCCACTGGGCGGCCACGGACACGGTCCTGGTGAAGTCCGTCCAGGGCAGGACACGCACACGGGGCGGCGAAAACCGCTTCGGCGGCCCCGCGGCCCTGCAGTAGCGTGACGCCATGATCACTGAGTCAGCGGCCGACGAGGACGGCATCGTCGGGCGCGTGCTTGCCTGGGCCCGGAACCAGCCGGACGTCCGGGCCGTGCTGCGCACCGGGTCACGGGCGCGGCGCGACGGCACCGTGGACGCCTTCTCCGACCATGACATCGAGCTCTACACCACCGACACCGAGCGGTACGAGGACGACGGGGCCTGGGTCGAGGAGCTCGGCCCTGTGGTGGTCCAGGTGGGGCTCGATGGCCCGTACGAGAACCCGGCCCGGCTGGTGTTCTTCGAGGGGGGCGTGAAGGTCGACTTCCAGGTGGTGCCGGTGGAGCGCCTGGAACTGCTGGCCGCCGAGGGCCTCGACGACCTGCACGAGCGGGGTTACGAGGTCCTGTGGGACCGCGAGGGCGCCGCCGCCGCGCTGCCGCGGGCCACGGGGAGCGTACGGGCGGAACTGCCCGACGCCGAGGAGTTCGAGGACCTCTGCGCGGAGTTCTGGTTCGAGGTCGCTCACCTGCCGCGCTACCTGGCCCGCGGCGAGCTGTGGGTGGCCAAGTCCCGGGACTGGACCACGAAGGAACTCCTCGAGTGCATGATCGAGTGGCACGCCCTGAGCCGTAAGGGCGCCGACCACGACGTCTGGTACGGCGGCACCCGCATGCGGCGCTGGACCGACCCCGACGTGTGGGAGAGCCTGCCGCGGATCTTCGGCGGCTTCGCCGCGGACGACGCCCTGCGCGCCGCCCGGGCCACCGCCGACCTCTTCTCCCGCCTGGCCCGCGAAGTCGCCGACGCGCACGGATTCTCGTACCCGGAGAAGGCGGAGAACGTCATCCGCCCGACGCTCGACGAGATTCCGGCGATTCCGTCGGCGCCCTGAGGGCGGGCGACGGTGGCGGGCCGGTCACCCACGCTCGCCCGCGCCCCCGACCGGGGATAATTTCGGCAGGCGGGGGAACCGGTGAGCGAACTGCCGACGACGGGCCGAGGAGGCGTACGCCATGGGGACTGGACCCGAGAATCCGCAGCGCGGCCAACACGGGGAGGCCCCCGGGGGCGGACAGCGGGACGCCGATGACCTGGGGCTCCTCGACGAGCTGTCCGTCGACTGGTCGAGACCCGAACAGCCCATACTCCTCGACAAGGGCGGTCTCCCCCTCGACACCTGGCGGGAGAACTACCCGTACGACCACAAGCTGCGCCGCAAGGAGTACGAACGCGCCAAGCGCGTGCTGCAGATCGAGCTGCTCAAGCTCCAGAAGTGGGTCAAGGAGACCGGGCAGCGGATCGTCGTGATCTGCGAGGGCCGGGACGCGGCCGGCAAGGGCGGCACGATCAAGCGCTTCACCGAGCGCCTCAATCCGCGCGGCGCGCGGGTCGTGGCCCTCGACAAGCCGACCGAGCGGGAGAGCGGCCAGTGGTACTTCCAGCGCTATGTGACCCAGCTCCCGTCGGCCGGTGAGATCGTCTTCTTCGACCGCTCCTGGTACAACCGCGCCGGCGTCGAACGCGTCATGGGCTTCTGCACGCCCGAGCAGCACCGGCACTTCCTGGCCCAGGCCCCCGTGTTCGAGGAGATGCTGGTGCAGGACGGCGTGCTCCTGGTGAAGTTCTGGTTCTCGGTGTCCCGCGGCGAGCAGCGCACCCGGTTCGCCATCCGCCAGGTCGACCCGGTGCGGCAGTGGAAGCTGTCGTCGACGGACATCGCCTCCCTGGACCTGTGGGACGCGTACACCGCCGCGAAGATCGACATGTTCCGTGCCACCGACACGGTGTCCGCCCCCTGGACGGTGGTGAAGTCCAACGACAAGCGGCGCGGACGTCTGGAGGCGATGCGGCACCTGCTGGCGCGCTGCGACTACCCCGCCAAGGACAAGGACAGCGCGGGCAGCCCCGACCCGCTCATCGTCGGCGCCGCGGACACCCTCCTCGAACCGGGCGAGGAACTCACCGACCTCTCCCCCACCCCGCTGGCCGACCACTCCGAAGGACCCGGGGTCCACCCGACCGACGCGGCGTAGGCGGGCACCGGCGCCCTTCCGGGGGCGGGCGCCGGTCACCGCGTCACCCGGTCCGGGGGCCGGTACGGGCGGCGAAGTGCCGCGCCACGGCGTGAAACGACTCCTTCGGCTCCCAGTGCCATGCGGACGTCGGGTCGTCCTCCGTCCGCCACCGGGGCTTGACCAGGCCGTAGCTCGCGATGTCGTAGTCGTAGCGGCGTTCGCGGCGGTGCGGCGCGTCCGGTGTGACGAACTGGTACACCATCGCCGCGTGCAGGTTCATCCGCTCGAACACATCCAGGACCTCGGTCAGGTACCGGGCCTGGACGCGCTCGCTGCGCCGCACCCCGGGGCGGACCTCCGGCTTGGGCTTGTCGTAGTCGACGGCGTCCCAGCCCATGCCGCCGGCCTGGGGCGCGCCCTCGAAGGTGCAGGTCCCGCACTCCGTGATCGCGACGGGCTTGCCCCACTCGCGGTAGGGGCCGAGCTCCTTGACGTATCCACGAGGATCGTCGAAGTACGAGTAGTAGTTGACGCCGAGGAGGTCGAAGAGGTCCCAGTCCACCTTGTCGCCGAACGCGGAACCGTAGGTCAGCGGGCCGTGGAACACCCGGCGGCCCGTCTTCGCGGCCAGAGCGATGAACCGGTCGAGCTTGCGCTGCGCCTGCTCGGGGTTCCAGTTCCCGGCCATCATGTTCCGCACGCGCTCCACCGCGTTGTCGCCAGGGACGATGCCCGGCACGAACAGGATGAACTCGCACCCCACGCTCAGGTACACCCGCGCGCCCTGCCTGCGCAGCCGCTCCGCCTCGCGGCCGGTCTCCGCCAGGTGGTCGAGGATCTGCCGCTCGGGAAGGTCGGCGAGGCGTGGCTGGAGCCATACGTGCAGGCCGCGCTCGGCCGCCTCGGTGGCGGTGGCGGCAAGGCGCTCCACGCCGGTGCCGAAGGCGACGACGGAGTTCGCGTGCAGATCGCACGCGACGGCCCGCAGGTCGGACCGCATCCGTGCGCGGTCCCAGCCCGTGTGCGGCGTCTCCCCGTCCAGGCACTCGTACATCACACCCCGGTACGTGAGCCCGCGCCCGGCCCGGCCGGCACCTCCGGCCCTTTCGTCCGCCGCCTGCGCCGTGGCCGCCGTCTGCTCCGCCGTCTGCGCCGTGGCCGCCGCCTGCCCGGACAGCGCCGTGCCCACCAGCGCACCGGCACCCACCGCCGCGGCCCCCGCGAGGAAACTCCCTCGCGTCATCGACGTGTTCCGCATCCGCCACCCCCACCGTTGTCGATCGTCAACAGGACTTCTCCAGAGTCGCCGTCGGGCAGGGGGCGGATCATCGGCCATCGGTCGCCGCCGCCGTAACCAAAGTCGCGGCCTGCCGGAACGGGCCGCGAGTCCGAGGTTGCGGATGAGGGAGGCGCCTTGCTCATCTTCGAGCGGTGGGGGACGTGGAGGTATCCCGAAAATTCGGGGAGTGCGGACTGCGCGGTTGCGGCAGGGTGGGTGGGTGTGACTGCTGACTGGGAGTGGGACGAAACGTTGTTCGCGGGGAGTGCCGCGTACTACCGGCGGGGGCGGCTGCCGTATCCCCCCGGCCTCGCGGAGGTGCTCGGTGCGGCTCTGGGGCTCGATGGGCGCGGGCGTCTCGTCGACGTGGGGTGTGGGCCGGGGACGCTCGCGCTGCTGCTCGTGGAGTTGTTCGGCGAGGTCGTCGGCGTCGATCCGGACGGCGGGATGATCGCCGAGGCCGAGCGGGCGGCCGCCGCCCAGGGGGTTTCCGGGAAGGCGCGCTGGGTGCGGGCGCGGGCCGAGGAACTGCCCGCGGGTCTGGGCACGTTCACGGTCGCCGCCTTCGCGCAGTCCTTCCACTGGATGGACCGTGACCTGGTCGCGACGACGGTGCGGGCCATGCTGCGGCCCGGCGGGGCACTGGTGCACATCTCGGACCTGAAGTCGCAGACGCGCACCGCGGAAGGGCTCCCGCATCCCCTGGTTCCCGATGCGGCGGTCGGTGACCTGGTGCGGCGGTACTTGGGTGAGGTGCGGCGGGCGGGAGCCGGGACGCTGCGGCACGGCACTCCCGGCGGCGAGGCGACGGTGCTGCTGCGCGCGGGGTTCTCCGGGCCCGAGCGTCATGTCGTACCCGGCGGGCAGGTCCTGGAGCGGTCGCAGGACGACGTCGTCGCCGGGGTGTTCTCGATGTCGTTCTCCGCACCGCACCTGTTCGGCGCCCATCTGGACGACTTCGAGGCGGAGTTGCGGCGACTGCTGCGTGCGGTCTCGCCGTCCGGCCTGTTCTCCGCACGGCAGCCGGGCACAGAGGTGTTCGTCTGGCGGGCGGGGCGACGGGACTGACCCGCTTCTCGGTCCCGTCGCCCCGCTCCTCGGTCCCCGCCCCGCTCCCTCAGTCCCGCCCCGCTCCGCCCGTCCGCACCGCGCCCGCACTGGCGCCGACGACGAGGGCGATCGCGAGCACCTCAGGGCTCACCAAGGGCTCGGTCGATGTCGCGCTGCTGCGCGGGGAGGTGACGGAGCCGGGCCTGGCCCCCACCGGCGATCGGGACCTTGGTCAGGCCGGCCCGGGAACTGGTCGCGGGGCACTGAGGCCCAAGCCTTGTACGGCTGGGCGGACTTGGGCCACGCGCGAGCGGGCGGACACCCGGGCGGACGCTCTCAGACGTGCTCAACGACGAAGTCCCGCCCACCTGTTCGGTGGGCGGGGCTTCGCTCATGGAGCGCCCGGCAGGCCTTGCACCTGCATTTCCCATCGGATGATGGACGTCTTTCCTTGGACCACAGACGCGCGACTCCCGTGCCCTGCACCGGAGTTGCACTGAGCCTACACCAGCTCCAGCCCCACCCCGACCACCGCGGGCCACCCCGGCGCCATCCCCCGTTCACGCGGCGGCAGCCTCGCCTCCGCATCCGCAGCTCCGCCGCAGGATCAGCGCGGCCTCGGGCAGGGGCCGGGGCGCGGCGCCGTCGATCAGCAGGTCGACGGCTTGTTGGGCCATGGCCCGCAGGGGTTGTTCGGTGACCGTCAGGGCGGGGGCGGTGTGGGCACTGTCGGGGGTCCCGTCGAGGCTGATGACGGCGAGCCTGCCGGGTACGGGGAGGCCGGTGGCGCAGGCGCCCGCGAGCACGCCGATGGCCTGTTCGTCGGTGGCGGTGATCAGGGCGGACGGCATGGCGTCCCGGGCCACGAGGCGCCGGGTCAGCTCGTCAGCGGCGGCCCGGGAGTAGGCGCAGCGCAGGAGCATGTCGCCGGTGGTGTCCGCGGCGGCCTCCCAGGCCGCGTGGCGGCGCCCGACGGGGCCCGCGTCGTCGGGGCCCGCGAGGAAGGCGATGCGACGGTGGCCGTGGGCGCGCAGGTGGGCGACGGCGGCCCGTACGGCTGCGTCGTCGTCGGCGCCTACCACGGGGGCGCGTCCTGGCTCGGGCCGGTGATGGACGTAGACGGCGGGGACTCCGGCCGCCTCGGCCTCGGCTGCCACGTCGGCGCCGCCGTCCGCGGAGACGATGACGAGGCCGTCGACCTGAGCGGCGAGGAAGCGTTCCACGAGGTGCCGCTGGCGGTCCATCGAGTAGTCGGCGTTGCCGGTCAGCGTGAGCTTGTCACGCGCCCCGAGGGCCTGCTCGATGTGCCGGGCCAGGGCACCGAAGTAGGGGTTGGAGGCGTCGGCGAGGACGAGGCCGACCACGCCGGTGGTGCGGGAGCGCAGGGCGCGCGCGACCCGGTTGGGGCGGTAGTTGAGCTCGGCCGCGGCGGCGAGGACGCGTTCCCGGGTCGCGGCGGCGACCGGGCGCGGGCCGTTGTTCATCACGTAGCTGACCACCGCCGTGGAGGACCCGGCCCTGCGGGCCACGTCGGTCAGCGTCGCCGCTCTCGTCGTTCGCTTCGTCATGATCCTTGCATTCTGGCATCTAAACGTTTAGACAAGAGGCTCCCGCCCCGGGAGGCTGTCGTCACCAGAGGCCCCCGCCGTACGAAAGGAGCAGGGCCCGTGCCCGCTCTCCCGATGGTCATCGACACCGACACCGGATCCGACGACGCGGTCGCCCTGCTGCTGGCCGCGGCCTGCGGCCTCGCGGACGTCCGGGCCGTCACCACCGTCGCCGGAAACGTCCCGCTCACCACCGGCACCCGCAACGCCCTGATCTCCCTGGAGATCGCGGGCCGCACCGACGTCCCCGTCCACCCGGGCTGCCCGCGCCCCCTGCTGCGCGACCTCTCCAGTGCGCAGCACGTGCACGGCGAGGACGGCATGGGGGACGTCGGTCTGCCGGATCCGGTACGGGGTCCAGAGCCGCGGCACGCGGTCGACGTGCTGCTCTCGCTGCCCCGGGACCACCCCGGTGAGCTGACGCTGGTCACCCTGGCACCCCTCACCAACATCGCCGCGGCGCTGCTGCGCGATCCGCTGCTGTTCACGCGGTACCGCCACGTCTACTGCATGGCGGGTGCCGCCGACGCGCACGGGAACATCTCCCCCACGGCCGAGTTCAACGTCTGGGCCGACCCCGAGGCCGCCCGGGTCGTGACGCGGGCCGCCACGCCCGAGAAGGTGACCTGGATCGGCTGGGACGTGTCCCGCAAGGACGCGGTCATGACCCCGGAGGACCAGCGGAGCCTCGAACGGATCGGCACCCCCATGGCCGTCTTCGCCCATCGCATCAACCGCACCGTGGCCGACTGGGCCAGGGACGTCACCGGGCTCGCAGGCTACGACCTGCCCGACCCCGTCGCCATGGCCGTCGCCCTGCGGCCCGACCTGATCACGGAGCAGGAGTCGGTGTACGTCGACATAGCCGTGGGCGACGAGGTCAGGGGGCAGATGATCGTCGACCGCCGGGCGGCGGCGCCCGCGCCGAACCTGAGACTGGTGCGTCGCGTCGACGAGGCCGGGTTCAAGCGGCTCCTGTTCGACACCGTGTCCCGCCGGGTGCCCGCTCCGGACTCGCCCGCGACGCGCCCCGGCGCTGTAGCCGACGGCTCTGTAGCCGACGGCTCCGTGACCGGGGGCTCCGTGACCGGCGGCTCCGTGACCGACGGCTCCGTGACCGGCGGTCGCGTGACCGCCGCTCCTGCCGTCGCCCCCGCCGCCACCCCCTTGGAGAGCAGCCGATGAACTCCCCCGCCCCCACACCCCCGCCGCGCCACGAACTCCACTGCCACCTGGACGGTTCCGTACGTCCCGGCACGATCGCCGACCTCGCGCGCGAGCAGGGCATCACGTTGGACCGGCCGGTCGAGGAGCTGGTGGTCGCCCCGCCCGACTGCGGCAGCCTCACCCGCTTCCTCACCTACATCGACGTTCCCGTGCGGGTCCTTCAGACGCCCGATGCCCTCACCCGTGCGGCGCGGGAACTCGTCGAGGACTGGAGCGCCGACGGTGTCGTCCACGGCGAGGTCCGCTTCGCCCCGCAGCTCCACGGCCGGCACGGCATGTCGCTCGACGACGCCGTACGTGCCGTCGCCGATGGCCTGGCGGCCGGGCGCCGCGCCACCGGGGTGCGGACCGGACTGCTGTTGTGCTGTCTGCGCCATCAGTCGCCCGACGAGAGCCTCGCCGTCGCCGAGGCCGCCGTGCGGCACCGGGACTCGGTCGCCGGACTCGACCTGGCCGGGGACGAACGGCTCCACGGCGCGCGCCCGCACCGTGCGGCGTTCGACGTGGCGCATGCGGCCGGGCTGCCCTGTACGGTCCACGCGGGCGAGGCCGCCGGGCCGGAGAGCATGTGGGAGGCGCTCGACGTGCTCGGCGCCCGCCGCATCGGCCACGGTGTCCGGTGCACCGGTGACGACGCGCTCCTGGCCCGGCTGCGGGCCGACCGCGTCGCCCTGGAGATGTGCCCCACGAGCAATGTGCAGACCGGCGCCGTGCCGGACCTCGCCGCACACCCGGCCACCCGGCTCCTGTCCGCAGGCCTCCCGGTCACCATCAGCACGGACACCCGTACCACCTCCGCGACCTCGCTCGGCCGCGAGTTCGCCGCGCTGCGGCGAACGGCCGGGTGGAGCGCCGCGGACGAGGCGCTCGCGCAAGAACACGCGGCCCGCGCGGTATTCACGTAGCCCTCAACGCCAGCCCGGCCGACCGCTGACGGCTGACGGCTGACGGCTGACGGCTGACGGCTGACGGCTGACGGCTGACGGCTGACGGCTGACGGCTGACGGCTGACGGCTGACGGCTGATCGTGCCGACCGGACCGACCGAGGGCGACCGAGGGCGACCGAGGGCGACCGAGGGCGACCGAGGGGCGACCGGGGGCGGACTTACCGGACCCACCGGACTGGTTGGACCGACCGGGGGCGACCGGACTTACCGGAATCACTGGGCCGACCGCTCCCACCGGACCGACCGGGAGCGCGACCGGACCGACCGGGAGCAACCAAAAACCCGCCGGAGGCGACCAGACTCACCGAAGCGAACGCCGGTCGCGGCGGTCGCTCGCCTCAAGCGCGCCCCAGCGCGTAAGCCACCCCCTCGTCCAGCGCCTGCGTCCGGCCCGTCTCGAACGCCGTCTCGAAGGCGTGGTCGCCCAGGGCACCCCGTGCCTGGCGCTCGCACTGCCGGCAAGCGGCGATAAACTCCGTCACCCCGGCCTGTGGTTCGCCGACGGTGGCCCAGACCTGGTCGGCGAGGCCCAGCAGGCGGGCCACCCGTTCGACCTGGCCCGCCGCCGACGCCACCCGGGCGAGGACGGCGACCGTCAGGCCGATGCCCAGGGAGTCGTGCATGCGGTGCTTCACCTCCAGGGCGTCGCGGGCGTGGCGGCGGGCGGCCCCGGGGCGGCGCCGCTTCAGCTCCGCCTGCGCGAGGAAGAAGTCGCCGTAGGCGCGCATCCAGCGCTCACCCCTGCGGTCGCAGGCCGCGCGCATCCGGCCCATCAGGTCGACGGCCCGGTCGATCTCCCCCCGGACGAGATGCACATGGCTCTGGGAGCACCAGGCCAGGAGGGCGGCCAGGGACAGTTCGCCGCCGGCCGCGTCCGCTGTGTCGGGGTACGACGACAGCACCTTTCGGGCCGTCGTCTCCGCCGCGTCCAGGTCGCCGTCACTGCTCTTCGCGGCCGCGTAGGCGCCGAGGGCGGTGCGGGCCTCGTACGCGTCGCCGTCCCGCTCCGCGGCGGCGAGGGACTCGACGGCGCGGACCGCGCCGCCCGCCTTGTCACCCATGCACACGAGCGCGATGGCGAGCGCCCACAGGGCTCTGCTCCGTGCGCGGCCCGGCCGTGCGTCGGCGGCCAGGGCGCGCTCCAGGAACACCTGCCCCTCGCGGGCGAGACCGCACGCGGTCCAGAAGAACCACAGCGAGCCCGCGAGGTCGAGAGCCGCCGTCCCGTCCTTCTCGGTGAGGCTGAACTCCAGTGCCGCCCGCAGGTTGTCGTGCTCGGCGTGCATCCGGTCGTACCAGTGGTACTGGTCGGGTCCGAGCCATTCGGCGCCGCCCCGCCGGGCCAGGTCGAGGCAGCCGTCGCGGTGCCTGCGCCGCAGCACGGGCTCCTCGCCGAGGTCGTGCAGCCAGTGGACGCCGTACTCACGGATGGTGTCCAGCATCCGGTACCGCTCGCCACCGCCCGTGGGCAGCCACGTCAGAATCGACTTGTCGACGAGTGCGGCAAGGAGTGCCGGGACGTCCGCGCGCGGAAGCCGTTCGTCGGCGCAGACCCGCTGCACGGCCGCGGCGTCGAAGGAGCCCGCGAAGACCGAGAGGCGGGCCCACAGGAGCCGTTCATGAGGGGTGCACAGTTCGTGGCTCCAGCCGACCGCGGTGCGCAGCGCGCGGTGCCAGGGGGGCTCGGTCGGCCCGGGCGGCCCGGCCCCGTACCGCGTTCCTTCGATGTCGTCGAGGACGGCGAAGCGGTCGTCCATCCGTTCCGTCAGTTCGGCGAGGGGCAGTTCGCGCAGCCGGGCCGCGGCAAGCTCGATGGCGAGGGGCAGGCCTTCGAGCCTGGCGCAGAGCCTCATCAGGTCGCTGCGGTTGGTCTCGGTCACGGTGAATCCGGGGACCGCCTCCCCTGCCCGGGCGGTCAGCAGGGTCAGCGCGTCGGACTCCGGCGCGGCCCGGGCCGTGAGGACGGGCAGCGGGAGGGGTTCGACGGTCACGACCTGTTCGATGTGCAGGTCGAGCGGGCACCGGCTGGTGGCGAGGATCTTCAGGCCCGGGGAGAGCGCGAGCAGGGCCTCGGTGACGGTTCGGCAGTCGTCGATGAGGTGCTCGCAGGTGTCGAGGACGAGGAGCAGCTCACGTCCCGACAGATATTCGGCCACCGACTCGATCACCGGCCGGGCCGTCCGGTCGGGCACGCGGAACGATTCGGCGATGGCGTGCGCCAGGAGCGCGCCGTCGTGCAGGGGGGACAGTTCCACCAGCCAGACGCCGTGCCGGAAGCGTGCGGCCAGCAGTCCCGCGGCCTTCAGAGCGAGCCGGGTCTTGCCCACTCCCCCGGCGCCGGTGAGGGTCACAAGCTGCGACTGCGCGCACATCTGCCGCACCCGTTCCACCTCGCCGTGCCGGCCGACCCAGCTCGACGTCTCCGCGGGCAGGTTGCCATGTTGCGCGTCCTCGACCACCGTGGCGGCCCCCTCTCCCCCCGTGCCGCGTCCCGTGAGCGCGTGGCAACCGGTGCACGTTCCGCGACGCCGCACACTGCCCGATGGCACCGTGCCGCGTCTCGGGAAGGGCGCAAGTGACTCCGCACGAGGAGGGGGAATCAGGCCGTCCGCCCGCGGGACGCCTCAGACCCGGTCGGCGACGATCAGCAGGTACTGGAAGCTGCCGTTGGCGTAGGCGGCAAGGAACGTTTCCTCGATGCCGGTCACCAGGTGTTCGGCCTGCTTGCGCAGATCCCAGTAGGGCATGGCGGCGGCGGTCAGATCCTGGACGTGTACGGGTACGAGCCGGTTGCGGGCCATGGCGCGGAAGTACTCCGAGCGCGGATGGATGTCGCAGATGTAGTGGGCGTTGATGAGGGACACCTCGCGGGAGGCCCGGCCGTAGGCGTCGTTGTAGCAGCCGGTGATCGTCACATAGCGGCCGCCGCGGCGCAGCAGCCGGGCGTGCTCGGCGAACAGCAGTTCCAGTTCGACGTACATGGTGGACTCGTTGTTCCACGACGCCGCGTACGCGCCGGTGGGGAACCCGGTGTCGAGCATGTTCCGGTGGTGGTAGCGCACCTTGTGGTCGATGCGCCGCTTGCGGGCCTGCTCCGTCGCGAAGTCGGCCTGTTTGCCGGAGATCGTGACGCCGTCGGCGAAGCAGCCGTGACGCAGATGCGCCACGACCGAGCCGCCGCCGCGCCCGCAGCCGGCGTCGAAGACGCGGTCCTCGGGGGTGAGGGGGCCGAGACGGGTGGCGAGCAGATCGGCCTGCGCCTGTTCGAGCCGGTGCAGTTCGGCGGTGATCCGCGCCCGCCGGTGGTCGGCACGGGAGGGGGGCTCGGGGGCGCCTTCGGGGCCCGTGTCGAGCACCGACCAGTCGACCTCCCCGATGCCGTAGTGGTGGTGGTAGAGGTCGTCGATCTTCCCGAGTTCGAGGTTGACCGGGTTCTCCTCGGCGTTCCAGTAGTCCGCGACGCGGTGCTGGTACGTGGACTGGGTCGGGATCTGCGCTGCCGTGGACTCGGCGTCGGCGATGGTCAACGGGGCTCCTCGTGGCGTGGCGACGGCACCTACGCACGGCCGTGCGTGAGTTCCATGGGCATGCCAGGCAAGCCAACAGCCCCGGTGGGGAGCGTGGAACCGCGTGCGGGAGGCCACTGGACGCGTTGGGACGTTCCGGAAGCACACCCCGCCCCCACAGCGCACCCGGGCCCGGAGCGTGCTGCCGTTACCGCGGCACGACTCCGTGCGCGGGGCGCGGCACGCGCACGGAAGCCGTCTTCGCTGCCGGAACGGCGCACTTGCTGCGCCCTTGAGGCAGCGAGTGCGCCCTCATGAGAAAACGGGCGGCACGCTCGTGAAGAGCGTGCCGCCCGGTGGGCGAGTCGCCGGGGGGAGGCGGGGTGTCGCCCTGACGGTTCCGCACCGTCAGGTGCGCGATCCCGCGGTCTCCTTGCGCTCGGCCATCTCGGCTGCTGTCAACTGCTGTGTACGAGCCGATCCGTCACCGTCTCGCTGTCCACGGGCGGAGGCGTCGTCGGCCGTGCGGCCCGAGGCGTCGTCGGGGCCGGGCGTGTCGCTGCCGCCCTCCGCCCTGTCCTTGGACGGCGTGACCGTGACGCCGAAGGCCCCGGCCTCGGCGCCGACCGCCGCGTCGTGCCGTTCGGCCCAGCCCGTGAGCTCCATGGCACAGGCGTGGTCCATGTGCCGCAGTCCTGACAGGTCCAGTTCCGTCCTGCGGTCGCGCGGCAGGGCCTCAAGGCGGTCGAGGATCTTCGGCAGCCGCAGGAACGTGGCGTTGCCGACCACGCGGACCCGGATCGTGCCGGTGCCCTCAAGTCCTTCGACCTCCAGATGGACGTGCGAGGTCTCCCAGGCGGTCTTGGCGACGGCGAGCCCCATGCCGATGAGGACGCCCTCGAACATGTTGGTCACGACGATCGCCAGGGCCGTGACGGCGAGGACGACGGCCTCACCGCGGTGCGTGCGCCACAGCGGCCCGAAGTCCTTGACCGGAATCAGCTTCCAGCCCGCGTGCACGAGGACGCCGGCCAGAGCGGCCACCGGGATGATGCCGAGCGCCGCGGGGAACGCGGCGGCGAACGCGAGCAGCCAGACGCCGTGCAGCACACGGGACGCCTTGGTCTTCGCGCCGGCCGACACATTGGCGGAGCTGCGTACGATCACCGCGGTCATCGGGAGCGCGCCGAGCACCCCGCACAAGGTGTTGCCCGCGCCCTGCGCCATCAGCTCCTTGTCGTAGTCGGTGCGCGGGCCGTCGTGCATGCGGTCCACGGCCGCCGCGCTGAACAGCGACTCCGCGGACGCGATCAGGGTGAAGGCGATGACGGTGCCGATGGCACCCACGAGGGCGCCGCCCTCCACCAGGGCGGAGAACGTGTCACCGCCGGGCAGTCGCACGGCGTCGACGAGTCCGTGCACCTCGACCTTCGCCACCGGCAGGTCGAGGAGGAACACGGCGAGGGTCGCGAGGACGACCGCCACGAGCGGCGCGGGCAGCACCCGGGTGGCCCGTCGCCACCGCGGCCACAGCACCAGGACGGCGATGGTGCAGGCACCGAAGGCGAACGCGCTCAGGGCGTCGCCCGAACCGGCCGTGTCGGCGGCGAGCCGCGGGAGTTCAGCGAGCTTGTCGAGGCCGGACGCGGGGGCCTTCGCGTCGACGAGGGCGTAGAGCTGTCCGGCTATGAGGACCAGGCCGATGCCGGCGAGCATGCCCTGGACCACGGCGACCGAGATCGCGCGGAACCAGCGGCCGAGGCCGAGGGCTCCCATGGCCAGTTGGAGGAGTCCGGCGGCAAGGACCAGGGCGCCGAGGGCGGCGAGGCCGTACTCCTGCACGGCTTCGTAGACCAGCACGGTCAGACCGGCGGCGGGGCCGCTGACCTGGAGGCTGCTGCCGGGCAGCAGACCGGTCAGGAGGCCGCCGACGATGCCGGTGACCAGGCCGAGTTCGGCGGGCACGCCGGAGGCGACGGCCACTCCGACGCACAGGGGGACGGCGACGAGGAAGACCACGATCGACGCGGTGAAGTCCGCTCGCAGTGTGGAGAAGTCACGCACTGGGGGCCTTTTCATGAGGGGTTCGTCTGCCTTCACAGGGGTCACGGGGCGCACGGGAGTCACAGGGGCAGGAAGTGGTCGGTCTCGGGGTCGTGCGCCATGACCAGGCCGGTGTGGACCTCGTAGTACCAGCCGTGGAGGCGTACGGCGCCGGTTTCGAGGCGCTCGCCGACACAGGGGTGGCCGCGCAGCCGCTCCAGTTGTTCGCGCACATGGCGCTTGACGGCGCCGGCGACCGTGGGGCCGTCGTCGCAGGGCAGTCCACCGGAGACCTGACGGTCCAGCCAGTCCCGTACGACAGGCAGTCCGGTGAGGTCGTCGCCGCGGGCCCGCGCGCCGACGGCACCGCAGTGCGAGTGGCCGCAGACCACGATGTCGGCGACGCCGAGCACCCGCATCGCGTACTCGATCGTCGCGGCTTCGGCGCCGGCGGGGCGGTCGGCCTCGTAGCGCGGCACCGCGTTGCCCGCGGTGCGCAGTTCGAAGAGTTCACCGGGGCGCGCGCCGGTGATCAGCGACGGTACGACCCGGGAGTCGGAGCAGGTGATGAAGAGGGCGAGCGGGGACTGCCCGGCGGCGAGCCGGCCGAACGTCTCCTGTTCCTCGCGCCGTTCGGCGATGCGGGCGGTGAAGTCTCGGGCATGGGTGATGAAGGTCTCCATGGCGGAGACACCTCCTGGGGTGTCGGTGTGGGGTGGGGGCGCGCGGGCGGGGGCCCGTGTGGGCGCCCTCAGGAGCGCGACACGCAGAGGAGGATCAGCAGACCGGCGCCCGCTCTGCTGGGATCGGTGGTGCCGGAGCGGGAACAGCCGGGTCCCGGGTCGATGCGTGGATCGGGGCGGCAGAGCGTCAGGGACCGCGCCCAGAAGGGGACGGTGCAGCTTCGGGCGGCGGGTACGTGGGGGCGGTTGCGCGTGAAGTGGCGTGGCGGATGGAGGACTTCGCCGTCCCGGAGGACTCGTTCCTTCGTCTCCTCGGCGGCCGGGTAGGTGTCCGGCGTGGCGAGCGGCAGGACGGACGCGGAGGTGGGGGTCGTGGCGGCGGCCGGGGCCGCGCCGCCGAGGAAGAGCGTCAACAGGGCGATCACCGCTGCTGTCGCCCACTGACGCGCCCGCGCCGGGACGGTCGTCAGGAGGCGGCGCGGCGTCGCTCCCGGGACCGGCCGGGAGTCCGCGGGCGTGTGGGGGTGCGCGTTCGGGCGGCCGGTGGCGAAGTGCGTCATCGGTTCAAGGCGTTCGGTGTGCTGGGGGTGGTGTCAATGCCGGTGCTGTGCGCGGGTCCGGTCTGCCGCGGCCGGCTTCCTCGCCGGTACGGGACCGCCCGCGCCCTCGTCGAACTTCTCCACGTCGTACCTCCTGGGAAGGGGGTTGCGCGGCGGGCTCGATGCGCATTCACCGCTGCAATTCAAAGTAAAAGCGATGCCAAGTCAAAGTCAAAGGTGAGCAATCTCGCACTGGCTCAAAAACCCTCTGTCGACGCCAATTTGGCCTGATCCGTTGCGAATCATCGCGCGTCGTTCACGATCTCTTCACCTCGGTGGCATCGCGATGTCCCGCGAGAACACCGCCAGGACCCGCCCGTCACACAACTCCCTTGACCAGCAGATACCGGACAGGAGTGGCGCGTTCCCGCCCGTGGGGAGCTTATCCGCCCACCCTCGCGAATGGCGGAAACGCAGACGAGCGAGTTCTCCGGAAGGCGAAAGCCCCCTCCGCTCGCCACATGAGGGGGCCTTCATGTTTCATGCGTGTTGCATGCCGCTCACTCCTTTAACTCGAACACAGGGCGGG
This sequence comes from Streptomyces aureocirculatus, assembly GCF_000720475.1. Classification (GTDB taxonomy): domain Bacteria; phylum Actinomycetota; class Actinomycetes; order Streptomycetales; family Streptomycetaceae; genus Streptomyces; species Streptomyces aureocirculatus. Next base: position 43,617 of record NZ_JOAP01000001.1, read on the forward strand.
CATGTCGTAAGAATTTGCTACAGGCAGGCGTGCCGGTCAGGAACGGGTGAAATCGGCCGCGTGGTCGGCGGCCCAGACCGCGAAGGGGCGGGCGGGGTGGCCGGTGAGGGATTCGACGGTTCGGGTCGTGGTGACGGGCTTGCCGTCGTGCGATTCCCACCAGTCGAGCAGCGTGTCGGCGAAGGCGCCGGGGATGTGTTCGGCCATCTCCTGCTTCCATTCGGCGCGGGTGACGTGCTTGACCGGGATCGTCGTGGCGGTAGCAGCGGCGAGTTGGTCGATCTGCTCGGCGAAGGTCAGGGACTCCGGTCCGGTGAGGGTGAAGCAGCCGCCGCGGTGGCGCGGATCGGTGAGCACGGCGAAGGCCGCGTCGGCGATGTCCCGTTCGTGGATGGGGTCGTTGTGCGCCCCGGGGTAGGGCAGGCTCACGGGGCGTCCGGCCTTGACGGGCCAGGCCCAGGCGGCGGCGTTGGAGGCGAAGGAGCCCGGCCGCAGGATCGTGGTGGTGGCGGCGAGGCCAACAGGGCGCTCTCGACGTCGAGATGGGACTTGGCCAGCGGGTCGGTCGCCGCACCGGGGCCGAGGACCGCGGATGACGAGAGCAGCACGACATGGGTGACGCCTGCCTTGCGTGCCTGCTCGACGAAGTCGCCGATGCGGTCGGGGCCGGCGTAGAGGAAGACGGAGGTGATGCCGTCCAGGGCGGCGGGAAAGGTCGCCGGGTCGGTGAGGTCGAGGGGGACGGCGGGCACTCCCCTTGGCAGGTTCAGGTCGGCGGGCATGCGGGAGCCGACGCGCACGGGCAGACCGGCCTCGTGCAGCAGGCCGAGCAACTGGGTGGCGACCGCGCCGCGGCCTCCGGTGAGCAGGATCATGACGTGGTCTCTTTCTCGATCGGTCGGCCACGCACGCCGGAGCGGAGCCGGAGCAGAGCAGAGCCGGTCCAGGGCCGGGGGCAGCGAGGGAGGGGCGTCGCGCACAGCGGCGCGCGGGTCGATAGCGACGGACGAACACTGTTCGTCACGAACATCGTTTGACACGAACATCGTTCGTCGACTTGTTGACCACGCTAGGAAACGAACACCGTTCGTGTCAAACAGCGTTCGTCAGCGAGCTAGGCTTCGCCCATGAGCACGCCACCGATCAGCCGCCGCGCGCGGCCCTCCAAGGCCCCGCTCAGCCGCGATGTGATCGTGCGGACGGGCCTCGACATCCTCGACCGCGACGGCCTAGACGCGCTGACGATGCGCCGCGTGGCCAAGGCCCTCGACACCGGCCCGGCCTCGCTCTATGTCTATGTCGCCCATCGCGAGGACCTGCTCGCCGCGATGCTCGACGAGTCCCTGGCCAGGGTCCCCCTCAGCTCGGAGGGCACCTGGCGGGAGCAACTGCACGCCCTGGCCGCCGCCACCGTCGAAGCGTTGGGCCGGCACGAGGGCCTCGCCGTGGTGGCCCTCGGCGCCATCCCCACGGGCAGCAACGCGCTGCTCGTCGTCGACCGCATGCTCGCCCTGCTCAAGGAGGGCGGCCTCGACGACACCACCGCCGCCTGGGCGGTGGATCTGCTCTACCTCCACATCGCCGCCGCCGGTGTCGAGCAGAGCGCGTACAACACCCAGGACGCCAGCGAGGAATCGACCATCGCCAAGGCCAAGGACCGCTACGCGAACCTGCCCGGCGACCGCTACCCCATGGTCACGTCGATGCGCCAGGCACTGTTCGCCCCCGGCGACCGCGACGCCTGGGGCCTGCGCGTCCTGATCAACGGCATCATCGGCACGCCTGCCGAGTGAGCGACAGGGGCGCGTCCGCCGAGTGGCAGAGGGCGTCCGTTGAGCGGCAGAGGGCGTCCGCCGAGTGGCAGAGGGCGTCCGTTGAGCGGTGGGGACAACTACCTGCCGCGCACTACTCCCGACTCGACCGGGCGGCGAGTGCGGCCTCCAGGGACCGGCGGATGTCGTCGGGCAGCCGACCGCGCTGCGGCCACTCCACCATGTGCTGCGCCACCTCGCGCAGCTTCGTGTTGGTGTGCTGGGACACAGTCTTCAGGACCTGCCAGCCCTCCTCGGGCCGCACGCCGCCGAGGGCGACGACCATGCCGATCGCCTGGTCGACGACCGCGTGCGAGGCGACCGCCGCACGCAGTTGGTGGACCTCCCGCTGCAGCACAGTGACCCGCTCGGTGAATCCGTCCGCTCCCGCCATGGGACGCCGCGCCTCCATTGCTCCACACCCATGAGGCCAGGGGCACCGGAAGCGGCGCGCCTGGCCTTTTCCACCCACTATGGCCAGCCGCGGACCACCGCCACGACACAGAAAGCGAACAGCCCGTCCAGGGCCAGTACAAAAAACGAACCTGCCGCTCAACCGGTGCGCGGGGGTGAAGGCGAGCGTTCCGCCGGGGGGCGGGTCGAGCACTCCGGCGTGGCGTCCGGCCCCGTCTCCCTGCTGCTATCGTCCAAATGAGGCATACCGATCGAGCAGCCCGAGGCCTACAGTCGGCTCAAGAGCGCTGCTATGCACCGGCGAGGGCGGTCATGGACACGTTGCGTTTCGACAGCGACGATCTGGGCCTCACGGAACAGTTCCTCAGCCAGGCCTACGCCAAGATGCGCATCGGCAGCAGCACCCCCGCGTCCGTCCGGGCGCAGATCGTCCGTACGAGCCTGCCCTCGGTCAGTGTCGACGAGGTCGACCTGGACTTCGAGATGAGCTACTCCGTCACGCCGCTGGGCCGGATCTGCCTGTGCGTCATGCACGAGGGCACGATCCAGGATCATGTCTTCCGCGGGGTGGAGGACGCCTTCGGTCCCGGCGAGGTGGCGTCCTTGGCGCCGCCCGAACTGCCCTACTCGGGCCGGATCTGCCGTGCCCGCTACACCATCACCATGCTGGACCCGGACCTGCTCACGCAGGTCGCCGCGACCGCCCCGGAACGCAGACCCGGGCCGGTCCGCCTGGCCGGCCACCGCCCCCGCTCAGCAGCAGCCGCTCAACAGCTCCGCCAGGCCATCATCTACGTACGCGACCATGTCCTCGCGGACGCCTCCGTCGCGGACGAGCCCCTCATCGCCTCCACCGCGACCCAGCATCTGGCGGCGAGCGTACTGGCCGCCTTCCCGAACACCGCGCTCATCAGCCCGACCGCGGGCGACCGCAACGACGCTCACAACGCAACGCTGCGCCGGGCGCTCGCGTACATCGACGACCACGCCGACCAGCCCATCACCGTCACCGACATCGCCGCGGCGGCCCACGTCACCGTCCGCGGACTGCAGTACGCGTTCCGCCGGCACCTGGACACCACTCCGCTCGCGCATCTGCGCCGGGTGCGTCTGGCGCACGCCCATCACGACCTGACGGCGAGCGCCCCGACGGACGGCGTCACGGTCACCCGGATCGCCGCCCGCTGGGGCTTCTTCCACGTCGGCCGTTTCGCCGCCCTCTACCGCGAGACCTATGGGCGGGCACCCCAGCAGACCCTGATCAGCTCCTGAGCCGCACCAGGAAGGCCGCGGCGATCGCCACGAACCGCCCGGCGTCGTCGATCCAGGGGTAGTGCCCCGCCCCCGCCTGCACGACGAGTTCCGCGCGCGGGAACAGCGCCGCGAACGCGGCCACCGTACGGGGTGGGCTGTTCAGGTCGGACTCCCCCGCGAGCAGCAGGACGGACGTCTCGCAGACGGCGAGGCCCGCACGGGCGGCCGGGGGATCGAAGGCCCCCTCGGCGCCGAAGAGCGCGACGGCTTCCTGGTTGTCCGGACGCCCCGCGGCTTGGTGCCGCCGTGCCACGGCGTCCCAGCGCCCCCAGAAGAAGGGGGACACGGCCTCCCAGTCGCTGTCGGTACCGGTGCCCGCGGTGATCGCCTCCAGGGCCGCGTACGCGGACGGGAACCAGGGTTCGCGCTCGCGGAGCCGGGCAAGGGCACGACGCGTCTCGCCGTCGGTCTCGATGCCGACGGCACGCGTGCCGGGGGTGATCAGGACGAGCCTGCCGATGCGCTCCGGATGTCTGACCGCGTACTGCGTGACGACGTTCGCGCCGGCGGAGTGCCCGAGGAGGTCGATCCGCGGCAGCCCGAGGTGCGCGCGCAGCGCCTCGATGTCGTCGACCAGGCGGTCGCAGCGGTACGAGGCCGGGTCGTCCGGCACGGCGGACCGGCCGGTGCCGCGGAGGTCGGGAACGACGAGTCGGCGGTGGGCCGACAGACCGCCGAGGTCGCCCAGATAGGTGGAGTCGGCGGGGCCCCCGGGGACGCAGACGAGGGGCTCGCCGTCCCCGGTCGAGCGGTAGGCGAGCTGGGTTCCGTCAGGTGCGGAGTAGGTCGGCATGTCCTGGAGCCTGGCACTCATAACCCAGTTATACAACCGAGTTATGCCGAAGGGCCGCCAAGGTGTATAACCAGGTGGTGACTAGTGCGGAGCAGCGAGGGCGGCCCGGCCCTGGGGCGTTGACCGAGGAGCAGGCGGCGCTGCTGCTCGCGGGCATGAACGAGGTCATCCGTGCGGGCGAGGAGACGCGGCGGCTCCGTGCCGAGATGATCAAGACGTTCGCCGACCTCGGCTGGACGCAGGACAGGATCGCCCGGCTCACCGAGGTGAGTCAGCCCGCCGTGTCGAAGCAGGTGGCCAGGTACAAGCGCGGCGAGCTGCCGCCCCCGCTGGAGCTCTCCCTCCAGCAGTACGACACCCCGTGGCTCGAAGGGCGCCTCTGGGGCCTCGCCGAAGCGCTTTCGGAGTCCCTCGCCGACACCGCCCACTGCACCCGGCACGTCCACGCCCTGGCCCGCGGCAGGAAACGGTTCACGCCGCGGCACGTGGACGCGCTGCGGCGCCTGGTCGAGGAGGATCTGCGGGCGCACCGGTCGGACCTGCCGGGCGCGTACCGGACCGCGTACGACGAGATCAGCCGTGGCCTCGACGTACCGTCGAAGGCCGCGGCCGACATGGTCGGCGCCGGCTCGTCCGCCGCCGTCGTCACGGCGTCGATGCGGCGCGCCCTGGCCCAGCAGATCCAGCGCGTGCGGCTTCGGGACGACTGCTGAAGAACCCCTGTGATCACGGGGCGTACGGCGGGATGTCCGCCTCGCCCGCCGCCCGTCGCAGGACGTCCTTGAGCATGTCCGGGGTCAGACGGCCGGTGAAGGTGTTGCGCTGGCTGACGTGGAAGCAGCCGTACAGGGTGACCGGGCCCGGGGTGTCTGGCCCGGGGCCCGCCGGAGGGGGCGCCGCGCGCTCCAGCGTCACGCGCGCGCCGTGCGCGAACTTCGGCCGCGGCCTGGGCAGTTTCCAGCCCGCCTCGGCGAACGCCGGCAGCGCCGCCTGCCAGCCGAACGCTCCCAGGACCACCACCGAGCGCAGCTTTGGCGCGAGGATGTCGAGCTCCCGCACCAGCCAGGGCCTGCACGTGTCCCGCTCGCCCGGCGTCGGCTTGTTCTCCGGCGGGGCGCAGTGCACCGGCGACGTCACCCGGACTCCGCGCAGTGTCAGGCCGTCGTCCAGGGACACAGCCACCGGCCCGGAGGCGAGGCCGACCTCGTACAGCGCCCCGTAGAGCACCTCTCCGGAACGGTCGCCCGTGAACATCCGGCCCGTCCTGTTCCCGCCGTGCGCCGCGGGAGCGAGCCCGATGACCAGCAGCGAAGCGTCCGGCGGGCCGAATCCGGGCACGGGGCGCGACCAGTACGTCCAGTCGGCGAAAGCGGCCCTCTTGACCCGGCCCACCTCCTCCCGCCACGCGACCAGGCGCGGACAGGCGGCACATTCCGTGACGCGTGCGTCCAACTCGGCAAGCGGGAGATCCATGCGTCCACGCTAGATCGTGTGCCTGGGGAACACGTCGGCGGCCCACGGTCGCGATTGATCGCGTGCGGCCTGGGCACCCGTGCCGATGTTGCTCTTGTTGCCCGTGTTTGTGGAGGTACCGCCGGATGGTGGACAGCACCTTGCCCTTGCTCACCCAGGGATACGCCTGGCTTCCTGACCTGAGCCGCCGCAAGGGCCCCGGGCCTGTCCGTACCAGGTTGCTCGGCAAACCCGCCGTGGCACTGCGGGGCCCGGCCGCCGTCGAGTTCTTCTACGACGAGCAGCACGTACGGCGCAGGACGGCACTGCCGGAACCGGTCCTCAGCACGCTCTTCGGCCATGGTGCCGTGCACACCCTCGACGGGCAGGAGCACCGGACGCGCAAGGCCCTGTTCGTGTCGCTCCTCAAGGACGCCGCCGGCGTCGCGGCGCTCGCCGAGCAGGTGGCCGAGGAGTGGGACCGGTCGTCCAAGGAGTGGTCGGGCCGTTCCGGCGTCTCGCTGTTCGACGAGGTCAGCGTCCTGATCACCCGTGCCGTGTGCGCGTGGGCGGGGGTGCCGCTCGATGACGGGGACGCAGCGTCGCAGGGGGCGGCGGCTTCGCGAGGCTCGGCGGACCCCGACGACCCCGGCCCCGAGGACACCGAGGCGCGCAGGACCGCCCGCGACCTGGTGACCATGGTCGACGGTTTCGCCACCGCGGGGCCCCGGCACTTCCAGGCCCGGCGCTCCCGGCGGCGCCAGGAGAAGCGGCTGGCCCTGCTCGTCGAGGAGATCCGCTCGGCCGACGGCGAAAGCTCCGGGACCGGCCGCCCCGCCACCGCGGTCGGGGCCGTGGCGGCGCACCGGGATGCGGACGGCAAGCTGCTCGACCCGCGCACGGCCGCCGTGGAGATCCTCAACATCATCCGCCCCACCGTCGCCGTCACCTGGTACACCGTGTTCGGCGCCCACGCGCTGCACCGCAACCCGGCGCTCCGGGAGCCGTTGGCCCTCGACCGCTCGGGGTACGCCCGCGCGTTCGCGCACGAGCTGCGGCGCTTCTACCCGTTCGCGCCGTTCGTCGCCGGGCTCGCCCCCGCGGACGTGGAGTGGCACGGCGAGCCCATCGAGGAGGGCACCCTCGTACTGCTCGACATCTACGGGCAGAACCACGACCCGGGCCTGTGGCACGAGCCGTACACGTTCGACCCGGAGCGGTTCACCGGCCGCGAACCCGGCCGTGACGAGCTCGTCCCGCAGGGCGGCGGGGAGGCGTCCGAAGGCCACCGCTGCCCGGGCGAGGACATCACGCTGGCCGTCCTGAGCACGCTGCTCCCCCGCCTCGCGCGGCTCGACTACCGCGTGCCCGAGCAGGATCTGCGCATCCCCTTGAACCGGATGCCGACCAGGCCGCGCAGTAGCTTCCAGATCACCGACATCTCGACGAAGTGAGGACGGACATGCATCACGAGCACGATCACGAGCACAAGGGCGGAGACGCGCCCAAGAGCGGGCACACGTCGCACGAGCACGCCGAGACAGCGGTCGAAGAGATCTTCGACGAGGTCGAGGACGCCGAGACGCGACTGCCCGGTACGGAGCGCGACAAGAAGAAGCGCGAGCAGAAGGACGGCGAGGCAGGAGACACGCTCACGCCGAGCCCCACCGCGCAGGAAGACGCCCGACGCGACCACTGAAGGTCCGGCGCGAACGCCTGAGGTGCGGTGCGGGCGCCGGAGGTCCGGCGCGGGCAGCGGAGGTCCGGCGTACGGCGTGCGCGCCGGAGGTGCGCCTGCGGCGTAGGTGCGCCTGCGGCGTAGGTACGCCTGCGGCGTAGGTACGCCTGCGGCTAGGACCTGAAGGTGCCGCGTGGGACGCGGCGCGGGACGATCGACAGGAAGGGTGTGAGGCCATGGCGCGCGCGGCGCTGTTCGACGTCGACGGGACACTCGCCGACACGAACCATCTCCATGTCGTCTGCTGGTGGGAGGCGTTCCGCCAAGCCGGACACCACGTGGCGACGCACGACATCCACCGCGCCATCGGGCTCGGCTCGACCGACCTCATCGCCCACCTGCTCGGTGACGGCCGCGACCGGTCCGCGGACGAGGACATCAGCACCGCGCACAAGGTCCTGTACGCCACCTGCTTCGAGCGGCTGCCCGCACTCGACGGCGCCAAGGAACTCCTGCACGCGTTCGACGCCCGCGGATGGCGCGTCGTCCTCGCGACCTCGGCGGGCGGCGCGGAGCTGGAGGCCCTGCGCCGCGCCATCGACGCTGACGACGTCATCGCGGGCGTCGCGAGCGCGGACGACGTCTCCTCGGGCAAACCGGCTCCCGACCCCGTGCGGCACGCCCTGGACATCGCCGGGTGCGAGCCGCACGAGGCGCTGTTCGTCGGCGACACCGTGTGGGACATGCGGGCGGCGCGCCGCGCCGGCGTACGCGGTGTCGCGGTCCTCTCGGGAGGCATCCCGCGCCGGGACCTGGAGGCGGAGGGCGCCGCGGCCGTCTATGCCACGCCCGCGGATCTCCTCGCCGACCTGGACGACCTGGAAGCGGCCCTTTCGGACAGGACCGGGTGAGGCAGCCCCGGCCCCCTCCGCCTCTCACCCGGCCCCCTCCGCCTCTCACTGCCGAAGAATTCAGACCCTCTTACCCCCGAAGAATCAGCCCCTCTCACCTCGAAGAATCAGAAAGGTCCACCCCCGCCATGCACGTTCTGTCCTTGGTGTGCACCCTGAACGCATCGCCCGCCCCCTCCAGCACCCAGGTGCTCTCGGACCAGGTCATACGCGAGTTCGAGAAACTGGGAGCCACGAGCGAGACGGTCCGGATCGCCGACCACCAGGTGCCGCCGGGCATCGGTATCGACATGGGCGGGGGCGACGAGTGGCCCGCCCTGCGCGAGAAGGTCATGGCGGCCGACATCCTGCTGCTCGCCACGCCCATCTGGCTCGGCCACCCCTCCAGCGTCTGCCAGCGCGTTCTCGAACGCCTCGACGCCGAGCTGTCGGAGACGGACGACGAGGGGCGGCTGCTCACGTACGGCAAGGTCGCCGCCGTGGCGGTCGTCGGTAACGAGGACGGCGCCCACAAGGTGAGCGCCGACCTGTTCCAGGGCCTGAACGACGTCGGCTTCTCGCTCGCCCCCAACGCGGTCACGTACTGGGTCGGCGAAGCGATGCACGGCACCGACTACAAGGACCTCGACGCCACCCCCGACGAGGTGGCGTCGGCCACCCGAGCCCTGGCCGTCAACGCCCACCACCTGGCCGGACTCCTGTCCGCCAAGCCCTACCCGCCCTCGTGAGCGATCCACCCCGCACGGCTTCCCGACCGCCGCCGCACGCATGATGTGGGCCCGGCGGGAGACCCGGGGCATGACAGACCACCGCACCGCAGGAGGCACTCATGCGAGCACTGACGTGGCACGGAAAGCGAGACGTCCGCGTCGACACCGTGCCCGATCCCGTGATCAAAGAGCCGACGGACATCATCGTGCGGACGACGTCCAGCGGCATCTGCGGCTCCGACCTGCATCTGTACGAGGTGCTCGGGCCCTATCTCGACGCCGGCGACATCCTCGGACACGAGCCGATGGGCATCGTGGAGGAGGTCGGTGCCGATGTCACGGAGCTGGCGGTCGGCGACCGGGTCGTGGTGCCCTTCAACGTCTCCTGCGGGCACTGCTACATGTGCGGCCTCGGCCTGCACTCCCAGTGCGAGACCACCCAGGTCAAGGAGCGCGGCACGGGCGCGGCACTGTTCGGCTACACCAAGCTCTACGGCCAGGTCCCCGGCGGCCAGGCCGAGTTCCTGCGGGTCCCGTTCGGCAACGACCTGCCGATCAAGGTGCCGCACGGCCCACCGGACGACCGCTACGTCTACCTCTCCGACGTGCTGCCGACGGCCTGGCAGGCAGTCGAGTACGCGAACATCCCGCCCGGCGGCACCGTGACCGTCCTCGGACTCGGTCCGATCGGGGCCATGGCGGCCCGGATCGCCCTGCACCGCGGGGCGAGCCTCGTCGTCGGCGTCGACCTGGTGCCCGCCCGGCTGAGCAGGGCGCACAAGGACGGCGTGAAGGCCCTTGACCTGCGGCGGTACGGCAAGGACCTCGGCGACGCGGTCCGGGACCTCACCCAGGGGCGCGGCACCGACGCCGTCATCGACGCCGTCGGCATGGAGGCACACGGCGCGCCGATCGCCAAGGCCGCGCACTGGGGCGTGGGGCTGCTGCCCGACGCCGTGGCGGAGAAGCTCATGGACCGCGTCGGCCTCGACCGGCTGCACGCCGTCTACTCCGCCATCGACATCGTCCGGCGCGGCGGCACCATCTCGCTGTCCGGTGTGTACGGCGGTGCGGCCGATCCGCTGCCGCTGCTCACCATGTTCGACAAGCAGCTCCAGTTGCGCATGGGCCAGGCCAACGTCAAGCACTGGGTGGACGACATCCTGCCCCTCCTGACGGACGACGACCCGCTCGGCGTGGACGGCTTCGCCACGCACCACGTACCGCTGGAGGAGGGCCCCGCCGCGTACCGGACCTTCCAGGCCAAGGAAGACGGAATGATCAAGACGCTCCTGAGGCCGTAGCGCCGGAAGCCGCGGCGCCGCAAACCGTGGTGCCCGAAGCCGCAGCGACCGGACGAGGAGACCCCGGACATGCGTACGACACGCTCCCCGCAGGCCCTGTCGGAGCACTCCGCCCTGGTCACGGGCGGGTCGCGCGGCCTCGGTCTGCTCATCGCCGACCGCCTGGCCGCACGGGGCTGTACCGTCACCCTGGCCGCGCGTGACCCCTCCGAACTCGAGAGCGCCCGGGCCAAGTTGCACCGGCGGCACCCCCGGGCGACCCTCCACACGGCCCCGTGCGACGTCCGCGACCAGGAACAGGTCCGGGCCGTGCTGCGTACGGCGCACGAGACGAGCGGCGGGCCGGACATCGTCGTCGCCAACGCCGGGATCATCCAGGTCGTGCCGCTCGACTCGATCGGCGCTGACGAGTTCAGGTCGGCGATGGACACGATGTTCCTCGGGGCCCTGCACACCGCGCTCGAAGCCCTGCCGTACCTGAGGGAGAGTCCGCACGGCGGACGCCTCGCGCTCATCTCATCGGTGGGCGGCCTGATGGGAGTGCCGCATCTGCTGCCGTACGCGTGCGCCAAGGCGGCGACGGGAGTGCTCGCGGAAGGACTGAACGCCGAGACGGCCGCGGACGGCGTCACCGTGACGGCCGTGTACCCCGGCCTGATGCGCACCGGTTCGCATCTGCACGCACAGTTCGGCGGCGACAGCGGCAAGGAGTACGGGTGGTTCTCGACGCTCGCCGGGGCGCCATTCCTTTCGATGAACGCCCAGCGCGCGGCCGAGCGCATCGTCCACGCCGTGGTCCGGCGGCGCACCCGCCTCGTCCTGACGCCCTTGGCGCGAGCCGCGGGCCTCGCGCACGGTGTGGCGCCCGCGGCGACGACACGCCTCAACGCTCTCGTGGCCCGGCTGCTCCCCGAGGGAACCGGCGTACGGGAGCCCCTGCACGAGGGCAAGGACATCGCACCGCCGCGGGGCGCCGTCACCGGCAGGGTGCAGGCCATGGGCAGCGCCATGAACGAGAAGGCGGCGGACGCGTACAACCAGCGATCCGCCCCGTAGTCGGCAGGAACAGCCAAATACCCGGACTTGGTGGGGCGTGGTGTGCCAGCATCGGTTCATGACCACCGGGGCGGGTGCCGTGGACTCAGTGTGCCGGGCGGTGCCGGACGTGGCGGCTCGCGTCGGCGGTGCGGCCGAACTCGGCGACGAGCTGTCGCGCCAAGTGGGCCGTGTCGTACCGCACGACGGCTATCTGCTCACCGGGTTCGACCCCGTCACGGGTGCCCGCTGCTTCCTCTCCTGTGCGAACAGCTACGACTCCGGTGCCCGGCGCCGCATGGACAGCGAGGACGCCCTCGGCCGCACCCGCAGCCCCGTCGCCGAACTCGTCGACGGCGCCTTCCCCGTCGTGGTGCTCGGCGCCGGTGCCTGGGACGAACGCCCCGAGACGCGCAGGCTCCACCGCCTCATGGCGGCCGACAGCTACGGCAGCGAGATGTGTGTGGCACTGGTGCACCGGGGCATCGCCCGGGGCGCCCTGGTCCTGCTGCGTGAGCGCGGCTCCCGGCCCTTCTCCCCCGCCGAGGCCACGCGCGCCGCCGACCTCGCCGAGCCCCTCGCCCGGGCGGTGCAGGTGTTCATGACGGCCAGACCGCTCCGCCCCCGGCACTTCCGGTTCCCTCCCGTGGTCGTCGTCATCGACGCGGACGACCGGATCACAGGCATGACGTCGACGGGCGCCGATCCCCTGACCCGGCTCCTCCCCGGCGTCTACCCCACGCGGAGGGGCCGCCCCGCCGACCCCGCGGAGCGCTTCGCGTTCCTCTGGCACCTCGCCTACACCGCGCGGCGCACCGCCGCCCCCGCCCTGACCCGCGCCCCCACGTCCCACGGCTGGTTCTCCCTACGGGCCCAGCCGCTGACCGGCGGGACGGCGGGTGCCGTCGTGGTCACGCTGCAACCAGCCCCGGCCGCCGACCTGTTGCCCGCCCTCGCCCTCTGGTACGGCATTTCCGCGCGGGAGCAGACGGTCGTCGAGCAGGCCATGCGGGGCGAAGCCGTCAAGCAGATCGCCCGCCGCCTCCATCTGTCGCCGCACACGGTGAACGACCACCTCAAGGCGATCTACCGCAAGACTGGGGTGGCGAGCCGGGAGGAACTCATCGCCTGCCTCTCGTACTGAGGCTCTCCTGCGGCGCGCGCAAGGGCCGTCGCGGGTCTTGGGCCGGTACGGATGCGGACGCCGGCAGCCGAGGGCTGCTCTGACCCACGTGCGGCGTCTCGACCAGGGCGGGCCCGGCCGTCGATGCGCAGATGGCGTTCACTGACGAACGCGGTGGCCACCGCCGCCTCGTTCACCCGCACTGTGGGCACCGGCACGCGGTTGCGCGGCGCCAGCAGTTCCGCCGCCGCCAGCGAGGCCACTCCGACGCCGGCGTGTGCGGTGGCCACATCCTCGGTACGCGTCATCCGCTCATGGTGCGACACCACCAGGACGACGCCTCGCGCTGCCTCGGCAGTCGCTCGTACGCATCCCGGGACATCCGTGTCCCAGCAGGTCAGGGGCTTGGGAATCCCGACTTGGGTGAAGCGGGCGGGTTGTTGTTGTGGGAGGTTCGCGAGCCGCCGCAGACTCTGGGCACACCCCGTCGGCCGGGTTGCCCGCGGGGTGACCAGGAGGGGAGGTGAGGGTCCCTTCGCCGGCACGGGGGGCCGGCGAAGGGCCGTCCGCGGGAAACGCGCCCGCCCTTCCCTCCCCGGCGCGGGCACGCCGCCGACGCGGCTCCCGCAAGCCCCAGTGTGGGCAAGCACCAGTCGGGCCCGTCGGGCCCCGTCAGGAAGGCATGACGCTCATGCATCGACACTCCGCGGCCGCACTGGCCGCGCTGGCCGCGCTGGTGGCCGCCCCAGCCGCCCCGGCAGCGGCGGCGCCCAGGTCGCCCGCCCTCCCGGACCGGCCACCCCACGCGCACACCAAGAGCCTCCTCTTCGACACGTGGTTCAACGGACAGGGCTACTCACCGACCCTCAGCATCCGGTTCGGAGTGCACCGCTACACCCTCAAGGCGGACTGCGACAGCGACGCCCTGGTGGGGCAGCTCTACCACTCGGCGACCGGCGTCGACCCCCGGGTCGGCAGCGCGTTCAAGGTCTCCTGCAACAGGGCACCGAAGACCATCGACTACCAGTTGCGCGGCGGCTTCTACTACTTCCACTTCATCTCCGGCGTCGACAACACCAACGTGGTCGCCGACGGCGCCTGACCCGTACACCTCACTCAGATCGGAGACCTCCCCATGCGCACCCTGCGTACCTGCCTCGCCTCCGCGACCGCACTCCTCACCCTGGGCCTGGCAGCGGCCCCGGGCCAGGCGGGTGAGGCACGGCAACACCCCGCCGTGCCGCCGCCGCACCGGGCCGCCGTCGCCGCTCCGTTCCACTTCAACATCTGGTTCAACGTGTACGGGTACTCGCCGAAGGCGGACCGCCCGCAGGGCGGCCACCAAGTGTCCCTGCACGGCGGTTGCTCCGGCGACTTCTTGGCCGCGCGGCTCTACCACGTCACGTGGGGACGCGACCGGCCGGTGGGCAATGTCGTCAAGGTCCCCTGCAACGGCGAGACGTCGGCCTATTACAACCTGAGCGGCGGGGAGTACTACTTCTACTTCCTGTCCGGGGTCGACAACACACAGGTCCTCGGCACCTGGCAGTGAGGACGGGTCCCGCACCCGGGTTCCCCCGTCCACGCTGTGACCTCTGGAAGGGTGCGTGCGGGTGAGGTTAGGCTCACCTGCATGAACCATCCTGTGTCCGACCCCGCGGCCGATACCGGCGACCACTCCGATTCCCTCGGCGCCTTCGCCCGGTTCGGGCTCCCCGGGACGCCCGGGACCGAGGAGTTCTGGGCGGCGGCGGGCGCACCCGCTTGCGTACCCGCCGCCGACGGCGGGTGGGTGACCCTGTTCCTGTGGCGCGGGTCGGCGGCGCGCGTCGGCTTCGAGAGCTGGTCGGAACCGGTGTCCCTGAGCCGCTTCGGCGACACGGACTGCTGGTTCGCGCAGGTGCCGATGCCCGCACGGCTGCGTGTGACGTATCAGTTCCTCGTGAACGGCGCGGACGATGCAGACGGCGCGGACGGCGCCGCGTACGCCGATCCGTTGAACCCCTTGGGCGCGGGAGGTGACCGGTCCATCGCCGCGACCCCGGACGCCCCGGCCCAGTTGTACTGGCCCGCTGTCGGCGCCGACGACGTGCTGCCCCTGCCGGGCACCCGGTTGCGCTGGGCGAGCGCACGCCTCGGCGGACGGCGGACCGTACGGGTCCATCCGGTGGGCGGCGGCGGGCCAGTGGTCCTGCTGCTCGACGGGGACGACTGGCTGCACCTGCACCCGGCCATGACCGCCTTCGACGCGGCGTTCGCCGACGGCGCGATGCCTCCTGTGACCCTGGTCTTCCTCCCCGCCAAGGACCGCGAGGCCGAGTTCACGTGCAGGCCCGAGCTGTGGGAGGCGGTCCGCGACGAACTGCTTCCGCTGGTCGCGGAGTCCGGGGTCGCCGTCGACCCCGACCGCCTCGTCGTCGCCGGGCAGAGCCTCGGCGGGCTGAGCGCCCTGTATGCCGCCCTCGAGTTCCCGGGCCTGGTGTCGCGCGTCGCCTGTCAGTCACCGTCGTTCTGGTGGGCGCCGGGCGTCATGGACCTGGCGGACCCACTGGGCGGACCCGTCGGCGGTGTCATCGCGGAGCGGCTGCGCGAGGGCGCCGATCTGTCGGGCCTCCGGGTCGCGTTCGACGTCGGGGAGCACGAGACGCGGATGCTGCCGCACTGCGAGCTGGTCGAGAGCCTGGCCGGGCAGGCCGGTGCGACCGTGCGGGTGTCCCGCTCGGCGTCGGGCCACGACCGTGCGGGCTGGCGGCACGCCCTGCTCAGGGATGTGGCCTGGGCGCTCGCCCGACCGGCCCGTCACGGGGTGGCCGCACCATGAGCTCACCTCACCGGGCGACCGCCCGGCAGTAGCCCTCGTCCGTGGCGAGCAGGTGCCGGTGGGTGTCCTCGGCCGTGATGGCGCCCTCGTCCAGGACCAGGACCCGGTCGGCGACGTCCAGGAGGGCCGGGCTGCTGGTGAGGACGATGGTGGTGCGGCCGCGGCGCAGCTTCGCGACCTTGCGTGCGATGAGCTGTTCGGTGACCGCGTCCACGGCCGTCGTCGGGTCGTGCAGGACCAGGACCTCGGTGTCGGCGGCGAGGGCGCGGGCCAGCGAGAGGCGTTGGCGCTGCCCGCCGGAGAGGTTCGCACCCCGGTCGCGGACGGCGTAGTCGAGCCCTTCTTTGTGGAGGGCGACGACATCGGTCAGCATGGACGCCTCGACGGCCTCGGCGACCGAGCGGCTGGTGCCGGAAGGGTCGATGTTCGTACGGAGCGTGCCCGCGAAGATCTCCCCGTCGTAGGGGTTCACCAGCATGTGCTCGCGGACCGCCGCCACCGAGAGGTCCGCGAGTTCCTGCCCGCTGACCCGCACCGTCCCGTCGTAGGCGTGCGGGGGCACCTTGGCGGCGAGGATCGACGCGAGGTCGGCCGCCGCGTGCGGCTGGTACGCGGCGATCGCCACGAACTCACCGGCGGGCACCTTGAACTTCAGCTTGCGCAGGGCCCCGTGGCGGACGCAGTCGATCTCCACGTCGCCGCCCGCCGCCGGGCGCTCGGGCCCCGGGGTCGTGACCGGCGGGGCACCGAGTACCAGGGCCATCCGCTCGGCGGACGCCCGCGCGATCATCACGTACTTGGGCATCTCCGAGAACATCTTGAGGGGTTCCATGATGAACTGCGCGAGCCCCACGGCCATGACGAGGTCGCCGATGCTGATCTGGCCGTCGAACGCCAGCCAGCCCGCCGTGAGGGTCACGGCGGCGGCGAGGACCGCGTTGAGGGCGAGGGCGGTGCCCGCGTACGCCCCGTTCACCTTGGCCACGGTGATCGCCTGGTGCTTCGCCTCGGTGCTGACCGCGCGGTAGGAACGGAACGCCGCGTGGTTGCCGCCGAAGCCGTGCAGCGGGCGCAGACCGTTGATCAGGTCGGCGACCTTCGCGCCCGCCCGCGCCACCCGCGCCTGCTGTTCCTGGGTGCTGGCGCCGATCCGCTTGGACATCACGCTCAGGACCGACAGGATCGCCACGGTTCCCACGATCACCAGGAGGCCGAGGCGGAGATCGGCGAGGCCGAGCGCGACCGCGGCGACGAGCACCGCGACCAGCGAACTGACGAGGAGCGGCACGACTTCGACGATGTCGGCGGTCTGGTCGGCGTCCTCGGTGGCGATGGTCAGGACCTCGCCGGACTTGAGGTCGACGTCCCTGGCGACCGGCTGCAGGCCGCAGCCCGCGACGCGTACCCGCCAGCGGTGGGCCTCGGTCGTGTTGGCCTTCTGCAGGATGCGCATGCCGAACCGCCACGACAGCGACACCGTCGTGATGATCACGGCGAGCGCGCCGATGGACAGGGCGAGCGAGCCGAGGTTCCGGTCGTCGCGCATGGTGTGTTCGACGATCAGGCCGAGTGCGATGGGGAACGCCGTCTCACCCGCCTGGTAGAGGCCCATGAGGAGGGTGCCCCAGACCATGGCGCCGACGTTGCGGCGCAGTGCGGTCCGGAGGATGTCGGACCCCGGGCGGGGCCGCTGCGTGTCAGGAGTTGTCATCGAGATGGCGGGCAATCGCTTCCGGGGTTCGCAGGGTGAACAGGTCTCGGATCGTGAGGGCGGGACCGAACTCCCGGCGGAGCAGCCCGACGAGGCGCACCGCCAGCATGGAGTGCCCACCGAGGGACACGAAGTCGCTCACCGCGCTCACCTCGTCATCATCCAGGTCCAGTGCCTCGGCGAAGTACTCGCACACCACGGTCTCGGTCTCGGTCTCGGGACCGCGCTCCCCCGCGGTGGTCAGCGCGCCGAGCGGCTTGGCCTCCGGCAGCGCCTTGGTGTCAGCCTTCCCGTTGACCGTCAGCGGGATGCTCTCGACCTGGGCGTAGTGCGTCGGGCGCAGGAAGTCGGGCAGGCCCGCGCCCACCTCGGCGGCGACCGCCGCCAGCTCGGCGCCGTCGATGACGAGGTAGGCGGCCAGCCGGTACGAGCCGTCGACCTGCGGGTCCGGCTGTGCGACGGCGGCGGCGAACCGCACGGCCCGGTGCGCGGCGAACGCGGCCTCGACCTCGCCCAGTTCGACGCGGTGCCCGCGGATCTTGACCTGCTGGTCGGTGCGGCCGAGGTACATCAGGTTGCCGTCGGGCCGCCGGATCACCAGATCCCCGGTGCGGTACATGCGCTCGCCGGGTGTGCCGAACGGGCACGCCACGAACCGGTGGGCGCTCTGGGCGGACTGGCCGAGGTAGCCGCGCGCGATGCCGATGCCCGCCACGTACAGCTCCCCGGGAACGCCGTCGGGCAGCGGCCGCAGCCACGGGTCGAGTACGTACACCTCGGTGTTGTCGATGGGCACGCCCACCACGGGGTCCTGGCACTCGAAGGTGCCGACGCCGAGGGTGTTGATGGTGTATTCGGTGGGCCCGTACAGGTTGTAGCCGACCGTACCCGGTGTCTCGGCGAGCCGCCGCCACAGCGTCGGCGTGACGGCCTCACCGCCGAGCAGGACGAGTGCCGGGCGCCGCTCCGGGTGGTCGAGCAGGCCCTCGGCTGCGAGCTGCTGCGCGTAGGTCGGGGTGACGTTGATGACGTCGATCCCGTGCTCCAGACAGTACGCGACCAGGGCGGGGGCGTCGCGGCGCAGTTCCTCGTCGCAGATGTGCACCTCGTGGCCGTCGGCGAGCCAGAGGAGTTCCTCCCACGACATGTCGAAGGCGAACGACACGGTGTGCGCGATGCGGAAGGTCCGGTGGCCGTGCTCCGCGAGGACCGGTTCGAAGATCCGGCGCTGGTGGTTGATCAGCATGTTGGTGAGCCCGGCGTACTCGGTCACCACGCCCTTGGGCTTCCCCGTCGACCCCGAGGTGTAGATGGTGTACGCGGGGTGCCGCAGGCGGTCCGGGTCGTCCGGTGCGAACGTGACGAACGGTTCGGCCGCGGGCAGCGGCCGGTCGAGCTCGACCAGGTCGCCGGGCCCGACGAGGTCCCCGGTCAGGCGGGGTGAGACGGCGCTCACGGTGAGGATCACGTCCGGTCGTGCGTCGGCGACGATCGCCGCGATCCGCTCGTCGGGGTGGTCGAGTTCCAGGGGTACGTACGCGGCGCCGACGCGCAGCACGGCGAACAGCGCCACGATCGAGTCGAGGGAGCGCGGGAGCGCGAGCCCCACGGTCGTCTCGGGTCCGAGGCCCCGCCGGGCGAGCACCCCCGCCACCGCGCGGCTGCGGTCCCGCAGCTCGGCGAACGTCATGGTCGCGCCGTGGGCGACGAGCGCGACGCGCTGCGGGTGGCGGTCCGCGGCCCGGTCGAAGCGGTCGACGACGGTGTCCGTGCCGACGTCGGTGCGCCCGGCCGGAGCGGGCGGTTGTCCGAGGCCGGGCAGCGCGCCGAGGGGTCCTGTCGACCTGGCCAGGTCCTCCAGGACGCGTACGTAGTCGTCGAGGAGGCGGCGGGCGCCCGCGGTGTCGCCGTCGCGGTGCTCCAGTTTGACGGTGAGCCGGTCGCCGGGTGTGACGACCCAGGTGAACGGATAGTGGGTGGAGTCGTCGGCCCGCACCGACGTGATGCCGTGCCGGGCGTTCATCTCGGCGAACGCGTCCATGTCCAGGAAGTTCTGGAGCACGAACAGGTTGTCGAACAGGGTGTCGTGGCCGCTGGCCCGCTGGATCTCGCCGAGCCCCAGGTGCTCGTGCTCCATCGCCTCGACCCTGGCCGTCTGCACGGCCGTCAGATACTCCTGGACGGTGTCGGCGGCCCGTGCCCGCGTCCACTGGGGCACGGTGTTGAGGAGCACGCCGACGATGTCGGCGAGGCCCTCGCCGTCACGGCCGGAGACGGTCACGCCGAACACGGCGTCGCTGCGGCCCGTGTGGGCGCCGAGCAGCAGCCCGAACGCGCCGGTGAGGACCGAGTTCAGGGTGACGCCGTGCGCCTTGGCGGCCGCCCGCAGCAGGTCCGACTGTTCGGTCGTGAGCGTGTGCACGAGGGTGCCCGGCAGGTCGTCCGACAGGGCGGGGGCCGGTCCCGCGAGGAGCGTCGGGCCCGGCAGGCCCTGAAGGTGCGCGGCCCAGAAGCGCTCCGCCACGGCGGGGTCCTTGGCGGCGAGCGCCCGGGCGTGGTCCTCGAAGCCCGGCGTGGCGGGGGCCGTGTCCACCGGCTCGCCCGCGACGACCGCACGGTAGGCGTCGAACAGGTCCCGCAGCACGATCTCGCGGGACCAGCCGTCCCACAGGAGCAGGTGGTAGCTCAGGAGCAGACCGTCGTGGCCGTCGGGCAGCCGCACCACCGTGAGGCGGATCAGCGGCGGTTCTCCGGTGTCGAAGCCCGTGTCCCGGTCCCGGATCCGCAGGGCCTCCACGTCCGCCTCGCCCGTCAGCTCGACGGTGCGGACGTCGACGCGCCGTCCTGCCTTGAGGACCTGGACCGGGTTCCCGTCGTCGTCGGTGCCGAAGCCCGCCCCGACGACGGGGTGCCGCGCGATGACGTGCGCCATCGCCTCGGCCAGGGCTTCGGGGTCAAGGCGCCGGTCGAAGGTGAACCAGCTCTGCGCGACGTAGTGCCCGGCCTGGCCCGCCATCTGCGCCTGGAAGTACAGGCCGCGCTGGAGCGGGGTGACCGGGGCCGTGCGCTCGGCCGTCGCGGAGGCGGCCGCGATGTGCTCCAGGGCGCCGCGCCAGTGCTCGGTGATCTCGTCCGGGACGCCGTCGGCGAGGGTGAACGCCGCGTGCAGCCTTCCGCTGTCCGCGTCGGTCCACGCGTTGACCTCGACGGCGTACGGGCTGCCCTGGTCGCCGCCGGTGAGGTGCGGCGCCTGGGACTCGCTGCCCCGGCCGAGGTAGTTGAACAGGACCTGCGGACGGGCGGAAAGCAGCGGCGCCGTCTGCGGGTTGAGGTACCTGAGCAGCCCGTACGCGAGATGCGCGCGCTCGTCCGGCTGGCGGTCGGCGACCTCGCGTGCCGCCGCGACCGGGTCGGTGTGCGCGGTGAGGCGCACGGGCGCGATGGCGGTGAACCAGCCGACGGTGCGCGTGTAGTCGTGGTGCGCGAGGGCCGGGACCCGGCCGTGCCGCTCAAGATCGACCGCGAGGTCGGTGGGTGTGCGCTGTACGTGGGTCAGCGCGGTGCGCAGCGCGCCGCACAGCAGTTCGGTGAGTCCGACGCCGAGTGCGGCGGGGGCGGTACGGGTCACGAGGTC
The DNA here is from genome assembly GCF_000720475.1 of Streptomyces aureocirculatus. Taxonomy (GTDB): domain Bacteria; phylum Actinomycetota; class Actinomycetes; order Streptomycetales; family Streptomycetaceae; genus Streptomyces; species Streptomyces aureocirculatus. The sequence goes on from NZ_JOAP01000001.1 coordinate 64,328, forward strand.
GCTCACGTCGGGCGCGAGGACGACCGTGGTCTCGCGCAGCCCGTCGACGGCGGGGTTCGGCAGCAGCGCGGGTGCCTGGAGCGTGCTCACCCAGTGTCCGAGGTCGTCGGTCGCCCGGGCCGCCTGGAGCGTCAGGGCTTCGGCGTACTCGGCGTACGACGTCGTGGGCGGGGCCAGGGCCTTCCCGCTCATGGCGGTGGCCAGGTCGTCGAGAAGGACGAGCCAGGAGACGGCGTCGACGGCGATGTGGTGCGCGGTGACGACCAGGGTGCGGTGCGCCTCCAGCCAGGTGAACGCGATGACGTCCCCGGACCCGGGGTCGAGGTGTCCCGCGGCTTCGTCGGCCACCGCCGTGGCGTCGGTCGCGTCCGTACGGGAGACGGTTGTCTCACGGGCGGGTTCGGTGCGCAGGGCCCAGACGCCGTGCTCGGCGCGCAGCCGCAGCCGCAGCGCCGGGTGGGCGGCCACGACGGCGTTCGCGGCACGCCGGGCGTCGGCGAACCCGGTGCCCTCGGGGGCCTGAAGGGTCCGTGCCTGGGCGAACCTGTCGAGGCTGCCGCCCAGTTCGCGCTGGCGCAGGATGATCGGTGTCGGCGGGAGCGGGCCGTCCTCGTACCGGGTGGGCGCGGGTGCCGCCGCGGCCTGCGGGGCCTGCGCGGCCAGGTGCTCGGCGAGACCGCGCGGGGTCCTGAACAGGAACATGTCCCGGGGCGCGATCGCAAGTCCGAGCGCGCGGGCGCGGTTGATGACGGTGATGGCGACGATGCTGTCGCCCCCGGCCTTGAAGAAGTCGGTGTCGCCGTCGACGTCGGAGCCGGGCAGCGTCGCGGCGAAGATGTCGACGAGTGAGGCGAGTACGGGCCCCGTCGGGGGCGCGGGGAACTGCGCGCCCGGCCCGGACGCGCCCACACCCGAAGACGCACCGGTGTCGACCGCGGCCCGCTCGGCCCGCTCAGCCTGAGCCTCCCGCTCGGCCAGAGCCTCCCGATCCAGCTTGCCGTTGACGGTCAACGGCAACGCGGCGGACGTGAGGACCCGGCTCGGCACCATGTGCACGGGCAGCTTCGCGGAAAGCAGCGCGGCGAAGTCGGCGGGCACCCGGCCCACGACGTGGGCCACGAGGTGGTCGCCACTGCCGGCGACGGTGACGGCCGCGTCGACCACGCCGTCGAGGCCCCGTACCGCGGACTCCACCTCACCGAGTTCGATGCGGAAGCCCTTGAGCTGCACCTGGTCGTCGGCGCGACCGGTGAACCGCAGCTCGCCGTCGAGCGTACGGCGGGCGAGGTCGCCCGTGTGGTACATGCGGGAGCCGTCGGCCGCGAACGGGTCCGCGACGAACCGGCCCGCGGTGAGTCCGGCCCGGCCCAGATAGCCGAGCGAGACCTGGTCACCGGCGACGTAGATGGCGCCGACGCGGCCCGGCGGGACCGGTCGGAGCCGGTCGTCGAGCAGATACGTGACCAGGCCGGGGATCGGGCCGCCGATGGGGCTGGCGTCGTCGCCGGCGTCGAAGTCGGCGTCCGTCAGGACCCGGTGGGTGACGTGCACGGTGGTCTCGGTGATGCCGTACATGTTGACGAGCTCGGGCGCGGCGGTGCCGTGCTCCCGTACCCAGCCGCGCAGCCGTCCGAGGTCGAGGGCCTCGCCGCCGAAGATGATCCTGCGGAGCGCGGTGGCGGGCGCGCCCGCGTGCCGGTCGGCCTCGATGAACTGGTAGAACGCCGACGGTGTCTGGTTGAGGACGGTCACCCCGTGCTCGCGGACGAGGCGGTGGAAGTCGACCGGGGAGCGGGTCAGCGCGTACTCCGGAACCAGCAGCTCACCGCCGTGCGCCAGCGCGCCCCACAGCTCCCAGACCGCGAAGTCGAAGGCGTACGAGTGGAACTGGACCCATACGTCGTCGGGGCCGAACTCCATGGCGGGCCGGGTGCGGGCGAGCAGGGTGACCACGCTGGAGTGCGGGACGACGACGCCCTTGGGCCTGCCGGTGGAACCGGAGGTGTAGATCACGTACGCGGGGTCGTGCCAGCCTGGCTCGGGCGCGGGTACGGCCGGGGCCTCGGGCAGGGCGTCCCCCTGGACGAGTACGCGGGCCCGCACCCCGGCCCGGGTGAGGAGTCGCGTGAACCGGTCCCGGTGTTCGCCGTCCACGAGGACGACCTGCGGGGCGGCGTCGGCGAGTATGTACTCCAGGCGTTCGTCGGGGTGGGCGAGGTCGAGCGGTACGTACGCGCCGCCCGCGGCGACGATCGCGACCAGGGCGGTGACCTGCTCGACGGAGCGCGGCACGGCGACGGCGACGCGCTTGCCGGGACCGACTCCGGCCGCGCGCAGGGCCGCGGCCAGTTCGTTCTTCGCGGCAGCCAGTTCCCCGTAGGTCAGCGACCGGGTGTCGCCGTCGAGTCCGCACTGGGTGACGGCGGTGGCGGCGGGGTCGCGCAGGGCGGCGGCGTCGAACAGCGCGCCCAGGGTCGTCGGGGTGACCTGGTCCTGATACGTCCCGCTCGCGGCCGCCAGGTCGTCGATCCGGGCTTCGGGCCGGGTGAGCAGGCCGGTGAGGGCCCGGGTAAAGGTGTGCAGGATCGTTTGCGCGGTCGCTTCGCCTAGGAGTGCGCCGTCGTAAATGAGGTTGAAGCGCGGGCGGCCGTCGAGGGTGCGCTCCACCACCAGCGTCAACGGATAGTGCGGGGCGCCCTCGTTCACGATGTCGGTGACGACGAGCGTGTCATCGGGCCGCCGCAGGGCCTCGACGTCGGTCGCGACGTCGAAGACGACCAGGGTGTCGAACAACGGGCCCGCGCCGGCCTGGCGGCCGATCCTGGCCAGTGAGACGTGCTGGTGCGCGAGGACCGCGCTCTGGTGTGCGCGCACCGAGGCCAGCAGGTCACTGGAAGTGTCGCCGGCGGCCCAGCGGGCGCGTACGGGAACGGTGTTGATGAACAGACCCACCATGTCCTCGATGCCGGGCACGTCCGCGTCACGCCCGGACACCGTGGAGCCGAACACCACGTCCCTGCCGTGCAGGATGCCGCCGAGCGTGACCGCCCAGGCGCTGTGCACGGCCACGCTCAGCGGCACTCCGGCCGCGCGGGCGGCCGCGTCGATGTCGACGCCGTCGGCTTCCACCGCGGTGTCGGCGAACCGCTCGGAGGGGGTGTGTCCCTCGGCGACCAGGGAGGCGGCGGGCAGTTCGGCGAGTTCCTCGCGCCAGACCCGGTCGCTGTCGTCGTCGTCGCGTTCGCCGAGCCAGCGTACGTAGTCGGCGAAACCACCCAGCGGATACACGGTGCCCGGCGCGTGGTACTCGGCGAGGAGCGCGCGCAGCATGGGCGGCACCGACCAGCCGTCGGCGACGATGTGATGCACGGTCTGCACCAGGACGTTCCTGCCGGAGCCCGCGCGGACGAGGGTGTAGCGCATCAGCGGCCCGGTGGCCAGGTCGAAGCCCGCCCTGCGGTCCTCCTCGGCGTACGCGCGGATCTCGGCGTCGGTGATGCCGGGGCGGTCGAGGGTGGTGAAGGGTGCCTCCACGCCGCCGTCCAGGACGGAGACGACCCGGCCGTCGGCGAGGGCGACGAACCGCGCGGCGAGGTTCGGGTACAGCGTGAGCAGCCGGGTGGCCGCCGCCGCGAGCCGCTCGGCGTCCACCTCGCCGTCCAGCGTGAGGAGTTGCTGCTCGACGTAGGCGCCCGCCGATTCGTCGTCGAAGACGGAGTGGAAGTACAGGCCTTCCTGGAGCGGGGTCAGCGGCAGGACGTCCCGCAGCGCCGGTCCTTCCAGGGCGTCGACGTCGGCCTGCGTGAGGGGCACCAGGGGGAAGTCGCTGGGCGAGTGGCCGCCGTGGTCGAGCGCGGCAAGGCCGGTCAAGGCCTCGCGGAAGTACGCGCCGATGGTGGTGATGTCCTCGTCGCTGAACATCCCTTCGGGCCAGGAGATGGTGGTGACCAGCTCGTACTCGCCGCTCGTGGAGGGCGCACCGTGCGTGGAGGGCTCGCCACTCGCGGCGGGCGCACCGATCGCGGCGGGTTCGGCGATCGCGTTGAACTCCAGGGCGCGCGGCAGCCGCATGGCGGGGTCGCGCTTCTCGCCGAGCTGCCCGGTGGTGTGCGCCAGTTGCCAGTCCCCGGGGGCGCCCGCGTCGAAGCGGCCCAGGTAGTTGAAGAGGACCTGCGGTGCGGGGGCGTCGAACGCGGTGTCTGCCAGATAGCGCAGGGCGCCGTAGGAGACGCCGTTGCTCGGGACCCGCGCGAGGTCTTCCTTGACGGCCTTGAGCGCGGCGGCGAGGAAGGCGGGCGCGGTCGGGCCGGTGCCTTCCGCGGGGGCGCCGGGGTCCACGGTCACCGGGAACAGGGTGGTGAACCAGCCCACGGTGCGTGACAGGTCGGGCTCGAAGCCGGCGGCGTCCGCCACGAACTGGCCCTCGCGGCCGTGGCCCTCCAGCTCGATGTGGGCGAACGTCTGGTCCTGCCCGAGGTCGCGGCGCCACCTGGCGAGGGAGACGGCGAGCGCGGTGAGGAGGACGTCGTTGACGCCCGCGTGGAACTTCGCGGGTATCTCGCCGAGGAGCGCGGAGGTGACGTCGGCGCCGACCGATACGGTGCGTATCCGCTCCCGCGCGACGGTGTCCGCCTCGGAGCGGGCGCGCCTGCCGATCGGCTGGTCCGCTCCCGGCAGGGGCCGCTGGAAGTAGGCGCGGTCGGAGTCGAATCCGGCACTGCCGAGGAGCTGTGTCCAGCGCCGGAAGGAGGTGCCCACCGGGGGCAGTTCGATCGGTGCGCCCTGCGCGTGCTGCCGCCACGCGGTGGCCAGGTCCTCCATCAGGACCCGCCAGGACACGCCGTCGATCACCACGTGGTGGGCGACGAGCACGAGTTGACGCGCCGCGCGGCGCCAGACGGCGCGCAGCATCACGCCGTCCGCCGGGTCCAGGCCCTCAGTGGCGAGGGCGACGCACTCGTCGAGCGTCCTGTCGCTCTCCTGCCATCCCACGGCGGCCCGGTCGGCGCCGGGGATGTCGAAGCTCCAGCGGGCGCCGCGCACCAGCTTGGCGCGCAACATGTCGTGCCGGGTCACCACGGCGGTGAGGAGCGCGTCGAGGGCGTCGGCGGTCAGGTCCGCCGGGGTGTTGAGGACCACGGACTGCACGAAGCCGTCGACGGCGTCGGTGGTCTCGCCGAGCCACTGCACGATGGGCGAGCCCACGACGGCACCGGTCGCGGTGTCGTCGTGGTCCACGGTGGCGACGTCCTCCCGGCTCGCCACGGCGGCAAGGGCGCCCAGGACGCTGTTGCTGAAGATCTGCCGCGCCGTGACGAAGAGGCCCGCGTCGCGCAGCGCGCTCAGGAGCGAGATCGCCAGGATGCTGTCGCCGCCGAGTTGGAAGAAGTCCTGGTCGGCGCCGACCTCGTCCAGTTGGAGGAGCGCGGCGACCGTCGCACATACCACGCGTTCGTTCTCGGTGGCGGGCGCGACGAGGGCGCCGGTGCCGACGACGGGTTCCGGCAGGGCGTTGCGGTCGAGCTTGCCGTTCGCGGTGAGCGGGAACTCCGGCATCACGACGACGTGGGCGGGCACCATGTACTCGACCAGGTGCGCGGCGGCCCACGCCTTGACGTCGTCCGCCGCCAGGTCCTCGCTCCCGGCGGCCGGGATCACGTATCCCACGAGGTAGGTGCCGCCCGCCGCGTTCTTCTTCGCGACGACGCAGGTGTGGCGCACCCCCGGGTGCTCGGCGAGACCGGCTTCGACGTCCTCTATCTCCAGGCGCATGCCGCGGATCTTGATCTGGTTGTCGGCGCGCCCGAGGAAGTCCAGGGACCCGTCGGGGGCGAACCGGGCGAGGTCACCGGTCCGGTAGAGGCGGGACCCGTCGGCGGCGAAGGGGTTCGCCACGAACCGGGACGCCGTCAGTCCCGGCGCGTTGACGTAGCCGCGGCCCAGCAGGAAACCGCCCACGTACAGCTCGCCGCCGACGCCGACGGGGACCGGGCGCAGTTCGTCGTCGAGGACGTAGAGCTGGGTGTTGGGGTTGGCCTTGCCGATCGACGTCGACAGGCGTTCGGCGGCGCCCCGGTAGATGACGTGGGAGACGCCGATGGTCGTCTCGGCCGGGCCGTAGCCGTGGTACATGGGGATGTCGAGGCGGGTGCGGAACCTCTCGTACAGCTCCGGGGTGAGGACCTCGCCGCCGCACCACACGTGCCGCAGGCTGTCCAGGCGGCCGGAGTCGCCGGCGATCTCCAGGAGGACGTCCAGCATGGACGACACCAGGTAGGTGAAGGTGACGCGCTGTTCGGCGATCACGCCGATGAGGTGGTGCGGGTCGCGTTCGCCGCCGGGCCGCAGGACCACGAGCCTGCCGCCGCACACCAGCGGCAGGAAGATCTCGTTGAGGGAGATGTCGAAGGACAGCGGCGCCTTGAACAGCGACGCGTCGTCGTGGCCGAAGCCCAGGATCTCGTTCACCTGCCACAGCAGGCGTTCGCTGATGGCCTCGTGGCGGATCATCGCGCCCTTGGGCCGCCCGGTCGAACCGGAAGTGAAGATCACGTAGGCCAGGGAGTCGCCGGGGGTGGTGATCCCGGTCCCCTCGGTGGGGTAGGAGGCGTACCTCCAGGCGTCGAGGTCGACGGCGACGGCTTCCGGTTCGCCAGGTTCATGGCCGCCGGTGGCGTTGAGCTGCACCACGATCCGGGCGTCGTCGACGACGACGGCACGGCGGGCGGCGGGCCACTGCGGGTCGAGCGGCACGAAGGCGCAGCCCGCCCGGAGCACGCCGAGAAGGCCGATCACCATCTCGGCGGAGCGGCCGAGGGATATGCCGACCACCTCTTCGGCGGCGAGCCCGCGTTCGAGCAGGTGGTGCGCCAACTGGCTGGACAGCTCGGCTGCCTGACGGTAGGTCAGGGTGCGGCGCTCGTCGACGACGGCCACCGCGTCGGGGCGGGTCCGCGCCTGTTCGAGGAACATCTCCACGACGGTCGGCCGGACGCGGTCGGCCGCGGTGTCGTTCCACCGCGCCAGGGCTTCGAGGCGCGCCGCCGCGTCGGAGGGGCCGATGGTGCCGAGCGGCCGGTCGGGGAAGTCGGCCAGGTCGTCGAGGGCGCGCTGCGCCTCGGCGGGTTCGACGCCCTCCGGGACGGTGATGCTCAGGCCGTCCGCGCCGGGCCGCCATGCGCCGGGTGCGGTCCCGCCGTTGTCGACCCAGCCGATGACGTCGGCGAACAGGGTGCCCGCGGTGAGGTCGATGCCGCTCGGGCCCTCGCCCGTCGCCCAGTACTCGAGGCCGATGGCGCAGGCTTCGATGAGGGTCCTGTCGGAGTAGTCGCCCGTACGCCGGCGTACGTCGGCCAGGCGTTCAGGGGTGAGCAGTACGAGACCAGCGCGCGATTCCGTCATCGGAGACTCAGCTTTTCCTTCCACAGGCCGAACTCGGGAACCGAACTCGACCGCACCTGACTAAGGCTTACCTAACTACCTTCTCGCCACGCCTGCCACAGTCGCGCGTACCTGCCGTCCAGAGCCACCAGTTCGTCGTGCGTGCCCTGCTCCACGACGCGGCCCGCGTCGAGGACGGCGATGCGGTCGGCCGCCATCGCCTGGGTGAGGCGGTGGGCCACGAACAGCGTGGTCCGGCCCGCGCACGCGGCGAGCACGGCCCGCTCCAATTCGGCGGCCCCCTCGCTGCCCGCCTCCGCGGTCGACTCGTCGAGCACCACCACCGGTGCCCGCGCCAACACGAGCCGGGCCAGGGCTACGTGGGCCACCTTGGTCACGTCCAGGCGTTCGCCGCCCTCGCCGACCTTGGTGTCGAGCCCCTCCGGCAGCGCGTCGACCCAGGTGTCGGCGCCGACCGTGCGCAGCGCCTGCCGCAGCTCCTCGTCGGTCGCCCGCGGCGCGGCGAGGCGCAGGTCGTCCTTGAGCGAGCCGGAGAACACATGGGTCTCCTGCGTCAGGATGCTCACCAGGGCCCGCGCCCCGGCCTCGTCGAGACCGGCGAGGTCGGTGTCACCGATGCGCACGGACCCGGCCTCGGGCGTCCCGATACCTGCGATCAGCGCGGCCAGGGTCGTCTTGCCCGCGCCCGTCGCCCCCACCAGGGCGAGCGAACCGCCCGCCGGGATCGTCAGGTCGACGTCCTTGAGTACGGGGTGCTCGGTGTCGGGATAGCGGTACGTCAGGCCCGCCACCGTCACCGCGTACGGCACGGCGTCGGCGGGCGCGACCGTCGAGTCGCCGACGAGCCGGTCCTCGGAGTCCTCACTGAGGACGCCGACGAGGCGGGTCAGGCTCGCGCCCGACTTCTGTGCCTCGTCGAAGGTGAACATGATGGCGCCGAGGGGGGTGAAGAGGCGGTGGAACATCAGCGGGGCCGCCGAGACCTCGCCCAGGCTGGCGGCGTCGGCCTCCAGGAGGGCGTACCCCACCACGAGGATCAGGACGAGGCCGATGAACTCGGCGCGGTTCTCCCTGCCGACGAACCGGCCGAAGAACCGGAACACCTCGATCCCGTACTCGCGCACCCGCCACGATTCGCTGGTGACCTTCTCGCGGAAGGAGTCCTCCAGGCGGTACGCGCGGACGGTGTCGATCCCGTTCAGGCCGCTGATCAGCGCCTGGGCGCGGTCGGCCTGGGCGATGCGCTGCTTGCGGTAGAGCGGGGCGGACCGGGGCAGGTACCAGCGCAGCGCCAGGGCGTAGGCGGGCAGCGCGGCGGCGCCCGCGAGGCCGAGCCGCCAGTCGAGGCCGAACATGCCGACGGTGGCGATGAAGACGAGGACGCCCGCCGAGAAGACGGTCGGGATGGCCATGCGGATGCCCTTGGAGAGGACCGCCACGTCGTCACCGACCCGGGAGAGCACGTCCCCGCGGCCGACCTGCTCGATCCGGGTGCTCGGCATGCCGAGCACCGATCGGACGGCGCCTTCCCGCAGTTGCGCGAGCAGGTCCGCGCCGAGGCGTCCGATCAGATAGGTCGACACTCCGGTGGCCACCGCGCCGAGCAGCGCGGCGGCCGCCATCAGGACTCCGACGGTGATCAGGACCGAGCGGGACTCGCCGTCGACCACCCCGTCGACCACCCGGCCGAGCAGGAGCACCGGCAGGACTTGGAGCGCCGCGCCCGCCACCGTGCTGAGCACGGTGGCGGCTGTCAGCCAGGGCACTTGCCTGCAGTGCGCCGTGACCCACCGGGTGGCCTCGCGCCCGGTCGCCGTGCGCAGGGCCGCCGGGGCGGCCCTCGTTTCGGTGGTGCTCACACCTAGCCGACCGACTTGACGAGTTCGTCGATCGCGTACGGCAGGGAAAGCAGCGTGCCCTGCGACATGGCCGCGCCGACCGCCGGGCCCTCGCTGTCGAGCAGATAGGACACGTTGCCCTTCTTGACCGCTTTCAGGTTGGTGAAGAGCTTGAACTTCTTCAGGGCCTTCTGGTCGGCCGCGTCATTGATGACGAAGAGATGGTCGACGTCGACGAGGTCGATGCGCTCGGGGGAGAGAACGGTGAAGAACTTGCCGTCCGCGACCTCGTCGATCTTCTTCTGGCCCTTGAAGCCGATGCCCGTCACCAGGCGTCCGCGTACGTCGGTGGTGGTGAACGGCGCGACCGAGTCCTTGTACCAGGACAGCGGCACGGCCGTCTGCTTGGCGAACTCGGGGTGGTTCTTCTTGGCCGTGTCCAGCTTGGCCTGGATGCCGTCCACCAGCTTCTTGGCCTTGTCCTCCTGGCCGAGCGCCTTGCCGATGTGCACCGCGTTGTCCTGCCACGGAGCGCTGAACGGCTCCTTCTCGGCCTTGCCGCGGCCCACCGTGGGGGCGATATTGGAGAGCTTGTCGTAGGCGGCCTTGTCGATCTCGGAGTACACCGCGATGATCAGGTCAGGACGCAGCGAGGCGATCTTCTCGTAGTTCGGGCCCGAGTCGCCGTTCTTCATGACGACCTCGGGCTTGGTGTCGCCCCACTTGTCCTTCACCCAGGGCCACTGGGTGTTGATGTCGGGGGACTTGCCCTCGGGGTTCGGGTACTGGTCGACCATGCCGACCGGCTTGACGCCGAACGCCAGGATCGCCTGGTCGTCGGTGTAGCCGACGGAGACGACCCGCTTGGGGGCCTTGGTTATCTTCGTGGATCCGAAGGCGTGCTCCACCGAGACGGGGAACGTGCCGGGCGCTGCCGCGGCGTTGCCGCTGTCCTTGTCGCCGTCGTCTGAGTCGTCCGAACCGCATCCCGCGAGGAGGCCGACACCGAGGGCCGCGGCGGAGACCACGGCCGCGAGCCGCCGCCACGGCGTCGTACGCGTCGTTCGTTGGAGGTGCATTCGAGATCCCTTGCTCTCACGCCGGCCGGAACGCCCCTTGGAGGGCCCGGTGCGCCCCTGTCGGGGCAGGCAAACTTTACCGCTCAAAATGAGGTTAGCCTAGCCTAACTCTCAATTTGCGCTTGGCTGAATCGCGTCGACCTGTACGTGAGTTCGACCGATCGGGACGATCAGCGGCCGGTCGCCCACCGGATCGTCGATCACCTTGGCCCGCAGGCCGAACGCCTCGTACAGAAGTTCGGCGGTGATCACGTCGCGCGGGTGCCCCTGCGCCAGGACCGAACCCTCCGTCATCACGACGAGGTTGTCGCTGTAGCGCGTGGCCAGATTCAGGTCGTGCAGGACCATCACCACCGTGCACCCGGACTCGTGCAGATCGTCCACCAGGTCGAGCACGTCGACCGCGTGCGCCAGGTCCAGATAGGTGGTCGGCTCGTCAAGGAGCAGCAGGTCGGTGCCCTGCGCCAGGGTCATGGAGATCCAGACGCGCTGACGCTGGCCGCCGGACAGCGAGTCGACGGGGCGGTCGGCCAGATCGGCGACCCCGGTCATGGCCAGGGCGCGCTCCACGACGTCGGCGTCGTCGGCGGACCACTGCCGCAGCCAACTCTGGTGCGGGTGGCGGCCCCTGGCGACCAGGTCGGACACCGTGAGCCCCTCGGGCGCGACCGGTGCCTGCGGCAGCAGACCGAGCTTCTTCGCCACGTCCTTGGTCTTGAGCTTGACGATGTCCTCGCCGTCCAGGACGACCGTGCCCTTGGTGGGCCTGAGCAGCCGCGTCAGGGTGCGCAACAGGGTCGACTTGCCACAGCCGTTGGGGCCGATGATGGTGGTGATCACCCCGGGCGGTATCGCCACGTCGAGATCGTCGATGACGGTCCGGCTGCCGTACCCGACGGTGACGCCGTTGGCTGCAAGCCGGGAGTCGGCGACGACCCCGGACTCGATCTCGGTGATGTACTGCGCGACCACAAGCCCCCCTCGCTTATTAAGGTTTGCCTCACCTTTGTACCAGTTACCTGACGTTCCCCCGACCGAGGTTCGCCCGTACCAGCAGATAGACGAGGAAGGGGCCGCCGATCGCGGCGGTGACCACACCCACCGGGAGGCTGTTCGGCAGTGCCGTGCGCACGGTGAGGTCCGCGCCGATCAACAGCAGCGCCCCCACCATGCCCGAGGCCACCAACGGGGGCGTGGGGCAGCGCGCGAGGCGCATCGCCACCTGCGGCGCCACCAGGGCCACGAACGGCACGGGCCCCGCCGCGCTCACCGCCATCCCGGCCAGCAGGACCGCGCACAGCAGCAGGACCGCGCGCACCGTCTGGTAGCGGACGCCCAGGCCCGCGGCGACCTCGTCGCCGAAGTGCATCGGCTTGAACTGGAACGCGGCGCACGACACGACGACCAAAAGGACGAGCGTGCCCCAGAGCGCGATCTCGACGTCTTCCCAGGCCCGGTTGTCCAGCGATCCCACCAGCCACGCCTGGGCCCGCGCCACGTCCCTGATGTCGGCCGAGACGAGCAGCCAGGTGGTGATGGCCTCCATGACGGCGCTCACCGAGATTCCGATGAGGATGAGCCGGAAGCCGTCGACGCCGCGCCGCCACGCCAGGAAGTACACGAGCAGACCGGTAAACAGGCCGCCGGCGAGTGCCGCGGCGGACAGGCCCACGGAGTTGACGACCGCCGTCGCGGTCCCGCCCGACACGCTCACCAGGAACACCGCGACCGCGCTCGCACCGCCCGTGATGCCCAGAACGTCCGGGCTGGCCAGCGGATTGCGGGCGATGGACTGGGTGATGGCGCCGGAGACGCCGAGTGCGACGCCCACGACGATCCCGGCGAGGGCACGCGGCAGCCGTAGATCCATGATGATGAACTCGTCGACCTGCTCGCCCCGGCCGAAGATCGTCGCGATCACCCGGGGCAGGCCGATCTGGAAGTCCCCCACGGCGATGGACAGGCAGAACAGCAGGAAGGTCGCGCCGGCCAGGAGCAGCGTGACGCCGAGGACGTAGGGCCGCCACACGAACGAGAGGCCGCCGAGCCGCACGCCCGGCGCCACCGCCGGCTTCCCGGCGCTTCCGGGCACCCCGGGCTTGTCGGGCTTCCCCGCCTGCACGGACTTCGCGTCTGTCACGTTCACGCCTTCTTGAACTTTCCGCGCCACACCAGGGCCGCGAAGAACGGTGCGCCGAGGAGAGCGACGACGACACCCGCGTCCAACTCGCCGGGGCGCACGACCAGGCGGCCCACGATGTCGCAGACCAGCAGGACGACAGCGCCGAGCAGGCCCGCGTACGGCACGAGCCAGCGGTAGTCGGGGCCGGTCAGATAGCGGGCGATATGGGCGACCATGAGCCCGAGGAACGCGATGGGTCCGCACGCCGCCGTGGCCGCCCCCGCGAGCAGGGTGATGGCGACGATGCCGATGATCCGGCTCCGCGCGATGTTCACGCCGAGCCCACGGGCCACATCGTCACCCAGGTTGAGCAGGTTGATGGCGGGCAGCGTGACGGCCGCGAGGACCAGGCCGAGCGCGACGAACCCGGTCACCGGCCAGATGACGTCGAAGCCGACACCGGCCACGGAGCCGGAGTTCCAGAACCGCAGCGCGTTCAGCGACGCCTGGTCCGAAAGCGCGACCGCCGTGGTCATCGCCGCGAGGAACACCGTGATGCCCTGCCCGGCCAGGGCGAGCGTCAGCGGATTGCCGGTCCCCCGGCCGATGCTCGCGACGCCGAACACGACGACACCGGCGACGGCCGCCCCCAGGAAGGCGAACCACACATACTGGAACGGGTCACTGAGACCGAACACGGCGATCGCCGTCACGACGGCGAACGAGGCACCGGCGTTCACGCCCAACAGGCCCGTGTCCGCGATGGGGTTGCGCGTATAACCCTGGATCAGCGCTCCGCCGACCCCCAGGGCGATCCCCGCCACGATCGCGAGCACCGTCCTGGGCACGCGTACGGTCTCCACGATGAGCCGGATCTCGGTGAGCCGCTGATCGGACTCCGGCTCCGCGAACAACCCGTGCCACACCTCCGCGGGGCTCAACGCCCGCGCGCCGACGGCCAAGGACACGGCCGCCGCGACCACGAGGACCGCCACAAGCGCGCTCAAACCCGCCATCCGGCGCCGACGGGCCCCCATGACGGTGGGTGCGGGGCGCTCAACTGCAGTCGTGCTCATGTCGAAGTACGTTATCCCTTTGATCCACTGGGGACGTATGAGTCCTGAGCATCATGGAGTTTAGGTGAGCCTAAGCTAAAATGATGACGGTGTCGACAGGGCAAAAGGGATGAGCACCCCCATCAACTGGGGCATCGCGCACACACATTGAAAACTAAGGTAAGCCTTGCTTTACTGGCGCCGGTCAATCCCTGCTCTGAGGAGGAACCCCATGCGGGTCGTCATGTTCGGTTATCAGACCTGGGGGCACCGCACCCTTCAGGCCCTCATCGATTCCGAGCACGACGTGGTGCTGGTGGTGACACACCCCAAGAGCGAGCACGCCTATGAGAAGATCTGGAGCGACTCGGTCGCCGATCTCGCCGAGGCGAACGGCATCCCCGTCCTCATCCGCAACCGCCCCGACGACGAGGAACTGTTCGAGCGGCTCAAGAACGCCGACCCCGACATCATCGTCGCCAACAACTGGCGTACGTGGATTCCGCCGCGCCTCTTCGACCTCCCCCGCCACGGCACGCTGAACGTCCATGACTCGCTGCTGCCGAAATACGCGGGCTTCTCCCCGTTGATCTGGGCCCTGATCAACGGCGAGTCCGAAGTGGGCGTCACCGCGCACATGATGAACGACGAGCTCGACGCCGGCGACATCGTCCGCCAGGAGTCCGTGCCGGTCGGCCCGAGGGACACCGCGACCGACCTCTTCCACAAGACCGTCGACCTCATCGCCCCCGTCACCATCGGCGCCCTCGGCCGGATCGCCGCCGGGGACAAGGACTTCACCCCGCAGGACCGTACCCGGGCCAGCTTCTTCCACAAGCGCTCCCTGGAGGACAGCCGCATCGACTGGACCTGGCCCGCGGCGGACCTCGAGCGCCTGGTGCGCGCCCAGTCCGAGCCTTACCCCAGCGCCTACACCTTCCACCGGGGCAAGCGCCTCGAAGTCCTGGCCGCGGTCGTGTCCGAGGGGAAGTACGGCGGCACCCCCGGCCGCATCTTCTACCGCGAGGGCGAGGGCGTGGTCATCGTCGCCGGGGCCGACGCCCGCACGGGCCGCAACCACGGCCTCGCCATCACACGCGTCCGCACCGAGGACGGCCGCGAGCTCGCCGCGACCGAGTACTTCACCGCCATGGGCGGATATCTGACCAGCCGCCCCTGACCCGACGGCCGGGCCGCCCGCTCCCCCGCGCACGGTCGCGCGGGGTGGCGGGCGGCGCGGTGTACTGCCGTCAACGCCGGTGTACGGCGACGCACCGGTACGCGGCGATCAGCGCCCGTGCGCAGCAATCAGCGCCGGTGCGCGGCGATCAGGAGGCGGGTCGCCTCCGCCGCGTGCGCCGCCGGGGCGGTGCTTCCGGTGATCGCGGCGCTCACCATCGCGCCCTCGGCCAGCAGGAACACGTGCTCGCCGAGGTCGGCGGGCAGACCGGCCCGCGCCACGAGGTTCGCCACATACTCCTTGAACGCCGCCTTGTGCAGCCGCACTTGGCGGGCGACCGGCTCCGAGGTGGCGCCGAGCTCCCCGTACGAGTTGATCCAGGCGCAGCCGTTGAAGCCGGGCTCCCCGAACCACTCACCCAGTTGGTCGAAGACGGCCACGACGCGCCGCTCGGGGTCCTCGTGCTGTTCGACGTGCTCGGCAAGGCGCTCCCGCCAGCGCACGTCGCGCCGCTCCAGGTAGGCCTCGACGAGCCGTTCCTTCGCGGGGAAGAGCTGGTAAAGGCGCTTGAGGGACACCCCCGACACCGCCCGGATGTCGTCCATGCCGACGGTCTGTACGCCCTGCCGGTAGAAGAGCTCCTCGGCCGCGTCCAACGCCCGCCCGGTGGCGACTGTGCTGTCCATCGACCGAAGTCCTCCTCACTGCCCCGCAGGGCTACCGTACCCCTCCGTCACGGACGGTCCTCACGGGTGTCACGGGGCAGGTACGCGCAGCACGGACACGCAGTTCGGCGGGCGCTGGATTTGCCGCGCGGGCAAACGCGCTACCCCGGGGAACCAGCGTTCTCTAAGGTGGGGGCCGCAGCAGAGAACGCTCGTTCTCCCGCCGAGTTTCCTGGGAAGGAACCGTCATGGCAGCACGCCCCCCGTTCCCGCCGTTCGACGAGGAGAGCGCCCTGCGGAAGGTGCAGGCCGCCGAGGACGCGTGGAACACCCGCGACCCCGAGCGCGTGGCGACGGCGTACACCGTCGACTCGGTCTGGCGGAACCGGGACCGGTTCGTCACCGGCCGCGCCGAGATCGTGGAATTCCTGCGCGAGAAGTGGTCCCGGGAGCGGGACTACGCGTTGCGCAAGGAGCTGTGGGACTTCCACGGCGCCCGGATCGCCGTGCGGTTCCAGTACGAGTGCCGGACCGCGGACGGCCGGTGGTGGCGCAGCTACGGCAACGAGCTGTGGGAGTTCACCGAGGAGGGACTCATGGCGCGGCGCGAGGCCTGCATCAACGACGTACCGATAACGGAGGCGGAGCGGCGCATCTTCGGCCCGCGGCCTGACGGCGAGCGTCGAAAGGCGCTCCCCGTCCGCTGACCGTTCGCCAACCGCCCACCCTCAACCGGCCGTCCGCAAGCCGCTCGCTAGCCGCCCACGGCGGCCTCGACGGCATGGAAGGGGCCGGCCCCGGCCAGTGGGGTCACCGACGTGACCGTGAGGCCTGCTCGGCCGCACAGTTCCTCGAACTCCGTCCGGGTGCGTTCCCTGCCGCCTACGTTCACCAGCATGTTGAGGTCGCTCAGGTAGGTGTTCCCCGCGGTCTCGGGGTCGACGACCTCGGGCAGCACGGGTTCGACGATCAGGACCCGGCCCTCGGCCGGCAGAGCGGCCCGGCAGTTGCGCAGGATCGTGACGACACGCTCGTCCGGCCAGTCGTGCACGATGCTCTTCATGAGGTGCAGGTCGGCGCCTTCGGGCACCGAGCGGAAGAAGTCCCCGGGGACCAGGGAGCAGCGGTCCTCCAGGCCGTTGGCGCGCAGCGTCTCCGGGGCCTGGGCCAGGCCCTCCTCGGTGTCGTAGACGACTCCGGCGAGGGCGGGGTGCGCCGCCAGCACACCGCTGAGCAGGGTCGCGTTGCCGCCACCGACGTCCATGACGGTGCTGAACCGGCTGAAGTCGACCACGTGCGGCAGGACTGACGCCGTCTGGCGGACGGCCTCGCCCATCGCGGCGTTGAACGCGGCCGACAGCTCGGGGTTCTCCTTGAGGTGGCCGAAGAAGTCCGTGCCGTGGATCTTGTCGAACGCGACGTCGCCACTGCGGACGCTGTCGTCGAGCTGCTCCCAGGACCGCAGCATCATGGGCTCGGTGAACATCCGCGCGAGGGAAACGAGCGACCCCGGGCGTCCGGGATCCAGGAGGGCGCCCGCGGACGTGACGGCGAAGGTGCCCCGGGCGCGTTCCTCGAGCAGGCCGAGGCTCGTCATCGCGCGCAGCAGTCTGAGCATGGGCTGCGGCGCCGCGGCGGCGAGGGCGGCCACGTCGGCGGCGTCCTTCTCCTCGTCACCGATGAGTTCGACCACGCGCAGCCGCAGTGCCGCGCGCAGCGTCTGCGCCGCCATGCTGCCGAACGCGAACTGGACGATCCGGCCGACGTCGGCCGCGTCCGCCGG
Source organism: Streptomyces aureocirculatus (assembly GCF_000720475.1). Classification (GTDB taxonomy): domain Bacteria; phylum Actinomycetota; class Actinomycetes; order Streptomycetales; family Streptomycetaceae; genus Streptomyces; species Streptomyces aureocirculatus. The sequence continues at coordinate 81,451 of NZ_JOAP01000001.1, forward strand.
TGCGGCCCCGACCGCGGCCTGATCCTCGTTGTCCGTCACGGTGCTTTCCCCTTCACTCTCATCGTTCGGTTCACTTGGTTTGTCCGGTTTGCTCGATTTGCTCGGTTCATTTGGTTCGTTCGGTGTCGGCGTCCGGATCGATGGAACTCACCGTCCGTGCCAGGGCACTGGGCGTACAGCCGGTGAAGGCACGCACATCGCGGTGCAGATGGGACTGGTCGACGTAGCCGCAGGCAAGCGCGGTCTGCGCGGCGTCCGCGCCCGCGGCGAGGCGGCGGGCCGCGCGGTGGAAGCGGACCAGCATGGCCGCGCGCTTGGGGGTGAGGCCGAGTTGAGCGGTGAACCGGGACCACAGCCGTTTGCGGCTCCAACCGGTCGCGGCCGCCAGTGCACCGACCCTCACCCGGCCCCGCCGCGCCACGATGTGCGACCAGCACGCCACCACCTCCGCGTCCACCGAAGGGCCCCGCTCGCTCCGCCCCGCCAGGAACGTCTCGACCAGTGCGAACCGCTCCGGCCACGTCCCCGCCCCGGCCAGCCGTTCGCTCAGCCGCCCCCCGTGCCCGCCCCACAGGTCCTCAAGACCGGCCACCGTGGTGTGCAGGTCCACCGGCGCGGCGTCGAGGACCGAGTAGGCGGCCACGGGTGACAGGCGCAGCTCGACGCAGGCGAACGACGCCCCCCGTACGCGCGTCGGGCCGGGGACGGGACCGGCCACCAGACTGCCCACGGCACGCCGGTCCACGCTCCCCGTATTCCCTTGGTCCCTCTCCACGCTCAACGGCGGCCCCCCGAGGCCGAGTACGACCGTCAAGAAGGGCTGCGGGAACACGTGCATGTCCAGGCCCCCGGACTCCGGACAGCGGTACCCGGCCATGCGGACACCGTCCACCACCGGCGCACCCGTGCGCCGCGCGGGCCGCACGACGTCCCAGCCTTCTCCCGCTCCGTCACTGTGCATGCCCCCACCGTGCCCGACCCGGCAGCACCCGTCTTGGAGAAATGTTCTCCACGGAGCCGCGGTGCACGCGTCACGCGTCCCGCGGCGTGACGATCATGTGGATGTCGTCGGCGGCCCAGAGCACGAACCGTTCGATCGGCGTCACCTCGTGTCCCGGCGCGGGGCGGAACCGGAAGCGTTTGAGGAGCACGGCCAGGACCAGCTCGGCCTCGACCATCGCCAGGCCCGCGCCCTCGCAGCTACGTGGGCCGAGGCCGAAGGGGAGGTAGGCGAGCCGCGGCCGCTTGGCGGTCTCTTCCGGGGTGAACCTCTCGGGGTCGAACCGCTCCGGGTCCGGCCAGTGTTCGGGGTTCATGTGGACGGCCCAGAACGGATAGAAGACCGTCGCGCCCGCCGGGATCTCGTAGTCGCCGACGGTGAGCGCCTCCGTCGTCTCGCGGGCGCCGTACGGGCCCGGCGGGTACAGCCGCATCGACTCCTTGAGCGCCATCTCAAGGCGGGTCAGGCGTTTGAGGTCGGCGTAGTCGGGCGTCGCGCGGTCGCCGAGCACCTCGTCGAGTTCGTCGACGACTCGCGCCGCCGCTACGGGGTTCGACGCCAGCAGATGCAGGGCCCAGGAGACGGCCACACCGGTGGTGTGGTGGGCGGCGAGGAGAGTCACCATGACCGTGTCCCGGATGCGTGCGGGCCGCTCACCGGCCTCCACGAGCGCGCCGATCAGATCGCTCCGGTCCGTGCGGCCACCGGCGCGGTGCGCCTCGACGACCCGGTCGACCGTCTTGCGCAAGTAGTCGAGGGCGGCCTCCGCGCGCCGGGCGCGCTCTTCCTGCGTGCCGGGGAGCGGCACCTGGTACAGCCGCCCCAGGTACTCGGTGAGGACCTCCTCGAACGCGTCCGTCACGCGGTCGGGATCCGCGGCCTCGCCGCCCAGGGCGTACTCACAGATCATCCGCAGCGTCAGCGCCGTGAGGTCCTTCTGCAGGGCCAGGGGTCCTTCCGCCGCTCGCTCGGCCCAGCGGTCCGCGAGTTCCGTGGTGAGCGCGGCGAACCGCGCGAAGTGCCGTTCGTGCGAGGGGCGTCCGGCGAAGACGGACAACAGCACCCGGCGCCACGGCGTGTGCTCATCGGCGTCGAGCACCTGGAGGTTCTCCGCCTCGCACAGCGGGGCCAGGAACTCGAAGAGCCGCTCCGGCCGTTTGTCGATGTGGGCCGTGGCCTCCAGGAGTACGGGGTCGGCGATCGACACGGCCGTGTCGGCGCCCGGGAGCTGGAACCGCACGACCGGACCGTACTCGGCGTGCAGGCGCAGTTGGTAGGTGTGCAGTCCGCCCGCTTCCGCGACGGCGCCCACCCCGCCGTCCGCGCGCGGCTCGGGTCCGGGGATCCGCATGACCACACCTCCTGGCAGACGGCCCCCGCGCACCGTGGTTCACGTACCGGGCCGATGACGACGATCTCGACCACGATGACGATCCCGGTGGTGCCGACGGTAGGGGGATTTCCGGCCACGTGTCCGGTCAGCCCGCGGCGCGTGCCTTGCGATAGCGGACGATGAGCGAGGTGAGCTGCGGGTTGAACCCTTCGGCGGCTTGGAGGGCGGCGTCCGGCAGCGGGTCGTCCGCGTCGTACCCGAGGGCCGGGTGTCCGGCGAGGTGCCCGCACAGGGCGTCCAGGTGGTCGAGGAGGGCCGCGTCACGGGCCTGCTCGGGGGTGAGGGAGCACAGCCACGCATAGCGCGCGGCCGGGGCGTCGGGGCGGGGCGGCAGCGCCCGGCGCAGGCTTTCGGCGCGGGCGGACAGGGTGTTCCACACCGGCAGGCGCAAGGCTGCGACCAGGTCGCCGGGTGCGGTGTGCGAGGCGGTGGTCATGTCTCCACCGTCGCAGGGGGCACTGACATCGGCCCGGCGCGGGGGCGGTGATTCGCCGGGGTCAGCCGTCCGGGCCCGCCCCGTTGCGGCAGGTGGGCCAGGATCGATGGCTCTGCGGTGGGGGCCCGGCGGTCCCGGGGCCCGGGAGGGGCGGCGGTCCCGCGGGCGCTGCGGCCGCGGCGGTCACGGCGGCCCCGGAGGCGCTGCGGCCGCGCCGATCACGGGGGCCCCGGAGGCCTGAGCGGTCCCGGAGGTTCCAGCGGTCCCGGAGGTTCCAGCGGTCCCGGCAGCGCGGCAGGCGCCCTATTCGCCCCCGCGTGAAGCCAGCGCCCGCAGCACGGCGGAGCGCCCCCGCGCGGGCACGGTCCACAGGGTCTGGCCGCGCACCCCCCACCGTTCCAGGAGCGCGTTCGCGGCCAGGAAGCCGCTGGTCGCCGCGCGCTCCATCAGGGCGACCGGCAGGTCCGTGCGCACCAGGTCACCGGCCACCAGCACGTCCTGGTGCGGGGTGCGGACCGTGGGGCGGTCCGCGTACGAGCCGACGGTGAACAGGGGGCAGTCCGCGCGCCACTCGTGCCGCTGGTCGACGATCCGGGCCTCCCCCGTCTCCGGGTAGACCCGGTGCAACTGCGCCAGCAGGTCCTTCTGCTCCCGGATCCGGTCGGCGGCGGGGTCGACCGCGTAGGCGTGCAGTTCCACCACCGATCCCCCGGTGCGCCGTGCCCAGCGGGCCGCCTCGCCCTCCCACCGGTCGAGGACGCTGACGTTGTCGAGCCCTCCGTAGCCGCTGGTCCCGAGGAAGCCGGGGCGGTCGGCGGCGACAGGACGGTCGAGCCACAGCCGGGAGACGAGGAACGGCGGGGCGTCGCGCAGTTGGGCCACACGGCGGCGCCACGGTGTGTCGCCGAGCCCGGCCGACGCGCCGACGAGCCGCCGCAGGCCGCCCGCGTCCAGGGCGAGGACCACGGCGTCGTAATGCCGCGTGGGCCCGTCGTCGCAGGTCACGTTCAGGCCACCGCCCTCGTGCGGGGTCACGGCGTCGACGCTGTGGCCGGTGCGCAGGTCGACGCCGAGCCCGGTGAGGTAACCGGCCAGGGGGTCCCAGAGGGCGGCGGGGAACGGTTCGGCGGGCACGTCGAAGAGCAGGCCCTCGCTGGACCCGAGGAAGTAGATGTGGAACATCAGCGCCAGTTCGGCGGCGGAGAGTTCGCGCGGGTCGGCGAAGAAGCTGCGGGAGAACACCTCGAAGGCCAGGTGCCGTGCCGAAGGGGGGAAGCCGATGCCCTCCAGGTAGTCCCAGGCGCTGGTGCCGTCCAGGTCGTGGTAGACGTCGGGCACCCGCACGTCCAGGAGGGGCAGCGCCGCCATCGGGTTCATCCCGGCCATGTCGCGCCAGCCGAAGGAGGGGCTCAGGGCGGCGAAGCCCAGGGCGCTCCAGGGCGGGGTGCGCGGCACCCGGGCGAAGCTGTCGTACAGGCCGTCGCTGTGCCGCAGCGGATAGTCCGGCAGTCCCCGCAGCATCGTGAGGCCGGGGTCGACGCGGCGGAGCAGTCCCCGCAGGTTGTAGTACTGCCGGAAGAAGGCGTGGAAGCCCCGGCTCATGGTGGCGTGGCTGCCGTCGGCGAGCCGTACGGGCCAGCCGGCGAGCCGTCCCCCGAGGTGGGCGTCCCGCTCGTGGACCGTCACCCGCACCCCGCGCTCGGCGAGCCCGGTGGCGGCCGCAAGGCCCGCGATCCCGCCGCCCACGACGGCGACGCGAGGGGCGTCCGCGCCGATCAGACGGCTGCCGGGCGCGGGCAGGAGGATCTCAGCCCGGCGGTCACGTCCCCGTCGGGGCGCACCCGTACCCGGTCGCCACCGCGCCGACCGCGCCCCCGGCCACCCGGCGGGCGTCACCTCCGCACCCGCCGTCCGGGAGCCGCGGCCGGGGTCGCGCGCCGGGGGGTGAGCGGCAGTTCGGCGAGGGTGCGCAGCATCGGTCCGACGGGGGTGCGCAGGCCGATGGCGATGTCCTCCCACACCCGGGTGTCCGCGTCCAGGAAGCGCAGCAGGCGCTCGGCGGGGACGTGCCGGAACAGCTCCGTGAAGAAGTCGGCGCCGCGCACCCGGCCGGTGTCGAGTGCCCGCAGCAGAACCGCGTCCATCAGCAGGGCGCGCGGCGGGTACGCGGCCGGGGGCACCGGTGTCGTGCCCCCGGCCAGGGCGGCGGCGACGGCGCGGGTCTGGCGCTGGATGCCCGCGAACGTGTAGCCGGTCGAGGGGCGGGTGGCGCCCGCCGAGGTGCCGATGCGGAACACACAGGCGCCGTCGCGGCGCCGGAAGCGGCCGTCCGTCATGGGGATGGCGCCCTGCTCGGTCCGCGTCACCTCGTAGGCCCGCAGCCCGAGCACCTCTTCGGCGTACTGGCGCAGGGCCTGGTCGTACGCCTCGTCGGAGAGCGCCCGGCGGGAGAATTCCGTGTACTCCACGAGGGCCGTGCGCGGGCTGAGCGGCAGCACGTAGCCGAACGACAGGCCCGTGGACGGCTGCGGGGTGCGGAAGTCCATCAGGTCGGCCACCGACGCGTCGAAGCACGGCTGTTCCGTGCGCACGAACCAGCCGCGGAAGTGCTGGAGCAGCGCGGTCCTCGCGGGTTCGGGGCGGCGGGGCCGCGAGTCGAACGCCCAGCGGGCGTGCACCTGCATCGGGGCGCCCCCGGCCGTGACGGCCCGTACCTCGGCGCCGTCCCCGCTGTCCCGCACCTGGGTGACCCGTGCCTCCAGACGGCGCACATGCGGCGCCGCGTCCAGGAGGCCCTCGACGTACGACGTGAAGGTGGCGGAGCTGAGCATCTTGTACCGGAAGGGCGCGGGGCGTCCGACGACGGCGCCGCCCGTCCGCCCACGGACCCTGAGCTGCTGCCACGAGGAGGCCAGGAGGGCGTCGAAAGGACCGCCGGGGCGCTCCCAGAAGCACCAGGTGCGCTCGGCGGGGCGCAGGGGTCCCGGGGGCGCGTCGATCAGGGTGACCGTCAGGGACGCGGCCCGGCCCGCCGGTGAACCGGAACGCAGCCAGTGGGCCAGGGACAGGCCTGCCGCACCCGCGCCCACGATCGCCACGTCCGTGTCGTGCCCGCATGTGCGCACATCAGCTCCCGGCTCCCAGGTGTCGCGGTGATGACAGAGATCGTGTGGGTTTCCGTGCGGGTTTCCGTGGAACCCCGGAGTTATTCCCCGGCATCGCCCTGATCGGATGCAGCGACCTGATCGGGTGCGTCCTTCTGCATCATTTCTCCGCTTCCTGCATCCGTGGCGGGCCCTCAACCGGAACCACTACCGCACGACCCGACAGCACGAACGTCTTGGGAGGACGCGCGATGCGCCGCACCGAAGTCAAGGAGCACCCCTCTCCCGGTGCGCCCGCGCACGGCCGTCACGCCTGCGACGGCGGCGGCTTCCGTCCGGCGGAAGCCGTCGACGCGGAGACCGTCGACGCGGAAGCCGCCGAGGCGAAAGCCATGGACGCAGACGTCGTGGACGCGGATGTCGTGGACGCGGATGTCGTGGACGCGGATGTCGTGGGTGCCGTCGAGGAGACGCTGGGCGCGGTGCTGCGCGGGCGTGCCGCCGAGGCCGCCGCCGTCGATCCGCTGTTCGCCGAGGACATCGCCCGGCGCGTGGTGGGCTTCACGCTCGACGGCGGCAAGCGCATCCGCCCCCGGTTCCTGTGGTGGGGGATGCGCGCGGCGGGCGGGCACACGCCTGCCACCGTGCGGGCCGCGCTGCGCGTCGCCGCCGCGGTGGAGCTGATCCAGACGTGCGCGCTGATCCACGACGATGTGATGGACGCGTCGCCGCTGCGCCGGGGCGGGCCCTCCGTGCACGCCGACCTCGCGGACCAGTACCCGGACTCCCCCGCCGTACGGGCCGCCCCCGCCTTCGGCACGTCCGCCGCCGTGCTCGCCGGTGATCTGGCCCTCGCCTGGGCCGACGACGTGCTCGCGGAGGCCGTCCCGGCGGCGCCGCACCGGCACCGGGTCCAGGAGATCTGGCGGGCGATGCGCACCGAGATGGTGGCGGGCCAGTATCTGGACCTGCACAGCCAGGCCACCGGCAGCCGCTCCGTCGCGCGGGCGGTGCGTATCGCCTGTCTGAAGAGCGCGCTGTACACCGTGGAGCGGCCGCTCGCCCTGGGCGCGGCGCTCGCGGGCGCCCGCCCCGGCACCACGGAGGCGCTCTGCTCGGCGGGACGCTGCGCGGGCATCGCCTTCCAATTGCGGGACGACCTCGTGGGGGTCTTCGGGGATCCGCGGGCCAGCGGCAAGCCCTGCGGGGAGGACATCAGGGACGGCAAGCTCACCTATCTCGTCGCCGTGGCGACGGCCCGCGCCGAGGCGCGCGGGGACCGTGGCACGCTCGCGCTCCTGCGCCGCGCCCTTGGCGATCCCGAGCTGTCGCCGGACCTGCTCGACCGGGTGCGTGCGGCACTCGACGACACGGGGGCCCGCGCCGTCGTGGAGTCCAGGATCGAGCGGCTCGTGGCCCAGGGCACCCGCCGCCTCGCACGCGTGCAGGCGCCTTTGCACGTGGCCGACCGGCTGGTCCAGCTCTTCGCCACGGCGACCGGAGCGGGCGGGGCGGGCGCAGCGGCAGCCCTCGTACAGGGCCGGGCAGCGACGGCCCTCGGTCGAGGAGGCGCCCCGTGACGCGGCAGCCGCGCACCCTGCGCGGTCCGACCGACCACGTCGTGGTGGTCGGCGCCGGTCTCGCCGGGCTCTCCGCGACGCTGCACCTCCTCGGTGCGGGCCGCCGGGTGACCGTCGTGGAACGGAATGGGCAGCCGGGCGGCCGGGCAGGGCTGCGGGAGCTCGGCGGCTACCGCGTCGACACCGGGCCGACCGTCCTGACCATGCCGGACCTGGTGGAGGAGGCGTTCGCGGCCGTCGGCGACCGGCTCTCCGACCGGCTCGAACTCCTCGCCCTGCACCCGGCCTACCGGGCCCGGTTCGCCGACGGCACCGCCCTGGACGTCCACACCGACGCCGTCGCCATGGAGACCGAGGTGGAGCGTTTCGCGGGCGCCCGCGAAGCGGTGGGGTACCGGCATCTGCGGGCCTGGCTGACGAAGCTGTACGCCGTCCAGATGCGGCGCTTCATCGACACGAACTTCGATTCGCCGTTCGCCCTGTTCTCCGCCGATCTGGCGCGCCTCGCGGCCCTCGGCGGCTTCGGCCGCCTCGATCACCGCATCGGCCGCTTCCTGTCCGACGAGCGGCTGCGGCGCGTCTTCACCTTCCAGTCGCTGTACGCGGGTGTCCCACCGGAGCGCGCGCTCGCCGCGTACGCCGTGATCGCCTACATGGACACCGTCGCCGGGGTGTACTTCCCGCGCGGCGGCATGCACGCACTCCCCCGCGCCCTGGCCGACGCGGCGGCCGACGCAGGCGCCACCTTTCACTACGACAGCCCAGTCACCCGTCTGGAGCGCACCGGCGAACGCGTCACCGCGGTCGTCACGGAGCATGCCCGCATCCCGTGCGACGCCGTCGTCCTCACCCCCGATCTGCCGGTCGCCTACCGTCTCCTCGGCCGGGAGCCGCGCCGCCCGCTGCAACTGCGGCACTCACCGTCGGCCGTCGTCCTGCACGCGGGAACCGACCGCTCCTGGCCCGGACTCGCCCACCACAATCTGTCCTTCGGCGGCGCCTGGAAGCAGACGTTCAAAGAGCTCACCCGCACCGGCACCCCGATGAGCGACCCGTCGCTGCTCATCACCCACCCCACCGTGACCGACCCCTCGCTCGCACCGCCAGGACACCACCTCCTCTACGTCCTCGCGCCCTGCCCCAACACCGACATCGGCCCGGGAACGCAGGAGTGGCAGGTCCTCGCGCCCCGCTACCGCGACGAGCTGCTCGGCGAGCTCGACCGGCGCGGACTGCCCGGCGTGGCCGCGGCCGTCGAGCAGGAGTGCCTGGTCACGCCGGTGGACTGGACCGCGGACGGCCATGCGGCCGGCACACCCTTCGCCGTCGCCCACACCTTCGCCCAGACCGGCCCCTTCCGGCCCCGCAACCTCGTACGCGGGACCGTGAACGCCGTGCTCGCCGGCTGCGGCACCACGCCGGGCGTCGGCGTGCCGACCGTGCTGATCTCCGGGAAGCTGGCGGCGGCACGGGTCACGGGACCACGGCCCACACCGATGGACCCCTACGAGAGAGGCGGCACCCTGTGACGGACCGCGAGCTGACGGCCGCGGGTATCACGGACGCCCGCCTGCGCGCCGACTACACCCGCTGCCGGCGTCTCAACGCCCAGCACGGCAAGACGTACTTCCTGGCCACACGGCTGCTGCCGGTCGAGAGGCGGCCCGCGGTGCACGCCCTGTACGGCTTCGCCAGGTGGGCCGACGAGATCGTGGACGGCCTCGGTACCCAGGCGCCGCCCACGGAGCGCGCCGCCGCGCTCAGGGCGCTGCACGCGGACCTGTCGGCAGGCCTGCGGCACGGGCGCAGCGAGCACGCGGTGGTCCGTGCCGTCGCCGACACCGCCCGCTGGTACGCCATCGCGCCCGCGCTCTTCGAGGACTTCATGGCGTCGATGCGCAGCGACCTCGTCGTCACGGACTACCCGACCTACGACGACCTGTACGCCTACATGCGGGGCTCGGCCGCCGCCATCGGGCTGCAGATGCTGCCGGTCCTCGGCACGGTGGTGCCGCGCGAACAAGCCGCGCCCTACGCCGCGTCCCTCGGCGTCGCCTTCCAGCTCACCAACTTCCTGCGGGACGTGGGCGAGGACCTCGACCGCGGCCGCGTCTATCTGCCCGCCGACCTGCTCGCCGCCCACGGCGCCGACCGCGCGCTCCTGGAGTGGTGCCGGGCCACCGGGCGCACGGACCGGCGGGTCACATCGGCGCTGCGGGAGACGGAGCGGCTCACCCGCCGGGTCTACGCGCGCGCCGCACCCGGCATCGCCCTGCTCGACCCGGTGTCACGGCCGTGCGTGCGGACCGCCTTCGTGCTGTACGGCGGCATCCTGGACGCCGTCGCCGCCGATGGCTACGCGGTACTGCACCGCAGGGCGGCCGTGCCGCGGCGGCGCCGGGCCGGTGTCGCGCTGCGGGGTCTCACGGCGGCGCTCGCGGCGCGTGCCGCGGCCAGACTGCCGGTGGGGGCAAGGGCGTCGGGGGGCGTACGAGAGGCCGTCGCGTGTACGGCGGGCCCTGAACCGGGCCCCGGCACACACGCTCCGGCGGGCGATGCGGCACGGCGGGCCGTATGAAGCGCGACAGGGCCGCGCGGCGCGGGCTCTCACCGCTGCGGCTCCGCCGCCGCCCCGTCGCCTGGGAGCAGCAGCGCCCCACCTGGCGCGAGGCACGCCCCGCCCTCATCGCGAGCGCGCTCGGGCGCGCGCGGAGCAGGCCGTCGGGCAACTGGTACGTGCTCGGCGCCTCCCGGGAGTTGGGGGCCGACCGGCCGCTTGGGCGTACGGTCGCGGGGGTGGAGGTCGTGCTGTGGCGCGGGCCCGACGGGCGGCTCCTCGCGGGCTCCGGTGCCTGTCCGCACCTCGGCGCGCCCCTCAAGGACAGTCCGGTGCGGTGCGGCACGCTCGTCTGCCACTGGCACGGCCTCGCCCTGGACGGCGGGGAGTTCCCGGGCTGGGACGCGTATCCCTGCCACGACGACGGCGTCCTGCTGTGGGTCCGCCTCGACCGCGTCGGCGGCGAACCGCCGACGGAACGTCCCGTCCTACCGGTCCGGCCGCCGTTGGCGTCCGCGGTGCACGCCGTCTACACCGGGGTCGGCCGGTGCGCTCCGGAGGATGTGATCGCCAACCGGCTCGACCCGTGGCACGGCGCCTGGTTCCATCCGTACTCCTTCGTCGATCTCACGGTGGCCCACGCCCCGCAGCCGGACGCCGACGCCGACGCCGATGCCCATGCCGACAAGGACAAGGACGAGGACGCGTTCGTCGTGGACGTCTCGTTCAAGCTGGCGAGCCGGATGGTGGTGCCGGTGCGCGCGGTCTTCACGGCGCCCGAGCCCCGTACGGTGGTCATGCACATCACGGAGGGCGAGGGGGCGGGTTCCGTCGTCGAGTCCCATGCGACGCCGCTCACCCCTGACCGTGCGGGACGCCCGCGCACCGCCGTGGTCGAGGCGGTCGTCGCCACCTCGGAGCGCCCCGGTTTCGCGGTCGCGCGCGCCGCCGCGCCCCTGCTCCGCCCGCTGCTGCGTGCCGCGGCGGGCCGCCTGTGGCGCGACGACCTGGCCTACGCCGAGCGGCGCTGGACGCTGCGCAGCAGCGGCCGTTTCCCCGGCTGAGGAGGCCACCCACGCCCGGCGCCTCCCCCTGCCTCACCCCGTACCGCCGCCCCGCCAAGTCCCCCTCCCGCGTGCCTCGCACATTCCCGTTCCAGGAGTAGCGCCATGAACGTCTCGGTCGTGCTGTTCACGTCCGACCTGCGGGTGCACGACCATCCGCCGCTGCGCGCGGCGCTGGACGAGGCGGCCGGTGTCGTCCCGCTGTTCGTGCGGGACGACCGCATCGAAGCGGCGGGGTTCGCCACGCCCAACCGGTCGGCCTTCCTCGCCGACTGCCTGACGGCCCTCGACGAGGCGCTGCGCGACCGGGGCGGACACCTCGTCGTCCGCTCCGGCGACGTCGTCGACGAGGTCTGCGCGGTGGTCGACGCGACGGGCGCGGATTCGGTGCACATGTCGGGCGGGGTCAGCGCTTACGCGCAGGGCCGGGAGGAGCGGCTGCGGTCCGCCCTCACCGGGCGGGGCCGCACCCTGCACGTCCACGACGGCGTGGTCACCGCGGTCGCGCCCGGCGCCGTGACACCGGCGGGCAGCGACCACTTCGCCGTCTTCACGCCGTACTTCAGGCGCTGGGCACAGCAGGGCAAGCGGAACCCGCTCACCGCGCCGCGCGCCGTCCGCGTCCCGGACGGCGTGGACTCCGAACCCGTGCCGTCCCGTGCCGACGTACGGGGCGTGTCGCCGGGCGTGCCCGCGGGCGGCGAGGCGCAGGCGCGGTCCCGGCTGCTGGCGTGGCTGCGGTCGGGGATCGCCGGTTACGGCGACGGGCACGACGATCTGCCGGGCGACCGCACCTCGCGCCTCTCCCCGTATCTGCACTTCGGCGCCCTCTCGCCCGTCGAGGCCGTCCACCGTGCCGGGGAGAAGGAAGGCCCGGGCGCGACGGCGTTCGTACGGCAGTTGTGCTGGCGGGACTTCCACCACCAGGTGCTCGCCGCCCGCCCCGCGACGGCCCGCGACGACTACCGCGGCCGCGGCGACCGCTGGCGCGGCGAGGACGAGGCCGCTGACGACATCGCCGCGTGGAAGGAGGGGCGCACCGGCTTCCCCGTGATCGACGCGGCGATGCGCCAGCTCGCCCACGAGGGCTGGATGCACAACCGCGGCCGCCTCCTGGTCGCCAGCTTCCTGACCAAGACCCTGTACGTGGACTGGCGCGTCGGCGCCCGGCACTTCCTGCGCCACCTGGTGGACGGCGACATCGCCAACAACCAGCTCAACTGGCAGTGGGTGGCGGGCACGGGCAACGACACCCGGCCCAACCGCGTACTCAACCCGGTGCTCCAGGGCAGGCGCCACGACCCGGACGGCACGTACGTACGCCGCTGGGTCCCCGAGCTGAAGGGCCTTCAGGGCGCCGCGGCGCACGAGCCGTGGAAGCTCGTCGGCCAGGAGCGGGCAGCGTACGACTATCCCGAGCCGCTCCTGGAACTGTCCGCGGGCCTGGCCCGGTTCCAGCAGGCCAGGGGCGGTACATGACCCGGCCCCGCCGCCCCGCCGTCAGCCCGGGGCCCGCCCTCGTACGGAGAACTCGCGCGCCAGGCCCAGCGCCTCGCCGAGGCTCTGCGGGTACACCACGCCGTCGGGCAGCCGTGCCCCCGCCCAGCCCGGGCCCGCGACCATGACCAGGGCGCTGTGCCTGGCCCCCGGCACGCCCCAGTCGATGGCGTCCAGATGCCGGACCAGGGGAACGCTCGCGGTCGTACGCGACTGGGACCACAGGACCACCACGCCGGGCCCCGCCCGCCGCACCGCCGCCCGCAGGGCCGCCCCCGGTACGGCGCCGCCGAACATGCGCACCGGTACGCCGTACTGGGCGAGGCCCGCGGTGAGGGCCTCCATGGGCAGGGTGTGCAGTTCGCCCGGGACGCCCGCTACCAGGACGGGCGGGCCGGACGGGCCGGGCGGCCCGGTCCCTGACGGGGCGCGTGCGGCCGGGATGCGGCGGAGCGCGGAGGAGATGTGCCAGGACAGCAGGTGCTCGACCTCCACATAGCGCTCCCCCGAGGTCTCCCACTTGCGTCCGACGGCTCTGAGGGCGGGCATCATCACCTCGTCCCAGGCCGTCACCAGGCCGTGCGCGGCGAGCACGGAGTCGAGCAGCGCGTCCACCGTGGGCGAGTCGAGCCGCACGGCGGCCCGTGCCAGGCCCCGGCACTCCTTGCGGACCCGCCCGAGGGGCAGCGGGCCCCAGCCACCGCCGGGCGGCCCTGGTGACGGTGGTGTGCCGACGTCCTCGGGTCCGCGCCCTGCCGTGCCGCCCGGTGCGGTCCGGGAGGCGGCGCGGGCGGCTTCCGCCGGTGGCACCCCGGACGACGTGAGCCTGCACATCTCCTTGAGCACGGCGATGTCGTGCGGTGCCCAGCGCCGGTGCTTGGTGCCCGCACGCCGGTCGGGCCCGATGCCGTAGCGCCGGTCCCAGGAGCGCAGCGTGGTGGGGGCCACGCCCAGCATCCGCGCTACGGCACCGGTGGCGAGGCCCGCGGGGGCCGCGGGGGCGGCTGGGACGTCTGGGGCCGCGGGGGCGGCTGGGGCCGGGGCGGCCGTCGAGTGCTCCGCCGCTTCCGTCATCCCGGCCGCTTCCGTCATCCCGGCCGTTTCCATGACCTCGACCCTTTCCACGACGTCGACGATACGACGCAAGAACGATGCGTGTTGCCGCGTCGCGCGGGCCCGTAGGAACGTCGCCGACAGCGGGAGGCAGGCCGCTCCCCGCCCGGGGCCGCCGGGCGGTTGTGCCCGCCGGGCCCTCCCGTCTTCGCCGACGTGAAGGAGTCCTCGTGCGGGTGACGGCAGCAGTGCCCGAAGGGGGTGCGGTACGAGAAGCGCCCGCACCGGTCGAGGCCGCACCGGTGCGGCAGGCGCGGGCCGAGGCGGATCTCTCCGCCGCGCTCGTGGCGGGCGACCCGGAGGCGCTCGCCGAGACCTACCGGCGCTGGGGCGACCCCGTGCACGCGGCGGCGGCCCGCTCGCTCGGCGACGCCCGCGAGGCCGAGGACGTCGCGCAGCAGGTCTTCCTCGCGGTGTGGCGGGGACGGCACGGATACCGGCAGGACCGTGGTGCGCTTGGCGCCTGGATCGTCGGCATCACCCGCAGGAAGGTCGCTGACGCCCTGTCGGCACGCACCCGCCGCCGCGATCTGCTCGCCGCCGTGGCCGGACGGGTGGACACGGCGCCGCCGCCCGCCTGCGACCCGGAATCCGTCGTCGACCGGGTCCTCGTCCGGGAGGCACTCGCCCGCCTGCCCCTGCCCCAGCAGCAGGTCCTTTCGCTCGCCTTCCTCCAGGACCTCACCCAGACACAGGTCGCCGAGCGCACGGGCATGCCGCTCGGCACCGTCAAGAGCCATACGCGCAGGGGGCTGCGGCGGCTGCGCCTGGTGCTCGACGCGGCCGCGGCGGACGACGCCGGGCGGGCCTGTTCGAGCGACTTCGCGTGACCTCGTGCCACGGCACGCGTACCGGGCCGCCCGTCACGCCGCCTCGTAGCGGTGCGCGTGACCGCCCCGCCACTTCACCCACGCGGGGTCGTCGAGCAGGCCCGCCGCCTCCGGAAGACCGGCACGCCGCAGGAACTCGATCACGTCACCGTCGCTGTGCGCGAGACCGAGGATCTCTCCGCGCACGGTCACCCGACGGCCTCCCGTGCCGGACGGTGGATGCACGACTATCGGCGCTGTGCCTGCCATGCCTCCAGGGTGCGCGGTCATCGCCGCTTTCGCGATTGCAGGTACCAGGCCGCGGCGAGGCCGATGAGGACGAGGACGACGAGTATCTTCATGCGGCACTGGTGCCCGCGATCCCGAAGATGAAGCAATGTGGTCGGACTCGCCCACGTGGTGGGGCGGATCCCTTCCTGGCCGTGGCACGTGGGGGTGGGTGGCTCCGTCGCCGCAGACGGCGTGAATGATCGACGGCATGCTCCTTGAGTCCCTGTCCGTCGTCGCGCTGATCGTTGTACTCGTGTGTGCCGTCGTCCGCCCCTTCGGGCGACCCGAGGCGGTTTTCGCGGTGCCGACGGCCGCCCTCGTGATCGTCAGCGGTGCCATCCCCTTCGACGACGTGCGCGAGGAGGCCGTCCGGCTCGGGCCGGTGATCGGCTTCCTGGCGGCCGTACTCGTGCTGGCCAGGCTCTGCGCCGACGAGGGACTGTTCCGGGCTTGCGGCATCTGGACGGCCCGGTGGGCGCGGCACCGCCCGCAGCGGCTTCTCGGGGCGGTGTTCGCCCTCGCGTCCGTGATCACGGCGGCGCTCAGCCTGGACGCCACGGTGGTCCTCCTGACTCCTGTGGTCTTCGCGACCGCCACCCGGATGGGCGCCCGGGCGAAACCCCATGCCTACGCGTGCGCCCATCTGTCGAACACGGCGTCATTGCTGCTTCCGGTGTCGAACCTGACGAATCTGCTGGCCTTCACGGCCACCGGTCTCTCCTTCACGCGTTTCGCTCTCCTGATGCTGCTGCCGTGGCTGGCCGCGATCGCCGTCGAGTACGCCGTGTTCCGCCGCTTCTTCGCCGCCGAACTCGCCGCGCCCACGGCGGACGACGGGGAGCAGGACCCGGCCGAACTGCCGCTGTTCGCGATGGTGACGGTGGCCGCGACGCTCGCCGGGTTCGCCCTCACCTCCGCGGCCGGGGCCGACCCGGCGTGGGCCGCGGCGGCCGGTGCCCTGGTCATGGCCGTCCGCGCGCTGGCCCGGCGCCGCACCACACCGGCGGCCGTCGTGCGGTCCGCCGCCCTGCCGTTCCTGGCGTTCGTCCTCGCGCTCGGCATCGTCGTACGCGCCGTGCTCGACAACGGCCTGGGCCACGTGCTCGGCCACGCCCTGCCCGACGGCACCGCGCTGCCCGCGCTGCTCGGCACCGCCGCGCTCGCCGCCGTCCTCGCGAACCTGATCAACAACCTGCCCGCGGTGCTTGCCCTCGCCCCGCCGGCCGCCGCCTCCGGCCCCGGAGCGGTTCTGGCCGTCCTCCTCGGAGTCAACCTCGGGCCCAACCTCACCTACGCGGGCTCGCTGGCCACGCTCCTGTGGCGGCGCATCATCCACCACCACGACCACGAGGTCCGCCTCAAGGAATTCACCGTACTCGGCCTGCTCACCGTGCCCCTGACGCTGCTCGCCGCCACCTTCGCCCTGTGGGGGTCCCTACAGATCATCGACACCTGACCGTGACACCCATACGACCTCCGTACGACGAAACCCCCACACGACGAAGCGTCCTCGACGTGACATCACACGATCGGACTCCCTGATGACCGACGCCCTGTTCCTCGACCGCATCGCCGACCGGCTTGCGGCCCTGCCCGCCGTCCACGCCGTCACTCTCGGCGGCTCACGCGCCGAGGGCACGCACACCCCGGACAGCGACTGGGACCTGGCGGTGTACTACCGCGGCCACTTCGACCCGGCCGACCTGCGTGCCATCGGCTGGGCCGGTGAGGTGTCCGGGATCGGGGGCTGGGGCGGCGGCGTGTTCAACGGCGGGGCGTGGTTCACGGTCGAAGGCCGCGGTGTGGACGTGCACTACCGCGACCTCGACGTCGTCGAGCACGAACTCGCTGAGGCCCGGCGAGGGCGCTTCCGCTGGGAGCCGCTGATGTTCCACCTCGCCGGGATCCCCAGTTACCTGGTCGTCGGTGAACTCGCCGTCAACCAGGTGCTGCGCGGCACGCTGCCCCGCCCCGCGTACCCGGACGCCCTCCGCGAGGCCGCACCCGCGATATGGCGGCAGCGCGCGGCCATGACGTTGCGGTACACCAGGTCCGCCCATGTACCGCGCGGACAGGCCACCGAGGTCGCGGGATCGCTCGCCACGGCCGCTCTGCAGACCGCCCACGCCGTGCTGGCGGCGCGCGGCGAGTGGGTCACCAACGAGAAGCGGCTCCTGCACAGGGCGGGTCTGCGCGACGTCGACGGTGTGGTCGCACAACTACGACCGGACCCCGCCGTGTTGGCCCGCGCTGCCGAGGAGGCGGAGGGGATGTTCGCGGCAGCCGCGTGACTTGCCCGTACGTCGCACACGTCGCGACATCGCACACGTCGCGACATCGCACACGTCACGTACGTCACGCACGTCGGTGCCCGATCCGCGCCCGGGGCGGGGCCGGACCGTCGCCCGGGGCCGGGGCTGGCACGATGAGCACCCATGGATGATCAGAAGACGGCTCGGGGCGAGGCCCTGCGGTTGGTCGCGGGGCGCTTCCCGGATGCCCTCGGCGCCGTGCTCGGCGGTTCCCTCGCCCAGGGGCGGGCCACCGCGACCAGCGACCTCGACGTGGCGGTGCTCCTGCCGGACTCCGACCGCAGCCGCCGCGAGGTGGTCCGGCACGAGGGCCGCGTCGCCGAGCTGTTCCTCAACACCCTCGCCGACATACCGGAGTTCTTCGCCTGGGACCGGGCCCGCCGTCGGGGCACGGTCCTCTTCCTGTACGACCAGGGGCTGCCGCTCGCCGACCCGTTCGGGCACGTGGCCCGCACCCGCGAACTGGCCCGGCGGACACTCGCCGCCGGGCCGCCACCGCTCACCCCCGCGGAGTGGGAGCACGGCCGCTATGTGCTCACCTGCTACCTGGACGACCTGGTCGACACGGCCCCGGCGGACCGCTACGAACAGTTGTCGCTCGCCGATCACGCGCTGCGCGAGGCGGCACATCTGCTCACCGCCCACCACCGCGCGTGGACGGGCATCGGCAAGTGGCTCCCCCGCAGGCTGCTCGGCGCGGATCCGGTCCGGGGGCGGGCGCTCCTCGAGGGCCACCGGACGGTGGCGGAGCGGGGCGACCCTGCCCCGCTGGCCACGGCGGTACGAGACCTGCTCGGCGTGCTCGGCGGCCCTCTGCGGGAGGGCTACGCCCACCCGTGGAACCCCTGATCACGACAGCGGAGGTCGCTGATCACGACGGCGGCTGTCCACCCCCGTACCCCCGGTCCTCGCTCAGCATCGGCAGCAGTACCGCCGCCGACCAACTGAAGTGCGGCGAGTTGAGAGGCGCCCCGGTCAGCGGGTCGTAGTTCTCCATGACGGGGGCTTCGGCCGCGAGGCCGCGGGCGCCGGTCACGAGTCGGCCGGTGAGGGTGCGGGCCTCGGCGGTGTAGCCGTAGCGCCGCAGCCCGGCCTCGGCGAAGTAGGCCTGGTCGAGCCAGACGGGACCGCGCCAGTAGCGCTGCGGGGCGAAGTGGGGGGAGCTGCGCGCGACGGTGGGGAAGGGCACGGGGGTGGCGAACTCGCCGGGGTCCGTGAGCTTGTCGCGTACGGCTGCGGCCTGCGCGGGCGACGCGGTGCCGGTCCACAGGGGGATGGCGCCCTCGATGCCACGCCCCCGTGCCGTGAGGCGCTCGCCGTCGAGGGCCGTGTCGTGGAACCAGCCGTCGCGCGCGTCGTACATCCGCTCGCGGACGGCGCGGTGGGTGGCCGCGGCCCGGCCCCGCCAGCGCCGCTCGCCCGCCCCGTCGCCCAGCGCCCGCGCGATGGCGGCGAGGTGGCCCTGGTCGGCGGCGAGATAGGCGTTGAGGTCGACGGACTCCTGCGTGAGGGAGTAGCCGGTCACCGCGCCGGACGCGTCACGGTTGGCGACGACGGCGGCACCGAGGGCGGCGTCGAAGCGCGGCGCGTTGTCCATGCCGCTCTCCCAGGCGGCGGCGAGCCTGCGCTGCTCGGCACTGTCGTTGGCCGGGTCGAGCGTGGCGCCGTACTCGGCGAGCCCGTCGCGGTCGTGGTCGCGGTTGCGGTACCACCACGCCTGGTACGCGGCGAGCTTCGGGTACATCTCGCGCAGGAAGGCCCGGTCACCGCTCCTGCGGTAGACCTCCCACACGGCCCAGGCGGCGAGCGGCGGTTTGCTGTTGCGCTCGTTCCAGTTGCCGCCGCCGTCGGACGTGTCGTTGTAGAAGACGGCGTCCGGGACCATCCCCGCGTCCTGCGGCCTGGTCGCCGACGTGGACCGGACCTGGTGGTCGAACATCGCGCGGATCTGCGACTTGGCGAGCCCGGGGGCGAACCGGGCCGTGCCGACGGCCTGTTTCCAGGTGTCCCAGGCCCAGACGCCACCGGCGAACCACTTGTAGGAGAGGGAGGGGCTGATGGCGTCGTGCCGGATGCGTCCGGCGGCGGAACGCCAGTTGGTGACCAGCGTCTCCAGGGACTTGACGGCAAGTCGGCGCCGGGCGGGCGGCACGGCCGCGGTGACCCCCGCGACGTAGCGGCGCCAGCGGGCATCGCCCGCCGGCGCGGTGGCGGCGGGACGGTCCAGGACGCGGCGCACGGAGACGGCTTCGCGGGACCGTTCGGCCGCGGTGAAGGTGTAGCTCTCGGTCCAGTCCAGGGTGCGGGACGCGCCGGGCGCGAGGACGAGGGGCGCGGCGAGTTCGGTGCGGTAGGAGTCGCCCGCGAGCGTCGTACGGACGGGCTCGCGGTGGGTGACTTCGAAGCGTTCGGTGCCGTCGGTGAGGTAGTCCCACTTCTCGCGGACGCGGGCGAAGCCCACGGCGACTCCGCGGGCGGTGGCGGACAGCGCGGGTGCGTCCCGCTGGGGTGGCGCGTCGGGGCGCAGCAGGGTGCCGGTCCAGCCCGCGCCGAGGGTGCGCGGCCGGTGGCCGGTGTTGCTGACGCGGGCCCGGACGAGGGCGGTGCGGTCGGAGGCGAAGCGCAGCTCCAGGGTGAGCCGCAGGCCGTGCGGGCGGTAGGTCTGGCGCAGCGCGCCCGGCAGCGAGGTGAGTTCGGGCGTGCCCCCGGCGGCCAGGTCGAGGGCCGCGCCCGCTTCGGTGAGCCGGATCCGGCTGAAGGACTTGCTCAGCCACCACGGGTATTCCTGGGCGATGTGCAGCGGGCCGGTGAAGCCGCCGTACGACGAGGGGTCCTTCGCCGAGGGCAGTGCGTAGGCGTGCCAGGCGCCGCGGTCGGCGAAGACGCCGACCGGGTTGAACTCGCCGGGCTGCGCGGACGCCGGGACGCCTTGCAGGTCCAGGACGTTCGCGTACGCGGAAGGAGGGAGCTGGGCGTGCGCGGCCGGGGCCGCCGTCCCCTGCCGTGCGGGGTCCTCTCGCCCGGGTGCCGGCTGCGACGCGCCGGCGGCGGGGGCGATACCGACGACCAGGGTGAGGGCGAGGGCGGTCAGGACACGCGGGGAGCGAGGGCGCAAGGGTGGCTCCGGCCGTTCGGGGGCGCGAGACCCGCGGGTCAGGACGCGCGGGGGCAGAGAAGTCGGGACGCACGCGCGGGGACGGGGAACGCGTGTCGCCTCCGCGCGACGACCCGCGCGGAGGCGATACGGACAGTCGGGTACGGGGGTACGGGATCAGACGCCCGCGACGCTCTGGATCCAGGACCGGTACGCCGTCACGTTCGTGTACGCGGTCGTGGTCTGGCGGTCACTGGTGGAGGCGACACCGACCTGGATACCGCCCGCCATCATCGGGCCCCCGGAGTCACCGCCCGCGGTGATGCCGTTGCCCCGGCGGGCGCAGATGGCCTGGCCCCGGTAGGCGTCGGTGCAGCCGCCGGTCACCGTGACGTTGGCGACCTTCAGGAGCCTGGACTGGCAGTTGATCTCCGAGCCGCACTGGGAGGTGGCGCCCCAGCCGTACACCTGCACGGACTGACCCACCTGCACCGAACCGGGCTGGCCGAGGCGTGCGTAGGTGCCGGAGACCGAGCGGTCGAGCTTGACGAGGGACAGGTCGGACGAGGCGTGGTTGTGGATGCTGACACCGTTGGCGGTGGTGCCGCCGGTGGTCTGGTCGAGGCTGCCGATGCGGAACGAGAGGCCGCCGCCGCTCACGCAGTGCTTGGCGGTGAGGATCCACGTCGGGGCGACGATCGTGGCACTACACGTCTGCCGGCCGTTGGAGAACAGGCGGGCCGCCCAGGGGGCGTCGCTGGCGTAGCCGCCGCCGATGATCGGCTGTGCGGAGGTGCCCTTCGCCACGGCGGGGGCGGGGGCGGGCTGCGAGGCCTGCGCCATCGCGGTGGGGGCGAGCCCCAGGACGGCGAGAGCGGTGGCCGCGAGCGCGGGGACGAGTCTGGGTATTCGCACGTTCGTCTCCATTGTGTGGGGGATGGAAAGTCCTTGATGAGGACTCAGCCGCATAGGTATGCAGCCGCGGTGCGCGCGACAGGCGGGTGGCCTGGCGCGTGCATGCCAGTTTGGCTGGGGCGAATGTGGCAGACGAGCTGTGACCAACGCAAGAGGTTGAGCATCGAAATTCCGCAATCCCTTTACGGGGAAGCGGCGTTGCGTCTACTCGAAAGCGGAGTCGCGGCAACAGCGTCGCCGATCGGCCGGGCGATGACTGCGCTCCACATCCGCACCCGTCATCGCCTGCGCCTATCCGCGTAGAGTTGCAGACGCGCACATACTCAAGCTCATTCTCCTGCCCGGGTGCCGACAGACGGAAGGATTTCCGGTGCCAAGGGGCGCCGCCCGTAAGCCTGTTCGCCTCGAAAGTCGCGAGGCCCCCCTGGATTAGCCCGTACGGTGACGGGTACAGGGGACTAAGTCCCCGCCGCGCTCCCCCGTCGCGGCGGGGGCCTTGTGCAGTGGTACGGCCGTCGCGCTCGGCATAGAGTGCTGGTCACGGCCTGCGGCCGGGTCAGCCGCGGTGCCGTCACCCAGCCACAGCACTCTCATCCAGGAGCTCCCCTTGCCCCGACGCCCGTTCCGACCCCTGTCGCGTCCGGTGGCGTCCGGGTTCTTGGCCGCGGCCTGTCTGACGGCGGTCTGCCTGACGCCGATGCCCTCGGCACACGCCGCGACGGCCACCGGCCCCGTCTCCGCCACCGCCGGGGTGTCCTCCGCCACCACCGAGACCGTGGTGACGGAGGGCCAGGTCAAGGAGGCCGCTCCCGGGGGCGTCATCCGCTATCCGAGCGTCACGAGCTGTCTCACCGTCACGGTCCAGTTGCGCTCGGGCGGCGCGGTGGGCGCGCACGCGAGTCTCTTCCAAGTGCCCGGCGAGCTGCGCTCGGACGAGATCCTCGACCGCGTCAAGAGCGTGGTCGGGCCGCGCGCGGTGACCGACGTCGAGGTCAGGGGCGCGGTCGGCGCCTGGCACCCGAGCTACTTCACCAAGGCGATCGAGGCCTACGGAGCGGGCGAAGAGGTGCCCGTGCCCACGGGCCCTGACTTCGCCGGGCTCACCACCACCGTGGCGCAGGCGCTCGGCGTGCCCGACGACGCGGTGACGGTGAAGGACGTGCCCGACGGGGACCAGACCGTCGAGGTGTCCGGCGCGCACTGAGCGGGCCGACCGCGTACGCGGACCGGGCCGAGGCGGGCCGAGCCGAGCCGAGCCGGGCCGAGCCGAGCCGGGCCGGGCCGGGCCGGGCCGACCAGGGAAACCGTCAGCCCTCTCGTACCGCCTGGCGGTCCGTGAGGGCCCGCGCCTTCGCGTTCTCGATGTGCCGCCGCATCCGCTTCGCGGCGCCCTCCGCGTCGCCCGTCACCATCGCCTCCAGAACGGCGGCGTGTTCGCGCGCCGGGGACTCGGCCTCGGAGGCGCCGAGTTCGGCGAAGAGGCGGAAGCGCTGGACATGGCCGCCGAGTGAGCGGTAGGCGGTCTCCAGGAACGGGTTGTCGCACTGGGCGGCGATGCGCAGATGGAAGCGCTCGTCGGCGGCCCAGTACGGACGCACCGAGGCCGAACGGGGCGCCGCCGCGCAGCGCTTCAGCTCCTCGATGCTCTCCTTGAGCTCGTCGAGGAACTCGGGCGTGGTGCGCCGCGCCGCCTCGCGCACCATCGCAGGTTCCAGGACAAGGCGTGCGTCCATCAGCTTGATCAGCTCGCGCTCGGTGAAGAGCGGTGCGACGCGATACCCCTTCAGCGCCTCCCTGCGCACCAGTCCCGTGTGCTCAAGGCGCGCGAGCGCCTCGCGCAGCGGGGTCTGGCTGACATTCAGCTCACGCGACAGAGCGCCGATGTTCACGGACTGCCCCGGCGACCACAGACCGTCCATGAACTGGCCGAGGAGTACCTCGTACATCTTGTCGGCCAGGGGTTGCCGGGCGGGCGGGCGCGTCGTAGCCATCATGCCTCCTTCGGTGCCCGACCCTAGCGCAGCCGCCCCGCACTCTTGATCACGGCCTAATCCTATACTATTTTGCTTATCGCTATAGTATAGCGACTGATCAAGGAGGATCCCGATGCATGACAGCGGCTCGTCCGTGGTGCTCGTGACCACGGCGTATCTCGAACCTGACGGCGAGGTCGACCGCCTGCTGCGGGAGGCCGGTTTCCGTACGGTCTTCGCGCGCCCCGCGGACCGGGGCACGACGGACGGGGCGCTGCCTGCGGCCGTCGCCCGCGCGGGTGCCTCGGGCGTCGTCGCCGGGACCGACGCGTTCACCGCCGAGGTGCTCCGGGCCTCCCCCGGGCTGCGGGTCGTCGCCCGGTGCGGCGCCGGGTACGACAACGTGGACGTGGCCGCCGCCACTCGGCTCGGCATCGCCGTCACTCACACGCCCGGCGCCAACCGGCAGTCGGTCGCCGAGCACGTCCTCGGTCTGATGGTGAGTTGCGCGCGGGGCATACCGCAGAGCGTCGCCGATGTACGGGCGGGCGGCTGGTCGCAGCCCAGCGGGCGGGAGTTGGCCGGGGCCACGCTCGGGGTGGTCGGGCTCGGCTCGATCGGGCGGACCGTGGCCCGTCTCGGCGCGGCCCTCGGCATGCGCGTCGTGGGGCACGACCCCCACCTGGACCCCGCCTTCCTGGAGGAGACCGGGGTCGTCGCGCTGCCGCTCCACGAGGTGCTCGCCGAGGCCGACTTCGTGACGCTGCACCTCGCGCTCGACGTCTCGACCCGGCACTTGATCGACGGTGCCGCGCTGCGCCGGATGCGGCGCGGCGCGTATCTGATCAACACCGCGCGGGGCGGCATCGTCGACGAGGAGGCCCTCGCCGACGCGCTCGCCGACCGCCTGCTGGCCGGCGCCGCACTGGATGTGACCGAGCACGAGCCCCTGCCGCCGGACTCCAGGCTACGAGCGTTCGGCAATGTGCTGGTCACCGGCCACATCGCGGGCGCGACAGCGCAGGCCCGATCCCGCTCCAGCCTCTCGGCCGCCCGCCAGGTGATCGACGTCCTGTCCGGGCGGCCACCCGCGCACCTCGTCAATCCGGGGTACGCGGACGAGCGCGCGGAGGTGCGGTGATGCCCCCCTCCGGGCGGGCCCCCCGGCGGGCTCCCGGCGGCCCCGCCCCCTCGGCGACGCACCCGGCCGCCCAGCCCGGGACGGCTCCGGACAGCACGCCGTCCACTGCTTCCGCACCGGCCGCGGACAGTTCACCTCCCGCTGCGCTCGTGGCAACTGCGGACCGCACGCCGCCCACCGACCCCGCACCGCCGAGGAACAACTCACCGTCCACTGCGCCAGCGGCGACTGCGCACAGCGCACCACCCACCCCGCTCGCAGCGACTGCGCACCGCACGCCGCCCACCGACCCCGCACCACCGACGGACAGCCCACCACCCACTGCTTCCGCGTCGCCCACGGACAGGGCGACGTCCACCGACCCCGCACCACCGACGGACAGCCCACCACCCACTGCTTCCGCGTCGCCCACGGACAGGGCGACGTCCACCGAGCTCGCGGCGACTGCGGACCGCACGCCGCCCACCGACCCCGCACCGCCGAGGGACAACTCGCCCTCCACTGCGCCAGCGGCGGCTGCGCACAGCGCACCACCCACCCCGCTCGCAGCGACTGCGCACAACACGCCGCCCACCGACCCCGCACCGCCGACGGACAGCCCACCACCCACTGCTTCCGCATCGCCCACGGACAGGGCGACGTCCACCGAGCTCGCGGCGACTGCGGACCGCACGCCGCCCACCGACCCCGCACCGCCCACGAACAGCGCAGCGTCCCTCGTTCCCGCGTGCGCCCTTCGTGTGCCGGGCGGGTTTCCCCTCGCGGCCAATCTCAAGTGGCTGTTCACGGAGCTGCCCTTCGAGCGGCGCTTCGACGCGGCGGCCGCCGCGGGCTTCGGCGGGGTCGAGTACGCGGCTCCCTACCCCTACCCCCCGGCGCGGCTGCGCGGGCTGCTGCGGGCCGCGGGGCTCCGGCAGGTGCTCATCAACTCGCCCGCCGGGGAGCCCGGTTCACCGGAGCGTGCGGGCCTCGCCTGCCTCCCGGGGCGGGCCACGGACTTCCGTACCGGGATCGAGCGCGGCCTCACGTACGCGACCGAACTCGGCGCGGGGCTCCTGCACGTCCTGGCGGGAATCGTGCCCCCGGACGTGAGCGCCGAGCGCGCCTTCGCCACCTACGTCACCAACCTCGCCTGGGCCGCCGACCAGGCGCACGGCACCGGCGTACGGATCGTCGTCGAAGCGCAGAACGAGCGTGACGCGCCCGGGTACTTCCTGCGCACCCAGGCGCGGGCGGCGGCGGTCGTGGAAGCGGTCGGCCGCGACCGGGCCGGGCTGCTGCTCGACCTCTACCACGCCCAGGTCACCGAGGGGGACCTCGTCAGGACCCTGGGCGCCTGGCTGCCGTACGCCCTGCATCTGCAGATCGCCGACCCGCCCGACCGCACGGAGCCAGGCACCGGCGAACTCCGCTGGCCACGCGTCTTCGACGCGGTGCGCGAGGCCGGGTACGCGGGCTGGGTGGGCTGCGAATACCGGCCCGCCGCCGGCACCGTGGCCGGGCTCGGCTGGGTCACGGAGGTGACGGCATGAGCACCCCCGACCCCAGCATCAGCCGCGCCCCCGACCCCAGCCCCGGCCAAACCCCCGACCGCGTCGGCGCCCGCACACCCGCCCGTCACCGCATAGCGCTGATCAGCGCCACCCCGGCGGCGATCGGGCCCGCCGTGGCCGGGCTCGCCGAGGGGTTCCCCGAGGCCGAGCCCTGGAATCTGCTCGACGACACCCTGCTCACCGATGCCGACGCTCACGGGGGGCTCACCCCCGCGCTCGACGCCCGGATGCGGCGGCTGATCGCGCATGCCGTCGAGGGCGGCGCCCAAGGGGTGTTGCTGACCTGTTCGCTGTACGGACCCATGGCGACTCGTACCGGTGCGGAGGCCCCGGTCCCGGTCCTCGCCGCGGACTCCGCCGCCTTCGCCGCGGCCCTCGCGGGCGGCCACCGCCGCGTGCTCGTCCTCGCCACGTTCGCCGGGGCGGTGCACGACTCCCTGGAGCGCTTCCGT
The DNA here is from genome assembly GCF_000720475.1 of Streptomyces aureocirculatus. Classification (GTDB taxonomy): domain Bacteria; phylum Actinomycetota; class Actinomycetes; order Streptomycetales; family Streptomycetaceae; genus Streptomyces; species Streptomyces aureocirculatus. The sequence goes on from NZ_JOAP01000001.1 coordinate 107,735, forward strand.
GCCGCGGCGCGGTCCGCCCACTCCCCCACCGAGGCCATCGGCCGGGTGATCACGCCGGAGGGCCACCCGGACGCGGACGGGGCGGACGCGGTGCTCCTCGCCCAGTACTCCCTCGCCCCACGGGCCGACGAGCTGTCCGCCGCTCTCGGGCTGCCCGTGCACACGGGCCCACACGCCGCGGCTCGCGCCCTGCGGGCCGCCGTGGAAGAAGCAGCTACGGCGGACGGAGGAGGTGCCCCGTGCCCGGAACGCTCGGAGTGATCGCTGACGATGTGACGGGGGCGACGGACGTCGCCCTCGCCCTGCGCGAGAGCGGTCTGCGGACCGTCCTGTACTTCGGGGTGCCGGACGCGGACCTGGAGCCGCCCGGTGGGCACGACGCCGTGGTCGTCGCGCTCAAGAGCCGGATGGCCACCCCGGCCAGGGCCGTCGCGGATTCCCTCGCCGCGCTGCGCAGGCTGCGCGGGCACGGCGTACGGCAGGTCTACCTCAAGTTCTGCTCCACCTTCGACTCCACCGCGGACGGCAACATCGGGCCGGTACTCGACGCCCTCGCCGACGCCCTGGACGTACCCACGGTGCTCCTGACGCCCAGCTCACCGCGGCACGGACGCACCCAGTACGGTGGCCATCTCTTCGTGCACGGCCTGCCGTTGGCCGAGTCACCGATGCGGCACCACCCGGTGACCCCGATGACCGACTCCTCGCTGCCCCAACTGCTGCGGGCCCAGACGGACCGGCCTGTCGGCCTGGTGCGGTGGGAGACCGTACGCGCGGGCGCCGACGCCGTCCGCGCGGCCGTGGACGACGCGGCGGCGCGCGGTGTCCGCCATCTCCTGGCCGACGCGCTCGACGAGAGCGATCTGCGCACCCTCGGCCTGGCCGCCGCCGGAGCCCCCCTGGTCGCGGGGGCCGCCGGACTCGCCGGGGGGCTCGCCCACACGGTGCGCGGCGGAGCCCACGGCCCGTACGACGAGGACGATCCGCTGGCGGCCTGGCCCGCCGCCGTCCTGTCCGGCAGTTGCTCGGCACGCACCCTGGAGCAACTCGCCGCCCTGCGGGCCCGGGGGCGGCCCGTGCACCGGCTCGACCCAATCACCGCCCCCGACCCGGGCGACCTCGCCGGGCGCGCCCTCGACTGGTACGACGCGCTGCCGCCCGGCCTGCCCCGCGGGGCACCCGTCTTCCACTCCTCCGTGCCGCCGGATGAACTGCACGCCATTCAGCGGGAGTTGGGCGCCGAACGCGCCGCCGCCGTCCTTGAGGAGGCCACCGGGCGCATCGCCGCGGGGCTCGTGGCGCGCGGCGTACGGCGTCTGATCGCGGCAGGCGGTGAGACGTCCGGGGCCGTGGTCGCCGCGCTCGGCGTCACCGGCGGCTGGGTCGGCCGAGCCGCCGCGCCCGGCGTCCCGTGGATCCGCCCCACGTCGGGCCCCGACATCGCACTGCTGCTCAAGTCCGGGAACTTCGGCGCCCCCGACTTCCTGGCCACCACATCGGCATCTCCCCCGGACCGCTCGCCATCCGCCTCGCAGCACTCCCCGGACCGCTCCCCCGCCGCTCCGGAGCCGTCGCGCGACCCCTTCCCCGCCGCTCCGGAGCCGCACCCGGACCGTTCGCCCTCCGCCCCGCCACCTCCCCCGCACGGACGCACCGAAGGAGCCCGCTCATGAACGCCATGCCGACCTCCGCCGCCGCACCCGTCCCCCTCCAGGCCGCCGCGGAACGCGCGACCGCCCCCGCGCCCCACCCGGCCGGGCGCGCCGCCGTCGTCGTCACCGCTCGTGCCCTCGCCGCCCGCGGGCTCGTGCACGGCCGTACCGGCAACGTGTCGCTGCGCACGGGCGCTGGGACGATCCTCATCACCCCGACCGGCGCCGATCTGGCGACCGTCGAGGCGGACGACCTGGCCGTCATCGGCGCCGACGGCACCCATCTGCACGGGCCGCCACCGTCCAAGGAGGCCTTCCTGCACGCGGCCGTGCTGCGCGCCCGCCCCGACGCACGGGCCGTCGTGCACACGCACTCCCCGTACGCCACCGCCGTGTCGTGTCTCGACGGCCTCGACCCGGACGACGTGCTGCCCGCGCTCACCGCCTACTACGCCATGCGCGTCGGCCGCCTCCCGCTGCTCCCGTACGCCGCGCCGGGGGACACACGGCTCGCAGGGGCGGTGGCGGAGAAGGCCCGTACCCACACGGCGCTGCTGCTCCGGCACCACGGCCCGGTCGTTGCGGCTCCCGGTCTGGACGGGGCCCTCGATGCCGTCGAGGAGTTGGAGCAGACGGCGCGGATCTTCCTGCTGCTCCGCGGCACGGACCACGCCCGCCTGACCGGGGCACAGCGCGCGGACCTCGCCCCCCGGCCACCGCGCCCGGTGGCCCTGTTCAGCGCCCTCGCCATCAAGAAGGCACTCGACGACGTGGTCCTCGAGGGATTCAGCAGTACGACCGGCATCGACGTCGAGGGCGTCTACGAACCCACGAACGTGCTGCTGCGGCACCTGGAGTCCGGGGCGCGTCCCGACGTCATGGTCGGCGTGTCCGGCGCCCTCACGCGCCTTGCCGCCGCCGGGGAGCTCGCGGCGTCCTCGCTGCGGCCGCTCGCGCGGGTGGGCATCGGGGTGGCCGTACCCCCGGGAGCGCCCGCCGTGGACCTCTCCAGCACCGACGCCCTCGTGCGGGCGCTGACGTCCGCGCGCTCGGTCGCGTACTCGCGGACGGGTGCGAGCGGTGTCGCGTTCGCCGCCCTGCTCGACCGGCTCGGCATCGCGGACGAGGTCAACTCCCGTGCCACCGTGGTCGAGAAGGGCTTCACCGCGCTCGCGGTGACGGACGGGCGTGCGGACCTCGCCGTACAGCAGCTCAGCGAACTGCGCTTCGTGCCGGACGCCCAGGTCGTCGGCCCCTTCCCCGAGGAGGTCCAGCACTACACCGAGCTGTCAGTGGCGCTCGGCACGCACGCGGTGGGCAGCCCCGGCGCCACCGCGCTCCTGCGGCACCTGACCGCCGCTCCCGCGCGTGCGGCGTACCGTGCGGCCGGACTCGAAGACCCACGCCGGTGAACGCCATCCTCGCCCTGGTGGCGTTCATCGGGGTCATCGTCGTGTGGAACGTGACGTTCAGACGCAACATCGGCGAGGCCATGGTGCTCGGATTCCTGGCGAGCGCGGCGTTCGGGGGCACGGACGCGCCGCGCGTGGCCTGGGAGAGCCTCGTGGAAGGGCTGAAGTCGGAGATCACGTTCGCGGCGCTCGCGTTCGTCTTCGTCAGCGAACTGCTCACCCGTACCGGCCTGGTGCACCGGATGATCGACATCCTCAGCTCGCTGCTCGGCCGCCGCAAGGGCGGTTCCGCGTACGCGGCTACGGTCGCGTCCGGCCTCTTCGGCGCCGTCGCGCACAACGGCGCGGCCATCGTCGCCACCGTCGGCTCGCTGGCCATCCCCTGGATGAAGCGGTCCCGCGCCAGCGGCGAGACGGCCGCGCTCGTCCTTTCGGGCAACGCGGGCGTCGGCGCCACCTTCCCGTTCAGCGGCGCGTTCTTCGTGCTGCTCGCGGCGCCCACCGTGGTGCCCGTGCTCTCCTCGCGCGACGTCGTCGCCACGCTGTTCGTCACCGGTGCGTGGATGGTCGCGATGCGGCTCGCCATCGCGTACGGGATCGTGCGGTGGCGCGGGGTCGGCACCATGGCGGCGGCGGACATCCGGCCGCTGCGGGACTCCTTCGGCGCGGGCTGGACCTCGCTCCTGGTCCTCGCCGCCGTCGCGGTGCCGGTGCTGCTCACGACGGGCCCCGCCAGCGACTGGGCGACCGACCGGCTCGGCGGTCTCGACGCCTCGGACGCCGTGCCCCTCCTTGTGTGGCTGCCGGTGGTGATGCTGATCGCCGGGCTCCTGGTGGAGCGCCGGGCGCTGCCGCGCGGCGGGCCCGACTGGTGGCGGACCCTGGGCGAGATCGGCCCGAAGCTGGGTCTTGTGGGCGTCACGATGGTGTCGGCGTTCGCGGCCTCGGAGGTCCTCTCCCGGCTCGGCCTCGGCGACCAGCTCGCGCCCTATCTGGAGGACCTCCAGGACGTGCCGCCACTGGTGGCCGCGCTCGTCGTGGGCCTGGTCCTTGTCGTGGTCGCGGGTCCCCTCAACACCACGTCCACGCTCGCGGCCGTCGGCCCCGTGGCCTTCGCCGCGCTCACCGCCGCGGGCATCCCCGCGCATGTCGCCTTCGCGTCGGTCATCGTGTGGGCCTCGTCGGAGGGCTGCTCGCCGCCGGGCGCCGCGCCGCTGTACGTGGCCGCCGGCATCGCCGACATCGACCCGGCCCGCATCTTCGTACCCGTCGCCCTCTACTACCTGCTGCCGACCTATGTGTTCGGCGTCCTGATGGCGGTGGGCGTGCTGTGGGTCCCGGGCTGAGCCCGACGGGGGCGCAGTACAGCACCTCACCGGGCCTCACCGGGCCTCACCGAGTACAGAGCCGCACAGAGAACGGAGTGCCTCATGCATCACGTCCGTACGTTTCTCCTCGGCGCGACCCGCGTGCTCCTCGTCGCCTTCCTGCTCGGCGGACTCACCGTGGTGACCGGCCAGGTAGTGGCCCTCGCGGCGGGCGACCGGCACCTCATGGAACTCTTCGGCACGGACGTCACCGAGGTGGTGTGCGTTGTGGCGGGAGCCGCGGGGATCTGCTCGTTCCTGCTCCTGTACGTACGGGACCGGGGCACCGGCGACCAGGACGGCGGGGAGGAGGACGGCGTGAGCGTCTGGGACTGAGCCGGGCGGGTGCCGTGTGGGCGGGCTCGTGACGGCAGGTGTGTGAGGCCATCGACCTGGGGCACACGGGTGTCGGACCGAGTCCGATTCGAGACCCTGGGGAGCAGTCACCCATGAAAGCATCGAAGATCGCGTACAAGCCGGTCGGTCTCGCCCTGGGGGCCGTCAGCGGCATGCTGGCCGGGGCGGTGTTCAAACAGGCGTGGAAGAAGCTGGGGCACGACGAGGACGCGCCCGACGCCACGGACGAGGACAGGACCTGGGGTGAGGTGCTCCTTGCCGCCACTCTGCAGGGCGCGATCTTCTCCGTGGTCAAGGCCGCGGTCGACCGCGGTGGCGCCGTCGCCACGCGCCGGATGACTGGCGCCTGGCCCGGCTGACGGCTCGGCCGACCGGGTCACCCGGTCGGCCGAGTCCCCGTTCCCCCTAGGCCGCGCGCCGGATGGGTGCGATGGTCCGGACCGGCTTGTCGGTGCTGAGGAAGTCCAGGACGAGGGCGTTGACCAGGTCCGGCTTCTCCTGGGTGAGGAAGTGCGAGGTGCCGGGCACGACAGCGAGTTCGGCGTTCGGCAGGGCCTCGTACATCTCCACGGCGTGCCGCATCGTCACCAGGTCGTCGTCGGAGAACATCACGAGCGTCCGCCGGGTCACGGCGGCCAGTTCCGAGGCCTGGAGGTCCGGCTCCCGCGCCGCCATCTCACCGATCTTCGTGGCCACCACCCTGAAGTGTTCGAGGCCGTCGGGCGACACCTCGGCGTACGTGGGACCGAGGAACTCGAAGATCGCGTCGACGTCCCACTCGGCGTCCGGCGCCGCCTCGCCCGCCTTGTTGAAGCCACCGCTGATCAGCACGACGCGCTTCACCAGGTCCGGCCGCCGCATGGCAACCAGCATCGCCACCAGCGCCCCGTCGCTGTGCCCGACCAGGTCCGCGGGCTCGCCCACGACCTGTTCGAGGAACGCCACGGTGTCGTCGGCCATGAGCTGATAGGTGATCGGCCCCTCGACGTCCGGGGTGTGACCGTGCCCTCGGCGCTCGGGCGTGTAGACGTGGAAGTGCGCGGCCAGCGGTGCGAGGTTCGGCTCGAAGAACCGGGCGTCCACGAGTCCGCCGTGCATCAGCACCAGCGGCTCGCCTTCGCCGTGCTCGTCGTACCAGGTCTTCACGTCACCGAGCTGCACGTATGTGCCCATGGGTCCCCTCCGTCGTTGCCGTCGGCAGCATCATCGCAGCGTCCCCGCGGCGGCGGTGGCGGGACCCCGCACGCGGCCCGGAGCGTGCCGTACCTTCGTTGCTGCAAACGGCGGAACGCGCTGTTTCATCCGATGAACCGCGGGGACGCGGTCACCATGGTGCAAATCGGATACACGATGATGACTGAGCAGGCCGGGCCGCGAGCGCTCGTCCAGCACGTGGTCGGTGCCGAAGAGGCCGGGTTCGACTTCTCGGTGACGAGCGACCACTACTTCCCCTGGCTGCGTTCGCAGGGGCACTCGCCGTACGCGTGGACCGTACTGGGCGCGGCGGCCCAGGCCACCTCGCGCATCCCGCTGATGACGTACGTGACGTGCCCGACCTTCCGCTACCACCCCGCGGTGGTGGCGCAGAAGGCCGCGACGCTCCAACTGCTCTCGGAGGGCAGGTTCCGTCTCGGCCTCGGCTCCGGCGAGAACCTCAACGAGCACGTGGTGGGCCGCGGCTGGCCTGCCGTGGACGTGCGCCACGAGATGTTCGAGGAGGCCGTCGGCATCATCCGAGCGCTGTTCGACGGCGGTCACGTCACTCACCACGGCAAGCACTACGACGTGGATTCGGCACGACTGTGGGACCTGCCGGACGCGCCGCCGCCCATCGGGATCGCGGTGTCCGGCGAGCGGTCCTGCAAGCTGGCGGGGCGCCTCGCCGACCTGGTGATCGCCACGGAGCCCAAGTCGGAGCTGATCAGCGCGTTCGACCGGCACGGCGGCTCGGGGAAGCCGCGGGTGGGGCAGTTGCCCATCTGCTTCGACACCGACCGCGACGCGGCGATCGCGCGGGCGCACGACCAGTTCCGCTGGTTCGCCGGGGGCTGGAAGGTGAACGCGGAGCTGCCGCACCCGGACTCCTTCGCCGGTGCCACCCAGTTCGTGACGCGCGACGACGTCGCCGAGTCCATCCCCTGCGGGGACAACCCCGATGACTTCGTCGCCGCGGTACGGCCCTACGTCGAGGCCGGGTTCACGGAGGTGGCGCTGGTGCAGGTCGGCGGCGACTCCCAGGAGCCGTACCTGAAGTGGTCGGCGCAGACGCTGCTTCCGGCGCTCCGGGACGCCTTCGGCTGATACCGGGCTGATTCCCGGCGCCGAATCCCAACTCGGGGTGGTTGTCCGGCGCGCACGGGGTACCCGGGGCTACGTAACCAAGCAGGACGCAAGAAGGCACGAGAACCGATCACGTCCGCGGCGACGGACGAAGAGGAGGCACGCTGATGAGCACGGTCACGGAATCTGTGGACGTCGAGGTTCCCGCTCGCACTGCCTACAACCAGTGGACGCAGTTCGAGGAGTTCCCCCACTTCATGGAGGGCGTCGAGGAAGTCGTCCAACTGGACGAGCGGCGCAACCACTGGACCACGAAGATCAGCGGGGTCCGGCGCGAGTTCGACACCGAGATCGTCGACCAGCTTCCGGACGAGCGCATCGCCTGGCGCACGACGAGCGGGGACATCAAGCAGATGGGCATGGTCCGCTTCCAGGCCCTGGACGCCACGCACACCCGCGTGGAGCTCGTGATGGACATCGAGCCCGGCGGCATGACGGAGAAGGCCGCCGACACGATGGGCTTCATCGACCGCCGGGTGAAGGGCGACATGCAGCGCTTCAAGGAGTTCATCGAGAGCCGGTCCCTGGAGACGGGAAGCTGGCGCGGCCGGATCCGGCCCGAGGACATCTGATACCCCGTCGAGGGCGTCGGGCCGTGGTGTGACGGCCACGCCGACGAATCCGGCCCGGGGCCGCGCGGCGGACGACCGCGTGGCCCCGAGTCATGTGTCGCCGCGGGCAGCCCCGGACGCCGGGACCAGCGATGACAAGGCCGCGGGGAGCGACTTGCGCCACTGGCGGCGCATGAACGCCACTTGCAGCCGCAGGGTCGCGAGCCACACCCGCAGGAGCAGGCGCCTGCCGGGCGACCGTGCCCCTTCATTTTCCGCGGTGGCGATGTCGTGCCGCTCCACGGCGTCCTGGTAGTCGTAGTACTCGCCGAATCCCGCGGTGAGGACGCGCTCCACCACCGGGCGCGTGTGGAACTCCGCGTCGTCGCCGGTGGGCAGTCCGCGGACGGCTTCCTGGTAGAGCACCCCGTCCTCGGGGCGGTCCCACACCCAGGGCGCGGACGCCGAGGGCGCGGGCGTGTGCGTGCGTGGGGACGTGGGCGTTGCCATCGATGTCGGCTCCACCGGTGCGTGTCCCCTGCCTTGGCCCTCTCGCCGTCCGGTCAGGACATGGCGGCCCGTGCCACCTTCGGCCCCAGCCAGCGTTTGAGCCGCCGCAGGGCGTCGAGGCGGCCGACGGCCTTGTCGATGCCGTAGTACAGCCCAGGCGGTACGTGCGGCAGCAGGGGCGAGTGGCGCTGACCGAGGAGGGCGAACATCCGGTGCGGCGGGAGGCCGATGTAGCGGGGCAGGTGCTCGTACCACTGGGCGCTGAAGCGGGCGGCGCTCTGGATCGACAGGAGTTCGGACTTGCGCCGCTGTTCGTAGGCGGCGAGCGCCGTGGGCAGGTCCGGGTGCTCGCGCAGTGCGCCGGCGAGTGCCATGGCGTCCTCCAGGGCGAGGGTCGTGCCGGCGCCGATGGAGTAGTGCGTGGTGTGGGCGGCGTCGCCGACCAGGACCACGTTGTCGCGGTACCAGCGCTGGTTGGTGAGGGTGCGGAAGGTCAGCCACTGGGGCCTGCCGTCGGCGTCGGCGCGGCCGATGAGGGGGTGCCCTTCGAGCAGGTCGGCGAAGAGCTTCTCCAGGAGGGCGAGCCCGTCCGCCTCGTCGGCACGGTCGAGCCCTAGGCCCGCCCAGGTCTCGGGGGCGCACTCGACGACGCAGGTGCTGCCCTCGGCGCCGTAGCCGTACGCGTAGCACCAGACCCAACCGTGCTCGGTCTGCACGAAGGAGAAGGTGAAGGCGTCGAAGACCTTGGTGGTGCCGAGCCAGGTGTAGTGGTTGCGCCCCGCCCTGACCTCGGTGCCGAAGTGGTCGGCGTCGCGGGTCCGCAGGGAGCTGTGCAGGCCGTCGCCCGCGACGATCAGGTCGGCGTCGGCGGGCAGTGCGCCGGGGGCGGCCTCCCGCGCGAACTCCAGGCGTACACCGAGCTCCCTGGCCCGCCCGGCGAGGATCTCCAGGAGCCGGTGGCGGCCGATGCCGAAGCCCTCGTCGCCGCGGTGCCGTGTCGTCAGGTCCCGTACACCGTCCCGTACATGGGCCACTCCGTCGCTCCAGCGCACCGAGTGGCCCGCGACAGCTCGCGCCGACTCCGGATCGTGCTCCTCCAGCTTGTCGAGCAGCCCACGCCAGTAGGTGACGCCCCACCCGTAGGTCGACCCCTCCGGGTTGCGCTCGTACACGGTGACCTCGGTGGCCGGGTCCTGACGCTTCAGCAGGATCGAGAGGTACAGACCCGCGGGTCCGCCTCCGACGCAGACGACCTTCACGTACACCTCTACACGTCGCACACGTTGCTCAAGATTGCTGACCGTGACGGAGCGTAGCAGTATGAAAGGTGATTTTTACTGAATGCGTGATTTAAGCCTGGCTGGGTCACCCTGAGTCCGTACGAACAGCTACCCCGCTCGGCGGCGTGTCGCCACACCCGGCCACCGCCGGCTTCGACGAGACGATTCGGCTCCGGCGGCATTCCCAGGAACCGAAATTCCTTCGCCGCGCCTTGGGGAGGCGCGGACGGTCCGCCATTGACAGACGCATACGGGCTGATCAATCATCACCACGGGCGGCCACATTGGCCGTTGAAACGACCGGCGCGCTGTATGCGCCGCGAGTGGAAGAGTCAGCTTTGTTCGCGAACCAAGACCCCGGTCTCGAGGACCGGCGGACAGAGCAGCACTCACCGCCAGGGCAGAACCTCCCGCGGGGCGGGCTCGCCGCGGCCGTGCTCGCGCAGGCCAGCCGCCGCCCCGACGCCGTCGCGCTCGTCGACGGTGCGCGGACCCTCACGTACGCCGAACTCGACGCGGTCAGCGCGGCGGTGGCCGACAACCTGCGCCGCCACGGCCTGCGTCCGGGACAGTCCGTGGCCGTCTGTCTGCCGCGCTCCTGGCAGCTCGTCTGCGCCATGCTCGGCGCCCTGCGCCTGGGTGCGACCGTCGTCCCGCTCGACGCCCAGAGCCCGCCCGAGCGGCAGCGCCACATCCTGGCCGACTCGGCCTGCACGGCGGTGGTGCACGGTGCCGACGCCCTCGGCGCGGTGCCCGAGGGGGTGCGTCCGCTCGCTGTGGATCCGCTGCTTCAGGGCTACCCCGGCGGCAGCAGTCCCCCTGCCGACAAGAGGTCCCTCGGCGACACCGGCTCCCCCGGCGACAACGATGCCATCGCCGCCCGCCCCGGCGTCTCCTTCGTCTTCTACACCTCCGGCAGCACCGGGCACCCCAAGGGTGTCGAGGTGCGGGACGCCGGGATCCTGCGTCTGGCGCGCCCCGGCTACCTCCAGCTTGGCGAGGGCGCGCGCTTCGCCTGTCTGTCCAACCCCGCCTTCGACGCGATCAGCTTCGAGGTGTGGGTGCCGCTCCTTACGGGCGGCCGCTGTGTGATCCTTCGCGACGAGACGGTGCAGACGCCCGACGTCCTCGCGGCCGAACTGCTGCGCCTTCGGATCGACGTCCTGTTCATCACCGTGGCGCTGTTCAACGCGATCGTCGACAAGGTGCCGCACTGCTTCTCCGGGATCGGTCAGGTCCTGGTGGGCGGCGAGCAGCTCAACGCCCGCCTGATCCGCCGCTGGTTCCGCGACAACCCCGAAAGCCGCACCCGGCTCCACAACGTCTACGGCCCCACCGAAGCCACCACGTTCGCCCTGTGCCACCCCATCCCCCGCGATCTGGACAGCGAGGTGATCCCGATCGGGCGCCCGCTGCCGGGCACCGGGGCGCTCGTGATCGTCGACGGCACCCGCGCGGCGGCACCCGGCGAAGTGGGCGAGCTGTATCTGTCCGGCGATGCGCTGGCTGCCGGATACCGCAATCTGCCCGAGGAGACAGCGCGCCGCTTCGTCGGGCTCCCCTGGCACGACAGTGAGAACGACGGCGAGGACGGTGGCGAGGACGGCGGCGCGCCCAGTTGTCACTACCGCACCGGCGACCTCGTACGCGTCGACACCGAGGGCCGCGTGGAATACGTCGAGCGCGCCGACCGGCAGGTCAAGGTGCGGGGCTTCCGCATCGAACCGGGTGAGCTGGAACGCCGGATCGTGGCCCATCCCGCCGTGCGCCAGGCCTATGTCTGCACCCGCCGCGACCCCGACGGCGTCCATGAGCTGCTGGCCTATCTGGTGCTCGGCGCGGAACTGTCGTACGACGACTTCGACCGGCATCTCGCCGCGAGCCTGCCCGCGTACATGCGCCCCCATCGCGTCTACCGGGTGGCGGGATTACCGCTCAACGCCAACGGCAAGGTCGACAAGCCGGCCCTGCTGCGCCGGTCCGACCCGCCCTGGACTGCCGCCACCGGTGCCGGACAGACCCCTGAGGACGCGGCGGCCCTCACCGACCGGGAGCGTGCGGTGCTCGCCCTGGCGGGACAGGTCCTCGGCGTGGGCGACCTCCGCCCCGGTGACCGCTGGGTCGCCAGTGGCGGTGACTCCCTGAAGGCACTGCGCCTGCGCTTCGAGATCCGGCGGCGCTGGGCCTGCGACGTGCCCCAGGCCCTGATCCTGCGCGCGGACTTCGCCGAGCTGGCCGCCGCGGTCGAGGCGGGTCGCGCCGGTGCCGACGTGCCCTACCCCCCGGTGACCGCCCCCGCCGGGGCCTCCACCGCCCCGGCCACTTCCGAACAGCAGCGGCTGTGGCTGTTCCAGCAGCGCCGACCGGACTCCCGCGCCTACCACGTCCCGCTGTCCTTCCACCTGGACGGCGCCGTCGACACCGCCGCGCTCCGGCACGCCCTGCGCACCCTCGTGGTGCGGCACCCGGCGCTGCGCACCGCCTTCGTGTCCACGCCCGCCGGGCTGCGGCAGGTGGTGGGCGAGGCCTACGACCCGTGGACCGCTCCCCCGGACGGAGCGCTCCGTTCCGACGGCGATGAACCCTACGGCGGCCGTCGCGACTCCGTCGACGACTTCTTCGCCGCACCCTTCGACCTGGCCGAACCCCGGCTCCTGCGCGCATGCTGGCTGCCGCGCCCCGGCGGCGGTGAACTCCTGCTGCTCCTGCACCACATAGCGGTCGACGGCTGGTCGCTGAACGTCCTGTTCGGTGAGCTGTCGGCGGCGTACGCCGCATACACGCGGGCGCCGGGACCCCGCCCGGGCGCGGCCGCGCCCACGGCCGCCCCGCCGGCCCCGACCCCGCTCGACCACGCGGCCTGGCAGGCCGAGTGGTTCACATACGCCGCGTACCAGGACCAGCGGACCGGACTGCGCGAGCACTACGACGGGTCGGCACGGGACTCGGCGCCCCTGGAGCCGGTCCACACGGCCGTACGCGGAGTGGCCGGACGGGGGTCCGACGCCCACGGCAGGCTGCTGCGCACCACGCTCGACGCGGGCCGCAGGGCCGCGCTCGACCGGCTCTGCGCCGACCTCGGCCGCACCCGCTTCCAGCTCCTGCTCGGCGTGTACGCCTGGAGCCTGTACGGGGTGACAGGAAGCACCGCGCCACGCGTCGCGGCCCCGGTCGCCGGAAGGCCGGTGCAGGAGTTCGAGGCGAGCGTCGGCATGTTCGCGAACACGCTGCTGCTGCCCCTGGAACTGTCGCCGCGCGAGCGGCTGAGCACCCAGTTGCGGCGGCACGCCGACGCCGCGCAGGCGGTCCTCGACCGGCAGGACGTCGCTCTCGCCGACGTCCTCGCCGACCGGGAGCCGAGCGCCGACCGGACGCCGTTCGACTTCCTCTTCGTCCTGGAGAACACCGACTTCGGCGCCCTCACCCTGCCCAACTGCACGGTACGGCCCGAGTGGCCGACGCCGAGCGAGGCGAAGTGCCCGCTGACCCTGTCGGTGGTGGAGCACGGCACGGACATCGACTGCCTGTGGGAGTACGACGCCCGGTACTTCGACGCCGGTGAGGCGACCGCGCTCGACGGACTCTTCCGCCGCGCCCTCGACCTGCTGGCCGCGGGCGCGGACCCCACCCTCGCCGACCTTGTGGCGCCCCACCGGCGTGCCCTGCCCGAGCCCGGCCGCGCCCCCGCGACACTCCCGGCCTTCATGACCGTCGCCGAAGGCTTCGCCCGCCAGGTCCTGCTGACCCCCGACGCCCCGGCGCTCGCCTCGGCGGACCGTACGTTCTCCTACGCCGAACTCGACGCGTACGCCGCCGCCCTGGCCGCCGAACTGCGCCACGAGCACCCGCTGCCCCCGGACGACGACGGCCCCCGCCACGTGGCCCTGTACCTCCAGGCCTCGCCCGAGCACGTGGTGGCGCTGCTCGCCCTCGCCCGGCTGAACCTGACCATCGTGTCCCTCGACCCGTCCTATCCGCCCGCGCTGCTGCGGCAGATTTTGGACCAGGTGCGGCCCCTGTGCGTCCTGGTGCCGCCGTACACGGACAGAGCGGACAGAGCAGATGGAGCGGACGGGACGGACGGAGCAGACGGAGCGGACGGGCTCGACGCGTTCGCCCCGGCCGGGCTTTCGCGCCGTCCCGTCGTGCTCCCGGACGCCGCGCCGGTGACCGGAGCGACGGCCGAAGCGGCGGCAGACCCCCTGCCCCCGCACGACGGACGGCGGCCGCTGTACACCCTGTTCACCTCCGGCTCCACCGGCGTGCCCAAGGGCGTGCGGGTGCCCGACCGTACCCTGTGCAATCTGCTCCAGTGGCAGCGCGAGTCCGGCGGGCTCGCGGCGCCCGCCGTCACCCAGCAGTTCGCCATGCTGTCCTTCGACGTCTCCTTCCAGGAGATCTTCGGCACGCTGTGCGGGGGCGGCCTGCTCCATCTCGTCCGTCCCGGTCTGCGCCAGGACGCGCCCGCGCTCCTCGACCGGCTCGAAGCCGCCGGGGTCGAGCGCCTCCACCTGCCGTACGTGGCACTCCAGGTCCTCGCCGAGCATGGCGTCCGACTCGGCCGTCACCCCTCACAACTGCGCGAGGTCATCACCGCGGGCGAGCAGTTGCTGTGCACGGACGCCATCCGCCGCTGGTTCGCCGGGCTGCCCGGCGCGCGCCTGTTCAACCACTACGGCCCGACCGAGACCCATGTGGTCAGCGCCCTGTGTCTGGAGGGGGACCCTGCGAACTGGCCGGAGCGTCCTGCCATCGGACGTCCGGTCGCGGGCGCCTGGCTGCGGGTCGTCGACGACGTCGACGAGGCCGTACCGCCGGGACGCCCCGGCCGCCTCCTCATCGGCGGCCCCATGGCGGCACCCTGCTACCTGGACGACCCCGCACTGGACGCGGAACGCTTCGTCGACCTGCCGGGCCTCGGCACCTTCTATCGCAGCGGTGACGTGGCCCGCTTCGACGCGGACGGCCTGCTGCACTATCTGGGCCGCGACGACCAGCAGATCAAGGTGAGCGGTCACCGCCTCGAACTGGGCCAGGTCGAGGCGGCGCTCCTCCGGCACCCGGACGTCGCCAACGCCGTGGTCGTACGGGACGACACCGACCGGCTCGTCGCCTGCGTGCAGGTCCGCGACGGAGCCGCCCCGCACGCCCTCACCCCGGCCGTCCTGTCCCGTCATGTGGCGCCCCTGCTGCCCCCCTACATACGCGTCGACCGCTTCCGGCGCCTCGAAGCGCTGCCGCTCACCCCCAGCGGCAAACTGGACCGGCGGGCGGCGCTGACCGCTCCCGGCGACGAGCTGCACCACCGCGACAGCGCAGGCGGTGCCGGTTCTGGCCTTTCGGCGTGCGAGGCCCGGCTGAGCGCGCTGTTCAGGGAGGTCGTCGGGCTGCCCGTCGGGCCCGATGAGCGCTTCTTCGACGCCGGTGCGTCCAGCCTCGATCTGATGCGTTTCCATCTGCGCTGCACCGCCGAGCCCGACCTGCGGTTCACCATCCCCGATCTGTTCGAGCACGTGACGGTGCGACGGCTCGCGGCGTTCCTGGAAACGGCGACGGCGCCCACCGCGGCAACCGCCCGGGGCACCGAGAACACCCGGGACGCCCAGGAACCCGTACCCGCCGAAGAACCCGTCGCCGTCATCGGCATGGCGGTCCGGCTGCCCGGCGCCGACGACCTCGCGGCCTTCTGGGACCTGGTGCGCACCGGCGCCCGCGGCATCGAGCACTTCGACGCCGCCGACGGCCTGGTGGGCGCGCGCAGCCAGATGTCCGGGCTGCTCTCCTTCGACCCGGAGCACTTCGGCATCAGCCGCCAGGAGGCCCGGCTGATGGACCCGCAGCAGCGGCACCTGCTGATGAGTTCCGTCCAGGCGCTCGCGCACGCCGGTGTCACCGACCCGGCCGCCCGGTGCGTCGGGCTCGTCGCCGGGTGCGGCGAGAACACCTACTTCCAGTCGCTGCTCCGCGACGGCGACCCCGAGCAACTGCCCGACAGCTTCCAGATGGCGCTCCACCACGACAAGGACTTCCTCACCACCAAGGTGGCCTACCACCTCGATCTGTCGGGCCCCGCCTTCACCGTCCAGGCGGCGTGCGCGAGTTCGCTGGTGGCGGTGCACGTCGCGGCGGGGCTGCTGCGCCAGGGCGACGCCGATGTGATGCTCGCGGGCGGGGTGCTCGTCGACACCCTCCTGACCGGCGGCTACGCCTACCGTCCGCAGCACATCTTCTCCAGGGACGGGCACTGCCGCCCGTTCAGCGACGACGCCGACGGGACCATCGGGGCGAGCGGCGTCGGCGTGGTCGTCCTGAAGCCGCTGCGGAGCGCGCGCCGGGACGGTGACACCGTGTACGCGGTGATCACCGGCTCGGCCCTCAACAACGACGGCGCGGGCAAGCTCAGTTACAGCGCGCCGTCGCTCGCCGGGCAGCGTGAGGTGATCCGTACGGCGCTGCGCCGCAGTGGCCGTACGGGCGCCGACATCGGCTACGTCGAGGCCCACGGCACCGGCACCCAACTGGGCGACCCGGTCGAGGTCGGTGCCCTGCGCCAGGCCTTCGGGGTCCCGGACGCGGGCGCGGACGGCGCGGGCGGCTGTGCGCTGACGTCGGTGAAGAGCCAGATCGGCCATCTCGGCGCCGCGGCGGGCGTCGTCGGTCTCGTACGGGCCGCGCTCGCCGTGCACCACGGCGTGATCCCGCCCAACGTCGACTTCCAGCGGCTCAATCCGCGGCTCGGCTCCGACGCGGCCCCCTTCCACATCCCCGCCGAGGCACATCCCTGGCCCGCCGGGCGGCCCCGGGTCGCGGCCGTGAGCAGCTTCGGCATCGGCGGCACCAACGCCCACCTCGTGCTCGAAGCGGACCCGGCCGCGGAGCCGAAGCCAGGGCCTGAGCCGGAGCCCTGCCTGGTGCTGTCCAGCAGCAGTCGCGCGGGGCTTCGCGCCGACGCCGCCCGCATCGCCGACTATCTGGTGGCCCGGCCCGAGGCGTACGACCGGGTCCTGCGTCATCTCCAGGCCGGGCGACCGGCGAGGCGCCTGCGGGCCGCGGCGGTCTGCGCCGACGTCGAGGCTGCCGTGGTCTGGCTGCGTACGCTGTCCGATTCCGAGGCACCCGGCATCGACACGGCGGTTGACGGGGGCCCGTACGCCGGAGGGGGCCCGTATGCCGGAGGGAACCCGTACGCCGGAGGGGACCCGTACACCGCCACGAGCCGCGCGGCGGCCGCGGAGCTCGTCGACGCCTGGCTGGCGGGCCGGACCGTCCCCTGGCCGCCGGGACCGGCCCAGGCGCCCTGGGACTTCCCCCCACCGGCCTTCCACCTCAGCGAGTACGACTTCCGGCGCGCCGCCCCCACGGACCCGGCCGCCGACCAGGACGAGTCCCCGGCCGGCCGGCGGCACAAGCCGGGAGCCGATCAGCACAAGCCCGAGGCCGACCGGCCGCAGCGGCTGCCCGAGGCCGACTGGCTGCACCAGCCGCACTGGGTGCGCCTCAGCCGCGCCCGCGTCCCGGCCGGTCCGCGCACGCCCGCGCTGCTCGTGGCGATGACCGCCGCCCCGCTGCCGCCCGAGGCACTGCGCCCCTTCGAGGCGGCGTACGAGCGGGTGGTGCGGGTCAGTGCGGGCCCCGCCTTCGCGCGCCTCGCGGACGACGTCTACGAGGTGGATCCCGCAGACCCCGGCTCGCTGCGGGAGCTGCTGGACGCGCTGACCGCAGTGGAGCCCTCAGGGCCGACGGACGTCGACTGGCTGCACGCGCTGCCGCTCGCGGTGGCCGGTCCTGTCGGTGAGGACAGCGTCGACCGTGCCCGGTGGGCCTGCCTGGACACCCCGGCGGCCCTGGTCCGGGCGGCGGCCGACCTGCGGGATGTGCTGCGTCTGCGGCCCTGGTGGCTGTCGCACCGCGCCCAGCCGGTCGAAGGCGACGTGCTGCGACCGGAGTTGGGGCTGCTCGCGGGCGCCGCGGAGGTGCTGCCGCAGGAGTGTGCCGTCGACGGCCGCTGGCTGGACCTGCCCTCTCCCGACCCCTGCGACTGGGCGGCCGCCCTGGCCGCCCTGGCCGCGCTGCCCGCCGATGCCGATGCCGATGCCGATGCCTCGACGGCCCTGCCCCGGCGGCTCGCGCTGCGGAAGGGGTACTGGTGGCGGCAGGCCCTGCTCCCCGTGCCCACGGTGGACGCGCCCGAAGGACTCGACGTGGCGGCGCCCGGCGCGCCCGGTGCGGAGGCCGGAACCCATGTGGTCCTCGGCGGCACCGGCGGGATCGGCAGCGCACTCGCGGCCTGGCTGCTCGCACGCTCGGACTGCCGGGTCGTCCTCACCTCCCGGCGGCCACGGCTCCCCGCCGACCTGGCGCCGTGGGCGGACCGCGTCGAGCTGATCGAGGCCGACCTGGCGACGGAACCGCTCGACGTGGTCCTGAAGCGGATCGAGGCGTGCGCCCCCCGTGTCGACGGCGTGGTGCACGCCGTGGGCGAGGCGGGCGGCGGCCTTGTCGCGCGCCGCGACGCCGCCGCCATGCGCCAGGTCACCGCGGCCAAGCTGCGGGGCGCACTCCTGGCTGAGCGGATCGTCGAGCGCCACCGGCCCGGCTTCGCCGTGTACTGCTCGTCGATGGCGGCACAGTTCGGAGGCGTCGGCCAGTTCGACTACGCCGCCGCGGGCGGTCTCCTCGACGGCTTCGCCCGGCACTGCCCCGATGACGCGGAGGCCACGGTGCGCCTCGGCATCGGCTGGGACATCTGGAGCGAGGTCGGCATGGCCCGCGACGCCCCGCGGTCCGACACCCGGCACCAGGCGCACCTCTCGGTGGGCCTCACGGTGAAGGAGGGGCAACGCCTTTTCGCCAGGGCGCTGCGCCTCGGTCTGCCGCAGCTCCTGGTCTCCACCACCGACATCGAGCGGGCACGCGACTTCTACGTGCCGCCCACGGACACCGACGCCCGGCCCGCGACCCGGTACGAAGCCACGGGTGAGGTCGCCGCGCAACTGGGTGACTGG
The DNA here is from genome assembly GCF_000720475.1 of Streptomyces aureocirculatus. Lineage (GTDB taxonomy): Bacteria > Actinomycetota > Actinomycetes > Streptomycetales > Streptomycetaceae > Streptomyces > Streptomyces aureocirculatus. Next base: position 126,209 of record NZ_JOAP01000001.1, read on the forward strand.
GTGCGGTCCCTCCTCGACGTGGACGACCTCGCCCCGGACGCCTCCTTGTACGACCACGGCGCCGATTCCCTGACACTGCTCGACCTGATCGCCAAGGTGGAACAGCACTACGGGATCGACGTGGAACTCTCCGAGCTGAGCCACCGGGTCAGCATCGACGAGGTGTGTTCCCGCGTCACCGGTGCCGGGCGGGAGCAGCTCGTGTCCGTGGAGGTGTGGCAGGAGGGGACGAGCCGGGACCTGGTCTGTCTGGTGCACCCGGTCGGCGGCGACATCCAGGCGTACCGCGCCCTGGTCTCCGAACTGGACCCTAGCCTCACGGTCTGCCTGATCGCCGACCCTGCGCTGCGGCGGCCGGACCTGCCCCGCTGGTCGGTCGCCGAACGGGCCCGCCACTATCACGCGGCACTCCAGGCACGCTTCCCGCACGGCGAGTGGCGTTGGCGCCTGGCGGGCTGGTCGTTCGGCGCCTGGGTGGCGCACGCCATGGCCGCCGACGCGGAGGCGTCGGGGCACCCTGCCGCCGGGCTCTATCTGCTCGACCCGCCGCCTCCGGGTGCCGCGGGGCACTTCCGGGCGTACGACGAGTCGCAGTTCGAGGCGGTCTTCGCGCACGAACTGGGGCAGGGCGATGCTGTGGAGGGCGCGGGCCCGCCCGTCGACGCGGCCACCGCGTACGCGGAGCGCCTCGCCCGCTGCTGCCGCGCCAACGTGGCGGGCATGGCGCACCACGAGCTGCCCCGGCTCACCGGCACCCCCGCGCGGGTGTGGCTGGCGGGCCGCCCGGTGGCCGGTCTCGCGGCCCTGGGCCCGCCGGACGAACAGGAGCGATCCTGGCGTGCGGAGTTGCCGCGGCTGAGCTCCTGCGACGTCCTCGACGCCACGCACTACGGCATCGTCAGGGCCCCGCAGGTACGGGCGGTGGCCGCCACCGTCAACGCCGAGTCCCGGCCGGACAAAGCGTCCCGCTGAGAGTCCGTACGCCCGCCACGCACGCGCCGGAAGCCGACCCTCCGCCACCTGCCTATACGATCACGACCAGGCGGGCGCGGACCGATGCCCGCCCTCATGAAACGCACAAAAGGTGGGGGCAACACCTGATGACAAGAACCAAGTTCACCCGTGCCGCGACGGTGGCCGTGACCGGTGCGGTGTTCGCCGCGCTCGGCGTGACGACAGCCGTGGCCGAGCCCGCGAGCGGCACGAAGGCCGATCCGGCGCCGGTGCGCGCCGCCCTGGAGCGCACCGTCGCCGCGGGCGCGCCCGGCGCCTTCGCCGTGGTGCACGACCGTGACGACGCGGGCCGCGACCTGGGCGTCGCCGTCGGCAAGTCGGATCTGAACGGCACGCCGATGAGCACCGACCGGCGGTTCCGGGTGGGCAGCAACACCAAGATGTTCACGTCCGTCCTCGTGCTGCGCCTCGCCGAGCAGGGACGCATCGACCTGGACAAGCCGCTGCGCGACTACCTCCCGGCCGACACCCTGCCCGCTGACTGGGACATGACGGGCCGCCAGGTCCTCCAGCACCGCTCCGGCATCTTCGACCACACCAACGACCTCCTGGAACAGCCCGGCGAGGAGACCACCAGCGCGTTCGAGCAGCGCATCCGCAACACCGTGTACGAGCCCGCCGAGCTGGTGGCGCTTTCGGTGAAGCACGGCAAGCAGTTCACGCCGGGATCGCGCTACTCGTACTCGAACACCAACTACGTCCTCCTCGGCATGGCCGTCGAGCACATCACCGGCACGTCCTACGCCCAGGCCCTGCGCACGCAGATCATCAAGCCGCTCGGTCTGCGCACGACGTCCTACGTGGTCCCCCGCAAGACCATCGCGGGGGCGCACGTCACCGGCTATCTGACGAACGACGACCGCACCAAGCCGCTCCTGGACTCCACCGAGCAGAACGGCTCCTGGGTGGGCAGCGCGGGTGCCGTCATCTCCTCGGCAGCCGACCTGGACACCTTCCTCTCGGCGCTGCTCGCGGGCGACGCCGGCCGTCTTGTCTCCGACGAGTCGGTACGGCAGATGACGACCGCGCTGCCCACCCCGACGGCGAAGGTCTCCTACGGGCTCGGACTGCGCGAGATGACCCTGTCCTGCGGGAAGGTGTACGGCCACGGCGGCATCGTCCAGGGCTATCAGACCCAGTCCTTCGCCACCCCCGACGGCCGCCGCACGGTCGTGGCCTTCGCCAACGCCTCCAACAACAGCGGGGTCACACAGGCCCTGACCAACACCCTCGAACCGGCCTTCTGCGGCACCAAGCCCCCGGCGGCCGCCAAGTTCAAGCGCTCGCCCGCCCCCGCTCCCGCCCCCGTTCCCGTGGTCGACGACACCCGGTTCTGACCCACCCCGGCTAGGGCCTGCCGTCCGCACCGAGGGCGCGGGCCAGCTCGGAGCGTACGAGCGCGGCGACCTGGCGCACCTCGTCGCTCTCGAGCATCTCCCAGTGGTCGCAGGCGAGCGGCTCCACGTGGTAGCCGCCGCCTGCGCGCCGCTCCCAGAACTCCCGGACCTGCGTGCGGTAGGCCTCGGGCATCTCCTCCTCGACGGCCTGCACGAAGACGGTCCTGGCCGCGGAGGGCGGCGCGGCGTAGGCGGCGATGGCGCGCCGGTTGTTGTTGTAGACCTGGAAATAGCGTTCTATCTGCTGGTCCTCGATACCGGGGTACATGCCGTTGAACTTGACGAGCTTGTCGCGGAACTCGGCCATGTCGACGGGGCCGACCGCGGCGCGCGCGTCGGCGTCCTCCGACCCTGGCGCGTCCAGGAGCACGACGCTCAGCCGGTTGTGCCCCGCGGCGGCGAGACGGCGGCCGAGCTCGTGGGCGACCAGACCGCCGAAGGAGAGCCCGACGACGACCAGCGGGGCGCCGTCAAGGAGCGGGGCCGCCAGCTCCTCGTAGGCCTCGGCCATGGCTTCGACCGTCGACAGGAACGTCCCGCCCTGGTGCAGGCCCGGCGCCTGGATGCCGTACACGCCTACGGTGTCGGGGAGTTCCTTGGCCAGGGAGAGATAGCAGAACGCGGTGCCGCCCGCCGGGTGGACGCAGAGCACGCGCGCGTGTCCTTCGCCCTCGCGGAAGGCGATGAGGTCGCTGGGCGGCGCGTCGGACGCGCCGTGGCGCAGCCGTTCGGCCAGCTCCTCGATGGTGGGGTGGAGCAGCAGGTCGCGGACCGAGATGTCCTCGCCGAGCTCCTCGCGGATGGCGTGGGCGAGCTTGATGGCCGAGATGGAGGTACCGCCGACGTCGAAGAAGCTGTCCCTGATGCCGATGTCGGCGGTGAGCAGGACCCGCCGCCACAGTTGGTAGAGGGCCCATTCGGCGTGGTCGCGCGGGTTGGCCCGGTTGACCTGGGCGGGGCGGTCGGCACTCGCCCGCTCGACGAGGGCGGCCCGGTCGAGCTTGCCGTTCGGGGTGAGCGGGAGGCGGTCCAGGGTCAGGAAGAGCGAGGGCACGAGGTACGTGGGCAGGTGCTCGCCGAGGAAGGCGCGCAGTTGTCCGTCGGAGGGTCCGCCGACGGCCGGGTCGACGGGGACCAGGCAGGCGAGCAGGTGCGGGGCGCCGTGTTCCTCGCTGACCACGACGGCGGCCTTGGCGACGCTCGGGTGCCGGGTCAGGGCCGCCTCGATCTCGGCGGGCTCGACGCGGATGCCGCGGATCTTGGTCTGGTCGTCGGCGCGGCCCGCGTACACGAGCTGCCCTTCGGGGGTCCAGCGGGCGAGGTCGCCGGTGCGGTACATGCGGGCGCCGGGCGGCCCGTAGGGGTCGGCGACGAAGCGCTCGGCGGTCAGGGCGGAACGGCCGTGGTAGCCGCGGGCGAGGTGGCCCGCCACATACACCTCGCCGATCGCGCCGGGCGGCAGCGGGGTGAGGGCGGGGCTGAGGACGTGGGCGCGCATGTTGCCGAGGGGGGTGCCGATCGGGACGGCGCCCGTGTCGGGGAGGTGCTCGTCGGCGGTGAACGTGGTGGCGTAGAACACCTCGGTCTGGCCGTAGGCGTTGACGACGCGGGCGCCGGGGACGGCCCGGCGCAGCCGCTGGACGAGTGCCGCGGGCAGGGCCTCGCCGGCGAGGACGACGGAGTCGGCGTGCAGCGCGCCGTCGTCGAGCTGGTCGAGGACTTCCGCGAGGACGGACGGCACGGCGCTGAGCAGCCCGCCGCTCCAGCCGCCGCGCTCGCCCACCGCGAGGATGTCGCGGACGACCTCGACGGTGCCGCCCGCGGCGAGGGTGGTGAGGATCTCGAAGACGGACACGTCGAAGTTGACGGAGGTCGCGGTCAGGGTGCGGGTCTCCGCGGTGATCCCGGTGGCGTCGGCGAGCAGCAGCGCGCCGTTGACCAGGGAGCGGTGGGTGAGGGTGACGCCCTTGGGGGTGCCGGTGGAGCCGGAGGTGTACATCACGTACGCGGCGTTGTCGGGCCGTGCCTCCGGGAGATCCTCATCGGGTCCCGGAGCCGCCGGGGCCGCGAAGGCTGCGAAGTCTGCGAAGTCGACGTGCTCGACGCACAGCCGGGGGACGTCGTGGGTGGCGGGCAGTACGTGGGCGGTGGTCGTGGAGGTCAGGACGAGGGCGGGGCGGGCGTCGGCCAGGATGTGGTCGAGGCGCGCGCTGGGGTAGGCGGGGTCGATGGGCAGATAGGCCGCGCCCGCCTCCAGGACGGCGAGCATGCCCACGACGAGGTCCGTGGTGCGGGGCAGCGCCAGGCCCACCACGGTCTCGGGGCCCGCGCCCCGGGCGCGCAGTTCGCGGGCGAGCCGTGCGGTCCGCGCGCGCAGTTCCGCGTACGTCAGACGGGTGTCGTCCCCCGTCACCGCGGTGGCGTCCGGGCACAGGGCGGCGCGTTCGGCGATGAGACGGGTGACCGTCCACGGGGGTACGTCGACGGTGGTGTCGTTGACCTGGTCGAGCAGGCCGCGTTCGTCGTCGGCAAGCAGGTCGAGGCGGGCGAGCGGGGTGTCGGGGTCCGCGGCCACCTGCTCCAGGATCCGGGCGAGGCGGGCGACGATCGCCTCGACGGCGGCCCGGTCGAAGGTACCGTCCCGGTACTGGAAGTCCATCCGCAGGTCCGGCTCCGCGATCACGGTCAGCGGGTAGTGGGTGCCGGAGATCGCCCGCGTGCCCGTGACGGTGAGCCCGGACTTCGCGAGGGCGGCGCCGAGCCTGGGCCGGTCGACCGGTATGGACTCGAAGACGAGCATCGTGTCGAAGAGGGTGCCGATTCCGGTCGCCTTCTGGATCTCGCTGAGGCCGTGGTGATGGTGGTCCAGGAGGACCGCCTGGCGTTCCTGGAGGGCGGTGAGGACCTGGGCGAGCGTGTCGTCGGGCGCGTACCGCACGCGTACGGGCAGGCCGTTGACGAACAGGCCGACCATCTCGTCGACGTCCGCCACCTGTGGCGGCCGCCCGGAGACCGTGGTGCCGAACACCACGTCCTGACGTCCGGTCAGATGGCCGATGAGCAGTCCCCAGGCGCCTTGCAGGACCGTATTGAGGGTGATGCCGAGGTCGGCGGCCTGGTCCTGGAGCGCGCGGACCGTGCGGGGCGGCACGCGCAGCTCGACGTGGCCGGGCTCGCTCCGCTCGACGGCGCCCGCGGCGGGGGGCCCGGCCAGGAGCGTGGGCCCGGTGACGCCGTGGAGTTCACGCGCCCAGGCCTTGGCGGCGGCTTCCGGGTCCTGCTCCGCCAGCCAGCCGAGGAACGCCCGGTAGGGGCGCACGGGCGGCAGTTGTGAGGCGTCCCCTTCGGCGGCGTACAGGTGCAGCAGGTCCGCCACCATCAGCGGCATGGACCAGCCGTCGAACAGGACGTGGTGGACGGAGAGCAGCAGTTCGGCGCGGTCGGGGCCGGTGTGGGCGAGGGTCATCCGCAGCAGCGGCGGCACGGCCGGGTCGAAGGGGACGGCGCGGTCCTCGGCGATGAGCCGGTCAAGGGCCGCGTCCCGCCCGGAGGCGTCGAGGTCGCGCAGGTCCACGACCTGCCAGGGCAGCCGGACGCCGTCGACGACGAGCTGGACCTGGTCGCCCTTCGCGCCGGTCGTGAAGGCGGTGCGCAGGGCGGCGTGCCGGTCGAGCAGCGCCTGCGCCGCCGTCCGCATCCGCTCGGGCTCGACGGTGCCGCCGAGGCGCAGCACGAAGTGCACGTGGTAGGCGTCGTGGGAGACGTCGGCGAGGCTGCTCTCGAAGAGCAGGCCGGACTGCGCCGCCGTCACGGGCCACACCTCGGCGAGCCCGGGGTAGGACCGCTGCCACGCCTCCCGGTCCTTGGGTGCCACGGCGACCAGTGGCCCGTCGGTGCTCCCGGCCCCGGAGCCGGGGCTCGCGTCCTGCGCCGGGCCGCTCGCGAGGGCGGCGAGGTGGGCGACGGTGCGGTGTTCGAAGATCTGCCGGGGGGTGAGGGCGATGCCGTGGGCGCGGGCGCGGGAGACGACCTGGACGGAGCGGATGCTGTCGCCGCCGATGGCGAAGAAGTCGTCGTCCACGCCGACGCGTTCGAGGCCGAGCACCTCGGCGACGACGGTGGCCAGGAGCTGCTCGGCGGCGGTGCCGGGTTCGCGGTGGGCGGTGCCGTCGGAGCTGTCGGGGCGGGGCAGGGCGGCCTTGTCGAGCTTGCCGTTGGGGGTCAGGGGCAGCGCGTCGAGGACGACGAACGCGGCGGGCACCATGAAGTCGGGCAGGCGCGCGGCGGCGAACCTGCGCAGCTCCTTGACCCGGACCCCGGCCGCGGTGGCCACCACGTAGCCGACGAGCTGCGCGCTCCCCCGGTTCTCGCGCACCACGACGACGGCGCGGGCGACGCGGGGGTGCCGGGTGAGGACGGCCTCGATCTCGGCGGGCTCGATGCGCAGTCCGCGGACCTTGACCTGGTCGTCGCCGCGGCCCAGGTACTCCAACTGGCCGTCGGGCAGGCGGCGTACGACGTCTCCGGTGCGGTACATGCGGTCACCCTCGGGCCCGTAGGGGTCGGCGACGAAGCGTTCGGCGGTCAGGGCGGGGCGGTTGCGGTACCCGCGTGCCAGGCTGGGCCCTGCCACGTACAGCTCGCCCGGGGTGCCCGCCGGTACGGGGGCGAGACGCTCGTCGAGGACGCGGACGCGGACGTCGGCGGCCGCCGTGCCGATGGGGGCGGGTCCTGTCGTCAGCGGGTCGCTGAGGGTGGCGCAGACGGTGGTCTCGGTCGGGCCGTAGGCGTTGACGACGCGGCGGCCCCTCGCCCACGCGTCGACGAGGTCCGGCGGGCAGGACTCGCCCGCGAGGGTCAGCGCCGTCAGCGAGGTCAGGGTCCCCGGGGCGGTTTCCGGCAGGGTGGCGACGACGCTGGGCGGCAGTGTCGCGTGGGAGACCTTCCGCTCGGCGAGGGTCTGGTAGAGGTCGTCCCCCACCAGGCGCCGCTGCCGGGGCACGATCAGGGCGGCCCCGCTGGTGAAGGCCTGCACCAGCTCTCCGAACGCCGCGTCGAAGCTCGGCGACGCCACTTGCAGGACCCGCGACGCGGGCTCGATGGCCAGGCGCTCGCGCTTGGTGGCCCCCAGGGCGGCGAGACCGGCGTGGGTGACGGTCACGCCCTTGGGCCGTCCTGTCGAGCCTGACGTGTAGATCACGTATGCCGGGTGGGCCAGGGCCACGGGGACCTGTGGCGCGGTGTCGGGGGCTTGCCGCCAGGCGGCCCGGGTCTCTTCGGCGTCGACGGCGACGACGTCCACGGGGAGCCCCGGGGGCAGTTCCGCGAGGCAGTCCGCGGTGGTGAGGATCGCCGTCGGTGCGGCGTCCTCGACCATGTACGCGATCCGGTCCGCCGGGTACTCCAGGTCGACGGGGAGGTAGGCGGCCCCTGCCTTCAGCACGCCGAGGGCCACCGCGACCTGGTCGGCGCAGCGAGGCATCGCCACGCCCACCAGGGTCTCCGGCCCCGCGCCCCGGCCGGTCAGCCAGTGCGCGATCCGGTTGGCCCGCGCGTCGAGGTCCGCGTACGACCACACCGTGTCGTCGGACTCCACCGCGAGGGCGTCCGGCGCCCGCCGTACCCGTGCCGCGAACAGCTCGGGGAACGTGCCCTGTTCGACCTGGAGGGGGGTCTGTGCGCGCTCGGCGGCGAGGAGTTCGCCCCGTTCCTGTTCGGTGAGGAGCCCTGCGTAGCTGATGCGGTGCGTGGGGTGGGTGACGGCGGTGGCGAGGAGGCGCTCCCAGCGGGCGATCAGGGTCGCGATCGTGGCCGCGTCGTACAGCTCGGTCGAGTACTCCACCGCGACCTGGATCCCGGCCGGCTCCGTCCGGTCGTCAAAGGTCTCGCTGAGGCTGAAGAGCATGTCGTAGCGGGCCGTGCCGGTGCCCGCGAACTCGACGCCCACGCGGAGTCCCGGCAGGTCGAACCGGCCCTCCTCGTTGTTCTGGAGGACGAGGGCGATCTGGAACAGCGGGTGGTAGGAGGTGGACCGCTGCGGGTTGAGCCTTTCCACCAGGGCCTCGAAGGGGACGTCCTGGTGGGTGTAGGCGGCCAGGCTCGATGTGCGGACCTGGGTGAGCAGCTCGGCGAAGGTGGGGTCGCCGGAGGTGTCCGTGCGCAGCACGAGCGTGTTCACGAACAGGCCGACGAGGTCCGTCAGGCTCTCGTCGGTGCGGCCCGCGATGCCGCTGCCGATCGCGATGTCGTCGCCCACGCCGAGGCGGGTCAGGAGGGCGGCCATGGTGGCCTGGAGGACCATGAACGGCGTGGCGTCCGCCGACCGTGCCAACGCGACGACGCCCCGGTGGATCTCGGGTCCGAAGGAGCCGGTGAGGACGTCGCCGCTGTAGTCGAGGACGGCCGGGCGCGGCCGGTCGCCGGGCAGGGTCGTGGTCTCCGGAAGACCGGCGAGCTGCTCCGCCCAGTAGGCGTACTGCTCGCTGAACAGGCTGTCGGGGTCGCCGGGCTCGCCGAGCAGCTCGCGCTGCCACAGCGTGTAGTCCGCGTAGCTCACCGGCAGCGGCTCCCACGCGGGTGCGGCGCCGCCGGTGCGGGCCGTGTAGGCCGTGGCCAGGTCGCGGGCCAGCGGGGCCACGGACCAGCCGTCGCCCGCTATGTGGTGGATCACCAGGGCGAGGATGTGCGTGTCGTCACCGGTGCGGAGCAGGCTCGGGCGCACGGGGACGTCGGCCGCCAGGTCGAAGGTGTGCCGGGCGCCCTCGGCGACGGCACGGGCGGCCTCGTCCGCGCCGGGCACCGCCCGCACGGTGAGCGGCGGCCGTGCCCGCTCCGGCGCGAGGACGTGCTGGCGGGGCCTGCCGTCGGCGCCCTCGGGGAACACGGTGCGCAGGGTCTCGTGGCGGGCGATCACGTCGTGGAGGGCCGACTCCAGGGCGTCGACGTCCAGTTCGCCGTCCATGCGGAGCACGAACGCCATGTTGTACGTGGGTGAGGGGCCCTCGTACTGGTGGAGGAACCACAGGCGCTGCTGGGCGAAGGAGAGCGGCAGATGGTCGGGGCGCGGCTGGCGGCGGGTCAGCGGGGCCCGGGTGCGTCCGCCGACGTCCAGGTGCGGGGCGAGGGCGGCCACGCTCGGGTGCGCGAAGAACACCCGCAGCTCCACCTCTGCCCCGAGCTCGGTACGGATGCGGCTGATCAGCTTCGTCGCGAGCAGCGAGTGCCCGCCAAGCTCGAAGAAGTCGTCGTCGATCCCGACCCGCCGCACATCGAGGACCTCGGCGAACAGGTCGCACAACAGCTCTTCGCGCAGCGTGCGCGGCCCCCGGCTGCCCAACTGCGGGCCGAGGTCGGGCACGGGCAGCGCCTGCCGGTCCAGTTTGCCGTTGGCGGTCAGCGGCACGGCGGCGATCGCGACCACCGACGCGGGCACCAGATGCGCGGGCAGGCGTTCCTGGAGGTAGCCGCGCAGCGAGCCGACGAGGACGCCGATCCCGGTGGCTGCCGCCGGGTCACTGGCGAGCTGTTTGTCCCCGCGACCGGAGGGCAGATACACCCCGGTCAGGGCGCGGGCGGTCACTCCGGCATCGGTGAAGACCAGCGCGTCGAAGCAGTCGCCCCCGTCCGCCCAGGTCAGTACCGCGCCGAGGCCGTGCGCTGCGGCCCAGTCCCACACCTGCTGCGGGTCCAGCGCCGGGTACCCTGCCCGTGCCGCCATCAGCCGGGCGTCGACGGCCAGGGCCACCTCGCCCTCCACACGGGCGTTGGGGATGCCGGTCACACGCAGTACGTGCCCTTGCCGGGCGCGCACGAGGTCTTCGAGGCCGGGCAGGTCGGTGACCTGGCGGCCCCAGGCCACGCTCGGGGCTTCGCTGACGTCCTCGACCGGGGTGCCGGGCTTGTGCAGGACGATCTCGTAGCGGTGGCGGGTGAGTTCGTTGTGCGCCGTCCCGGTCTTCAGGCGGATGTCGACGCCCGCCGCGCCGTGGCGCGAGCCCCACTGCGCGAACCACTCCGGATCGAGGACCAGTTCGGGCTCGGTGAGCATGGCCCGCTCGATCGCGGCCCGCGCCGCCGACGGCGTGGTGGCCGCGTCCGGGCCGCTCCGGGCGTGGTGCACCCCGGAGGCGAACAGGTGCAGCGACCCGGCGTTGCGCACGTCCCCCACCAGGATCCGGCCGCCCGGCCCGAGCAGTGTGAAGGCCTGGGCGAGTACCTGGTCCAGATAGGCGGCGTGCGGGAAGTACTGGATCACCGAGTTCAGGACCACCGTGTCGAAGTGTCCGACCGGGAGGCCGCTCACATCGTCGGCGTGCCGGTGGCACAGCGTGACCTTGTCCGCGTACCCGGCCTCGGCCACCTCCCTCGTCAACCGCCCGATCACCTGCGAGGACAGATCGGTTGCCCAGTACTCCTCGACGTGGGGCAGGACATGCGCCATCAACAGGCCCGAGCCCACGCCAAGTTCGAGGACCCGCCGCGGCTGCCGGCATGTGATCTGCCGCACCGCCGCGTCCCGCCAGTCACGCATCGCGTCCAGGTCGATGGGCGCACCGGTGTAACTGGAGTTCCAGCCGTTGAAGTCCTCGCCCCACCGCGTCCCCGCCGTGGAGTAGACGTCGTCGTAGATCTGCTCCCACTCGTCGACCTGCTGCTCGGACTCCGCGACCTGCTGCGCGCCGTCCAGATCCGGCACGACGTACGCCACAAGCCGCTTGGCGCCGTTCGTCTCGTGGGCCGTGACGACGGCCCGCGCCACGGACGGGTGGTCCGCGAGCACCGTCTCGATCTCGCCGGGTTCGACGCGCAGACCGTTGATCTTGACCTGGTCGTCGGCGCGCCCCAGGTACTCCAACTGGCCGTCCGCGCCCTGGCGTACGAGGTCCCCGGTGCGGTACATGCGGGTGCCTGGCGGGCCGTAGGGGTCGGCGACGAAGCGTTCGGCGGTCAGGTCCTGGCGGTCGTGGTAGCCGCGGGCCAGCGAGGGGCCCGCGACGTAGGCCTCGCCTGCGGCGCCCGGCGGCACCGGGGCGAGCCGGTCGTCGAGGACGCGGACCCTGCCGTCGGCCACTGCGGTGCCGATGGGAACCGAGTCACCCGTCAGGGGTGCGCTGATCGTGGCGCAGACGGTGGTCTCGGTCGGGCCGTAGGCGTTGACGACCTGCCGCCCCGCACCCCACTTCACGGCGAACCCCGGTGGGCAGGCCTCACCGCCGACGGTGAGGACCCGCAGCGCGCGCAGGGTCCGCGGGGCCTCGTCGGGGAGGGTGGCCACGACGCTCGGCGGCAGCATCACATGCGTGATCTCCCGCTCGGCAAGGACCTCGTGGAGGTCGTCGCCGACCAGGCGCCGCATGCGCGGGACGACGAGGGCCGCCCCGTTGGCCAGGGTCTGCACCAGCTCCCAGAACGCCGCGTCGAAGCTCGGCGACGCCACTTGCAGGATCCGGGACGTGGACTCGACGGCAAGGCGTTCACGGGTCGTGGCGGCGAGCGCGGCGAGCCCGGTGTGGGTGACGGTGACACCCTTGGGGCGGCCCGTCGATCCTGACGTGTAGATCACATAGGCCGGGTGGGCGGGGGTGAGGGCGACGTCCGGTTCGGTGTCCGGGGCCTGCTGCCAGGCTCCCTGGACGTCATCGGTGTCGACGGCGACCGGGTCCACGGCGAGCCCTCGCGGCAGCTCGGCGAGGGAGTCCGCGGTCGTCAGGATCGCCGCCGGAGCCGCGTCCTCGACCATGTACGCGATCCGCTCCGCCGGATACTCCAGGTCCAGGGGCAGATGTGCGGCGCCCGCCTTGAGCACGCCCAGGGACAGGGCCACCTGGTCGGCGCGGCGCGGCATCGCCACGGCCACCAGGCTCTCGGGGCCGATGCCACGGGCGATGAGCCAGTGCGCGATCCGGTTGGCCCGCGCGTCCAGATCGGCGTACGTCCACGCCGCGTCGGCGGACTCCACCGCGAGCGCGTCGGGAGCCTGCCGCACCCGGGCCGCGAACAGTTCGGGGAAGGTGGTTTCCGCGACGGTGGGCCCGGCGGGGCCGGTGGGCGCGGTCAGTTCGCGGCGTTCCTCGGCGGTGAGGAGGTCGACGCGGCCGATGCGCAGGGCGGGGTCGGCGACGGCGGCGACGAGGAGGCGCTGCCAGCGGGTGATCAGGGCCTCGATCGTGCCGGCGTCGAACAGTTCGGTGGAGTACTCGGCCGTGACGGCGATGCCCGTGGGCGCGGAGCGGTCCCCGAAGGTCTCGGTGAGGCTGAGCATCAGGTCGTAGCGGGCCGTCCCTGTGCCCCGGTCGTCGACGCGGGCGCGCAGGCCCGGCAGTTCGTAGACGGCCTCCTCGTTGTTCTGGAGGACGAGGGCGATCTGGAACAGGGGGTGGTGGGAGGTGGAGCGCTGCGGGTTGAGCTTCTCCACCAGGGCGTCGAACGGGATGTCCTGGTGGGTGTAGGCGGCGAGGCTGGTCTCGCGCACCTGGGCGAGGAGGTCGGCGAAGGTGGGGTCGCCGGAGGTGTCCGTACGCAGCACGAGCATGTTCACGAACAGACCGACCAGGTCCCTCAGGCTCTCGTCGGTGCGGCCCGCGATGCCGCTGCCGATCGCGATGTCGTCGCCCACGCCGAGGCGGGACAGCAGGGCGGCCATGCTGGCCTGGAGCACCATGAACGGCGTCGCTCCCGATGCGTACGCCACCTCCGTGATGCCGCGGTGGAGTTCGGGCGGGAAGGTGCGCCGCATCCGGTCGCCGCTGTAGTCGAGATCGGCAGGGCGCGGCCGGTCACCGGGGAGTGTCGACGTCTCCGGAAGACCGGCGAGCTGCTCCGCCCAGTAGGCATACTGCTCGCCGAACAGGCTCTGCGGGTCCGCCTCCTCGCCGAGCAGGTCGCGCTGCCACAGCGTGTAGTCCGCGTAACTCACCGGCAACGGCTCCCAGTCCGGTGCCGCGTGCGCCACGCGGGCGCGGTAGGCGGCGGCCAGGTCACGGGCCAGCGGGGCCAGGGACCAGCCGTCGCCCGCTATGTGGTGGATCACCAGGGCGAGGACGTGGGCGTCGGCGCCATCGGAGCCGGGGTCGCTCGCGGTGCGGAACAGGCTCGCCCGTACGGGGAGCTCGGCCGCCAGGTCGAACGGGCGGCGGGCGGCAGCGGTGAGGCACTCGGCGAGCGCGGTCCCGCGGTCTTCGGGCCCGCCGTCTTCGGGCCCGCCCTCCGCCCGTCGTACCGAAAGCGCGATCCGGTGGTCCCGGTTGACCTCGTCGACGTCCAGGACGCGCTGGTAGGGCCCGTCGTCGGCCTGCGGGAACACGGTACGCAGGGTCTCGTGCCGGGCGATCACGTCGTGGAGGGCCGACTCCAGCGCCTCGGCGTCGAGCTCCCCGGTCAGGTGGAGGGTGAACGGCATGTTGTACGTGGGCGAGGCCTCGTACTGGTGGAGGAACCACAGGCGCCGCTGGGCGGCGGAGAGCGGGAGCCGTTCGGGGCGCTCGGAGCGGCGGGTGAGCGGGTTCCTGGCGCGGGCGGAGCCGTCCAGGCGGGGGGCGAGTCCGGCGGCGGTGGGGTGGGCGAAGACGGTGCGCAGGTCGACCTCGGCGCCGAGGGTGGCACGCAGCCGGCTGACGAGCTTCGTCGCGAGCAGCGAGTGGCCGCCCAGGGCGAAGAAGTCGTCGTCGACACCGACCCGGTCAAGGCCGAGGACCTCGGCGAACAGGCCGCACAGCAGCGCCTCCCGGGGGGTGCGCGGTGCGCGCCCCGTGGTCTGGGCTGCGAAGTCAGGGGCGGGCAGGGCGTGGCGGTCCAGCTTGCCGTTGGCGTTCAGGGGCAGCTCGGCGACGGCGAGGACGGCGGCGGGGACCAGGTGGGCGGGCAGCCGCTCCTTGAGGTGGTCGCGGAGCGAGCCGACCAGGTCGCCGATCCGGGCGGCGGCGGCCGGGTCGTTGGCGCGAGGCGTGTCGGGGCGGTCCGGCGGGAGGCAGGTGCCGGTGAGGACGCGGCCCGTGACGGGTCCTTCGGTGAAGACCAGTACGTCGAAGCACTCGATGGCCCGCGACCAGGTCACCACGGCGCCCCAGCCCCGTGCCTCGGCCCAGTCCGCGATCTGCCGCGGGTCGAGCGCCGCCGCGTCGGTCGCGGAGCTTTCGACGAGGCGGGCGCCGACGGCCAGGGCGGCCTCGGCACGCAGCCGGGCGTTGGGGACGCCGGTCACGCGCAGGACGTGCCCAGCACTCCCCCGCACCGGCTCGCCACTCCCCCGCACCGGCTGGCCGCTCCGCACCTGCTCTTCGAGCTCGCGCAGGTCGGTGACGTCGCGGCCCCACACCACCGCGGGAACGGCGCTGACGTCCTCGGCCCCCGTGCCGCCGGGCTTGTGCAGGACGACCTCGTAGCGGTGACGGGTCAGTTCGTTGTGGGCCGCGCCGTCCTTGAGCCGGACGTCCACCCCGGCGGCTCCGTGGCGCTCGGCCCACCGCGTGAACCAGTCGGGGCGCAGGGCGAGTTCGGTGTCCGTCAGGAGCGCGCGGGCCACCGCCACCCGCACCGCGGACGGCTCGGCGCCAGGACCTTCCGGTTCCTGGGCGTGCCGGGCCCCGGCGTGGAACAGCGGCAGCGTGGCCGCGTTGCGCACGTCACCGACCACGATGCGCCCGCCCGGTGCGAGCAGGGTGAAGGCCCCGACGAGCACCCGGTCCAGATGGGCGGCGTGCGGGAAGTACTGGGCGACCGAGTTGAGGACCACCGTGTCGAAGTGGCCCACCGGGAGGCCCTGTACGTCGTCGGCGTGTCGGTGGCGCAGCGTGGCCCGGTCGCCGAACCCGGCCCGCTCGGCCTCGCGGGCGAGGTGGGCGACGGCTCGTGCGGAGAGGTCCGTGGCCCAGTACTCCTCGACGTGGGGCAGCAGGCGGGACGCCAGCAGGCCGGACCCCGCGCCGATTTCGAGGACCCTGCGCGGCTGCCAGGACATGATGTGCCGCACCGCCGCGGCACGCCACTCCCGCATCTCGTCGAGGTCGATGGGCTCGCCGGTGGTGTGGGAGTTCCAGCCGGTGAAGTCCTCGCCCCAGGTGGTGTCGGGCGTGGTGTCGGGCGTGGCATAGACCTCGTCGTAGACCCGCTCCCGCTCCTCGACGACCCGCCGCTCGGCCTCCACACGGGGCTCAGGGCCACCGTCCGCGGCCGCCGCGGAGGGCTCAGGCACGACGTACGCCACCAGATGCCGTTCGCCCACGCGGTCCTGCCGCAGGACCACCGCGGCGCGGGCCACGCCGGGGTGCGTGGCGATGGCGGCCTCGACCTCGCCGGGCTCGATGCGGAAGCCGCGGACCTTGACCTGGTCGTCGGTGCGGCCGTGGAAGGTGAGGCAGTTGTCCGGCGCGCGGGAGACCACGTCGCCCGTGCGGTACATGCGGGCGCCGGGGCGGTCACCGAAAGGGCAGGCCAGGAAGCGCTCGGCGGTCAGGGCGTGGCGGCCGGGGTAGCCGCGGGCCAGGCCCTCGCCCTCCAGGTACAGCTCGCCGGTCCCGCCGTCGGGCACCGGGGCGAGCGCCTCGTCCAGGACGTGGGCGCGCAGGGCGGCGAGCGGCTCGCCGATCGGCACCACGTCGCCGACACTGTCGGCATCGGTGATCGGGTACAGGGTGGCTGCCACGGTCGCCTCGGTGGGCCCGTATCCGTTCACCACGGTCAGGCCGGGGCAGGCGCGCAGGACGCGGGTCACCGCGGCCGGGGACAGCGCCTCACCGGCGGGGCACACCTCGCGAAGACCGGCGAAGGCCGCGGGGTCGTCGTCGGCGATCAGTGCGAACAGGGCCGCCGTCAGGGTCACGGTGGTCACGCCGTGTTCGGCGATCGCCGCCGCGAGCACGGTGGCGTCGAGGCGTCCTGGCGGGGCGAGCACGACCGTGCCGCCCCCGAGGAGCGGTATCCACAGGTCATAGGTGGAGGCGTCGAAGGCCAGGGTGTTGTGCATCAGGAGCCGCTCGTGGTGCCCGGCCGCGAAGCCGGGGTCGGCGGCGAGGCCCACCACGCCCCGGTGGGTGATGGCGACCCCCTTGGGCAGTCCCGTGGAGCCGGAGGTGTACATCACGTACGCGAGCTGGTCCGGCTCCGTGCGGCGTGCCGCGCGCAGGCGTTCCGCGGTGGCCGCGGCGAGGTCCGCCGCCGTGTCGGGCGCGTCGAGGACGAGGCGGGGGGTGGCGTGTTCCGGCAGGTCGGCCGTGGTGCGGGCGTCGGTGACGAGCAGGGCGGGCGCGGCGTCGTCGAGCAGGAACCGGAGCCGCTCGCCGGGGTGTTCGGGGTCGAGGGGGAGGTAGAGGCCGCCCGCCTTCAGGACGGCGAGGACGGTGACCACGTACGCGGACGAGCGCGGGAGCGCCACGGCGACGACGGACTCCTGGCCGATTCCGTGTGCGTGCAGGACGCGTGCGAGGCGGTTGGCGGCCGCGTCCAACTCCCCGTAGGTCAGGGGCGCGTCGGCTCCTGCGACCACGGCGGCCGCGTCCGGGGCGGCGTCCGCCCACTGCTCGAACCGGGCCGCGACAGTCGTGTCCGGTGTGACCAGTGGGGTGGACGATGTCCTCGGGACAGCCATGTTAGGCACGCTCCTTCTGTGGCCACTGTGGTAGTTGGCTACACCAAGGACCCTAACGTTCAGGCCAGTCCGGACGGAAGGTTCGGCAGTCGGATCCGGGGCACTTCGTTCCAGTTCGCCGACTCGCCCCGGTACCGGGCCGGTTGAGTCACACCGCCCTCACTCCACGGGGAGAGATGCGGACCGAAGGGGCTCGGGTACGGCCCATATCAGCCATCCCTGATATCTGTTCCCAGCCAACCTGTGATGCGAAGAGGAGCAGTACGCACTCGCCTTGCGGGAGCACTGACCGCGACCGGCCACACGGACGAGACTCGCGCGCGTGACCTTGAGGATCCATGTCACGGCCGAGGATCTGGCCCGCACGCGGATGGCTTCGGGCGCGTCCCGTTGTCAGTGGCTACTCCTATGGTTCCCCCATCGAGACCCGCCGGAGTCGCCGCGGGTCCGCCCTGGGGAGGGGTCTGTCATGTCTGCGGGGTCCACGGTGACGACGACGTATCTGGAGCTTTCGCAAGAGGGCGCGGGTGCGCACAAGTTCTACGAAGTGACCGTCGACGGCACGACGGTGACGGTGCGGTACGGGCGGATCGGCGCCGCCGGGCAGACGCAGACGACGACGTTCGCCTCGGCGGCGAAGGCGCGGGCGGCGGCCGCGAAGAAGGTCGCGGGGAAGGTCGGCAAGGGGTATGCCCCGGCCGTGCAGGGGCAGCGCGCGCCGCGCGCGGTGACCCGGCGGCAGGTGACGTCGGCGCCGTCGACCGCCCGCGCCGTGGCGCCGGTCCTGTGGCGCTTCCGCACCGGCTCCTCGGCGTTCGGCATCCACGTCGACGACGAGCACTGCTGGGTCGGCAACCAGGCGGGGGACGTGTACACCCTGGACCACAACGGCGGCGTCCTCGCCCGCTTCTCCCTGCCCGACGGCGTCAAGTGCCTGGTCGCCGACGACTTCTGGATCTACGCGGGCTGTGACGACGGCAGTGTCTACGACCTGTCGTCGAAACTCCCGTTCGCGGCGTACGACATCGCCGCCGACGTCGACATCTTCTGGCTGGACATCCACGAGGGCATCCTCAACGTCTCGGACCACGACGGCCGTCTGACCGTCATCGACCACGAGGACGAACACCAGTGGGCGCGCCGCAGCCCCGGCGAGCGCGCCTGGATGGTCCGCGCCGACGACAGGGCCGTGTACCACGGTCACAGCGGCGGCGTCACCGCCTACGCACCCGACGGGGGCGGCGAGTTGTGGCACACGAAGACCCGCGGCGACGTGCTGTTCGGCTGGCAGGAGGACAGCGCCGTGTACGCGGGGACGGCGCACCGCGTGGTGCAGCGCCTCGCGAAGGCGAGCGGCGCGGTCGAGGCCACGTACGCCTGTGACAGCGCGGTGTACTCGTGCGCGACCTCGCCGGGCGGGCGGTTCGTCTTCGCCGGTGACGCGGCGTCGTCCGTCTACTGCTTCGACCGGGACGGCACGCGGCTGTGGAAGCTCGGCACGGGCGGAGGCTCCGCGCTCTCGATGCAGTACCGCGACGAGAAGCTGTATCTGGTGACGACGGACGGCGCGCTGGTGTGCGTGGACGCGAGCGAGGCCGCCATCACCGCGGCGGAGCGGGGCACGGTGCCTGCGGCGCGGGACGTCAAGCTGGCCGCGGCCCTGCCGACCTACGCGCCGGCGACGGCCGCGGCCGCGGTGGCCACCGTCGCCCACGCCCCCGCGGGCGCGGTCGTCCTCGAATGCGTCCAGGACGGCAGCCGCCTGCGGGTGCACGTGGTGTCCGAGGGCTACGACGGCTCCTGGAACGTGCAGTTCCCCCACGCGATACGGCAGCCGGGGGCGCGCTATGTGGTGGACGCCCTGCATGCGGCCGCCGGAGGTTTCTACCGGGTCCGAGGGGACATCCGGCGACTGCGGTGACATGCGGGGGGGCTCCGCAGGAACCTGCCGGTTCTGTAGAGCGCCCTGAAGGGGAGCGCCCTGAAAGGGGCACCCCCGGTCAGCCGAGGCGTCGCAGGAAGACGTCGGCCGCGTTGTTGGTGTCGCCGGGCACGAGGTTCCCGGCCGGGGAGTCGTACACGACGGCGCCGCCGTCCCCGCTGACGCCGGTCCGCGGCCCCGGTGCGGTGTCCTCGGCCACCGGCTCGCTCTCGACGCTGATGAGGCGCACCTCGCCGGTCAGCATGTCCCGCAGGAAGACGTCGGTGCCGCTGTCGTCGGCGTCGGGGGTGAGATTGGAGGCGGCGGAGGTGAACGCCGCGTAGCGCCCGTCCCGGCTCAGGGAGACGTGGTCGCTCTCGCCGTTGGCCGGTGTGCCGTCCTGCGCGGCGCTGATCAGGCGCATGCGCTTGGACTCGCGGTCGTAGAGGAAGACGTTGCGCGTGCCGGTCGGGACCGGTCCCTCGGGGCGGAGCACCCTGGACGCCGAGGTGAACGCCACCTGGCGGGCGTCGCCGCTGAGGGCGGCCCCCCAGGACGGGGTCTTGCGGTTGTAGGCCTGCGGGATGCTGATGAGTTCCGTGGTGCCCTTGTCGCGGTCGCGCAGGAAGATGTCCGTCGCGGAGTAGTGGTCCTCCACCCCGGCGAGGCCGGAGGCGTTGGAGGTGAAGGCGAGGTACCGTCCCGCTTCGCCCGCGAACGCGGGGGCGAACGCGTCGCCCTGGCCCTGCTTGCCGTCGTTGTCGAGCTGCGCGAGCTCCGTGGTCTTCTTCTTGCGGTCGTAGAGGAAGACGTCGTCCCGTTCGTTGGCGTCCCCCGCGACGAGGTCCTCGGCGCCCGAGGCGTACGCGACGTAACGGCCGTCGCTGCTGACGGCGGGGTCGTACGTCAGCCGGCTGCGCAGCCCGTCGTAGGAGGCGCCGGTGGGGCTGATCCGTTCGGTTCTGCCGGTGCGCCGGTCGTGCAGGAAGACGTCGTCGAGGTCGTTGGGGTCACCGCGTACGAGATCGTCGGCGGTGGAGGTGAAGACCACGTACCGCCCGTCGGGGCTGAGGGACACCTCACGTACGACTCCGTGGCTCGCCTTTCCGTTGCTCTTGACGCTGACGCGTTCCGTCGTGCCGGTGCTCAGGTCGCGGACGAAGGCGTCGGGGGTGCCGTTGGTGTCGTTCGCGACGAGGTTCCGGGACTCCGAGACGAACGCGACGTGGCGGCCGTCGGCACTGATGGCGGGGTTCGTGGAGGCGGCGTTGCCCTGGGCGCCGTCCGGGCCGACGCTCACCCGCTCGGTGCGCGGCGCGGAGGTGTGGGCGGCGGACGCGCCCGTGGATGAGGCGGACGCGCCCCCGGGTGAGGCGGACGCGCCCGCGGGAGACAGGACGGTCACGGCGCAGAGGGCGGCGAGCGCGGCGCCGGCGGCCGCGGTGCGCTGATGAAGCTGGTGAAGCTGGTGAAGGGGCATCGGTTCCTCCTGTGTCGACAACGGTCTCCGTATGTCGCACACCGGCGCCGAACGCCCCGGCCGTCAGCCGCTCCAGCGATCGGTCATGGCCAGGTGCACCGTAAGGGAGCGAACACCGGGCGGACCCGGGAGGTCAATGTGCCGGGTGTCCGCCACGGTGCGGATGCGTCGTTCGCATCAGCCGGGCAGGGCGCTTCGGCGGAATTGATGACCGTACTCGCGCGGAATGGGCAACCGTCGGTGCGCTCCCGCGGACCGGAGGGCGGCCCGTCCGGTCCGCGGGCGCGGGCGCCTCATGCGCTCAGGAGCCCGGTGCGGAGTTTGCCGAGGATGCGGGTGAGCAGCCGGGAGACCTGCATCTGGGACACGTTCAGTTCGCGGCCGATCTGAGCCTGTGTCATCTCCTGGCCGAAGCGCATCTCGATGATGGCTCGTTCGCGCTCGTCCAACTGCTGTATCGCG
This sequence comes from Streptomyces aureocirculatus, assembly GCF_000720475.1. Lineage (GTDB taxonomy): Bacteria > Actinomycetota > Actinomycetes > Streptomycetales > Streptomycetaceae > Streptomyces > Streptomyces aureocirculatus. Next base: position 147,064 of record NZ_JOAP01000001.1, read on the forward strand.
GGGCCGAGCGCGTGCAGGTTCTCGAACAGGTCCAGGGCCGGGTCGGTCTCGCCCATGGTGTCCGCGTACGTCATCCCGCCGTCGCCGGAGTCGTCCTCGCTGCCGGGGGTGTCGATGGACCCGGCGACGTAGCCGTTCGAGGCGATCAGGCCCTCGATGACTTCTTCGTCGGACAGATCCAGGTGGGCGGCCAACTCCTTCACCGTGGGCGGGTGCCCCAGCGTGGTGGAGAGGCTCTCCTTCGCCCTCGCGAGGGAGACGCGCAGCTCCTGTAGGCGTCGGGGGACGTGGACGGCCCAGGTCGCGTCACGGAAGAAGCGTTTGATCTCGCCGACGATGTAGGGGATCGCGAACGACGTGAACTCGACCTCGCGGGACAGGTCGAACCGGTCGATGGCCTTGATCAGACCGATCGTGCCGACCTGGACGATGTCCTCCATGTCGCCGCTGCCCCGGTTCCTGAAGCGGCGGGCGGCGAAGTTGACCAGGGAGAGGTTCATCTCGATCAGCGTGTTGCGGGCGTACTGGTACTCCCGCGTGCCCTCTTCGAGGGACTGCAGTTGGTCCAGGAAGAGTTTCGTCAGCTCGCGCGCGTCCCGGGGAGCGACCCCGGCACCGTCCTCGATCCACGGCAGGTCATCGGTGGCCCCGGCTGGTGCCGTGCGGGATGCAGCCGCTTCGGGGACGTGGACGGAGTAGGTCACGTTGCCGCCTTAAAAAGTAAGGGTGGAGAACAGAGTCAGCGCCGGGTGCCCCCTGTTCCGGCATCCATGTCCACCGAACGCCCACTGTTTTCACGAAGACCGAGAACACTCGGTCGTCACTCGCCTCCGCGGACCTCGACGCGGGGGCCGACCACGTCTGTCTGCAAGTGCTGACCGCCGACGGGCTCCCCGACCGGGAGTGGCGGGAGCTCGCCCCTGCCCTGCTGAACTGAGCCGCCCTCCCCCGGACACGCCCGTGCCCGCCTCCGCGGTGCGGAAGCGGGCACGGGCTCGGAGCGCGGTCGCGGGCGGGCAGCCGCGACCGCGGGGGTCAGACGCCCGCCGAGTTCTTCTCCTGCGGGTGCAGGGGCACGGGCCGCGGTGCGGGCGCGGCCTCGGGGCCGTTCTCGCTGAGCCCGAACCGGTTGTGGAACTTGCGCAGCGGACCGGGCGCGTACCAGGCGGAGCGGCCGAGGAGCCGCATCGCCGCCGGTACCAGGACTCCGCGTACGGCGAGGGCGTCGATGAGGATGGCGAGACCGCTGCCGAGGCCGAACATCTGCAGGAAGCTGATCTTGGCCGTGCCGAAGGCGAAGAAGCTCACCGCGAGCAGTACGGCCGCCGCGCTGACGATGCGTCCGGTGTGCCCGAGGCCGTCGGCCACGGCGGACTCGTTGTCCTCACCCTGCTCGTGGAGTTCCTTGATCCGGCTGGTGACGAACACCTCGTAGTCCATCGAGAGACCGAAGGCCACGCAGAACATCAGCACGGACATCGAGGTCTCCATCGGCTGCGCGGTGAAGCCGAGCAGGCCGGAGAGGTTGCCGTCCTGGAAGATCCAGGTCATGACGCCGAGGGTCGCTCCCAGGCTGATCAGGTTGAGGACAAGCGCCCGCAGCGGCTGCACGATGCTGCCGGTGAAGAGGAAGAGCAGCACGAAGGTGGTGACGGCGATCAGGCCGATGGCGAGCGGGAGCCTGCTGCCGATGGAGTCGTTGGAGTCGACCAGTTCGGCGTCGCCTCCGCCGACCAGTGGGTCCGTGCCGGCGGGCGGGGCGGCCGACCTGACCTTCTCGACCAGGTCCTTGGCCGCGTCCGACTTCGGCGTCAGCTTGCTCACCACGTTGACCTGCTGACCGTCGTCGCGGCCGAGCGCCGTGTTGCCGGGACCTGTCGCCTTGGGCTGCCCGCCGGCGTAGACCCCCGCGCTGGTCTCGACGCGGGCGACGCCGTCGAGGCCGGAGAGCTTGGTCGCGTACGACGCCAGCGGGGCCTTGTCCACGGCCTCGTCGATGACGACGTGGAGCGCGGCGGCGTCGTTGCCGTTGAAGTTCTCCCGCAGGGACGCCGAGACCTGGCGGCTCTCGGCGTCCTCGGGCAGCACCCGTTCGTCGGCCGTGCCGAAGGTGATGCCGAGCAGCGGGCTCGCCGCGAGCAGCAGGACGGCGAGCACGGGCAGCGCGGTGAGCGCGGGCCGCCGCATGACGGTGCGGGCGAGGCGTCCCCACACCGAGGACCCGGAAGGGGCGGTACGTCCCGTCCTCACCCACGGCATCCGCCCCTTGTTGACCCGGTGCCCCAGGACGTTCAACAGGGCGGGCATCACGAAAAGGGTGGCGAGGGCCGCGATGAGGACGACACCGACCCCGGAGTAGCCGAACGAGCGCAGGAAGTACTGCGGGAACACCATGAGCGCGGCGAGCGCCGCCGCCACGGTCGCGGCGGAGAAGGCGACCGTACGGCCCGCGGTGCTCATCGTCTTGCGGACGGCGTCCTCCACGCTCGCACCCGCCGCCAACTGCTCCCGGAAGCGGCTGATCATCAGCAGGGCGTAGTCGACGCCGAGGCCGAGGCCGAGCGCGGTGGTGAGGTTGATCGCGAAGATGGAGACGTCGGTGACGCTGCCGACGACGAAGAGCTGCGCGAAGACGCTCACGATGGAGACGAGCGCGATGGCGAGGGGCAGCAGCGCGGAGACCACGGTGCCGAAGACGACCAGGAGCAGCAGCAGGATCAGCGGCACGGCGATGGACTCGGCGAGGATGAGGTCCTCCGTGGTCTGCGGCCCCATCTCATTGCTCACGCCCGCACTGCCTCCGGCCTTGACCGTGAGCGTGTCCTTGTACGTTCCGGCGTAGTCGTCGATGACCGCCTTGGCGTTCTCCTGCAGCTCCGCGTCCTTGCCCTCCACACGGGCGAGCACCACGGCCTCGCGGCCGTCCTTGGAGCGCAGGTCGGGGCTGTTGGTGTCCCAGAAGGAGACCACGTTGCCGAGGTCCTTCTCCTTCTTGAGCTCGGACACCAGGGCCTTGCCGCTCTGCTCGGCGGCCCCGGAGCCGACCCGGCCGTCGTCGGAACGGACGAGGAGGACCAGGTTCGTCTCGCCGCCGAACTTGTCGTCGATGACCTCCCTGGCGCGGGACGACTGGGAGGCCGGGTCGTCGAAGCCGCCCCCCAGCAGCTTCCCGAACGCACCGGCGCCCAAGGCGCCCATGAGGACCACGGCCACGGCGGCCACGATGAGGACCAGCCGGGACCGGCGGATCGCCAGTTCCGCTATGCGTTCGAACACGCGCTTTCTCCTTCAGGTGTTGCCGGGGAAAAGGACATGCAGCGGCCGGGGTGACATGAGGGCGGAAACGCGTGCGCTCTGCTGCCGACGCGAGAGACGACGCGGGCCAGGCCCGGAACGCGGTCTTGCGCTCCCCGTCTCCGTCGATGACGCTAGCGGGGTTCAACTTGATTGAGCAGTGTTAGATTTTTTTCACAGACGAAAGTTTCCTGGTACCGTGCAAGGAAAAGTCGTCGTACGGTCGCCTCATGTCCCCAGACAAAGTGCAGACCGCCCGACCGACCCTGCGTGAGCGGCGCCGGGCCGTCGCCGTCCAGGAGATCGTGAGCGCCGCCGAGTCCCATATCGCCGAGGACGGTCCGCACGGTCTGTCGCTGCGCGCGGTTGCCCGGAGCCTCGGCATGACCGTGCAGGCGCTGTACCACTATTTCCCGAGCCGGGACGATCTGGTCACCGCGCTCATCACCAAGGCGTACGGCGACCTGGCCGACGCCGTGCAGAAGGCCACCGAGACCCCGCCTGACGACCCGGACCTGCCGGGTCTTGTCGTCGCGGCCGAGGGCTACCGCCGCTGGGCCATCGACCATCCCGAGCGGTTCCAGCTCCTGTACGGCACGCCCCTGCGGCACTATCACGCGCCCGTCGACGGCCCCACCACGGAGGCGAACCGCAGGATGAGCGCGGTCTTCGAGCGGGAGCTGTTCGGCGGTTTCACGCGGGCTCAACTCGCCGCGGCCGACGTCCGCTCGCTGTCCTCGGAGTTCCTGGGACATCTGGAGCACATGTCACCGTCGAGCGACCTCGCCCTGCCGCCCCCGGCCATCGCCCTGCTCCTGAGCGTATGGGGGTACGTGCACGGCATGGTCGTCCTCGAAGTGTTCGGGCACACCGGGTTCCTCGGCGTCCACCAGGCCGAGCTCTACCGCATGGCGATGCGGAACCTCTACGAGGACGTGCACCGGCGGATTCCGGCATCGGGCGTCGCCTGACCCACGGTCACCTGTGCGGCCGCGCCCCTTCCAGGACCACCGGGAGGCGGCTCAGGCTGTTGAAGATCAGGGACGACAGCGGTACGGGGTCGCCCTGCGCCAGTGACAGGCCGGGGAAGCGGGCGAAGAGCGCCGGCAGGGCGACGGCTGCCTCCAGGCGGGCCAGGGGTGCGCCCAGACAGTGATGGATGCCGTAGCCGAAGGTGATGTGCCCCCGGGCGGTATCGCTGGTGAGGTCGAACACGTCGGCGTCCGGGCCGTGTTGCTCGGCGTCACGCCCGAAGGCGGTGAAGCCGAGGAGCACGGGTTCGCCCTCGCACACGGCCCGCCCGCAGAGCTCCAGGTCGCTGCGGGCGTAGCGGAAGGGCAGGTTGGCTACGGGCGGATCCCAGCGCAGGGTCTCCTCGACTGCCGCCGACCACGGCTGCTGCCCGCGGCGCAGCAGTTCGAGCTGCGCGGGGTGGGTGAGCAGGGCGCGTACCGCGTTCACCAGCAGGCTCACCGTGGTCTCGTGGCCCGCGACGATCATCAGCATCAGGGTGTCGACGAGTTCGGGCGCGCTCAGTCGGGGTGGTGCGGGGGTGTTCGCCGGGCGGGGGGCCGCGGGGGTCGCCGCTGCGCCGGGGGCCGGGTGGGTCTCGGGGCCCTCGGAGATCTCGGGAGCCGCGAGGGCCGCGGGGGTCTCGTCGCCCGCCTCGACGAGCGGCGTCGTCAGGTCGTCCCCGGGGTGGGTGCGCCGTTCCTCGATCAGCTCGGCGAGTTCCTGGCGCAGCGCGGTGTGCGTGGCCACGGCCTCCTCGGGGGTGGCCGTGCTGTCGAACAGTCCGGCGCACAACTCGCGTACGCGCGGAACCCGGTGGCCGGGCACCCCGAACAGTTCGCAGATGACCCGGATGGGCAGCGGGTGGGCGAAGTGCGCCCGCAGGTCCACTGGCTCCCCCGCGGCGCGGGCGGGCAACCGCGCCAGCGCGTCGAGGAGTTCACCGGTGAGGGCGGCGACGCGGGGTTCGAGAGCCCGTACCCGGCGCGCGGTGAAGGCACGCGCCAGTGGGGCGCGCAGCCGGCGGTGGTCGGCGCCCGACACGTTGGTCATGTTCCGCAGGGTCAGCATGGCCGCCAGTGGCCAGTCGGCGGGGACGTCGCCGCGCTGCCAGGCACCCCACCGGGCGGGATCCTTGGTGAAGCGGTCGTCCGCGAGCACCTGCCTGCCGGTCTCCTGACGCGTCACCAGCCACGCCGCGACCCCGCCCGGCAGCTCCACGGCGACCACCGCGCCCTGGGCCCGCAAGCGGGCGCCCTCTCCGTGGTGGTCCCGCCCGTGCGGGTCCAGGGGAGTCAGGGGCACGGCGGCCAGGCTCATGCGTCTCACCTTAGGGCGCGGCACGGCAACCGGACACCGTGCCGGGAGTCAGGGCCGGTCGAACCAGGAGAACGCCGCGATCCGCCAGCCTGCCGGGGTGCGGACGAACTGGATGGTCTTGGCGCCGCCGCCCTCCAGGGGCTCGCCGTCCAGGATTCCGGCCTTGCGGTACTCACCGGAGCGCGACGCGATGCTGCCGACGATGTCGGTCCGTTCCGACGTCTCCCATTCGGAGAACTCGACGAGCCGGCCGTCGGCCAGCAGGCGCTCGCGCGGCCCGATGAACTCCTCCACCGTGTACGCCGCGTACTCCGGTTCGGTCACGACGATCACTCCGCCCGGCAGCATCAACCGACGCAGTCGGGCCACGTCCGCGGCCTTTCCGCCCCGATTGTCGAAGGAGCCGAAGAACTCGGCGGTCAGCGTGTCGATCTCAGCCTTGGACATGCCGGGACGGTAACACCGCCTCGCGGTCCCGCTCGACCGAGGCCTTCGCGGCGCACCCGCCTCCTGAGCGGCGGTCACACGACGATGGACGTGAGGGCCGCCCACAGCAGGGGCGAGTGCTCGATCCGGCCGTCCGCGCGCCAGCGGGCCAACTGCTCGCGCTGCCAGCGGCCGAGGCGGTGGACGGGGTCGGGATGCTCATGGGCGGTGTCGACGGCGACGATCGCCTCCGTCAGGGGGCGCACGGACGCGGGGAGTCCGGCGAGGCGGTGGAACGCGAAGCTGGTCGGCAGCACCCAGCGGGTGGCGGTGACCAGTTCGGCGCCGTTGTGCAGCATCGCCGTCGCCAGGCCGAACGACTCGGCGAACCGTAGGTCGCCGCCGCTCTCGCAGCCGATGAGGGCCACCCGCGGCGGCGCGGGCCACCTTCGTGCCCCCGGCTCTCCGTCGGCCCGCAGGGGAAGCGAGCCCAGCAGTAAGTCCTTGGCGGACAGCGGGCGATGGGTCCGCAGCGGTTCGGCGAGGCCGCTGGTCCCGGGGCCGCAGCACAGATGCAGCGCGCCGTCCTCGCTCTGCCCGCCGTCGAGGGGCGCGCCGCTCACATGCCCGACGTACATGAGCCGCCGCGCACCGGCGCGGAGCACTCCACTCAGCCAGTCCCGGTCCAGGTCGGTACGGCGCAACGCTTCCGCGGGGGTGGCGACACGCGGCACCACGGCGCCCACCGCCAGCCGCCGCCGGACAAAGGCCAGAAGCTCCGGGTCCGACCCGGGCGGCCCCAGCACCGAACCGAGCGGGGAGTCCGCCCGGAAGCCGGGGACCCGGGGGTCTAGGACGAGGACGACGGGGCCGGGGTCGGGGCTGGCGCCGGGGTCGGGGCTGGCGCCGGGAGCGGGGCCCGTGCCGGGAGCAGAGGCCGTGCCGGGAGCGGGACCCGTGCCGGGAGCGGGGTCCGCACCAGAAGCGGGGTCCGCACCGGGATCGGGACCCACACCGGGGGCAGAACCCGCGCCGGGAGCGAGGCCTGCGCCGGGAGCAGGGTCCGCACCGGGATCGGGGCCCGCGCCAGGAGCAGTGCCCGCACCGGGAACAGGGCCCGCACCAAAAGCGGGGGCCGCACCAGGAGCAGCGCCCGCACCGGAAGCAGCGCCCACGCCGGAGGCGGCGCTCGCATCGGGAACAGGGCCCGCACCGGGGGCGGGACCCGCGTCGGAAGCGGGGCCTGCGGGAGCAGGGCTCGGTCCGGAGCGCGCGTACCCCTGGGCCCCCGCGCCAGACTCCGCCCACCCGCTCGCCGAACCCTCCCCCCGCCGTCGCAGCGAAGCGGGTGCCGTGGTGACGACGTCCGCCAGTTCGACGAGCCGGACGTCGCCGTCCACGGCGAGTAGTTCCCAGGGGACCTGGGCGACCCGCGGAGAGGGCTGGACCCGCACCAGCGGGCGGCCCGCGCGTGCCGACACCTGGCGGATCTGCTCGGTCAGTCCCCGCGGCCAGAGCTGTTCGGCGAGGAGCCGTGCCAGGCGCTGCTCGGCCGCACGGTCGGCCAGCGCCCCGGACACGAACGCGCGCCGCACACCCTCCGCTCCCCCGTGGGGCCCGCCCGCCGCTCCGGGCAGCGCGGCGGCGAGCTCCCGCACCGCGCCGTCGACCTGGGCAGCGGGCCCGTGGCCCGTGCCGAACCCCTGCACCCCGCCAGCCCAGGTCCAGGTCATGAACAGATCACCGGCGTCGACGAGGCGGACCTGGACCACCGGACGGCTCGTCAGGCCGTCGGTGGCCCAGAACGGCACCTCGTGCTCGTCCACGATCCGGCGCCGGTAGCGGTACTCGGCCGCCGCGATGTACTCCTGGAGTGCGACGCGGCCGGACTCCGGCGCCATCCGTACCTTCGGCGGCGGCGCGACCCGCAGCCCGGCGGAAGCGGCGGCCTCCGCGGCCACACCACCGAGCACGTCCGGCCCCTCCGCCTCCCGGTGCGCCTTCATGGCCGCGGCCGGGAAGACGGGCACGTCGCCCTGGCGCGGCGTGCGCTCCAGGACCAGGGAGGCGCCCGCACAACGGTGTTCCACCATTTCGAAGAGCAGCCCCTGGTCCTGTCGGCGTACGGCGAGACGGAAGACGAGGCGCACGGCGTCGTCCGCGAGGGCGAGCCACTGGCTGCGGGCGTGCGCGGTGACGAAGTCGTAGCGCGCCGCCTCCAGGGCCAGTGCCGCCGGCACGGCCAGGGAGAGCGCGGTGTCGACGGACCGCCGCTCGTGCTCGCCGTGCTCGCCGTGCTCGGTGCGGCTCAGGTGGTCGTCGAGGGCGCGGGCGAGCATCAGGTCGACCTGCGCGCACCGCTCGTACACCGCCCGCTCCTGGTACACGTCGCGGGCCCGCTGGGCGAGACGCCGCATCTCCGGGATGTCGCCGCGCCCGTAGGCGTGCTGGGCGCCGAGGAGCATGGTGTCGGCGGCGGCGATCGAGGCACCGATCTCTTCGAAGCGGGCCAGGCTCGCCGCCGCCAGGCCGCTCGCGCCCGCGTCGTCGCCGCGCTGTCCGGCGAGGAACGCGCGGGCCTGTTCGCAGACCGCCAGGTCACCGGGCCTGCCCTGCGCCTCGAAGAACGCGGACGCCCGCGTGAACAGCCGCTCCGCGAGCTCCGGATCGCCCCGCCGCATCGCGACGTGGGCCCGGTGCGCGAGCAGCGACTGCTGTTCACCGGTGTCACCGATCGCCACGAACCCGTCCGACGCGCGGGCGAGGTAGTCGTCGGCCGGGTCGTACCTGCCGGTCGACGCGCAGATCAGGCCGAGGGCGGTGAGGAGCCGCGGCAGGGCCTCCACGGCGGTCGGGGGTGTGGTCGCCAGGAGCGCCGTGGCCTGCTCCTCGGCCGCTCCCCACTCGCCCCGCTCCATCAGCAGATGCACCCGGTTGAGGCCGAGTTCGGCCGCGCGCAGCCCCTCGGGGTCGTCGAACTCGGGCAGCGTGCGGGCCGCGTCGTCGAGAGCCGCGAGGGCCTCGTCGAGGCGGCCGGTGCCGCGCAGCAGGTCGGCACCGGCGATCAGCGTCTTCAGCCGCACCTCCAGCCACAGTTGGCGGCCGCGCGGCCCCATCGGTGCGGTCGCGACGCCGTCGAGCAGCCGACGGGACCGGTCGACGGCGTACCCGGCCCCGGCGAGGTCCGTGGCGGTGAGGCGGACGCTCGCGAGGTCGGACAGCAGGTGCGCCCGCAGGAACTGGACGTCGGGCGAGTCCTCGATGGTCTCCGCGACGGTCAGCAGCTCTTCGTAGACCGCGGCCGCGGCCGTGTGCTCGCCGGCCAACTGGTACTGCTCCGCGCGGGCGAAGCCGCCGTCGAACGGCTCCCCGTACAACTGCGTCACCGCGGCGTTCCCCTCCCTGTCGTCCGTCTGTCCGTCCGGGCCTGGCATGGGTCAGTAGTCCTCGTCCGCGGCGGTGGCAGCGGCGGCGGTCTCGGCGAGGAACGGCACCGCGGTGGCGGCGTGCGGCGGCACGTCGTACGGGAGGTTCGGTGCCGCAGTGGCCAGGCGGCGCCGGGCCAGCGCGCGGATCGCGTCCCGGGCGGCACGGTCGTTCGCCGGACTGGTCCCGGCTCCGGGCGTCGCGCCGGGCCCGGTGGGGGGCGCGGGGGCGGGTCCGGGGTCGAAGCCCGGCAGCAGGACGGCGACCTCGACGCGCGGCGGCTGTGCGCCCGTCGGCGGACCCGTGTTCAGGTCCAGGTCGGCGTGGCCTGCCCACAGGTCGTCCCGCCGCGCGAGAGACACCCGGTTCCGGTGGCCGCCGTTCACGCGCACCTCAGCGACGAGGGGTGCGCCGGCGGTGGGGGCCGCGCCGTGCGCGACGACCTCGACCTCGATCCGCCGCCGTGCGCCGAGGGCCCTAACGGTCCAGGACACGGCGTCCTCCGCCGCGTCGACGAAGCCGGGCGGGTAGCGGCGCCAGTCGTTGGTTCCCGCGCCCCGGGCGATCATCCGGGCGCCCGTGGCGGTCGGTGCGCCCGCCGCGAGAGCGTAGCCGCCGTGCCGTGCGAACAGCGTGCCGGGGTCGGCGGGCGCCCCGGCCCGACGCCGCTCGCCGAGGGCTGCGCGGAGGTGCCGCAGGGCGGGTCCGTCGAGTCCCGCGCCGTCCGCCGCGGCGTCGACGAGGGACAGGACGGTTTCCAGGTGGCGGGCCGTGTGCGTGGACCGGGGCGCCGCGTGCCACCACTGGATCAGCGGGGCGAGAGCGGCCTGGTGGTCCTCGATGAGTTCGGCGGCGCAGTCGTCGGGCTGGTCACCGCCGTCGTCGAACAGTTGCTGGCAACGGTGGGTGAGCGCGGCCGTCTCCACGCCGAGCACGTCCGGTTCGAGCACCGGGATGCCGTCCGGGTACGAGGCGGGCCACCACCTGGCCGTCCAGTGCCCGAGGGCCAGGCGGGCCGCGTCGCCCGCGAGCGCGGTCGGGTCCGCCGGCACGCGGGCCCGGTCCTGCCGCCCGGTCGGCCTGCCGGACGCCCGCTCGTGCACGGCGAGGGCGACGCGTTCGCCGTACAGCGCCCACAGCCACTGCTGTGCCCGTCCCGCGTCGTGCAACCACGCCGAGGGAGGCCCGGGTGCGCCGAGGACCGGCCAGGTCAGGACGGCACCCGCGACATCGAGCACGGCCCGGGTGAAGTCGGGGCCCTCGGTGGCCGCGTCGTCGGCAGCGGGGGCGACCAGGATCGTGCCGCACTCCCCCGCCGAGACATCCACCGGGACATCCACCGAGGAAGGGGCAGGGGCCGGTACCGGGACGTCGGCGGCGCCCCCCGCCCCCGTCACGCTCCGCTCCGCTCGGCCGCGAGGACCGGGTCAGGGGCAGCGTCCGGAGCGGCTGCCGGGGCCGCCGACGGAGCCACCACCGGAGCGGCCGCCAGGCTCCGCAGCGCCGCCCTGACCTTGGCACGGTGGTCCATCATCACCGAGCGGGCGACCCCGTCGAGCACCGCCCACGCCGACGCCAGGTCCTTCAGGGGCGCGTCGTGGGCGTCCCGCCCGTGCAGCCGCACCCACAGCCTCCGCATGTAGGCCGCCCACGGGGTACGGAGATCCTGGGCGAGCGCGTCCAGGACGCCACCGCCGGGGTCGGGTCGCGGGGAGACGGTCATCCTGCGGGCGCGCAGCACCGAAGCCTCCCGCCGCCAGCGGCTGTTGACCGTGCGGTGCGCCGCCGTCCGGCCGGGCGCGTGCTGTCCGGTGCCCAGCGGGTCGAGGCCGCACGCGAGCCCGCCGCCGAGGACGACGGCGACGCGCAGGCTCGCGTCGTACAGGCCGAGCGGAGCACAGCTTCGGCCGGTCTCGCGCGCGACGAGCTCCGGCACTGTCGGCAGTTCCTCCCGCCGGGACGACGACTGGAGGACGACGAAGAGCCGCTCGAAGAGCGTGCGGTCCAGCGGGGCGGGCAGCGTGGCCGTCGACGCCCCCCGGCCCACTTCCGGCCGTGGCGGCAGCCGTCGCGCGCTAAGGCCCAGATGGTCCGGGAGGTCGTCGCCCGCCGCCCACACACCTCTCGGCGCCGCCCACAGCGCTCTGCCGAACAGGCCGCCGTGGTCCGCTTCGACCATGGCCGCGTAGGCGGGCGAGTGCGCGGCCCCCTCCGGTGTGCCGCAGGCCTCCAGGGCTTCGGCGGCCAGCGCGACGGCCGCACCGGCGTCGGCGGGCGGCGGGCGGCTCTCCCAGGCGGCGGCCAGCTCCACCTCGATGAGGGAACGCCGTGCGGTGTCGGCGAGATGGCTCTTGAGGGCTTCGACGGTGCGTCCGCCGGTCGTGTCGGCGACGTCCTGGACCACGGCTCTCGCGGTGACGTCCGCGCCCGCCCGGGGGACGCCGTGCTCGACGGCGAGCTCGAAGCAGCGCTGGAAGTACAGGTCCTGGGGGTTGCCCGCCACCACGCCGAGCGCCCGCCGGACCTTCTTGAGCAGGGTGAACCACTGTGCCGTCGCCATGAGCGGCGGACCGGACCCGCGTATCAACCCCTCGAGGCGGGCGGCGGCCGTCGCTTCGAGGAAGTCGGCGGCCAGTTCGGGACGGTGGGCGGGCCTGACGATCAGCGGCAGCACGATCAGCTTGACCGTCCGGGTCAGCGGCGCGCCGTCGGGGCCGCTCAGGGACGCGAGGCCGGGGCCGAGGTCACGCCAGGCGCGGTCGATGACCAGGGCGCGCGGCCGGCGCTCGCCTGTCGGCTGTCTCGGGGACGGCATGGCAGGAGAGTACGCCGTGCGGTCGCGGCGCTCGAACCTGGGATCGGTAGCGGCACCGGGCCTCCTAGCGTTCCCCTCGTCCCCGACCGGGAACGACCAGAAGGGAAGAGCACCATGGGAATCTTCGGACGGCGCAAGAGCCGTGAGGAGCGGGCCGCCGAGATCGCCGGCAAGGTGGCGTCCGGCAAGGGCTTCTACGGCCGCACCACGCGTGCGTTCCTCGGCGGCCAGGACTTCGCCCGCGTACAGCAGTCCATCGGCGCCTACCGATCCGGGAGCGACGTACGGCAGTTGCTCGCGGCAGGCGCGCCGACGGTACCCGCCGTCGTCGTGTCCGTCGGTGACACCGGCCAACTGGTCAACTTCGATCCGGTCGTCGACCTGGTCCTCCAGGTGCCCGGCGCCACCGAGCACGTAGCCCTGCGGACCATCGTCTCCAAACTGCGGATCCCGCGCTCCGGCGACCAGGTGCTCCTGATCACCGACCCCGGCAGGCCCGGCGCCTACCTCTACGCCGGGGACGGTGTGACCCCGTGACCGCGGCACCCGTTCACGAAGCGGCGGCGTCGGACCTCGTCCTGCTCACGTTCGACGTCCGGGTCCTCAAGGAGCTGGCGGAGGTGCCGGCACGGAGCGTTCCCGAGAGACGGGGGCCCTGAGGTGCTTGAGCTGTGGTGGGTGGTGCCCGCGGCGTGGACGGTGCTCGGCTACGCCCTGTCGTGGGCCGGGCTCAGCCGGGCCCAGCGGGCGGTGTGGGTGCCCGCCCGCATCGTGCGCGTGGAGCTGCCCGCGCACGGCACCTCCAAACGGCCGGGCATACCGGTGACGCTCACGTTCCACGACCCCGCCACCGGGCGGGAGTTGACCCTGGCGAACACCGGCAGGCACGGAGCGGCGGTCGAGGAGGCATGGGTGGGCCGTGCGCTGGAGGTGCGCTATCCGCGCGGCCGCCCCCACCGGTTCCGTGTCGTGCTCGACCCCGATGAGAAGAAGGGCCGGACAGGGCCGAACTGCGCGCTCATACTGCTCCTCGTCGGCGTGGTGATCCACGCGGCTGTCGCCCGGGGCTTCCCGTGGGCGCTCCTCGGCTTCGGTGTCCTCCTCATCGCGTTCGCGGCGGCGAGCCCCGACATCCGCCTCGCACGGACCCGTGACGCCCTGCTCGCATCGGCCGTCGCCGTCCCGGCACGCGTCGTGTCCGTCACCAAGGACGTCTTCACCGACGGAGAGGGCGACGAAATCGTCAACCACGCCCCCGTCGTCACGTTCACCACCCGCGAGGGAGTCGACGTCACCGTCCTGTGCCGGGAGGGCATCGCCGACCTTGGCCGCTCCCTCGGTCGGAACCTCACCATCCACTACGCCCCTTCCGACCCGGCGGTCTACACACCCGACCCGGCCGCCGACCGCAGGGACAACGAGAGGAGCATCGGAGTGATCATCCTCATGGCGATCGCCGGTGTGGCGGGGGTGGTGGCGGGCGCCGTCACACTGTGAACGTGGGCGAGGGAGCGGGACCCTTTCAGGCTCGGGTGCGAGGCCCTGTCAGGCTCGGGTGCGGCCGATCGCGCCGTAGCCCATGACCTCGGTGATCTCCGTTTCGTCGTCAGGGCGCCATGCGAAGAGCGGCACGAGGCCGGGGTCGACTATGTCCATGCCCTCGAAGAAGCGCAGCAGTTGCTCGGTGGTGCGGGGCTGGTAGGGCAGGGCGCCGGGTGCCGCGGAGTAGACCTCGCACGCGGCGATGATGGACGGCGTGGGGATGTCGTGGCTGAGCATGAGACAACTGCCGGGGGCGAGGTGGGCGAGGAGGCGTCCGGTCACGCCGTGGGCCTCCTCGTCAGAGAAGTGGCCGAGGACGCTGCTGAAGGTGAGCATCACGGGCTTGGTCAGGTCGAAGCGGTCGGCGACGTGCTGCATGATGACGTCGGTGTCGCGCATGTCGGCGTCGATGTAGCTGCTCAGGGGCGGGTCCTGGTAGGCGCTCTGGTGGGCCAGGACGACGGGGTCGTTGTCCACGTAGAGTACGCGTGCGCCGGGTTGGTGCCTGCGGACGATCTGGTGGATGTCCGGTTCGAGCGGCAGGCCCGCGCCGAGGTCCAGGTACTGGGTGACTCCGGCCTCCGCGGCGGCCCAGCGCACGGTCCGGCGCAAGAACTGGCGGGCGGAGCGGGCGTCGGCCGTGATGCCGGGCGCGATCTTCTCCACCGCCTCGACGGCGGCCCGGTCCCGTTCGTAGTTGTCCTTGCCGCCCTGGGCCGCGTTCCAGAAGCGCGCGCTGCTCACTTCTCCCTCAGTGGAGGGCTGTTCGGGGGTGCGGGCCAGGGACTCGGTCATCGTCGGGCTCCTCGGGGTTCTTCCGGTTCGGGCAGCGTCGCGCCGGAGCCGCAGCCGGGTGCGACGCGCTGGGCGTCGACGGCCGGCCGGGGCGTCCGGATGGTCCGCTCCATTGTCGTGGGACCCCCGGTAAGAGACGCGTCAGGGTCATCGGCCTTCACCGGCTCCTCACGATCGAACTCCGTACGACCGAAGGTGGCGATGAGGGAGACGGTCAGGAGCGTGAGCTGCCCGACACTCAGCCACCCCTGCGGCACCGGCCAGTAGGCCCCCTGCTCCGTCCGCCCACAGCGGAACCGGCGTCGCACAGCCAGGCCCGTGGCTCGCGCGGGGCCGCCGGGTCACGCAGAGCCTTGGCCCGGCCCTGCGCCCGGGTGCACCAGCAAGATCTTTTCTGGTCCTACGATCGCCCCATGGCCTTCTTCCGCGTCGAACGCGCCACCCCGCTCAGCCCGGCCGATGCCTGGCTCCGTCTGACGGACTGGGAACGGCACGGACAGGTGGTGCCGCTGACCAGCGTCACCGTGTCCGGCTCGCCGCCGTACGGCGAGGGCACCGTGTTCACGCCTCGGTCGGGCATCGGCCGGTTCGCGTTCGACGATCCGATGGAGGTGGTCGTCTGGCAACCGCCGGAGCCCACGCGGTACGGGCTGTGCCGCCTCGTCAAGCGGGGTTCCGTGGTGACGGGGTGGGCGGAGATCGAGGTGCATGCGCGGGGGCGGGGCGCACGTGTGGTGTGGCGTGAGGAGCTGCGGGTCCGCGGGGTGCCCGGGTTCGCGGACCCGGTGGTGGCGCGGACGGCCTCCTGGATGTTCGGGCGGGCGGCGACGGCACTGCTGACCTAGGGCCTGCCTCCCGCCCGGCGAAGCGGCGCGCCCGCGTCAGGCCGCCGGTTTCTCCCAGACGGACACGTGCCCGGTGCTCTCACCGGTGAACGGAGCCCGCGACCACCCCTCCCACCGGTCGCGCAGCCGCAGTCCGGCAAGGCGCGCCATCAGGTCGAGCTCGGCGGGCCAGACGTAGCGGAACGGGATGGACCAGTGCTCGGCCTTGCCGTCGTCGATGGTCACGTAGTGCGAACTCATCGCCTGGGTGGCGACATCGTACGTGTCGAAGGCCCACCCTTCGGCGTCGACGCGGAACGGCACGGCTGTCTGTCCGGGCGGCAGGCGGCGCAGGTCCGGCACCCCCACCTCGATCACGAGGGTGCCGCCGGGCCGCAGTTGGGCGGCGGCGTTGCGGAAGCAGTCGACCTGGGCGTTCTGGGTGGTCAGGTTGTTGATGGTGTTGAAGACGAGGTAGACGACCGCGAACGGGCCGCCCGGGGCCGTGGTCGTGGCGAAGTCGCCGATCGTCACGTCGACGGCGTCGCCACCCGGCTTCGCCCGCAGCCGGTCCGCCATGGCGCGGGACAGCTCGATGCCGTGCACCGGTGTCCCGCGGGCGGCCAGGGGCAGCGCGATCCGGCCGGTGCCGACGCCGAACTCCAGGGCCGGTCCCGCACCCGCAAGTCCGGCCAGTACGTCGACGACCGGGTCCACGGCCTCGGGCCTGAACATCGCGGCGGACGACTCGTCGTAGTCGGTGGCGATGTCTTCTCCGAAGTATCCGTCCTCATCTGGCATCCCAGGACGGTAGCGGCCGTGGCAGGAGCGGCGCACGGGATTTTCGTGGCGGCTCGGCGGCTTCTCGCGGCTCGCGCGGCTCCCCTCCGGACAGCGGCTCCCCTCCGGACAGCGGCGCCCCTCCGGACAGCGGCGCCCCAGCAGCCGAACCCGTCCCAAAAGGCTGTTGACTCCCCGGTGGCACCCGGCGGAAGGTACCGCTGACCGGCTTGTCATGTTCTTGTCCACACCCCCAAGGCAAGAGGTGAGCCTTGTTCCTCCGCCGCGCCAGTACCCGAATACACCGCGCAGGACCGCCAAGGGGCAGAACCCGCCGTGCGGCCGTCCTCACCGCGCTCCTGGGCCTGCTCCTCTCCCCGCTCGCCGTCGGACCCGCACGGGCGAACCCCGAGCCCGCAGGCGGGCCTCCGCTCGTCCAGCCGATCGACCCGCAGCGCTGGCAGAACCCCGACGACATGACCTGGGCCGACTATCGGTCCGTGCCCGGAACGGACTGGGCCGACCCCGGCCGGAAGCCGACCCAGCGCACCTTCAAGGGCGCCCTGGTCCTTCTCGACTACCCGGACGAGGAGTTCACGGTCAGCAAACCGGCAGGGTCGACCCTGTTCGGCAACCCGCAGACCGGCGCCGCGGGCATTCCGCGCGCGCAGGTGCCCGGTTTCTACCGCGACTTCCTCAACAAGCCGGGCGCGCTCAACCGCGGCCACACCATCAACGAGTACTGGATGGAGGACTCCGGGGGCCGCATCGGCGTCGACCTGACGGCCTTCGGCGTCTACCGCATGCCGCACAAGTCGTTCCAGTACGGCATCGAACCCCAGATGAACCCCGGCGCCTGCCCGCGGAACACCACCTGCGGCAAGAACATCCGCACCGACGGCAAGGCCGCGTGGATCGCGGACGTCGGCGAGGCCGAGACCGCCAAGTTCGACTTCGTCTTCTACCTCACCGCGGGGCAGGACGAGTCGTCCGTGTGGCAGGAGTTCGGCCAGATGAAGTTCGCGTCCCCGCGGGGCGTACCGGCGAAGTGGGGGCCGCCCGCCCCCATCTCCACCGGCGGCAACTCCGCAAGCACCCGCTACGTCCCGTGGACGTCCTGGGCGGCCGCGGCCCGTATCTGGCCCAACGCCTCCAACGGCTCCTCCACCCAGGCCGAGAGCTCCGGCATGGGCGTGTACGCCCATGAGCTCAGCCACATCATGGGCATCGGCGACAACTACAACAACCCCTACGGCAAGCCCCTGCGCCGCGCCTACACGGGCATCTGGAGCATGCTCTCGCGCGGCTCCTTCAACGGCCCCGGCGGCCCGCACACCCGCTGGCAGATCCCGGCCACCAACGGCGCGTCCATGGGCGCCCAGCACATCCTGCGGGACAAGCTCAAGCTCGGGATCGTCGACGAGAAGAACGTGCTCCGCCTCGACCGCGACGCGCTCGATGACTCCGGCACGGTCGTCGCCCGGGTCACCGCGCGCTCCGCACCGCCGGGCGCCAAGGAGCTCAGCGGCGTCAACATCGCCATGAACCGCGATCTGTCACCGGCCTGCAAGCCGGAGGCCGACCCGCTGTGCGACGGCGGCGGCTACGAGAACTACACCGTCGAGGTCGTCGACCGCATGGGCATGGACTCCTTCACGCCCGACCACGGCGTGCTCCTCAACAAGACCAAGAACGAGGACAGGGCCCCGTTCGCCTGGGTGATCGACTCCCACCCCGAGGACATCGACATGGTGGACTACACGCGCCCCGACGGCACCCCGCAGAAGATCACCATGGGCGACTACCGGCAGCTCAGCGACGCCCTGCTGCACGCGGGCGCCGACTCCGGCAGCGAGTACGAGTACGTCGACCGCGCCAACCGGCTGCACTTCTACGTACTGGACCTGCGGCGCGGCCGCGCCGGAGTCCTCTCGTACACCGTCGCGGTGAAGTCCCTCGACGGTGACGGCGAGCAGCGCCGCGGAGTCCAGTTGCGCCGCGGCCACGCCAAGGGCGACCCCGCCCGCCGGGCGGTGTGCTCCTTCGACCTGGCCAACACCGGGCGCGCCGGGCCCGGGCAGGCCGGGCACCCGGAGAACGTGGACCGCTACCTCGGCTCGGACGTCTACCGGCTCACCGCCACGTCGTACGGGCGCAACTGGTCGGCGTGGCTGCCCAACCGGCTCGCCACCGCCCGGGCCGGCGGCTCGGTCGAGGTCGACGTGGCCGTGAAGGCCGGGCCCAAGGCCGAGCGGCAGAACCGGGTCCTGCTCACCGCCCGCTCGGAGAGCGACCCCGGCAAGACCGCGACGGCCGTCTGCAAGGTGCGCAAGTCCGGCAAGCCGTAGCGGACACCTCGCGGACGCGTGGCCGTCGTCACTCCACGGACCCTGCTCCCCCCGGCCCCGTTGCTCCTAGGCTTACGCCTGGAAAGGTGGGAATGATGGACATACCAAACGTCGTCGGGGACTGGCAGGAGTACCAATCCGAGGAATGGGCGGGGTTGCGCGTCCGCGTGCACCATCTCCGCAGGGCCACACCGCGGCGCGGGCGCGACGAGGACGCCAAGGGCCTGACGTACGTGGCCTTCGACGTCACCTTCGACAACCGCGGCTCCACCTACTTCACCATCGACCTCTTCGACCACCCCCGCCACTACGACGTGCGGGTCGGGCGGGGCGGGTACGGCGCGTTCGTCGACGAGTTCGGCGCCTCCGTGATCCGGGACTACAACCTGTATCCCCAGCGCCGCGTGACGGCGACGCTCTATGCCGCGGCGCCCGCGGGGAAGCTCAAACAGCTCGACATCCAGATCAGCCCGCAGGTCCACGACGAACCGGCCTTCGGCTATGTGTGGAGCGGCGGTCTCGGCGTCCACGAGGCTTCCACCCGTACCGACGGGCGCGCGTCGTCGGCGAAGACCGGGGTCGCCAGCGAAGTGGAGCGATTCCTCCAGGACAGCTCGGGCGACTGAGTCCCGTACCCGGCGGGCAAACGGCCGGAGCCCGGTCGACCGAGGTCGACCGGGCTCCGGTGCGTCAGCGAGAGCTCGGGGGCGGTGCCCCCGGCCTCATGCGGTGTCGCTGCTCAGTTGCCCCAGGTGCCCTGGTTCACCGCGCAGTTCCAGCCGGAGCCGCGGACGCTGAACTTCACCTTGTACGAGCGGGTGTTCAGCAGACGCGACTCGACCCGGACGCCAAGGCTCGCCTTCTTCTTGAGCGTCTTGGTGTGGACGGAGACGGTCTTCGAGGTCTTGCGCGTGACCTTTCCGCCCTTCGCCTTCGCCGTGCCGAAGCGGACGTTCTTCACGTTGGTGACCGTGAAGGTGACCTTCTTGAAGCTCTTGTTGCTCTTGTTCTTCAGCCCGAAGTACAGCCCGTCGCCGGTCACCCAGCCGCCGGAGCCGATGTAGAACCTCGACGTGTAGATGATGTCGATCGGGCAGGCCGCGCTGCGCGGCGCGACCTTCGAAGCCGTCGCGGACGGCGTCGGCGTCGAAGCGGATGCGGAACCGGCCAGTCCAAGCTGGGTGGCGGTGAGCGCCCCGGCCGTGGCCAGGACTGCGGCGGTCGTACGCATGCGGTTCACTCGGTGATACCTCTCCCCCTGCGGCCCCCGGGTGGGGCCGAACTGACAGCACAATGCGGTGCGATTCCGCGGAACGACTCACGTCGCCGTGCGGCGCCCCGTATTCCTAGCACGAGAGCGACGCGGGGAAACAAATGAGCCATCAAGTCACGCGGCACTGTGACAGAAGCTGGACAATCGTAAATCATGCGGCGCGGTGCCGGGGTACGAGTTTTCCGCGCTGCGTCCGCGTCGGCGCAGCGCGGCATCGGCACTGCATCGGCGCTGCCTCGGCGCGGGATCGGCACCGCATCGGCACCGCATCGGCACTGCATCGGTGCGGCAATTCGAAGGTCATTCCGGTTCCGGTCCGCTCCTGTGAAGGCTGCGGCAGGCATGGCCTGTCTCAGCCGTCACGGGAGGCGCCGTGGCAGGTGCAATGGACGGGTGCGAGGAAAAGGACCCGTTCGTGCGGGCGCCCCCCGCGGCCCGCACCCGTCGGAAGGAGACGCACCTTGGCGGCGAACGATCACGACACGAGCGGCACACCGGTCCCCGGCCCGGACGAAGTCGGGGCGATGTACGACCAGTTCGGCGACCTGCTCGCGATGACCCTGGGCTCGGCGGCCGTGCACATCGGCATGCTGGTGCCGCACGGCGAGCGCACGCCCGTCACGACCCTCGTCGGTCTCGCCGACCTCGCCCAGGACCGGCAGACCGAGTTCCTCATCGACGCGCTCCATCCGAAGCCGGGGGCACACGTCCTGGACATCGGCTGCGGCACCGGCGGCCCCGCGCTGCGCCTGGCGGAACGCACCGGCACCCGGGTCTCCGGCATCACCGTCAGCAAGCGCCAGTTGGCCCAGTGCGAGGAGCGGCGCACCGGCCATCAGGCGGCGGGCCGCGTGGACTTCGCATACGGCAACGCCATGGCGCTCGGACACGCCGACGCGTCCTTCGACGCCGCCTGGTCGATCGACTGCCTTCCGCATCTGTCCGACCGGCCCCTGGCCCTGCGCGAGGCCCTGCGGGTGCTCAAGCCGGGCGGGCAGCTCCTGTGCACCGAGTTCACCCTGCGCGGCACCCCGACCGATACGGAGACCACGGCGTACCGGGAGCTGTGGGCCTCTCCGCCGCTGCGTTCCTTCACGACCCTCGTCGGTGATGTCGAGGGTGCCGGTTTCCAGGTCGTGCGCGTGCAGGACATGACCGCCAACGCGGTGCTCTCCTCGGAGCTGATGACGGCGCTGTACCAGGACCGGCGTGCGGAGATCGAGGCGCGCTACGGCAAGGAGCTACTGGCCCGCACCGATCCCCTGATGGGCCCCTACCGCTCGTTCTGCACGAACCATGTGGAGTACCACCTGATGCTGCTGCGCAAGCCCGGCGTGTAGCGGCACGTCCGCTCCGGCGGCGGGTCAGTCGCCGGCGTCCACCACCTCGTCGGGCGCCTCAAGGAGGACCTCGAACGTCTCGATGAGGCCGAGGAACGGTGCCATCCCCCACGCCCTCACCGCGAGGGCGGCCGCGAGGACCGCGGCGCCGTGGGCCCCCGACACGCCGTCCTGCCACCAGGTGCGCGCCGGTGTGCCGTCCCCGGCGGCCCAGGCGCGCACGGCTTCGGAGACGGCGAGTTCGTGGTGCGGCGGCCCGGCGGCGGCGAGCGTGGTGGCCGTGCGTGCCACGTCCGCCGGCGTGAGGGCGCGTGGCGCCGACATCACAATGCCGACGACGAGCCGCAGGATGTCCCCCGTGACGGACGGCAGCCGCCGGACCACCGCACGGCCCGCCCCTTCCAGGGCCGCGTCCACCGCGGCGGGTTCCGCACGCGCGTAGGCCGCCACGAGGGCGAGCCCGCGGCGCATCGCCTCACGGCCGTAAGCGTCCTCCGGCGCGGCTTCGCGCGGTCGGCGCGTCCCGGTTTCCTGTGGTGCCGCGCACGGGCCGAGTGGCGCCGAGTACATCGTCATGCCCCATCCCCTTTCGCAGGACGGTTCCGATCCTGCTACTTGAAGTGCACTTGAGGTCAAGTCGGCGCCCGTCCCTCGCTCGCGCCTCGCGAATCTCCAGCTTCCGTGAGGCAACCTGTTGAAATCCGGAGGGCTCTACCTCATCGGGTTACGGAATCGACGGGAGCGCACGGGATGAGCCCATACGGGACCAAGAAAACTGTTCCCCGGACCGCTCACCGGGCGCTGGCCACCTTGTGCCTCGTGGCCATGAGTACGGCCTGTGCCGGCTCAGCGTCCCATTCGGCGGCAGCCGCGAAGCCCGGAGCCGCCGGTGTCGGTGACCGCCTGTTCCCTACGCTGGGAAACGGCGGTTACGACGTCTCCCACTACGACCTCAGCGTCGACTACGTTCCCGAGAGCAACCGACTGAAAGGCACCGCGATCATCACCGCGCGCGCCACACAGGAACTCAGCAGGTTCAATCTCGATCTCGCCGGACTCACGGTGCGCACCGCCAGAGTGAACGGTACGGAAGCTCGCTTCACGCGCGAGAAGAACGAGCTGACCCTGACGCCGAAAGCAACGATCGAACGCGGCGAGACATTCAAGGCCGCTATTAGATACGACGGCATGCCCAAAATGATCGAGGGTCCTGACGGAGCGGTGGAGGGCTGGATCGAGACGGACGACGGCGCGACTGCCCTCGGCCAGCCGATCGGCTCCATGACCTGGTTCCCGGGTAATCATCACCCGTCCGACAAAGCCACGTACGACATCACGGTCAGTGTGCCCAAGGACGAGGACGGCGATCCCTACGACGCCGTCAGCAACGGGAAGTTGAAGACGGAGAAGGACTCGGGCCGGCGCTTCACCAGAAGATGGCAGACCGATGAGCCCATGGCGAGCTACGTAGCCAACATCACCGTCGGCTACTTCGAGACCCACACAAGCCGGACGCCCGATGGCCTGCCCGTCTACATCGCCGTCGATCCGGACGAGGCCAAGGACTCCAAAAAGGTCAAGGACATGGTCCCCGAGATCACCGCCTGGGCCAGTGAGCGCTTTGGTCCGTACCCCTTCTCGTCCGTCGGTGCCGTCGTGGACCACCTTCCCGACCTCGGGTACGCGTTGGAGACCCAGACCAAGCCCTACTTCGACTCGGCACCCGATGAATCCCTGATGGTCCATGAACTCGCGCACCAGTGGTTCGGCAACTCCGTGACTCCGCGCCAGTGGCGGGACATGTGGCTGAACGAGGGCTTCGCCACATACGCGGAATGGCTCTGGCAGGAGGACCACGGGGGCATGAGCGCCCAGGAGACCTTCGAGTCCTTCTACGCCGGCACCCACCCGGAGAGCGAAGGCATCTGGGACTTTCCTCCAGCCGATCCACCCACAGCCGGCAAAGTGTCCGACTCACCCGTCTATGGCCGAGGCGCCATGACCCTGCACAAACTGCGCGAGGCCGTCGGCGACAAGACGTTCTTCACCATGGTCAAACGCTGGACCGAGCAGCACCGTCACGGCCATGCGGACACCCGGCAATTCATCGACTTCTGCCAGAAGCACACCCGTAAAGACCTCTCGGAACTTTTCGAGGTGTGGCTTTACGAGCCGGGAAAACCGGCTGACGGCTGACGATAGGCGTGGCGCCGTCGGGCGTGGGGGTGCCGGACGGTGGCCCCTCGATGCCGCTGACCGGCTGGTCGACCACCGGCGGCGATCTGCGGATCCCCCACTTCTTCGGTATGCACGCACTGCAACTGCTCCCACTGGCGCTCATTCCGTGAGGCGCGACGCCTCGGTGTGCGCCCGCTGGTGACGGGGCCGCTGCTGGTCCTCGCGATCCTGCTCTCACCGTTCGCGTTGGCGCTGTTCCTGGTGGCGCGGGCGGGCCTCACCCGGCGAACCCGCAGACGTAGGGTGAACGGTTGTGGCTGACAAGTACGCCGACTGGAACGCGCTGGTCACCGACAGGGACCCGGACACCGGCGAGCTCGTCAACGTCGAGGGCCGGGACTGGTACGTCAAGCTCCGTCCCGGATCGGGGGTGTACCTGCTGCACATCGCGATCCACGGCGGCGCCATCGAGGCGCCGCCCGAGCAACTGGCCGACCACGCCTCTTCCGGCTGCCCGTTCTACACGTTCGCCGGGACGAAGAGCAGCGACAACGCGTCGCTGCACATCACGTCGACGCGTTTCGACGAGCCGCGGGCCGTAGATCTCGCGCGGCGAGCCACGCGCATCGTGTCGTGGCACGGCTCCGCCGGGGAGGCGGGCGAAGCCGTCACCTACGTCGGCGGCCTGGACTCGGAGCTGGGTTCACTGATCCGCGCCCGGCTGACCGAGGCCGGGTACCGGTGCGAGGACCCGCCGGGCGACCTGGGCGGCATGAGCCCGGGGAACATCTGCAACATCGGGCTGCGGTCCTGTGGTGTGCAGTTGGAGATCTCCCGCGCCCAGCGGCGGCAGTTCTTCACCCCCGACCTGCTGCGGTCGACGATCCAGGACCCGGCGAACCGGACTGCCGCCTTCTACGCGTACGTGGAAGCCGTCAGCCGCGGCATCGCCGACCTGCCATGCGACGTGTGACGACCCGAGCGGGATCGGCGAGCGCGTGTGCAGAAGGGATGCTCGTATCGCGTGGTCGGAACACGTGGTCGTATCGCGTGGTCAGAACCAGTGCAGGCAGTGCGGGGAGCGCTCGGCGCGGAACAGGGCGTCCGCGAGGGCGGCAGCGCCCGGGTGGTGGGCCCTGATGTGTCCGGCACGCACGAGCGTGCTCGGGGTGGTGCCGCCGAGGTAGACCGCGCCGAGGTCTCTGATGTCGAGGGACAGGTCGGGCTCCCGGTCCGTGGGGACGCAGTCGGCCTTGTGGTCCCGGACGGTCAGCAGATAGCGGCGGTGCTCGCCGAGGAACGGGTCGTCGACGTCGAGGACGAGCTCGCCGTCCATGAACCAGCCGCGCGCGGTCAGGGCTCGCGGGACGTCGAGGAGACGTACCCAGAGCCAGTCGGTGTCGCCGCTCACCTCGCCGGCGCGGAAGTCCGCGAGCTGCCAGCGCAGCGGGTGCCCGGGCGGTACGTGCTTGAACACGACCTGTGAGACCAGGTCGTGTTCGAGTACGAACCGGGCGAGCGCTGTGAAGACGGCGTCGTCCGTGGCGATGGTCTCGTCGACCGTCAGGGTCGCTGACTCGCCGATGGAGTAGCTGGCGTACCCGTCCGGCACGCCGTCGGCATCCCGGTGGACGGCGACATAACGCGGCGCCGACGAGACCGGCGGCTGCCCCGCGCCCAGGGCCCACCAGCGGTGCGGCCGGGACAGCGCGCCGGGTTGGGCGCGGCGATACCGGTCGTAGACCTCCTCCAGAATGTCCCCGCACTCGGCACGACGCAGCACCTCGATCGCACCGGTCTCCGGACCGGCCGCTGCTGCGGCGGCCGCTCCGCGCGCTCGGGGAACGGCGGGAGCGACCTTGTGGCGCGGCACCGTCAGCCGCGACGTGTAGGTCGCAGTGCCGTAGCCGAACCTGCCGTAGATCGGGGCCTCGGTGGCCAGCAGCACGGAGAGGAACTCCCCGCGGTCCCGCAGCTCGGCGAGCTGATGGCGCATCATCGCGCTGAGTACGCCCTGCCGCCGGTGCGAGGGCAGGACGCCGACGGCGGTCACTCCGGCGGCCGGGACGATGATCTCACCGGGCAGGGTGAGTTCGAAGGCGTGCGCGGCGGCGGTACCGACCGGTCGCCCGGCCGCCGTCAGAGCCAGCAGACAGCGTTCCGCTTCGAGCGCCAACCACCACGACCTGCCGCCCTCGCCCCAGGTTTCCGGGAAGCGCCCGAACGCCGCATGGACGGTGTCGACGAAGACGTCAAGGTCCCCACCCGCCGTGGAACGAATCTCCATTGCCGCCACTGCCTCCTCGAAATCCGGGCACCACGCTTCGTGGTGCCCGGCACCAGTGCAACGTCGACCCGGGGCCAGGGCAACCGAATTATGGCTCGCGTTCGTCTTGGGGCTGCGGATGGTATGCCTGGTTAGCCTGGTTAGGGTACGTGGGTACGCCCGCCGTCCCGCCTCCGGAGGCCCGCGCCCCGATGGATCCCGTACCGGTGGACCCGCTGATGCGCCGTCACCGCACCGCCCTGCGACTGTGCTTCGCGATACCCGGCCTGGCGCTCGCCACCTGGGTGACCCGCACCCCCGACGTCCGGGACCGCCTCGGCGCCTCCACTGCCGAGATGGGCCTGGTGCTCTTCGGCATGTCGATCGGCTCGATGCTCGGCATCCTGGTGGCCGCCGCCCTGGTGACGCGGTTCTCCACGCGCCCCGTCATCGTCGCCGGGATGTGCCTGGTGCTGGCCAGTGTGGGCATGACGGCCCTGGGTACGGCGGTGTCCTCGGCGCCGTCGGTGGCCTTCGGCCTGCTGCTCCTCGGCGCCGGTGTGGGCCTGTCGGAGGTTGCGAGCAACGTCGACGGTGCCGGCGTGGAGCGGGAACTCGGCCGGCCCGTGCTGCCCGCCCTGCACGGTTGCTACAGCCTCGGCACCGTGGTCGGAGCGGGCCTCGGGGTGGCCGGTGCCGCGGTCGGCTTCCCGGTGCCCTGGCACATGGCGCTCGTACTGCTCCTGGTGGGCGGTCTTTTCGCCGTCGCGGTGGCCGGACTGCGCCCCGGCACGGGCCGCCCACAGGACACGGCCCCGGCCCCCGGTGAGGAGGCCCCCGCCGGGGGCCGGGAGCGGCGGCTGTACCTCGACCCGCGGCTGCTGCTGATCGGCGGTGTCGTGTTCGGTATGACACTGGCCGAGGGCGCCGCCACCGACTGGCTGCCGCTGCTGATGGTCGACGGCCACGACATGCCATCCGGCCTCGGGTCGTCGGTGTACGCGGGCTTCGCCGCCGCCATGGCGGTCGGCCGTTTCGCCGGTGGTCCCGTGGTGGCCCGGGTCGGCCGGCCCGCGGTGCTCGGCGGCGGCGCGCTCCTGACGGCCGTCGGTATCGCCCTGGTGTCCTTCGTGGACTCCCCGGCAGCGGCCGGGTGCGCCGTGCTGCTCTGGGGGCTCGGCACCTCCCTCGGCTTCCCGCTGGCGCTCTCCGCCGCAGGCGAATCCGGCCGTGACACCACCGGCCGCGTCGCCCTCACCTCCCGGATCGGCTACGTCGCACTGCTGGCTGGACCACCGGCGCTGGGCCTCATCGGCGAACACCACGGGCTGCGCACCGCCATGGTCCCGGTCCTGCTGCTCGTACTCGTCGCCGCCGCGCTCTCACCCGCCACCGCCTCCCGGCCCCGGCACACCGGGACGGCTAGCGAGAGCCACGCCGTGCCGAGGCCCCGCCAGGACACCCGCGGCGCCCATCGCCCCGAGCCCACCGTGAGCGTCACGGACACCACAGAGGCTGACTGACCCCCATCCCGCCCCCTCACGGGGAGTTCCACCGTGACGCGGATCCCGCCGGCGGAGGAGTTCATCGACGGCGCGCCCGTGGCCCGGTGCCGTGTGCCCCGGGAGGACCAACGGTGAGTGCCCTCCGCTCCTGCCGGAATTCGCTGGGAGACATTGCGTAGGCGAGGCGGAAGGCGCGGGCGAAGTCCGCCTGGTGGCGGAAGCCCCACCGGGCGGCTGTCTCACCGATGCCGCGGTGGCCGAGCCTGAGGTCGGTGAGGTCGGCGCGACCGCGTTCCAGGCGGCGTCGACGGATCGTGGCGCTCACCGTCTCCGGATGCCCCTGGAAGAGCTGGTGCAGCAGCCGTACGGAGATGTGGTGGTGCGCCGCGACGGTCGTGGGGCCGAGATCGGGGTCGCAGAGGTTGTGCTCGATGAACGCCTGGATCCTGGCGCGCAGCGCCTGGCGGTGCGTCTCGGGCGGCACGACGGGCGGGCCTGACATCTGTCCGGCGAGAAAGGCGGTGGCCGGCGCGGCCGATCCCGGCGAGAAGGCGGCCGAGACGTGGACCTTCCAGCCCTGGGCCGGGAGGTGGACGCCGGGTGGCTGGTAGTACACCCAGGCGCGCTCGGCGATCCGCCGCCAGCCTGCCGGCGCCGCGGCCTCCCGCAGGGGCGGGAACAGAGCCTCGCGGCAGGGTTGCCGGAAACCTCGCGGGAACCTTGAATCCCCTGGCCGGGGCGTACTCACCCACCTGGGCGGGAGGTCGCCCCGGGCGCGGAGCGGCTGTCTCCCAGGTCGTGGTCGGGCTCCTGTACCGGCCCCGCGGGCTTACCAGCCGGGCGCAGAGCGGCCATCAGCACCGCCGCTCCAGCGAGTGCGACGAGCATGATCCAGACCGCGCCGACGTGCATGGCATGGACGAACGCCTCGTCGGCGGCGTGCGCGAGAGAGGGCCTTTCGGTCACGGTGGCGACATGCCGGGCCTGTTCGGCGGAGAGCCGCGCCCGGTCCTGCGCGGCCGCCGGCACCTCGCTCAGCGAGGGTTCGATCGCGTGCCGGTACGCGATCGACATGATCGTGCCGCCGACTGCGATCCCGATCACGCTGCCGGTCTGTCGCACGGTGTTGGTGACGGCCGAACCGGCACCGGCCCGCTCCAGCGGCAGGGTACTGATCAACGCTGCCGTCACCGGGCCGAGGACCATGCCGATGGCCAGGCCCTGGACCAGCAACAAGGCTTCGATCCAGAAAAGCGGGGTGTGCAGTCCGAAGAACCCGTACGCGCCCATGGTCAGCGCCGCCGCGGTGAACGCCGGTGTGCTGACGGCGCGCAGCGACCAGCGGCGGACCAGGCGCGCCCCGAGGGGCGCTCCCAGGATCGCACCGAGTGCGGTCGGGAGACTGGCCAGGCCCGCGTCCATCGGCGAGTAGCCCCGCGCACCCTGGAGATAGAACGCGTTGTAGAAGGTGACGGCGGCCGTGGCGAAGAGGAGCAGGCCCAGCGCCACGTTGCCGCCGCCGAACGTACGGTGCGCGAGCAGCCTGGGGTCGAAGCTTGGCATCTTGCTCCGCAGTTCGACGCATACGAAGGCGGCCAGCAGGACAAGGCCGACGGCGATCGGCACCCAGACATCCGTACGGC
Organism: Streptomyces aureocirculatus; assembly: GCF_000720475.1. Classification (GTDB taxonomy): domain Bacteria; phylum Actinomycetota; class Actinomycetes; order Streptomycetales; family Streptomycetaceae; genus Streptomyces; species Streptomyces aureocirculatus. The sequence goes on from NZ_JOAP01000001.1 coordinate 175,850, forward strand.
TCCAGGCGGCCACCTGCCCCGCCCGGATCAGCCCGTAGGCCAGCGCCGCGAGCCCGCTGATCGACAGCAGCATTCCGGCGGGGTCCAGCGGGCGCGGGGTGGGGCTGCGGAAATTCGGGACCAGCAAGGCCATCCCGGCCACCGCGAGCACCACGACCGGGACATTGACCAGAAAGACCGAGCCCCACCAGAAATGGTCGAGAAGCAGCCCGGCAAGGACCGGGCCCGCGGCCATTCCGGCACCGGCGGAAGTCGAGGAAATGGCGATGGCGGTCGCCCGCGCCGGACCGGTGAAGGTCCACATGAGGATGGCCAGATTGGCAGGCATGATCAGCGCGCTGCCCACTCCCATCGCCACGCGGGCGGCGATCAGTTGGCCCGGGTCGTTCGCGTACGCCGCCCATATCGAGGATCCGGCGAAGAACAGCAGTCCCGTGACGAGCACCGTCCGGTGACCGTAGCGGTCGCCCAGCGCCCCGGCGGTGAACATCAAAGTGGCGAAGGCCAGTGTGTACGCGCCGGTGGCCCACTGGAGTTCGGCCGGGTCGGCGTCCAGTCCACGGACGGGGTCCGCGAGGGTCTCAAGGGCGGTACTCAGGACGGTGTTGTCCAGCCAGATCAGCAGTGAGCACAGCATGAGAACGGCAAGAATCAACTGCTGCCTGGACTTCGGCAGCGTTGGCGACGTGGTCATGAATACCTTCGGATACGGTCGGTGAAAACCTGACGCGATGGGACCGTAGGCAATCGCCACGCCTCTGTCAATTCCCGAACGACCGTTTATGGATTGCTGTTTCCCCGCAACACAGGGGGCACGTACCACGCCGTCTGTCAATTGCCGAGCGACCATCAAGAGAAATGCTTTGCACAATTCGGCGGGGCATGAAGTCATCCCCTCTGTCAATTTCTGCTTTTGTTTACCTCGATGGTGGCGTGAACTTCCTTCCGATCGCCGCCGGATACGGCGGCGGCGGCCGTGCCGGTGGCGTCGACGGTGAGGGTTCCGAGGTCCATTCCGAGCAGCCGGGCGGCGGCGGGTGCGTAGTGCCGTCACAGAGTGCACTGCGCCATGTGTGGGCGCCTGATGCGATGAGAACGGCATGCGCGCTGTGAGCGGCTCCAACCCCAGCATTGGGGATGGCTCGCGGGGGCCGGGAGGGGTACTGACAGGCCGAGGGGTACTGACAGGCCGTCGTCCCCGCGCCCTGCGACGGCACCTGCCATGCTGAGCGAGCCCGGATCGATCCGCACTTCTTGGAGGTTGTGATGCGTGCAGGCGTCGTGATCAGCGCGCAGCCCGGTGTGGAGGAACTCGCCGTGCGGGCCGAGGAGTTGGGTCTGCACAGCTTCTGGGTCTACGACACCCCGATGGTCAACGGCGATCCCTTCGTCGCCTTGAGCCTGTGCGCGAAGGCCACGAGACGCATCAGGCTCGGCATCGGCGTGACCTCACCGGCGCTGCGCTCGGCACCGGCCACCGCGAGCGGGCTCGCCAGCCTCAACGCCCTGGCACCGGGCCGGATCATCTGCGGCGTCGGCACCGGGAACACCGCACGGCGCACCCTGGGCATGCCGCCGACCACGGTGGCCAGGCTGGAGAACTTCACCGCCGCGCTACAGGACCTGTGCGCCGGACGCTCGACCGAGTACCGCGAAGGTGACCGGGTCCGCGACATCCGGTTCCTGCACGCCGGAGCGCACGTGAACACCGCCGACCCGATCGAGTTCGTCGTGGCCGCGCTGCACGGACCGAAGGCCGCCGCCGTCGCAGGACGCCGCGGCACCGGCCTCATCTCCGTCGGCCTCCTCGACCCCACCGCGTGGCACGCGCTGCACGAGACCCGCCGCGATGCCGCCCAGGGCACATCCCGCGGCCCCGACTCCCCCACGGGCTCCCGGGCGGACTCGACGGACTCTCGGGCGGACTACGCGGGCTCCAAGGCGGACACCACGGACTCCCCGGTGAACTCCCCGGACTCCCGGGTGAACTCCCCGGACTCCCGGGTGAACTCCTATGTGGTCACCCCGCTCCACCTGCTCGACGAGCACGAGGACCCCCACGGTGTCGCGGCCCGGGACGCCACTGGCCACCTCGTCCTGTCGCTGCTGACCTTCGCCGCCGACACCGCCGCCGACACACCCGCCCTCGCCGAGCAACTCGCCCCCGAGGAACGCGAGGCGGTGCGGCGGCTCCTCGACCGGCGCGGCACCACCGCCACCGCGCCGGACCGGCACACCAAGCTCTACCCCAACTACCTCGAACGCGTCGCACCGCAGGACCGGGACCTGGTTCTGCCCTCGCTGATGGACACCCTGGCCCTGGTCGGCACCCGCGACGACCTCCTCGCCCGCATCACCACCCTGGAACAGGCCGGCGTCGACGAACTCCTCATCCAGCCGGTGATCGACCCACCCACCGAGATGGCCCGGCTCGCGAAACTCCTCACCTGAGCGGACCGCGGGAGCCGCGGGAGCCTGGTCCTGTTCCTGGTCCTGTTCTTGGTCCTGCCCGGCCGGGACCAGGCAGGACATGATTGACCCCATGGACGACCCACACCCCCTCCTTGCACTCTTTCTGCACGCCGCCGAGTCACGCTTCCCGCCCGCGGACGGCCGGGTGACGGTCCTTCCCCCACTGTCACCGGGGCTGGAGTGCTCAGTCGCCTTCACGGCGCACGCGGTCGTCGCCACCGCTCTGCCCGCTCCCGAGGTCCTCGCTCAAGGGCCCGACGGATACGGGGGCTCCATGGCACCCGACTTCCTGCGCTACCTCGCCGGCCGCGAAGGTACCGTCGGCACCACGGACGTCGTGCTCGTCGCGCGCGGCATATCGGCCCCTCCCTGCCTGTTCGAACGCTCGGACGTCGACAATCACCCGCGCGTCCGTCACGCCCGGGAGCTGCGCGAGAACGTGCGGGTTTTCGGGGACGCACGTGGTTTCGTCACCTTGGCCGACGGCCTCGCGGGACGCCGCGAGATCAGTATCGAACTCGAACACCCCGACGACGCCGGTACGGGGCACGGCCGGGCTCTGTTGCGTGACGCGCTCACCTCGGTCCCCGCGGGCGAGCCGGTGTTCGCCGCCGTCGCCCCGGGGAACGCCCGCTCCCTCCGGGCCTTTCTGGCCGCCGGTTTCGCACCACTGGGGAGCGAGGTCATCCTCCGCCCCCAGCGTCTCCGGCTCGGGGCGGAGAACGGCCCCGCCGCAAACGCGGCCGCTTCGCTGGGCTCCGTTTGACCTTGCCACGGTGTCAACGCTTGTACTGCTTGCCGAGGAGGTGGTCCCGATGACCATGACAAGACCGGCAACGGATGTGATGCGAGCGCTCCAGTCGCTGAAGGACGACAGTTCGTCCGTGCGACTGCGGGCCGCTCTGGCGGTCGGTACGGCACCTGACCCACCGAGGAGCCTTCGGGCCATACGGGCTCGGGGTACCGGGAGTACGCGGACGAGGACATCCGGCGGATCTTCCACATCGAGAGCCTGCGGTCGTTGGGCCTTTCGCTGCGGGAGGTCGGGCGCACGCTCGACGAGCCCGGCTTCACGCCGTCGGCGCTCGTCGAGGACCTCATCCGCCGGACCCGCGAACGCGTCGAGGCCGAGACCGAACCGCTCACGCGGCTGCGCCGGATCGATGCCGCGGAACCCGCGGAATGGGAGGACGTCCTTCAGGTCGTCATGGTCGCGGAGGGAAGGAACGACACCGACGCAGCCGATGCGCTGAGCATGCCGGCAGGCGACACCGCGACGGCGGAGCACATCGCGACCGTACTCCTCGACCGCCTCGCCCACGTCGCCACTGAAGCCCCGGCGCGCGGACGGCTGACCCAGGCCAGGCCCTGGCATCCGCATCCGTCCCGGGGCCGACGGCCGCACATGCCCTCGCGGACCTGTCACATGAAAAGGACCGTGCCGTCGCGCTGACCGCGGCATACCTTCTCCAGTTGCGCGACGCGCGGTGACGGGCCTGCCCCGAGACTGTGCGTACGCGGGGGGGCCGCCCCCCGCTTCTCGGTCACTGCGGGGCCAGGCACCTCGTTGGTAGTCTGTTCGAGGCAGCGTCGACGCGGCGGGTGTACGGCCGGAGGGCATGGGCGAGTAGCCGTCCAGGTGGTCACCGAGTCGGTCGGCGGGCGTGTTTGCGCAGGTGGTAGGGCGTGATGATGCTCCCCTGCGTTTTACCCGGCTCGTCTGCCACACCCGTTCCGGCTCCGCCGGTGCGGACATCTGCTCCGGCCCGCGCCCGTGGGTCGGTATCTGCCGGGCCTTCCTCGGCACGTACCCCATGAGGAAGGCTCTTCATGACGCACCAGGATCACCGCCCCGGCACCGCCTCGCACGACGAGGGCCCCGCGCGCCCGGCCGAGCGGGACACCGGGACCGACGCGCCGCGCTCGGCCGAGCGCGCCCCCGCCGCGGAGGCGCCTCCGGCCGCCTCCTTCGCCGATCTGGACCTGCCCCCCGCACTGCTGCGGACGCTCGACGGGCTCGGCGTACGCGAGCCCTTCCCGATCCAGGCCGCCACGGTGCCGAGCGCCCTCGCGGGACGCCATGTACTGGGGCGCGGACGTACCGGGTCCGGCAAGACGCTCGCCTTCGGCCTGCCCCTGCTCGCCCGCACGTCCGGGCGCCGCGCCGAGCCGAAGCAGCCGCTGGCCCTGGTCCTGGTGCCTACCCGGGAGCTGGCGCAGCAGGTCACCGAGGCGCTCACGCCGTACGCCGCCGCGGTGGGGCTGCGGCTCGCCACGGTCGTCGGCGGCATGTCGATCGGCCGCCAGATCGCCCTGCTGCGCGACGGGGCCGAGGTCGTCGTCGCCACCCCCGGCCGCCTGCACGACCTCGTCGAGCGCAAGGCCGTGCGCCTGGGCAAGGTTCGGATCACCGTCCTCGACGAGGCCGACCAGATGTGCGACATGGGCTTCCTGCCGCAGGTCACCGAGGTGCTCGACCTGGTGCACCCCGACGGCCAGCGGATGCTGTTCTCGGCCACCCTGGACCGCGACGTCGACCAGCTCGTCGCCGACTATCTCCATGACCCCGTCGTCCACTCGGTCGACCCGTCCGCGGGGGCGGTCACGACGATGGAGCACCATGTGCTGGTGGTCCACGGACCCGACCGGTACGCCGTGACCACGGAGATCGCCGCCCGCGACAGCCGTGTCCTGCTGTTCCTCGACACCAAGCACGCAGTCGACCAGCTCACCCGGCATCTGCGGGCCAGCGGTGTGCGCGCCGCGGCCCTGCACAGCGGCAAGTCCCAGCCGCAGCGTACGCGCACCCTGGCCCAGTTCAAGGACGGGCAGGTCACCGTACTGGTGGCGACCAATGTCGCGGCCCGCGGCCTGCACGTCGACAACCTGGACCTGGTGGTCAACGTCGACCCGCCGACCGACCCCAAGGACTATCTCCACCGCGCGGGCCGCACCGCCCGTGCCGGTGAGTCCGGCCGGGTGGTCACCCTGGTCCTCTCCGGTCAGCGCCGCGAGACGAGCCGTCTGATGGCCGAGGCCGGCATCGAGCCGACGGTCACCAAGGTGCGCTCGGGCGAGGCGGAGCTCAGCCGCATCACCGGGGCCAAGGCCCCCTCCGGCACCCCGCTCGACGGCGGCCCCCCGGCGGCCCGCCCCAAGAACACGAACACTCCCTTCCGCGGCCTTGGCACCAGCAAGGACACCTCCCGCGGCGCGGGCGGCAAGTCCCGCAAGACGGGCGAGGCCCGCAAGCTGGCGGAGGCCAGGAAGGCGGCCCGGGTCCGCCGCGGGGGCTGACAGCGGCTCCCCCCCCACTCCCGCTGACGGCCACCGGCGCGGGCACGGCCTGCCGCCTTCGGCCGTCCTGCCCCAAAAGCAGGCCGGGGTCCGGGAGCCGCGAGACACGGTCAACGGGTTCTTGTGGTTCAGGGTGTGCTGAAGACCAGGACGGTGTTGTGGCCGCCGAAGCCGAAGGCATTGGTGATGGCTGAGGTCATGGGCGCGGGTTCGGCCTTGTCGGTGACGATGTTCAAGGACAGTTCCGGGTCCTGCCTGGTCAAGTTGGCGGTCGGGGGGATGAGTTGGTGCTGGAGCGTGAGGACGGTCAGGGCTGCTTCGATGGCGCCGGACGCGCCGAGGGCGTGGCCCAGGACGCTCTTGGGCGCGGTGACCGGGGGTGGGTCGGTGCCGAACACCCGTAGCAGGGCCAGCGCTTCGGCGGTGTCCCCGGCTCGGGTGGAGGTGCCGTGGGCGTTGATGTGGCCGATGTCGCGGGGGCGGTGCCCCGAGGCGGCGAGGGCGGCCCGGACGGCGGCTTCGGCACCGGCGCCGTCGGGGTGCGGGGCGACGAAGTGGTGGGCGTCGCTGGTCGAGGCGTGGCCTTGGAGGAGTGCGCGGGTGGGGGCACCGCGGCGGCGGGCGTGGCGGGGGTGTTCGAGGACGAGCACGGCTGCGCCCTCAGACAGGACGAAGCCGTCCCGGTCGGTGTCGAAGGGCCGTGACGCGGTGCTCGGGTCGCCCGGACGCCGGGACAGGGCTCGCATGCGGGCGAAGCAGGTCGCGGTCATGGGGGCGAGCCCGGACTCGGCCCCGCCGGCCAGGACGATGTCGCAGGTACCCGCGGTCACCAGGTCCTGTGCGATGCCGATGGCGGTGGCGCCGGAGGCACAGGCGCTGGCGACGGTGAAACTGGGGCCGCCGACCGAGAGGTCGATGGCGACCTCCGCGGCAGCCATGTTGGGGATGCTGCGGGGCAGCGCCAGCGGGGAGACGCGGTCGGGGTCTTGCTGACCGAGCAGGGTGAACTCGCGGACGTAGCCACTGAGGCTGTTGCTGCCGACGCCGAGGATGACGCCGACACGCGGACTGTTCCAGGCGTCGGTGTCGAGTACGGCATCGGCGACGGCACGGCGGGCGGCAGCCAGGGCGAGATGGGTGAAGCGGTCCAGGCGGCGCGCGCGGCGGTGGCCGAGTTCGGCGACAGGGTCGAAGCCGGACACCGCGCAGCCGAATTCGACCGGCAGCCCGGCAAGGGGGTCGAGGCGCCGGGCCAGCCCTCGCCCGTGGCCCATGGTCGCCCAGGTGGTGTCGGTGTCGGCACCGGCGGGGGTGAGCATGCCGATACCGGTGACGGCGACGGCGCGATCGTTCGAGGGCGAGGCCGAGGGCGAGGACGAGGGGGCACATGAGGTGGTGGTGGCCGGCATGGGTGCGGCCCTTCGGGTAGAGGGCATGGGGAGCGTGGGCAGCGCCGGGTGCGATTGACACCCCGGCACAACGGGCGGGGCTGCCCCGCCGGGTGGGGCAGCCCCGCCTGTCGCACGCGTCAGTTCCGGCCGCCCGGGTGCGGGACACAGTTGTAGCCGATGACCGTGTGAGGGCTGCCCTTTTCCTCCACGCGCTCGCACAGCCAGTACGCGTCGTGGTGCTCGGAGAAGACGAGTGCAGCCGCCGCGGCGTCTCCCGGCACACGGTGGCACTGGTCGGCGTGGAGCGTGACCAGCTTTCCCGGCGTGCGGTCCACTGGGGTGGGCACGGGTAAGTTGCCGCAGTCGTAGTCGACGACCGCGGCGGCCGCCGTCGGCGCGGTGACCCCGACCGTTGCTCCGGCGAGCAGTCCGGTGAACGCGATGGCCGCGCAGACACCGGCCGGTCCGGTCCTCGGTGGGCGCACGAGAACATCCTCTCCGTTGAGCGAGTTCCTGGTCAGCGGCAGGTGTACGAGTGAACCCGCGGCTGTAAGACCCCTCCGCGAGCCGCACGGCAGAAGCCGAGAACGCCGCTGACAGATCAACGGTCGCAGAGATCCGTACGCCGCGTCCGTTCCCCGAAAGCGTGATGTGCGGGCGTGCAGGATCAAGGGAGCGCATCACGTGCCCGCCCGCTCCTTCGAACGCGCTACGACGCGTTCCACCGCACATGATTCCCGGCGGGGCGTGCGCCTACGAGTCCTCCGCCTCCTCGATCAGCGACCGCGCTTTGGCCTCCGCCTGTTCGTAGCGTTCCGGAAAGCCGGAGCGTTGCACGGCCTGGGCGAGCTGGCCCGCCGTGTAGTCGGGGTTGCGCCGGTCCACGTCGATGGCGCGCCGGAGGAAGGACGCGGCGGCGTGCCGCACGTCCCCGCACTGCTCGACCGTGCCCCAGCCCTGGCTGGGGCGCTGCTGGAAGACGCCGACCGAGTCCTGGTCCCCGCAGGGGAGGTTGTTCATGTGTGACTCCACCCAGCCGGCCTCGAAAGCGGCCAGCCGGACCTTGCTGCTCACACCGAGGTCGACGCAGGCCCGGTGGACGGCTCTTGTCACCTCCGGGTCGTGTCCGGCGGGCACGGAACATGACGCGTCGTCGGGCATGGGCCACCTGTCCCTGGTACGGGTCGCACTGGCTCACCGGCCGGGGCTCGCCCGCTCGGGACGAACTCGGTCGGGCAGCCCCCAGTACAGCAGCGGGAGAGGGCCGACCGCGACCAGTGCCGTGACGGTGAAGGCCACGATCACCGATGTCTCACCGCGCGCCGTTCCCAGTGGCGTGGGTGTGCGTCTGCTGAGGTTGTCCGGGGCGTCGCGCCCTGACGAGGTCGCCCGTGGAGTGCCGGGGGGCGTGTTCCCCGCCGGGTTCGTGCCGCCTGCCGGGCTCGTGCCGCCTGCCTCGCCCGGCGCGGAACTTCACCCGTAAGGAGGAGGAAACCTGTGCGTGTCCTTGTTTGTGCCCAGCGCGACCTTGTGGTGTGCGTCGCGTTGAACCGTCTGCTGCCGGAACTCGGCGATCACGAGGTGGCAGTCGCACTGAACAGGCCGTCACCGGGCGACCCGGCCGCCGCGGACCCTCTGCGGCGTCAGCGGTGGTTCGAGCGGGGCCTCATCGACGAAGTCGTCTTTCCGCCCTTGGACTCCCTCCCGCACCCCGTCGGCGAACTGCTGACCTTCCACCACCTCTCGCGCAGGCACGGCATCGAGTTCCGCGACGTCGAGCACGTCAACACCGGTGACGGCCTTGCGTTCGCCCAGGCGTTCCAGCCGGACCTGATCCTGTCCGTGCGGTTCGACCTGATCTTCAAGGAGCCGGTCCTGTCGCTGCCCTCCCTGGGGATCCTCAACATCCACCCCGGAGCACTCCCGGAGTACGCCGGGCTGGCCGCGCCCATGCGCACCCTGATCGCTGGTGAGCAGAAGCTCACGAGCACCCTGCACGTGATCGACCGCGGCATCGACACGGGCCCGGTGATCGCCAGTGATGAGCTTCCGCTCGACCGCGGCCGCTCGCTGTTCTGGCACCTGACGCGCCTGTACGAGCTCGGCGTCGAACTGTTCCTCCAGGAGCTGCCCGGCTTGGCGAAAGGCAAGAGGCCTCCGGCGCAGCCACAGGACCGAGCCCAACGGCACTACCACAGCAAGCCGACTCCCCAGGAGATCGAGACGTTCGAGAAGCTCGGATTCCGATTCCTTTGCGAGAGTGACTACGAGGAAGTCGTCAGGCGCTTCGGCGGCACACCACTGGAGTACCCGAAGCGCGGGGCCACGGTGTCCTGATCGCAGGCATCAACCGCCTCGCGGTTGCGCTCAGGTCACCCGGGGCCCATTGCTGACCGCTGCCAGTGTGCCCAGGGGCGAGGCGCCCCTGGGCACTGGCAGCCGGTTCACCGGGGCGATCCCGTCGGCGTAGTCGCTCAGCGGCTCAGCGAATCAGCGGCACAGCGAATCAGTGGGTCACCACGTGGCGCTCGTTGGGCACGCAGTGCGTCATGGTCAGACCCGAGACGTCGCGCGGCGGGTTGTCGCCCAGGTGCTCCAGGCGCTTGCGGTCCTCCTCCGTCAGTGTCTGGCCTGCCAGCGGTGCCAGGTGCGCGACGTCGGACGCCGCGATGCCGAGGCCCTCGCCGACCCGCAGGCCGAGGTCGTTCTCGACCAGCAGGAAGTGCCAGACCATGCGCTCCTGGACCGATCGCTCGCACTGGGAGATCAACTGCACGAAGTTGTGCACCAGGTCGTCGCGTTCCCAGTCCTCCATCAGCAGATAGCGCTGCCCGGCCTGGAGGTAGTCGTTGGTGCGCGGGATCCGCTTGCGGGTCAGCCGTCCCTGGATCTGCGGCCCCTGCTCGTCGTGGTGCGGATACTGGGCTTCACGGAGACCGCCGGTGATGGACGGCTCGTAGTTGACTTCAGGGTTCTCGTTGGCCGCACGGTTGTCGTAGGCCATGAAACCGTCGCGCTGGTTGGTGCGCACCTCCGCGTTCTTGGCCTGGTTGACCGGGAGCTGCAGGTAGTTCGGGCCGACGCGGTAGCGCTGGGTGTCGCTGTAGGAGAAGGTCCGCCCGACCAGCATCTTGTCGTCGGAGAAGTCGAGTCCGTCCACCAGGACGCCGGTTCCGAAGGCGATCTGCTCGTTCTCGGCGAAGTAGTTGTCGACGGTGCGGTCAAGGACCAGGCGGCCGACCGCCTTGGGCGGGAAATCCTGCTCCGGCCAGGTCTTGGTGTCGTCCAGCGGATCGAAGTCCAGCTCCGGGTGCTCGCCGTCCTCCATCATCTGTACGAGCAGTTCCCACTGCGGGAACTCGCCGCGGCGGATGGCCTCGTACAGGTCCTTGGTGGCATGACCGAGCTCGTCGGCCTGTACGTTCGCCGCGTCCTCCTCGGTCATGCTGCGTACGCCCCGCTCGGGCATCCAGTGGTACTTGACCAGGACGGTGCGGCCCTCGCCGTTGACCCACTTGTAGGTGTTCACGCCGAAGCCCTGCATGTGCCGGTAGTCCGCGGGGATGCCCCGGGGGCTGAAGAGGTTGACGAGCATGTGCATGCTCTCGGGCGTCTGCGACATGAAGTCGAAGATGCGGGCGGGCTTCTGCTCGTGCGAGACGGGGTCCGGCTTCAGGGCGTGGATGACGTCGGGGAACTTCACGGCGTCCCGGATGAAGAAGACGCCGAGGTTGTTGCCGACCAGGTCCCAGTTGCCGTCCTCGGTGTAGAACTTCACGGCGAAGCCGCGCGGGTCGCGGGCGGCTTCGGAGGAGTCACGGCCTCCGATGACCGTGGAGAAGCGCAGGGCGACGTCGGTGCGTTTGCCGCGCTCCTGGAACAGTTTGGCGCGCGTGTAGCGGTCGATCGGCTCGTCGCCCCAGGCTCCGTACGCCTCGAAGTAGCCGAAGGCGGTGACGCCGCGTGCGTGGACGACGCGCTCGGGGATGCGTTCCCGGTCGAAGTGGCTGATCTTCTCCAGGAAGTGGTAGTTCTCCAGCGTGGCGGGGCCTCGCGCCCCGACCGTCCGCTGGTTCTGGTTGTCGTGGACAGGGTGACCCTGCCGGTCGGTGAGGACCGGCCGGGGGTCGTCCGCGGATGAACCCATGCTGGACACGTCAGTCATGACCGTCGGCTCCTTGGCGGGGTGGCCGCGTGCTCGCCCCCCCTCGCGTGGCGGCGGGCGCGCGGGCTTGTCGGGGGATTCGGTACCCACCAGTACTCACCCCGGGTGCCCTCGTACGGCGGTCATATGCGGTGTGTCGGCTGAAGTGCGCACATCCGGCGGTGCCCTCCGACCCTTTTGTCACAGACCCCGGTCCGTGGGGTGCGCGGATTCGGAGGGCGCGAGCCGTCAGCCGTTGCCGCTGGTACTGCTGGTGCCCGAGTCGTCACCGATGGCGGCGGCGTTCCCCGCACTGCCGACGAGAGCGAGGGCGTCCGCGCAGGACACGACCTCGATGCCCCGGCTGGGGAAGACGGCGTCCATGAAGAAGTCGTGCATGGCCTCGTCGCCGTCGGCGCAGCCGTCACGCAGCACGGTCAGCCGGTAGTCACGGTCTGCCGCGTCGTAGCACGTCGCCGCCACCATGGCGCTGGTCGCGACCCCGGCGACCGCGATCTTGCTGACGCCGCGTGCGCGGAGCACCAGGTCGAGATCCGTGCCGGCGAACGCGCTGGCCCGGCGTTTCACCACGACGACGTCCTCGTCGGCGACCGGCAGGGCGATCTCGGTGCCTGCCGAGCCCTCGTGGAAGGTGTCCCCGGCTTCGTGGAAGGCCTGGAACAGTGGGTTGTCCCGGGGCAGGTCGGTGCCGTTGCCGCGGAGGGCGAAGTGCACGAACACCACGAGGGCCCCGGCCGCGCGGGCGCGCGGGATCAGTTCGGTGAGCGGCGGCACGACCCGCTTGGCGAACGGGTAGTTGCTCGTGATGCCCTGCTGGATGTCGCCGATGATCAGTGCGGTGGCCATGGCAGGGTCCCCGTTCCGTCTCTGCTGTGCGGCGCCCCGGGGTCAGCAGGGCACGGCGGCCGTGTCGATGATCACGATCATACGATGGTCGACAGAGCGTGCAGGAAAGACGATTTACGGCGATCAGGATGCCGCTGTAGGGCACAAGCGGGTGCCGTCGGCTTCCTGCTCACGGCCACCCCGCTGAACCGGTAGGGCCGACCGGCAGAGCTGACCGGTAGGGCCGACCGGTAGGGCCGACCGGAAGGGCTGACCCGTACAACGACGTGTCGCGGCCTGTTTCCGTACCCTGGCGGCATGCGCACGCGCCCCACCCTGAGCTGGTCCCCCACCGGGGACCTCCCGCCGGGCACCACGGACCTCAAGCCGGTCGCCGACGCCCTGGGCACCGGCGGTGTCCTTGTGCTCAGCGGAGCGGGCCTCTCCACGGAGTCGGGCATCCCCGACTACCGGGGCGAGGGCGGCAGCCTGAGCCGGCACACCCCGATGACGTACCAGGACTTCACCGCGGACGCCGCCGCCCGGCGCCGGTACTGGGCGCGCAGCCACCTCGGCTGGCGCACCTTCGGCCGTGCCCTGCCCAACGCCGGGCACCGGGCCGTGGCCGCTTTCGGGGAGCACGGCCTGCTCTCGGGTGTGATCACCCAGAACGTCGACGGCCTGCACCAGGCCGCGGGCAGCGAGGGCGTCGTGGAACTCCACGGAAGCCTGGACCGGGTTCGCTGTCTTTCCTGCGGCACCCTCAGCCCGCGCCGCGAGCTCGCCCGGCGCCTCGATGCCGCCAACCCGGGCTTCGAGCCGGTGGCCGCCGGAATCAACCCGGACGGTGACGCCGACCTCTCCGACGAACAGGTCGCGGACTTCCGCGTGCTGCCCTGCGCGAACTGCGGCGGCATCCTCAAACCGGACGTGGTGTTCTTCGGTGAGACCGTGCCGCCGCAGCGGGTCGAGCACTGCCGCCGACTCGTCCGCGAAGCGGCCTCGCTGCTGGTCCTCGGCTCCTCGCTGACGGTGATGTCCGGGCTCCGGTTCGTCCGCCAGGCCGCCCGGGCCGGAAAGCCCGTACTGATCGTCAACCGGGACCCGACCCGGGGCGACCAGCACGCCCGCACCCGGGTCGCACTCCCCCTGGGCGCGGCCCTCACCACCGTGGCCACCCGCCTCGGCATCCCCACCGACAGCCAATAGACCCTGTCGGCCCGGCCGTCCGGGCACCGCCGCCCACCGGAAAACCAGTGGAACCGCAGTTCGGTGGGCCGTTACCGTGCTCCCGCCCCTGTCGCCCTGCCTAGGACGTGCCGTTGTACACCAAGTGAGACCTCCTGAGCGCTGATCTGTCGCGCGTCGCACCTGTGCGACGTGCCCCTTTTCGCTGCGGACTTCTCACTGGAACCGGTGCATCACTGTGTCCGAAACCTGGGTGGTCGTTCCCACCTGCCTGCCTCTCGTCCTCCGCCGTTGCCACACCTGCGCCTCCGAGCGCTTCCGGGCACACGGCAAATTCCGCGTCAACGCCCACCACAAGCTCATCGACGCCTGGCTTCTCGCGCTGTGCACCAGGTGCGGGGAGACCACCAAGATCACCGTCCTGGAACGGGTGAACGTGCGCTCCGTACGTCCCGAGGTCCTGGACCTGATGCACGGCAACGACCCCGGCCTGGCAGCCGAACTGCTCCAGGACCCGGTTGTGCGGCGCCGTAATCACATAGCCCTCGACTGGGACGACGCCTGGCGCCTGGCCACCGGCGAGCCGGACCGGCCGGAGGGCGAGGCGATCGAGGTGTCGGTCCGCTTCGCGGCGCGCATCCCTGTCCGCCCGGTGCGGCTGATCGCTGAGGGTCTCGGCCTTTCGCGCGCCGAGGTCGAAAGACTGCTGGCCGAGGGGCACCTCGTCTCGGCGGTCCGCCTGAGCGGCAAGCTCACCGGCGACTTCACCTTCACGCTCAAACGCTGAGCTCCCGGGACCCCGGCGACAGGGCCGGGGTCCCGTCTCGCCGTCCCAGGCCGCTGTCCCAAGGGGATGGGGTCTTCACAGGTCAGGGCCTGCTCTGCTGTTCCAGCGTCCCGTCTTCCGCGTAGATCGTTGCGGAGTCGGGGCGCTCCCCGGAAACCTCGTTCCCGCCGGACGGGGCGGCTGCTTGGCGCCGAGCCGACGGGAACGGAGGGCTACGGGCAGGTCTGCGGCACCAACGACCTGGCGTGGAGTGCCAGTTCCGAGACCCAGGCCGGGGGCTACATCCTCATCTCGGTGAAGGCGAGGGCCGGCATCACCTGCACGCTCCCCGCCGGACTCCCGTCAGTGGCGTTCGGCTCGGACGGCACCGAGGCGAGTCCGGCGGAGCAGTCCGTCGGTGAGCCGGTGGAGCTGAGCGGTGCCGCCACCGCCTACGCCGGGGTGAACCCCAAGACCACCGACGCCGACACCGGCAAGGAGCTGAGTGCGATCGTCGTCTCGGTGCCCGGCGACCAGAGCGACCCGGTCAGCCTGGATCGGGATGTCCTGGGCGGCGATGTTGACCAGGCCGACGAGGGAGCCCACATTGGCGTCGACTGTCACTCCGGTACGAAACGTTCGGTTGACCAGAAGAGGCCAGTACATCCACCAATGCCCGGAGAATGGGGCTGTTCGCCCGTTGGTGGAGTGTCGGCGTAGCCGGGCTGACGGCGGCCTTCCGCAGGGGGCGGTACCGCTTGTGTCTCCCGTGAGGGGAGACGTCAGGGTGTGCCCATGAACGACGACACCCTCTGCTCGATCGGTGAGCTGGCCCGGCGTACCGGGCTGACGGTCAAGACGATCCGGTTCTACTCGGACCGGGGCCTCGTCGAGCCGACGGACCGCACCCCGGCCGGGTACCGCCGCTACGGCACCGAGGCGGTCGCCCGCGTGGAACTGGTGCGGACCCTGCGGGACCTCGGTCTCGACCTGGACACGATCCGCAAGGTGGTGACGCGGGAGGTCTCGCTCGCCGAGGTCACGGCGGCCCATGCCGAGGCGCTTGACGTGCAGATCCGTGCCCTGCGGCTGCGCCGGGCGGTGCTGACGGCGGTGTCCGGGCGGAACTCGACGCCCGCGGACCTGGAGCTCGTGCACCGGCTCGCGAAGCTCTCCGGTACGCAACGGCGCCGCCTCGTCGACGACTTCCTCGCCGCCGTCTTCGACGGTCTGCACGGCCACCCCGCGTTCGCGGGCGTCATGCGCTCGATGACGCCGGAGCTGCCCCGCGATCCGAGCCCCGAACAGATCGTGGCCTGGGTGGAGTTGGCGGAGCTGTTCCGGGACCCGGACTTCTGCTCCAGCATGCACGGGATGGCCCACGACATGGCGGCCGACCGGGCCCCCGACGGCCCCTCGGGGCTCCCCCGTATCCTCGCCGAGGCCGTGCGCGCCCGTGTCACACCGGCCCTGGCGGCGGGCGTCGCCCCGGCGTCGCCCGAAGCAGGGCGCGTCGTCGACGACCTCGCCGCCCACTACGCGCGCATCCTCGGCGAAGGCTCCGACACGTCCGCCTCGCGCCCCCGACTGCTGTCCCGCCTGGAGTCCATGAAAGACCCGCGGCGCGACCGGTATCTGGAACTGCTCGCCGTGGTCAACGGCTGGCCGCCGCCGGACCGCCTCGCGCCGGCCCTCGACTGGGTCGTCGCCGCGCTCCGCGCCCGATGACCGTGCGGCCCGAGGAGCTGACCGGCGCTCCGGAGCACCCGCCGCCGTCCGGATACCGCGCGCTCGGGGCGGTGCCCGGGTTCTGGCGCGTCGCGGTGACGGGGCTTGTCTCGAAACTGCCGTCGAGCATGACAGGCCTCGCCCTCCTGCTCCTGATCAGCCGTCATCACTCGTACGGCACGGCGGGGCTCGCGGTGAGCTGCGCGGCGATCGGGCAGGGGCTCACGGCTCCGGCGCGGGGGCGGCTTGTCGACCGGTACGCGCACCGGCCGGTGCTGCTGTGCTGTCTCGGCGCGTACGTGCCTGCCCTGGCGCTCCTCGTCGTCACCGCCCGCGCCCCGGGAACGCGCTGGCCCTGACTGCTCGCACTCGCGGCGCTCTCGGGGGCCGTCGCCCCACCGGTCGCCGTCATGATGCGCGCGGTCTGGCACCGGGCCGCGGGGCCCGCCGCTCTGGGACCGGCCATGGCACTCGACTCGGCGATGACGGGTGCCGCGCTGGTCGTCGGTCCGGCGCTCGCGGGCCGGCTCGGCGTGTCGGTCTCGCCGCTCGCGCCGTTCCTGGCCGTCGCGGTGCTCTCGACCGGGTCCGTATGGCTCCTGGCCGGGCTGCCGACCACGCTCGGCCCCGCGGCCTCCGGCGGGCCCCGGCCTCGGCTGTTCCGGCGTGCGCGGCAGGCACGGAGCGGGCCGCTGCGCCGGCTCCTCGCCGCGGACGCCCTGTTCGTGTGCGCCGTGACCGGCATGGACGTGGTGCTGCCGCGGTACGCACAGGAACACGGCGTCGCCGCGTACGCGGGCTTGTACCTCGGCGCGCTGTCCCTCGGCAGCGTCCTGGGCAGTCTCGCCCTGGGCACCGTGCCCGCCCTGACGGCCCTGACGGTCGTGTCCGCGCGGTGGCACCGGGTCCCGCTGCTCCTGTGCGCGTTCGCGGCCGGGGCCTGCGTGCTCGCCTGCACGGTGCCGCTCTCACCGACGGCGGTGCTGCTCCTCTGCCCGGTGGCGGGGTTCGCCGTCGGGTCCGTGTTCGCGGCGCTGCGGACGGCGGGCGGCGACCTCGCACCCGAGGGCCGCCTCACCGAGACGATGTCGTGGCTGAACACCTGCGACCTGGCCGGGGGTGCGGCGGGGGCGGCGCTGTTCGCCCAGGCCGCGGTCACCGGAGGTGCCGGGGCGGCGCCGGCGCTCGTGCCGCTGGTCGCCGTGGCGGCCGCCGCCGTCGGCCGGGGCGCGCACCGCAAGGAGCGCTGAGCGTGCCCGCTCCCCCGCACGCGCGGGGGCGCCCCGCCCGCCGTGCGGAAGGGGCGCCCACCTCATCGGGACGGGTCCGGCCTGCCCTTACTCCTGAGCCTCCGCCGCCACCGGCTTCGGGATGAGGAAGGACGTGACGAAGGCGGCCGCGATGAGGACCACGCCGGCGATCATGCCTGCCGAGTAGCCCGCGGCCGAGGTCTTGTCCGCCGGTTCCGCCGCGGTCTGGACCGCGTACAGGAGGGCGAAGCTCAGGCCCGCGCCGAGGTTGAAGGCGCCCGCGTTCAGGCCCGGCAGGAAGCCGGGGTTCTCCTTCGGGGACAGCACGATGCCGAGGCCGTTCAGAACGATGTTGCCGACGCCCGCGTAGGTGACGCCGATGAGGACCGACGAGACGAGCAGGAGCGGGCGCGAGTCGGCCTGGAGGGTGAACAGCATCAGGGCGACGGTGACGGCGGAGCCGACGAGGCCGAGGCGCAGGATGCGGCCGTAGCCGTGCGTGGCGGCGAGCCGGCCCGCGATCGGGCCCATGGCCAGGCCCGCGAGGGCGTACGGGGTGAGGGTCCACCAGGCCGACTGCTCGGCGCTCATTCCGAAGCCCGCGTCCGCGTTCTGGGCGAACGCCGGGATCATGCCGTTCATGACGGCGAAGACGCCCGTCATGGTCAGGACGGTGGTGAGGAGCAGCGCCCAGGTGGAGCGCTGCCGCAGGTGCCGGGTGGCGACCAAGGGGTGCTTGCTGCGGTCCTCGGCACGCCAGAAGGCGGCGAAGGCGAGGGCGGAGACGACGGCGAGCCCGGCGACGAGCGGCCAGTTCGCGGCGCCGAGCTTGCCGGCCTCGTTCAGGGCGATGAGGGCCGCGCCGACGGAGACGACGAGAAGCGCCACGCCGGGCCAGTCCATGCGGTTGTCGGAGCCGGTGGCGCGGGCGGTGGACTCCGGGGTGAGCGTGGCGACCAGGACCATGGCGAGTCCGGCGACCACGGCCATCACCCAGAACACCGACTGGAAGCCGTAGTGGTCGGCGAGGGAGCCGCCCGCGATGGAGTCGACGCCCGCGATGCCGCCGTTGACGGCGGTGATGACGCCGAGCAGGGTGCCGTACCGCTTCGGCTCGTGCACCTCGTTGCGCAGCATGATCAGGCACAGCGGCACGGTGGGCCCTGACACGCCCTGGATGACGCGTCCCGCGAACAGCATGGGCACGCTCTGCGCGAGCGCGGCCACGACGCAGCCGACGGCCATGAGCGCCATCATCGCGGCGAGGACGCGGCGGCGTCCGACGAGGTCGCCGAGGCGCGGCAGGAACAGCGAGAAGAGGGCGGCGGAGGTGAAGAACGCCGTCTGGGTCAGGCCGACCTCGGCGGAGGTCGCGTCGAGGGAGTCCTCGACGCTCTTGAGGGCGGGGCTGAGCATGCTCGCGTTCAACTGGAAGGCGAAGCAGGCCACCAGGAGGGCGGTGACAAGGACCCATACGCGGACGGGGCGGCCGCCCGGCGATGCGGCGGGGTGTGCGGGTTCAGCGATGGAGGTGTTCACGCGGCCACGTCACCGATCCGCTCGAGGGCATCCACGACCAGGTCCCAGAATCGTCCGTGATCCAGGTCGACGGCCACCTGGGTGCGGCAGTCGGCGGGGGCGGGCGCGCGGAAGTCGGTGACGGTCATGCCGAGGGTGAGCGTGCCGGTGAGCTCGATGTCCACGGGGGCCTTGCGTACGGTCATGACGCTCGGGTCGATGACGTACGCGACGGCGCACGGGTCGTGCACCGGCGGCGCCTGGAAGCCCTGGGCCTGGAGGTACATGGCGCCGAAGAAGTCGAGGAGCTCGTTCACGAAGACGGCGGGCCTCGTGCCGACCCGGGCGATGCGCTCCACGACCTCGGGGGTGGCGAGGGCCTGGTGCGTCAGGTCGAGGCCGACCATGGTGACGGGCCAGCCCGCGTTGAAGACGATGTGCGCGGCCTCGGGGTCGATCTTGATGTTGAACTCGGCGACCGGACTCCAGTTGCCCGTGTGGTAGCCGCCGCCCATCAGGACGACCTCGCGTACGCGCTCGACGATGCGGGGCTCCTTGCGCGCGGCGAGGGCGATGTTGGTCAGGCCCGCCGTGGGCACGATGGTGATCTCGCCGGGCTCGTGGGCCATGACCGTGTCGATGATGAGGTCGACGGCGTGGCGGTCGTCGAGGGCGAGGACCGGCTCGGGCATGACCGGGCCGTCGATGCCGCTCTCGCCGTGGATCTCGGGGGCCGTCTCGACGGTACGGACCAGCGGGCGGGGGCAACCGGCGGCGAAGGGCACCCCGGTGATGTCCGCGATCCGGGCCACGGAGAGGGCGTTGCGGGTGACCTTCTCCAGGGTCTGGTTGCCGACGACCGTGGTGACCGCGACCAGCTCGACGTCGGGATTGCCGTGCGCCAGGAGCATGGCGATCGCGTCGTCATGCCCGGGGTCGCAGTCGAGGATGATCTTCTTGGCCATCGCGGAACCTCTTTGTTCGGCGAGCCGCCACCGCCGGGTGACGCTCGGGAAAACGTTCTCCGAGGACATTGTGCAGGAGGGTGAATTCTG
The DNA here is from genome assembly GCF_000720475.1 of Streptomyces aureocirculatus. GTDB lineage: Bacteria > Actinomycetota > Actinomycetes > Streptomycetales > Streptomycetaceae > Streptomyces > Streptomyces aureocirculatus. Next base: position 195,505 of record NZ_JOAP01000001.1, read on the forward strand.
TCAATGACCTGCACCACGCCCGAGCTGTGCGTTCCTCGTCACAGCGCTGTTCACGGCTCTGCGCACGACTCTGTGCACGGCTCTGTTCGGGGAACATGCCCGTTGATAACGTTTGCCGAAATGCACCGGAGGGGTGGGCTCAGGCGTGGCTGATGTGACTCTGCGGGATGTGGCCCGTGCCTCCGGCTGTTCCGTCGCCACCGTCTCGCGGGTCCTGGCCGGCACCCGCCCGGTCGGCGCGGACACCGCCCGCCGGGTCCGCGCGGCCGCCGAAAAGCTCGGCTACCGGCCCAACCACGCCGCCCGCGCCCTGCGCGGCCGCGCCACCGGCACCGTCGGCCTGGTCCTGCCGCAGATCACCAACCCCTTCTACCCGGCCCTCGTACGCGAGCTCACCCACGCCCTGCACGCCGAGGGCCGCGCCGTGCTCCTCGCCGACTGCGACGACGACCCGGTGGCCGAGGCCGAGTACATCGACGATCTCCTTGCCCGGCGCGTCGACGCCCTCCTGGTCATTCCGGCCGACGAGCGCCGCAGCCGGGACGCGGTCGCCGCGGCCGCCGCACAGGTGCCGCTCGTCCTGATGGACCGCGACTGCGGCCCGGGCGTCGCGGACTCCGTGGCCGTCGACAACTCCGCGGGCATGGCCCTCGTACTCGGCCATCTCGCCGCCACCGGCCGTCGGCGCGTCTGGTTCGTCGGAGCCGACGGGACGGCGTCGACCGCGGCCGAGCGCCGCGCGGCGTACGCGGCCGGGGCCGCCGCGCTCGACGAGGGGGCGGCGGGGCGGATCGCGCTCGGTGACTTCTCCGTGGCCTGGGGCCGCGCGGCCGTCGACCTGGTGTGGGAGGCGCGGCCCGACGCCCTGGTGTGCGCCAACGACCTCATCGCGGTGGGCGCGCTGCAGCGGCTCAGGGAACTCGGCGCGGACGTGCCCGGTGACGTCGCCGTCACCGGCTTCGACGACATCCCGATGGCGGCCCTCGCCGCCCCCGGCATCACCACCGTCCGCCAGCCGGTGCCCGAACTGGCCGCGGAGGCCACGCGGTTGCTGAACCACCGCCTTGCCGGTGACGACGGCCCACAGCGGGCGGTGCGGCTCGCGCCGGACCTCGTGGTACGGGAGTCCAGCGCCCCCCGGTCGACGGCGCGGGGCGACGGACAGCACGCCAGGGCGGCTTCCGGTCGGGCCACGGAGGTGCCGGTGCCCCGGCAGGTGCCCTGACCGGAGCGGTCACGCCCCTCGCAGGATGCCCTCGACCACTCTCCTGCCGTCGAGCCGCCGGGCCGCCGGTGCCGGCGGGCGGACCCGTCGGCACCGGCGGCCCGGAGCGGGCCCGGACGTCAGTCCCGCAGCACCACGAGGACGAACACGGCGGAGACCACTCCCAGTGCCACGGCCGCGACGCCCCGGGGGAACCGGTGGTCGCGGAGTCCTGGCAGGAGCTGGTCGGCGGCGAGCCGGCCGGGGCCGGTCAGGGCGACCGCCACCGCGCCGGAAAGCAGCACGAGTTGGTACTCGATGCCTTCGGGGGCGAAGAAGCCCCCGTCCCAGGTGACGGCGATGGCGTTGAGCATGACGCCCAGGACGCCCGCGGCCGCCAGCGGGGTGAAGAGGCCGACGGCGAGGCCGAGACCGCAGAAGGTCTCCGTGAGCGCGGCGATCCACGCCATGGCCCTGGCGGCCTTGTAGCCCTCGGAGGCGAAGAAGTCGGTGGTGCCGCTCAGGCCGGAGCCGTCGAACCAGCGGAAGAGCTTCTGCGAACCGTGGGCGGCCATGATGAGCCCGACCGCGAGACGCACCACCAACACACCACTGTCGAGCGCGAGTTGCTGGTCCTGTGCCGCGGACGCGTGACGGTGGGCGGGATTCGCCTGGGTACGGGTGGAGGCGGACGGTGGCGGGAACTGGGGGTCGGCGGAGTGCGGGGGAAGGGAGGGGGAGGACATGCTGGATCTCTCCTTGAGCCGTGGGGATGTGAGGGGGACGCCGTGCGGGCGTCCGTCCGGGGTGGGTCGGCGTGCGCGAGCGGGAGGAGAGAGTCCCGCTACGTTCTGATCACCCGGGTGCTGTACAGGTCGACCGCGCTGACGTCGGGCGCGGCCGTGCGGCCGAGCGGGGCCAGGCCCTGGCCGGAGTCGTGCCGGACGGAGGCGGGCCGCTGGCCCTGACCACCGCCGGGCTGTTCGGGTACGGGGAGCACGGCGGCGCGGGAGGCGTCGCCGTCGTCGCCACCGTGGCAGCCGCTACCGCCGCCGCCGCCTCCGCCGGGCGCTTCGCCGTCTGCTTGGCTGCCCGCCGCGCCGCCTGTTTCGCTGCGTGCTGCACCGCCTGCTGCACTGTGCGCTACGCCGCCCGCCTCACTGTGCGCTGCGTCGCCTGCTTCACCGCCCGCTGCGAGCGCGTCGGCCGGAGGTCCGAACGGAGCCGTCGCGGCTGCGTCGTCACTCCTGTGAGCGGAACTTTCGGGGAAGACCGCAGCCGACGCGCCGAGCGCCGTGACCAGGCAGAGCAGAGCGACCAGCAGCCACGGGGCGTACCCGGCCCCGGAAGCGCTTACGGCCCGCCCCCTCGCGGGGCAGCCCTTCGGGAGCCGGGGCGGAAGCCCCGGCCCGAGCCCGAGGGCGGCACCGCGGAGGGGGAATGCTGGCCCGCTCATGACAACGGATGATAGGTCCAGACCAACGCCGGACTGAACCCCTCCGACGCACACAGGACCCCGTCGGACACACTGAGGCCGGATTTCACTCCTGGCCGACGGGCCCCCTGTCGTGCCGGACCGCCGCCGGGGTGGCCGACAACGGGGTCGCCGACGACGGCGCACCGGGGGAAGCCCGGCACCGCACGGGGCGCCACATGCACACCCGCGGCCAGCGGTTCAGGCCGAGCGCGGCCTCCTCCTCGCGGACGGCCCGCAGCTCCGGGCCCACGGCTTCGTCGCCCAGGACCGCGAAGCCGCAGCGCGCGTAGTACGGCGCGTTCCACGGCACGTCCCTGAACGTCGTCAGGGTCAGCGCGGGGACCGCATCGGCCGCGGCCCGGTCCGCGAGGTGGTCGAGGAGGGACCTGCCGATGCCCCGGCGAGCGTACCCGGGATGCACGGACACCTGCTCGACGTGCAGGTTGCCGTCGACGCGGTCGGCGATGAGGTAGGCCACCGGCACGTCGGCAGTGGACGGGTCGAGGGCGGAGGGGGCGACGGCAGCCGGGGCGGGGGCGGACGGGTCGACGGCGGCCGGGGCGGGGGCGGACGGGTCGACGGCAGCCGGGGCGGGGGCGGACGAGTCGACGGCGGACGAGTCGACGGCAGCCACGTCGACGGCGGACGAGTCGACGGCAGCCAGGTCGACGGCGGGAGACGGGGCGACGGCAGCCACGTCGATGGCGGCAGACGGGTCCACGGCGACCCAGGCGAGCCCCGCACGCAGGTGGCGTGCGAGCACCTCCAGGGCGGGCGGCTCGTCGTCGGCGATCTCCGGCATGCCGATGTCCCGGAAGCAGTGGCCCGCGGCCCGCTCGATGTCCTGAAGACGCGGCAACTCGTCGCTGTGGGCTGGTCGGATGCGCATCGGGCCATTGTCCCGCGGCCCCTGCGGCACGTCGGCGCGGGGGCGGGCCGACGTGCCGCGGGGAGGCCCGGGCGGACCCGCGGGGCCGCCGCGTCATCCCCCAGCATCCCCCGGGCATTCCCCGGGCAGCCCCCGGGCAGCCCCGACACCCCCCGTCATCCCTCCTCGTGCAACGTGATGGCCCGCACCGGGCAGGCCCGTGCCGCCTCCCGCAGCATCGGATCGTCCACCCCGTCCGCGCACCCGGCAAGCAACTCACTGAAGCCGTCGTCGTCCTGTGTGAAGACCTTCGGCGCGGTCAGGACACACTGACCCGCGCCGATGCACACGTCCGTGTCGATGGTGACGCGCATCAGCGGGGCCCCCAGGTGACCGGCAGTTCCATCAGGCCCTGGATGGTGTCGCCGGGCTTCATCCGGATCGCGTCGGCGGGCACGGCGAGGCGCAGGTCGGGGATGCGGGCGAGCAAGGTCCGGAAGGCGATGTCGAGTTCCAGGCGGGCGAGGTTCTGGCCGAGGCACTGGTGGATGCCGAAGCCGAAGGCGAGGTGGTGCCGGGCGCTGCGGCGCACGTCGAGATCGTCCGCGTCCGCGTAGACGGCGGTGTCACGGTTGATGGTGGAGGCGGCGAGGACCACGCCCTCGTCGGCGCGGATGGTCTGCCCGGCCACCTCGATGTCCTCGGTGGCCACGCGCAGCAGTCCGTCCGCGATGGACAGGAAGCGCAGCAGTTCCTCGACGGCGTCACGCGTCAGTTCCGGTTCGGCGCGCAGCGCCGCCAACTGGTCGGGGTGTTCGAGGAGCGTGAACATGCCGAGCGAGATCATGTTGGCGGTGGTCTCGTGCCCGGCGACGAGCAGGATGAGGGCGACGCGTACGAGTTCGTCGCGATCGAGGGAGCCGTCCGCGAGGCGATCACGGATCAGCTCGTCGAGCAGGCCTTCGGGGGTGTCGAGCGGTGCCTCATCGGTGCCGCGATGGCCTTCGGGGGCGTCGCGCTGTACGTCGCGGGCTTCTCGCAGGACCTGGGGGCTGCCGTGCCGGGGCTCACGGGCTTCGCGCAACCCTTCGGAGGCCAGGGGGTTGGCGCTCGGGGCTGCCCCGGCGTCGGCCGTCTTGCGCTTGCGGTCGACCAACTGGCCCAGGTAGTCCATCAGTTCCCGGCGGCCCGCCTCCGCCTCCTCCGGGGTGTCGGACCGCAGGAGCCTGCGCGACGCCCCCTCGAAGAAGTCGTGGTCGGCGTACGGAACACCGAGCAGTTCACTGATCACGATGGACGGCACGGGCAGGGCGAACGCGGAGATGAGCTCGACGGGCGGCCCCTGGGCCACGACGGCGTCGAGGAGTTCGTCGACGACGCGCTGGATGCGGGGCCGCATCGCCGCCACCCGCTTCACCCCGAACGTGGGGATCAGCATGCGGCGCTGCTTGTTGTGCAGCGGATCGTCGACGCCGAGCAGTGCGGTCTGCACGTGCCGGGAGAGCTCGAAGCGCGGTGCGGTCAACGGGAAGGCGGGATTCTGCCGGTCGGCGGAGAGCCTCGGATCGGTGAGCAGGGCCTGGGCCTCGGCGTGCCCGGTGACGAGCCAGGCCTGACTGTCGTCGTAGAGGGTGACGCGGTTGAGCGGCGCGCGTGCGTTCAACGGCCGGTATCCGGTGGGCGGGTGATAGGGGCAGGTGCGGTCCTGAGGGAAGGGGGCGGATTGCGCCATGGCGTCCTCCGAAGTGCTCGGACGGGATGTACGGGTCGTACGGTGTCCCGCTCCTCACTTCATGCCCCATGCACCTAGCCGGACCATGACCGGTTCGGCCAACTTCGCCACGGTCGGCCCCGAGTGTGACGCCGTGGCCGAATTGCTACGTCGGCCCGCGGCCGTCACCCCGTCCGACCTCACAGGGTGTGCTGCTCCACGTGCGCCCACTTGCGTCAGTTGCTGACGCGAATGGCGTGATCACGCCGACCACCGTCCCGGCTCACCCCCACCGCCGCCTTGACGTCGGCCCCGAACGAGGCCGCGCAGCGGTCAGGAGCCGACGTACTCGCGCAGGTGGCGTGCCGTCAGCGTGTCCGCGGTCTCGATCAGTTCCCTCGGCGTACCCGTGAAGACGATCTCGCCGCCGTCGTGGCCGCCGCCGGGGCCCAGGTCGATGATCCAGTCGGCGTGGGCCATGACGGCCTGGTGGTGTTCGATGACGACGACGGAGTTGCCGTCGTCGACCAGGCGGTCGAGGAGCGCGAGGAGTTTGTCGACGTCGGCGAGGTGCAGGCCGGTGGTCGGCTCGTCGAGGACGTACGTGGAGGACTTCTCGGCCATGTGGATGGCGAGCTTGAGGCGCTGGCGCTCGCCACCGGAGAGGGTGTTCAGGGGCTGGCCGAGGCGCAGATAGCCGAGGCCGACGTCGGAGAGGCGGCCGAGGATGGTGTGCGGCCGGCCCGTCGGGAAGAAGTCGTACGCCTCGGCGATCGACATGCCGAGTACCTCGCTGATGTCCTTGCCGTCCAGTTGGTAGGTGAGGACCTCCGGCGTGAAGCGTTTGCCGTCGCACTGCTCGCACACGGAGGCGACGCCCTGCATCATCGCCAGGTCCGTGTAGACCAGGCCGAGGCCGTTGCACTTGTGGCAGGCGCCCTCCGAATTGGCGCTGAACAGGGCCGCCTTGACACCGTTGGCCTTGGCGAAGGCGTTGCGGATCGGTCCGAGCAGGTTCGTGTACGTCGCCGGGTTCGAGCGGCGTGAACCGCGGATCGGGGACTGGTCGGCGACAACGACGCCGTCCTGCCCGGACAGATGGCCGTGGATCAGCGAGCTCTTGCCGGAACCGGCGACGCCGGTGACGACCGTGAGGACGCCGAGCGGCACGTCGACCGAGACGTCCTTGAGGTTGTGCAGTCCCGCGTCCTTGATGGACACCTGCCCCCTGGGCGTACGCGGCTGCTCACGGAGCCTGGCGCGGTGGCCGAGGTGGCGGCCGGTGAGGGTGCCGGAGGCGCGCAGTCCCGCCACGTCACCGGTGTAGCAGATCTCGCCCCCCGCGGCGCCCGCGCCGGGGCCGATGTCCACCACGTGGTCGGCGATGGCGACGACCTCCGGCTTGTGCTCCACGACGAGCACCGTGTTGCCCTTGTCGCGCAGGCGGAGCAGCAAGTCGTTCATGCGCTGGATGTCATGGGGGTGCAGCCCGACGGTGGGCTCGTCGAAGACGTAGGTGACGTCGGTGATGCTGGAGCCGAGATGGCGCACCATCTTCACGCGCTGCGCCTCACCGCCGGACAGGGTGCCGGAGGGGCGGTCGAGGCTGAGGTAGCCGAGGCCGATCTCGGTCAGCGAGTCGAGGAGGTCGAGGAGGTTGGCGAGCAGCGGGGCCGTGCCGGTGTCCTCGATGGAGCGGATGAAGTCGGCGAGCTCGTCGATCTGGAGGGCGGAGCACTCGGCTATGTTCCTGCCGTCGATCTTCGAGGAGAGTGCCGCCCGGTTGAGCCGGGTGCCCTCGCACAGCGGGCACCGGGCGAAGACCACGGCGCGCTCGACGAAGGCCCTGATGTGCGGCTGCAGCCCCTCGCGGTCCTTGGCGAGCCAGGTGCGCCGCATCTTGCTGACCAGACCCTCGTACGTGAAGCCGTTGGAGCCGGCCTTCACCTTCACCGGATCCTTGTGCAGCAGATCCGCCCACTCCTGCTCGGTGTAGTCCCTCAGCTTCTTGTCGGGGTCGTGGAAACCGGCGTTGACCACGACCTGCCAGCTCCAGGAGTCCACCGCGTGGTACGGCAGCGTGAGAGCGCCTTCGTTGAGGGAGAGTTCACGGTCCAGGAGCTGGTCGACATCGACGGTGGAGACCTCGCCGGCGCCCTCACACTCGGGGCACATGCCGTCCGGCAGGTTGAAGCTGAAGGCGCCGGAGGTGCCGATGTGCGGCTCGCCGAGGCGGCTGAAGATGATGCGCAGCATCGTGTACGCGTCCGTGGCCGTGCCCACCGTGGAACGGGAGTTGGCGCCCATCCGCTCCTGGTCGACGACGATCGCGGCGCTCAGGTTGCGCAGCTCGTCGACGTCGGGGCGGCCGACGCTCGGCAGAAACGACTGCACGAAGGCGGTGTACGTCTCGTTGATCAGGCGCTGCGACTCCGCGGCGATGGTGGCGAACACCAGCGAGGACTTGCCGGATCCGGAGACGCCGGTGAACACGGTCAGCCGCCGCTTGGGCAGGTCGAGCGAGACGTTCTTGAGGTTGTTCGCACGCGCTCCACGGACCTGGATCACGGTGTGGCTGTCGGCGGGGGTGACGTTCACGGGTGCTCCTTGGGTGGCTCGCACGGCCCTGGCCCTGCGTACGGCGCGCTGCTCTGCGGCAGAAATCGCGTACAGCGTACCCAGTAAAAGAACGGCATACAACGTACTCAGCGAAGTGTGCGAAGTGCCCGGCGAACCGGTTCCGGTCAGGTCGCCGCCGGGCACAGAGCGTCGCAGCGCTCCCCCACCTCGACCTCGCCGGTCACGACGTGCAGGGAGAACTGCAGGTCGCGCAGGCCGCCGAGGGAGCCGAGGTCACGGGCCAGATGCTGTTCGAGGGCGCGCAGATGGGAGCGCACGGTGGCTTCGGACAGGCCGAGGGCCCGCGCGGTCGGTTCGATGTGCGCGTCGTGGGTGAGCCAGACCGTCGCCGTGGTGAGCAGGTCCCTGCGGTCGCCGCGGGCGGCGAGCAGCAGCGTGTCGGCCCAGGCCGTCACCTGGGGCGAAGCAAGCAACGAGCGGAGCGTCGGGGGCAGTTCACCGGACGGCACGGGGCCGCCGGGCTGCTCCCGGTGGGTGACCAGTTCGAGGGCAAGGCCGACGGCGATGCGGTCGGAGACGTAGGCGAAGTCCACGTGCAGGGCCTCCGCCGCCCGGGCCACGCGGCGCGTGACGGTGTTGCGGTGCAGGTTCAGGCGCCGTGCCGCGACGGTGTACGGGTGGGCGAGGGCCATGAGCAACGTTTCCCGCATCTGCTCCCACTGGGCGTCGTTGCGCATCAGCGGGGACAGCAACTGCCTGGCCCACAGTTGTGCTTCGCGCGCCGGGAGCAGGCTGATCAGGTCGGTGTGGTGGGCCGAGAGGGCGACGGAGTCCGGCTGTTGCAGCGCGAACCCCTGGGCGGCGGTCGCCTCCCGCAGCGCTTCGGCGAGCAGGGAGATCGAGTAGACGCCGCTGCCGCCCACGGAACCTATTCCCAGGGCCGCGATCAGCCGGGTCAGCTCGGTGCCCACGCCGTCCGTGGGCCGTCCCGCCCGTACCGGCTGGACCAGCAGGATCCGGCGGTCCGTACGCGGGTCCGCGATCACCAGGGCGCGGCCTGCCGTGGCGGCCTCGCACCGGCGCACCGCGGTGTCCCGGTGGGTGCGCGGCACGTCGACCACGAAGACGCGGGCCGTGTCCGTCTCCAGCAGACCGGGGGCCTGCGGCGCCATGACGCGGCGCGCCTTGTCCACCTCGCCGTCCAGGAGGAGTTCCATCGCGGCCCTGCGGGCGGCACGGGAGGCGTCGGCGGCCGCGCGGTGCTCGCGGCGCGCCTGGTCCAGGAGCCCGAGGAGCCTCGCGGCATGGCCGAGCAGCCGCAGCTCGGCGTCGTCGAACGGGGCGGAGCTGCGCGCGACGGCCAGGACCGTGTCGGCCCCGCGGGCCGGGGCGAGGGTGATGAGCCGGGTGTGCGGGCTCACTGGGTATGCGGACTCGGCCATGGACCGGTGGATGATCGCCGGTGCCAGGGTCTCGGCCGCGGTGGCCGGAGAGGCCGCGAGGACGCGTTGCGGATCGCTGACGAGGACCTGTACGCGCAGGGACCGGGCCAGCCAGTCCGCGATGCGCTGCATCGCCTGCGGGTCGGCCAGCTCGGTCGGCACCTGCTGGACAAGCGTGGTGAGTTGCGTGACGTGGCGCTCCGCGCCGGCGAGCCTGCTGTCCCTGAGGAGGTGACGCGTCCTGGCCCACATCGGCGGCGCCGCGGAGGTGATCAGGAGCGGGACGGCGAGCGTGTGGGACAGGTCGATGACGGCCCGGGACAGGCCGTGGGCGGCCCGGGAGGGGTCGTGGGCCACTCGGGAGAGGCCGTGGGCGCTTCGGGACGGCTCGTAGGCGCCTCGGGACGGCTCGTAGGCGCCTCGGGACGCGGACAGTGACCGCGGCGCCTCAGGGGTCGCGTGCACGACCAGGCCCGCGCACCGGTCCAGGGCGAGCTGCTCCATGAGTGTTTCCAGGGCGACTTCCGCCCGCCCCCGGAGCCGCGACTCCAGACCGGTGATCAGGACGAGGGATCCGGGCTCCAGACGCCGTTGTGGCTCGCCCTCCAGGAGCTGCGGCAGGGTCAGGGTCGTCAGGGTGGCGACCCCCACCGCCTCGTACCGGGCAGCGTCGACACCTGCGGCGAAGTCCAGCTCCAACTCGGCCCTGCCGACCAGCGTGCCCAGCGTCAGCACGTCATCTCCCCCTTCTGCCCGAGGTGTTGGTCCTGTCCTGCGACGGCATTCACGGCCGCGGGGTGCGCCGGGGCGCGCCCTCGGGCTCGCCGGCACATCACCTCTGGCCGATGCAAGCTCAGGCAGTGCGAGGCGACTTGGGCGGGCTTCCCGCCGTCCGCCGCCATGGACATACTCAACGGGTTGCGCACAGAGATTGCAAGCGACAAGGTATGCACTATCAGCAAGTTGAGGTGAGTGCCGGAAGGAGGGCGCGTGGCGCGCGAACGGTCAGGCCCGACACTCGCGCATCTCGTTCTGGCCACCCGGCTCAGAATCCTGCGCGAGGCGGCAGGACTCTCCCGCAAGGAGGCCGCGGACGACCTCGGCGCCCACCCCGTCACCGTGCGCCGGATCGAACAGGCCCAGACATCCCTCGACGAGGGCCAGGTCCGGGCGCTGCTCCGGGCGTACGGGGCGCCGCCCGCCGAGATAGAGGAGTTCCTCGGCAAGCTCGCCACCGCCAACCTGCCCGGCTGGTGGCACCCCTGGCGTTCCGTCATGGACCCCTGGCAGCTCGACCTGATGAGCGTGGAGTCGGCGGCCAGCATGATCCGCGCCTGGGAACCGGCCCTCGTCCCCGCCCTGCTGCGCACCCGGGCCTACGCGCGTGCCGTCGACGACGCCCTGCGCCCCGACCTGTCCGCGGCCGACAAGGACGCCCGTACGGATCTCCTGATGGCACGTCAAGAGCGGTTGCGTACACAGCAGACCAGGATCTGGGCGGTGATGTCGGCCGTGGCCCTGCACACCCGCGTAGGGGGTGAGGGGGTCATGGCGGAGCAGGTGGCGGCGTTGCGGGCGGCCGTCGACGGTCCCGACGTGACCCTGCAGATCCATCCCCTGGACGGGCCGCCGCACGCCCTGACCGGTACCCCCGCGATCACTGTGTACCGGGTGGAGGCGCCGGAGATCCCCGACCGTGTGGTCCGCGAGTGCGGTCCGGCGGGGGCCGCCGACGTGTGGGACGCGACCGCGACCGTGACGGACTACCGGCTCCTCCTGGACTACTCCTGCGCCACCGCTTTCCATCCCGACAAGTCGAGAGAGGCCTTGGCATGACCGAGCCGACAGACCCCCAGCAGATAGACACCTCCGTCGCCCACAGCGCCCGGGTGTGGAACTACTGGCTGGGCGGCAAGGACTGGTTCCCCGCGGACCAGGCCGCCGGCGACGCCTACCGCGACAAGTATCCGCTGATCGAGCCCATGGCCCAGGAGTCACGGGGCTTCCTGGTGCGCAGCGTCACCTGGCTGGCTCGGGAGGCCGGTATCCGTCAGTTCCTCGACGTGGGCGCCGGTCTGCCCACGGCCAACAACACCCACGAGGTGGCCCAGCGCATCGCCCCCGAGTGCCGGGTGGTGTACGTCGACCACGACCCGCTCGTCCTGCTGCACGTGCACGCGATGCGCAAGAGCACGCCCGAGGGCGCGATGGACTATGTGCTCGCGGACATGCGGGACACGGAAGCGGTCCTGGAGGGCGCCGCCAAGACCCTCGACATGAGCCGGCCCGTCGCGCTGGTGATCAACGATGTGCTCGGCCACATCGTGGACTGGGACGAGGCCCTGGCCCTGGTACGCCGGATCGTGGACCGGCTGCCCTCCGGCAGCTATGTGTCCCTGAGCCACTCCACCGCCGCCGACGACAAGCACCGCGAGGTCCAGGAGGAGTACAACAGCTCCGGCGCCATTCCCTACATCTTCCGTGAGCCCGAGCAGACCGTCGCGTTCTTCGACGGCCTCGAACTCGTCGACCCCGGATATGTCTGCTGGCCCGACTGGCGGCCCGACGCGACCACCGGCCGCGTCACGGAGCGGGCAGGGTGGGGCGGCGTCGCACGGATCTCATGACGGGGAGCGGCGTGGCGGAGAGTGGCGTGGCGGAGAGTGGCGTGACGGGCAGCGGCGGGACCGGCAGTGGTGCCACGGGCGGTCCCGCGGGTCGCCCGGCGCAGTTGTGGGGGTCCGCGGTTCCCCCCGGCAAGGCGCCGGGGCCCGCGGTGCCCGTGCCCGGCGCCGCGCAGGAGGTGTCGTGCCCCTGGGTGCGGCGCCTGACGCGGTCCGCGGCCCACTCCGGCGCCTCCCTCGTCGCCGAGGCGGCCGCGCTCGCCGACGGCTGGGCGGCCCTGGTGGACCCCGTGGCCGGCGCGGTCCACAGCACGCCGCGCGGTGCGGGGAGCGAGGCCGAGCGCGCCGCCGCGCACCCGGGGGCCGCCGCGCACCTCACCGTCCACCAGGTGGCCGACAGCGACGGCACCGTCCTCGTCATCGGCCCCGGCAGGGCTCCCGTCGCCCCCGCCGCCCTGATCGCCCAGGCCACCGCGGACCTGCTGCGGGTACGGGCCCGGCGGGCGGACGACGTGCGCGGCGCCGAGCAGCGGCTGCACACCGCGGTCCTCCGCCTGCTCAAGGAGGGCCGGCCCGAGCTGGCCGCCGACGTCCTGGGCGCCGCCGCCACGCACGCCACCGTCCACCGGCTCACCGGGCGGGCCGTGCACGCCGCCCACCAGACCCTCTGGCGGGCGGCGCAGCCGGGCACCACGCTCGGCGGCACCCGCATGCTGGTCTGCCTGGACGGCACCGAACTGGTGGTCGTCGCCCTGCACGGCGCCGCCCACGGCGACCATGCCGCGGTGCGTTCGCTCATCGCCCGCATCGCCGACCGGCACGAGCTTTCCGGGGGCGCGGCCGACCCCGCGCCCCTCGACATGTTCGCCACCGCGTGGGCGGAGGCCGGGACCGCGCGCACCGGCGCCACCGTCGGCTGTCTGTCCGCCGCGGGCGGCCTCGGCGCCCACGGTCTGCTCCGCGTCGTCCCCGCGGAGCGCCTGCGCGCCTGGGCCGCGACGGTGCTGCGGCCCCTTGACCGGGACCGGCGCCGGACCCTGGAGGCGTGGCTGCGGTCGGGGTCGGTGCAGACCGCCGCGCCGGCCCTTGACGTGTCCGAGGGCACGGTCCGGGCGCGGCTGCGCGGCATCGCCACCCTCCTGGGCGCCGACCTCGACCACCCCACGGTCCAGGCGCAGCTCCTCCTGTCCCTGCGTGCGCCGGCCGCTCCCCGGCCCGCGGCGGCGACGGCCCGGCTCCGACCCGATCCCCCGCTGCCCGCCGACCTGATACCCGCCGAGGACGCGGAGCGCTGGGCGGCCGCGCTCCTCGAACCGCTGGACACCCGGCTGCGGATCGCGCTGCGGTGCTGGCTGCGGCAGCGCGGCAGGACCGCTCCCGCCGCCGTCGAACTCGGCCTGCACCGCAGCACCCTCACCGCCTGGCTCGGTGAGTGCGGCAAGGCCCTCGACCTGGAACTGTCGTCGGCGACGACCAGGGCGGAGCTGCACCTGGCCGTCGAGACCACCGCCACGCCCGACGACGTACCGGCAGCGCTTCCGCGCCGCGGCGGCCGGACGTACCGGGCAGGACGGAGCGGGGGCTGACGCCTCAGGACTTGCGGAGCCAGTGCGTCACCGCTTCCCGCCACCGCGCGAACAGCTCGCGGTCCCCGGTGAACTCCACTGTTTCGTCCAGGACGTCCTGCCGCTGGTACATGAGCAGCAGCAGCGCGGCGGCAGACCCGCGTACGGTCACGGCGGCGCTCTCGCCCGCCTGCTCCGGGTCCTCGGCGTCCCGTGCGACGGGTGCCTCGCCGGTGAGGTCGACCAGCCACGACGCGCCGGGGGCGGCGTCCGCCTCGCTCACCTCCATGCGCACCGTGCGGCCGGGGGCGAGGAGGGCGCGCACCGCCTCCGGCGACGGGTAGGCCTGCGGCAGTTCGGTGAAGCCCCGCCACTCGTGGAGGCCGTCCACGGCGACCTCCCGGTCCAGGGTGTACGTGCCGCCGACGGCGACGGCCGCGTCGGCGCGGTGGAGCGCCGACTCGTGCATCATGCGGCGTGCCCAGAACAACGGGGTACCGTTCGGCGCCACCGTCCAGACCTGTACGTCCGGTCCCGCGTCGCGGAGGGCGGCGGCGAGCAGGGCCGCGCCCTCGCGGAGCCAGTCCGTGAGGGCGGCGGCGTCGGCGCGGTCGTCGCCGGACACGTCGTTCACCTGGTCGTCCGACACCGGGCCCGTCGCCCTGGTGCGCACGATCTCCTCGGCCCAGCGGTGCGCACCGCCCACGTGCCGCAGCAGGTCGCCGAGGCTCCAGCCGGGGCAGGTCGGCACCGGCAGGGCGAGGTCGGCGCCCTTGATCTGATCCGTCAACCGGCCTGTCTGCGTGATGATTTGGGCGGCGTACCGATCCAGGGGCATGAAGGTCATGACGTCACATTAGGCGACGTGCCAGTGCCCCCTCGACGGAGTTTTCCCCGTTCCTGGAGCCCCCGCCCGGGGCCCGCCACCCGGGGCCGCGCACCCTCTCGGCGCACCTGGCTCACGACGACGCCAGGAACTGCGTCGCGGCCAGCTCCCCGTACAGCGGATCCGCCACCACCAGTTCGTCGTGCGTGCCCACCGCGCGGACCCGGCCCGCGTCCATGACGACGATCCGGTCGGCGAGCGTGACCGTCGACAGGCGGTGCGCGACGACGAGGACCGTGACCTGCTTGGACACCTCGGCGACGACGTCGCGCAGCGCGAGTTCGTTGACGGCGTCCAACTGGGACGTCGCCTCGTCGAGCAGCAGCAGCCGGGGCTTGCGCAGCAGCGCGCGGGCGATCGCCACGCGCTGGCGTTCACCGCCGGAGAGCTTGGAGCCGCGGTGCCCGACCACGGTGTCCAGGCCGTCGGGCAGCGTGTCCACGAGGGTGTCGAGCCGGGCGCGCACGAGGACGTCGCGGATGTCGGAGGCGGTGGCGTCGGGCGCGGCGAACAGCAGGTTCTCGCGCAGGGTGCCCGCGAGGACGGGGGCGTCCTGCTCGACGTACCCGATGGCGGCGCGCAGTTCGGCGAGGGGCCTGCGGAGCACGTCCTCGCCGTCGACGAGGACGCGGCCGCCCGTGGCCTCGTAGAAGCGCTCGATGAGCCCGAAGACGGTGGTCTTGCCGGCGCCCGAGGGGCCGACGAACGCGGTCATGCCGGGTCCTGGGACGGTGAAGCTCACACCGTGATGGACGTACGGGAGGTCGGGCCGGTAGCGGAAGGTGACATCGTCGAAGGTGACGGAGGCGGGGCGGGCGCCGTCGGGGGCGGGCGCCCGCGGCGCGAGCGACGGCACGGCGGCATCCTTTGCTCTTGATGCCCCCGATGCCCTCGATGCCCTCGATGTCCCCGGTGTCCCCGGTGTCCCCGGTGTCCCCGATTCCCCCGACGACGGCGTCGCGTCGGACTCCTGCGTCCCCCACGGCGGAGAGGCATCGAATTCCTCCGTCTCCATCCGCTCCGCCTGCACGATGCGGGCCACCGCGGCGGAGCCGACCTGGTACTGCGTGACGGCGTCGACGAGGCGGGTCACCGGGTCGATCAGGTAGAAGAGCAGCATCAGGAACGCCACGAGCGTCGCGACCGAGATCGCCTCCGAGGCGACCCGCGCCCCGCCCACGCCGAGCACCGCGAGGAACGACACCTGGATGGCGAAGCCCATGGAACTCCACGCCACGGCCTGCCACTTGGCCGACTTCACGCCGTGCCGCCACGCCTCACGGGCCGCCTCCTCGACCTTCGCCACCTCGCGCTCCTCGGCGCCGGAGGCCTTGAGGGTGCGGAACGCGCCGAAGGCCCGCTCCAGGGCGGTCGAGATCGAGCCGACGGCTTCCTGCGCCTGCCGCGTGGCCTTGGAGATCTTCGGCATGACCAGGGCGGTGGCGGCGCCGATGAGTACGATCACGCCCAGGGTGACACCGAGCAGCACCGGGTCCATGAAGGCCATCATCACGATGGTGGCGACGACGGTGAGGCCGCCGGAGAAGGCGGACACCACGGCCTGCGTGGTGACGGCCTGGAGCAGGGTCGTGTCCGAGGTGACGCGGGACATCAGGTCGCCGGGCTGTACGCGCTCGAGCTCGGTGACCTTCAGCCGCAGCAGGCGGCCGATGAGGGAGCGCCGCGAGTCGAGCACGACGGACTGCGCGGTGCGTTCGAGGATGTAGCTGCCCACGGACTCGACCGCCGTGCCGATCACGAGCAGACACGTCAGGAAGACGAGGATCGAGGTGACCGACTCGTCGTCGGAGAGCCGGTTCACCAACGCCTCGACGGCGACCGGCTGGGCGAGACCTGTGGCCGCGCCGATCAGGGTGAACAGGGCGCCGAGCGCCACCACCCCGCGGTGCGGGCGGAAGTGGCGGTACAGGACGGCCCAGGTCTCCCGGGCGGAGAGCGGCGGCCCGGCCTCCGCGGGGTCTGTCTTGACTTGCGGTTGTTCGTCGAACACGGGTTCTGAGTGGGTCACGCACGACAGGACGCGTCAGGGCGCGTTCCGCCTG
The DNA here is from genome assembly GCF_000720475.1 of Streptomyces aureocirculatus. Classification (GTDB taxonomy): domain Bacteria; phylum Actinomycetota; class Actinomycetes; order Streptomycetales; family Streptomycetaceae; genus Streptomyces; species Streptomyces aureocirculatus. The sequence continues at coordinate 211,925 of NZ_JOAP01000001.1, forward strand.
AGCGCGCCCGGGGAATCCGGGGCGACGCCACGGTCCGCCACCCGGAGGGCGAGGGAGCACCGGGATCGTACGGCGTAGCAGTCCGATCAACCGCATAGGCCCCCGGATTGCACCGAGCGCCCCCAGCATGTGATCGCGCTCCCGGTTATTCCGGACGGGGCAGGGGAGGACGGTGCTGGCGGAAGGTACGCGCGCAGTCCGTCGCGCCTCCCGCCCCGCATGCCGCATGCCGCATGCCGCATGCCGCATGCCGCCTCCCGCGTGCCCGCCGTGCGGCACACCGGCCATTCCGACGATCGCCCCGGGGAGAAAGCGCACCATGACCGCCATCACCCAGATCACCGTCGCCCTCGTCACCGCCGACGTCGCGGGGGCGGCCACGCAGGGGCGGATCTACCTGGGCATCGCCGGACGTGAGTTCCTGCTGGCGAACTCGGACAGGATCGCGCGCAACGGCGACAACCAGTTCGTCCTCGGCGAGGGCGGCAACGTCGCCAACGCGTACTACAACGACCCGCGCAGGCCCCAGCTCGACACCGACGACCTCGACCTCTACCCCGTCTACATCCGGCTGCGCGCCGAGGGGGACGATCCGGGCTGGTGCCTGGAGCAGGTGTGTGTCGCGGTCGACCCGCAGGGACCGGTCCGGCACCAGTTCTCGAACCCGCGGCTCGGGGGCATGCACACCGACGAGGCCCGCATCTGGCTGAGCGACGACTACGGCACCCTGCTCCACTTGAAGCGGGGCGGCCTCGGAGCCTGACCGGCCACCCGAAGCGGGCGCCGCCGGGTGCTCAGGCCCGGAACGCCGCGGGGCGTTCCGGGCTCGCGTCCGCGAGGGCCCGGGTGACCTCGGCGACGCCACCGCGCAGCCCGTACACAGGGGTGTCGGGCTGCTGACGCCACGACTCGTCGATGCCGCCCGCGTCGACGGTGTCGAAGCCCAGCTCGTCGATCAGCTCGCGGACCACCTTCTTGGCGGCCTCGTCGTCCCCGGCCACGGGCAGCGCCATCCGCTCGGGGGCGCCCTTGGGGAGCGGCTTGTCGAGGATGTCGTCCGCGTACGTGCCGTTGAACGCCTTGATGACGGGGTGCCCGATGTGCTGCTCGGTCCAGCGGCTCTCCGTCAGACCGGCCTCGATGGCGTCGATCCTGCCGTCGCGCTGCTGGGGGTAGTAGTTGCCCGTGTCGATCACCGCGAAGCCCTCCGCGGCCCCGTCGAACAGACCGGACGGCAGGTCGGGGACGTTCTTCAGCGGGATGGTCACCACGACGACCTCGGCGCCGCGTGCGGCCTCGTCGACGGTGACGGGCGTGGCACCGGTCTCATCGGCGAGGGCGGTGAGGGTCTGCGGGCCTCTGGAGTTGGCCACGGATACGTCGTGGCCGAGTGCGGTCAGGCGCCGGGTGAGGTTGCCGCCGATGTTGCCCGCGCCAATGATGCCGATCTTCATGGAGTCCTCCGGTGGGGTGCCGCGACCGGGTGCCGCTGCCTCATGTATGCCTCCAACCCCGGTGCCGGCGGAGGCTATTTCCGCCTGCTCAAGGGAATATTCGGCAGTCGGGTATTCCCTTTCCTCCCATCGGATATTCCATGGCTGTCACTCGTTTGCCTATTGGATTCCGATGGCTGTGGCGGCCTAGGTTCGGGGCATGTCGAAGATTCTCTTTGTGCTGACCGGTGCCACGTCCTGGACGCTCGCGGACGGCACACCGCACCCCACGGGCTTCTGGGCCGAGGAGGCCGTCGCCCCGTACGAGGCGTTCCGCGCCGCCGGACACGAGATCGTGGTCGCGACGCCGGGCGGCGTGGTGCCGACGGTGGACCAAGGCAGCCTGACGCCGGAGGCGAACGGCGGGCAGGACGGCGCCGACCGGGTCGCCGCCGCGCTCGCGTCCTTCACCGAGCTGCGGGCGCCGGTCGACCTGGCGGACGTGGACCTGGACGACTACGCCGCGGTCTACTACCCGGGCGGTCACGGCCCGATGGAGGACCTGTCCGCCGATGCCGCGTCCGGGCGGCTGCTCACGCGGGCGCTGGCGTCCGGCAAGCCGCTCGGGGTCGTGTGCCACGCGCCGGCCGCGCTGCTCGCCGCCACCGGTCCCGACGGCTCGAACCCCTTCGCGGGCTACCGGCTCACCGGCTTCACCAATACCGAGGAGGCCCAGGCAGGCCTGGCCGACCGGGCCGCGTGGCTGCTCCAGGACCGCCTCGTCGCGGCGGGCGCCGACTTCCAGGAGGGCGAGCCGTGGGCACCGCACGTGGTCGTCGACCGGAACCTCGTCACCGGCCAGAACCCCGCCTCATCGGCACCGCTGGCCGCCGAGCTCCTCAAGAAGCTGGGCTGAGGCCGCCCCGTACGTTTCCGCGCTGTCCTGTCCGACGTGACGTGGGAACCGTCGTGCCGCGCCGCCCGCCCGGGCCCGGCCGCAAGGCTGTCGCTGCATGCCCGTATCCGCCGTTCGGGCGTTCTTGCGCATAGGTTCGTAGCCGTCACACATCTTGTTGTACGTACGTCGTGAAAGGACCGCTCCCATGAGCACCTCGAACACCTCGCGCCCCGCCGACGCCTCGGGCACCTTCGCCCTCGGCGGCGACCTGCCCGTCAACCGTCTCGGTTACGGGGCCATGCAGCTCACCGGACCGGGTGTGTGGGGCGAACCCAAGGACCGGGACGAGGCCGTTCGTGTGCTGCGCCGCGCCGTGGAACTCGGCGTGAACTTCATCGACACCGCCGACTCCTACGGCCCGTTCGTCAACGAGGTCCTCATCCAGGAGGCCCTCAAGCCCTATGCCGACGACCTCGTCATCGCCACCAAGGGCGGTTTCACCCGCTCCGGGCCCGACGCCTGGAGCGCGGTCGGCCGCCCCGAGTACCTGCGCCAGCAGACCGAGCTGAGCCTGCGGCACCTGGGTGTGGAGCGCATCGACCTGTACCAGTTGCACCGCATCGACCAGCAGGTCCCGCTCGCCGACCAGTTGGGCGAGCTCGCCCTGCTGCAGAAGGAGGGCAAGATCCGCCACATCGGTGTCTCCGAGGTGACCCTCGAGCAGCTCAAGGAGGCCCGCGAGCACGCCGAGATCGTCTCCGTGCAGAACCGGTACAACCTGGTCGACCGCAGCTCCGAGGACGTGCTCGCGTACGCCGAGCAGGAGAACATCGCGTTCATCCCGTGGTTCCCGATGGCCACCGGTGAGCTGGCCCGCCCCGGCGGCCCGCTCGACGCCGCCGCCGAGAACCACGGCGCGAGCCCGTCCCAGCTCGCCCTCGCCTGGCTGTTGCGCCGTTCGCCGGTCATGCTGCCCATCCCCGGCACGTCGCGCGTCGCGCACCTGGAGCAGAACGTCGCCGCCGCGGGCATCACCCTGAACGACGCCCAGTTCGAGGCGCTCGCCGCCGCCGTCTGAACCAGGTCCCGCGGGGCACCAGGTCCCGCGGGGCACCAGGTCCCGCGGGGCGAAGGCGCCGGTGCTCACCCGACGGTGCGCACCGGCGCCTTCGCGGTCAGTTGGCAGGGCGGGGCCCTCGGCGCGCTCCCACCGCCACCGCGAGCACCGCCGTGAGCCCGCCGAGCACCATCACCGTCGAGGACGAGGTCCGGTCGAGCACGGCGCCGCCCGCCAGCGCCCCGAGCGAGAGCGTCGCCTGGAACGAGGCGGTGAACAGCACCGACGCCGCCTCCGGTGCGCGCGGCACCGCCGCCGCGAACCAGGCCTGCGAACACACCGGCACGGCCCCGTAGGCGACTCCCCAGACCACGAGAAGCACGACCGCACCGCCCGGCCGGTCACCGAGGACGGGCAGCAGCAGCGTGGCACAGGCGATCAGGCCCGCGGCCGTCACGAACGCGGCCCGCGGCCTGCGCGCCACCGCCGCGCCGCCCACGAAGTTCCCGGCGATCCCGGCCGCGCCGTACGCCAGCAGGAACACGGTGACCTGGTCCGGGCCCACCTCCGTCACGTGCCGGAGGAAGGGCGTCACGTACGTGTACGCGCCGAAGTGCGCCAGGACGACGATGACGGTCATCCAGAGCGCCCCGCGGACGCCCCGCCCGCGCACCGCCTTCCGCAGCACGGCCACTCGCAGCGCCTGTTCCGGCGGCAGCGGCGGGATCACCGCGAGCATGACGCCCCAGACGCACAGCGTCAGAACTCCCAAGAGCCCGAAGGCGGTTCGCCAGCCCGCGGCCTCGCCGACGAACGTACCGGCGGGCACCCCGAGCACCGATCCGAGCGGTACCGCGGAGAAGATCACCGCCGTCGCCCGCGCGGCCGAGTCCGGCGCTACGAGACGCACCGCGAGCCCGGCCCCGATCGACCAGAACCCGCCGATGGTGACGCCCACCAGGACCCGGGACACGAGCACGAGCCAGTAGGCGGGCGCGGCCGCGGCGAGGAGGTTCGCCGCCGCGAGCAGGGCCGTGAAGGCGCACAGCATGGTGCGCCGGTCCACGCGGGCGGTGGCCGTGGTCACCAGGGGCGCGGACAGGGCCGCGAGGAAGCCGGGCATCGTCATCGTCAGACCGGCCGTGCCGTCCGTGACGTCGAAGCTCCGCCCGATCGACGGGAGCAGGCCGATGGGCAGGATCTCCACGGTGACGATGGCGAAGAGGCCCGCCGTCACCGAGCCTACGGCGAGCCATCCGCGCAATGGCGTGCGGGAGGCCGGGGTGGGCGTGGCGGTTCTGAGCTGGGGCATGGGTCCGTCCTGGCGGGAATCAGGGGGTGCGCGGGGTGCGCGCGGTACTCGGGGTGCCCGGCGTCCGCGGGGTACTCGGCGTCCGCGGGGTACTCGGCGTCCGCGGGGTACTCGGCGTCCGCGGCGTGCCGGTCACGGGTGCCGGTTCGAGGCACGGCTCAGTTCACCAAGGGCGCGGCCCGTGGTCTGGCAGGTAATCGACGCCGTAGTGGAGGACCCGGCGGCCCGCGGCCCCACCGCCGCGCGGACCGGCACCCGCGTGAAAATCCCGGGCCCCGCCCGTGGGCCCGGTGCTAACATCCCGGCATGATCACGCCCGAGTTCCGTAGCGTCATGATGCCCCGCCGACGGGGCCGCTGACTTCGGACGCACGCGTGTTCCGAGGCCCCGAGACGGGGCCTCGTCGCGTTGCGGTCACGGAGCCCCGCCTCTCCCCCTGGAGATCCTGGAGGCTCCCATGACCACCCCGCGTACCACGTACGTGACCACGACCATTCCCTACGTCAACGCCCGCCCGCACCTGGGCTTCGCCCTGGAGATCGTCCAGGCGGACGTTCTCGCCCGGCACCGCAGGCACCGCGGCGACCGGGTCCGCTTCCTCAGCGGCACGGACGACAACTCGCTGAAGAACGTCCTCGCCGCCGAGGCGGCCGGCGTCCCCGTACAGGAACTGGTGGACCGCAACGCGGAGGCGTTCGCCGCGCTGCGCGGACCCCTGGCCCTTTCCTTCGACGACTTCATCCGCACCAGCCGCGACCCGCGCCACCGGGTGGGCGTGGAACGCCTGTGGCGGCGGTGCGCGGAGTCGGGCGACCTGTACCGCAAGCACTACGAGGGCCTGTACTGCGTCGGCTGCGAGCAGTTCTACACACCGGCCGAACTCGTCGAAGGGCGCTGCGCCGAGCACGGCACGCGACCCCGGCCCGTCGCCGAGGAGAACTGGTTCTTCCGGCTCTCCCGGTACGGGGACCATCTGCACGAGCTGATCTCGTCCGGGCGCCTGCGCATCGAGCCCGCCGTGCGCCGCAACGAGGTGCTCGCGCTCATCGAGGGCGGCCTGCACGACTTCTCGGTGTCACGCTCGCACACGCGGGCGCGCGGCTGGGGCATCCCCGTGCCCGACGACCCCGAGCAGGTCGTCTACGTCTGGTGGGACGCCCTCGGCAACTACGTCACCAGCCTCGGTTACGGCACCGGCGACCCCGCGTACGAGCAGTGGTGGAGCGGTGCGACGCGCCGCACCCACCTCGTCGGCAAGGGCGTCGTCCGCTTCCACGCGGTGTACTGGCCTGCCATGCTCCTGTCGGCCGGACTGCCGCTGCCCACGGACGTCCTGGTGCACGACTACCTCACCGTGGACGGCCGCAAGATCAGCAAGTCGGCCGGCGCGACCGTCGATCCGACGGAACTCGTCGCGGAGTTCGGGACGGACGCGGTGCGGTGGTGGCTGCTGCGTGACGTGCCGCGCGTCGGCGACGCGGACTTCACCCGGGAGCGGCTCGTCGCCCGGGCGGACGCCGACTTCGCGGGTGGCCTGGGGAACCTCGTCAACCGGGTCGTGACGATGGCGCACCGCTTCCGCGACGGCCGGGTGCCGGTGCCCGGCGCTCCGGCCGTGGGCACGGAGCGGCTCGTGGCCGCCTGCCGGGAGGTTCCGGCACAGGTCGACGACGCGCTGGCGGGCTTCGACTTCCGGCGGGCGGTGGACGCCGTCTGGCGGGTGGTCGCGGAGGCCGACCGCTGTGTCGAAGGCACCCGGCCCTGGGAGCTGGCCAAGGCCGAGCGCGCGGGCGATGTGGCGGCGGGCGACCGCCTCGACGGGGTGCTCGCCGCCCTGGTCGGCGCGTGTCGCACGGTCGCGGACCAACTCGGCCCGTTCGTACCGGAGTCGGCGTCCCGGGTGACCGCGCAGTGCACACCCACCGCCGACGGGCGACTCCCGCGGGCACGGCCACTGTTTCCGCGCGTCGGCGAGTCACCGCGTCCGGCGGTCTGAGAACGGCACTGCCGGGTCAGGTCGCTGGTGGCCTATCGCCCAGGGCCGGACCGGCCCTGGGCGAACCGCCTGCGCACCTCGGCCCGTTCGGCGAGCCCGGCGGGGAAGCCCGGGCCCATGCGCGGCCTGGTGTCCTCCGACGTCATCGGCGCCTTGCAGTGGCCGCACACCACTTCGGCGGTGCTCTCGTGGCCGCACGGCTCGTGCCGGAAGACGACCGGCGCGCCGTCGTCGCCGCTGAGCCAGCGGTTGCCCCAACTGTTCATGGCGGCGAGCACGCCGAAGAAGTCGCGGCCCTTCTCGGTGAGCACGTAGTCGTGCCGCACCGGCTCGCTCTGATACGGGCGCTTCTCCAGGAGGCCTTCGTCGACGAGACGGCGCAGCCGGTCGGCGAGGGTGTTGCGCGCGATGCCGAGCTGCTGCTGGAACGCGTCGAACCGCGTGACCCCGTAGAAGGCCTCACGCAGCACGAGCGGCGTCCACCAGTCGCCGAGCAGATCCATCGTGCGCGCGATGGAACAGGGCCAATTCGCAAAGGAAGTACGCCTCATGAGGCCAGCATAGGAAGGGTTCGCGCGGGTGTACGCCTCCCGGAACCCGGTGAAGTACTTCGTGGAACCCGGAGAAGCACTGCACGAGAGCCCCTCAACCCGCGGTGTCCCTGCCCTCCTTGGCGCGCCGGTGGCTCGCCACCCGCTCACGGGTCGCGCACCGCGGCGAACAGTAGCGGCGCGCCGTACCGCTGCCGCCGGTGATGTACACGGAGTCGCACCGCGGTGACGCGCACAGCCCGCCGGGTGCCCGCTGGCGGTCCCAGAGCAGCACGGCCAGGGCCATGCAGGACGAGGCCAGGAACCATTCCGCCCAGGGCGCGGAGTCGTCGCCGTCCAGGTGGATGTGCCAGGGCGTGCCGCCGCCGTGCGCGGTGAGCCGGACCGGTCCGCACCCCTCGGCGAGGAGTTTGTTCAGGCGGGCCGCCGCGGCGCCGACACCGGGAGCGGCGAAGACGTCGCGGAGGCGGTCGGACACGGTGCGCATGTCCGCCACGTCCTGGGCGGTCACGTCCAGCGGGCCCTGTTCCCCGTACTCGCGCAGCACCGCGGTGACCGACGCGACGCCGGGCGCGTCGGGTCCGTCCGCGCTCAGGACGTTGACCAGTGCTGCGGCGCGCTGCGCCGAGCGCAGGACGGAATGGCGCGTGGACCACTCGCCCTCGGACGCCCCTGCGTCGTCGCGCGGTTGTGCGGCCGCACCCTTTTCACCCTTCGGCTTCTCCACGAGAGCCAGAGTAACGCCCATAGCCAGCCCACCCGTTACCTTGTAACGTCGCAGCCATGCCAAAGCGTTACAACATCGGGCGGTACCTCACGGGTGCCACCGCCGCGCGCACCGGTGACGAGATGACAGGTCCCGCCCTGCTCCTGGTGGGGCTCTCGGTGACGGGTTCGGCGTCGACGGCCTCGGCGCTCCTGTCGGCGGTCACGCTCTCCGCTGCCGTGGGCGGGCCCGTCTTCGGGGCGCTGCTCGACCGGGCCGTACGGCCGGGGCGGCTGCTCACCGCCGCGCTGGCCGCGTACTCCCTGGCGCTGCTCGCCATCCTGCTGAGCCTCGGCCGTCTGCCGCTGCCGCTCGTCCACGCCACCGCCCTGTGCGGCGGCCTGCTCGGCCCCGCCCTGGCCGGTGGCTGGACCTCGCAACTGCCGCAGGTGACCGACCCGGAGAACCTGCCGCGCGCCACCGCACTGGACGCCCTGACCTACAACTTCGCGGCCTTGGCGGGACCGGCACTCGCCGGCGCGGTCGCCATGGCGGCGGGGGCTCCGGTGGGCGTCGTGGTGTCCCTGGCCCTGATAGTCCTCGCGCTGCCCGCGGCATGGACACTGCCCGACCGCTCCCCCGCGACCGCACCCGCGCCTTCCCTCACGTCTGCTCGCGCGCCCTCCCCCACGTCCACCCCCGCGCCCTCCCCGACGTCCGACGCCGCTCCTTCCCGCACGGACGCCGCCGCTCCTCCCCCGCCGCCCGCCTCCGCGCCCCCGACCACACCTCCGCGCTCGTCCGTCCTCGCCGATCTGCGGTCGGGCTTCGCAGCCATCGGCCGCATCCGCCCCCTCGCGCGCGCCACGCTGACCTCCGTCATCTCCTACGCGGGCGTCGGCATCCTGGTGACCTGCACACCCCTGCTCGGCGAACGGGCCCTGGGCACCACCGACTCGGGCACCTTCCTCCTGGCCGCCCTCGCCGCCGCCTCCCTGGCCGCCAACGCCCTGCTGGCCCGGTACCCCGGCGTGCTGCGGCCCGACGCGACGATCCTGGGCAGCACGCTCACCCTCGCCGGGGCGCTGCTCCTGGCCGCGACCCTGTCGCCCCTCGGGCTGTTCGCGGCCATGGCGGTCGCGGGCGCCGGGGCGGGCCCGCAGCTCACGGCCCTGTTCGCGGTGCGGCACCGGGAGGCCCCCGCGCACCTGCGCGGGCAGATCTTCACCACCGGAGCCAGCCTGAAGATCACCGGTTACGCGATCGGCGCGGGCCTCGGCGGCCCGCTGGCCACCTGGTCCCTCTCCGGCTCGCTCCTCGTGGCCGCGGGCTTCGAAATCCTCGCGGCCCTCGGCTTCGTGGCGCTGTCGGGAGCGGGCGGCGGTCAACGTCCTGGTGTGCCCCACCGCTCCCAGGGAACCCGTACGTCACCCTGACGCGCCGACGCCACAGGGCCCTCACCTGTGCGCGCGGCCGTAACGTCCGGCTCGTCCCGGGCGTTCCGCCGTGAGCCACACCTGCCCGCCGCGTGGGGCGCCCACCGCACCGCCGAAAGTGAGCTTTCGTGCCCCTGCCCGCACCGTCCGTACCGTCCGCGCACCCAGCGCGTTCAGCACATCCGGCGCACTCAGCGCACTCCGCACCCCTCCTGCGCCGCATCGTCGTCCTCGCCCTGCTCCCCCTCATGACGGTGGTCAGCGGCACTCTGCTCGCCCCTGCGCACGCGCTGGGGAGCGCGCCGGGTGAACACAGGGCCGAGGCGCGGGAGATCCATATCCGCTACCACCAACTGCTCGACGCCATGGAGGATGTCGCCGAAGAGATGCGCGCCGACGGGCGCTCCGACGAGGAGATCGCCCGGCGCCTGGTCGACATGCGCAACGAGGCCAAGGACATCACCCGGGCCGGTATGTCCCCGGAGGCGGTGAAGGAGCTGGAAGCCCGCAAGATGAAGAAGTACGGCAATCCACTGGGCCCGACAGCGGACCAGCAGTTCGCCAGGTACGGCAGTTGGGCGGCGGTGATCGCGGCGGCCACCCGCAGCAGCGCCGCCGTCGACCGGGAACCCGGCCTCGAGCGGCGCCGCTGATGCCTGCCATAGACGAACCCGCCGTCCCGACCCGCGAGGTCGTGCTGCAGGACTACGACCGGCACGGGCGGATCTGGTCGCTCGACATCACGACGGGCGTGCTCTCCCCCGGCTCCGGGCGCTGTCATGGATTCGTGCACCTCACGGACGCCTCCCGGCAGGGCGACGTCGCCGTGGCCGCCGCCCTGTACGCCGACGGTCCGGGGTCGGGCACGCTCTGGCTGCAGTACGGGCCGACGCGGTGGGACTGCTCACGGGTGGCCGTACGGCAGGCGTCCGAGGGGGACGGCCACCGTCTTTTCACGGTGTTCGGGACGGGCGGCCCTGAGCTCGAACTCCGCTACCCGGCGCCGGACCCCGGCCCCTTCGACCCGGCGTACGACTGGATCGACACCGTCGCGGACGACTTCTTCCTGTGGGCCGCCGAGCGGCTCGGGGACGAAGGCGGCAGCTCCCGGCACACCCTCACGGAGCACTTCGGCGCCGGCTTCCTGCCCGACTGAAGATGTCCGGCGAGGTCAGGGCCCCGCTTTGGGGCCCGCTGTCCGGCCAGGGCAGGATCGCTCCGAGGAGGGCCCGCGCGCACAGGTCCCGCACCTGCGCGCGCGTCAGTTCCGGCCCATCGAGCCACTCCAGACAGACCGCCACCATGAAGGCCAGCCAGCCGCGCACGGCCAGCTTCAGGGCGGGCAGCTCGGCGGCCAGCGGGGCGGTCTCGGGGTCCGCGGTGAGGGCGGCGAGGATCTGCCGCTCCTGCGCGGCGAGCCCTTCGCCGTACACCGCCCGCACCGTGGGATCGCCCGCCTCCTTGGCGCGGTGGAAGGCACGGAACCCCTGGGCGTGGCCCTCCACGTAGCCCAGGAAGGCGTCGAGGCCGACCCCGAGCTGCTCGCGCACCGGCAGACCCGGTTCGGCGGTCGTCAGGCGCAGCATGCGGTCGCTCTCGCGCTGGACGACCGCGGCGAAGAAGTCCCGTTTCGTCGGGAAGTAGTGGTACAGCAGCCCGCGGGAGACACCCGCGATCTCGGCGACCCGCTCGATCCAGACGTCGTCGTAGGGGTTCTGTGCGAACAGCCGCGCCCCCACCGTGAGCAGTTGCTCCCTGCGCTCCTGGGTACTCAGCCTGCGCCGGGGGCTGTGCTGCGGGTTCGCGGCCATGGCAGCACCTTACTTGACGTCGGTTCAACAACAGCACCAGACTGGAAGCCCTTGTTGAATCCACGTACAACAGGCTCTGGCCACGCCAAGGAGCCCTGTGCACAAGGGAGATGGCGGCCATGGCGCAGACCACACAGCCGACGGGGAGCGCCGGGCCACCGCCCGAGGGCCTGCCGAAGGGGTTTCGCAGCGCGGAGGCCGGCTGGCCACGGCTCGACCGGATACCGCACCCGTCCCGCCGTGTTCCGCTGATCGGCGACGTGCTCGGCGCGAACGTCCGCACGCCCGTGCAGGACTCGATGGCCATCGGGCGCCGCCTCGGTCCCGTCTTCCGCCGCAAGGCCTTCGGCAAGGAGATCGTCTTCGTCTGGGGCGCACGGCTCGCGGCCGAGCTCGCCGACGAGGCGCGGTTCGCCAAGCACGTGGGGCTCGGCGTGGCCAATCTGCGGCCGGTGGCGGGCGACGGCCTGTTCACGGCGTACAACCACGAGCCCAACTGGCAGTTGGCGCACGACATACTGGCGCCCGGCTTCAGCCGGGAGGCGATGGCGGGCTATCACCCGCTGATGCTGGACGTGGCCGGGCAGCTCATGGCCCGCTGGGACGCCTCGGCGGCCGCCGGGCGGGCCGTGGACGTGCCGGGCGACATGACGAAGCTGACCCTGGAGACCATCTCCCGCACCGGGTTCGGGCACGACTTCGGCTCCTTCGAACGGGCCAGGCCGCACCCCTTCGTGAGCGCCATGGTCGGCACGCTCTCGCACGCGCAGCGGCGCAACGTCCTGCCACCCGCGCTCGCACCCGTGCTGCTGCGCCGGGCCGAGCGGCGCAACGCCGCCGACATGGCGTACCTGAACCACACCGTCGACGGGGTGATCGCCGCCCGGCGTGCCGCCGACGCCTCGGGCTCCCGCGGCGACCTTCTGGACCGGATGCTGGACGTCGCCCACCCCGACACCGGCGAACGCCTGTCTCCGGAGAACATCCGCCGACAGGTCATCACCTTCCTGGTGGCCGGGCACGAGACGACGTCGGGCGCCCTGTCGTTCGCGCTGCACTACCTCGCCACCCACCCCGAGGTGCTCTCCCGCGCGCGGGACGAGGTCGACCAGGTGTGGGGGGCCACGGAGGTGCCCGCGTACGAACAGGTGGCCAAGCTCCGTTACGTACGCCGCGTCCTCGACGAGTCGCTGCGCCTGTGGCCGACCGCCCCCGCGTTCGCACGGGAGGCCCTGGCGGACACGGTGCTCGGCGGGGTGCACCCGATGCGCCGTGGCGCGTGGGCGCTGGTGCTCACGATGCTCCTGCACCGGGATCCGGAGGCGTGGGGTCCGCGGCCGGAGGAGTTCACCCCCGACCGGTTCGCGCCCGCCGCGGTGCGGTCGCGGCCCGCGCACGTCTTCAAGCCGTTCGGCACCGGCGCGCGTGCCTGCATCGGCCGTCAGTTCGCGCTGCACGAGGCGACGCTGGTGCTCGCGCTGCTCCTTCGCCGCTACGACCTGGTGCCGGACCCGGGCTACCGGCTGCGGGTCGCGGAGCGGCTGACGCTGATGCCGCAGGGGCTGCGGCTGCGGCTCGTACGCCGGTCCGGGTGAACCGTGCCGGTACGCCGGTCCGGGTGATCGGGACTGGTACGCCGGTCCGGGTGACCCGGCGCCGCCGACCGCGTGACGTGGCGCCGGGCGGCGGCTCGCGTGGCGGTTGAAGGGCAATTGTCAGACCCGTGCGCAAGAGTGGGGGTTGCACCTTCGACCATGGGAACCGCGCGTTAAGGAGCCAACCGACATGACCGGCACGACGTATCCCGAACTGGCCGCGGCGCAGGCGTGCTTGCGGCTGCTGCACACCGCACGCGCCGCCCTGTCCGCCCCCGCGACGGCACAGACCGCGGCGCTGCTCGCCGTGCCGATCGCGGACGCCGACGAGGCGCTGCGGCGTGCGGGCCTCGCGGGCAACGAGGCCTGGCTCCTGGAGAGGATCTACGATCTCGCACCGCACGCCCCGGCACCGGGGCCCGCCGACGCCGACCGCCGCCCCGCCGACGAACCGTCACCGGACGGCCGCCGACCTATCGGGCCGGACGCGGCGTCGGCCCCCGCGACCGCTCCGGCCCCGCGCCGCGAGGGGAGCCTGCGATGAGCGGCGGTGGCGAGCGGAAGACCGAGGACGGCGGGACGTCCGGCGTGGCGCAGGCGTCCGGCAACGCCGCGCTGGGCAAGAAGCCGTTCAAGCGCTCGCGGAGCCACTTCGCCGACCGTGTGACGGCGGACGGCCGGGACGGCTGGCCCGTGGAAGCGGGACGCTATCGCCTGGTGGTGAGCAGGGCCTGCCCGTGGGCGAGCCGCGCCCTCGTCTCCCGCAGACTGCTCGGCCTGGAGGACGCGCTCTCCCTCGCCGTCACCGACCCGATCCAGGACGACCGGAGCTGGCGCTTCACCCTCGACCCGGACGGCCGCGACCCCGTCCTCGGCATCCACCACCTCAGCGAGGCCTACGACGCACGCGAGTCGGACTACCCCGGCGGCGTGAGCGTGCCCGCGATCGTGGACGTCCCGAGCGGTCAGCTCGTCACGAACGACTACCAGCAGATCACCCTGGACCTCGCCACGGAGTGGCAGGACCTGCACCGCCCCGGCGCCCCCGATCTGTATCCAGAGCCGCTGCGGGCGGAGATCGACGAGGTGATGGAGGGCATCTACCACGACGTCAACAACGGCGTGTACCGCGCGGGCTTCGCCTCCTCCCAGAGCGAGTACGAGTCCGCGTACGAGGATGTGTTCCGGCGCCTGGAGGAGACGTCGCGACGGCTCGCCGGGCGGCGCTATCTGGTGGGCGACAGCATCACGGAGGCCGACATCCGGCTGTTCACGACGCTCGTGCGCTTCGACGCGGTGTACCACGGCCACTTCAAGTGCAACCGCAGGAAGCTGACCGAGGACCCCGTCCTGTGGGCCTACGCCCGTGACCTCTACCAGACCCCGGGCTTCGGCGACACGGTCGACTTCGACCACATCAAGCGCCACTACTACCAAGTGCACACGGGCATCAACCCCACCGCCGTCGTCCCCCTCGGCCCCGACCTGGCGGGTTGGCTGACACCGCATCACCGCGAGGAGCTCGGCGGCAGCCCGTTCGGCGAGGGGACGGCACCCGGGCCGGTGCCGGAAGGGGAGGAGGTCGCGGCGTCGGGACGTCCGTGACGGCGCCGTGCCGTCAGCTCGGGCCACCTTTTGCTAATGGGATCCATTTTCATATAGCCTCGGGCCGTCCCCGCACCCCTCGCACCAGGAGGATCCGATGGCCGTCCCGAAGCGGAAGATGTCCCGCAGCAACACGCGTCACCGCCGCGCCCAGTGGAAGGCCACCACCCCCCAGCTCGTGCCGGTGACGGTCGACGGCGTCACCCGGATGGTCCCGCAGCGCCTGGTCAAGGCATACGAGCGCGGCCTCATCGCCCCCGAGGGCTGACCCACCGCAGGGCGCAGGCAGCGCGTTGCAGAGAATGCAACTCATGTTGCGGGTCTTGTCTGTTGGGACTTCTGGGGCCACTGTGGCTGTCATATCCGTCACTCCCGTCTCATGAGGTGCAGTCATGAACAGAAGGCGGTTCATCGGTACGTCTCTCGCCGTGACCACGGCGGCCGTGACCGGCGCGGCTCCGGCCGGCGCGGCTCCGGCGGCGGTCGGGGCTCCGGCCGGTGGAGGCGCACGCGGACAACGGCGCCTGTTCCTCGGCACGTACACCTCGCAGCCGGGTGGCGGAACCGGCATCGGGATCGCCACCTACGACGAGGCGACGGGCACCGTGACCGCCGCGGGCACCATCGGTGGCGTGCCGGACCCCTCCTATCTCGCGGTGCACCCTTCGGGGCGGTCGCTGTACGCCGTCAACGAGCGTGAGCAGGGCGGAGTGACGGCGGTCGACCTGCCGCCCGGCGGCAGCCCGCAGGTGCTCGGCACGCGCGACAGCGGCGGTGCCGGACCCTGCCATCTGTCCGTGCACCCCGGTGGCCGCTGGCTGCTGAGCGCCCACTACACCTCCGGCAGCGTGGCCGTGCACCCCATCGACGCATCGGGCGCCCTGGGCGAGCGCACCGATCTCGTCACGCACTCCACGCCACCGCCCGGGCCCGGTCAGCAGGGGCCGCACGCCCACCAGATCGTCACCGCGCCGGACGGCCGCCACGTCCTCGCCGTCGACCTCGGCACCGACACGGTCTACACGTACCGACTCGACACGACCGCCGGAAAGCTGAGCCGCGTCTCCAGTGCGACGGTGCGGCCGGGGGCCGGGCCGCGGCACCTCACCTTCCACCCCGCGGGGCGCTTCGCGTACCTCGCCGACGAGCTGGACAACACGGTCGTCGTCTGCGCCTACGACCTGGCGAGCGGGCGGCTCACGCCGGGTGATCCGCAGCCCACGGGCACCCGCCCCGGCGTCACGAGCTATCCCGCGCAGCTCGTCGTGACCGGCGACGGAGCCTTCGCCTACCTCGCCAACCGCGGGGACAACACCCTGACCCGGTACGCGGTCGAGCGTGGCGGCGCACACCTGCGGCTGCTCGGCACGGTGCCGGTGGACGGCGACTTCCCGCGCCACCTCGCGCTCTCCCCGTCGGGCCGGCTCCTGTTCACCGCGAACCAGCGCTCGGGGTCGGTGAGTGTGTTCCGCGTGGACGGGCGGACCGGGGCGCTCAGCCCGGCGGGCAGGCCGTTCGAGGCGCCGGTCGCGGTGTGCGCGCTGCCGTTGTGAGGAGCGCGGCGCGCGGATTCCCGGCGCGAAGGCCCCGGTCACGCCCGTAGCAGGAGTGGCCGAATCCGCCCCGCTACGGCACCACGAAGCTCACGTCGTCGGCGCTCGGCACGATCTCGACCTCGTCGCCGAGTGCCCACTCGGCGACGCGTGACACCGTTGCCGCGGGGACGGCGTCGCTGATGCCCGCGGCCGCCGGTATGTCGTACGTGCCATGGGCGTCGTGCGGGAGTACCACGCGGAAGTCGAGGTCGAGGGCCGTGCGCGCGGTGGCGCTGACGCACATCTCCGACATGACGCCGCAGACGGCGAGCGCGGTCACACCCCTGCCCCGCAGCAGTTCCTCGAGTCCGGTCTCCTCGAAGCCGTCGTCCACGGTCTTGCGCAGCAGTACCTCACCGCGTTCGGTGTCCACCGGCAGTCGGACTTCCCAGTTGGGCGTGCCCACCTCGTCCGGCGCGCCCTCGGGGCCGTCGTTCTGCAACTGCACGACGAGGGCACCGGCCGCGCGGGCCCCGGCGATGAGCTGTTCGGTGCGGGCGAGGACGGTGGCGGCGTGGGGCACGCTGTCCGCACCGGTGACGAAGGCAGACTGCATGTCCACCACGATCAATGCGTGCACGGGGTCGACAGTGCGGGTACGTGTACCGGCGTTTGAAGCCGGGGAGTCCAGGGACCCGGCGGGCGTGGCCGCGACGGGCTCGGGACGGCTGTCGGTGTTCATGGGGCCATCATGCCGGTGGCCGCGCCGGCAGCGCCCTTCAATTTGATCGGAGTGCTGGTGCGGTGAAGACGGAAGTCATGGTGCTGCTGGCCGTGGCCGCGGTCTTGGTGGTCGCGACGCTGGTGGTGGCCGTCGTGCTCCTTGTACGGCTCGTCCGCACCCGCCGCGCGCTGCGGCGGGCCGGTCTGCCGACGGGTCGCGCCTGGGTGTTCTGGGGAGCGATCGGCTATCTCGTACTGCCCGCCGACCTGTTGCCCGACCCCGTGCTTCTGGACGACATAGGGGTGCTCGTCCTGGCGCTGCGATCAATGCGGTCCGCGGCCGAACCGTCCGCCGAAGCGGGCGGGAAGGTGCTCAGGACTCGGGAGGGGCGCTCGGGCGCAGGACCGGGCGGCGCAGCAGACGCGCCTTGGTGAGCAGGGCGTGCATCCGCTCGGTGACCTGGCCGAGGTCGTCGACGGGTTCACGGAACTGAAGGCGTACGTCGGCCTGACTGCTTACGCGTTCCAGACGCAGCGTCAGGCCGTGCCGGTCGATGGCGAGCGGTTTGACGGCGACGACGCCGGTGAGGCTGTCCGCGGAGATCAGCCGGGTGAGCTGCTCCACGGCCTCCGGGTGGGCGTCGGCGAGATGCGTGAGGAGCCGGGACTCGGCCTGCGCGAGCGGGTCGGGGTCGGTGAGCGCGAACTCGTCGAGGTCGACGCCCGTACGGCCGCCCGCGTCGTGCAGCACCACGCAGACCGGTTCGAACACGAGGTGGTCGCGCGTCGCCGTGAGCGTGCCGGAGAGCCAGAGCCGTGAGCGCACCCGGTCCCTGATCGGTACCGGCGCCACGTCCGCGAACTCCAGGAGCGTGGACGGCTCGCCGCGCGGCGCGCAGATCAGTGCGGCGGCGAGCGCGCTGTCCTCGGGCGGGTGCAGGAGCACCGTGCCCCGTTCGCTCACGGTGTGGGCACCGACCAGATCGTCCCTGCCGATCTCCGTGGTCACCCCGCAGGACCAGGCGGTGGCCAGCACGGAGCGGGCGCGCGCCGCCGCGGTGGGCATGGTCGTGCTGACGTGTCGGACACCCATCCTCAACCTCCATTAGGTAAGCCTTGCCTAACTTATCGGAGATCGTGTCGCGCTGCCAGCAGGCGTGCGGGTGTGGTGTGCACGACGAAGGCCGCCCCCGAACGAAAGTCGAGGACGGCCCAAGCGCCGTCGCAGCAAAAGCAGCGGTTCGTGGCGAAGACAGGGGCGGACACGCCCTAGTGCCCGCGTGCGATCCACTCCTCCAGATGCGGCGCCTCCGCGCCGATCGTCGTGCTGTCACCGTGCCCGGTGCGCACCACCGTCTCCGGGGGCAGCGTCAGGAGCCGTCCGCGGATGGACTCCACGATGGTCGGGAAGTCACTGAAGGAGCGGCCCGTCGCGCCGGGTCCGCCCGCGAAGAGCGTGTCACCGGTGAAGACGGTGCCGAGCGACGGCGCGTACAGGCTGACGGCGCCGCGGCAGTGACCGGGGGTGTGCAGCACCCGCAGCACCGTCCCGGCCACGGTCAGCTCCTGCCCGTCGGCCAGTCCACCGTCGGGTGCGCGGTCCGGGTGGGTGAGCTTCCACAGTTCCAGGTCGTCGGGGTGCAACAGGATCGGGGCGCCGGTGCGGGCGGCGAGGGCCGGTGCGGCGTCGACGTGGTCGTCGTGGGCGTGCGTGCACACGATGGCGACGAGGCGCCGCTCACCCAGGGCGGCCGCGATGGCCTCGGCGTCGTGCGCCGCGTCGATGACGACGGCCTCGTGGTCGTCGCCGACGATCCAGACGTTGTTGTCGACGTCCCACGTCCCGCCGTCGAGCGAGAACGTGCCGGAGGTGACGAGATGGTCGACGCGCGCGGCACCGCCGCCCCGCGACCGGGACGGGGAACCCATGGACTCGGCGTCGGCGGCGGCCATCAGAACACCACCACCGAACGCAGCACGTCGCCGTGGTGCATCCGCTCGAAGGCCTTCTCGACCTCGTCGAGCGCGATCGTCTCGGTCACGAACGCGTCGAGGTCGAGCCGCCCCTGACGGTAGAGGTCGATGAGCATCGGGAAGTCGCGCGAGGGCAGGCAGTCCCCGTACCAGCTCGACTTCAGCGCGCCGCCGCGGCCGAAGACGTCGAGCAGCGGCAGGTCGATGCGCATGTCCGGCGTCGGCACGCCGACCAGGACGACCGTGCCCGCCAGGTCCCGGGCGTAGAAGGCCTGCTCGTACGTCTCCGGGCGGCCGACCGCCTCGATGACGACGTCGGCCCCGAACCCGCCGGTCAGTTCGCGGACGGCCTCGACGGGGTCCGCGGAGCGGGAGTTGACGGTGTGGGTGGCACCGAGACGGCGCGCGGTCTCCAGCTTGCGGTCGTCGATGTCGACGGCGATGATCTTCGCCGCGCCTGCGAGGCGGGCGCCGACGACGGAGGCGTTGCCGACGCCGCCGCAGCCGATGACCGCGACGGAGTCGCCGCGGCCCACGCCGCCGGTGTTGATGGCGGCACCGAGCCCCGCCATCACCCCGCAGCCGAGCAGGCCCGCCGCGGCCGGGGAGGCCGCCGGGTCCACCTTGGTGCACTGCCCGGCCGCGACGAGCGTCTTCTCCGCGAACGCCCCGATGCCGAGCGCGGGCGCCAGCTCGGTGCCGTCGGCCAGGGTCATCTTCTGCTTCGCGTTGTGGGTGTCAAAGCAGTACTGCGGGCGTCCGCGCAGACAGGCACGGCACTGCCCGCACACGGCACGCCAGTTGAGGATCACGAAGTCGCCGGGCGCGACCTCGGTGACGCCGTCGCCCACCGACTCCACGACGCCCGCCGCCTCGTGCCCGAGCAGGAACGGGAACTCGTCGTTGATGCCGCCCTCGCGATAGTGCAGGTCAGTGTGGCAGACCCCGCACGCCTGGACCTTCACCACGGCCTCGCCCGGCCCCGGGTCGGGCACGGTGACCGTCTCGATCCGCACCGGCTCACCCTTCGCCCGTGCGACCACGCCCCGCACTTGCTGCGCCATGACTCTCGCCCTTCTCTCTCCTGCGTACGTCCGTCCGGCACGGCCGCCACGAGGGGCGGACGCCGGTACGAGGAGCCTACGGCTCCGCGCACCTAGGGTGTGGACGTGCGCGTATTCGCTGCTCAGACGCTGCTGCCCGTGAACGCCGCGCTCGCAGTCGCACTGGTGGTGCTGCTGCTCGTCGCGGCGACGGCGGCCGCGGTGTCCCGGCTCTCGCCCGACGCGTCGCGGGGCCGCTCCCGTGAGGTCGTCGTGGCCGGGGTGCGGGCCGCCGCCCAGCTCGGCGCGGTGTCCCTGCTGATCGGCTGGGTGGCGCACCACGGAGCCGCGCTGTACGCCTTCCTGTTGCTGATGTTCGCCGTCGCCACGCGCACCGCCGGGCGCCGCATCACCCCGAACGCCACCTGGTGGTGGGCGGCCCTGCCCCTCGCCGTGCCCGTGGTGCCGGTCGTCGCGGCCCTCACGCTCACGGGTCTCGTGCCCGTCGACGGCATCGCGATGATCCCGGTGACCGGCATCCTCATCGGCGGCGCGCTCACCGCGACGGTCCTCGGCGGCCGTCGCTCCCTCGACGAACTGCACATCCGCCTCGGCGAGTTCGAGGCGGGCCTCGCGATCGGCCTGCCGGAGCGCGACGCCCGCCTGGAGGTCGTCCGCCCCGCCGCCTCCGACGCGCTCCTGCCCGGCCTCGACCAGACCCGCACGGTCGGCCTCGTCACACTGCCCGGCGCGTTCGTCGGCATGCTGCTCGGCGGGGCGTCGCCCGTGCAGGCGGGCGCCGTGCAGCTCTTCGTGCTCATCGCCCTGATGGCGGTGCAGGCGGTGGCCGTCGCGGTGACCGTGGAGCTCATCGCGTACGGGAAGCTGCACCGCGAGCCGGACCCCGCCCGAAACCGGCGCGGAGAAGTCGCACGTGCGAGCGTGGTACGGCGCAAGGCGGGGCCGTAAGCTCCGCAGCATGTCTGTTTACGACGCGATTGAAATCGACAGCCTCCAGGGCGGACCCGCCAACCTCTCCCAGTACCGGGGCCAAGCCGTCCTGATCGTCAACGTTGCCTCCAAGTGCGGGCTCACGCCTCAGTACGCCGGGCTCGAGCGCCTGCACGAGCAGTACGCGAAGCGCGGCTTCACCGTTCTCGGCGTTCCCTGCAACCAGTTCATGGGCCAGGAGCCCGGCACGTCGCAGGAGATCGCCGAGTTCTGCTCCGCCACGTACGGTGTGACGTTTCCGATGACGGAGAAGGTGGAGGTGAACGGCGACGCGCGGCACGCCCTGTACGAGCGGCTCGTGCCGACGGCCGACGCGGAGGGCCACACCGGGGACATCCGCTGGAACTTCGAGAAGTTCCTGATCTCCGCCGACGGCGAGGTCGTCGCCCGCTTCTCCCCGCAGACCGAGCCCGACGCCCCCGAGCTCGTCTCCGCCGTCGAGGCGAACCTGCCGACCGCCTAGACCTGTCCGGCGCGGTGCGCCCGCGCGGCGGACGCGCGGGCGCCCGGCGCCCCGGCTCAGGGCCGGTAGATGCACGCCGCGAGCGCCACGTGCCGACGCCAGCCCAAGGTCTCGTACAGGGCACGGCCGTCTTCGGTGGCGCCGAGCACGCCGAGGGTCGCGCCGCGGTTCAGGGCCTCGTCGGTGAGGGCGCCCATGACGAAGCCGCCGAGGCCGCGGCGGCGGTGCGGCTCATGGGTCACGACCCGGTCGACGACGACGGTCTCGCCGAGGACGGCCATCTGGCCTGGGCCGCGAGCGTGCCCGCGCCGTCGTGAACCTCTATCAGGACCACGCCGTCCTGCGTGTCGGCCGACGGCGTGTAGCCCTCCGGCGCCGACCGCCCCGAGCGCCGGAGCCCGGTGGCCATCAGGTGGCCCGACTCCTCCTCGTCGACGATCCAGCCCGCGGGAAGCCATGGCTCTGCCGCCGGTGGCTCGGCCGGCACCTTGAGCCAGGTGTGCGGCACATCGACCGACGCGGCCGCCGCGCGCACCATGGTCGCGTCCGGCGCGGTCAGCACGTGTCGCGCGACCTGGTCCTCCTTGCCCACCCGCACATACAGCCCCCAGGGCCGTTCCTCCGGCGTGGGCCTCCCCCGCGACACGGCCCAGCCCGCCGCCCAGGTCCTCATCAGTTCCTCGACCATGCGTCCCTCCCGGAATATGCGTACATATGCGATACGTGTGCGCCTTGCGTACGGCGGACGTACGGCAGACGTACGGCATGCGTGTGACATGTGTGCGATAAATTGAACTCTAGTCCAGAATATCGCTCAGCGGGAGAGTGTTCGAGTACGGAGCGAGCAGCGGTGCGGTCCGCGGTGGCGGCTGTGGGGTGGAGCAGTCGGTCCTCAGTAGAGGCTGGAGAAGAGCACTGCCACTATCTGCGCCGGTTCCTCGCCGTCGTTGCGGAACGTGTGCGGGTGGCCGGCCGACCACTGGATGCAGTCCCCGGCGCGCAGCCGGTGGTCCACGCCGTTGTAGCGGGCCACGAGGGTGCCGCGGGTGACCGTGACGAGGTCCGTGCCCTCGTGCTGCAGGTCTTCGGTGAGGCCGCAGCCGGGGTCGAAGTCTCCCGTGACGACCTGGTAGCCGAGCTCCGGCGAGCGCAGGACGCGATAGACGACGCCGGGCGCGCGTCGCAGCGTCTCCTGGTCCTCGCGCGGGAACAGCGAGGGGGTGGCCCGGCCGCGCGAGAAGCCGAGGAACGAGCCGACGTCGTGGTCGAAGACCTTGGCGAGGCGGCCGAGGCGCTCGAGGGCGATGTCGGTCTCGCCGCGCTCCAGGGCGGCCAGGAAGGACACCGAGAGCCCGCACTCCGCGGCCACCTGACGCAGCGACATGCCGCGCTGCGTCCGCAGCCGGTGCAGCACCGCGCCCGGCGGCGGGAAGCCGAGTTCCGGATCCCGTGCGGAGGGAGGGGTCGAGGGGTCCGGAGCAGCCATGACGGCATCCTAAGCACCCGCCGGGCGGCGGCGTGCGGTCAGGGGCGGCGGTTGTGGGTGCCCGGCGTGTAACCGAACGACCGCCGGAAGACGTCGATGAACGCGCTCGTCGACGACCAGCCGCAGCGGTGGGCGACGCTCGTGACGGGAGTGTCGTCCGCGAGCATCCGCAGGGCGTGGTACAGGCGGGACTGGGTGCGCCACTGCGGGAACGTCATGCCCAGTTCGGCGCGGAAGAGACGGCTGAGGGTGCGCTCGCCGACTCCGGTCGCGGCCCCGAGGGCGGCGAGCGTGCGGGGGTCGGCGGGGTGGTCGTGGACGAGCGAGCAGACGGCCGCGAGGCGGGGGTCGGTGGGCGTGGGCAGTTGCATCGGCTGCTGCGGCGACGCCCGCAGTTGGTCGAGCAGGACGGCGCGCAGCCGACCGCGTTCGGGGCCGGTGGCGGCGGGCACGCGCGTGTACTCGATGATCAGCTCCCGCAGCAGCGGGCTGACGGTCAGGACCGTGGGGGCGTTCAGGCGCAGCGGGTTCTCGTCGGCGGGCAGGCCGACGAAGTGCGCGTTCAGACGGCCGTGCGCGCGGTGGGCGTGGACGGTGCCCGCGGGTACCCAGATGGCGCGGTTGCCCGGCGCGAACCACGTACCGGCCTCCGTGGTGACGGCGACGACCCCGGAGCCCGGCAGCACGATCTGGTGGTCGTCGTGCCGGTGGGCGTCGATGCGCTCACCGGCGGCCAGGTGCCGGACGTGGGTCGGCGCCTTGGGGGTGTGACGGACGGCTTCCAGCACGGCACCTCCGTGCGTATGCGCGTTCACTTGGCGGATAATCGCTACAGGCTGGCACTTTATCGGAAGCCCGACAGCGGTCACGGTGGCGACGATCGACCGGTGTCCACAAACAAACCCCTCACCCTGCTGTCCCTCAGTCACGCCTGCGTGGACGTGTACCAGGGCTCGGTCGCCGCCCTCGTACCGTTCTTCGTGTCCGAGCGCGCCTACTCCTACGCCGCCGCGTCCGGCATCGTCCTCGCCGCCTCGCTTCTCTCGTCCGTGGTGCAGCCCCTGTTCGGGGCGCTCACCGACAAGTGGGCGATGCCGTGGCTGCTGCCGGTGAGTTCACTGGTGGGCGGCGCGGGCGTGGCGCTCAGCGGCGTCGGCGGCTCCTACGCGCTCACACTGGCGGTCGTCGCCGTCTCCGGGATCGGCGTCGCGGCGTACCACCCCGAGGCCGCCCGTATGGCGCGCGTCGCGAGCCGGGGCAGCCACACCGCGATGGGCTGGTTCTCCCTGGGCGGCAACGTCGGCTTCGCGACGGCGCCGCTGCTGGTCGCCGCCGTGGGCGCGACCGGCGGCCTGGGCGCGTCCCCGCTGCTCGTCGTGCCGGCGGTCGCGGGCACGGCCCTGTGCGCGCTGGCGCTGCGCGCGCTCAGGGCGCCGGGCACGGCCACGGCCGCCGCCCGGGGCGGCGACGCCGGCGGCCACGACGACTGGCCCTCCTTCCTGCGTCTCTCCGGTGCCGTGGTGTGCCGCTCGATCGTCTTCGTCGGCCTGAGCGCCTTCATCGCGCTGTACGTACGTGAGCGCACCTCCGGCGGTGAGTTCGCCGGTACGGTCGCGCTGTTCGTGCTCTATCTCGGCGGCGCGGTCGGCACGGTCGTCGGTGGTCGGCTCGCCACCCGGCACAGCCGCGTCACGGTGGTGAAGTGGTCGTACGCGCTGAGCGTGCTCGCCGTCGCCGGAGTCGTCCTCGTCCCCGGCCCCCTCCTGTACCTGTTCGTCGCAGTCACCTCCGCGGGTCTGTACGTGCCCTTCTCCCTGCATGTCACGCTCGGCCAGGACTACCTGCCGCGGCGCGTGGGCACCGCCGGCGGTGTGACGCTGGGGCTGACCGTCAGCGTCGGTGGCGTGGCGAGCCCCGCCATCGGTGTCCTCGCGGACACGACGTCCCTCCAGATCGCCCTGGCGCCCCTGATCGTCCTGCCCGCCGTGGGCTGGCTGCTGCTGCGACCCCTGCGCGAGCCCGCCATGCCGGAAGCGGGACCCGTGGCGGAAGCGGGCCTCGTGGCGGAAGCCGTTCCCGCCACGGACGCGGCGCCCTGCTACGAACCACCGGCGCGTGTGCGCTCCGCGCCCGGCGCGATACATCCACCCGGGCCAAGCTGATCTGCGCAGTTGGGAGCCCGCTTCTACGGTGGCTGAATGGTCACCAGGTACCTTTCGCGTCCGCTCGGGCGCGCCACCGTCCTGCGCGCCGCGGCCCTCGCCACCGGCGCCTCGGTCTGCCTGTCGGCACCGGCGGTCGGCCTGTCGGCACCGGTGGTCGGCCCTTCGGTACCGGCCGTCGCCACCGAGCCCGCGCCGCCGAAGCCGCTGCCCGCGTACTCCTCGTCCCTGCTCGACCGGCCCGGTACCCAGGTGCGCCCGGCAGTGGGCGTCCCGCGGGCCCCCAGTGACCTGACCGCCCGCTCCTGGCTGGTGTCCGACGCCCGCACGGGCGAGGTGCTCGCCGCGCACAACGCGCACCGCAGACTGCGGCCCGCGTCCACCCTCAAGTCCCTGTTCGCCCTGACGGCACTGCCCCGGCTGCACCCGGACACCCCGCACACGGTCACCGACCACGAACTCCGCGAGGTCGGCGGCGGCAGCAGCCTGGTGGGCGTCGACGCGGGGCGCCGGTACCGGGTCGCGGACCTGTGGCGCGGGGTGTTCCTCAGCTCGGGCAACGACGCGGTGCACGTCCTCGCCGAGATGAACGGCGGCTGGGGGCGCACCGTGCGGCAGATGCAGGCCAAGGCCCGCGAGCTCGGCGCCAGGGACACCCATGTGGTCTCGCCCGACGGCTACGACGCCCCCGGCCAGGTGTCGTCCGCGTTCGACCTCGCGGTGTTCGGCCGGGCCGGTCTCGCCGATCCCCAGTTCGCCCGCTACTGCTCGACGGTGCGGGCGCGCTTCCCGCACGGCAGGTGGTCGTACCCCATCCAGAACACCAACCGCCTCCTCACGGGCGCGGACGGCGTGGACCGCTACCCCGGTCTGATCGGCGTCAAGAACGGTTACACCAGCGGCGCCGGGCACACCCTCATCGCCGCGGCCCACCGTGGCACCCGCACCGTGCTCGTGACGGTGATGAACCCGAGCGGGGGCGGCTTCAGCGTGTACGAGGAGGCCAGGTCGCTGCTGGACTGGGGCTTCACCGCGGTCGGCCGCGTACAGCCGGTGGGGTCGCTGCTGCCCGCCAAGCCGCGCAAGGCCCCGGACCGGGACCTGCGCAGCGCGGCGGCCGCGATCGTGCCGTCAGGACGGTCCGAAGACTCGGACTGGCCCGCCCTGGTGCTTGTCGCCGTGGGCTCGGCGGCCGTTCTCGTCGGGTGCCTGGTGCTCGTGCGCCGGCGAGCGGCTACGGTGGCCCGACGCGGGGCCGCGGGAGGGGAGTTCATCCGGTGAGCGAGTCGTTGGGGGTGGCCGTGCTCGGTGCGGGCCACATGGGCGCCGATCACGTACGGCGCCTCGCGCGGTCCGTGGTCGGGGCCCACGTGGTGACCGTCGCGGACCCCGACCGGGCGCGGGCAGGTGCCGCCGTGGCCGGGCTCGGCGGTGTACGCGTGCACGCCGACGCGCTCGCCGCGATCGCGGAGCCCGGCGTGGGCGCGGTGCTCGTGGCCTCGCCCGACCACGCGCACGAGGAGGCGTTGCTCGCCGCGCTCGATCGCGGTCTGCCGGTGCTGTGCGAGAAGCCGCTCGCGCACGACGCCGCGGCCGCGCTGCGCGTGGTGGCGGCGGAGGCCCGCGGCGGGCGGCGGCTGATCCAGGTGGGGTTCATGCGCCGCTACGACGCCGAGTACCTGCGGCTGAAGGCGCTTCTCGACTCCGGCGGCATCGGCCGACCCCTGATGCTGCATTGCCGGCATCGCAATGTTGCCTCGCCCCCGCACTTCACCTCCGCGATGCTGATCTCCAGCTCGGTGTCGCACGAGATCGACGCGGCCCGCTGGCTCCTCGGTCAGGAGGTGACCGCGGTGACCGTGATCAGGCCGCGCCCGTCGGCGAGTGCCCCCGCCGGTCTGCAGGATCCGCAGCTCGTGCTCTTCGAGACGGACGCCGGTGCCGTCGTGGACGTGGAGATCTTCGTCAACTGCGGCTTCGGCTACGAGGTCGTCTGCGAGGCGGTCGGCGAGAAAGGCAGCGCCCGCATCGGCGACGAGCCCGCGATGGTGGTGCGGTCCGCGGGCCGCGCCCAGCGGGAGATCGCGCAGGACTACGTGGTGCGGTTCGCCGACGCCTACGACCGCGAGGTGCGCGAGTGGGTGGCGGACGCGCGCGTGGGCCGGGTGACGGGGCCGAGCGCGTGGGACGGATACGCGGCGGCGGCCGTCGCCGAGGCGGGGGTGCGGGCGCTCGTCGACGGCGGCCGGGTCGAGGTCGGCCTCGCGGAGCGCCCCGCCTTCTACCGCTGAGCCGTCGGCTCGCACGGCCTGCCCGCCCCGGCGTCACCGTACCGCCGTGTCCCTGCCGTTCACACCCCGCCGAGGAGCTGGTGGAGACCGCGGTCCAGGTCGCTGTCCGCCTCTTCGTCGCCCGCGCCCACCACGGCGTACGACCGCATCAGGAACCGGCGCAGGGCGGCGCGGTCGAACTGGACGAGGGCAAGACCGTGGACCGCGTGGAACTCCAGAACCGTGCGCGCCCGGCCGCACGGCCAGATGTGCACGTCCCCGGTGCCCGCGGGCGCGCTGAGACCGGCTTCGAGCAGGCCGCGGCCGAAGACCCAGGTGACCTCGGCGCCGTCCAGGGACACCTCGGGCGGGAAGGAGATCTGCACGGCGAGCGGGTCGGCCGCGGTGTAGCGCAGCGTCACGGGGATGGTCCGTTCACGCCCCTCGGGGGTGATCAGACGGGCACGGGCGGACTGTTCGAGCGTGACGGCCATGGTCGTTCTCCACTTCTCCTGCTTCCTTGCCCCTTCGACCCCGTTCCGGGTGCCCGTATTACGCAAGCGCACGAAGAGATCCGTGTGACCTACACCACTCCCGCCCTGGTGGGACCGGCGCTGCTGGTCTTCACGTCCGGCGGTACGGGCACGTTCCTGCCCCCGCTCGCCAGGGCTGAGGGCGTGCGTGGCGCCAGTGGGTTCTCGACGAACGCGGGGCGAGGGGGTAGGAGTACGAGGCGTGTCCCCTTTTTCGCTGTCTTCGTCGCCCCAGCCGCCCGCGGGGCCATCCCGCGCTCCGGGCCGTGTGTCCGCGCGGGCGGCCGTCGCCGCCGTGGCGTCGGACTTCGCCGAACTGCCGTACCCGTCGCGGGCAGGGCGGCCGGACGGCCCGCTGGCGTGGGCGGGGTACGACGACGCGCGGGCCGTCGCGCGTGAGCGTACGGGAGAGACGGAATCGGTGATCGCGGGGACCGCGACGGTCGCGGGCGAGACGGCCGTCCTGGTGTCCTTCGACTTCCGGTATCTGGGCGGCTCGCTCGGTGAACGCACCGGAGACCGGCTGGAGGCGGCCTACACGGCCGCTCGCGAACGGGGCCTGCCGCTCGTCTCCCTCATCGCGACCGGCGGCAGCCGCATGCAGGAGGGCATGCGCGCCCTGCACCAGCTCCAGCGCGTGGCGGCCCAGTCGGTGCTGAACCGCGCGGCCGGACTGCCCCAGATCGCGGTGGTGCGCGACCCTACGACGGGCGGCGGCTGGGCCACGCTCGGCGCGGGCGCCGACATCGTCCTCGCACAGCCCGGCGCGCAGGTGGGCTTCGCGGGGTCGCGGGTCAGACCGCCGGACGCGGACCCGGCCGCGTACACGGCGGAGGCCCAGCTCGCCGCGGGCGCGATCGACGCCGTCGTCGCGCCGGAGCTGCTGCCCGCCCGCCTCGGCCGCTGGCTGCGGCTGCTCACCACGCCCGCGACCGGCGCGCCCGAGCCGCCGCGCGCCCTCGGCGCCACGGCCCTGCCCGCCACCGGCTGGGACGCGGTGCACCGGGCCCGCGCCGCCGGACGTCCGCGCGCCGAGGCCTACTTGGACGCCTACTTCGACGTCCGCGAACCGCTGAGCGGCGACCGCTGCGGCGGCGCGGACGACACCGTGCTGTGCGGCTTCGGACTGCGCGCGGGCCGGGCGGTCGCGTACGCCGCCCAGACCGGCACGCCCACCCGCCCGGCCGGGTACCGCACCGCGGCCCGCCTCATCCGCCTCGCCGACCGGCTGTCGGTGCCCGTCCTCACCCTCGTCGACACCCCCGGCGCGGCCAACGACGCGGCGGCGGAGCGGGCGGGCGCGGGCGCGGCCATCGCGGACGTCTTCGCGGCGGTGGCCGCCGCGCGCGTCCCCGTCACGTCCCTGGTGATCGGCGAGGGCGGCTCGGGCGGCGCCCTGGCCCTCGCCGCGCCCGCCGACACCTGGGCCACGCCGGACAGCTACTTCTCGGTCATCGGCCCCGAGGCCGCGGCCGCCATCCTGAAGCTCCCGCACGAGGACGTCCCGGACCTGGCAGGACGGCTGCGGCTGCGGCCACAGGACCTGGTGGAGCTCGGCGTCGTACGCGGAGTCGTGCCGCGCTGACACCGCCCACCGCCGCCCACGGGCGGGCCCCGCCCCACGCGGTCCGCCCCGTCCCGTGCCGTGCGGGATCGGGTCCCGCGTTGCAGGATGGCCGCATGTTGTTTGTCCGGGTGGCGGAGGTGTCCAAGGGCGTGGCCGCGACGTCCGCGCGGTCACTGAAGATCGAACTTCTGGCCGAGCTGTTCCGGGCGGCGGAGCCAGACGACGTACCGCTGGTCATCCCCTATCTCGCCGGACGGCTGCCGCAGGGCCGCATCGGAGTGGGGTGGAACGCCCTGAAGGACCCCGTCGCCCCGGCGGCGGTGCCGACGCTCACCGTGGGGGACGTGGACTCCGCCCTCACCGCGCTCGCCGGGGTGGCGGGGCCGGGCGCGCAGGGCGAACGCAGGCGCCTCGCACAGGAGTTGCTCGGTGCGGCCACGGAGGTGGAACAGCGTTTCCTGCTGGGACTGCTGACCGGGGAGGTGCGTCAGGGCGCCCTGGACGCCGTGGCCGCGGAGGGGCTCGCGCGTGCCACCGGGGCGCAGGCCGCGCCGGTGCGGCGCGCGGTGATGCTGGCGGGGGCGCTCGCCCCGGTCGCGCGGGCGCTGCTCGCACGCGGGCCGGAGGCGCTCGACGAGTTCCGGCTGACGGTGGGCCGTCCCGTGCAGCCGATGCTGGCGCACAGCGCGCCGTCCGTGGGCGAGGGCATCGAGAAGCTGGGCCCGTGTGCCGTCGAGGAGAAGCTGGACGGCATCCGCGTCCAGGTGCACCGCGACGGATCCGACGTACGCGTCTACACCCGTACGCTCGACGACATCACCGCCCGGCTGCCGGAAGTGACGTCCGCCGTACAGGAGTTGGCGGGCGAGCACTTCATTCTGGACGGCGAGGTCATCGCGCTCGGGCCCGACGGGCGGCCGCGGTCCTTCCAGGACATCGCCGGGCGGGTGGGGTCCCGGCTCGACGTGGCCACGGCAGCCGCCGAGCTGCCGCTGTCCCCGGTCTTCTTCGACGCCTTGTCCGCCGACGGCGAGGACCTCCTCGACCTGCCCCTGCGGGAGCGGCACGTCCGCCTCACGCGCCTGGTGCCCGAACCCATGCGGGTCCGCCGCACGCTGGTGCCCGACCCCGCCGACGAGGAGGCGCGCGGGGCCGCCGACGCGTTCTTCGCCGAGACGCTGGCGCGCGGCCACGAAGGCGCGGTCCTGAAGGGGCTCGACGCCCCCTACAGCGCGGGCCGCCGGGGCGCTTCCTGGCTCAAGGTCAAGCCAGTGCACACCCTGGACCTGGTGGTCCTCGCGGCCGAGTGGGGGCACGGCAGGCGTACGGGGAAGCTGTCCAACCTGCACCTGGGGGCGCGGCGCGGCGACGGGACGTACACCATGCTCGGCAAGACCTTCAAGGGCATGACCGACGCGATGCTCACCTGGCAGACCGAGCGGCTGCGGGCGCTGGCCGTCGAGGAGGAGGGGCATGTGGTGCGGGTCCGCCCGGAGCTGGTAGTGGAGATCGCCTACGACGGGCTGCAGCGGTCCACACGCTACCCGGCGGGGGTGACGCTGCGGTTCGCACGGGTGGTGCGCTACCGGGAGGACAAGCCGCCGCAGGAGGCGGACACGGTGGAGACGGTGCTCGCACGGTACGACGAGTCGTAGCCGGGCGGCAGCGGGGTGCCGGGCACCGCCCCGTCAGCGGCGGCGGGGCCGCCACGCCGCGGACGCCACCACGAACAGACCGCCGCCCATGACGAGGAATCCCGAGATCGACAGCGGGTTCAGGTCCGGCTCCACATTGCGTACCTGCGCCTTGGTCAGCACGTCGGAGGTGTCGTCGGTGTGATACACGACCTCGATGGGGCGGCCTTCCTCGGCCTTCGGCAGCGGCGGCGAGGTCGGCAGTTCCGCGGTGACGGGGTCGCCTCCGGCCGAGGGCCGGAACCGCACGGTGAGGCGCGCGGTCCGGCCGTCGCCGTCGGTGGTGACGGCCACGACCGTGCCCCGGACGAAGACACCGTGCTCCTGGAGCCTGAGCACCCGCGAGTGCCCCACGTACCCGAACAGGGTGACGACGACCGAGCCGACGACGACGAGCAGCGCGCCGACCCAGAAACGCTTGACGCCCCGGCTCACCCCGGGGCGCGGGCGTGGCGCCCGCGTGGTCGTGTTGGACATGCCGTCAGCGTGCCCGGCCGCCGTGCCGGAAGGGTGACGCCGATGTCCGGGCTACGCCACAGTCGGCCGATCACGCGCGGCCGGCCGGGGCGCGGCGGACGAGTGATCTGCCGTCACTTCCGCGGCCCGGGCGGCGATACCTGTTCCGGCAGCGCGCCGGGCGTCCCGTGATGCGGCGCTGCGCACGAAGTCCCTGAAGAACCCGGTCAAGGACCTCCACCTCGTCGGCACCGTCGGTGGGTCGCCGACACCGCCGACCGCCTCCAGACCGGCCGCTTCACCACGACCGACGTCACCGGTACGACGACCATGGCAAGCGAGGTCGCCGACATCGCGGGGCCGCAGTAGGGCGTGTCCGACAGTCCCTAGTGCCTGGTGTCCGCGAGCAGCGGAGCGTAGTAGCCGCCGTCCCCCTCGGCGAACGCGCGGAGCATCGCCGTCGCCTGGGCGAGGTCGTTCTCGTCCGGGTCTTCGGCCGTCAGCTCGTTCTCCAGGACCCACATCTCCAGCATGACGGAGTGTCCGAGGAGCACGTCGGGGCCGCCCGCGCCGGGCAGTTCGGCCGTGGCGATGCGCCGGATCACCGCACGCAGCGGGGCACGGTCGTCGTCGCCCGGGCCGTAACCGATCTTCACGAGTTCGTTGAGGTCGACGGCGCTCGGGGCGACGACGGCGAACTCGAAGTCGAGCAGCGCGACGACCTGTCCGTCGTGCCACAGGGTGTTGGGGGCGCAGAAGTCGCCATGGTTCAGCACGCGTGGAGCCGCGGGCAGCGCGGCCCAGAAGCAGTCGAGCACCCGGGCAAGGCCCCTGGCCTCGGCGTCGTCGAGGCCGCCGGCCGCGACGACGCGGCTGAGCGCGGCCGTCGCGGCGGCGGCGTCCTCGGCGAAGAACGGGGAGCGGGAGCGGGCGTGCGGCGCGGCGGCCGCCGGGTCGACGCGGTGGACGTGCCGCACCCTTTCCCACATCTGCTCCACCGCGCGGGAGCGCGCGGCGCCGTCGAGCGAGGGCCAGACCTCTTCGAGGTTCTCGCCGGGCACCCGGCGCGTCAGGACCCACTCATGGCCGCCGCTGACGCCCGATTCGACGATCACCGGACAGCCGACCTCGGGGGGCAGCAGCCGCAGCAGGCGCTCCTCGCGCAGCAGGTCGGCAGGTTCGGGGCGGGGTGCGACGCGGACCACGAGGTCGTCGGTCAGCCAGGTGCGGTTGGTCCAGCCGTGACCGCGCCGCGCGTCCGCCACGTCGGCCCCGTACCGGCCGAGCACCTCCTCGGCCACGCGTCGCGCGCCTGCGATGACGGCGCACCCCCAAGGCACTCCCCCGGCGCCGCACCCCGTAGCGTCACCGCCCATCCGCAGACCACCAAGTATCGGCAAAATCGTGACCGATAGGGTGGCATGAGCACGAAATGACCCACCCGCACCGCCCGCACCAGGGGAGAGCTGTGTCCGTTTCACGTATGAGCCGAACGCCGCTGCCAGGCATCGGCATGCGCTACGACCTGACCACACGCGAGCAGCGGCGTCTTTCCGTCGTGGCGCACCGGGACGGCAGCAGGACGCTCAGCGCCTACCGCTCCGACGACCCGGACGCCTGCGCGCTCTCGGTGCGGCTCGGCTCCGGGGAGGCGGCCGCGCTCGTGGACGCGCTGCTGCCGACGCACCAGAGCCCCAATCTGCTGCACACCACCGATCTCGGCCTGGTCGCCGAGCGGATCGAGGTCGCGGCGACCTCGCACTGGAACGGCCGGGTGCTCGGTGACACCCAGTTGCGCACCGAGACCGGCGCGTCCGTCGTGGCGGTGCTGCGGCGGGCCGAGGCCATCCCCTCGCCGACCCCGGACTTCCGGCTCGCGGGCGGGGACACCCTCATCGTGATCGGCACCCGGGAAGGCGTCGAGAGCGCCGCCACGATACTCGGCCGGGAGTGAGCGCATGCACTCTGCCGTCCTGCTCATCGAGTTCGGCGCGATCATTCTCGCGCTCGGGCTCCTCGGCCGGTTCGCGGGCCGTTTCCAGTTCTCCCCGATCCCGCTGTACCTCCTCGCCGGACTGGCCTTCGGTACGGGCGGCCTGCTCCCGCTCGGCACCAGCGAGGACTTCGTCGCCATCGGCGCCGAGATCGGCGTCATCCTGCTGCTCCTGATGCTCGGCCTCGAATACACGGCGAGCGACCTCGTCAGCAACCTCAAGACCCAGTACCCGGCCGGGATCGTCGACTGCGCGCTCAACGCGCTGCCCGGCGCGGCCGCCGCCCTCCTCATGGGCTGGGGCCCGGTCGCCGCCGTCGTCCTCGCCGGCGTCACCTGGATCTCGTCCTCGGGCGTCATCGCCAAGGTCCTCGGGGACCTGGGGCGGCTCGGCAACAGGGAGACGCCCGTCATCCTGAGCATCCTCGTACTCGAAGACCTCGCCATGGCCGTCTATCTGCCCATCATCACCGCGCTCCTGGCGGGCGTGGGCCTGGCCGCGGGCAGTCTCACCCTCGCGATCGCGCTCGGCGCCGCGGGGCTCGTGCTGTTCGTCGCGGTGCGCTACGGCCGGGTCATCTCGCGGTTCGTGTCGAGCGACGACCCGGAGAAGCTGCTCCTGGTGGTCCTCGGCCTGACGATCCTGGTCGCGGGCATCGCGCAGCAGCTCCAGGTGTCCGCCGCCGTGGGGGCCTTCCTCGTCGGCATCGCGCTGTCCGGAGAGGTCGCCGAGGGCGCGCACAGCCTGCTCGCTCCCCTGCGGGACCTGTTCGCCGCCGTGTTCTTCGTCTTCTTCGGTCTGCACACCGACCCTGCGAGCATCCCGCCGGTGCTCCTTCCCGCGCTCGCCCTCGCCGTCCTCACCGCGTGCACGAAGATCGCCACCGGCTACTGGGCGGCGCGGCGTGCCGGTATCTCCGTCAAGGGCCGCTGGCGTGCCGGTGGCGCGCTCGTCGCCCGCGGCGAGTTCTCCATCGTGATCGCGGGCCTCGCGGTCCCGGCGGGCATCGAGCCGTCCCTCGGCCCGCTGGCCACGGCGTACGTCCTCATCCTGGTCGTGATCGGCCCCCTCACCGCCCGCTACGCGGAGCCGTTCGCGGCGCTGGCCGGGAGGGTGTCGGGACGCGGCAAGGCCGGGGATTCCGGTGCTCCCCCGCAGGACCCCGCCCCCGTACCGGAAGAGTCCGGCCAGGTCGCGAGGCATGGGCGGGACGCTTAGCGTGTGACGGGGGTGTCGCTCGAGGCGCGGGGGGTCTGGAGGTCACCATGGACCGTTCGCCCGGCCCCGACCCAGGCTCAGGCCCCGGCTCAGGGGGCCTTGGCTCAGGAGGCCCCGGCTCAGGAGGCCCCGGCCCGGAAGGCGTTCCGGGCGGGATACCGGAAGGCATACCGGAGGGCATACCGCAGCCGGTGTCACAGCCGCCCCCGCCCGCTACTGCCGCCCCACCCGCCACTGCCGCCCCGTCGGCCACCGCGGCCCCGCAGCACACCGGTGGCAAGCACGAGCACCGCTGGCTGATCCTCGCGGTCATCGCCATCGCCCAGCTCATGGTGGTCCTGGACGCGACGATCGTGAACATCGCACTGCCGTCCGCGCAGCGCGACCTCGGCTTCACCGACGGCAACCGGCAGTGGATCGTCACCGCCTACGCCCTCGCGTTCGGCAGTCTGCTGCTGCTCGGCGGGCGCGTCGCCGACCTGGTCGGCCGCAAGGGCGTGTTCCTGGCGGGCCTGGCCGGGTTCGCGGTGGCGTCCGCGGTGGGCGGCGCTGCCACCAGCTTCGGGATGCTGGTCGCCGCCCGCGCCCTGCAGGGCGTCTTCGGCGCGCTCCTCGCGCCCGCGGCCCTGTCCCTGCTCACCACGACGTTCACCGACCCGCGCGAACGCGCGAAGGCGTTCGGCATCTACGGCGCCGTCGCGGGCTCGGGCGCCGCGGTCGGGCTGCTGCTCGGCGGCGTCCTGACGGAGTACCTGGACTGGCGCTGGTGCCTGTACGTGAACCTCGCCTTCGCGGCGGCCGCGATGCTCGGCGGCGCCCGCCTGCTGCACCCGGGAGCCCCGGACGACCGGCCGAAACTCGACGTGCCGGGCACCGTCCTGGTGTCCGCCGGCCTCTTCTGCATCGTCTACGGCTTCTCCAACGCCGAGACCCACGCCTGGAGCGACCCGCTGACCTGGGGTTTCCTCGCCATCGGCGGGGTCCTTGTGACGGCGTTCGCCTGGTGGCAGACGCGGGCCGTCCATCCACTCCTGCCACTGCGTGTGGTGCTCGACCGGGACCGGGGCGCTTCGTTCCTCGCCATGTTCATCTCGGGTGCGGGCATGTTCGGCGTGTTCCTGTTCCTGACGTACTACATGCAGCAGATCCTCGACTACACGCCCATCAGCACCGGCCTCGCGTTCCTGCCCATGGTCGCGGTGATGGTCGTGGTGTCGGTCCTGACCACCAACGTCCTGGTGCCGAGGTTCGGCGCGAAGCCGATCGTGCCGCTGGGCATGGCCCTCTCGGCGGTGGGCATGGCGTGGCTGACGGCTCTTCAGACCACCAGCGGATACGGACTGCACGTCCTGCCGCCGCTGCTCGTCGCCGGTCTCGGCCTCGGTCTGATCTTCGCCCCCGCGATGAGCATGGCGACGGCGGGCGTCGCCGCGCACGACGCGGGCGTGGCGTCCGCGATGGTCAACACCAGTCAGCAGGTGGGTGGTTCGATCGGCACCGCGCTGCTCAACACCCTCGCCACGACCGCCGCGTCGAACTACCTCTCCGGCCGCAGACCGACCCCGCAGGCACAGGCGGAGGCCCAGATGCGGAGCTATGAGACGGCGTACTGGTGGTCGGCGCTATTCTTCGCCGTCGGCTTCGTCGTCACGGTCGTGCTCTACCGCAGGGGCCGCCCCGCCGACAGCCACATGAACGACGGCGCCGTCCACATGTAGGCGGGCGCGCGGGCGCCCCGGACGATCAGGTCAGGAGGGCGGTGGGCCCGGTGACGACGTCGCCCGGTGGCACCGACGGTGTGGCCCTGGCCTCCGCACGGGGGCGCTGGGTCCTGGCGAGCGCTGTCCTGGCGTCCGGCATGGCCCTGCTGGACGGCACCGTGGTCAACGTCGCCCTGCCCACCCTCGGCCGCGACCTGGACGCGTCCATCTCCTCGCTGCAGTGGGTGGTCAACGCCTACATGCTGACGCTGTCCGCGCTGCTCCTTCTCGGCGGGGCGCTCGGCGACCGCATCGGGCGCCGGCGCACGCTCGTCATCGGCGTCATCTGGTTCGCGCTCGCCTCCGCCCTGTGCGGCCTCGCACAGGACGTGGGCACCCTGATCGCGGCGCGGGCCCTGCAAGGCGTGGGCGGCGCCCTGCTCACACCCGGGTCCCTCGCCCTGGTGCGGGCGACGTTCACGGCGCGGGACCAGGCCAGGGCGGTGGGCGCGTGGTCGGGTCTCGGCGGCGTCGCGGGCGCCGTCGGCCCGTTCCTCGGCGGTTGGCTGATCGACGGGCCGGGCTGGCGGTGGATCTTCCTGATCAATGTGCCGCTCGCGGCCCTGGTCCTCGTGGCGGCGCGGCACGTGCCGGAGAGCCGTGCCACCGGGTCCGGGGCAGGGCAGCGGTTCGACGTGCCGGGCGCGGTGCTCGCCGCGCTGTTCCTCGCGGGCGTGAGCTTCGCGCTGATCGGCGCCTCCGGGGACGCGTCGGTCGTCACGACCGTGGTGCCGGGGCTCGTGGGACTCGCCGCGGGCGCGGTGTTCCTGCTCGTCGAGCACCGCCGCCGCAACCCGATGCTGCCCCTGGAGCTGTTCCGCTCCGGCCTGTTCTCGGCCTCGAACACCATGACGCTGTGTCTGTACGCGGCCATCGGCGGAATCCTGTTCATGCTGCCCGTGCAGATGCAGACCACGGTCGGCTACGACGCGCTCCAGGCCGGCACGGCCACCCTTCCCATCACCGTCCTGATGCTGCTGCTCTCCGCGCCCGCGGGCGACCTGGCACGCCGGATCGGCCCCCGCCTGCCGCTGTGCGCGGGCCCGCTGATCGCCGCCGCGGGTGTGCTTCTGATGCTGCGGATCGGCCCAGGGGCCTCGTACGCCGCCGACATCCTGCCCGCCGTCGTCGTCCTCGGACTCGGCATGAGCCTGTTCGTGGCGCCGCTCACGGCGACCGTCCTGGCGTCGGTGGACGCGGGCCGCGCCGGTCTCGCCAGTGGCGTCAACAACACGGCGGCCCGCATCGCGCAGCTCCTGGCGGTCGCCGCGCTGCCGCTCGCGGTGGGCCTCACCGGCACCGCGTACACCGACCCGGACGCCCTCGACAGCGCGTTCGGCAAGGCGGCCTGGGGCTGCGCGGCCCTGTTCGCCCTTGCGGCCTTCGCGGCCCTCGCCTTCGTCCGGCCGCGCCCCGACGACTGGCACGGCGACGAGGGCAACACCCCGCACTGCACAGCGAACATGGCGGTGACATCGCCGCCCCTCGAACCGGGGGAATGCGGCCGCCGAAGCTGACACGGCGGCGGCGCATTCTCCCAGAACCACCACGGTCGGCCCAACCACCGACCCCGACAACCCAGTTGGCGCAGCCTCCACTGCGGAAGCTTGAGCGGAAGGCCCTATCGTGTACGCCATGTCCGCTCCCGAGCTGATCCGCATCGTCTCCCGCTCATCGCCCATGGCCCTCGCCCAGGTGGAGCGCGTACGCACCGAACTCGCCGCCCGCCACCCCGGCATCCGCACCGAGGTACTGCCCGTGACCACCTCCGGGGACCGCTGGATGGGCGACCTGTCCGCGCTCGGCGGCAAGGGCGCCTTCACCAAGGAGGTGGACGCGGCGCTGCTCGCAGGGGAGGCCGACCTCGCGGTGCACTGCGTCAAGGACGTGCCGGCGGACCGGCCGCTGCCCGCGGGCACGACGTTCGCGGCGTTCCTGCGGCGCGACGACATCCGGGACGCGCTCATCGACCCCGCGGGCCGGACCCTCGACGAACTGCCCGCGGGCAGCCGCATCGGCACCTCGTCGGTGCGCCGCATCGCCCAGCTCGCCGCGTCCCACCCGCAACTGACCTGTGTGCCGATGCGCGGCAACGCGGGCCGCCGGCTCGCGAAGCTCGCCGGTGGCGAAGCGGACGCGCTGCTGCTCGCCGTGTCCGGCCTGGAGCGCATCGGTGCGACGGAGCACATCTCCGAGGTCCTCTCCGTCGAGACGATGTGTCCGCCCATCGGCGCCGGGATCCTCGCCCTGCAGTGCCGCGAGGACGACGCCACGACGATCGACGCCGTCAGTGGTCTCGGTGACAGGGACGCCTGGCGGGAGGCCACCGCCGAGCGGATGTTCCTGCACGTCCTCCAGGGGCACTGCAACTCCCCGATCGCGGGGTACGCCCGCTGCGAGCCCAGCGGTGATCTGTCGCTGCGCGCGAAGGTGTTCACGCCCGACGGCAAGACGGTGCTCAACGCCCACGAATGGGCCGGTCCCCTCGACCCGGCGACCCTCGGCACGTCCGTGGCCGTGACCCTGCTGCGGCAGGGGGCACGGGAGCTGATCGACTCGATCGCCCACTGAGACTCGATCACCCACTGAGACTCGATCACCCACTGAGCGCGGGCCTGCGGCCTCCCGACCCAGGCCCCGGCGTGGGGGAAAACCCCCGGTCCAGTGGGAGGAAAGCCGCGTTACGGCGGTGCCCGCCTCGGACCTAGCATGATCGTCATGACACCGCCAGGTACACGGGACGCCCCCCGGGCCACCCCTCAGAACGGCCACCCGGCCACGCCGCGAGCACGCGCCACCGCGTTCCTGCGCGCACCGCTGTCCCGGCGTGCCTGGACGGAGACGGCGTACTGTCTCCTCGCGCTGCCGCTCGGCCTGACGGGCGGTGTCCTGCTGACCGTACTCCTCGCCCTCGGCGCGGGCCTGACGGTCTCGCTGGTGGGCGCCGTGATCGGGGTGTTCGTTCTGCTCGGGTGCCTGGGGCTCGCGCGAGGGCTCGGCGCGCTGCACCGGGGGCTCGCGTCGGGGCTGCTCGGCGAGCGTCTGCCGCGCCCGGTGCCGCCGCGGCCGGGCTCCGGCGTGGTGGGGCGCCTCGACGCCCGGTTGCGGGACGGCGCCGGGTGGCGGGCCGTCGCGTACGTCCTGGTGAAACTGCCGGTGAGCGCCCTTGGCCTGTACGCGGTGCTGTGGTGGGTGACCGGTCTGGTCAACCTCACGGCGCCGCTGCGGTGGGGCGCCTTCGGCCAGGGCACCTCGGGCGACGTGGGCGGCATGCCCGTCCTCACCCCCGTCCCGGTCGGCGGCCTCGAAGTGCGCGGCTTCGCCGGTACGTTCGCCGCGCTCGCCCTCGGCCTCGCGCTGCTGCTGCTCGCGCCCTGGCCGACCCGGCTCGTCGTGGAGGCCGACCGGTGGCTCCTGCGCGCCCTGCTCGGGCCCGGACGCCTCGCCGAGCGGGTACGGGACCTGGAGACGACGCGTGCGCTCGCCGTCGACGACTCCGTCGCCCTGCTGCGGAGCGTGGAGCGCGATCTGCACGACGGCGCGCAGGTGCGGCTCGTCGCGGTGGCCATGACCCTGGACATGATCAGAGAACACCTCGGCGACCCACCCCCCGAACCCGCCGCCCCGCCCCCACACCCGCCCCTTGACCTGGTCCGCCTGCGGCACCTCGTCGACACCGCCCACCACAACGCCACCGAAGCCCTCACCGAACTGCGCGACCTGGCCCGTGGCATCCACCCGCCCGCCCTCGACGAGGGGCTGCCCGACGCGCTCGCGACCCTCGCCGCACGTGGCGCGCTGCCCGTGGAGCTGAGCACGGACATCCCGCGCCGCCCGACCCCCGCCATCGAGACCATCGCCTACTTCTGCGCGGCCGAACTGCTCACGAACGTCATCAAGCACAGCGGTGCGGCCAGGGCGGCGATCACCGTCGCGGAGGGCGCCGACGGTGTGCTGCGGCTGCGGGTGAGCGACGACGGGCGCGGCGGCGCCCGGATGGGCGCGGGCAGTGGTCTCCCCGGTCTGGCGCAGCGGGTGCGCACGGTCGACGGGCGGCTGCTCGTGGACAGTCCGCGGGGCGGCCCGACGACGGTCGTCGTCGAGCTGCCGCTGCACGCGTGAGAGCATGCCGCCATGCGTGTCGTGATCGCCGAGGACGCCGCCGTCCTGCGGGAGTTGCTGGGCCAGATGCTGATGGAGCGTGGCCACGAGGTGTGCGCCTGTGTGGGCGACGGGGACGCGCTGCGTGCCGCGGTCGCCGAGCACCGCCCCGACGTCACGGTCGTCGACATCCGCATGCCCCCGACACACACCGACGAGGGCCTGCGCGCCGCCATCGACATCCGCCGTGAGCACCCCGGCACGGGAGTGCTCCTGTTCTCCCAGTACGTCGAGACGAAGTACGCCACGCGGCTGCTCGCGGAGGGCTCGGCGGGCGTGGGCTACCTGCTCAAGGACCGGGTCGCGAACGTCGCGGAGTTCACCGACGCCCTGGCCCGGGTCGCCGGCGGCGGCACCGCCCTCGACCCCGAGGTCGTCACCCAGCTCGCCGGGGCGAGCAGC
Source organism: Streptomyces aureocirculatus (assembly GCF_000720475.1). Lineage (GTDB taxonomy): Bacteria > Actinomycetota > Actinomycetes > Streptomycetales > Streptomycetaceae > Streptomyces > Streptomyces aureocirculatus. Next base: position 252,777 of record NZ_JOAP01000001.1, read on the forward strand.
CGTACGGCCGGGCTCGCGCCGCTGACCGCCCGCGAGCGGCAGGTCCTCTCCCTGATGGCGGAGGGCCGTTCGAACGCCGCGATCGCACAGACGCTCGTGGTCTCCGCGGGCACGGTCGAGAAGCATGTGGCCGCGGTCTTCGACAAACTGGGCCTGCCCGTGTCGCAGGACGCGAACCGACGGGTCCTCGCGGTCATCCGCTACCTGCGCTCCTGATACGTACACCGCTCCCGCGCCGGTCGAGGAGCGCAGCGGCCGCCGGGTCGTTGCGCCCCGCAAGGACTGTGGCATATGCCAGAAGCACCACCGCATCGGGTGTTGCCAAATCCCTTACGGGCATGGACGTGCTGTGCCAGAGTCGTTACCGGTCGAAGAGTTGTTACTGAAGTCAGTACCGCGCCCGGCCCGCATGTCACCCACGGCAGTCTCGTAGGTGAAGTACGCAGGTCGGCGCGTGCCCCACCGCTACCGGTCGAGAAGCCATGACCGGCGTTCCCCACAGCCAGCCCGGTCGCACCGGATCGTCAACGGAGCACCCCATGCCGTCCCATGTGTTCGCGGACCGCCCCGACCGGCCGCACGAGCACGGCGCGGTCGACGCGCTGATCTCGCAGACGCGCCGGTTGCGCGGCGAGGTCGACGCCGTGCGCCGTGAGACCGCGGCCGACCACGGCGACCCCGCGGGCCGCTGGCAGCGGGCACTGTGCGACCTGGCCGTCCACCAGCTCAACGATCTGCACGGACACCTGGCCCAGCTCCGGGAAGGACCGCCGCACCCCGTCCCGCAGGCCGACCCGCCCGCGCTCCCGGAGCCGCCGCGCGGCTCCCTGCTCAGCAGGGTCGGCAGCGCCGAGTGGAATCTCCTCAACGACGAGGCCAACTGGTCCTGCGAGCTCTACCGGATCCTCGGCAGGGACCCGTCGGCGCCGCCGCTCTCCCTCGACGAACTCCCCTCCCTGGTGCACGCCGACGACCAGCCGATGCTGACGGCGATGGTCACGGACTGCCTGGTCGACGGCAAGCCGATCGACGGCGAGTTCCGCATCGTCCGCGGCGACGGCGGCGTACGCCAGGTGCACATGATGGGCGAACCCGTGCTCGCCGCCGATGGCTCCACCGCCTCCATGTGGGCGGTACTGCGGGACGTCAGCGAACTGCGCCGAAGCCAGCGAACGGTGCGCGAGACCCGTGACTCGCTGCAGCGCCAGCGGCACATCGCGCAGACCGAGCACCGGCTCGCGGTCGAACTGCAGGAGGCCGTGCTGCCGCCGTGGCGCGGCTCCCTGCGGTTCCCGCGCGGCGGCTCCGGAAGCCTTGACCTGGCCGCCCACTACCTCCCTTCCTCCTCCCCCGCGCTGATCGGCGGCGACTGGTACGACGCCCTCGAACTGACCGACGGTCGTACGCTCCTGAGCGTCGGTGACCTCACAGGCCACGGCGTCACCGTCACCTCGGGCATGGCGATGCTGCTCGGCGCCCTGCGCGGCATGGCCGTCACCGGAACGAGCCCCGGTCGGCTCATGGGCTGTCTGAACCAATTGCTCGACGCCTCCGCCCAGCCCGCGCTCGGCAGCGCCGTGTGCTGCCTGTACGACGCCGACGACCACACCCTCACCTGGGCACAGGCGGGACACCCCGCCCCGCTGCTGTTCCGCGGCGGAACGGGGCGCGCGCTCACACCACCCGACGGCGTGCTCCTCGGCGCGACGTCCGGTGCCGACTACGGGCAGGCCGAGGAGCAGTTGCACCCCGGCGACCTGCTGTTCCTTTACACCGATGGCCTGGTGCCGCGGCGTTCCCGAGAGGCCGCGACCAGACGACTGCTCGCCCTGGCGCCGCACTTCACCGAGGCGCGGACGGCACAGGAGTGTGTGCGCGTCGCCATGGAGGAATTCGGCGTGGCCCTGCGCGAGGACGACGCGTGCCTCCTGGTGGCCAGGGTCGACGCCTGAGCCTCGTATCCACCCGGGCTATGCCTGGGCCCACTTGCCTCCCCCCGGCCGGCCCGTCCTCGGCAGGGCGTGCTTGATCTCCTCGCGCAGGTCCTCGATCTTCTGATAGCCCGCGTACTGGGTGGTCAGCCGGTACATCTCACGCAGCCGGTCCCAGGTGCGGTGTGATGAGTTGGAGCCCATGGACACCAGTGCGAGGCGCGCGTACCGGTCCGCCTGCTCCGGCTCGTCGGCGATGAAGCAGGCCGACGCCAGGGAGATGTAGTCGAAGATCGTCGAACGGTCGCGGCCCTTGGCGCGCAGTGCGATGGCCTCCTTGGCGTGCCGCTGGGCCTGCCGGGCCGCGGGCGCCTCGTGCTCGGCGAGGGTGCGGTAGGCCAGGGCCTGCATGCCGTGCAGGTCCGCCTCGTCGAACATCTGCATCCAGCTCGGCGGCGGCACGTCGCCCTTGTCCGACACGAAGAGGTCCTCGGCGATGCCGAGCGTGCGGCGCATGGCCTGGCCGCGACCCATCGACGCCTGTGCCCAGGCCTCGATGGTGTACAGCATGGCCTGCGTGCGCGGCAGCGCCTCTTCGCCGCCGCCGGACTTGGCCAGCTTCATCAGGTCCAGGGCGTCGTCCGGCTTGCCGAGGTGCACCATCTGGCGCGCGGCCCGGGACAGGGCCTCCCCGGCGCGGGGCCGGTCGCCGCCCTCGCGGGCCGCGTGCGCGGCGATGACGAAGTACTTCTGCGCGGTGGGTTCGAGGCCGACGTCGTGGGACATCCAGCCGGCGAGTACCGCGAGGTTGGCGGCGACGCCCCACAGGCGCCGGTGCAGATGGTCGGGGTGACGGTAGGAGAGCATGCCCCCCACCTCGTTCAACTGGCCCACGACGGCCTTGCGCTGCAGGCCGCCGCCGCGGGACGCGTCCCAGGCGCGGAAGACCTCGACCGAGCGCTCCAGCTCCTCGATCTCCTGGGACCCGATCGGGGCGGCCTCGTAGCGGTCGAATCCGGCGGGGTCGGCGTGCAGGGGGTCGTGGACGCGGGGGGCGTCGGCGTTCAGGGTCGGATCGGTGTGCAGCCAGTCGTGCATGGCGCCGGTGAGTGCGGAACCGGCGGTGAGCGCGACACCCGCGCCCACCAAGCCGCGTCGGTTGAGCATGAGGTCCATTCCCGTGAATTCGGTGAGGACCGCGGCGGTTCGCTCGGGCGCCCACGGCACGCCGTCCGGGTGCTCCACGCTCCCGTCGCCGCGCTGTTTGCCTACGCGCCCGTGCCGGACCAGACCGAGGTCCTCGATGGTCACGACACGGCCGAGACGCTCGGTGAACAGAACAGCAAGGACCCTGGGCACCGGATCGCGCGGGATCTCTCCCACGTCGATCCAGCGCCGCACCCGCGAGGTGTCGGTGGCGAGCTGCGGATGACCCATCGCGGCCGCCTGCCGATTCACCAGTCTGGCGAGTTCACCCTTGGACCAGCCCGCCAGGCCGAAGAGATCCGACAGGCGGGTGTTGGGTTGTCCGTTCACGTCAAGCCCCCAGGTTCTCGGCTGAGTTGACAGTAGCCCGCTGTCAGTTGCTGAGCGACTATTCGCCAGGGTTCGCCAGGGTGCGCCACATGGTGTGCCAGGGGCTGACGGGTGTCAGGTAGGAATGCGCCACCCCGACCCGGTCGCCGCAAGGCATTCCCCAGGGTGCACCCAGAGCGACCGGGGCGGGAGGGCGCCGCAACTCGCCGGCACACGAAGGGACCTGTATCGCCCATGTACGCAGCATCGTCCTCCGTGTCCGCCCCGCCCCGGCCGCTGCGACCGCACCCTCCGGCCCGCGGCTCCGCCCGCGCCGCGGAGGCTCCCCTTTCCGGAGGCGGCCCCTATCTGGCTCCGGCGCGTCCCGCGGCCGCTCCGCTCGGTGCCGGCCGGACGCGCCTGGTACCGGCGTCCGGGCCGCTCAGCGGGAGACTCGACTTGTCAGGGCCACAGGGCGCCCAGTTGCGCACCGCGATCGCCTCCGTACACCGCATCTGTCCGGAGTTCCAGCCGGTGCAGGTGCTGCGGCGCAGCGGGCGCACCGTCCTCATGGTCGGCACGGCGGGCCGCGCCACCGCCGTGGCCAAGTGCCTGCTCGACCACTCGCCCCTGTGGGCCGAGCGGATCAGGCACGAAATAGCTGCATACCGCTCGTTCGTCAGGCACCGTCCGCCCGTGCGCGCGCCGCGTCTCATCGCGACCGACCCGGACGACTGCACGCTGGTGATCGAGCGGGTTCCCGGCCGGGTGGCCGCGCTGCAGCGGCACCCCGTGGAGGCCCCGCCCCGGGCGGACATCCGGGCGGCGGTGGATGCCGTGCGGCGGCTCAACGCATGGCGTCCGCCGCAGGAGATGTTCGGCAGGCCGCTGGACTACGGCCGGCGGATCGCCCGTTTCCACGAGCTGGGGCTGCTCACGGACAGGGACATGGGTGATCTGCAGAAGCTGCTGCACGGCATGGCGCACGCCCACCCGTCGGGTCCGCAGTTGACCTGGCAGTTCTCGCACGGTGACGCGTTGCTGTCGAATGTGCTCCTGTCACCGGCGGGTCCTGTTCTCGTCGACTGGGAGCACGCGGGCTGGTACCTGCCGGGCTACGACCTGGCGACACTGTGGTCCGTGCTCGGCGACGCTCCCCTGGCGCGCCGCGACATCAGCCAGCTCGCCCAGGCGCCGGGCCCCGCGGCGCGCGACGCCTTCCTGGTCAACCTGATGCTGGTGCTCACGCATGAGATCAGGCTGTGCGAGATGGCCGTACAGCGTTCGCTGCACGAACCGGCACCGGGTGGTGCCGCCCTTGCCGGTGCCGCACCGTCCGGCGAGGAACAACGGCTGCTGCTGCGGCGGCTGCACGACGACTGTCAGATGGCCCGCCGGGCCGTACGGGCAGCGGTCGGCACTCGCTGACGGAGCCACGACGAGGACCCGCGACGCGCAAGGACAGGGACGCGCCGCGGGTCCTTCCTTCCGTGCGCGGGGGGGGCGGCGCCCTCTGTCAGGTCACACGGGCAGCGTGAGCCGGTCGAGCGTCTCGGTGAACCCCTGCCACGCCGTCCCGGTGTCCTCGGAACGGTCGTGCTCATCGCGGAACCACTCCAGGAACTCGGCGATGTCCAGCAGGCTCCACCGCAGTCGGTACAGCGCGAGGGCCGCCGCGTCCGGCGTCCGGCCGGTGAGTTCGGTGTAGCGCGCCAGTTCCGCGGGCTCCGCGGAGAGCAGGGAGAGGTCGCGCTCGGGCAGGGCGAGGCCCACCGTGTCCCAGTCGACGAGGCGGTATCCGTCCTCGCCCAGGATGAGGTTGCCCGGGTGCGGTTCGCCGTGTGTGACGACGAGGGGTGCCCCACGGCCCCGTACCTCCTCGGTCAGCGCGTCGAACTCGGCGCAGCGGGTGCGTACCGTCGCTGCGTGCTCGGCAAGGAGTTGCCGAGCGGGCTCGGCGCACGGGCCGCCCGACCAGGTGCCGCCGAGGTCGTCGAGGGCCGCACGGATGCGGCCGAGCCCGGGGGGCTCAAGGGCCGTCGCAGGGGTGCTCTCCGGCGGTGTCCGGCCGTGCAGCTTGGCCAGGAGTCCCAGGACCTGGTCGCGCTCGGCGTCCGTGAGGCGCTGCCCGAACCGGCCGGGGCGACCGGGTATGTGAGGGAAGAGCGCGAGGGCGTACCGTGCGTCCAGGGCGACGAGTGAGCTGCCGTCCTTCGTGGACACGGGCGCGACGACGAACCGCAGTCCGTCGTGCTCGCGCAGGGTTCGCGCGGTGTCCATGGCCCGCCGCAGACCGTCGAGCGCGGCCGTGGCCCCTTGTCCGCAGTGCTCCTTGTGGTCGAGGTCGGACACCGTGGCGAACCACGGCCTGCCGTCCTCGTCGGTGAGCTGCCAGTGGTGGTCCCCGAAGCCGACCGGGGCATAGGAGACACGCGAAGGGGATACGCCGAACTCTCCGGCGGCGTCCCAGAGGCGGGCTTCATCGAAGTCTTCGGGGCGTTTCCGCACCGTCCCACGCTAACAACTGCCGTGCACGGCACGGAGGTTGGGGCGCCGTTCGGGCCCGCGGGGGCCACCGTCGCCGGGGACCCCCGGAAGAGCGGCTCCGGTTCAGCGGCTTGACCCAGCCCTTGATTTGCGGAAGGGCGCCACCTCTGTTCAAGAGAGTTCCTCGGCGGTCTGTGAACGCGCGGCGCTCTCCCACAAGTCGACGCTGTGGTGGTCGACGAGTCCGCGGATACGGGAGAGGACGTCCACCGCCGATCGCGGCTCCAGGCGGCGCCCGTCGCGCAGGCGCAGGGCGATGTCGTCGACGGCGGCCTCCTTGGCTCCGATCACGGCCTGGTAGGGGACGAGCCGGTGCTCCCGGATCCGGGCGCCCAGGCTGCCCCGCTCAGGCCCTGCGACCTCGGCGCGCAGACCGAGGTCGGCGCATTTCCCGGCGAGTGCTTCGGCGTTCGCCACCTGGTCGGAGGAGATCGGCAGGAGTACCAGTTGGGTGGGGGCGAGCCAGGGCGGGAAGGCACCGCCGTGCTGTTCGACGAGGTGGGCGACGGCACGCTCCACGCTGCCGATGACGCTGCGGTGGACCATGACCGGGCGGTGCTTGGCGCCGTCCGCGCCGATGTAGTGCAGGTCGAACTGCTCGGGCTGGTGGAAGTCGACCTGGACGGTGGACAGGGTGGACTCGCGGCCCGCGCTGTCGGTGACCTGGACGTCGATCTTCGGCCCATAGAAGGCGGCCTCACCCTCGACCGCTTCGTACGGCAGCCCGGAGCGGTCGAGGACGTCGGCCAGGAGGGCGGTGGCCCGGCGCCACAGCTCGGGCGCGGCGACGTACTTGCCGCCCGCGCCGGGAAGGGAGAGCCGGTAACGGGAGGGGGAGATGCCAAGGGCCCGGTACGCGCGGCGGATCATCTCCAGCGCGCCGTACGCCTCCTGCGCGACCTGGTCGAGGGTGCAGAAGATGTGCGCGTCGTTGAGCTGGATGGCCCGTACCCGGGTCAGTCCGCCGAGGACGCCCGACAGTTCCGAGCGGTACATGCCGCCCAGCTCCGCCATCCGCAGGGGCAGCTCCCGGTAACTGTGGGAGCGGGAGCGGTAGATGAGCGCGTGGTGCGGGCACAGGCTCGGCCGCAGCACCACCTGCTCACCGCCCACGTCCATCGGCGGGAACATGTCGTCGCTGTAGTGCGACCAGTGCCCGGAGATCTCGTACAGCTCACGCTTGCCGAGTACCGGTGAGTACACGTGCCGGTATCCCCCGCTTCGCTCGGCGGCCCGGATGTACTCCTCCAGGGCGTGCCGTACGGTCGCCCCGTCGGGCAGCCAGTACGGCAGTCCCGCGCCGATCAGCGGGTCGGTGTCGAACAGGTCGAGCTCACGGCCGAGCCTGCGGTGGTCGTACGCGGTGGACATCGCGGTCTCCTCACTGGTGACGGAGCGGGTGTCCGGGGCACACGAAGGTGAGTCCTCCCCGCCGCCCCCCCGGACTCCCAGGCGTGCACCTCCGTTTCGGCGTACGCGTGCGGGGCTCGTCGAAGGCGCAACGGTGGTGACAGAAGTACTCCATGACCGCAGACCCTTTCCCACCCCGGGGCGCGTCTCAACCGACTCGTCGAGCGGCTCGGTCCGCTCAGTCCAGCGAGAGCGCCGTGGGGTGGGCGGCGGGCGCGTCGACCGGTGCGAACTGGGGGTCGAGCGTGATCGACATGTACTGCGTGCCCTTGTACATGGGCGCGGCGCTGACCCGTCCCAGTTGCGGATCGATCCACACGACCTTGCCGTTGTGGTTGACGCCGCAGACGGCGTGCACGAGCCCCGTCTCCTCGCGCTGGAAGACCACGACACTCGACGCGCCGTGCCCCGCGTTCTTCAGACGGCTCGCCACGACCGGCCAGACGCTCTCGACCCGCTCGCCCTCGGCCGCCTCTCTGATCGAGGTCCGCCACTGGGTCCGCAGCATATTGGCCGTCCGGTCGTTACCGCCCTGTTCGACGTCCCTGGGCCCCGTGTTGTGCACCCCGGCGGCCACGGTGGGGTTGCCGGACCAGGAGGCCAGGAAGCTGCGGGCCGCGTCACCGCAGTTGCGGCGGTACGCGCCCCCTGCCTCGTCCCGCTGCGGGTTGATCGATTTCACCCAGTCCGCGGCCCTTCCCGAGCTGGCCATCGCGCCCTTGGGGTCGATCTTGTTGAGTCGCTGCGTGAGCTGGCCCACCAGGGCGTAGCCCGTCGCGGTCGGGTCGGGAAACTGCTGGAAGCCCCCGTCCCTGGTCTTGGGGAAGACTCTCTCCAGGTGCTCCTGGTCCTCCTGCCGGGGCGGCTTCAGCCCGCCGGGGCCGAACTCCCGCGTGTCGTTGGACAGCACGTTGGAGGGCCCGCCGCCGGCCCGCTGCACGGGCGCCCTGTGTCCCCGGTGCGCACCGCGGGCCTGGCGCTGTGCGACCAGGGCGAGGTTGGCGGCGGTGTTTCCGGCGGACCCCTGGATGGCCCTCATGTCGGCGGGGCCGAGCTGGCCGCCGCGGGCTGCCGCGGCCGCCTCGTTCGTGCCTGGTGCGGCGGTCCGGGGCTCCTGGGTCGACCGAGTTGCCGGCAGGCGGGCAGGGGGCTTGGCCCGGTCGTCCCGCTCACTTGTGTGCACGTCGGCACTCCCTTTCTGCTCGCCCTCGCCCTGCCCCCCCCGTAGCCAGGTGTAACAGGGAACGCGCGGCGGCGGGGAGGGCCGTAAGGGCAGTGTTGCCGACGCTCACGTCTGCCCGGGGCGGCACGGAGGGCGCCCCTTCGAGCAGGACGGCGGGCGCCCCGGAGAAGGCCCGGGCCCGGACGACGATAGCCTCGTCGATGATCCACGGACGAAGGAGAGAGGAGAAGGGTGATGCGGCACTTCACGGTCCACCACGACGGCGTCACGATCCCGGTGACGCGCGGCGGCCGGGGTCGTCCCCTGGTCCTGTGCCCGGGGCTCTGCTCCACCCGGGCCGATCTGCACGAGCTGATCGAACTCCTGCGCCGCGACCACGAGGTGGTGACCTTCGACCTCCGGGGCCACGGACTCGCGTCCGCCGCGGACCGGTACTCCTTCGACGCGTTCCGCGGCGACCTCGCCGCCGTCCTCGCGGATCCGGGCCGCCTCGGCCTGTCCGCGGCGCCCGTGCTCGTGGGCTACTCGCTGGGTGCGGACCTGGTCGTGCACCATGCCTCCGAGCATCCCGACGCCGTCGCCGGGGTCGTGCTCGTCGACGGGGCGAATCCGGTGCCCGAACCGTTCATCACCGAGGCCGACCTGCCGGAGTTCCGCGCGATGTGGGAGGAGCAGGTGGCGCGGCAACAAGAGGCGGAGCTGCACGAGGGCGGCAAGGGCGCCGCGCACCGGGTGCTGCTCGGCGCACAGGACATCCTCGACCTGAACCTCGAACTCGATGTGATCAGGACCGAACACACCCTCGCCCGGTACGAGAAGATCCACTGCCCCGTCAGCATGATCATGTCGACCTCCATGGCGGGATCCGACGGCGAGGAGCGCACGGCGCGGTACAACCAGCTCTGGCGGTCCGGCATCGAGCGCCTGGTCCGTGCCCGGCCGGAGACCGCCACGACCTGGCTCGACGCCGACCACCGGCTGCCCTTCACACACGCCCCGGAGATCGCCCGGGTCATCCGGGACTTCCGGAGCGCGGGCAACTGGGGTGCTGGGCCACGTTCTTGACGGGACGTCAGCCCGTCCTCACAGATCAGCGGCGACGATTCTTCTCGATGTTGCGCTCGGCGAGCGCCGTGGTCGTGCCGAACGGGGTCGACGCTCGTGTTCCTCGCGTCACCGTCGGCCGTCCCCGCTCCGTGCGGCGGCCGATCCGCTCGCGCGGTATCCAAACAGTCACAGTCGCACACGGATGTTGGTGAGCCGCTTCGCCGCCCACTACGGTTCGTGACGGGTTCGACAGTGAGCCCGCTTCCCCTCTCCTCGCGCCGCATCGGTTCGAGGAGCGGGGTCGCTCACGCGGAGCGTCAGGACGCCGGTCGGCCGCTGCCGCTCGGGGCGCGGCTCAGATCGACGACACAGAAAATGTTGCCGTCCGGGTCGGCGAGGACGACGAAGTCGGGGTCGGGCGGGTAGAGGTCCCAGTCGACGGCCTGCGCGCCGAGCTCGATGAGACGCTCGACCTCCGCCTGCTGTTCCTGCGTCGTGTCCACGAAGAGGTCCAGGTGGACCCGGGGCCGCGGCTCGGGCGGCGAATCACTGCGCATGAGCCCGAGCGCCCGACCCGAGCCGTCGGCGTGATGCAATGTGCACCACGTCTCGCTGCGCCACTCCTCCGCGGCCACCAGCTCCAGAGCCGAGGTCCAGAAGGCCACCGCCCGGTCCATGTCCGTGACGCCGATGACGGGAATCCCGAGTCGCACCATGCGGCCGAGTCTAGGCGGCTCATCGGCGCCCTCGTTCGTTCCGGTCACCCCGCCCCCCAGTCGACTGATCGACTGATCACCCTTGCCGGGTCCTCCCCTCTCTGAATATCTTGATGTCAAGATATTCAGAGAGGGGAGCGACCGTGCTTCAGGGAACACTCCATTACGAGTTCGGCGGGCTGCACCACGTACAGCTAGCGATCCCTCCGGGTGCCGAAGAGCTCTGCCGGGAGTTCTGGGGGGACATACTCGGCATGACGGAGCTCGAGAAGCCGCCGGTGCTCGCGGCGCGTGGCGGCTGCTGGTTCCGAGGTGGCGGCCTTGAGGTCCATCTCGGGGTCGAGAAGGACTTCCGCCCCAGCGGGAAAGCACATCCGGGCATCCTCGTGACCTCGCTGCGGGCGCTCGCCGCACGGCTTGAGGAGCATGGGGTCGACGTCACGTGGGACGACGCCTTCCCTGGGTACGACCGCTTCTACGCCTTCGACAAGCTGGGCAACCGGCTCGAGTTCCTCGAACCGGTACGTGAGCACTGACGTCGGCCGCCGGCGTCGTCCATTGGTCCACGCCACTGACGCGCCGCAGGCGATGGCGCCGTCCGTGGCGAAAACACGCCAGACCCGCGCTGACATGGGAAATCTCTTCTTCTGGGCATGATTGACGGATCGTCGGCCAGCCGGTACCACTGACGCACGCCCGGCCCCGCACGCCCCGTCACGCTTCATCGGCCCAGAAGTCCCAGGAGGCTGTCTTGCGAGGATCCGTCACCGCCACCGCCCCGTCCACACGCAGACGCTCCGTCAGGACGGCGGGGGTGCTCGCGTCCGCGGCGCTGCTTGTGCCGCTGCTCGGAGCGGCCCCGTCGGCGTCATCGGCGGCCGCGCCCGGGGCCACCACCGCGAACGCCACGTCCGGCGGGCTGCAGCGCGCCTTCGCCGCGGCCGCCGCCGAGTACGGAGTGCCGCAGAGCGTGCTGCTCGGCGTCTCCTATCTGCAGTCGCGCTGGGACGCGCACGGCGGCGCCCCGAGCGTCACCGGCGGCTACGGCCCGATGCACCTGACCGACGCCCGTACCGCACTCGCCACCGTGCCGCACCACAGCCACGGCAAGGAGGACCCGCGCGGGGACAGCTCGCGGCCCCCGCTGCTACCGAAGGAGAAGGCACCCACGGAGGCGCAGCTCCCGGCCCGGCTGAAGACACTGAAGCGCGCCGCGCAGCTCAGCGGCCAGCCCGCCCACCGGCTCCGGGAGGACTCCGCCGCCAACGTCCGCGGCGGGGCGGCCCTGCTCGCCGCCACCCAGAAGCACCTGGGCAAGCCCCTCAGCGACGACCCGGCCGACTGGTACGGGGCGATCGCACGCTTCTCCGGCGCCGACGACCGGGCGAGTGCGGCCTCGTACGCCAACGAGGTGTTCGCCGTGATCCGCGACGGCCAGCGCCGCACGACCGACGCCGGTCAGCACCTCACCCTCGCCGCGAGGCCCGGACTCGCCCCTGACCCGGCGCAGTTGCGCCACCTGGGCCTGCGCAGGGCCCCGGCGGCCGGGACGGACTGCCCGCAGACGCTTGCGTGCGAGTGGATCCCCGCACCGTACGAGGAGTTCGGCGACAAGGACTACGGCAACCACGACAAGGCCGACCGCCCGAAGAGCCAGGGCATCAAGTACATCGTCGTGCACGACACGGAGGGCTCCTGGGAGGGCGTGCTCAAGCTCGTCCAGGACCCGACGTACGTGTCGTGGCACTACACGCTGCGCTCCTCCGACGGCCACGTCGCCCAGCACGTGAGGACGAAGGACGTCGCCTGGCACGCCGGCAACTGGTACGTCAACGCCAAGTCGATCGGCCTGGAGCACGAGGGCTTCCTGACGGCGCCCGACACCTGGTACACGGAGGCGATGTACCGCTCGTCGGCCCGCCTGGTCAAGTACCTCGCCAAGCGCTACGACATCCCCCTCGACCGCCAGCACATCCTCGGCCACGACACCGTTCCCGGCACCACCGCGGCCACCATCCGGGGCATGCACACCGACCCCGGCCCGTACTGGGACTGGCAGCACTACTTCACGCTGCTCGGCAAGCCCTTCCACCGCACGTCGGGCCCCGCGGGCGGCCTGGTGACGGTCGCCCCGAAGTTCAGCGCGAACAAGCCGGTGTTCACGGGCTGCGCCAAGCCGGGCGAGACCTGCACACCGCACGGTTCGAGCGCGGTACGCGTGTACACCGAGCCCCGCGAGGACGCCCCGCTGATCAAGGACATCGGGCTGCGGCCCGGCGGTGAGCCCTCGACGATCGACGTGAACGACATGGGCTCGCGCCTCTCTACGGGCCAGCAGTACGCCGTCGCCGAGCGCAAGGGCGACTGGACGGCCGTCTGGTACCTCGGGCAGAAGGCCTGGTTCAAGAACCCGAAGAAGCAGCCCACGGCCGTCGACGCCCGCGGACTCGTCGTGACGCCCAAGGACGGCGCCGCCGACGTACCGGTGTACGGCCGCGCCTACCCGGAGAAGGAGGCCTATCCGGCCGGTGTCCCGGTCCAGGCGATCTCGCCGCTGCCCTACAAGCTCCTCGCGGGCCAGAAGTACGCCGTCGGCGACAAGCTCCCGGGCGAGTACTTCTACTCGCCGACGTTCGACCTCGCCCCGCACCGCGTCGTGCGCGGCAAGGACGTGTACTACGAGATCCAGTTCGGCCACCGGGTGGCGTTCGTGCGCGCCGCCGACGTACGGGTGGTGCCGTCCGGATCGTGAGCGTGCGGGCTCCGCGGGCCGGACGGCGGCCCGCGGAGCCCGCGACCCCCGTACAGCGGTAACCCTCTGACCTGGGACTGTGCGCTCAGACGCACACAGTTGTCCCCCGGCACCCCGCCTGCGGCAGGCTTCTCGCAGCACACCGGACGAGCCCCCGCAGCGCGGCAGGAAGTCGCCACGGCGGACGCGGGAACCAAGCTCGTCCTGACCGCTACGACTCCACACTGGGGGAAACCATGGCCAGGACCAGGACATTGATCGCCGCTCTCGCCCTCGGCGGCGCGTGTGTCGCCGTGCTGCCGGGAACGGCGGGAGCGTCCACGGGCGCGCCCGCCACGGCACAGGGCCCCGCAGCCGTGAGCTGCTCCACCGGCTACGCCTGCATCCACTACCACCCGAACCGCGAAGGCGCCGTCTACAAGAGCAAGAACGACGCGAACCACGGCAACAACCGCTTCGTCGCCAGCACCCGGCCGCGCGGCGGCAACGGCGCCGGGCAGACCGTGCGCAACAACGCCGCCTCCGTGGACAACTGGAACTTCGGCCAGCGGTTCCGGGTCTACAAGTTCCCCAACTACCAGGGTACTTACACCACCATCGCGGCGGGCGGTGAGGGCAACCTCGGCGCTCTTCGCAATGACAACGCCTCCGGCAAGTTCCTCTGAGGCCACACGGTTCCCGACTGCCCCGTCCCGCACGCCGGGCGGGGCAGTCCCCGCTCCGTACCCGCCCGCGAGGAGGCCCCGGTGCCCCGATCACTGTCCATCGACCCGCGCGGGCTCGCGCTGCGCCTGGGGGCGGCCGCGCTGCTTCTCGCCGTGGCCGGCTGTTCTTCCGGCACACCGCGCGCCCCACGTGACGCGGCCGCGTCCCATCCGCAGGTCGCGTCGTTCCCCACCCTGGCCACGGCCGTCGACGAGCCGCTGCCGATAGACCGCTACTTGCTCAGGGACGACCAGCTCGACCGCCTTGAGCGGGCCCGCGCCACCCTCGTCGAACGCTGCATGAAGGAGTTCGGGTTCGCCTACCGGATGCCGCGGAACGACACCGGGTTCCGGCCGAAGACTCGTACGCAGTACCGCTACTGGGTCACGGACGCCTCGGCCGCGCGCGTCCACGGTTACGCTCCCGCGGGCAGTGACCGCGGCCCGCGGCCGTCCGGTCCGCGGCCGGGGACGGCGATTCCCCGCACCATGGCGCAGGCCCTCACCGGTACGGACGACCGCACCGTCAAGCCGGGCTCAGAGGCAGCGGCGGGCGGGCAGACCGTCAACGGCCGCACCGTCCCGGCCGGTGGCTGCCTCGGCGCGGCGAACCGGAAGCTCAAGGCGGACGGACCCGAAGCCGGTGGTGACGCGCCGCAGGCCGATCGCATCAACCAGCGCAGCCTCGGCCTGGCCCGGCGCGACCCACGCGTCACGGCCGCCTTCGCCCGGTGGTCCCGGTGCATGGAAGTAGCGGGATACCCCTACGACACGCCGGTCGAAGCAGCGGCCGATCCGGCCTGGCGCACCACTGAGGCCACCGCTCGGGAGCGTGCCGTCGCCACCGCCGACGCGCGCTGCAAGAAGCGGCACAACGTGGTCGGCATCTGGTACGCCGTCGATGTCGCCTATCAGAAGCGGGACATCGGCAAGCACGCCGGGCAACTCGCCAGGATCCAGCGGGACATCTCCGAGCGGCAGCGGCTCGCGGCCGCCGTGCTCGACGGCGGCCGGTGACCCCGCCGGGCAGGCCGTACTCGCCGCCGCGGCTCAGCCCTGCTGGAACAGCTCGGCGGGCAGCGGCTTCAGGAGGGCGTACAGGTCGTCGGTGATGGGGCGGTCCCAGGCGGCGATCGTCACCAGGACGTTGTCGCTGCGGTCGAACTGCACACAGGAGATACGGCTTTCGGAGAGCCGCAGACGGCGCACGATCAGGAGGTTGTCGCCCTGCATCACCGGCACGTCCTCGCTGGAGACGACGGTGACCTCCTCGTCGTTCTCCAGCGCGAGCAGGAGCTGGACGACCTCGAAGGGCGCCTCGCCCTCGGTGAGCTCCCTGGCCGGGGAACCCTCCGGCAGATTGCCGATGATCATCGCGGGGCC
This sequence comes from Streptomyces aureocirculatus, assembly GCF_000720475.1. GTDB lineage: Bacteria > Actinomycetota > Actinomycetes > Streptomycetales > Streptomycetaceae > Streptomyces > Streptomyces aureocirculatus. Next base: position 267,965 of record NZ_JOAP01000001.1, read on the forward strand.
GCGGCCGCCGAACAGGTCGTAGCGCAGGAAGATGCCCTGGCAGCTTCCGTCGGGCGCAGGCAGCAGGCCGGCACCCAGATTGCCGGGCCAGTCACCCGGATCCATGGCCAGGACGTCGAAGTCCGGGCCCGCGGGTGTGGCGGAGCTGCGGCGGCGGAGGAAGGACATGCCGCCATGGTACGTGTCCGAAGGGGTGAACCCGGCGCGGGGGCGGCGGCGGGAGACGGCCGGGGGGCGGCGGCGGAAAGGGTACGGAGAGGGCCGGTACGGGCGGGTACGGGCCGGTGGGAAGCGGTACGGGCGGGCGCGCGCGGGGGCCTGACCCGCCCCCCGGGATTCAGCGGCCCGCCCTCGGGATCAGGGGGCGGGCCTGCCGCGCTCGTGGTGGCGGGCCACGCGGGCACGGTTGCCGCAGGAGGGCTTGCACCACTCCTGGCGGGGGTGGTCCTTCAGGAAGTACCGCACGCAGCGAGGCGCGTGGCAGGCGCGCAGTCGCTGCCGGTCGGGTCCGGTGAGGAACGCGAGCGCTGCGCGGGCGAGGGCCGCTGCCAGGAGGTCCTCGGGGGTGTGCTGCCCGCGGGTGTGCGGCCGCGACGGAGCCGCCGCCGTGGTGGCGCCGCCACCGCTGAATCCCGTGGCCGTGACCGTGGCGGCGCCGTCACTGCCGGGACCCGCGCCCGCGCCCGTGGCCGTCCCGCCAATGCCGGGACCCGCGCCCGCACCCGTGGCCGTCCCGCCAATGCCGGGACCCGCGCCCGTGGCCGTGGCTGTGCTGCCGCTGCCGGGACCCGTGGCCCGGGTCGCGCCGTCACTGCCGAGACCCGCGTCCGTGCCTGTGCTGCCACTGCCGGGACCCACGTCCGTGACCGTGGCGGTGCCGTCACTGCCGGGACCCGCGTCCGTGACCGTGGCGGTGCCGTCACTGCCAGGACCCGCGTCCGTGCCCGTGCTGCCACGGCCGCGCCCCGTGCCCGTGGCACCCGGAGCCGGCTCGTCCCTGATCGTGGGCCCCGCGGTGTCCGGCCAGCTCAGGACGGGCACCGTGGGCACCCGGGCGGCGGCTTCGTTGAGCCTGGCGACGGCCTCGCCGACGGGCAGCAGCCGCCGTGCGTCCGCCGGGCTCGGCGCTGCCGGACGCACCGCACGCGCGAAGAGCGCACGGACCGCGGCGCGCACCCCTCGTACTGCCTCCAGTGCGCTCCTGTCGGCGCGGTACCGCCGGGCCGTGAGGGCACCGGGGAGCACGTCCGCGTGGGCGCGCACCCAGGTGGTGAGCCCGTCCGGCGTTCCGAGGTCGTCCGCGACGCCGCCGCGGCCGTCGTGGCGGACGGTCCCTGCGAGCGCGAGGGTCAGGGCGGTGCCAAAAGGGCCGGTCGGCCCGGGCGGCTCGGGCTCGGACGGTGCGGACTGACCGGAGCGCTCGGAGCGCTCGGACGTTGCGGGCATGACGCTAATGATAGGTTCCGCGGCAACCATTAGCAGGGGGAGACGCACGGTGACCGACGGGTCCGTACTCGACTACTGGCGGGCGGGGCTCGACGCCGTACCGGAACAGGTCTGGAACCACCCGGGCCTCAAGGTCCTGCTGCTCGCCGACAACGCGCTGACGCACCTGCCCGCCCGGGTCGCCGCGCTCACGGACCTGCGCACGCTCGACCTCGGCCACAACCGCCTCGCCGCGGTCCCACCGGAGCTCGGGGACCTGCCCGCGCTGACCGACTTCCTGTATCTGCACGACAACCGGCTGGCCGCCCTGCCCGAGGAGCTGGGCGGCCTCGACCGGCTCGCCTACCTCAATGTCGGCGAGAACCTGCTCGACGCCCTTCCCGCCGGGCTCGGCCGGATGGCGTCCCTCGTCGAGCTGCGCGCCCAGCACAACCGCCTCACCGACCTGCCCGCGACGCTCGGCGGACTGCGCGGTCTTCGCGAGCTGTGGCTGCGCGGCAACCGGCTCACCGCGCTCCCCGACACGCTGCGCCACCTCGGGGAACTCCGCGAACTCGAGCTGCGCGAGAACGCGTTCGAGACCGTCCCCGAGGCCGTGCGCGGGCTGCCGCTGCTTCGCCGCCTCGACCTGCGGGCCAACCGGCTGCGCACGGTGCCGCCCTGGCTGACCGCGTTGCCGTCCCTGGAGAAGCTGGATCTGCGCTGGAACGACGTCCGCGACGGCGAGGACACCTTGGCGGCACTGCGCGCGCGGGGATGCGTGGTGCTGCGCTAGGGCCTGTCGTCAAACTCCCTCCGTCGCCCGGAGGGCGGCCCCGCGGCGTCAGGCGCGTGCTCTCGGCGTGCCGGGCGCAGGTCCTCGTACTGGACTGCGGGCCCTGCCGGACGGGCCCTAGCCGTTCAGGGCGCTGCCCTCGCGGCGGCGCTCGATCAGCGAGGCGCGGATCTCGCCCGCCCGCACGGCCGTGTTGGACAGCAGGGTCGAGGTCAGGCCGTGGGTGTGCTCCGTGCCGCCCTGCAGATAGATGGCGGCGGAGACGTTCGCGTGCGTGGCGACGCGGTGGTCACGGCCCACGACGAGGGCGTCCTCCTCGTCACGGCGGCACAGCTTGCCGAGCTCGCCGAGGCGCTCGTCGATGCCGCGCGGCTGGTAACCCGTAGCGCACACCAGGAGGTCGGCGTCCAGGACGTCGCGTTCGGCGGTGGGCAGGAACTCGATGCCGATCCGCAGGCCGTCGTCCTGCGCGTCGATCTCGCGGATGCGGGAGACGTTCAGCATCCGCATACGCTGGCGCCCCTGGACCTTCTCCTGGTACATGGTCCGCGAAAGCGACTCGATGAGGTCCATGTCGACCACCGAGTAGTTGGTGCCGCGGTGGTAATCGACCAGGGACCGCTTCACCTCCGGCGGCGCGTTGTAGAAGATGTCCACGGCCTCCGGGTCGAAGATCCGGTTGGCGAAGGGGCTGTCGTCCGCGGGCGTGTAGCCGTACTTCGCGAAGACCGAGCAGATCTCGGCCTCGGGGAAGTGCCGGTGGAGGTAGTCCACGCTCTCGGCGGCGCTCTGTCCCGCGCCGAGGACGACGGCGCGGCGCACCGGGGTACCCCGTTCGAGGAGTGCGCCGACGCGCGGGATCAACTCGCTGTTGTGGAAGACGCGTTCGGAGCGCGCGGCGCCGGGCGGCAGGTGCGGCTCCATGCCGGTGGCCACACAGAGGCTGCGGGCCCGGCGTACGACGGTCGCGTCCGGGTTCCCCGGGTCGCGGCTGACGACGTCGAAGGCGACGACCTCGCCGTCCTCGGTGACCGGCTTCACGGCGACGACCTCGCAGGAGTACTCGACGAGTCCCGCGACGCGGGCGGCGGCCCACTCCAGGTAGTCGTGGAACTCGATGCGCAGCGGGAAGAGCGTCTTCTGGTTGAGGAAGTCCACCAGGCGGCCCCGCTCCTGGAGGTAGCACAGGAAGCTGTAGCCGCTCTTGGGGTCACGCATGGTGACGAGGTCCTTCAGGAAGGACACCTGCATCGTCGCGTCGTCGATGAGCATGCCCCGGTGCCAGCCGAACCGGGGCTGCTTCTCCAGGAATCCCGCGTGTATCCGCTCGTCATCGGCGGCCTGGGCGTTGTGCTCCTCGACCGCGATCGCGAGCGCGAGGTTCGAGGGCCCGAAGCCTATGCCCAAGACGTCGTACGTCACTTCGCGTCCCCCGTGTGTCGGCTCGGTGCCGCCGTACGTCGAATCCGGCCCGCTGTGCAGAGTGTTCACCCGCGTCATCGCCTCCCTAAGCAGGCACATGTTAGATAAGGTTAGCCTTACCTTGCAATGTCTGAAGGGGGATTGATGTGCGGGCCGTCGTGATCGACCGCCGGACCCGAGGTCATCGCACGCTGCGCGCCGACGACCGCCCCGGAACTATTCGATCTTCCCGGCACGGCAGCCGAATGTACACGACTCCCTGTCGCCGCCCGCCCGCACCGGCTTCCCGTCGCCGGTCCGGGCGCCCATCACCTCCCCCGCGCTCATGACTCGCCCGGCGGCCGGGCGTGGACCAGCGGGCCCTCGTCCACCCGCACGAGGCGGTACCCGCGCCCGCCCCCCGAACCCCCGCGCCGCTCCGCCCTCCTGGCCCGCACCCTGGCCCTGCGGGCGGCGGCAAGCAGGGCCGCGACCTCCGGACTGCGCCTGCGCAGCCGCAGGAAGGACCGCTCCGACCAGCCGCCGAGCAGGGCGGCCGACGGCTGCGGGGTACCGTCGCGCACGGCCCGCAGGACCACCCGCAGCGCCGCGGCGCCGGGGCCGACCGGGGCCGCCACCAGGCGGGCCCGCTCGCCCTCGCGCGCCGCGAGCCGGGCCGCGGCCGCAAGCGCCGCCGCGAACGACGGTTCCTGGGTCTGCCAGTTGAGCAGGATGCGCTCCGACACCCCCGCCGCCGCGGCGCAGCCCGCGGGACCCAGCCCCAGGGCGGCCGCGCGCAGTGCGTCGGCGCGGCGCACGGCGGTCTCCTCGCGCAGGCTCGGATCCACGTACAGCGCGCGCAACAAGGAGCGATCGACGTCTTCTTGCGCGTCGAGGTCCGCGACCACACCATCGGCCCAGGCCTCGAGGCGGTTCACCGCGGCCGCCCGCAGCTCCACCCGTTCCTCGTCCACCCACCCACCACCCCAACAAACTTAGGCTAGCCTCACCTAACAATAGAACACAAGGTCGTTCAGGACGAGGACCAGCCGTAACGCCCGCCCCTTCGAAGGGATCTGTTCGTGCTCTGCACCAGGATCACCAACGCTCATATCGTCACGATGGATCCGGGCCGTCCCACCGCCCGTGAACTCGGCATCTGGCAGGGCCGGATCGTGGGCCTCGACTCCGACATCGCGGGGCTCCCGGCGCGCCGGGTCCTGGACCTGGACGGCGCGACCGTGCTGCCCGGCTTCATCGACGGCCACGTACACATGGTCTGGGCGGGCCTGAAGGCACAGGTGCCGAGCGTCGCGCCCAGCAGGCGCGTCGACGACATTCTCCACATGGTGGCCGACGCCGTGGCGACCCGGCCACGGGACGCCTGGGTGACCCTGGCGGGCTACGACCAGCGCGACCTCGACCGGCCCCTGACCGCCACGGACCTCGACGCGGTCAGCGACGGCCGCAAGGTCCACCTGGGACACGTCTCCGGACACGCGTGCCTCGTGAACACCGCCGTCCTCGAACTCCTGCCGGCGCGGCTCGCGGGCTCGGACGGGTTCCTCGCGGAGGAGGACATGGGCGAGGTGCTGCGGCTGCGGCCGCCGCACGCCCTGGGTGAACTCGTCGACGCCATCGCGCACTCGGCGCGCGTGTGCAGGTCCGAGGGGGTGACGGCGGTCGCGGAAGCGGGCGTCGGCAGCGAACTGTTCGCCCACAGCCCGATCGAGGCGGCGGCCTATCAACTCGCCCATGAGTCGGGCAGACTGCCGGTACGCGTGCAGCTCATGGTGGCCGCCGACGCACTGCGCCCGGTCGAAGCCGCGCCCGATGACACCACGACGCGGGCCTTCGGGCTCGGCCTGCGCACGGGCTTCGGGGACGGGCGGCTCTCCCTGGGGGCGCTGAAGATCTTCACCGACGGCGGCATGATGGCCCGCACGGCCGCGCTCACCGAGCCGTACGTCGGCAGCGACTCGAACGGGCGGCTCCAGATGGACGCCGGCGTGCTCAAGGACACCATCGTCACCGGGCACCGCGCGGGCTGGCAGTTGGCCGTGCACGCCATCGGCGACCTCGCCGTCGACGTCGCCCTGGACGGCATCGAGGCCGCGCAGCGCGCACACCCGCGCCCCGGTGCCCGGCACCGCGTGGAGCACGCGGGCCTCGTCCGCCCCGATCAACTGCGCCGGTTCGCCGATCTCGGCGTCACCGCCGTCGTCCAGCCGAACTTCCTGCGGCACTTCGGGGACGACTACGCCGCGATCATGGGAGCGGAGCGGGCGCCGTGGCTGTACCGGGGGCGCGGGTTCCTCGACCACGGGGTGCGCCTGGTGGGCAGTTCGGACCGTCCTGTGGCCGACGGGGCGCCGCTGCGGGCGATCCAGTTCATGGTGGAGCGGGCTTCCGCGTCGGGTGCGCGGATCGGCCCCGACGAGGGGATCTGCGTGGACGCCGCACTGCGCGCGTACACCGTGGACGCGGCGTACGCCTGCCACTGGGAGGACAGCGCGGGCAGTATCACCCCCGGCAAGCGCGCCGACCTCGTCGTCATCGGCGACGACCCTCGGCGGGTCGACCCCGCGCGGATCGGGGACATCGAGGTGGTCCGCACCTTCGTCGAAGGCGACGACGACCTCGGTCCCGACGCGCCCTGACGCCCGCCACGGCCCTGCCCTGCGGCCCCGTGCCGCGAACCGGCCCGCCCCGCGGACCGGCCCCCCAAGGGACCGGCCCCCGGTCGAGGTCGACCCCCTGGCGGTATCGAACCCCTAGGCGGTGTCGACCTCCTAGGTGAGGTCGAAGCGGCCCGCACGGGCGCCGTGCACGAACGCCCCCCACTCGGCGGGCGTGAAGATCAAGGACGGACTCTCGGGGCGGCCTCCGTTGCGCATCGCGATGAAGCCCTCGACGAAGGCGATCTCCACATCTCCGCGCCCCTCACTGCTCGACCGCCAGTCGGCGGTACTGAGGTCGAGGTCCGGCTTGTTCCAACCCGCGAGCGGATGCTGCTGGGTGGTGGTGCTCTCAACCACGTCCGTGCTCCTCCCGATGCGTCGTCCGCCGCCAGCCTAGCTTTCGCCCCGGGTGCAGCACAGGCCGCGGTGACAAGGCGCGGTCCCGTACGGCACTTCGGAACACCGCCCGGCACTCGCCGCGCGTCACGACAGGGGCGGCTCCGCGCCGACCAGCCACATGGCGAAGAACTGCGAGCCACCGCCGTAGGCGTGCCCGAGTGCCCTGCGCGCACCGGGGACTTGGTGCTCACCGGCCTGCCCCCGCACCTGGAGTGCCGCCTCGGCGAAGCGGATCATTCCGGAGGCGCCGATGGGGTTGGTCGACAGGACACCGCCCGACATGTTCACCGGAAGGTCACCGTCCAGTTCGGTCACCCCTGACTCGGTGAGTTTCCAGCCCTCGCCCTCGTCCGCGAAGCCCAGATTCTCCAGCCACATGGGCTCGTACCAGGAGAACGGCACATACATCTCGACGGCGTCGATCTCGCGGCGCGGATCGGCGATGCCCGCCTGCCGGTACACATCGGCCGCGCAGTCCTTCCCGGCCTGCGGCGAGACGAAGTCCTTGCCCGCGAACATGGTGGGTTCACTGCGCATCGCGCCGCCGTGCAGCCAGGCGGGCGGGCGCGGCGCGCGGGCCGCGCCCGCGCGGTCGGCGAGGACCATCGCGCACGCCCCGTCGGACGACGGACAGGTCTCGGAGTAGCGGATGGGGTCCCACAGCATCGGTGACGCCTGCACCTTCTCCAGCGTGATGTCGTGCTCGTGCAGATGCGCGTAGGGGTTCTTGAGGGCGTTGCGCCGGTCCTTGTACGCGACGAGCGAGCCGACCGCGTCCGGGGCGCCGGTGCGCCGCATGTACGCGCGCACGTGCGGCGCGAAGAATCCGCCCGCCCCCGCGAGCAGCGGCTGCTGGAACGGCACGGGCAGCGAAAGGCCCCACATCGCGTTGGACTCGGACTGCTTTTCGAAGGCGAGGGTGAGCACGGTGCCGTGGACGCGCCCCGCGACCAGGCTCGCGGCGACGAGCGCGGTGGAGCCGCCGACCGAGCCCGCGGTGTGCACGCGGAGCATGGGCTTGCCGACGGCGCCGAGCGCGTCGGCGAGGTACAGCTCGGGCATCATCACGCCCTCGAAGAAGTCGGGCGCCTTGCCGATGACGACGGCGTCGATGTCCGCCCAGGTCAGTTCGGCGTCGGTCAGGGCCCGTAGCGCGGCCTCACGGACCAGGCCCGCGATCGACACGTCGCGTCGCGCGGCGACGTGCTCGGTCTGGCCGATCCCGACGACGGCGACGGGTTCCTTGCCGGGCGCGTTGCTCATCGCGGGTCTCCTTCCAGGACGGCGACCAGGTTCTGTTGCAGGCAGGGGCCCGAGGTGGCGTGGGCGAGGGCGCGGTCGGACGTGCCCCGGTGGATGCGGGCCGCGGCCTCGCCGAGCCGGATCAGACCGGCCGCCATCACCGGGTTGGCGGCGAGCGCGCCGCCGGAGGGGTTGACCGTCACGTCGTCGCCGAGCCGCAGTGCCCTGCACAGGACGACCTCCTGCGAGGTGAACGGCGCGTGCAGCTCGGCGGTGTCGACGGGCCGCACGAAGGCCCCGGCGCGTTCGGCCGCGAGGCGTGTCGACGGCGAGTCGGTGAGGTCGCGCACGCCGAGGCCGTGCGGCTCGATGCGGTGGTCGACACCGCGGATCCACGCGGGCCGCCCGCACAGCTCCCGGGCCCGCTCCCCCGCCGCGAGCACCACGGCGGCCGCCCCGTCGCCGATGGGCGGGCAGTCCCCCGTACGCAGCGGCCGGACCAGGTAGTCGCCGTGCGGGACCGGCCCGCGCAACTGCGCGTGGCTGTTGGCGTGGGCAGCGTCCCTGCTGCGGGCGGCGACTCCTGCCAGGGCGGGCTCATCGGTCTCGCCCGCGTCGATGAGCGCCTGTGCCTGGAGCGCGGCGAGGGCGACGGAGTCCGGCCACAGCGGCGCCACGTAGTACGGGTCGAGCTGCCGGGTCAGGACGTCGCGCACGGAGCCGGGCGAGGACTTGCCGTAGGCGTAGACGAGCGCGGTGTCGGCGTCGCCGGTCTGCAGCTTCACCCACGCCTCGTACAGCGCCCAGGCGCCGTCCATCTCCACGTGCGACTCGGAGATCGGCGGCCAGGCACCCACGCCGTCCAGAGCCATCGTGAAGGAGAAGGCACGCCCGGCGAGGTAGTCCGACGAACCGGAGCAGGTGAAGCCGATGTCGCTCGTCTTCAGACCGGTGGCGGCGAGGACCTCGTGCAGGACCGGCATGAGCATCTCGACTTCCGAGAGCTCGTCACAGGCGCGCCGATGGCCGGTCTGCCCGAAGGCGACGATCGCGACATCGCGGTTCACAGCAGCTCCTTGTACGTGTCGTAGTCGGCGTCGGGTTCACCGGTGGGGCGGTAGTGGTCGGGGAAGCGGGCGTCTTCGCTCCACACGGGTTCGACCCGCAGGCCCATGCGCACCTGGTCGTAGGGGATGCCCGCGATCCGGGCGTGCAGGGCGAGGTCGGCGCCGTCCAGGGCGATGTGCGCGTAGACGTACGGCACGTCGATGTCGAGATTCCTCGCCTTGATGTTGACGATGCAGAAGGTGGTGACCGTGCCCCGCGGCCCGACCTCCACCTGCTCCTCGGTGGCGACACCGCAGGTGGGGCAGGCGCCGCGCGGCGGCACGTACACCTTGCGGCAGGCGGGACAGCGCTCGCCTACCGTCCTGCGCCCGGAGAGGGCGTGGATGTACTGGGACTGGGCGCGGCCGGGGCTGTAGGTGTAGTCGAGCCGGGCGTGCGCGATGATCCCGGCAACGGCGGCCTCGCCCTCGAACACCCCACTGTGCGCACTGACTTGACGCGGCGTCTGCGGCCCTTTCTCCGTCTCCGGTTCGAGGCAGGCGATGTCGGTGATGGCGCCGGTGCGCTCGGCGGCCCAGCGGATCCGCACGCGCATTCCGGTGCGGACGGCGTCGGGGCCCGGTGCGTCGAGGGCGTGCAGCAGGGCGGTGTCGGCGCCGTCGAGGCGTACGAGGACCCAGGCGAAGGGGGTGGCGAGGGGCTGGCCGCGGCGGGGCTCGGGGTTCCAGGCCCAGGTGGTGACGGTGCCGGTGGGGGCGACTTCGACGAGGTCGCGGAGTTCGTCCGCGGTCGCGGGATCGTACTCGACGGGCGGCACGAGCACCTTGCCGTCCGTCGTGCGCACACCGAGCACGGTGCGTTCGCGCAGCCCGGTGAGAAAGGCACTCTGTACGGGACCGAGGGACCGGGTGAAGGGAAACTCGACGACGAGCGGCGCACGCAACACTTCGAACTCCGTTTCCATGAGGGGGCGCCCCGTTAGGGGCGCGGGGAACTGCGACCAGCCACAACGGCCCCGCAGCCGAAAAGCGACCGAGGCACCCGAACAAAACCGAGGCACCCGAACAAAAAGGACCGCCCTACGCCCGCCGGAAAACGGGAGCCCTCTTCTCGGCAAAGGCACGAGCCCCCTCCGCCGCGTCAGCGGTATCAAAAACAGGCCACCCCCTCTTCAGCTCGGCCGCCAGGCCATCCACCTCGCTCATCTCCAAGGCTTCGTACACGGAAGCCTTGACCGCCTCCACGGCCAGTGGCCCGCACGCGTTGATCCGCGAGGCCACAGCGAGCGCCGCGTCCAGCGCGGTGCCGTCGGGCACGACCCGCCCGACGAGGCCGATGGACGCGGCCTCGGCGGCCGAGTAGGCGCGGCCGGTGAGCAGCATCTCCAGGGCATGCGTACGGGGGATCTGCCGCGGCAGCCGGACGGTCGAGCCACCGATGGGGAAGAGACCCCGCCTGACCTCGAAGAGCCCGAAGGTGGCGGACTCCCCCGCCACCCGGATGTCGGTGCCTTGCAGGATCTCGGTACCGCCGGCCACGCAGGCGCCCTCGACGGCGGCGATGACCGGCTTGCGGGGCCGGTGGTGGCGCAGCATGGCCTTCCAGTGCAGGTCGGGGTCGGCCTTGAGCCGGTCCCTGTACTGCTCGCCGCCCATGCCCTTGCCCGCGAGGGCCTTGAGGTCCATGCCCGCGCAGAAGGCGCCGCCCGCCCCGGTGAGCACCACGGAACGCACCTCGTCGTCCGCGTCCGCGGCCACCCAGCCGTCGTACAGGCCCACGAGCATCGGCAGCGAGAGCGCGTTCCTGGCCTCCGGCCGGTCGAGCGTGAGTATCAGCGTGGCGCCTTCGCGCCGTACGGAGAGATGTTCCGTACCACTCATAGCCGTCCTCCCGTCGTCAGACCCGGAACAGGTTGCAGGAGGGGACGTGCCAGTTCAATAGTTTTCTGACAGTCAGTCAGTTTTCTGTCGCCGCGCCCCTTCCCAGTTGCGGGCGGCTCTGCTCTAGTGACCGCCACACGCGATGACGCCGGGGTCAGGAGGAGCGGTGGAGTACAACCTTGCCGACCTGTTCGAGTCAGTCGTGGACGTGGTGCCGGGCCGTGCGGCACTCCTGTACGTCGACCACCCCGGCACGGGCGCGGAGCGCGCGCTCACGTACGCGGAGCTCGACACGGCGGCGAACCGCCTCGCGCACCATTTGATCGACCACGGCGTCAAGCCGGGCGAGCACCTCGGCCTGCACCTGTACAACGGCGTCGAGTACCTCCAGACGGTCCTGGCCTGCCTCAAGGCCCGCATCGTGCCCGTCAACGTCAACTACCGTTATATCGAGGGAGAGTTGGTCTACCTCTACCGGGACGCCGACCTCGCGGCGCTGGTCTTCGACGCCGAGTTCGGGGACCGGGTCGCCGCGGCGCTGCCGCGGGCACCGAAGCTGCGCCATCTGGTCCGGGTCGGCGACGCGCCCCCCGGAGCCGCGGGGCCGGACGCGATGCCCTTCGCCGCGGCCGAGGCATCCGGGTCGCCGGAGCGCGGCTTCCCCGAGCGCTCGGCGGACGACCTCTTCATCATCTACACCGGTGGCACGACGGGCCTGCCCAAGGGGGTGATGTGGCGCCAGGAGGACCTGTTCTTCTCCGGGCTCGGCGGGGGCGCCCCGACCGGGGAACCGGTGACGCGCCCGCAGGAGGTCGCCGAGCGGGTCGCGGCGGGCGGCGACGGCATCACCTTCTTCCCCACCCCGCCGCTGATGCACGGCACCTCGACGCTGACCGCGTTCATCTGCTTCCACTTCGGCCAACGCCTGGTCATCCACCGCAAGTTCGCGCCCGAGGAGGTGCTGCGCACCATAGCGAAGGAGAAGGTCACCAGCGTGTCCCTGGTGGGCGACGCGATGCTGCGCCCCCTCATCGACGCCCTGAACGGCCCGCTGCGCGGCACCGACCTGTCTTCGCTCTTCAGCGTCTCGTCGTCCGGCGCGATCATGTCGGAGACGGTCCGCGCCCAGTTCGCGGCGCTCGCGCCGAACGTGCTGCTTCTCAACAACTTCGGCTCCTCCGAGTCCGGGTTCAACGGCACCGCGACGGACGACTCGGGGCCCGACAAGGGCTTCCGCCTGCGGGTGAACCCCCGTACGCAGGTGGTGGACCCGGCGACCCGCGAACCGGTCGGTGCGGGCGAGGTGGGCCGCATCGCGCAGCGCGGGCACGTACCGCTCGGCTACTACAACGACCCGAAGAAGACGGACGAGACCTTCTTCCGGCGCGGCGACGAACGCTGGGTGCTGCTCGGCGACATGGCGACGGTCGACGAGGAAGGCATCGTCACGGTGCTCGGCCGGGGTTCGCAGTGCATCAACACCGGTGGTGAGAAGGTGTACCCCGAGGAGGTCGAGCAGGCGCTCAAGTCCCATCCGGACGTCTATGACGCGCTGGTCGCGGGGGTGCCGGACGAGCGCTGGGGCAACCGGGTCGCGGCGGTGGTCCAACTGCGCGACGGCGCGGGAACGGTGGATCTGTCCGCGCTCCAGACCCACTGCCGGAGCCATCTCGCCGGTTACAAGATTCCCCGCGCGGTGGTCTTCACGGACCACATCCAGCGCTCACCGAGCGGCAAGGCCGACTATCGCTGGGCGCGGGCCGTGACATCGAGCAGGCCACCGCGCGGGGCATGTACGTGATCGTCGACCGGCACATGCTCAGCCCCGGCGACCCACACGCCAACCTCGCCCGCGCCAAGATCCTCTACACCTTCCACTTCTACGCCGACTCGCACCGCGAGGAGTATCTGGACACGCTCTCGCGCGCGGCCGCGAAGCTTGCCGGTGTTCGTGACCGAGTTCGGTACCCAGAACTACGCGGGCGAGGGCGCGAACGACTTCGCCATGTCGCAGAAGTACCTGGACCTGATGGCCTCGAAGAAGATCAGTTGGGTCAACTGGAACTTCTCCGACGACCACCGCTCCGGCGCCGTCTTCAAGTTCTGAGCCCCGCCGTGGACCGCCCGGCGCGCACCCTCCCGCACTCCGGTCCCCGGCACCACCGCCGCCCCAGCGGGCCGTGCCGCCGCCCGCGACACCTCGTACGAAACCCTTGCCAGAAGCGGTGAACCTTGAATAACTGACCCCGACACAAGATCGGCCGACGGCACGGTCGCCCGGCATGGACGGGGGTATCTCCAGATGGCGCGCACACCGGCACTCCTCGACGCGGCGGAGCGGCTCGGCCGCGCGGACCTTGAGGCACTGCAGCTCGAACGGCTCCAGGACACCCTGCTGCACGCCTACGAGAACGTGCCCTTCTACCGGGCGGCGTTCGACGCGGCGGGGCTCGGGCCCGACGACTGCCACACCCTCGGCGACCTCGGCCGGTTCCCGTTCACGACGAAGGCGGACCTGCGGGCGAACTACCCCTTCGGGATGTTCGCCGTGGAGCAGTCCGAGCTGCGGCGGCTGCACGCGTCGAGCGGCACCACCGGGCGCCCCACCGTCGTGGGCTACACCGAGCAGGACCTGAACATATGGGCCGACGTCGTGGCGCGGTCCATCCGCGCGGCGGGCGGGCGGCCCGGGCACAAGGTGCATGTGGCGTACGGGTACGGGCTCTTCACCGGTGGCCTCGGCGCGCACTACGGCGCCGAGCGGCTCGGCTGCACGGTGATCCCCGCGTCCGGCGGGATGACCACGCGCCAGGTGCAGCTCATCCTGGACTTCCGTCCGGAGATCATCATGGTGACGCCTTCGTACATGCTGACCCTCCTGGAGGAGTTCGAGCGGCAGGGCATCGACCCGCGCACGACCTCGCTCCAGGTGGGCATCTTCGGGGCGGAGCCGTGGACGGAGGCGATGCGGGCCGAGATCGAGGAGCGGTTCGCGATCGACGCCGTGGACATATACGGACTCTCGGAGGTCATCGGGCCCGGTGTCGCCCAGGAGTGCGTGGAGGCCAAGGACGGTCTGCACATCTGGGAGGACCACTTCTACCCCGAGGTCGTGGACCCGGTCACGGGCGAGGTGCTGCCCGACGGCGCCCACGGCGAGCTGGTCTTCACCTCCCTCACCAAGGAGGCCCTTCCCGTCATCCGCTACCGCACCCGCGACCTCACCCGCCTCCTGCCCGGTACGACCCGCGCGTTCCGGCGCATGGAGAAGGTCACCGGGCGCTGCGACGACATGGTGATCCTGCGCGGGGTGAACCTCTTCCCCACCCAGATCGAGGAAATCGTCCTGTCAACCCCCGGCCTGGCCCCCCACTTCCAACTCCGCCTGACAAAACAGGGCCGCCTCGACGCCCTCACGATCCGCGTGGAGGCCCGCCACGACACCCCACCCGGCCGCCGCGAGGCCGCCGCCCGGGAAGTCGAGTCAGCGGTCAAGGAAGGCATCGGCGTCTCGGTGACCGCCGAGGTCGTGGAACCGGAGAGCATCGAGCGCTCGGTGGGGAAGATTCGCCGGGTAGTGGACTTGCGGGGGGTGTGAGGGGGTTAGGGGGCTGCCCCTTTGGCGGTGGGGGTGGGCTTGCGGGGACCCCGGCTTGGGGGTGGCCCTGCTGGGGCGTGGCCCTGCTGGGGGCCCTGGTGGGGGGCGGCCCTGCTGGGGGGCGTGGCCCTTCCAGGGGGCGTGGCCCTGCTGGGGGTTGGCGCTGGGGGCGGTCGCTGGCGGTGCGGCGATCGCTGGCGGCTGCGGTCGCCGACCGCGCTTGCAGCGGCGACGGCGGTGGCTGACGGCCGTGTCCCTCTACGCTGTACCGATGCAACGCCGCCGAGGTCGAGGCGGCAGTGGCGCAGGCGGGCGGCGGGGGACCGGGCGCGGATCGCGGTCGTGGCGGCCTCGGCCTTCGCCGCGGTCCTGCTGCCGATGACCACGTCCGCCCCGGTACCGGCGAGCTGCTCGGCGACGAAGTAGCCGATGCCCGCGTTGCCGCCCGTCACCAGGAAGGTCCTGCCCTCGGCGGGCGGCAGCCGGTGTACGTCCCAGGGCTGTGCGGAAGCGGGGGTGGGGACAGGGTCGGGGACAGGGTCGGGGGCGGGGGCGGGGGCGGGCATGGTGGCGGCTCCTCGCGCTGGCCGGGCCCGTTCACCGGCCCCGTCCGCACCACGGTCACAGCCGCCGCCGACAGCGGACCGACACGCCACGTCGACCGCCGACAACGCACCGACACGCCACGTCGGCCGCCGGACAACGGACGACACCCTGGCCGCACCCACGCCGGGGGCCCACCCCCGACGCGGCAGGGTTCACCGGCCAGGGAACCACCGGGGCCCGGACGGATCGGGCGTCAGCCGTCCGCCAGGCGCTTCCGCAGCTCCCTCTTGAGGATCTTCCCGCTGGCGTTGCGCGGCAACGCGTCCACGAACACGACGCGTTTGGGTGCCTTGAAGTGGGCGAGCCGCTCGCGCGCGTGCGCGAGGAGTTCGGCCTCGGTGACGTCCGCGCCGGGGACGACGACGGCGGTGACGGCCTCGATCCAGCGCTCGTCGGGCAGACCGATCACCGCGGTCTCGGCGACGGCGGGGTGCGTGTAGAGGGCGTCCTCGACCTGGCGGGACGCCACGAGCACACCCCCGGAGTTGATGACGTCCTTCACGCGGTCGACGACGGTGAAGTAGCCCTCCGCGTCGCGCACGGCGAGGTCGCCGGAGTGGAACCAACCGTCGCGGAAGGCCGCCGCGGTCTCCTCAGGCTTGTCCCAATATCCTTCGCACAACTGCGGTGAACGGTAGACCACTTCGCCCCTGGTGCCGTCCGGCACCTCCTTGCCGTCCTCGTCGACGACCTTCGCCTCCACGAACAGGACGGGCCGCCCGCAGGAGTCCATGCGGCCCTCGTGCTCCTCGGGCCCGAGCACGGCGGCGAGCGGGCCGATCTCGCTCTGCCCGAAGCAGTTGTAGAACGCGAGGCCCGGCAGTTGTGCGCGCAGCCGCTCAAGGACCGGCACCGGCATGATCGAGGCGCCGTAGTACGCCTTGCTCAGGGCGCTCAGGTCGCGCGTCGCGAACTCGGCGTGCTGGGACAGGCCGATCCACACGGTGGGCGGCGCGAACAGGCTGTCGGCGCGGCCGGACTCGACCAGGTCGAAGACGGGTTCGGCCGCGGGTGCGTCGAGGATCGTGTTCTCGGCACCCACCGCCAGGTACGGCAGCAGGAACACATGCATCTGGGCCGAGTGGTAGAGCGGCAGGGAGTGCAGCGGCCGGTCGGACTCCTTGAGGTCGAGCGCGTGGATGGCGCTCACGTACTCGTGGACCAGGGCGCGGTGGGTCATCATCGCGCCCTTGGGCAGAGCCGTCGTACCCGAGGTGTACAGGAGCTGGACGAGGTCCTCCGCGTCAGGTTCGGGGCCGTCGTACGGGCCGGTGACGGCGAGTCGGCCGAGCAGGCAGTCGTCGGCGTCCCTGAGCGCGAGGACGGAAAGGCCTGCGGGGAGGTTCCCTGCGACGTCGGGGTCGGCGAGCGCTAAGGCGCTGCCGGACTGCCGGACGATGTACGCGAGGTCGTCGCCGGTCAGGTTCTGGTTCACCGGCACGTGCACCAGGCCCGCGCGGGCGCAGGCCAGGAAGCCGATGAGGTAGGCGTCCGAGTTGTGGGCGTAGGCGGCGACGCGGTCACCACGGCGAAGGCCCAGCGCGCTGAGGACACGGGCGGCGCGCGAGACGGCGTCGTCGAGCTCGGCGTACGTCCAGGAGCGGTCGGCGTAGTGCAGGGCGGTGCGGGCCGGTGCCCGGCGTGCGCTGCGCCGCAGAACCCCGTCGACCGTGCTCGCCCGCGCTCCCGGGCCCCCCGCGTCCCCCGGCACGCCCCCGCCCGTGTCCGCCGCCGTGCCGCCATCGTCCCGTATGTCCCGCGCACCCGTCATGGGCGTGATCCTGGGGGCGGCCCCGTGCGCGGGTCAAGGCGCGGTACGAGGGAACGTCATCGGCTCGACCGGCCCTCCAGACACAACACATACCGCTTGGTACGCTCCATCGGCCCCTGCTCCCACACCAGTTGCGAGGCACGATGCGCATAAGCACCAGACCTGTCGTGGCGTTCGGCGCCGCGCTGCTCACCGCCTCGGCCCTGCTCTCGCCCGTGGCGGCGGCGCGGGACGACGCACGACAGGACGACGCCCACCCGTCCGCCCACGGCCTGTCCGCCACCGTCCGGTACACCGAGTACGGCATTCCGCACATCCTCGCCGACGACTACGCGGACCTCGGCTTCGGCACCGGCTGGGCGCAGGCCGCCGACCAGGTGTGCACGCTGGCCGAGGGGTTCGCCACGGTGCGCGGCGAGCGGTCGCGGCACTTCGGCCCCGACGGCGACCCAGGCGGGGAACTGTCGTCGGCGACCACGAACCTCGCGAGCGACCAGTACTTCCGCGGTGTCCGGGACGCGGGCACCGTCGACCGGCTCCTCGACGAGCCCGCGCCCCGCGGCCCGAGCCGCGCCGCCAAGGAGTTGATGCGCGGTTTCGCCGCGGGCTACAACGCCTGGCTGAAGCAGAACCGGATCACGGACCCGGCGTGCGCGAAGGCCGCCTGGGTGCGCCCGGTGTCCGCCCTCGACCAGGCCCGACTCGCCTACGCCGTCTCGGTGCTCGGCGGCGAGGGCCGTGCCGTCGACGGCATCACGGCGGCCCGGCCCCCGGGCGCCGGTGACAGCCGCCGGGCACCGGATCCGGCCGCCGCGGCACGAGCGGCGCGCGAGCTGACCGCCGCCGAATCCGCCGACATGGGCTCCAACGCCGTCGCCTTCAGCGGCCGCACCACGGCGAACGGCCGCGGCCTGCTCCTCGGCAACCCGCACTACCCCTGGCAGGGCGGTCGCCGCTTCTGGCAGTCGCAGCAGACCATCCCGGGCGAACTCAATGTCTCCGGCGGCTCCCTGCTCGGCACCCCGGTGGTCAACATCGGCTTCAACGGGCACGTGGCCTGGAGCCACACGGTCGCGACGGGTGTCCCCTTCAACGTGCACGAGCTGACCCTCGCGCCGGACGACCCGACCGTGTACGTGGTCGACGGCAAGCGCGAACGCATGACGAAGCGCACGGTGACCGTCCCGGTGCGCGGGGGTGCCCCGGTGGCCCGGACCCAGTGGTGGACGCGCTACGGCCCGGTCGTCACCAAGCTCGGCAACCAGCTCCCGCTGCCGTGGACGACGAGGACGGCGTACGCCCTCAACGACCCCAACGCCCGCAACCTGCGCGCTGGTGACACCAACCTCCGCTTCGGGCAGGCCCGTTCGACGGCGGGCATCCTGCGCTCCCTGCGGGACACCCAGGGCCTGCCGTGGGTCAACACCGTCGCCGCCGACCGGCACGGAAACTCCCTCCTCACCCAGTCGCAGGTGCTGCCCCGCATCACCGACGACCTGGCCGGGCGCTGCTCCACCGCGCTCGGCAGGGCCACGTATCCCGCGGCGGGCGTCGCGGTCCTGGACGGCGCGCGCCGCGACTGCGCACTCGGTTCGGACAAGGACGCGCTCCAGCGGGGCATCTTCGGCCCTTCCCGGATGCCGACCCTCAAGAACGCCCCGTACGCGGAGAACTCCAACGACAGCGCCTGGCTGAGCAACGCCGACCGGCCGCTGACCGACTACGAGCGGATCTTCGGCACCGTCGGCACCCCGCGGTCGATGCGCACCCGCGGCGCGCTCCAGGACGTGGCGGCGATGGCCGACCGCGGCGGGCTGACCGTCGAGGACCTGCAACGCCAGCAGTTCGCGAACCGCGCGCCCGCGGGTGACCTGGCCGCGGCGGACGTGGCCCGGGCCTGCGCCGCGCTGCCGTTCGGGGCGGCCCGGACCGGCGACGGCAAGGTCGTCGACGTACGCGAGGCCTGCCCGGTCATCAAGTCCTGGGACCGCACCATGAACACGTCGAGCAGGGGCGCGCTGCTCTTCGACCGGTTCTGGCGCGCGCTGACCGCCCGGATCCCGGCCGCGAAGCTGTGGCGGGTGCCGTTCTCCGCCGCGGACCCGGTGCGCACGCCGCACACCCTCGACACCGCGGCCCCCGGCTTCGCGACGGCCCTCGCCGAGGCCGTGGCGGAGCTCGACGCGGCGGGCATCCCGCTCGACTCGCGCCTGGGCGACCACCAGTTCGTCGTACGCAACGGCAAACGGCTGCCGATCCACGGCGGCACCGAGTCCCTCGGCGTCTGGAACAAGATCGAGCCGCGGTGGGACGCGCGGGGCGGCGGCTACACGGAGGTCGCGCACGGATCGAGCCACATCCAGGCCGTCGGCTGGGACAAGTCGGCGTGCCCGAAGGCCCGCACCCTTCTGACGTACTCCCAGTCGTCGAATCCGAACTCGCCGCACTACCGGGACCAGACCCGACTGTACTCGGCCGGGCGCTGGGTGACCTCGCGGTTCTGCGAGAAGGACATCCGCAGTGCACCCGGCCTGAAGGTGGTGAAGGTCCGCCAGCGCTGACCGCCGCGAGGGGCGGGGGCGGTGTCACACGGCCCGTTCCCGCCCCTCCCAGTACGGCTCCCGCAGCCGCCGCTTGTACAGCTTGCCGTTCGGGTCGCGCGGCATGGAGGCGATGAAGTCGACACTTTGGGGCCGCTTGTAGCGGGCGAGCAGATGTTCGCAGTGGCGAAGGATTTCGGCGGCGAGCGTATCGTCCGCGACATGCCCTTCGGCGGCCTCCACGACGGCCTTGACCTCCTCGCCCCAGTCGTCGTGCGGCACGCCGAACACGGCGGCGTCCGCGACCGCGGGATGGCTGAGCAGGACCGACTCGATCTCGGCCGGGTAGATGTTGACGCCGCCCGAGATGATCATGTCGATCTTGCGGTCGCGCAGGAACAGACAGCCGTCCTCGTCCAGGTAGCCGAGGTCCCCGACCGTGAAGAAGTCCCCGACGCGGTTCCGCTCCGTCTTCGACGCGTCCTTGTGGTACGAGAAGCCGCCGGTGCTCATCTTCATGTAGACGGTGCCGAGTTCACCGGGCGGCAGCCGGTGCCCGTCGTCGTCGAAGACGGCCAGCTCACTGATCGGCCACGCCCTGCCGACCGTACCTGGCTTCTTCAGCCACTCCCGCGCCGTGGCGAACGCGCCACCGCCCTCGCTGGCCGCGTAGTACTCCTCGACGCACTCGCCCCACCACTCGATCATCGCCCGCTTCACATGGTCGGGACAGGGCGCCGCCCCGTGGATGGCGTGCCGCATCGACGACACGTCGTACGCGCCCCTGGTCTCCTCGGGCAGGGCGAGCAGACGGTGGAACTGGGTGGGGACCATGTGGGTGTGGGTGCACGCGTGCCGGTCGATCAGCCGGAGCATGTCCTCGGGCGTCCATTTGTCCATGAGGACGAGCCGGTGGCCGATATGCAGGGACGCGCCCGCGAACTGGAGGACGGCGGTGTGGTAGAGCGGCGAACACACCAGGTGGACATTGTCGTCGAAGGGCTTGATGCCGAAGATGCCGAGGAAGCCGCCCAGAGGGGACTCCTCGGGCAGCCTGCCGGGCAGCGGGCGCCGGATGCCGCGGGGCCGCCCGGTGGTGCCCGACGTGTAGTTCATCACCCAGCCGAGGGTGCGCTCGGCAGGCGCCGAATCCAACTGTCCGGCGACGAGTTCGGCGTACGGACGAAAGCCCGGCACGTCGCCCACCGCATAGCGCCGGCGCACGGGCAGCCGCGCCTCGTCGGCCGCCGCGGACGCCGCGGCGCCGAACCGCTCGTGCGCCACCAGGGCCTTCGCGCCCGAGTCGGCCACGATCCACGCGATCTCAGGACCCACCAGATGATGGTTGACCGGTACGAGGTAGAAACCGGCCTGCGTGGCGGCGAGGTAGGCGGCGAAGAACTCCACACCGTTGGGCAGCACGACGGCGAACGCGTCGCCGCGATCGAGGCCTGCCGCGCGCAGCCCGTGCACGAGCCGGTTGGCGGCGGCGTGCAGTTGTCCGGCCGTCCACTCCTCGCCGTCGGGGGCGACGAGGACGGCGCGCCCGGGGTCTGCGGCGGCCTGGGCCCAGAACCCGACGGGCGGCCCGGCGTTCGCGGCCTGGCCCCCGCCGGACGCCACCCCGTGCACGCCCTGCCCCGCGCCACCCACTCCCCCCTCCCCGGCACCTTGCCCCGCGTCCTGCGCCACTCCTTGCTCCGGGGTGCTCATGGGTCTCCGGTCTCCTCAGGCTCGTCCTGCGATG
Source organism: Streptomyces aureocirculatus (assembly GCF_000720475.1). Taxonomy (GTDB): domain Bacteria; phylum Actinomycetota; class Actinomycetes; order Streptomycetales; family Streptomycetaceae; genus Streptomyces; species Streptomyces aureocirculatus. The sequence continues at coordinate 289,119 of NZ_JOAP01000001.1, forward strand.
CGGTTCATCCGGTCGACGGCGCGCTCGAAGCCGCGGGTGAGGTCGTCGAACACGGCCCGCACGCTGCGTTCGCTGCGCATCCGGCCCACGATCTGCCCGACGGGCGTGCCGAGCAGCGGCTCCACCTCGTACCTCTGGATGCGGGACACGGCCTCGGCGACGAGCAGCCCCTGCAGCGGCATCGGCAGCGTCCCCGGCCCCGCGGGGTCGTCCCACGCGTCGGTCCACTCGGTCCGCAGTTGGCGGGCGGGTTTGCCCGTCAGCGCGCGGGAGCGGACCGTGTCGCCGGACTCCGCCGCGAGCAGCTTCCGCGTCAGCGCGGGTGAGTGCAGGTCGGCCTCCGTCGTGGTGAGCCAGACCGATCCGAGCCACACGCCCTGCGCGCCGAGCGCGAAGGCAGCGGCGACCTGCTCTCCGCTGCCGATGCCGCCCGCGGCCAGGACGGGCAACGGTGCGACGGCCTCGGTGACCTCGGGCGTGAGCACCATGGAGGCGATCTCCCCGGTGTGCCCTCCGGCCTCGTATCCCTGCGCGACGACGATGTCGATACCGGCGTCGGCGTGCTTGCGGGCGTGCCGGGCGCTGCCCGCGAGGGCGGCCACGAGGACGCCGTGGTCGTGGGCGCGGGCGACGACGTCGGCGGGCGGCGAGCCGAGCGCGTTGGCGAGCAGCTTGATGGGGTAGCCGAAGGCGACGTCGAGCTGACCGCGCGCCACCTGCTCCAGCCACCCGGTGATGCGCCAGCCGGACGCCTCGCCGTCGGCGAGCGCGGGCACCCCGTGCTTGGCCAGGGTCTCCTCGACGAACCGCCGGTGCCCTTCGGGGATCATCGCCTCCACATCGGCCTCGGTCAGCCTCCGGCCCTCCGGGGCCTCGGCCTTCTTGGCGGGCATCACGACGTCGAGGCCGTACGGGCGCCCGTCCACGTGCTGCTGCATCCAGTCGAGGTCGCGCGCGAGGTCGTCGGGCGCGGTGTAGCGGACCGCGCCGAGCACACCGAGCCCGCCCGCCCTGCTGATCGCGGCGGCCACCGCGGGGAACGGCGTGAAGCCGAAGACGGCGTACTCGATCCCGAGTTGCTTGCTCAGCTCCGTCTGCATGGGCGCAGGATGCCGCAGCACCCCGAACGAAGGAAGCCTCTTGCTGACGCCTCGTCAGATTCATCGCACCTAACCGGTCGGTCAAAGCACTGACCGATCGGTTAGAGTCGCTTCGTCAGAGGGGGACGGACCCGACAGCCGCACCCCTCTGGAACCATAGACACAAGGGGAAGTGGCACACATGGAGCACACGGCAAACACAGCGAAGACGACAGGCACGACGGACAACGAGCCAAAGACGGAAGGCACCACCTGTTGCGTGGTGGGAGGCGGCCCCGCGGGGATGATGCTGGGGCTGTTGCTCGCCAGGGCCGGTGTCCGGGTCACCGTCCTGGAGAAGCACGCGGACTTCCTGCGCGACTTCCGGGGCGACACGGTGCACCCGTCGACGCTGCGGCTCCTCGACGAGCTGGGCCTCGGCGAGCGGTTCGCCCGGTTGCCCGCGCACCGTCTGACGGAGATGCGGATGCATGTCGAGGGTGAGACGTTCGTGGCCGCCGACCTCAGCCGCGTACCCGGTCGCCACAAGTACATCGCGATGGTCCCGCAGTGGGACTTCCTCGACCTGCTCGCGACCGCGGCCGCCGAGGAGCCGTCGTTCACGCTGCGGATGCGGACGGCGGTGACGGGGCTGCGCACCGACGCGGCGGGCCGGGTCACAGGTGTGACGTACACCGACGAACACGGCAGCCCCGGCGAGCTCGCCGCCGACCTGACCGTGGCCTGCGACGGCCGGGACTCCGTGGTGCGCGCGGCGGCCGGACTGACGCCCGAGCCCTTCGAGGTGCCGATGGACGTCTGGCAGGTCCGCGCCCCCGTACCGGACGACGACACCAGGCGCGGCCGCGTGTTCCTGAGCATCCGTGACGGTCAGGTGGCGGCGACGATGGACCGGGGCGACTACTACCAGACGTCCTACCTCATCAAGAAGGGGACGGACGCGCAGTTGCGCGCCCACGGCATCGACTGGTTCCGCGACCGCCTTGCCGGTCTGCTCGGATGGGACCGACAGCCCCTGGCCGCGATCGAGTCCTGGGACGACGTGAAGCTCCTGGACGTCACGATGGGCAGGCTGCGCCGCTGGTACCGGGACGGGCTGCTGTGCATCGGCGATGCCGCGCACACGATGTCGCCGGTGGGCGGGGTCGGCGTCAATCTGGCGGTGCAGGACGCGGTCGCGGCGGCCCGCTACCTGGCGGAGCCGCTGCGCCGGGGCCACGTCGACACGGCGCGGCTGCGCCGGGTACAACGGCGCCGCCACTTTCCCGCGGCGTTCACACAGAAGTCCCAACTGGCCGAGCACGAGGCACTGTTGCGACCCGCGCTCGACGGAACGCTGGTCCCCGGCCGACTGCCCCTGCCGCTCCGGCTCCTGCGCGGACTGCCGCCGCTGCGCATGGTGGCCGGGTACGTGGGCGGGGTGGGGCTGCGGCCGGAACACGCGCCCGCGTTCGCGCGGCGACCTGACCGCCCGCTGCGGATCAGGTGACAGGCCGCCCCAGCCACTCCAGCGCGGCGGCGGTCATGGCTGTCACCCCCGTGGTGACGGCGGGCGCGGCTTCGGGTGCGAAGCGGGGCGAGTGATTGGAGGGGATGTCACGGTCCAGGGTGCCCGCGGCGGCCGCGGTGGCGTACGCCTCGGGGTCGCAGCCGCCGAACAGCCAGTAGCAGACGGGGGCCTCGGCCGCGGTGCCGAAGAGCCCGGCGTCCTCGCTGCCGGTCACCGGGCCGGGGTCGACGACCTGGCCGTCGCCCAGGGCCACGGCGACGGCTCCCATGGTGCGGGCCACCGCGGCCTCGTCGTTGACGAGCACGGGGAAAGCGTCGAGCGCGGTGAACTCCGGCTCGCGCTCGGCCCCGGCGACCAGTGCTTCGCCGCGTACGATCCGCTCGACCGCGGCCCGCACCCGGGTGCGGATGTCCTCGTCGTACGTACGGATGCTCAGCCGCAGTTCGGCCTCGTCGGGAATGATGTTGTCGACGGTGCCCGCCCGCAGCGACCCCACCGTGACCACGGCGGTCTCCCCCGCGGGCACCTCACGGGAGACGACGGTCTGCAGCCGCATGACGGTGGCGGCGGCCATCACCACGGGATCGACGGAGGTCTCCGGCCGGGAGCCGTGGGCCCCCTTGCCGTACATGACGACCTTGAGCGAGTCGGTGGCCGCGAAGGCGGGCCCCGCGTGACAGGCGACCATACCGGTGGGCAGGGGGGCGACATGCTGGCCGAGCACGACGTCAGGCGTACCGAACCGTTCGAAGAGACCGTCGTCGATCATCGCCTGCGCGCCCTCGCCGATCTCCTCGGCGGGCTGGAAAACGGCGACGATCCGCCCGCGCCAGCGCGCACGCGCGTCCGCGAGGAGCTTCAGGGCGCCCAGCAGACAGGTGACGTGCATGTCGTGGCCGCAGGCGTGCATGACGCCTTCGGTGCGGGAGGCGTAGGGCAGGCCGGTGCGTTCGGTGACGGGCAGGGCGTCGAAGTCGGCGCGCAGCAGCACGGTGGGGCCTTCGCCGTGGCCGAGGACGGCGACGACGCCGGTACGGCCGACGCCGGGGGTGACGTCGTACCCGTAGGCGGCGGCTCGCCGGGCGATCTCGGCGGCGGTGCGGTGCTCGGCGAAGGAGAGCTCGGGGTACGCGTGCAGGTCCTGATACAGCTCAACGAGGTCGGCGAGGAGGTCACCGCCGACCTCCGGAGAACCGGACGGGCCGGACGGGCCGGACGGGCCGGGGAAACCAACCGAACCGGACGATGCCCGACGACCCCCCATATGAAACTCAGCTCCTCACTCACGCGGTTCCGGCGGACGGCACAAGCGCCCCACAGGTGCAACTGCTTCCCGGCCCCCGGGCACCGCACACCTCTCGGGCCCGGGCCCTACCTGGCCGCCCCGATGGCATTGAGGGTGAACGTCTCCACCTCACCCGCAGCCACGTCGAGATCGAACTCGGGGTGGGCGAGCCAGTGCCCGATCACACCGTCGATGGCACCGCCGACAGCGAGGGAGACGGTCCGGACATCGAAGTCGCGAAAGCAACCGGCGCGCTGCCCCTCGGCCAGAAGACCGGCGAGTGCCTGCCAGCGGCTGGCGGTGTCGTGGCCGCCGGGGTTCTTCAGCCGGGTGCCGCCGTGGTCGTCGAGAAGCATCTCCGTGATGACGCGGACGTGGCGGCGGTGCTCGCGCTGGTACCCGATCATGGCGCGGACGTAGGCGATGACGGCGTCGCGGGGTCCGGGCGCGGCCGCGACGCGTTCGTTGACGTACGCGGTGAACTCTTCCAGGACGTGATCGAGGGCGGCCCGGGTGAGGTTGTCCTTGGACGAGAAGTGGTAGAGAACGGCGGCCTTGGAGAGGCCGGCGGCCGAAGCGATCGCGGACAGGGAGGTGGCGGGGAGGCCCTGGGTGGAGATCAGGTCGATCGTGCACTCGACGAGCTGGCGACGACGGGCTTGTTCGGTGAAGGTGAGAGTGGCGGCGGATTCGGCGGGGGTACGGGCATCGGCACCGCGCCCGCCGCGACCCGAGGCCGTGGACCGGGAAGCCAAGGTGAGCACCTCTCGTCTCCATCGTGCACGCGGGGGAAACCCGCGCATCGAACGGTGTCCGACCGTACACGAGCGCGTGCGCCCAGCTCACCGCCCCAGGACGGCCATGGCGGCGTTGTGTCCGGGGATGCCGCTGACGCCGCCGCCGCGCAGGGCGCCCGCGCCGCACAGGAGGATGTTCGGGTACGGGGTCTCGACGCCCCAGCGGCCGGTCCTGCGCGGGTCCTGCTCGTCGGCGTACGGGAAGGACAGGTCGCCGTGGAAGATGTTGCCGCCGAGCAGCCGCAGGTCGCGTTCCAGGTCGAGCGGGGTCTTGGCCTCGATGCACGGGTTGCCGTCGGCGTCGGTGGCGAGGCAGTCGGCGATCGGCTCGGCGAGATACTCGTCGAGCTGGGCGAGGGCGCCGGTGAGGAGGGCGGCACGCAGGGTGTCGTTGGTGGCGTCGGAGAAGAGCCGGGCGGGGGTGTGCAGGCCGAAGAGGGTCAGGGTGTGGAAACCACGACCAACCAGATCCTGGCTCAGGATGGTCGGGTCGGTGAGCGAGTGGCAGTAGATCTCCGACGGCGGTGCGGAGGGCAGCCCGCCCGCGGCGGCCTGGCCGTGGGCGGCAGCCAGCGCCTCGTACCCCTCAGCGATGTGGAAGGTCCCGGCGAAGGCCTCCCGGGGGTCGACGCCTGGGTCGCGCAGTTGGGGCAGCCGCTTCACGAGCATGTTGACCTTGAGCTGGGCGCCTTCGGCGGGGGGCGGCGGGGTGTCGCCGGTCAGGACGGCGAGTTCCTGCGGTGCGGCGCCGACCAGGACGTGGCGGGCGGCGACCGTGCCTTCGCCGTCCTCGGTGCGGTACGTGACTTCGGCGCGGCGGCCGTCGGTCTCGATGCGGGTGACTTCGTGTCCGGTGCGCAGTTCGGCGCCGGCCGCGCGGGCGGCGTCGACGAGGGCGCGGGTCAGGGCGCCCATGCCGCCCACGGGGACGTTCCAGTCTCCGGTGCCGCCGCCGATCACGTGGTAGAGGAAGCAGCGGTTCTGGCGCAGGGAGGGGTCGTGGGCGTCGGCGAAGGTGCCGATGAGGGCGTCCGTGAGGACCACGCCGCGTACCAGGTCGTCCGCGAACCGCGCTTCGACGGCCTTGCCGAGCGGCTCTTCGAAGAGGGTGCGCCAGGCGGTGTCGTCGTCGACGAGGTGGCGCAGCTCGGCCTTGGTGGGCAGGGGTTCGGTGAGGGTGGGGAAGACGCGGGTCGCGACGTGGGCGGTGAGCGCGTAGAAGTCCCGCCAGGCGGTGTACTCACGGTCGTCACCGGTGAGGCGGGCGAAGGACTCCCGGGTGCGGGCCTCTCCGCCGCCGACGAGGAGGCCGGTGGGGTGGCCGTCGCGGGTTGTCGGTGTGTACGAGGAGACTGTGCGGCTGCGGACGCGGAAGTCCAGGTCCAGGTCTCGCACGATTTTCCTTGGCAGGAGGCTTACGAGGTAGGAGTAGCGGGAGAGGTGGGCGTCCACGCCGGGGAAGGGGCGGGTGGATACGGTGGCCCCGCCCGGGGCCGGAAGGCGCTCCAGGAGGAGGACCGAGTGGCCCGACCTGGCCAGGTAGGCGGAGGCCACCAAGGCGTTGTGGCCGCCGCCGACCACCACTGCGTCGTAGCTTCGCATGATCCTTGGTAACACGTTTCCGCCTTACGGGCGCCGGTCGCGTCCCACTCTCCCCCCATCACAGTTGCCGTCGGCGTGGGGTCCCAGCAGGGAGGTACCCCCCTCGCCCCTGGCGGACCAGTTGCCCACAGAGGGGGGCGAGGGAGCGGCGGAAGCCGCAAGAAGCACCGGCCCGCAGACGCCGAACCGACCGGAGGGGTCGTGGCGGTATGACCGAGCGCAGCGTGCCAAGCAACACACTTACGGCGCGATGAAACCAGGCAGTGTCCACTACGCGAGCACGGCCATCGCCACCCCCCACAACCGGTCAGTGCACCACGACCCGCAACCCGCCGGTACAACTCCACGGCTTCGACCCCCCGCCCGAGTTGCTCCAGGCAGTGGGCTTCGTCGTTGCGGCTCGCGAGGCTGTCGGGGTGGCCGACGCCGAGGACCTGCTCGCGGGCGGCCGCCACCCCGCGGTACTCGGTGAGGGCGTCCGCCCACCGACCGAGCCACCCGAGCCCGACGGCGACCTCACGACGGCTGACCAGGGTGTCGGGGTGGTCGGCACCAAGGACCCGCTCGCGGATCGCGCACACGTCACGGGCCTCAGCCAGCGCCTCCTCCCACCGCCCGAGCCGCCCGAGGTTCACCCCGAGCCCGTGCCGGGCGCGCAGAGTCTCGGGGTCGGCGGGACCGTTCACGCGGGTGCGGTCATCGATGAGGGCGCGATAGAGCTCAAGGGCTTCGGCGCTGCGCCCGAGCCGCCCCAGACTGATGCCGACCTCGTAGCGCGCGGCGAAGGTGTCCGGGTGGTCACCTCCCAGCGCCCGGGCCCGCGCGTCGGCGACCTCGCGGTAGGTCTGGAGGGCTTCGGGCCAACGCCCCAACTGCCCGAGCGCGTAGGCGACTTCGTACCTTGTGACCAGCGTGTCGGGATGGGTGGGCCCAAGGACGCGGGTCCGGGCGGCGGCCACCTCACGGGCCAGCCGGTAGGAGTCCTCAAGGCGCCCGAGGCGGCTGAGGTTGAACGCCAGGTTGTGCCGGCAGCGCAGGGTGTCGGGGTGGTCGGGCCCGGCGGCCCGCTCCCGCACGGCGAGTACCTGGGTGTACACCTGATGGGCCTCGAAGTGCCGCCCGAGCCGGCCGAGGACGTAGGCCATCTCCTGGCGGGCGGCGAGGGTGTCCAGATGCCCGGCGCCGAGGGCGCGTGCGCGGCCTTCGGCGACGCGGCCGTACTCGCGCAGGGCGTCCGCGGGACGCCCGGTGCGGCTGAGGGTGAAGCCGACCTCGTACCAACTGGCGAGGGTGTCGGGATGGTCGGGCCCGAGGAGGCGCTCGCGCTCGGCGGCGACGGCACGGTGCACCTCGCCCGCCTCGGTCCAACGGCCGAGCCGCCCGAGGTTGAGCCCGGCGTTGTGCCGACTGACGAGGGCGGCGACGACGGCAGGAGCGGGGGCGGCCCGCACGGACACGGGCCGCTCGGGCGCGGGCCACCCGGACGCGGGCCGCTCGGACGCGGGCCGGGGCACGACGGTGTGGCGGCCGTCGGCAGGCCGCGGAATCCATTCGCCGGTCAGACCGGCGGAAGCGTCCGGGGGCACGCTGCGCAAGGTGGCGCCGGTGGCTTTGTGGCCGGTGGTCATGCCGCGCGTCCACGAGGGAAGGGGCGCGGCAGAGCCCGAGGAAGCCACAGTGGAAGCAACAGGTACATCAGGCACAACGGGAACCACAGGCACAACAGGCGCGGCAGAGACAGCCCCACCGCCCCCGGGAGGGGCGGATGGACCACGCCGCACCTGAGGCGAGACGACGGTGGGCACATAGGCACCGGCCCCACTGCGCCCGGCGGTGATACGCCGCGCGAGCTCGCGGGCGTCACCGGGCCGGTCGGCGGGCTTCTTGGCGAGGAGGTCGAGGACGATGCGGTCGAAGTAGAGGGGAAGCTCGCCGCGGCGGCGGCGCGGCGACTCGGGCACGGTGTCGCGGTGGCCGACGAGGACGGCCCAGGCGTCGTCCATGTCGAACGGCGGCGCGCCGGTGGCGAGTTCGTACAGCACGCAGCCGAAGGAGTAGAGGTCACTGCGCCGGTCGACCTCGGCGCCGCTGATCTGCTCGGGCGACATGTAGTGCGGGGTGCCCATGGCGATTCCGGTGCCGGTGAGGCGGGAGGTGAGGCCGATGTCGTGGCCGAGCCGCGCGATGCCGAAGTCGCAGATCTTCACGGTGCCGTCGCTGAGCCGCATGATGTTGGCGGGCTTCAGGTCGCGGTGGACGATGCCTTGTTCATGGGTGTAGGCGAGGGCGGAGGCGACTTGGTCGGCGATGTCGACGACGTCGGCGACGGGAAGGGGATGCTGCTTGTTGTCCTCCAACAGCTCACTCAGATTGCGCCCTTCGAGGAATTCCATCACGAGGAACAGCAGGCCGTCGTGCTCGCCGAAGTCGTGTACGACGGTGACCCCGCGGTGCTGGAGGGCGGCGGCGACCCGCGCCTCACGGCGGAAGCGCTCCCGCAGGACGCGGGTGAAGGACTGGTCGTGCTGGGGCCCGAGGGGCTTGAGGCATTTGACGGCGACCTTGCGGCCGAGCGACTCGTCGTGCGCCCGCCACACCTCGCCCATGCCGCCGCGCCCGATCAGATCGAGCAGTCGGTACCGGCTCTGGATCAGCCTGGTGTCCGCCATCGCGTGCCGTCGCCCCCGTTGCCTCGCTGCGCCCTCCCCGGCCCGTCCAGTATGGCGTCCCGGGTGTCGAGTTCGTACGGGACTCGGCGCGGGTCGGGACGGCTGCCGGGGCCGATCCTGGCCATGGCGCGCAGGATGTGCTTGGGCGGGAGTTGCCAGCGCACACGGGTGGGGATGCGGCGAAGCAGGGTGCCGGTGGTGACGAGGCCGCGGGTGACGGCGGGCGGCGGCGGGGCGGGCCTGCCGTACAGGGCGTGGGCGTAGGGGGGCAGCGACGCGTACGCGAGTCCGGCCACGCGCTGCCACAGCAGGGTGCGTGCGGGGACGAGGAGGGCCGGAGTGGGCGGCCGCCGCAGGAAGTCGTCGACGGTACGCGCTTCGGGTCCGGCGGCGAGCTGGGACCGTACGGTCTCGAAGTAGCGGGCGAGTTCGGCTGTCGACCCCGGCACGGTGGCGGGGTCGAGGCCGACGAGGCGGGCGCTCTCCCGGTGTTCGGCGATGTACCGGTCGGCGGCGGCATCGCTCAGCCGGATGCCGGAACGACGGACGACATGGAGATAGGAGTCTATCTCCGCGCAGTGCACCCACAGCAGAAGTCCGGGCTCGTCGACGCCGTAGCGCTCACCGGTGTCGGGGACGGTGGCCGACAGCATCGTGTGGATCTTCCGGACCCGGGCACCGGCCTTCTCGGCGGCGGCCGTGGTGCCGTACGTGGTCGTGCCCACGAAGTTGGCGGTGCGCCGCAGCCGCCCCCAGGCGTCCTCGCGGAAATCGGAGTTCTGCATGACTCCCCGCACGGCCCGCGGGTGCAGCGCCTGCAAGTAGAGGGCCCGCACCCCGGCCACCCACATCATGGGATCACTGTGCAACTGCCAGGTAACCGAAGAGGGCCCGAAGAGCCCGACGTCCACCCCGCCCGTCTCCCCCATGCCACCACCTCCTTGAGGCAGGTTAGTCCGTACCGTTGCGGGCGGGTACGCCCGGCTACCGTGATGCCATGTCCCTCCTGTCCCGCCTCCACCGTTTCAATGAGCGACACCCCTGGAGCCACAACGACCACTACGGCCCGTGGATCGCCGATCGGGTGGCGGAGGTCGGCGCTCGTGACGTGCTGGACGTCGGATGCGGAACGGGAAACCTGGTCGCGCTGCTCCGCCACAGCGTCGGCACCGTCACCGGACTCGAACCGGACCCGGCGGCTGCCCACACCGCGGCGAAGCGATTCACCGGGGACACCGCGGTCGCCATCGTCCACGGCGACTTCGAGAGCCGGGACAAGGAGCGGCGCTGGGACGCCGTCACTCTGGTGGCGGTCCTGCACCACCTCCCCCTGGTGGCCGCGCTGCGCGACCTGCGCGCCTGCCTGACGCCGGGAGGACGCCTAGTGATCGTGGGCTGCTACCGGGAGTCCGGCCCGGCCGACCTGCTCGCCACCCTCCCGGCGGCACTGGCGAACCCGGTCATGGGACTGCTCAAACACCCGTCCCGGGCAGCGGCACCGCCCCCGCACATGACGGCACCCACTACCGCCCCCGGGGAGACGCTGCGGGACATCCGGGCCGCTGCCGCACGGGAACTGCCGGGTGCCCGAGTACGCAGGCGCCTGTTCTGGCGGTACTCCCTGGTGTACGACGCCCCGTCAAGCTGAACAGGGAGTGGTCGATTCCCGGGCACGGCCGCGGTCGCACGAAAGCGGGAGCGATGCCGATCTCCGACGGCACCGCTCCCGCTCGCCTTGCGATCTACTCACTGTAGTGGCCGGGTTCCGGCGCGGGTTCAGTCCTGAACACAGCAGAGGCAGATCGTGGTGGGCGGCCAAGCGCTCACCTCAGGCTCTGACTCCTCCAGCAGTTGCAGGGCATCGACACCGAGTTCCATGCGAATTCACCTCCTCGTGATTCCGTCGGCCACATCACCGTCAGGAGCGGCGGTGACGAGTCTTTGTGACGTGGTGAACGTCTCGGGCAGCCAGAGCCGCGGGCCGCCCGCCCGCAACCTCAGCAGGAAGGCAAGGACCCCCGACAGACCGGTGCCGAAGTCGGCGAGCACGGCGGCGCCCGACTCGTCCGGGACGACCACGCGGCCGTCGCGCAGGACATGGCGCATGTACAGGCTCGCCGCGAGTTCCCCGGCCCAGTCGCGGTACCGTTCGTCGCCGGTGGCCTCGGCCATGTCGAGCAGGAAGTCCCCGTCGCCGGCGAGCCCGTGGCACTGGGTGGTTCCGGCGTGCCAGCGGGAACGACGGACCGCGACGGCGGCCTGGTGAGCGAGTTCGCGGCACGCCTCCGCACCGGTTTCGCGCCAGAACCGCACGAGGAACGTACCCACCCCCGATGAGCCGCTGCACCAGTGCGCACGCCGCCGGCCACCGGCCTCGTCCACGCGCCAGTACGCGGCGCCGCGCTCTACCTCAGCCACCGACACCAAGGTCTCGGCGGCCCGTGTCGCGAGGTCCAGACAGGAGCCGTCACCGGTGGCCCGGCCCGCGGCGAGGAGGAAGGCGCCGACTCCGGCGACACCGTGTGCGAAGCCGTAGTGGGAGAGTTCGTGCGTGGCGGCCAGGGATCCCCTCGGGATCGGCCAGAGATGGCGGCCGTCCCGCCGGACCGCCGCCGCGGCCAGGGCCTGCGCCTGCTGTCGTGCCCGGTCGAGGAAGTCGCCCTCACCGGTCACCTCCCAGAAGCGGAGCTGGGTCAGCCCGGCCCCGGCCACGCCGTGGCAGACATCCGGGATGCCTGAGGTGACGGGGACCTTCCGCGCCAACGCGGCGGCGCGGCCGAGGAGTTGGTCGTCGCCGAGGACCCGGCCCGCCTCAAGGAGGGCCCATGCCGTGCCGGAGCGCCCGAAGTGCAGGCCGGGCAGGAACCGCGGTTCTCGCTCGACCCTGCGGTCGATCCAGTCGGCCGTGGTCCGTACCGCCTCGATCAGCCTTGGTTCGTGCTGCGCCTCGTAGACACGGCTGAGAACCCCCAGGACACCGGCGGCACCGTGCTGGACGCCGAACGGATCGGCCGTCGCGGCGTATCGCGCGGAGGGCCAGAGCCGGTCGGGGCTGTCCGGGTCCATGGTGACAAGGAGGTGCTCGACGGCGTCCGCGAACAGCCGCGTCAGGCCGCCGTCGACCAAGTGCGCCGGCTCCACCGGCTCCTCGCCAGAGCCGCCCGCACCGCCCTCGCCCGCCACGGCGGCCAGCGACTCCCGTACGGCGGCAAGCGAGGGGCGCCGCCCGGGCTCGTCGTCGAGGAGTGCGAGGATGACCGGGGCGCAGCGGGCCGCGGCCGCGTTGCCGACAGCGAGGAACCGGAACCAGTGCTCGGCCCGCTCGCGCGCGGTCCGGGTGGCGCCCTCGTCCTCGCCCCGCAGCGCGTCACATCCGCTCACGAGGTAGAGCAGGGCGGCCCCCAGGCTGAAGAGATCGGCTTCGAGGCCGGGAGCGGCACCGAGTCCCGGCGCGGCGACCTGCTCCGGAGCCCCGTAGCCGGGAGTGTGGACGCGCGGGACCTGCTGCCCCGGACGCACAATCATTTCCAGGTCGATCAGGCGCAGTTCGCCGTCATCGGTGACCATCACGTTGCTGGGGTTGAAGTCGCGCAGCACCAGTCCTTCGGCATGCACAAGGTCCACCAGGCCGATCAGGTCCAGAGCCATCCGCTCGACGGTTTCCGGCGGCAGACCCCAGGCGTCCGTGTCGTCGAGGCGGATGTTCTCCCGTACCCAATCCCGCAACGAGGAGCCCGAGACCGCCTCCTGGACGAGGAAGACCTCGCCCTGCTGCTCGAACATGCCGTGGTGGCGGGGGGTGAGCCCCGAGGCGGCGAAGCGTTCGAGCATCGCCGCCTCGTGGCGCCGGGCATCGCGTATGTCGGTGCCGAGCAGGGTGGCGGCGGCATGCGGCCGCGCCTGCTTGATGACCACGGCGGCCCCGGTGGTCTCGTCCGTCGCCCGGTACACCCCACCCGCGAACGAGTGCCGGATCACCTCGTGTACGAGATAACGCCCGTCAAGGAGTACGGGTTTGGGCCCCGCGGCCGCCGGGCGCGTGCCACCAGAGCCGCGGGAGAACGGATCGCGTGGCGCCCACGAAGGCGGGCTGAACCAGGGAGCGCGCCGGTCGGGAACGAGCGTGCCGTCTGGTGCGACGAGCATCGCGGACCGGGTGCCGTCGTTGTCGAGTACGCGCACTCCGCTGAAGGCGCCGAACCGGTAGTGCACCAGGCTCCCAGGGAAACACGGGCGGTCGCTGAGAATGCCCGGACCGGGAAGGCCGCGCGTCACCCGGTGCAACTCCTGGGCCAGAGCGACCAGTTGCTCCTCATCGCCGTCCGGATAGGCGGTGATGAACTTGCCGCCACCACTGCGATCGAAGCGCTGCGAGACCAGCTCTGCCACCCGCGCCACGGACGAGGCGAACTTGAACGCGCAACCGCCGCGAATCAGTACCTCGGCCGACTTCGCGAGCACCTGCGGCGCGGACAGCGGAACCGCCGAGACATGCAGCTTCCAGCCCTGGAGACGGGGGGTCCCGCCGGGCGGAAGGACATGGCACCAGAAGTCCCCTGGCCTTACCACCCACGCCGCCCCCTCCTCCCCCGCGCGGTGCGACAGAGCCGCGCGCACACAGTCGACGAGGAACGTGTCGCCGACCTGGGCCGCGCTCCCGACCGGTACCGAATTTATCCGGGGGACCCCGCCCTTCACCGGACGGCCCGCGCCGAGGCCACAGGAACTGCGGGAAATGCCTCACGGCGGTCGATACGGTCGCGGTCCGCGTCGGATCCGAAGCGGTAGTCGATGCGCCGGGCCGCATCGGCCCAGCCCTGCATCGTCTCCGCGGTGGAGAGCGCCTCGGTGACGAAGGGGTCGCTCCACCGGGCCACCGCACGCTCCCAGAGCACCTGCGGCGGCTCGTCGAGGAGGCTCCCGACGGTGCCCTCGTAGATGGGCATGGCGCGGAGCTGTCCGTCCGGCTCGATCTGCACGGCCCGGAAGGCGGGCCCGTGCGCCAGTTGCGCGGGGCTCATCCGCAACTCGAGGTTGCCGGTGGTGGCGACCCGGACGGAGGACGGTGTGAGCGACCGGAGACGCCGGCGCAGCCCGTCGCTCTCCAGCCAGGCAACCTGCTCGTCGGAGAGCAACTCCCGCTCGACGAACCCGACCCGGCTGGCGAGGCCGGACGGCACGGCCGCGCAGAACTCGACGCTGTTCAGTTCGGGAAACCGCGGCGCGATGTCCGTACAGAATGCCTCCAGATGGTCGGCGTTGCCGCGTACGACCGTGCAGTCGATGCCGAACTCGACGGCCTTTTCGCCCCGTTCGCGCTGCCTGTGAGCGCCCGCGTCGAGCAGCTCCAAGGCACGCAGCGCCCGCTCGAAGGAACCGGCCCTGCCACGGATCCGGTCGTGCACCTCGGGCGCCGGGCCGTCGAGGCTGACGGTGACCCGTCGGCAGACGCGGGCAAGTTCATCGACCATCCACGGCCGGAACGTCCATCCACCGGTGTAAACAATCACCGAGATTCCCGCCCGCGACATCCGGTCCGCGACCTCGAAGACGCCCTTCACAAGGAGCGGTTCACCCCCGGCCAGGGTGACCAGGCGCGGCCGCAGGGAAATGATCGCGTCGGTGATCCGGAGCAGGTCGTCGGGGCCGACCTGGCGTGACCCGCGTCTGCCGGATTCGGAGTAGCAGTGCATGCAGCGCAGCGGGCAAGCGTAAGTGATGTCCCAGATGACGACGTTGGGACCATCGGCGAGGTCGTTCACACCCTTGCTCATGGAATGTCCCCCTTATGCGAATTCCGCCCATATGCCCGGCCTCGCCGGCCGCGCGTTCAAACCAGGTCGCGTCAAGACGGGCCCGGCGTCCCTAGGCTTCGTGACACAACAGTGATGCGGCGAGCGGCGGAGGGGTATCCCACGAATTAGGGGGGCGCACGGCCCCCGAGTCCCGTACCCACCAGAGCGCGCCCCCGGCGCACTTGGCCCGCGCGGGCCCTCTCACGCGCCCTCGAAGGAAAGGTATGGGGTAGCCGCTCTACGCTTGACGGCGTGATGGAGGATCTCGACCGAGGAAAGCGAAACGGCCGGATCACTCAGGATTGACCGGGCCGCGGACATCGTCCCGCTGCACCCACTGAGCGTTACCAGGTACTGCTGAGGGAGCCGGACGCTGCTCAGCGTCGGACCCGTGGCATGCCGAGGCCTATCCACGAGATGATTTCCCGCTGGATCTCGTTGTTGCCGCCGCCGAAGGTGAAGATGACGGCGGACCGGTAGCCGCGTTCCAGGTCGCCGTGGAGGACGGCGCCCGCGGAGCTCTCCTTCAGGGCGCCTGCCGAGCCGACGACCTCCATCAGCCAGGCGTAGGCGTCGCGGCGGGCCTCGGAGCCGTACACCTTGACGGCGGAGGCGTCCTGCGGGGTGAGGGTGCCGTCCTGGACGGCGTTCACCATCTGCCAGTTGAGGAGCTTCATGGCGTCGAGCCGGGTGTGGGTCTGCGCGAGGCGGCGGCGTACCCACGGCAGGTCGATGACGCGGCGGCCGTCGGCCAGCTTGGTCCCGGCGGCCCAGCGCTGGACGTCGTGCAGGGCGCGGACGGCCATGGTGCCGTGGGCGGCGAGGGTGACGCGTTCGTGGTTGAGCTGGTTGGTGATCAGGCGCCAGCCCTTGTTCTCCTCGCCGACGCGGCGGCTGACGGGCACACGGATGTTCTCGTAGTAGCTGGCCGTGGTGTCGTGCGAGGCGAGGGTGTTGATGAGGGTGCAGGAGTAGCCGGGGTCGGACGTCGGCACGAGCAGCATGGTGATGCCTTGGTGCGGCGGGGCCTCGGGGTCGGTGCGGACGGCGAGCCACACCCAGTCCGCGGTGTCGCCGTTGGTCGTCCAGATCTTCTGCCCGTTCACGGTGTAGTGGCCGGTGTCCGCGTCGCCCTCGCGCACCGCGCGGGTCTTGAGCGAGGCGAGGTCGGTGCCCGCGTCGGGCTCGCTGTAGCCGATCGCGAAGTCGATCTCGCCGGACAGGATCCGGGGCAGGAAGTACGCCTTCTGCTCGTCGGTGCCGTACCGCATGAGTGTCGGGCCGACGGTGTTGAGGGCCATCAGCGGCAGCGGCACACCGGCCTGGGCCGCCTCGTCGAAGAAGATGAACTGCTCCATGGGCGTGAGCCCGCGCCCGCCGTACTCCTCGGGCCAGCCCACGCCGAGCCAGCCGTCGGCGCCGAGGCGGCGGATCGTCTCGCGGTAGAACCGCTTCCGGGCGGCGGGCTCGGCGTGGCGGGTGTACGCGTGGTCGGGCACGAGCCCGGCGAAGTACGTGCGCAGTTCGGCGCGCAACCGCTGCTGATCGGGCGTGTATTCGAGGTGCACGACCCCTCCTGTCGTCCCTGCGCCCGCCCCTGTCGTGGCGCTGCGGCTTGACGGCGCACACGGTAGAACGTGTTCCAGTAAGGCGGAAGGGCGATGACACCGGCGTTGATACCGGCACCGTCATGACGGCGACCTCCGCACCCCGCTGAGGCACTGAGGCAGTGGCGCCGGCTGCCTGCGTGTACCGCCCCGGGCGACGCCCGCCCCTCCCACTTGACCTGAGTAGACCTGTCTGTCTAATGTGTTTTCCGCGATTATACAGACAGGTCTACTCATACTGCGGACGGGAATGGTCATGACGAATCGCTCGGTCGTCCCGGCGTCCGAACCGGCGCGCACCTCGGATGCGGCACCCGCCGACGCCGGATCCAGTTCCGGATCCAGTTCCGGATCCGACTCCGCCGGCGTATCCGCGCGGGGCCTGCGGCTGCCGCCGAACGTGGCGCTGTACGTACTCGCCTCGATCACCGTCTCGTTGCTGGCGGCCTCCAGCGCGCCGACCCCGCTCTACGCGGTTTACCAGGCTGAATGGGGCTTCGACCCGATCACCACCACCGTGGTCTTCGGCGTCTACGCGGTAGCCGTGCTGCTCGGGTTGCTCACCATGGGCAAGCTCTCCGACCACGTCGGCAGGCGGCCGGTGCTGCTGGCCGCGCTCGCGGCGCAGGCCACCTCGATGGTCGTGTTCGCCACCGCCGACGGCGTGTCGGGGCTGATGACGGCCCGGATCGTCCAGGGACTGTCGACCGGCGCCGCGCTCGGCGCGATCGGGGCGGGGATGATGGACATCGACCGGCCACGCGGCACGATCACCAACGCGGTCGTCCCGGGCATCGGCACGGCGACCGGCGCGCTGGTCTCCGGCCTCGTCGTCCAGTTCCTGCCCGCCCCCACGCATCTGGTCTACCTCGGGCTGCTGGCGGTCTTCGTCCTCCAGGCCGTCGCCGTCGCGCTGATAGCGGAGACGGTGATCCGCAAGCCGGGGGCACTGGCCAGCCTGGCGCCGGAGATCAAACTGCCGCGCGCCGTACGCCGCCCGATGCTGGTGGCCGCGCCGGTGCTGTTCGCCGTCTGGGCTCTGGCCGGGCTGTACGGGTCGCTCGGACCGTCCCTCGCACGGCAGTTGACCCATTCCAGGTCCGAACTCCTCGGCGGGATGAGTCTGTTCGTGCTCGCCGGGGTGGCCGCCGTCTCGGTGCTTGTCCTGCGGAAGGCGGTGACCCGGACGGTGATGCTCACCGGCATCCTCGCGCTGATCGCCGGGGTGGCCCTCACCCTCGTCTCGATCCGCGGCTCCTCCCCCACCGGCTTCTTCGTCGGCACCGCCATCGCGGGCGTCGGCTTCGGCAGCGGGTTCCAGGGCGGCATCCGTACGGTGATGCCGCTGGCCCGGCCGCACGAGAGTTCCGGGGTGCTGTCGCTGCTCTTCATCGTCTCCTACCTGGGCATGGGGGTGCCCGCCGTGATCGCCGGGTTCCTCGTCGTCCACGGGGGCGGACTGACCGCCACCGCGCAGGAGTACGGCGTCGCCGTGATCGTCCTCGCGGCGTTCGCGCTGCTCAGGCTGGAGCGCGGCGGCCGGAACGGGGCGGCGGTCCTGCCGGGCGAGCGGGCCAGCGGCAACGCCTGAGGGGCGGCCTCGGGCCGGGACGCGGCCAGAGGGGCGCAGCCGGGGCATAATGCAGACAGGTCTGTCTGAAGGAGTGACCGTCATGGCGAGTGTCCAGAGCACCGCGAAGCCGTCGGCGCGTGAGCGCCTGCTCGCCGCCGCGAACGAGCTGTTCTACGCCGAGGGCGTGCAGAGCGTCGGGATCGACCGGGTCATCGAGCACGCGGGCGTGGCCAAGGCGTCGCTGTACAACACCTTCGGCGGCAAGGAGCAGCTCGTCCGGGCGTACCTCGACGCCCGGCACGCGGGCACCGTTGACCGGCTCACCCGGGCCGTCGCGGAGCACGACACGCCCCGCGAGCAGATGCTGGCGGTCTTCGAGGCCCAGGGGCGGCAGTTCGACCGGCCCGACTTCCGCGGCTGCGCCTTCATCCGCGCCGGCGCCGAGGCCGGCTCCGGCGGGCTGGTCCAGGAGGCGGCGGACGCCTTCCGTGGCTGGATGCGCGAACTCTTCACCCGCCTCGCCGCCGAGGCCGGCGCCGCCGACCCCGACGCCCTGGGCCAGCAGCTCCAACTCCTCTACGACGGCGCCGGCATCTCCGCCCTGATGGACCACGACTCCACGGTGGCCGCGACCTCCCGCGCGGCGGCGACCGCCCTGATCGCGGCGGCGACGGGAGCATCCGCCGAGGCGTGAGCGGCGCTCGGCACGCGGGTCGGGCCCGCGAGCGCGAACCACGCGGTGCGCCAGGGATACTGACGCGGCGTCGGTAGAGCGCCCTGGGCAACGACCACCCGGCAGCCCGTCCTGCGCTCACTGACCGCCTACGACCACTGACCCCTTGGTATTGGTCGTCTAGAGGCTGTCCGCCGCGTTCCGCAGCGCGGCCACGTCGATCTTCTGCATCTTGAGCATCGCCGCCATGGCCCGCTGCGCCCGCGCCGGGTCGGGGTCGGCCAGCAGGCGGCCGAGCTCGGCGGGGACGACCTGCCAGGACAGGCCGTACTTGTCCTTCAGCCAGCCGCACTGGCTCTCCTGGCCGCCGTCCGCGGTGAGCCGCTCCCAGTAGTGGTCGACCTCCTTCTGGTCGGCACAGTCGATCGCGAAGGACACGGCCTCGTCGAAGGTGAACTCGGGGCCGCCGTTGATCGCCGTGCAGGGCTGCCCGTCCAGCGAGAACTCGACGGTGAGGACCGTGCCGGCCGGGCGGGGTCCTGCCTCCCCGTAGTACGACACCCTCGTGATCTCCGAGTTCGGGAACACGGAGACATAGAACTGGGCTGCCTCCTCCGCCTGGGTGTCGAACCAGAGGTTGGGTGTGATCCTGGGCATGGCACTCTCCTGTCCTGGCCACGGAACGCCGCGCGTCCGTGCCGCTTGTCCGTATGGCTTCTGTGCTCTGTGCTCTGTGCTCTGTAATGACCCTCGCCCGGGGCGAAACTCATCGCTCGCGCGCGGCCGTACGCGTCAACCGTGCGGCACCACCGCGAGCGGGCACGTCACATGGCGCAGCGCCGAGTGCGCGGTCCGGCCGAGATGTGCGCCGTAGCCGCTACTGCGCCCGATGACCAGGAGCGACGCCCCGGTGGCCGCCATCAGCAACTGGTGCCCCGCGCGCCCGAAGCCGACGCGCTCGACGACGGTGACGTGCGGATGGGCGCGCCGCCACGGCGCGAGGGCGGCGGTGAGCGCCTCCCGGCTCTTCCGTTCGAGGCCGGTGAGGTCGGAGGGGAGTACCCGATCGGGCGCGCAGGCGTCGAGGGGCGCCATCGTCCAGGCGTGCACCACGTGCAGCGGCGCGCGGCGCGCGGAGGCCGCGTCGAAGGCGTACGCGATCGGCGCGTCACCGGAGCGCCACGGGTCGAGGCCGAGGACGACGGGCCGGTGCGGCGTGAGCTGCGAGGGCTTGCTGGCGGCGGCGGGGGTGTGCGCGTCCTTCGGGCGCTCACCGGCGCGCACGAGCACCACCGGGCCGCTCGCGCGGGCGCTCACCGCGGCGGCGACCGAACCGACCGCGAGTCCACAGGCCCCGGCGCGCCCGCGGGAGCCGAGGACAAGGGCCCCGGCCTCCGCGGCGGCGGCGATCAGCGCGGCCACCGTGGGTCCCGCGCGGTGCTGGGCGTGGATCTCCAGCGCGGGGTGTACGTACGACAGGGTGACGGCGGCCCGGTCGAGGACGCCCCGGCCGCGCTCGTCGCCGTGCGGCCTGCGCACCCGGGCGGGCGGCGCGGGGGTGGTGGTGCCCGCGTGCAGCAGGCGGAGCGGGACCCCGTGCAGCAGGGCTTCCCTGGCCGCCCAGTCCGCGGCGGCCATGCTCGCCGTGGAGCCGTCGATGCCTGCGGTGACGACGCGGGCGCCGTCGGTCCGGGGTGGACGGGGGCGTGCGTGGTGTTGCTGTCGGGTCGTGGTGCGGCGGTGGTTCATGGCGTGCCCCAGCGGTGGGTGATCGGTCGGGTGCGGGGTCCGGCGGGTCCCGCGGGACCCGGGCCCCGCCGTGGTGCGGCTCAGTAGGGCCAGGACCAGTCCGCGACTTCGGGCAGGTCGGTGCCGTGCTCGCGGATCCAGGCGTGGTGGCGGGTGCGCTGGTCGGTCATCTCCTGGCGCAGGGCCGTGGCGCGTACGGAGAGGCCGGGGACGCGGTCGATGACGTCCATGACCAGGCGGTACCGGTCGAGGTCGTTGCGTACGACCATGTCGAAGGGGGTGGTGGTCGTGCCCGCTTCCTTGTAGCCGCGCACATGGAGGTGGCCGTGGCCGGTGCGGCGGTAGGCAAGGCGGTGGATCAGCCACGGGTAGCCGTGGTAGGCGAAGATCACCGGCTTGTCGGTGGTGAACAGCGCGTCGTACTCGGAGTCGGCCATGCCGTGCGGGTGTTCCTCGCGCGGCAGGAGCCGGGCGAGGTCGACGACGTTCACGACCCGCACGGCGAGTTCGGGCAGGTGCTCGCGCAGCAGGGCCGCGGCGGCGAGGGCTTCCTGGGTGGGCACGTCGCCCGCGCCCGCGAGGACCACGTCGGGGTCGCGCAGGCCGTCGTCGGTGCCGGCCCAGTCCCACACCCCCGCGCCGCGCGCGCAGTGGGCGCGGGCCGCGTCCAGGTCCAGCCAGTCGAAGCAGGGCTGTTTGCCGGCCACGATGACGTTCACGTAGTCCCTGCTGAGCAGGGCGTGTTCGGCGACGGACAGCAGGGTGTTGGCGTCCGGCGGCAGATAGACGCGGACGGCTTCGGGGCTCTTGTTCAGGACGTGGTCGACGAATCCCGGGTCCTGGTGCGAGAACCCGTTGTGGTCCTGGCGCCAGACGTGCGAGGTCAGCAGGTAGTTCAGCGAGGGGATGGGCGCGCGCCACGGCAGCGCGCGGGCCGTCCGCAGCCATTTGATGTGCTGGTTGACCATGGAGTCGACGATGTGCACGAACGCCTCGTACGAGGAGAACAGGCCGTGGCGGCCGGTGAGGAGATAGCCCTCCAGCCAGCCCTGGCAGAGATGTTCGGACAGGACCTCCATGACACGGCCGTCGGTGGCCAGGTGCTCGTCGGTGGGCAGTGTCTCGGCCTGCCAGGCCTTGCCGGTCGCCGAGTACAGCGCGCCGAGCCGGTTCGACTCCGTCTCGTCGGCGCCCATCACCCGGAAGTCACGGCGCCCCGCGGTGTCGGCCATGACCTTGGCGAGCATCGTGCCGAGCACCTTGGTCGGCTCGTGCTGGGCCGTGCCGGGCTTGTCGACGGTGACAGCGAAGTCCTCAAGGGGGCGAAGCGGCAGGGCGCGGGTGAGCAGGCCGCCGTTGGCGTGCGGGGTGGCGCCGAGGCGGCGGTCGCCGGCGGGTACGCACGACAGGACCTCGTCGGCGGGGCGTCCTTCGGAGTCGAAGAGCTCCTCCGGGCGGTAGGACCGCAGCCACGCCTCCAACTGCCGCAGGTGCTCGGGGTTCTCGCGCACTCCGGACAGCGGTACCTGGTGGGAGCGCCAGGTGCCCTCGACGGGCTCGCCGTCCACGCTCTTCGGCCCTGTCCAGCCCTTGGGGGTGCGCAGGACGATCATGGGCCAGGCCGGCCGGTGCGCCCGGGAGCCCGCGGCGCGTGCCTCGCGCTGGATCCCGGTGATCCGGTCGACGGCCCGGTCGAAGGCCGCGGCGAGCTCGCGGTGGACGGTCGCGGGGTCGTCCCCCGACACATGCAGGGGCTCGTGCCCGTAGCCGCGCAGGAGCGCGTCGAGCTCGGCCTCGGGGATACGGGACAGGAGCGTCGGATTGGCGATCTTGTAGCCGTTGAGGTGCAGGACCGGCAGGACCGCGCCGTCGTGCACGGGGTCGAGGAACTTCGTCGAGTGCCAGCTTGTGGCGAGCGGCCCGGTCTCCGCCTCGCCGTCGCCGACCACACAGGCCACGAGCAGGTCCGGGTTGTCGAAGGCGGCGCCGTAGGCGTGCGCGAGGGAGTAGCCGAGCTCGCCGCCCTCGTGGATGGAGCCGGGCGTCTCCGGGGCCACGTGGCTCGGTACGCCGCCCGGGAAGGAGAACTGCCGGAACAGGCGCCCCATGCCCTCGGCGTCCCGGGTCACGTCCGGATAGATCTCCGTGTAGCTGCCTTCGAGCCAGGAGTTGGCGAGGACGGCGGGGCCGCCGTGGCCGGGGCCCCAGATGCACAGGGTGTCCTGGTCACGCTCCTTGATGATGCGGTTGAGGTGGGTGTGGACCAGGTTGAGGCCGGGTGAGGTGCCCCAGTGCCCGAGGAGGCGCGGCTTGATGTGCTCGGGCCGCAGCGGCTCGGTCAGGAGCGGGTTGGCAAGCAGATAGATCTGGCCCGCTGCCAGGTAGTTCGCGGCACGCCAATGGGCGTCCAGGGAGGTGACGGAGTCCTTGACCATGGACGGGGGACCTCGTTTCTGTCCGGTCGGTGTGGCTGCCGGGTGCGGCTGCCTGTCGGGTGCGGTCACCGGACGGTGCGGTGGCCGTCTGGCGGGTGCGGTCACCGGACGGTGCCCGGTGGCCGCCTGTCGGTGCGGTGGCGGGCCGGGTTCCACGTGTGGCGGGGTTCAGACGGGGCGCATGGCGGAACTAGGAGGGCGGACAGGAAGCACGGAGCGCTGCCCAACACGCCCATCCCCCCTTTTATCGCACTATGCCCCCACCCGCTCCCGCCCCGCGCCTGCTCCCGACCACCGGCGCCCCCGTCCCCCACTCCACCCCATGGGGTGAAAAAGCGGTCCGCCCCGGCACCCGTTCCGTTCAGGTGGCCCGCGCACGGTTCAGCACCTCGCACTGTGCCGCGCTGAGCCGCCCTGCTCTCACGACGACGCCGTACGTTCCGTGCGCCGAGCGGTGCACGGCCAGCGGGTCGGCGATGTCCGGATGCTGCTCGGCATCGTGCAGTGCCGTGGCGACGCGCTCCTCCGGCCAGCCGAGCGCGGCCGCCAACGCGCCTAAGGGCAGGGGCGCTTCAGCCTGTACGAGGGCGGCAAGCACGGTCAGGGCGTCGGCGAACGCGGAGGCAGTGGTGCCGCCCGCCACGGCGTTCGCGCCGCAGCAGCTCAAGGCGCTCCAGATAGCCGACCGCCTTGGACACCGACGCGGGGCTGACGCTCAGCCGCCGTGTGAGGTCGGCGGCGGTGAGGGCGCCCGCGTCGGTCGTGACGAGGGCGGCGAGCACGCGCGCGGCGGTGCGCGGCAGCCCGGTGTGCACCATCAGTTCCGCGAACTGCTCCACGAAGCCGCGTACCGCGTCGGGGTCGCGCCCGCCCCCTGCCCCGCCCGGGCCCCCTTCCCCGCCCGGGCCCGCTTCCCCGCCCGGGCCCGCTTCCCCGCCCGCGTCCGCTTCCCCGCCCGGGTCCGCTTCCGCGCCCACGTCGCCATCCGTGCCGGTGGCCGTCCCGTGCGCGGCCGCCGGTTCCTCGTACGGGGCCGTGGCGGCCCGGCGGGCCCGGCGCGCGGTCGCGTGGTGGGCGTGGTCCGCGCGGTAGCCGCGGGGGCCGCCGTTGCGGGCCACTTCCCTGCTGATGGTGGACGTCGGCCTGCTCAGCCGTCGCGCGATCTCCGCGTACCCGAGCCCGTCGGCGAGCCCCTCCGCGACCCGCACCCGGTCCTCATGGGTGAGGCACCCACGACGTCCTGCGGGGTGTGACGTTCCGCGCCCGGCACGGCGAGGTGCTTGCCCTGCTCGGGCCGAACGGCGCGGGCAAGACGACCACGATCGAGATCCTGGAGGGCTTCCGGGCGCGCTCGGCCGGGCGGGTCGAGGTCCTCGGCACGGATCCGGCGCGTGGCGACGACGCCTGGCGGGCCCGCGTGGGCGTCGTCCTGCAGTCCTGGCGCGACCACGGCAAGTGGCGGGTGCGTGAGGTGCTCGCGCACTTCGGTGCGCACTACGTCCCGTACACCACCGCCGCGGTGCCGCGGCCCTGGGACGCCGATGAACTCCTCGCCGCGGTCGGCCTTTCGGAGCACGCGGGCGCCAAGGTCAGGACGCTGTCCGGCGGGCAGCGGCGGCGCCTCGACGTGGCGATCGGGCTCGTGGGCCGCCCCGAACTCCTCTTCCTCGACGAGCCCACGGCGGGCCTGGACCCACAGGCCCGGTACGAGTTCCACGACCTCGTCCACGGCCTCGCCGCCGAGCACCGCACCACGATCCTGCTCACCACGCAGGACCTCGCGGAGGCGGACAAGCTCGCCGACCGCATCATGATCCTTTCCGGCGGCCGGATCGTCGCCGACGGCTCGGCGGACGAGCTGGCCCGCCGCACCGCGGGCGCGGGCGAGGTGCGCTGGACGCAGGACGGCCGACGGCACACGCGGACCACCGCCGCATCGACCAGGTTCGTACGGGAGTTGCTCCTCGAACACGGTACGGCGATCAGCGAACTCGAGGTCCGCAGGGCCTCACTGGAGGACACGTACATGGCGCTGGTCGGCGAGGCGAAGGAGACGGTCCGATGAAGGAGGCGGGCACGGGGCACGCGGTGCACGCCCCGAAGGCGGGGCGCGCCGGGAAGGCGGGGCGCGCCGGGAAGGCGGGGCGCGCCGGGAAGGCGGGGCCCGCGGAAAGGCTCGGGCCCTCGGTGAGCCCTGCGGGCGCGGCGCTGCGGGCGGGCCTGAGCCGCGGGGCGGTCGAGCTGCGGCAGTCGTTCACCAACGGCGGCGATCTGGTCTCGCACCTGCTCTGGCCGGTGCTGATGCTGACGGCGCTGTACTTCATGCGGGACAGCGAGTTCGGGTCGAGCGGGCTGTCGCTCGGCACGCTGGCGCTGCCCAGCATCCTCGGGATGAACGCCGCGATGGGCATGCTCACGATGAGTCAGGTCCTCACGGCCGAGCGGGAGGACGGCACGCTGCTGCGGGCCAAGGCGACTCCGGGCGGCATGCGCAGCCATCTGACCGGCAAGGTGGTCTCGGTCGCGGGCGGGCTGTTCGCCGACCTGGCGATCCTGCTCGTCCCCGGCGTGCTCCTGATCGACGGGCTTGTGGTGGACGGCCCCGGCGCCTGGCTGACGCTGCTGTGGGTGCTCGCCCTCGGCATGCTGGCGACGCTGCCCATCGGTGCGATCCTCGGCTCGCTGTTCCCCAGCGCCCGCGGCCAGGGTCTGGTCCAGTTGGCTGTTCCCCAGCGCCCGCGGCCAGGGTCTGGTCCAGTTGCCAGTCCTCGCCATGATCGGGGTCTCCGGCATCTTCTACCCCGTCACCGCACTCCCCGGCTGGCTCCAGGCCGTCGCCCAGGCCACCCCCATCTACTGGCTCGGCCTCGGCATGCGCTCCGCCCTGCTGCCCGACACCGCGGCGGCCGTGGAGATCGCCGACTCCTGGCGCCCCCTGGAGACCGCCGCCGCCCTCGGCGTCTGGGCCGCACTCGGCCTCGCCCTCGCGCCGGTGGTCCTGCGCCGGATGGCCCGGCGGGAGTCGGGCTCGCGGGTGGCGGCACGGCGGGAGAAGGCGTTGCAACGGGTGGGGTGAGCCTGGGAACGCGCATCCCGCCGGAGCAGGCCCTCATCGAGGAACTCGGGGTCGGACGCAGCACGCTGCGGGAGGCAATCGGCGCGCTCGTGCACCTGGGCCTGCTAGAGGCCCGGGTCGGGGACGGCACCTACGTGCGCTCGTCGAGCGAGCTCCAGTCGGTCATGGTGCGGCGGGCGAGTTCCGCGCAGCGGGACAACGTACTCGAACTGCGCACCGTCCTGGAGGAGTACGCCTCGGGGGCCGCCGCCCTGCGCCGCAGCGAGGAGCAACTGCGTCAGCTCAGGGAGCTGGTGGCCGACGCCGACGCGGCCTGCGCCGGTGCGGACATGGCCGCGGCCGGCGGCGTCGACGCGCTGTTCCACCGGGCCGTCGTCCGGGCCAGCGGAAACGACCTCCTGATCGAGGTGTACGACTATCTCGGTACGGCTCTCAGCTCGTCCCTGGGCGGCCTGCCCTGGGACGCCGTCGGCGCCAAGGAGCACTCCGCTCTGCACAGGCGGCTCGTCGACGCGATCGAGGCGCGGGACGAGAGCGGCGCCCGCGCCACGGCCGCCGCGATCGTGCGGCTCACCCGTGACCACGAGGCCACGGCTCCGCAGGCAGCGGAGGAACAGTGAGTCCGAAGCCGCCTACGACATCCCATCAGTCCTCCACCACCGGGCAGCCGTCCCATCGGTCCGCCACCGACGAGCCGCCGTCCCCTCCGTCCGCCACCGCCGGTTCACCGTCCCCCCAGTCCTCCACCACCGAGCCGTCGGCCATCGACCGCACCCGGCCCGCCGTGTCCATCGGGCTCGTCATCGCGATCTGCTTGGTGGCGGCGAATCTGCGCACCAGCCTCACCGGCGTCGGCACGCTGCTGCCGGAGATCGAGCGGGGCAGCGGCCTGACATCGAGCTGGGGCGGACTGCTGAGCACTCTGCCCCTGCTGACGTTCGCGGCGACGTCGCCGCTGGTGGCCCGTGCCTCCCACCGGTTCGGCACCGCACGCCTGCTGGTGGCGGCGCTCGGCGCGCTGGCCCTCGGAACGGTGGTCCGGTCGATCCCCTCGGTGATCTGCCTGTTCACCGGGACCGTGATCCTCTCCGCGGCCATCGCGTTCGGCAATGTGCTGCTGCCCGCCCTGATCAGGCGGAGCGTCCCCGCACACCGCATCCACGGCGTCAGTGCCCTCTATGTCACGGTCATGGGCGTCACCGCCGCGGTCTCCTCCGGGATCTCCGCGCCGCTCTCCCACACCTTGCCCGGTTCCTGGCACACCGCCCTCGCCTGGGGCATCGCCTTCACCGTCGCGGCGTTCCTCGCCTGGCTGCCCCGGACGCGGGGCGACAGGCCCCAGGCCGCCACGGGCGTGACCCGCAGTGCCGTCCCCTGGCGGTCGCGCCTTGCCTGGCAGGTCAGCATCTTCATGGGCCTGCAGTCCCTGGCCTTCTACACCGCCGTCGCCTGGCTGCCCAGCATTCTGATCCACCGTGGCACGACCAGTACCGCGGCCGGATGGATGCTCTTCTACTACCAGGTGATCGCCCTGGCAGCCAGCAGCCTTCTACCGCTGTTCACCCGGGGCCGGCTCGACCAGCGATGGACCGCGGCCGGGGCCTCCGTCGTCGTGGCCGGTGGCTTCGTCGTACTGGTGTCCGCGCCCGCGCTGTCCGTCCTCGCGTGCACCCTGCTCGGCGCCGGCGGCGGCGTGTGCCTCGTCCTCGCGCTGACCTTCCAGAGCGAACGCGCGGGCAGCGCCGGCGAAGCCGCCGCGCTCGCGGGCATGGCGCAGTCCATCGGCTACCTCGTGGCGGCCGCCGGACCCCTCCTCCTCGGCATCCTGCACACCACCACGAGCAGTTGGACGCTCCCGCTCGTGGTCCTGATCGCCCTCAGCGTCGCGATGGCGGGTGCCGGGTACGGTGCGGGACGGAACCGCCGAGTGCGGTGATCCGCCCGTGGCCCGGGACGGGCTCAGCAGGTGGGCCGGTACGGGACGTCGGGGATGTACGCCTTCCAGTCGCGCCGGGAGAGCCCGGTGTCCGTACGGACACAGACGTCGGAGGCCACCTTCCGGGGAGCGACGCGGTAGCGCTGGAGCGGGACGCGCTCGCCCGCGGCGTACAGGGTGGCGCTGTCCGGGCCGAACGCGAGGGAGAGCTGAAGGTCGCCGGGCGTGGGAAGCGCGGCGCCAAGAGCCTGGTTGGCGGTGGCGTCCCACAGGCGCAGCGTGCCCTCGGAGCCGCCCACGGCGAGGGTCTCGCCGTCGGGGGAGAAGGCCAGGGTGCTCACCGGCTCGGCGGCGTCCTGCCGTTCACTGGTGAACGTACCGTCGAACTCCCCCACCCGGCGGCGCAGTTCGCCGTCCCAGAGGGTGACACGCCCCGAGGTGTCACCCGCGGCGAACAGCCGGCCGTCGGGGCTGAACGTGATCGCGGTCAGCGAGTCCGAGTCGAGGCCCAGGCTCACCCGGGTCACCCGGCCGTCCCGCAGGTCGGCCATCCGGCTGCTCGCGGCCACCAGGAGTCTCCCGTCGGGCCGGACGGCCAGTGCGCCACCCATGCCACGCAGCACCTTGGTGCGTCTTCCGCCGCGTACGTCGTACACCTCGGTGGGCCCCTCGTCCCCGCGGGAGACGAACAGGGAACTTCCCTGCGGGCTCAGCGCCATCCTGAGGACTCCCTCCGTGTCCCGGCCGGGAGCCCGCAGGGCCTTCGGTGTCCTGTCCCGGCCCGCGTCGACGTCCCAGACGGCGAACCGCTCCCCCGCCGCCGAGTCCACCGGGCCCGTCCGCAGGGCCAACGTCCCTCCGTCGGCGCTGATCGCCATGTCCTCCAGGCAGTCGTCCACGTACTCCTCGGTGCACCGCAGTTGGGGCAGCTCTTTCCCGCGGCGCCCGGTGGGCACGTCGAACAACTGGAAGCGGGTCGTCCCGTCGGTCTCCTGCCGCGACCTGATGAGCAGGCGCCCGTCCGCGCCGAACGCGGCGCCGGACACGGCGCGTTCCAGCCAGGTCCCGGCGGCGGCACCGCGCAGGGCGAGCGAGCGCACGACTCCCCCTCGCATCCGGCGCTGTGACAGATAGCGGATGCGGCGGTCGTCGAGATCGAGGCTGAGCTGCCCGACGGACTGCGTGGTGACCGGGTACCGCAGCACCGGCTTCTCGGCGTCGGCAAGGCGCCAGAGACTGATCTCCTGGGCGTCCGACGTCACGATGAACTTCCCGTCGGCGCCGAACTCCAGGGTGGACAAACCTGGTTGGTCGACGCCAGGCAGTGTGCTGCCGGTCCGCGCGCGCCACCTCCGCACGGCGTCCGGCGTGACGGCCGCCACCGTGCGGCTGTCGGGTGCGAACCGGACCTCCGCGCACGCGTCGCTTCCCGCGCGCGGCAAGGAGGCGGGTACGGGAAGCCGCCGCCGCTCGGCCATGTCCCACACCTGGAGCCGGCCCCTGGCCGGGCAGAGCGCCACCAGGCGCTCGTCGGGACTGACGACGGCCGCCTCCACCTGGCCGACGGGAGCGGTGAAGAGCAGACGCCGACGCACCGTGTCCCAGACGCGGGCCCGCACGGCGGCGGTGTCGCCGAGGACGACGGTGCGCGCGCTGGAGCCGAACCCCAGGCTCACCGCGTCCGGCGAGCCGAGGCGGCGGCCGGCGATCCGGCCCGCGGCGATGTCCCAGACGAAGACGCCGTCGTCCGTCTCCAGGAGCAGCCCCCGCGCGTCGGGGCTGAGATACGTGGCCGAACCCACGTGGCGGCCGAGGCCCGGATACCTCCCCGTCCTGCGTTCGGTCCGCACGTCCCACTTCGTGACGTGACCGCGGTCGGCGACGACCAGCGTGCGCCCGTCCCGGCTCAGGAACTGCTGGGAGTCCAGGCTCTCGGGCACCGAGAACATGTCCTCCTCCAACTGGGTGTGGGCGCCCATGAGTCCCGCGCGGGTCTCCGGTGTGTCGGCCACCCGCCAGGCGGCGACGTTGAGGCGCATGGCCGTGACGGGGTCGGAGAAGCGCATGCCGTCCGCGAGGGCGCTGACCTTGCGGGCGACGGCTTCGGTTCGGCGCTTCTCACTCGTACGGTTCTGCTGCCAGGCGACCGTGCCGGCCACGAGCGCCAGGACAAGGAGGACGGACAGCGTCCCCAGCAGGGACCGGCTGCGGCGGCGGTCCCTGGTGCGGGCGGCGACGGCGGCGGCCAGGAAGGCACGCTCGTGCCCGGTCAGCGCGGCCTCGCCGTCCCTGCCTGCGAACGCCTCCTCCACGGCGGCCAGGCGGTTGCCCCGGTACAGGGCCCCGGAGTCGCGCCCGCTCTCCTCCCACGCGTTCGCCGCGTCCGTCAGGCGACGGTGCAGCCGCAACCGCTCCCTGTCCTCCTCCACCCAGGTGTTCAGCCGGGGCCAGGCCGTGATCAGCGCCTCGTGGGCCAGCTCCGCCGAGGACTCCTCCAGGGTGATCAGCCGGGCGCGTGCCAGTTGTTCCAGGACCTGCGCGGCGCCGGGGCCCACCGCGAGGAGTTCGGCGCGGTCGGCCGGGCGGCGGGTGTCCGGCGCCCCTTCGCCCGGCGTGATCAGACGCAGCAGGAGGTGCCTCGCGAGAGCGGCTTCGCCCGGCGTGAGCCGTGCGTACACCTCTTCTCCCGTGCGGGCGATGGCACCCCGCAGTCCGCCTGCCGCCTCGTAGGACGACTCGGTCAGCGCCCTGCCCTTGCGCCGCCGCCATGTTTCGAGCAGCGCGTGCGACAGCAGGGGCAGACCGCCCGGTTCGTCGGTGACCTCCGTGACGAGCCGCGCGGTCAGGGCCCGTTCGACGAGGGCTCCCCGGGTCGCCGCGGGCCCGACGATGGCCTGGCGCAGCTCCTCCTGGCTCATGGGCCCCACCAGGAGACTGGTTCCCCGCAGCGCCGCGGCGAGCGCGCGGTGTTCGGCGCAGCGGCCGTAGAAGTCGGCGCGTACGGCGATGACGACGCGCAGCCTGCTGTCCGGCTGCCGGGCGGTGAGCAGCCGGTCGATGAACGCCGTCCGCTCCTCCTGGCTCCGGCACAGAGTGAAGGCCTCCTCGAACTGGTCGATCACGACGACCGTGTCGCGGTCGCCGTCCGCCGGGGACAGCGGTGCCGCGTGCGCGGCCAGGGGGTGCGCGCCGGGGGTGAGGATGCGGATGGCCGCGGGGCGGCGGCGCGGCTCTTCGGCGTGCTGGAGCGCGGGGACGAGACCCGCGCGCAGCAGGGACGACTTGCCGCTGCCGGAGGCTCCCACGAGCGCGGCGAACCGGTTCTCCGCCACGACGGCGAGCAGTTCCCCGGTCAGTTGCCCGCGGCCGAAGAACCTCTCCCTGTCGCCCGGCTCGAACCGGGCGAGGCCGAGGTAGGGCGCGGGCTCGTCGTCCGCGTCCGACGGCACGGCGGCCGCCTCCGCTCCGGCCTCGCGCCAGCGGTGCTCCCACTCCGTCTCGTCGCCGCCGCAGGCCGCCACGTACGCCTTGAGTACCGGCAGCGACGGCAGCCGCTCGCCCGCGGCGGCCTGCGCCAGGGTCGTGACCGAGTACCCGCCGCGCGCGGCCATCGTCCGGTACGTCGGGCCGCCCGCGTCGCGGCGGAGCGCGCGCAGCTCGTACGCGAAGCGCTGTACGGGTCCCGCGTCCGGGTCCAGTGGACTCTCCCGACGCCCCACAGTTCCCTCCCCCGGCACGCGGCAGATCGCGTCAAGGTACGCGGGGCCGTGGCGCACGGCAACGGGCCGTGACAGTTGGGGGCTTTCTTAGGCCACCCCCTGCGACCGGCGGCGTTCGCATTGTTCGGAGTGATCGCGGGGGGCTGCCTGACAACGCCGCGGCGGCTGCAATCGAGTCATCGGCCAGGGGTCGGCCGACGCCACGGGGGTTCTCACCCGGGTGCCTCGGCCGCCCCGGAAGCCGGACACACAGTTGTACCGATTCACCGATTCACCGACTCATCGATTCATCGACTCATTGACAGCGATCGGACGAGCCCGGCCCGGGCTCAGTCGGGGGAGATACTCCATGC
Source organism: Streptomyces aureocirculatus (assembly GCF_000720475.1). Lineage (GTDB taxonomy): Bacteria > Actinomycetota > Actinomycetes > Streptomycetales > Streptomycetaceae > Streptomyces > Streptomyces aureocirculatus. The sequence continues at coordinate 320,998 of NZ_JOAP01000001.1, forward strand.
ACATCAAGCAAACGATTCGCGTGGCAGTCGGCGCGGCCGCGGCAGCGGTCGCCCTGACCACCGCGACCACCGCGACCACCGCTGCCGCGGCGGCAGAAGCGGGCGCCTCGCCCGGTGCAGCGGCTTCGGCGGCACGGGACACAGCCAACTGGCCGCCGCCGCGCACCACGGACGCGGGCAACTGGCCGCCTCCGTACACCGCCGAGGCGGGCAACTGGCCGCCGCCCCGCGCCACGGGCAACTGGCCGCCGCCGCGGCTCGTCGTCGCGATCGGCGTGTGACTCCGGTGTGTTCCTGAGCCGGTGCCGTCCGCCCGTGTGGGTGGGCGGCACCGGCGTGCCGGGGGGCAGCGGTCTCGGTCAGGGGTTGCCTGCGGGGGTGAGCAGGGCCCGTACGTGTGCGGCTTCGGGGCTGCCGATCCGTTCGAAGAGGGAGAGTGCCTCCTGCCAGCAGGTGTGCGCACGCTCCTGCTGGCCGAGTTGGCGCAGCGTCCGGGCGAGCAGGGACAGCACACCGGCGAGGCGCCGGTCGCCGCCGATGTCGCGGAGCAGGACGAGGGCTCGTTCGGCGTGCGCGGCGGCCACGCGGGCGCGCGAGGCGGCCAGTTGGGCGGTGGCCATACGGAAGTGGGTCATCCCGATCCAGTACGGCTGCCGGCTCTCCTGGAAGATCACGAGGCCCTGGTGGAACCGTTGCAGCGCCTCGTCGTAGCGGCCCGCCTCGTGCAGGGTGAGACCGAGGGCGTAGTAGCCGTTCGCGAGCCGCAGGGTGGCGCCGAGCCCGCGCCACAGTTCCACCGACTGCTCGGACGCGGCGATCGCGCGCTCGGTCTGCCCGAGGCCGAGCTGGGCCCGGCCGAGGTTCATGAGCATGGCCGTCTCGCCGTAGCGGTTGCCGTCCGCGCGGAAGGCGCTGAGGGCCCGGGTGAAACAGGCGGCGGCGGCTTCGTGGCGGCCGTGGAAGATGGCGAGCAGGCCAAGGAGGTTGGGCGCGTAGCCGAGCGTGAGCGCGTCGTCGGCGGCGGCGCCGAGGGCGTGGGCGCGTTCGGCCTCCTCCCGTGCCCGCTCCACGCGGCCCGCCAAGTGGTGCACTTGGCCGAGAACCACCCGTGCGCGGCCCTCGGTGCGCGGATCGCCGCCGCGCCGGGCCTCCTCGGCCACGGCCGACGCCGCCGAGGCGTACGTCTGCCGGTAGGCGCCCGACTCCATCAGGTCCTGCGTCACCAGCAGGACATCGGCGGCCATGGGCGCGAGGGCCGGTTCCGCAGCGCACTGGCGTACGGTGGCGAGCAGCGCGGGTCCCTCGGAGAACAGCCAGTCCAGGGCCTGTTGGCGGCCGTCGAACGGCAGGGCACGGCGGGCGGTGGGCGCCAGGTGTTCCACGAGGCGGTCGCCCGGGTTCTCAAGGACGTACGCGTGGCAGGCCGTGGCCAGGTAGAAGCCGAGCAGCCGGGACAGCGCGGCCCTGCGGTCCCCGGCCGGGTCCTCGCGTCCGGCGCGGTCGCGGGCGAAGAGGCGCAGCAGGTCGTGGTAGTGGTAGCGGCCCGGGGCCGCGGACTCCAGCATGCCGGTGTCGACCAGGGACTCAAGGAGCCGCTCGCTGGTGTCCTCGTCCTCCTCCAGTACGGCGGCGGCCGCGGCGAGGGAGACGTCCAGGCCGTCCGGCAGCGCGAGCCGCCGGAAGGCGCGGGCCTGCGCGGGCTCCAGTTGTCCGTAGCCCAGCTCGAAGGTGGCGTCCACGGCGAGGTCGCCCAGGCGCAACTGGTCGAGTCGGCGGCGTTCGTCGGCGAGCCGCCCGGCCAGGGTGGAGACCGCCCAGGCGGGGCGGGCGACCAGGCGCGCGGCGGCGATGCGGATCGCGAGGGGCAGATGCCCGCAGGCGGCGACGGTCTCGCGGCAGGCGGTCGGCTCGGCATCGGCGCGCGGGGCGCCGACGATGCGCCCGAACAGGGCGAGGGCCTCCTGCTCGCTCATGACGTCGAGGTCGAGCACCTGGGCGCCGGGGGCCGCGACGAGACGGGCGCGGCTCGTGATCAGTACGGCGCAGCCCGGGGCGCCGGGAAGGAGCGGGCGCACCTGGGCCTCGCCGTGCGCGTTGTCGAGCAGGACGAGGACCCGGCGTCCCGCCAAGGTGGACCGGTAGAGCGCCGCCCGTTCCGCGTGCTCGTCGGGGAGGGCGGAGTCGGGGACGCCGAGGGCGCGCAGGAAGGCGCCGAGTACGTCGTGGGGCCTGGCAGGGCGAGGGCTCTGGCCGAGGAGGTCGGCGTAGAGCTGTCCGTCGGGGAAGTGGCCGTGGACGGTGTGGGCGACCCGTACCGCGAGGGTGGTCTTGCCGACGCCGCCGAGTCCGCGCACCGAGGCGATGGCCATCACCCGGCCCGGGTCGCGAAGGAGTTCGCGCCGCAACTGTGCCGCGGCGGCGGCCCGTCCGGTGAAGTCGGCCAGGTCGGCGGGGAGTTGGGCGAGGCGCGCCACCTGGGGCGGCGGCTGGTCCTCGCCGCCGGTGCCAGGGGGCGCGGCGAGACCGGGGTCCGCGTGCAGCACGCGCTGGTGCAGTGCCGTCAGTTCCGGTCCTGGGCCGACGCCGAGTTCCTCGTCGAGCATGCGGCGGGTGTCGGCGTACACGCCAAGGGCCTCGCCCTGGCGTCCGCCGCGGTAGAGCGCCAGCATCAGCAGGGCGCGCAGGCCCTCGCGCAGCGGGTGCTCGGCCGTGAGTGAGGTCAGTTCGGAGACGGCGTCGAGATGTCCGCCGAGTTCCAGGTCGAGGGCGATGCGGTGTTCGAGCAGGGCCAGGCGCCGTTCGGTGAGGCGGGAGCGCTGGGCGTCGGCGAAGGGGCCGGGGACGCCCCCCAGCGGTTCCCCGTTCCACAGCGCAAGCGCGTCGCGCAGTGCCCGCCGGGCGCGGTGCGGGTCGTGCGCGGTGCGGGCCTCGGCCGCCTGCGCCTCGTACTTCTCGCACATGGCCAGGTCAAGGGCCCCGTCCGGCAGGGCGATCGCGTAGCCCCCGGCCTCGGAGACCAGGGTGCGGCGGCCGAGCACCTTGCGTAATCGGGAGGCGTAGGTGCGCAGGGCGGGGAGTGCCTGGGCTGGAGGCGCCTGCCCCCAGATGGCGTCGATGAGTTCGCTCGCCGTCGCCGTCCGCCCGGCGCGCAGCAACAGCGCGGTCAGCAGGGCCCGTTCCTGGGGGCGGCCCTCGGGCAGGGCCTCCGTACCGCGCCACACCCGGACGGGGCCGAGCACCTGGAAGCGCAGCGGGGGCACGGGCCGCAGGGCGTCGCGGGCCGGGGCGGTGCCCTGCTCGGGGGTACGGCCGCTGCCCGGCGGTGGGCGGCGGTGGGCGGGGAGGGTGAAGCCGAGCTGTTCCAGCGGCATGCCGAACATCTCCTCGAGCACCCGCTGGCTCGCGGGGCGCGGGCAGGGCGGATCGGGCTGCCGCCAGCGGTGCAGTTGCCGTGCGGTGATGTGGGGCGGCTCGCCGATGCGCCGTGCGGTGGCGTCGTACACCGCCATGAACACCGCCGGCTGCTGCCACTGGCGCCGGGCGCACAGCCGGGCGAAGACCGACTGCCGTGTCGCCATGTCCGCCTCCGGGCTCTCTCTTTCCGGCAGACGGCTCAACCTAGCGGCCGCCGTGATGCGGTCACAGATGTCGGACCGGACGAAAGTCCGGCCGAAAGTCCGACGGCGCGGCTGCGGCACGGCCACGGAACGGTGCCGACCACGCTGTTTCGACGGCCGGGCCGCCTCTCGGGGGCGGTCATCGGATGGACAGCGCGCGGAGGCGGCCTGGTGAGCGAGCCGGTGTTGACTCTTTCTCGTCCGGCACAACGGCGCAGAGCTGAAGGAGAGGACGAGAAGATGACGGCACTGACGACACTGACGACACGCGTGTCCACGCGTGCGGCGCTGATATCGGGCGCGGCGCTGCTGGGCGGAGGTCTCGCTGTCGCCCCCGCGGCAGGAGCGGCCTCGCCCCAGGCCCCCGCACACCCCTCGGCACAGACGTCGGCGAAGACCTCCGCGCTCGCCGGGGCGGAGCGGGCCGCCGCTCCGGCCGGGTGCCCGCGGGAGTACTACTGCGTCTATCTGCACGCGAGCTACCGGGGCGAGGACTACTTCTTCAAGGACGACAACCCGTCGTGGAAGCGCTGGGCCATCTTCAACAACGACTCCTCGTCGTGGAACAACGGCGCCACAGGACTGGGTGTGGCCCTCTACGGCGAGGAGAACTACGGCCGCAAGCTGGGCTGTCTGCCCAGGGGGCAGGGCTGGACCCAGCACCGGCCGAACGACGACGGCGAGAGCAACAAGTGGATGCGGTGCTGAGGGCGTCCCCATAGCTCCCGTGGCTCGTCGCCTCGGGAACAGCTCCCGTGGCTCGTCGCCTCGGGACGTCCGGGTGCGGTGACGGGGGGCCGCGCGCGGACAACTGACCCGGTTCCCGGGTGTACGGACCCGACCGGGTGCCCGGGGCCAGGCCCCCGCTTCCGGGCAGTCCGGACCAGGCACCCGGGGGCCGGGCAGCCGGGCGCGCGCCCCTGAACCAGGCGCGCGCCCGGTCATCCCCGGCCCTCCCCGAACCGCCCTCCGCCCCCACCGACGAGCACCAGGGCGTACCCGACCGGAGGTTCCCATGCAGCGAGTCGCGACACCCCGCCGGGCGGCGGCCGCAGGATGCCTGGCGCTGCTGCTCCTGGCGTCGTGCTCCCCACAGGAGAACACCGCACGGGAGGACCCTGCACGGCAGGACCCTGCACGGCAGGACCCCGCTCGGGAGAAAGGGGCCCCGCCCCGCCCCGCTCGGCCCGAGCCGCCGGCCGTGCTCGACCGGGCGGCTCTCGCCCGCGTCAAAGGCACCGAGGCGCAGCGGAAGCGGCTCCATCTCGCCCAGGAACAGCTCGTCGCCCGCTGCATGACCGTCCGCGGCTTCCGTTACCGGCCCAGTCCCTGGTTCGTGCCCCGTACTCCGGGCGAGGACGACCCGCGCCGGGGCGATGAGGTGGAACGACGCCGCGAGGACGGATACGAGGCCGCCGCGAACCTGCGGAAGGCACAGCTCCCCGCGGACCCGAACGCCGCCTACGTGAACTCCCTCACCGCGGCGAGGCGGACCTCGTACACAGCGGCGCTCTTCGGCACGCTGGGGCACAAGGTCAAGGCCGAGCTGCCCGACGGCAGCGAGACCTACATGTACGCCGACGGCTGCAACGCGCGGGCGCTGAACCGTCTTTACGGGGATCTGGCGGTGTGGATGCGGGCGCAGATGGTGGCGACCAACCTCGACACCGAGATCGACCGCAGGATCCTCGAAGACAAGCGGGTCAAGGCACTCGACGCCCCTTGGAGCCGGTGCATGGCCGCCGCCGGGCACCGCTACCGCAGCACGTCCGCGGCACGGTCGGCGGTCTTCGACGGATACGACAAGGCGTTGCGGAAGAAGTCCGCGCGCGGCGAGGCCACGGCGAAGCGCCGCGAGACGGCGGTGGCCGTCGCCGACGCCACCTGTGACGCTTCCGTGGGCAGGGCCAGGCTCGTCCGCTCCCTCGACCACCACTACCGCGAGCAGGTCGCCGCCGACCGCAGCCGGGAGATCGCCACCTACCAGTCCCTGCGGGCGAAGGCGTTGCTGAGGGTGGCGGGCGAGGAGGACGGCAGCCGTCGCGGCTGAGCGAGGACGCGGCACCCGCCACGGCTGACCGGGAGGACGGTACCCGCCACGGCTGACCGGGGGGGGACCCGGAAGGCCCGCCCGCCTTCGACGGCACCCGCACCTTCGACGGCACCGCGCCTACAGCGGTACCGGACCTACGGCGGCACCGCACCTACAGCGGTACCGGACCTACGGCGCCACCGAGGCCGTGCCCGTCCACGCCGCCCGCAGCGCCTTCTTGTCCACCTTGCCGACCTTGGTCATCGGCAGTCGATCGAGCAGGACGGTCCTCCGGGGTGTGTACAGGTCCCCCAGCTCGGCGGTCACCGCCACGCCGACCGCGTCCGGGTCGACGTCGGCGTCCTCGGCCGTGGCGAGGAAGATCTGTACGGCCTCCCCGTACTCCTCGTCCGGCACGCCGAGCGCCGCCGCGTTGCGCACGCCGGGCAGGGTGAGCAGGAAGTCCTCAAGGACCCGGGAGTAGACGTTGTCGCTGGTGCTGCCGGTGACGATGATGTCCTTGGCCCGGTCGACGAGATAGAGGTACCCCTCGGTGTCGAGGTAGCCCACGTCCCCGGTGCGCAGCCAGCCGTCGTGCAGCGCGGCCGCCGTGCGCTCCGGGTCCTCGTAGTAGCCGAGCATCACCGTCTCGCCCTTGACGCACACCTCGCCGACCTGCCCGGCGGGCAGCGCGGCCGCGCTGTCCGCACCGCGGATCTCGATCTCGACGTCGGCTATCGCGCGACCGCAACTGCTCCAGAGTCCGGGCCTCAGGGCGGCCTGTGAGGCGAGGTCATCGGCGCCGAACGCGGTGATGCCGAGCGCCTCCGACTGTCCGTAGCCCTGGCTGAGCACGGGCCCGAGGACCTCGACGGCCTGCCGCAGCCTGGCGGGCGAGCAGGCCGCGCCGCCGACGACGATCCGCCGCAGCGCGGGAAGGGCGCCCGGCACGCACTCCGGGTGGTCGAGGAGGCCGTACAGCATGGGCGGTACGAACATGGTGGCGGTGATCCGCTCCTCGCGCAGCACCGAGAGCGCCGCACCCGGCTCGAACTCGGGAAGGACGACCAGGGCCGAACCTGTCACAAGGGCCTGGATCGACGTGAGATGGCCGCTGCCGTGCGTGAGCAGCGTGGCGGCGAGCACCCGGTCCGTGCCCGGGGTCATGGCCGGGAAGAACCCGGGTCCCGACTCCTGCTGGTCGTCCCGTACGAGGTCCACCAGCGTGTCGTAGAGGCGGTGGCTGTGCGCGGCGAGCTTGGGGCGGCCCAGGGTGCCGCCGGTGTAGAGGACGGTGACGGCCTCGTCGGCTCCCGGGGCGGGCACGTCGCCGGGGCGCTCGTCGGGGCACTCGGCCGCCAGGGCGAGGAGGTCCGCGCACTGCTGCTCGCACGGGCCGAGGCTGAGCAGCGCGGGTGCGTGGACGCTGCGGCCCGCCGCGTCGGCGGCCCGCTCCGCGAAGAGCGGGTCGGTGACCACGGCGCGCGCCCTGGACTGCTCGACAAGGGCGGCGAGCTCGCCGGGCCCCGGCTCGGGCGGCAGGAACACGACGCGGCAGCCGATGAGATGGACGGCGAGCTGCACCAGGACGGAGTCCACGCGATTGGCCAGGAACAACCCCACCCCGTCGCCCGGCGCGAGCCCCTCGCGGCGCAGCGCGTGCCCCAGCCTGAACAGTTGCCGCCTGGCCTCCCCGCGGGTCAGCCGCTGCGCGCCCTGGACGAGCGCCTCGGTGTCCTCGTCCCGGTACCAGTGCTCCAGGACGTGGTCCACGTACGTCCGCTGCTCGGAAGTCTCCTGTGCGTTAACGATCATGGGCATATGCAAACACGCCGCTCAGGGGCCATTGCCCCACAGGGGGGCGACTTCAGCCATCGGGTGACGGAGTACCCTGCCCCGGCCCCGGTGTCCGCTTCGGCCCCGATCGCGCACGCCTGCTCATTCGCAGCACTGGTTCCGCGGGTGGGAAAGACCTTTGCACCATTTATGATTACGAGAAGGGCAGGCCACATCATGAACAACACCCCCCAGGTCGAGACCCTCGAAATTTCCGACGCCGACCTCGACAACGTCGCCGGTGGCCTCGTCTCCGGTGTCGCGAACAACGTCACCGACACCGTTGACTCCATCGCCATCCTCACGTACGGCCAGGGCAGCTACGTGGGACGTTCACGAGATCGTCTGCTACGTCCTGCGGAGCCCCGTCACCGGTCAGGTGACCCGCGTCCTCGCCGAGGAGGGCAAGCGACTCGCCGCAGGCGCCCCCGTGCTCGAAGTCCGTACGGACCGGGGCGACAAGGTCGTCCGCGCGATCGCATGGAGTGCGGCGCCGCCGCGCTCGCCATGGTCCTCGCGCACCACGGACGGCACGTCCCCTGGAGGAGCTGCGCATCGCGTGCGGTGTCTCCCGCGACGGCTCCCGGGCCAGCAACGTCCTGAAGGCCGCGCGGAGTTACGGCCTGACGGCCAAGGGCATGCACATGGAGCCCGCCGCGCTCATCGAGGTCGACGCGCCCGTGATCCTCTTCTGGGAGTTCAACCACTACGTCGTGTACGACGGCACGGGGCCCATCACCCGCCTCAAGGACGTCGAGAACTTCCCCGTCGACACGCGCTACTCCCGCCCCGAACCGGCGGCGAGCACGCGCCGTCTCAAGGCCACGTCACCCTCGACGACATCACCTTCGGCTACAGCCCCTCGGCAAGCCGCTTCTGGCGGGGTTCTCCCTGTCGGCCGGTCCAGGGCAGCAGGTCGCGCTCGTCGGCGGCTCCGGCAGCGGCTGCGGCAGCGACAGCGGCAAGTCCACGGTGTCCCGGCTGATGTCCGGGCTCGACAGCGTCGCCCTCTGGGACCCCTCGATCCCCGACGACGCCGTCGTCACCGCCCTCAAGGACGCCTGCGTGTACGAGGTCGTGGCCCGCAGGCCCGGCGGCATCCACGGCCGGGTCTAGCAGGACGGGCGGAACTTCTCCGGCGGGCAGCGCCAGCGCCTGGAGATCGCACGGGCCCTGGTCCGCCGCCCGAGCGTCCTCGTACTCGACGAGGTGACCGGCGCCCTGGACGCCGAGACCGAACAGGTCATCAAGGTCATCATCGACAATCTGCGCCGCCGCGGCTGTGCCCGCGTCGTCATCGCGCACCGTCTGAGCACCGTGCGCGACAGCGACGAGATCGTCGTGCTCGACCACGGCCAGGTCGTGGAGCGCGGACGCCACGAAGACCTCGTCGCCGCGGGCGGCCCCTACGCCCACTGTTGCTCGTGGTAACCGGCGCCGTCGACCTGTTCGCCATGGACGCCGTGCACCAGGGCCACCGGCACCACCTCGGCCGACGCGGCACCGAGCCTCCTGGAGCACGCCTTCGCGCTCGGCGTCGGACGCTGCCACCGGGTCCTCTTCGAGGCGCCGCTTGACGGCCGTACGGTGGGCGGCGACGTGGTGGCCGACGACGACATCCTTTCGATGCCGGTCACGCCGGGCAGCGTGCGGTACGGCGCCGCCTACAGCGAGCAGGCCACGGGCGACCTGCTGGTCGACGCGGCGACGTGGCAGCGGATGGTCGACCAGCAGCACCGGCTGCTCTCGACGCTCGACCGCTGGATCGAACTCCTGGAACGCGCCCACGAGGACCGTACGGCCGCCGGGATCAAGGCGGGCGAGAACGTCCGCGAGCAGGCCGACCGTACGCTGATCGCCTGGCTGGGCCGCTTCCATCTGCCGCTCTGCATGCTCATCATGTTCATGCTGCTCGCAGGCCGGCCCGCGGCAGCCTTACCGCGGGTGAGTTCCTCACCTTCAGCACCGCCGTGACCATGCTCCTGACGGCCGTCGCACCGCTCACCGGCGCACTGCTCTCGGCGGCCGCGGTGCTCCCGATGTTCGAACAGATCAAACCGGTGCTCGACGCGGCGCCGGAGGTGCGTACCGGAAGCACCCAGTTGGGCGAGCTCCGGGGCGGGATCGAGGGAAGAGGCATGGGAGGCCGCCGCGATGGCGGGCCTCGCCGAGGACATCAAGCGCATGCCGATGGGTCCGCACACGATGATCTCCGGCGGCGGGGCGGTCTCCGGCGGCCAGCGCCAGCGCCTGATGATCGCCAGGCCCTGATCCGCCGCTCCCGCGTCCTCTTCTACGACGATGCGACGAGCGCCCTCGACAACGAGACGCAGCGCACGGTCATGGACAGCACGCGCGCCCTTGACGCCACCGGCGTGGTGATCGACCACCGCCTCTCCACCGTCATGGGTACCGACCGGCTCGTCGTCATGTCGGAGGGCCGCGTAGTACAACAGGGACCACCGGCACGGTTGCTTGCGGACACGGGGGACGGTTGCACGAACTGGTGCGGCGACAGGTGCGGTGAGACGGCCGGAACACCGGTCGGCACGGCTCGGCACGGCTCGGCCCGCCGCACCGGGGCTACGATCAGCCACCCGCCCTGAGCGTCGCTTCCGGCCAGTGAGGGATACTGGCGTCGACAACTCGTGGGGCGGCGGGAGGACGATGTGAACGACCCGGACGACGGGTATCCGGCAGCAGGCGAAGCGGCACCCTGGAGCAGGCAGTTGAGCATTTGTACGTTGCCGGACCGAGCTGGTCTGAAGGTGACCGGAGAAGTCTGCCTGCCCACCTACCCGGTGTGGGAGCGAGCCCTTGAAGAAGTGCCGCGGCAGCGCCAGGAAGGACCGTACTGGCTGGAGCTCTCGGCGCTGACCTTCATCGACGTGGCCGGAGCGACCGCGTTGGCGACGACCGCCCAGAGCCTGGACGACGAGCAACGAATCGTGCTGGATCATCCGCCGCCCGCCCTGAGCCGCCTCCTGGAGCTGTTCTGGCCCGAGCTGTCCGCGATCGAGGTGGCCACCTCATGAATGCCATGACCGAGACCGAGCCCTTCGTCCACCCGGCGCTGTTCTACCGCGGCGAGCAGGAGTACTTGGCGGGCACCGTGCCGTTCGTCCGTGCGGGCCTGGACGCCGGCGAGGCGGTGGCCGTGGCGGTTCCCGAGGCCAACCTCGAACTCATCCGCGCCGCCCTTGGCGAACAGGCCTCGCAGGTACAGCTTCTCGACATGACACAGGCGGGCCGCAACCCCGGCCGGATCATCCCGCGCGTCCTGCGGGCCTTCGCCGACGCCCATCCCACCCGACGGGTCCGGATCATCGGTGAGCCGATCTGGGCCGGGCGCACCGAAACCGAGTACCCCGCCTGTGTTCAGCACGAGGCGCTCATCAACCTGGCGTTCCGGGGCCGGGAAGCAACGATTCTCTGCCCCTACGACGCGCTGAGCCTGGAAGAGACGGTCCTGGCCGACGCCCTCGCCACGCACCCGACGATCATCGAATCCGGTACGCAGGACACCAGCGCGGCCTATGCCCCCGAAGCGGTGGTCTCCCGCTACAACCAGCCCCTCAAAGCGCCCGGTGACGCGCCGTCGATGCCCTACGCGCAGGAGTCGCTGCCCGACGCCCGCCATGCGGCCGCTCGGCGGGCGGCCGAGCTCGGCCTCCCCGAGTCCCGCCTGGGCGACTTCGCGCTGGCGGTGGCGGAGCTGACGACCAACAGCGTGGTCCACGGAGGCGGAGTGGGCGCGCTGCGGATCTGGTCCGAGGACCAGTACGTCGTCTGCGAGGTACGTGACGCGGGCCTCCTCACCGACCCGCTCGCCGGCCGCCGCCCCGCGTCCCGGGACCAGCGCGGGGGGCGCGGGCTGCTGCTCGTGCATGTGCTCGCGGACCTCGTCCGCGTGCACACCTCCCCGGCCGAAGGAACAACCATCCACTGCTACTTCGAACGCTGACGAGCCACCCGGCGAAGCCCACGTACCCGGCGGAGTTTCTCCGGCCGGGTATTCCACACGGGCCGAGCCGGACCCGACCGAGGGATTCTTGCCCGCGTTCTTCCCGACCTTGGAGGAGTTCGAGCCGGCTGTCCCCGACCTGGAGTCGGCGGACAGCGTCATCGGCTCGGCCGCGTTGCGCGAGTAGCCGGTGGGCTGCAGACGGAGCATCGGTGAAGGCGGTCCGAAATCTTCCCACCGGTGATCTCACAATATCTGCGGCACCAAGACCGCTGCTGTCTTTTCGTAAATGCCGATCAGTTGTCGGTGGTCGTTGCGGTGCAGCGATTGGAGGCAAAGATGGCGAGGTGGGAGCCCTGCGAGTTGTAGTTCACCCAGTCGTACAGAGTGGCGACCAAGACCCCGGCGGAGGCGCCGTACTCCTTCGACTGTTCGGCAGTGGTGAAGCATGAGGATTACCGCTACGCGGACATGCCTTCCGGCGAGTGCGGCAACCGGTGGATCGACAAGCACTGGGACCTGAGCCAGATCGGCTGCTTCAACCGGGCGAGTTCTTTCGAACTGAGCTGACAGGCCGGCCTAAGGGCGACAGACTCGACCGGTGCTGATCTGACCGGCGCGGACAGTGCACCGCCGCCCCGTCCGCAGACCTGGTCCGACCTGCCGAGATGAGAGGCTGCTGGCGGGCCGCGGCGACGAACGCGCAGCCGAGACGCACCTCGGCCCGTACCCATGGCCATGTCCATGGCCCTTCCCTCTTGATGTGCCCCCGTCACCCCTGTTCCAATTGGTCCGGACCAATTGCGTCGAGTGGAAGGCACGACCGTGCGACGGACCCCCCACCCGCCCCGCCACCCGCTCCCCCTGAGGACCGCCTGTCTCCTTGTCACCGCGGCTGTCTGCGGGCTGAGTTCCTGCGCCTGGGGCGGTGGTGACGGCAAGAGCACCCGGACGCCCTCGGCGCCGCGCGGGCTCACCGTCCAGGCGGGCAGCGCGACCTCCGTGCACGTGATGTGGAACAGCACCACCGACGGGTCGGACATCGACGGCTACGAGATCTACCGCGGTGCCGACAAGGTCAAGGACGTCCCTGCCGACCAGCACATGGTCGACATCACCGGGCTGAAGCCGTCGGCCACGTACACCTTCTCCGTACGGGCCCGCGACGCCGACGGCAACGTGAGCCCGGACAGCAGGAAGCTGAAGGTCAGCACGCCCGCGGCCACGGCCGCCGACCGCGAGGCCCCGTCCCGTCCCGGCACCCTGCGCGGCGCGGCCGAGGGCAGCCACGCGGCGACCCTCGCCTGGGCCAGGTCCAAGGACGACCGCGGCGTCGCCTCGTACGAGATCTACCAGGGCGGCTCGAAGATCCACAGCGTCGGCGGGGGCACCACGGACACCCTGATCACCGGCCTGCGGCCGGGCACCGCGTACACGTTCACCGTGAAGGCGCGCGACGCCGCCGACAACTTCTCCGCCGCGAGCCCCACCCTGCGCGTCACCACGGCCGCGGGCAAGGACAGCGGGCGCGCCACGGCCCCGGCGGACTTCCGGGCCCGTACACACCGCTCGGACGACGACAAGGCATACTACATCGACCTCACCTGGAAGCCGCCGCGCACCGGCGGCGCCGTGACGGAGTACCAGATCCACCTGGACGGCCGGAGCGCCACATCGCTGGTCTTCGGCGGCGAGGCACCGACGGACAAGGCGAAGCACAGTTTCTATGTGGGCCGGGAAGCGGGCGAGACGCATCGCGTGAAGCTGCGCGCCAAGCTGCCCGACGGCACCTGGGGGAGCTACTCGCCCGAGCGGACCGTCACCACCCGCTGACGCAGGATCTCCGCAGTCCGCAGGCACCAGTCGTACGTCTCCCGCTCGAAGGCGAGGCCGCGGCGACACGTCAGATAGGGCCCGATCCGTCTGCCCGTCCGCAGGAACTCCCCCTCGTCGGCCTCCCCGCGCAGCCGCACCAGGAGCTTGCCGAGGACCTCGGCCTTGGCCTCGGCGACCGCCGCACGCTCCTGGAGCTGCGCGATCACCGGGGCCGGGTCGATGCCGTCCACGGCCTGCACCTTGACCAGCAGGTCGTCACGGATGAAGGACGGCTTGGCGGGCGTCGCGGCGAACCGCTCCAGTTCCGCGAGGCCTGCCTCGGTGACATGGAACATCCGCTTGTTCGGCCGCCCCTCCTGCACCACTTCGCGCCCGGCGACGAGCCCCTCGCCCTCCAGTCGCGACAGTTCGGCGTACAACTGCTGCGGCAGCGCGTGCCAGAAGTTGGCCACGCCGATGTCGAAGCCCTTGGCCAGTTGATAGCCGCTGAACTCGCCGTCGAGCAGCGCCGCGAGCACCGCATGCCGCAAGGCCATGGCCGCCCTCCTTCTCCGCCTCGGTCCGCCCCGCCCGGGGGCTTCCGCTGCGCGCCCCGCTCCGTCATCATAGTCAAGAATCAGAGTACTCATTTTGTTGAGTATGCAATGCGCTGAGTACGCATTTCCCCGAGTACTCATTTCGTGAGCAGTCATGCTCTTGACCGGGAGGTTCCCATGGCCGCAGCACCTGTCGTCGACGCCGCCGCCCGCTTGCGCGAAGCCGTCGAGAAGGGCGAACTCGCCGCGCTCGACGACCTGTTCACGCCGGACATCCGCTTCTACAGCCCCGTGAAGTTCCAGCCCTTCGAGGGGCGTGAGATGGTCGTGGGGCTTTTCGGGGTGCTGCTGCGCCTCTTCGAGGACTTCCGGTACCTCGGGTCCTACGAGGGCACGGCGCAGACCAGCGCCGACGGCAGCGAGGCGGCGTCGGCCGTGCTGCCGTTCCGGACGACGGTGAACGGCAAGGAGATCCACGGCATCGACCTGCTGCACTTCGACGAGGACGGCCGGATCAAGGAGTTCACGGTGATGGTGCGGCCACTGTCGGCGGTGCGGACGCTCGGTCAGGCCGTGTACGCGGGCCTGGTCGCCGACGGCCTGGTGCCACCGCTTCCTGAGGAGCAGTGACGCCAGGCCGTCGGGGGTGCCCGCTCGGGCGGGGGCGGGCCCAGGTGTCCGCTCAGGCGGGCAGCGGCACGTCCAGGCGTGCCTTGCGGTGGCTGAAGGTCGCGATGGAGTGCGGGCCGTGATAAGCGCCGAGCCCGCTTTCGCCGACGCCGCCGAACGGCAGCTCGGGCACGGAGAGATGCGCCATCGGCAGCCCGAATCCGAGTCCGCCCGAGGACGTCTCCGCGGCCAATCGCTCCCGGGTGCGGTCGGAGTCGGTGAAGGCGTACAGGGCGAGCGGCTTGTCCCGGTCGTTGATGAACCCGATGGCCTCGTCGAGCCCTTCGACCTCGACGATCGGCAGGACCGGGCCGAAGATCTCCTCCCGCATGACGGGTTCGTCGGGGCGCACCCCGGCGAGCACGGTGGGCGCGATGTACTTGGCGGCGCGGTCGGTCTGCCCGCCGGTCACCACGCGGCCCGAGCCGAGCAGCCCCGACAGCCGGTCGAAGTGCCGCTCGTTGACGATGCGGCCGTACGCGTCCGACACCGCCGGGTCCACCCCGTACTGCTCCTCGATCGCCTCCGCGAGGGCCGTCTCCAGGGCGCGGGCGGTGGCGGGGTCGGTCAGGACGTAATCGGGGGCGACGCAGGTCTGGCCCGCGTTGGCGAACTTGGTGCGGGCCAGGCGCCGGGCGACCTCCGTGGTGTTCACGCCGGCGTCGACGAACGCCGGTGACTTGCCGCCGAGTTCGAGGGTGACCGGGGTCAGGTGCTCGGCGGCGGCGCGCATCACGATGCGGCCGACGGCGCCGTTGCCGGTGTAGAAGATGTGGTCGAAGCGCTGGGCGAGCAGCTCGGTGGTCTCGGGTACGCCGCCTTCGACGACGGCCACGGCGTCCGTGTCCAGGTGGCGCGGCAGCAGTTGGGCGATCACGGCGGAGGTGGCGGGCGCCATCTCGCTGGGCTTGACGACCACCGCGTTGCCCGCGGCGAGCGCTCCCGCTACGGGTACGAGCAGAAGCTGCGCGGGGTAGTTCCACGGCGCGATGACCAGGACGACACCCAGCGGGTCGTACTGCGTGCCCGCGCTCGCCCGCTCCCCGAAGACGCCGCTGACGTCGACGGACTCCGGGCGCAGCCACTCCTCCAGATGGTCCAGGGTGTGGTCGATCTCCCGTACGGAGAAGTCGATCTCGGAGCGGTAGGCCTCGGCCCGGGGCTTGCCCAGGTCCGCGTGCAGGGCGTCCGCGATGTCCTCGCGGTGCTCGGTGAGCATGTCGCGCAGGCGCGTGAGCTGCTGCTTGCGCCAGTCCAGGGGGCGGGTGCGGCCGGCGCGGAAGGTAGCGCGGAGCCGGGCCACGAGGGCTGCGGGGTCCTCGGCGGGCGTGGGGGTCGTGCTGTCGTTCATGAGTTCCTCACGGGTGTCGCTGTGGGGGCGGGCAGGAGCCCGGTGAGCAGGGCGTTCGTGGCGGGACGCAGCAGGTTCGCCGCGTCGGGCGTGGATTCCAGGCCGATGACGAGGGCCAGGCAGATGTCGGCGGCACGGGCGGGGGTGACATCGGACGCCTCCCGTACGCCCGCCGCCGCGAACTGCGCGGTGAGCAGCGCCCGTACCCGTTCGGTGAAGGCGTCGCAGATGTCACCGGAGAGCCGGGCCTTGGTGTCGACGAGCTCGGCGGTGTGCGGGGAGCCGCCGACGAGGTCGAGGACCAGGTCGAGCTTGGCGGCCAGGATGCCGTGGACGCGCTCGGCGGTCGGCGCGTCGGACACCGCGGCGGTCTCGGCCCGCTCCAGGGCGCGGTCGTGGAGGCGGCGGGCGAGCTGCCGGACCGCGTCGTCCTTGCCGCGTACGTACTGGTAGACCGCCGAGCGCGAGACGCCCATCTCGCTCGCGATGTCGTCCACCGTGGTGCGCCGCACGCCGTATCTGGTCAGGCAGGTGTAGGTGGCGTCCAGGACGTCGGTGAGTCGGTCGGTGGCCATGGCTCCAGTCGTTTCCGTACGTGCTGACGTTTCGTACGCAGAGTGTCAGCTTGCCGTGGTCTCGACGGTAGGCGACCGTCCCATAGAGAGCCAATAGGATGTTCTGCATGGCCCATAGAGAATCCAATGGCCTCGGTGCGAGCCGGGGGCGGTCGCGCGCACCGCTCGATCTGTCGCTGCTGCGTACGTTCCTCGCCGTGCACCGCTCCGGCTCGTTCACCGCCGCCGCACGGGTGCTCGGCCTCTCGCAGCCGACGGTGACGACACAGATCCGCTCCCTTGAGCAGCAGCTCGGGCGCGAGCTGTTCGAGCGCAGACCGCGCGGCGCCGTTCCGACCTCGGTCGCCGACGAGCTGGCCACGCAGGTGGCGGCCCCGATCGACGCGCTCGCGGTGGTGGCCGACCGGGGCCCGCTCGCCGCCGAGAAGCGCCCGGACCCGGTCCACCTGGCAGGTCCCGCCGAGCTCCTGTGCACCAGGGTGCTGCCCTCGCTCGCGGCGCTCACCGGACAGGGCGTGCGCCTGCGCGTCACCATGGGCCTGACCGACGACCTGCTCGACGGGTTGCGCGGTGGCCGCTTCGACCTGGTGATCTCCACGATCCGGCTGCGTGGGCGCACGCTCAGCGCGGTCCCGCTTGCGGACGAGGAGTTCGTGCTCGTCGCCGCGCCCGCCGTGGCGGAGCGCGTCGGCGCGGGGCGGGTCGCCGCCGAGGGGCCCGCCGCGCTGCGCGACGTACCGCTGCTCGCGTACGCCGACGACCTGCCCATCGCCCGCCGGTACTGGTGGCACGTCTTCGGCGAGCGGCTCACCGAGGAGCCCGCGATGACGGTGCCGGATCTCCGCGGGGTGCTCGCGGCGGTCGTGGCCGGGGCGGGCGTCAGCGTCCTGCCTCGCTATCTGTGCCTGGACGAGCTGGCCTCGGGCGCGGTGGTGCCGCTGCTGCTGCCCGAGGACCCGCCGATCAACACCAGCTACCTCGCGCAGCGGCCGGGCGCGCCCGCGAATCCGCACGTACAGCTCGTCCGCGACCGGCTTCTGCGGTGCGCTCCGGCCTGGTGACGTTCCCGGCCGCCGCGTTCCTGACCGCGCCCAGTCCCCGGCGCCGCCCAGTCCCCGGCCGCCCGGTTCGCGGCCGTCCACCGGGGCGATCCGCCCCGACGGGAGGTCGTCCTGCGGCCGGACGACGGAATCCGTCACCTGCCCGGCGTCCGTCCGCATGCGCCGCGGACCGACGCCGCGTTGGCTCGACGTCAGGTAGCACGGGCGTTTCCCAACTCCGGCGGCGCATGGGACGTACCGCCTCCCGTGCCACCGGAGGGAAGAAGCATGCGCACCACCCAGATATCGCTGCTGTCTCCGCGCTCCGGACTGGCCGTCGCCGCCATCGCGCTTCCGCTGGCGCTCTCCGCGCCCGCGGCGGTCGCGGGTCCGGGGATCACCGTGACCGTCAACGGGTCGACCGTGCAGGTCAGCACGACCGCCTGCACCGGTGGCGGCAAGGCGGCGCTGATGAGCAACGGCACCGCCAGCTTCGCGTCGGGCCGGCAGGCCCAGTTGTCGGGCGGCACCGCGTCCTGGCCGAACGTCGCACCCGGCACCCATACGGTGGCGGTCATCTGCACGGACGGCTCGGCGGCGGGTTCGCAGAGCGTGACGGTCGGCACCACGCCGACGTCGACGCCGACGGCCTCGTCGACGACGGCGCCCCGCGGTGTGCGCGGCGGCGTCGGCGGCGCGGTCGAGGACTACGGCACGATCACGCTCGCGGCGGGCGGGGCCATGGTGGCCGCGGCCGCGGTGGGCGGTGTCTGGTTCGTGCGCCGCCGCACGGCCCGCGGCCGGTACTGACCCGGCTTCCCCCACGGCCGGACCGCACGGTCCGGCTCCCACCCCGGCCGGGGTCCGTTCCCCGGCCACCGACCGGCCCGTGTCCGGCCCCGGCATCGTCTCGGGGTCCGGACCCGGGCCTTCGCGGTGCACGGCGGCCGGGAGGGCCCGCAGAGCGGTGGCGATCCGGCCGCCGGATCCGGGACGGTGCCACGCCCCCTTGTCCACCCACCGTTCGCGACTTACGGTCCTCCCAGCCGACGGGGAGGGACCTCCATGTCACGACCGCTCAGCGTTCAGCTCTACTCCGTGCGCGCGGAGTTGGCGGCCGACCGCGCGGGGACGCTGGGGCGGCTCGCGGCGATGGGGTACGGCGCGGTGGAGGCGTTCGACGTCACCGACGACGCCGCCGGGCTCCGGCGCGTCGCCGACGACCTGGGCCTCGCCGTGTCCGGCGCGCACGTCGTACAGGTAGTGGCCGGTGAGCCGGGGCCCGTCTTCGACGCGGTCGCGGAGCTCGGCACCCCCCTTGCGATCGTCCCTGCCGGGTTCCCGCACGCGGACTTCACCGCGTACGACGGTCTGGCCCGGGTCGCGGAACGGCTCAACTCCCTCGCGGAGCAGGCAGGCCGGCACGGGCTCCGGCTCGGTTACCACAACCACTGGTGGGAGATCGAACCCCGCCTCGCCGAACACGGCGCCCGGCACGCCCTGGAGGTCCTCGCCGAACTCCTCGACCCGGCCGTGTTCCTGGAGGTCGACACCTACTGGGCGGCGGTCGGCGGCGCCGACGTACCTGCGCTGCTCGGCCGCCTCGGCGAGCGGGTGCAGGCCCTGCATCTGAAGGACGGTCCGGGTACGAAGGAGGACCCGAACGTCGCCGTGGGCGGCGGCACCATGCCCGTGCCCGAGGTCCTCGCCGCCGCGCCCGACGCGTGGCGGGTGGTCGAGTTCGACGCGTGCGCGGGTGACCTCCTCGGTGAACTCGAGGCGAGCCGCGCCTACGTCAGCGCGCTGGAGGCGGTGTGAACACCGGCCCCCTCGGCGTCGCCGTGGTCGGCGCGGGCGTCATCAGCGCCGAGTATCTGCGCACGCTGAGCACCTTCCCCGACATACGTCTGGTCGCGGTCGCGGATCTGCTCCCGGAGCGCGCGGCCGCCGCTGCCCGCGCGCACGGCGTCCCGCTCGCCGGGGACCTGCCCACGGTCCTCGACGAACCGGATGTCGAGCTGATCGTCAATCTCACCGTGCCCGCGGCCCACGCGCAGGTGGCGGCGGCCGCGCTGCGGGCCGGGAAGCACGTGTACGGCGAGAAGCCGTTCACGCCGACGCCCGCCGAGGCGGAGAAGCTGATCGCCGAGGCGTCCGAGCGCGGCCTGCTGCTCGGCGGCGCCCCCGACACCTTCCTCGGCGCGGGCCTGCAGTCGGCGCTGCGGGCGATCCGCGCGGGCCACATCGGGGTACCCGTCGCGGCGACGACGGTGGTGCAGAGCCTCGGTCCCGAGTCCTGGCACCCGGAACCGGGGTTCTTCTACCAGCCGGGCGCGGGACCGCTGTTCGACCTCGGCCCCTACTATCTGACGGCTCTGGTCGCCCTGTTCGGAAGCGTCGCGCGGGTGGCGGCGACGGCGGTACGGGCCCGCGAGCGGCGCACGGTCGGTTCGGGCCCGTGGGCCGGTCGGACGTTCCCGGTGGACGTGCCGACGCATGTGAGCGCGCTGCTCGACTTCGCCTCGGGGGTGAGCGCCAACTCGACGTTCAGCTTCGACAGTGCTCATCCCCGCATCAGGTTCGAGGTCACCGGCACGGAGGGCACCCTCGCCGTGCCGGACCCCAACACCTTCCGCGGCCCGCTGCGACTGCGGGCCAACGGCAGCGAGGAGTGGCGCGAGCTGCCCGTGACGGGGCGCACGGACGGGCGCGGGCTCGGCGTCGTCGACATGGCACGGGCCGTCCGCGCACACGAGGCCCAGGCCGGGCCTGCGCCTGCGCCTGCGGGGCACTCGGTCCCGGCCGCGCGCCCCGGACACCCGGTCCCGGCGGCCCTCCCTGGGCACCCGGTCCCGGCCCGCGCCGCATACGATGGCCCGGGCGGGCGCGCCGCACACGAGGACCCGACCGCAGGCGCCGCACGCACCGCCCAGGGCAGCCCGCCCGGCCAAGCGGCGGCCAACCGGGCGTCCGCCGCCCTGGCCTGCCATGTCCTTGCGACCATGACGGCGATCACCCAGTCCGCCGCCACCGGGACGTTCGTGCCGCTGTCCGCCCAGGTCGTGCCCCCACCGCCACTGCCCGACGACTGGGATCCGACGGCGGCCACACTCACGGCGGGCTGAGCCTGCCCCCGAGCCCTGCCCTCACCCGGCTCCGTCCAGTTCCTCCAGGGTCCGTGTGAGCCACTGCGTCCAGAACGTCTCCAGGTCGATGCCCGCCCGCAGCACCACATGGCGCAGCCGGTCCTCCATGGTGTCCCTGCCGGGCGGGAAGTCGCGGCGCTCGATCTCCTCGTACTCCGCCAACTGCGCCTTGTGCAGGGTGAGATGGCGGCGCAGGTCGTCCTGGATGCCGTCCGTGCCGACGACGGCGGCGGCCCGCAGGCGCAGCAGCAGGGTGTCGCGCAGCGGTTTGGGGTCCTGGCTCGCGGCCGTCCAGCGGGCCAGTTCGTCCCGGCCCGCGGGCAGCACCTCGTACTCCTTCTTCTGTCCGCGCGCGGTCCGCGCCGACGGCAGCGCGCGGATGAGCCCGTCGCGTTCGAGCCTGCCAAGCTCGCGGTAGATCTGCTGGTGCGTGGCCGACCAGAAGTAGCCGATCGACCTGTCGAACCGGCGAGTCAGCTCCAGACCCGAGGACGGCTTTTCGAGCAGGGCGGTGAGGATCGCGTGCGGGAGTGACATGTCGGCATCCTAGGGACGACGCGCGGCCCGCCGCCGGAGCGGCCGCGGGGGCGCATCCCCGGGAGGCTGCGCCCGCGGGGGTGTCACAGCGCGGCGGCCAGCTCCGTACCCTGCTTGATGGCGCGCTTGGCGTCCAGTTCGGCGGCCACGTCGGCGCCGCCGATGAGGTGCGCGTCGACGCCCGCGGCGATCAGCTCCTCGTACAGACCGCGGCGCGGCTCCTGGCCGGTGCACAGGACCACCGTGTCGACGGGGATGGTGCGCGACTCACCGTCGACGGTGATGTGCAGGCCCTCGTCGTCGATCCGGTCGTACTGGACACCGGCGACCATCGACACGCCCCGGTGGCGCAGCTCGGTGCGGTGGATCCAGCCGGTGGTCTTGCCGAGGCCCTGGCCGACCTTGGACGTCTTGCGCTGAAGGAGGTGGACGGTGCGCGGCGGCACCGGCCGCACGGGAGCGGTCAGACCACCGCGGTCGCGGTAGTCCATGTCGACGCCCCACTGCTTGAAGTACGTCGCCGGGTCCAGGCTGGCCTTGTCGCCGCTGTCGGTCAGATACTCCGCCACGTCGAAGCCGATACCGCCCGCGCCGACGATCGCGACCCGCTCGCCGACGGGTGCTCCGTCGCGCAGGACGTCCAGATAGCTGACGACGCTGGGGTGGTCGACGCCGGGGATGTCGGGGGTGCGCGGGGTGACGCCGGTGGCTATGACCACCTCGTCGTGACCGGCGGCGGCGAGCTGCTCCGCCGTCACCCGCGTGTTCAACTCGACGGTCACGCCGTGCCGTTCGAGCTGGGTGCGGAAGTAGCGCAGCGTCTCGTCGAACTCCTCCTTGCCGGGGATGCGGCGGGCGATGTCGAGCTGGCCGCCGATGTGGGGCGCGGCGTCGTACAGGGTCACCTCGTGGCCGCGCTCGGCCGCCGAGACCGCGAAAGCGAGGCCTGCGGGGCCCGCGCCGACGACGCCGACGCGCTTGGCGCGCCGGGTCGGGGAGAGCACGAGCTCCGTCTCGTGGCAGGCGCGCGGGTTCACCAGGCAGGAGGTGATCTGCAGGCTGAAGGTGTGGTCGAGGCAGGCCTGATTGCAGCCGATGCAGGTGTTGATGGCTTCGGGCTGCTCGGCCCGCGCCTTGGCGACGAAGTCCGGATCGGCGAGGAGCGGGCGCGCGAGCGAGACCATGTCGGCGGCGCCGTCGGCGAGCAACTGCTCGGCGATGTCCGGGGTGTTGATGCGGTTGGTGGTCACCAGGGGCACGGCGACCTCGCCCATGACCTTCTTGGTCACGAAGGTGTACGCGCCGCGCGGCACCGACGTCGCGATGGTGGGAATGCGTGCCTCGTGCCAGCCGATGCCGGTGTTGATGATGGTGGCGCCGGCCGCCTCGATCTCCTTGGCGAGGCGGACGACCTCGTCGAGGGTGGAGCCGCCGGGCACCAGGTCCAGCATCGAAAGCCGGTAGATGATGATGAAGTCCTGGCCGAGGCGTGCGCGTATGCGGCGGACGATCTCGACGGGGAAGCGGATGCGGTTCTCGTACGAGCCGCCCCACCGGTCGGTGCGGTGGTTGGTGGGCGCCGCGATGAACTCGTTGATCAGATAGCCCTCGGAGCCCATGACTTCGACGCCGTCGTAGCCCGCGAGCTTCGCGAGTTCGGCCGTGCGCACGAAGTCCTCGACGGTCTGCTCGACCTCGTCGTCCGCGAGGGCCCGGGGTGGGAACGGGCTGATCGGCGCCTTGATCGCGCTCGGCGCGACCAGGTTCTCGTGGTAGGCGTAGCGGCCGAAGTGCAGGATCTGCAGGGCGATCCTGCCGCCCTCGCTGTGCACCGCGGCGGTGACGCCCGCGTGCTGTTCGGCCTCCGCCTCGGTCGTCAGCTTGGCGCCGCCGTCCCACGGGCGGCCCGCCTCGTTGGGGGCGATGCCGCCGGTGACGATGAGGCCGACGCCGCCGCGCGCCCGGGCCGCGTAGAACTCGGCCATCCGCGCGAACCCGTCGGGCGCCTCCTCCAGGCCCACGTGCATCGAGCCCATCAGGACCCGGTTGTGCAGGGTCGTGAAGCCCAGGTCGAGCGGGCTGAGCAGGTGCGGGTAACGGCTCACGGAGCTCATGGGGGCGGCCCTCTCTCGTACGCGTACGCCGGGGCGTCGGCGCGATGCGGGTGTCGTCAGCACAGTTCTAGGGCAGCCCTCGCCTTTATGCAACTAGTTGCACTAGATCGGGTGGCGTACGGAGACGGAGGTCACAGCGGCGAGCTCACAGCGGCAGCGAGCGCTCCTGGACGACGTGCTTCATGACGAGTGTCGAGCTGAGCCGCTGGACGCCCGGGAGCGTGGCGAGCTCCTCGTCGTACAGGCGCTGGAAGGCCCGCAGGTCCTTGCTGACGATGCGCAGCAGATAGTCGGGGTCGCCGAACAGGCGCTGCGCCTGCACGACGTGTCGGATGTCCGCGACCGCGGCCTCGAAGGCGGCGACCGTGTCCCGGTCCTCCTGGCGCATGGTGACGAAGACCAGGGACTCGAAGGTCAGGCCGACGGCTTCGGGATCGAGGACGGCGCGGTAGCCGCGCACCGCCCCGCGGCGTTCGAGTTCGCGCAGTCTGCGGTGGCACGGCGAGAGGCTCAGCCGCACCCGCGCGGCGAGTTCGGTGACCGTCAGACGGCCGTCTTTTTGCAGCTCGGCAAGGATCTGCCGGTCAACGGTGTCCATGAGGGAGATCCTTCCACACACACCCTCGTCCGCAGCAGATCTTGGGAACACCTTTGGGCGGATCGGAACTAACCTCCCTCAGGCACATGCCGTGCAAACCACCGTCCGCACGCCACATCCGGGAGAACGAACACCCCATGGCCGTCAGCTCCATCACCGCGTTCTGGGCGGTGTCCGTCCTGCTCATCCTGGTCCCCGGAGCGGACTGGGCCTACGCGATCTCCGCGGGGATCAGGGACCGCTCGGTGGCCCCCGCCGTCGGCGGACTCCTGCTCGGCTATGTCGGGCTGACCGCCGTCGTCGCGGCGGGCGTCGCGGCCGTCGTCGCCGACCACCCGACCGTCCTCGCCTCCCTGACCCTGCTCGGCGCGCTGTATCTGATCTGGCTCGGCGCCACGACCCTGAGCAGGCCGAGCACACCGCAGGAGGCACCGGCCGCGACCGCGGGGACGCGGCGGGCCCGGGTGCTCCAGGGCGCCGGGATCAGCGGGCTCAACCCCAAGGCGCTGCTGCTCTTCCTCGCCCTGCTGCCGCAGTTCACGCAGCCCGGCACCGGCTGGCCGCTCGCCCTCCAGATCAGCACCCTGGGCCTGGTCCACATAGTGAGCTGCGGCGCGATCTACTTGTGCGTGGGCGTGCTCGCCCGTACGGTCCTGCGGGCCCGCCCGGCAGCGGCGCGTGCCGTCACCCGGGTCTCGGGGGCCGCGATGATCGTGATCGGTGTGGTCCTCGCGGTGGAGCAGCTCACCTGAGCGGTGCCGTCGAGGCCTCCGAGCAGCCGCGAGCGTCCCGTCCGAAATCCGCCAGCCGCACCTGCCGTCCCGGCGCAGACTGGGCACTGTCACCACCGGGGACCACGCCCCGGAGCAGGACGGACGCACCAGGAGAGAGGACAGGCGCGATGACCGGCCACACCACGACCGAAAGCCCGGCGGCCCGCACCGCGGTCCAGGGCCCGACGGCCCGCACGACAGCCGACGGCGCCCTCGTCCACACGACGGTCGAGAGCCCGTTGGGTGAGCTGCTGCTCGTGGGCCGGGCCTCGGACACCGCGACCGGCGGGACGGCACTCGTCTCCCTGTCGGTGCCCGGCCAGAAGGGCGGCGCGGTCGTCCAGGACAACTGGGTGCGCGACGACACGGCGTTCACGGCGATCACCCGTCAGCTCGACGCCTACTTCGCGGGCACGCTGACGGACTTCGACATCGAGTACGCCGAGGGAGCGGGCACCGACTTCCAGCGCAGGGTGTGGCACGCGCTCGACTCCGTGCCCTACGGCACCACGACCTCGTACGGTCAGCTCGCTGCGCGGCTCGGCCTGTCCCGGGCGGCGGTCCGCGCCCTGGGCACGGCCATCGGCCGCAACCCGGTCCTCGTCGTGCGCCCCTGCCACCGCGTCATCGGCGCGGACGGCTCACTGACGGGGTACGCGGGCGGCCTCGACCGCAAGCGCCGGCTGCTCGACCTGGAGTCGGCGTGAGCGGCCGCGGGCCGGGGGCAGCGGGGATCGCGTCCGCCCCTGAACCGCGGGCCGCAGGGACCGTGACCGCCCCGGGACCGGGAGCCGCAGCGACCGTGACCGCCCCGGGACGGGGGGCCGCAGCGACCGTGACCGACCCGGGACCGGGAGCCACGGACACCATGCCCGACCCCGGACCGAGAGCCACGGACACCATGCCCGACCCCGGACCGAGAGCCACGGACACCATGCCCGGCCCCGTCCACGATCACGACCCCGCGGCGGCCGCCAGGTCCCGCGTCGCCGCCACCGACTGGACCGCACTCGCCGCCGAACTCGACACCCACGGCTGCGCCCTGACCCCGCCGCTGCTCGACCCGGCGCAGTGCCGCGCGATTGCCGACCTGTACGAGGACACGACCCTGTTCAGGTCTACGGTCGACATGGCCAGGCACCGCTTCGGCTCCGGCCAGTACCGGTACTTCAGCCATGAACTGCCCGCACCGGTCGCCGCGTTGCGCGCCGCGCTCTACCCGCGGCTGCTCCCGATCGCCCGGGACTGGGCGGCCCGCCTCGGCCGCCCCGCGCCCTGGCCCGAGAGCCTGGAGGACTGGATCGAGCAGTGCCACGCGGCGGGTCAGGCCAAGTCCTCGCAGATCCTGCTGCGGTACGAGAGCGGCGACTGGAACGCGCTGCACCGCGACCTGTTCGGCGACCTCGTCTTCCCGCTCCAGGTCGTCATCGGCCTCGACACCCAGGGAACGGATTACACCGGCGGCGAGTTCCTGCTGGTCGAACAGCGGCCACGGGCCCAGTCGCGGGGCACGGTGACGGTGCTTCCGCGGGGCCACGGCCTGGTCTTCACCACCCGCGACCGGCCCGTGCGCTCCAGCCGCGGCTGGTCGGCGGCCCCCGTGCGGCACGGCGTGAGCACCGTGCGCTCCGGCCTGCGGCACTCCCTCGGCCTGGTGTTCCACGACGCCTAGCCGCACGGGCGCCGTGGCATACCGAGGCGCGTGCCGGAGGCTAGCGCAGGGTGCTGCCGAAGAGCGCCGCGACGCTCGGGGCCGAGAGGTCCTTGGGGCCGAAGGCCACGGACTTCGTGGCGGTCAGGCCAGTCGCGGTACCGCGCAGGGACCACACGGCGCCCGCGTCGGCGTTCTCGTGGACGGAGGAGGCGGCGAGGTCGCTGCGGCCGTCGCCGTCGACGTCGAGCAGGGCCGTGGCCGCACCGAACTCGTCGCCACGCTCGGCGACGCCGGGCACGCCCGCGGTGTTCTGGTGGAAGGCCTGCGCTCCGGTGCCGGTGACACCGGCGGCGCTGCCGCGGACCAGGACGACGGAGCCCGCGTCGGCGACGCTGCCCACGTCCTCGCCGGGCACGCCCACGGCGATATCGGCGTGGCCGTCGCCGGTGACGTCACCCACGGCGAGGGAGGAACCGAAGGCGTCGCCCTCCTCCTCGGCACCGGGGACGCCGGGGAGGTTCTGATCGAACCACTGCTCGTCCTTCAGCCCGTCCGCGCTGCCGTAGGCGACCGTGACCTTGTTGTCCTCGTAGCCGTTGGAGCCGGACACCACGTCGTCGACGTGGTCGCCGTTGATGTCACCCACGGCGAGGGCGCCGCGCGAGCCGGGCGCCGAGCCGCGCTCGAAGCCGTCGGCGCTGCCGTACAGGACGCTGTTGCTCCACATGCCGTCGCCCGCGTAGTCGTTCATGACGATGTCGGCGCGGCCGTCGCCGTTGAAGTCGCCGACGGCCTGGGGGAAGACGGGACCGTTCACGGATCCCGGTCCGTCGATGCAGACGTCGTGGTTCTGGACGCAGGCCGGGCTCGGGCGCTCGTCGTCGTCGTAGCTCGACCACTGCGACTTCTCCATGAAGTCGAGCTTCTTCACCGGGGTGCCGGTGCGGGCGAGCGGGCCCTTCCACAGTTGGGCGCGGTGGGCGATCGGGTCGTCCCCGTAGGAGCCCACGGCGCCGAAGAGGGCCAGGTCCGTCTTGCCGTCACCGTCGAAGTCACCGGCCTGCGGGGCGTGGCCGTAGGTGGCGATCCTCGTGCCGCCGGTGAGGCCGCTCCTGGCACCCCAGAGGATCACCGCGCCCGCGGCGGCGCCCTTCGCGCCCGCGCCGATGACCAGGTCGGTGTAGCCGTCGCGGTCCAGGTCGCCCTTGGTGACGAAGCGGCCGAACTCCTGCTTGGCGGTGGCCGAGCCGGGGACACCGCTGGTGGAGCGGCTGATGATCTTCTTCTTGGCAGGGTCGAGCCCGTCCTTGGAGCCGTACGTCACCGCCACGTACCCGGCCTGCTTCTTGCCGGAGACCGTGCCGCCGGGGGCGCCGACGACGAGGTCGGCGTGCCCGTCACCGTTGAAGTCGTCCGCCGCCTTCGCGGCGGCCTTCTCGGCGGCGGGGGTGGCGGCCTCGGCCTGGCCCTGTCCGAGGGACCACGCGGTGAGCCCTCCCGTGAGCAGGAACGTGGCGATGAGGGGCGCGGTGAGCCGGACTCGACGGCTTGCAGACGTCATAGGGCTTCGTGGATCCTTCGTTCGGAGATCGCTGGGGTGAACGCCATCCGGAATTCACCCTCGCTTCACGTCACTTGACCCTCGACCCGCACCAATGGTTGTGCGCTCGAACCGCGCCGTAGCTCCGCCCGCAGATGGTGCTGCAACGGCTGCCCGACAGCCGCGAGTTCGTGGACGAACGTGAGCAGGCCGTCGTCGCCCAGGGTGTAGCGGCGCCGGGTGGCGTCGACCACCTTGGCGGTGAGGGTGCGGGCCACCTGGTCCGTGGCCAGCTCGACCGCGGTGCCCGTCGCACGGCCCACGGCGATCTCCGCGATGCCCGTCGGCTGGGTGATCAGCGCCTCCACCCGGCCTTCGGGCCCGAGCCGCCACCACCCGCTCTCGCGTGCGGACGGACGCAGCGCCGCCCCGTCGGCGTCCACCAGCCACGCCCGGGCGTCGTAGCGCAGGAACGGGCGGCCGTCATGGCTGAACGTCACCTCCTGCGCGTACGTGAAGTCCTCGGCGAGGGTCGGGTACGTTCCGCGACCCCGGCCGTGCCAACTGCCGAGGAGGCCGAGCACCGGCGCGAGCAGCGCGTGCGGCGCGGGTGCCTCGTCCGGGCGCAGGCCGTCGGGGTACGGGTTGTCCGGTACGGCGTAGAACACGCGGGGGCTCCTGAGGTCGGGGGTGGCGGGCGGTGCCTGATGCAGCCTAGGGCGTGTCCGATGGGTCGGCGTGGAGCAAGGAGCGGCGTCTGGTGCGTGCGATCGCAAGGCGCCGGGATGTCCTCGTAGCGGAGCTACTAGGGCAGTAGGCGAGCCGCGCGGGCCCGCCGAACACCATCAGGTCGCCGCTGCGCAGCTCGATGTCGGTGTACGGCCGCCCGCGCGACCCGGTGGTGCCGAAGCGGAAGACACAGGTGTCGCCGAGGCTCAGCGAGACGACGGGGGCCGTGGACTGCTCGTCGCTGTCCCGGTGCATGCCCATGCGGGCGTCGGCGCCATAGAAGTTGATCAGCGCGATGTCGTACGCGGCCTGGTCGCTGTCTTCGTACGTGGCCGAGTCGCCGCCGTCGTACGTAGCCGAGTCGCCGCCGTCGTACGTAGCAGAATCGCTGCCGTCGTACGTAGCAGAATCGCGGTCGGGGAGTGCCGCGCGCACCGCCGTCCGCCCGAGCTCCGCGAGCCACGCGGGCATGGGTTTCACCGGGGCGCCGTCTCCGTCGACGACGGTGCGCGCATAGCCGTACGGGTACCAGTGCCACCCCAGGCACACCTGCCGGGCGGTCATCGTGCCGCCGCCGGGCAGGTGGACCGTACGCAGCCCGGCCGGGGGCCGTGCCCACTCCCGGCACGCGGCGACGAGTTCGCGCTGCCGTGCGGAGTCGAGCCAGTCCGGCACGTGGACGGCGCCCGGCGCCACCTCGGCGCGCTCGCGCGGGAACAGCTCGCCGGTCACCGGCGGCGCACCGCCCGCAGGACCACGAACTTCCGGTTGCTCGCGGCGACTTCGACGTTGCCGTTGCCGAAGAGACGCTTGAGGCGTACGTGGTAACCGAGGTGCCGGTTGCCGACGACCCACAGCTCGCCGCCGACGCGCAGGGCGGCGCGCGCCCCGCGGAACATGCGCTGGGCGGTGGCGTCGGTCGTCGCCTGGTGGCTGTGGAAGGGCGGGTTGTTCAGGACCAGGTCGACGGAGTCTGCGGGCATCGCCGTCAGGGCGTCCCCGGCCACGAACTCGGCCTCGGCCTCGGCGTCGGTGTTCGCGCGGAAGGTGGCCTCGGCGGAGGCGACGGCCTGGTACGACTCGTCGACGAAGGTGAGCCTGGCCTCCGGCTCCGTGACCGCCGCGGCCGTGCCGAGCACGCCGTTGCCGCATCCCAGGTCCACGACGTGGGCTCCGCCGCGTACGGCCGGCAGGTGCTCGAGGAGGAAGCGCGTGCCGATGTCGAGGCGCTCCGCGCAGAAGATCCCCGCGTGGTTGACGGCCGTCAGGCCCGCGCCCGCCCCGGCGTCGGCGGGCAGGACGTAGCTGCGCGGCCACGCGCTGGGGCCCGGTCGGAGGTCCGGGTCCGGGGTGCTGAAGATCAGGCGTGCCTTCTGGCGGGCGAGGGACGTACGGGTCGGCCCGACGATCCGCTCGAAGAGCTCCAGGGTCGAGGTGTGGATCTCGGTGACCATGCCGGTGCCGACGACCACACTGTCCGCGTGCAGGGCCGGGGCGATCCGGTGCAACTGGTCCTCAAGGAGCGCCAGGCTCTTGGGCACCCGGACCAGGAGCACGTCGACGCGGTCCGGCGGGGCCTCCCGGGTGGTCAGCAGCCGGGCCCCGTCCGTGGGGTGACCGGCCCGGGCGAGGTTGGCGAGGGTCGCCTGCCGGGTGAGGTAGGAGTCGGTGATCTGCACCGGCCGGTGCGCGGCGAGGGCGGTGGTCAGGGCCCCCCAGCGGTCCCCCACGACGGCGACCGTGCCGTCCAGGGCCACCGGTTCGCCGACCCCCTTCCCGGGCTCCCCGGGCTCAGCGGTATCGCCGGTCTCACCGGCCAGGTGCCGCAGCAGGTAGGCGTCGGCTGCGGACCAGGCGCGCAGTTGGTCCCGCGGGTCCTCGGGGAAGCGGGTGAGGTCGTACTCGCCCCATGACGTGCTCAAACGGTTCATCGTGCCCTCAGGCTAACGGAGCGCCGACGGCGCCTCGGTCGGCCACCGGCCCGGCAGCCCCTCATCCCGTCAGGTGCAGGACCCCCACGAGTCCCGCCGCGACGACCGCTCCGGTGACCAGGACGTGCGCCCCGGGCGGCAGCCCGCGCGGCGGCCCCCCGGCGGTGCGCGCGGACTCCTCGTCGAGTCGCTCGGCACGCGCGAGCCACTCGCGGGGCGGCCGGTCCGGCAGGACGACGCGCCAGGGCCGACGCGGGTCGTACTCGACGACGGCGCGGCCGCGGTGCGACAGGTCCTGTACGTCGAGGGGGTGACGCACCTCGACGCGGAACGGACGGCGCCCCTCCGGTACGACGGTCAGGTCGAAGGCGAACAGGGCGCTGGGGGCGGCCCGCGGGGCGAGGACGAGCCGCCCGGTTCCCTGGTGCACGGACCGCACCGAGTGCACCAGGGCGGGTGCGTAGGCGCGCGGCCCGCCCGAGCGCAGCCCGGACGCGGCACCGCCGT
The DNA here is from genome assembly GCF_000720475.1 of Streptomyces aureocirculatus. Taxonomy (GTDB): domain Bacteria; phylum Actinomycetota; class Actinomycetes; order Streptomycetales; family Streptomycetaceae; genus Streptomyces; species Streptomyces aureocirculatus. Next base: position 351,983 of record NZ_JOAP01000001.1, read on the forward strand.
ACCCGTGCTCGGCGACCGCGCCCAGGAGGACGAGCGCGAACGAGGTCGCGGTCAGGCCGACGTACAGGAGCCAGGAGGGACCGTCGATGACCCCCTCGGCGAGCGCGGCGAACGCCAGGCCCACGACGGCGGCACCGAGCAGCACGTCCAGGGCGAGGAAGCGGCGTACGGAGTGCCTCACGTCGGGGTCCTCACGGTGAGCGCAGCATGCGTCGTCGGGGCACCGCGACCCGGGTGCGCCCGGGGTCGGCGGGGCGGCCGCGGTCGTACACGGCGAGCACGGGACGGTTCAGGGCGGCGCGGTCCACGACCACGGGCACGGCGTGGCGGGCGCCCCGGGTGTCGTGGAAGACGACCGTGACCTCGCCGCGCCTGCCGCGCACCGGGCGCCAGCCCTCAAGGCGCGCCTCCGCCGTGCTGAACTCCGCGCGGAGCCTGCGCAGCGCGGCGGTCCTGCGCAGGCTCACGGCGCCGCCCCACAGGGCGACCAGACAGCCCGCGGCGGCCACCGCGAGGAGGAACGTCAGCCAGAACGACACGGAGTGCCGCCCCGCGGGCACGACGAGCATGAAGTCGGTGACCGTGCCGTAGTCGACCCGGCCGTCGGACACCGCGTCGTGCCAGCCCGAGGCGGCCCCGAACGCGCTCAGGGCGATCACCGCGCCCGTCGTGGCCCGGTGCAGGAACCGCGCGGAGACGAAGCCGAGCAGCACGGTCGACGCGACGCCGAGCTCCGGCGCCATCACCGCGAACTGTTCGCTGCCGCAACCCTCGCCGTCGCACCCCCACATGACGGACGTGACGTCGTAGGTGCTGAGGTGCCACACGAGCCAGACCTGAAGGGCGAGCAGCGCACAGGCGAACCCGCGCAGCGTCAGTCCATAGGTCTTCCGGCTCAACTCCCGCCCCTGTCTCGCTGGTCCTGCGGCGGCGCGCAGGCCTCCGCAGCGAACAATGTCCGTGCAGGTTACATGCTGTCCGGGGCCGTCACCATGCCGCTTCCGGTCGCTCTCGGCCGCTTCAGGACGCTCCGCGGTCCTCTTGCCCGGCCCCTTCTCCCCGGCTCGATTCTCCGGTCCGGGCTCAGGCTCCGGCTCCGGCCCGCTCAGCCGCGGTCGAACCAGGTGGGGCTGTCCGCCATCGCCTGCTTGATCCGGAACAGGCCGTTCTCGTGCAGGTCGGGCAGCGCGTCGAGCGCGAACCACCCGACTTCCAAGGACTCGTCGTCGTTCACGCGCGGTTCGCCGCCCACGGCCCGGCAGCGGATCGTGATGTCCATGAACTGGCAGACGTCCCCGTTGGGGAAGGTGACCGGCTTCAGGGCCTCCACCAGGACCACCCGCTCGGCGACGCACCGCACGGCCGTCTCTTCGTAGACCTCGCGCACGGCGCACTCGGCGGGCTGCTCACCCGGGTCCGGGATGCCGCCGACGACCGACCACCTGCCGTTGTCGGCACGGCGGCCGAGGAGGACTCTGCCCTCGTCGTCGAAGACGATCGCGGTGACCCCGGGGAGCCACAGGAGCTGATGGCCCGCGTCGGCGCGCAGGGTGCGGATGAAGTCAGGGGTAGCCATGGTGCGACTCTAACCGGCGGTCCCCGCGCGGCGGCGGGCGATCACCCAGCCGACACCCGCCGCGCCCACCAGTGCGAGGACCAGTTCGGGCCAGGCGCCGACGCGGGTGGCGGGCGTCAGGGAGCTGCGCCTCGGCACCTCCGCGACCAGGGACTCGGCCGTGAACATCCCGGTGCGCTGCGCGATCGTCCCGTCCGGGCGGATCACCGCGCTCACACCGCTGGTCACAGGGACCATGACGGCACGGCCGTGCTCGACGGCCCGCACCCGGTCCATGGCCAGTTGCTGGTACGTCATCTGACTGCGCTCGAACGTGGCGTTGTTGCTGGGTACGGAGAGGATCTCGGCGCCCTCGCGCACCTGGTCCCTGACCACGTCGTCGAAGGCGGCCTCGTAGCAGGTGACCGGGCCGACCCCGGTGCCCGCCATGTCGAACACGGCCGGGTCCGCACCGGGCTCGAAGACACCGGCGCGGTCGACGTCGGAGCTGAAGAGGCGGAAGAAGCCGCGGTAGGGCATGTACTCGCCGAAGGGCTGGAGGTGCCGCTTGTCGTAGACGGCGCCGGGGCCGGTCTTCGGGTCCCACAGGATCTGCCGGTTGCGCGGCTTGCCGTCCTCCCCGGTGACGACGGCGCCCACCGAGACGGGGGCGCCGATGGCCTTGACGGCCTTGTCGATCACGGCGTGGGCGTCGTCGTTCGTGTACGGGTCGATGTCCGAGGAGTTCTCCGGCCACAGGACCAGATCGGGCTGCTTCGCCTTGCCCGCCTTGACCTCGGCGGCGAGGCGCAGGGTCTCCCGCACGTGGTGGTCGAGGACCGCGCGGCGCTGGGCGTTGAAGTCCAGGCCCATGCGCGGCACATTGCCCTGGATCACCGCGACGGTGGCGGTGCCGTGCTCGGCGCCCGTGGACACCAGCGGGGTGGCGGCGGCTCCTGCCAGCACGGGGCCGAGGGCGAGCGCCGCGGACGTCACCAGGGCCCGGTCGCGCGTGCGGCGGTCGGCCACGAGACGGCGTACGACATCGCCGATGCCGAAGCCGCAGAGGACCACCGCGAAGCCGAGCAGCGGGGTGCCGCCGAGCGCGGCGAGGGGCAGGAACAGGCCGTCGGGCTGGCTGTAGGCGACCTTGCCCCAGGGGAAGCCCTCGAACGGGAAGCGCGCCCGCGCCGCCTCCCCCACGATCCACACACCACCGGCCCACACCGGCCACACCGGCAGTTGGGACACGAAGGCGATGCCCAGGCCGGTCAGACCGAGGAACACCGCTTCGGCCACGGCGAGCGCGATCCACGGCACGGGACCCACGTCGACGCCCGTGAAGGACAGCAGGGGCAGGAAGTAGCCGAGCCCCATGAGCATGCCGAGGCCGAAGCCCGCCTTGGGCCGCCGGCCGTGCAGCACGAAGGCGAGCAGCGCGAACGCGAAGGGCGCGAGCCACCACAGCTCACGCGGGGCGAAGCTCAGATAGAGGAGCACTCCGGAGAGCACGGCCGCCCCGGCCGGAATCAGCCGTCGTCTGAGCCGCTCGGCACGCGTTTCCGGTCCGGGCTGCGGTGCGGTCTGCTCGGACGCGTCGGCGGGAACGGTGGTGGCGGTCACCCGGGGAGTGTACGGCGCGTCACCTGGGCACCGACAGCGCGGCCTGCGGGCCCCGCACACCTGCCCCGAAGGACCGTTCCCTGCCCCGGACGGATCGTTCCTGCGCAAGTTGTCCCCATCTGGTGTCCGCAGCCGCTAGCGTGGGCCCACGTCCCTGACGTGCGTCGACAACAAGCCATGCACTCGGGGGCCGTCACACATCGGGGGGCGACGGGTGACGTCGAGGAAGACGACTGCGGCGACCGCGACCGCCGCCGGGGCCCACGAGCGGCGGGGGGCCGCGGGCTCCGCGACGGCCGCGGCCACCGCCGACACCGTGGGCATGGCGATCCTCGCGGCCTGTGCCGCCTGGGTCCTGATCACGACCGGTGTGCGCGGCGGCAGGCCCGACGGGATACTGCTCGCGGTCCTCGCGGTGGCCGCCGGGTACGCGGGCGGGCGCATCACGGGCGCGCTGCTGCCGGTCGCCGCGCCGTGTGCCGGTGCGCTCGGCGGGGTCGCGCTCGCGGCGGCCGCCCCGCACGTCACCCCGGGGCCCGTCAGCTCCTCGCCGCTCGGCCCTGTCGGCGCCACGGCGGCGCTGCTCGCCCTCGCCGCGGGTGCGGCCTGCTGCGCGGCGTGGGCGGCGCACGGGGTGCTGCGGACCTGGCTGCGGCTGCTCGCGGCGGGGGTCGTGGTGGCGGCGGCACTGCTCGGTTCGACGGCCGGGGTGATCGCGTCCGCGGGGATCGTGCTCTGTTCGCTCGCGACGGCGCTGATGCGGCGCAGGGGGCTCGTCCTCACGGGGTTCGCGCTGACCACGGCCGTGGTGGCGGGCCTGGCCTGGACCGTGGCGGGCGGGGCGCTGCCCGAGGGGCTCGCCACGTCCCTGGAGGGGCAGCTCGGCCCTTTCCGGGTGCGGATGTGGCAGGACGCCGAGGGGCTCGCGGCGGCGCATCCGGCCCTCGGTGTGGGCCCGGGGCGGTTCGGCGAGACGTCGCCCGCGGTCACCGAGGGCCTCCTGGCGGACGCCAAGCCGCATTCGGCGCTGTTGCAGCAGGCGGCCGAGCAGGGGTTGGTGGGCGTCGCGCTGCTCGCGGCGGCCTTCTGCTGGATGCTCTTCGCCCTGTGGCGCTCGCCGCGGTCCACCCAGGTCGTCCTGACGGCGGGCGCGGCCCTCACGGCACTCGCGGTGGTGGCGACGGTCGGCAACGCGCTGAGCGTGACGTCCGTGTCGGTGGGCGCGGGACTGCTCGCGGGCATCGCCACGGCACGGCCCCTGGAGGACGGGCGGGACCAGGTCAGGCCGGGGCGCTCCCGGCCGCCCGCAGCCGGTCGCGGATGATGCGGACGGCGGCCTCGGCGTTGTCGACGGTGACGGTGAACTTGCGGCCGTCACCGAGCATCAGGACGACGCCCTCACCGCGCCGGACGACGACGGCGGTGCCCTGCTCGGGCCGCCAGCGGTAGCCCCAGCCGCCCCACTGCCGGGGCGTGACGGCCGGTGCGAACTCCGCGCCGACGATGTGCGAGAGCAGGATGCGGCGACGCGGCACCCCGATGTGGCCGCAGCGCACCTCCAGGGAGTCCTCGTCGACCTTCACGGCGACGTGCACGAAGGCGAGCGTGCCGAACAGGATGAGCAGGCCGACCGCGATGCAGCCGACGATCGACATGATCAGCGGCAGGATGCCCGAGGGCCACAGGGCCTCGACGGCCAGGTCGATGCCCAGGGCCAGACAGGCGGCACCGGCACAGGCCAGCAACCACTGACCTCGGTTCCGCGCGCGTCCGGTCCAGATCTCGGTCTGCTCCGAGCTGACCCGCTCGCTGGGGGCGTGGTCCGTCATGAAGTCGAGAGTACGCACGTTCCGCCCCGAAGGCACGACGTCGCGTAACCACATCCGTGGGCGACGGGGTACGAGGGGTCCGTGACCCGGCGTCGTGGGTGCTGGGGCGGGGTGCTGTGCGTTGCGCCACACGCGTGGGGCGGGGCTGGGGGCGCGGGGGAACGTTCGCCCTCGCGGTACAGGACTTCGCGGTCAGGACTTCAGGGCCGGGTCGGTGGCGGCGAGGAGGCGTCCCTCCGCGTAGATGTGGGCCGCGCGCGGGAGGGGCGCCTCGTGGCCGCCGAGGAGGACCGTGAGGGTCCCTTCGGTGCCTTCGGTGCCTTCGGTGCCTTCGGTGCCTTCGGTGCCTTCGGTGCCTCCGGTGCGCTCGGGGGCGTCCTGGGCGGAGTCCCCGTGCGGGGCGGCGGCGCGTTCGCGGGCCCTGCGCAGGGCCTGCGCGGCGACGGCTCCGGCGGAGCCGTACAGGACGAGCGGCGGCCGGTCCGGCTGCTGCACGGCGGCCCGGATGCGCTCCCCCACCAGCTCGTAATGGGTGCAGCCCAGGACGACGGCCCTTACATCGGGCGGGGTGAGGGCCGCGGCGGCCTCGATGGCCCGCGTGATGGCGTCCTCGTCGGCCTCCTGCACGGCGTCGGCGAGGCCGGGGCAGGGCACCTCGGTCACGGACACACCGCTGGCGAAGTCCTCGATGAGACCCCGCTGATAGGGACTGCCGGTGGTGGCGGGCGTGGCCCAGATGGCGACGGGCCCCCCGCCGGCCGCCGCGGGCTTGATCGCCGGGACCGTGCCGATGACGGGCAGCTCCGGCTCCAGGCGGGCGCGCAGGGCGGGCAGGGCGTGCACGGACGCGGTGTTACAGGCGACGATCAGCGCGTCGGGGCGGTGCGCGGCGGCGGCCTCGGCGACGGCGAGGGCCAGCTCGGTGATTTCCGCCGGGGACTGCGGGCCCCAGGGCATCGAGTCCGGGTCGGACGACAGGACGAGGTCCGCTTCCGGGTGCAGTCTGCGCACCGTAGCGGCCGCGGCGAGCAGTCCGATGCCGGAGTCCATCAGCGCGATCTTCACCCGGTCACCTTAGACGATCGGTCGGACAAGCCCGGCGGGGTGGGGCAGACTGCGGCGGATGAGCGTCGTTGTGTGGATCGCCGCCGCCTCGTTCGCCGGTTGGCTGTGGCTGCTGGTGGGGCAGGGCTTCTTCTGGCGTACGGATCTTCGCCTGCCGCCGCGCGAGGAGCCGGAGCAGTGGCCGTCGGTCGCCGTCGTCGTCCCCGCGCGGGACGAGGCCGAGGTGCTGCCGACGAGCCTGCCTTCGCTGCTCGCGCAGGACTATCCGGGCCACGCCGAGGTGTATCTCGTCGACGACGGCAGCACCGACGGCACCGGCGAGCTGGCCCGGGCCCTCGCGGAGCGGACCGGCGGGCTCGCGCTGACGGTGACGTCGCCGGGTGAGCCGCCCGCCGGGTGGACCGGCAAGCTGTGGGCGGTGCGGCACGGCATGGACCGGGCACGCGCGCGTGACCCGGAGTATCTGCTGCTCACCGACGCGGACATCGCCCATGAACCGGACAGCCTGCGGACGTTGGTGGCCGCGGCGGGGACCGGCGGCTACGACCTCGTCTCGCAGATGGCGCGGCTGCGGGTCGTGAGCGGGTGGGAGCGCCTGGTCGTCCCGGCGTTCGTGTACTTCTTCGCGCAGCTCTATCCGTTCCGCTGGATCGGCCGGAAGGGCGGGCGGACCGCGGCGGCGGCGGGCGGGTGCGTGCTGCTGCGCGCGGACGCCGCCGAGCGGGCCCGGGTCCCCGACGCCATCCGGCACGCGGTCATCGACGACGTGGCGCTCGCCCGGGCGGTCAAGCGCGCGGGCGGCCACATCTGGCTGGGCCTCGCCGACCGGGTCGACAGTGTGCGCCCCTATCCGCGTCTCGTCCATCTGTGGCGGATGGTGGCGCGCAGCGCGTACGCCCAGCTTCGGCACAACCCCGCGGTGCTCGTGGGGACGGTGGCGGGGCTCGCGGTGGTGTATCTGGCGCCGCCGCTCGCCCTGTTCGCGGGCCTGGCCGCGGGCAGGGCGGGCGCCGCGGTGCTCGGCGGGCTCGCGTGGTTGGTGATGACCGCGACGTATCTGCCGATGCTCCGCTACTACCGCCAGCCCCTGTGGCTCGCCCTCACGCTGCCCGCCACCGCGTTCCTCTATCTCCTGATGACGGTGGACTCCGCCGTGCAGCACTACCGGGGGCGGGGCGCGGCCTGGAAGGGCCGCACCTACGCCCGCCCCGACACGATGGCGCCGGAGGAGTCCCGCCCCTAGTTCCCCTCAGTCCTTTGCTGGACCCCCGCCCGCGGGGCGCGGTCACTTGCGGCCCGGCGTCCAGTTCATGCCCCAGCCGTAGGCGTAGTCGATGGTCCGCTGCGGGCTCACGCCGCGCTCGGGCACGAGGTAGCGGGCCTCGCGCTTGACGGTGAGTTCGCCGCCGTTGTTGGTGATCAGGGCGAGGGCGCAGACCGTGGACGGCACCGTGCACTCGTCGAGGGAGAAGTCGATCGGCGCGCCGTGCTGCGGGGTCAGCGTGACCGTGGCGTTCAGGTCGGCGAAGCTGCGCGCGCCCTCGTAGATGGTCACGAAGATGACCAGGCGCTTCAGCTCCTGGGAGTGGTCGAGGTTGACCGTCAGGTTCTCGCCGGTGGAGACGGCGCCGGTGCGGTCGTCGCCGTCGAGGAGGATGTACGGCGGCTGGTGCAGGGCGCCGAAGGCGTTGCCGAGTGCCTGGACGACGCCCTTGCGGCCGTCGGCGAGTTCGAACAGGGCGCACAGGTCGAGGTCGAGGTCGGCGTGCATGGCGACGGCGCGCCCGAGCTTGCTGGCCCAGCCCTTGAACTGCTTGCGCACCTCCCAGTTGAGGTTCACGCGCAGCGCGCCGGAGGTGCCGCCCTGCTTGGTCAGCGAGACCGAGGGCGCTTCCTTGGTCAGCGTGACCTTGGTGAGGCGCACCGGCTGCGCGGGCGCCGCGGCGGGCGGCGGCGGGGACACGGGGGCGGGCGCCGCCACCGGAGGCGCGGCGGGGGGTGCGACGGGCGGCGCGGGAGCAGGGCTGGGCGCGGGGGCCTGCACGGACGGCTGGGCGGACGCCGGGGCGGGCGGCGCCTGCTGGGGCTCGTCGACCGAGATGCCGTAGTCGGTGGCCAGGCCTTCGAGTCCGCTGCTGTAGCCCTGCCCGACGGCACGGAACTTCCAGGCGCCCTGGCGGCGGTAGAGCTCGCCGAGGACGAAGGCCGTCTCCACGGTGGCGTCCGCGCTGTCGTACCGGGCGATCTCCGCGCCGCCGGCCGCGTCGACGACCCGGATGTGCAGACCGGGGACCTTGCCGAACGAACCGCCGTCCGACGAGGCGGCGAGGACCACCGTCTCGATCGCGGGCTCCACGCGCGCGAGGTCGATGACGAGCGAGTCGGTCACGCCGCCGCCCGCGGACCGCTTGCCCTCGTGACGCACCGCGCCGGAGGCGTGCGTCGCCTGGTTGTAGAACACGAAGTCGGCGTCCGAGCGCACCTTCCCCGTGGCGCCGAGCAACAGCGCGGAGGCGTCCGCGTCCGGCACCCCGGGACCCGAGCCCCACCCCAATTCGACCCGCACCGAGGGTGCCTGCACGGGAACATTCGAACCTTTGGCCATTGACATGTTTGCCCCCATCACAAGTTGCCGGGTCGGCCGGGCCGCCGTTGCGTTCCGACCCAACCTATTACCTGGCATTCGAAGCGGTGCACGGGCGGTCCCCGCGGCGCCCTCCGGACGGGCGAAGGAAGCCGGAGGAACACCGGAAGGTCAGATGCGGGACAGCCGCGGGACCCGCGCCGGTCGACCGCGGGTAACCCCGGTGGACGCCACCGTGAGCAACCCGCGTAGACCGCCGCATTTACACGATCCCTACGTCTCCGCACGACCGATTTTCCCAAGTTCGCTCGCATTGGGGAACGGCGGCCCCTGGCGACACGCAAAACAACCCTCTTATCGGTCTCCCCAACCAGCACATCAAGGGCTTAACTTATGGAGCATGACCTCCCCCCGCTCCACCTATGGCGGCGGCTACTACTCCGCGCCGTCCTTCCCGGACACCCCGATCTACGACTCCCTGGTCGCCGAGCGGGGCACCCCGCAGATCGCCCCGATCCGGGTCCCTTCCGCGTACGACACGGGCAGTCACCTCCCCGCTCTCCCTGCCCTGCCCGCCCTGCCCTCGGGCCCCTCGATGCACCCGGCGGCCGCCATGGCCCCGGCGCCGATGCCCGCGGCGGCCCACCCCAACCCGGCGTACGGCTACGCCCACGCCCCGCAGCCCGCTCCGCTGCAACAGGCCCCGGCGCCGTACATCCCGCAGCAGGCCGCGGGCCCGCGCGGTTATCCGGGACCGCAGCCGCAACGCCCCATGGGCAACGCGCAGCCCCAACGCCCAGTGGGCAACACTGGGTACGAGGCGATGCGCCCGGCGGCGCCCCGCCCGGCACCGGCCCCGCACGAGGACCCGTACAACCGGCAGTACCGCGGCTACTGATCGGCTGCGGCCGTCGCTGTCAGTGCCTGCTGGCAGGATGGCCGCATGCCGATTCCCGCGCTCCACTCGCTGCACATCCACCCGCTGAAGGCGGCCGGGGGGCACGCTCCGCGTGAGGCCGTCGTCGAGCCCTGGGGTCTTGCGGGTGACCGGAGATGGGTGTTGGTCGACAGTGCGGGCAAGGTCGTGACGCAGCGGCCCCATCCGCGTCTCGCGACAGTCGCCGTCGAGCTCCTGCCCGACGGCGGTATACGCATGTCCGCGCCCGGCGCCCGGCCGCTCGCCGTCGCCGTGCCGGAGCCCGGGGCGACGGTGCCCGTGCAGTTCCCGCGGGACAAGGCCGAGGGCGTTCCCGCGGGGCCCGCGGCGCACGCGTGGTTCAGCGCGCTCCTCGGCCTGGACGTCCGCCTGTGCCACCTCGACGACCCGGCGACGCGCCGCCCCATCGCCGCGGAGTACGGCAGGCCCGGCGAGACCCTCTCCTTCGCCGACGCTCTGCCGCTCCTGCTCACCACACTCTCCTCCCTCGACGCCCTGAACTCGCTCATCGCGCAGGGCGACCACGCGGACGAGGGCCCGCTGCCCATGGACCGCTTCCGGCCGAACGCGGTGGTGGCGGGCACCCCGCCGTGGTCGGAGGACGACTGGTCGCGCCTCGCCATCGGTGACGTGGTGTTCCGGGTGGCCAGGAAGTGCGCGCGGTGCGTGGTGACCACCACCGACCAGCGCACCGCCGAGCGCGGCAAGGAGCCGCTGCGCACCCTCGCCCGCCACCGCCGCGTCGGTGACCAGTTGCTCTTCGGGCTGCAGCTCGTGCCCGAATCGACGGGAACCATTCGTATCGGTGACCCGGTGGAGATCCTCGAATGAACGGGCGGGAACCGGGGAACTCGACGTCGGTGGGAGGACGTTGACGTACCTGGCGCGGTCGGGTCGACGCGGAAGGGGTTCAGGACTGTGCGAGCGATCACCGGACTCTGGCGCTGGCGCCACAACCCGCTGCGGCGTCCCACCGACATCGCCGAGGCCTGGACGGCGCTCGTCGCCCTCCTCCTGATCCTGATCGCCGCCCCCGTCGCCGGAGCGGTCACGGGCCTGCTCACGCACGACGCGTTGCAGCGCGCGGTCACCGCCCAGCGCGAGGCCCGCCACAGCGTCACCGCCACCGTCCTGGAGCGCTACGACCAGCCGCCCCTGGACCCCGACCCCGAGACCTCCTCCGCCCGCGACGCGCACCGCAGGGTCCTCGCGAGCTGGACCGCCCCCGACGGCTCCGGACACGCGGGCACGGTCGCCACGGGCCTCAAGTCCCCCCGCCCCGGCGACCGGTTCCGGGTCTGGACCGACGCCGCGGGCCATATCGTCGCCCGCCCCCTCGACACCGCCACGGCGTCGACGCACGCCGCCCTGGCCGGCTTCGGCGCGGCCCTGTTCTGCGGCGGGCTCGTCGAGGGCGGCAGGCGCGTGGTCGTCCGGCACCTGGTCCGCCGCCGTCACGCCCACTGGGACCAGGCCTGGAACAAGGCGGGCCCGGACTGGGGCAGGGCGGGCACGGGCGCCTGAGCAGGCGGGATCCGTTGCCACCGGCCCGGCCATCGGGTCAACTCGCCCTCCTCGCGCGCGCTACGGTGGACCGGGCGAACTCTTCGGCCTCCTTGCGCGCGGGCGCGAGGCCCGCGTAATCCGAGGTGGGGGCAGAGCAACTCCATGGCACAGGGCACGGTCCAGGTGACGCACACCGGTACGTCGCGGTGGCGGCGCCGCACGGGCGAGTACGCATCGCTGGCAGCCGCCCTGGAGGCCGCGAGCGACGGCGACATCCTGACGGTGGCCCCGGGCACGTACCGCGAGAACCTCGTCGTCGAGCGGGCGGTCACGCTGCGCGGCCCCGAGGGCTCCGCCGGCTCCGTGCGCATCGCGCCGGTGGACGGGGTGCCGCTGACGGTGCGGGCGTCCGCGCTCGTACAGGACCTCCATGTGGAGGGTCAGGACTCGGCGGCGCCCGCGCTGCTCGTCGAGGACGGCGCGCCGGAGCTCAACGACGTACGGGTGATGACGCGTTCCGCCTGCGGCATCGAGGTACGCGGCGGCGCCCGCCCGACGGTGCGCCGCTGCACGGTCGACAACCCGGGCGGCATCGGCATCGGCGTGCTCGACGGCGGCGGCGGTGTGTTCGAGGAGTGCGAGGTCGTCGCCGCGGGCCAGTCCGGCGTCTCGGTGCGCGGCGGCGGCCGTCCGCGCCTGGAGCGCTGCCGGGTGCACCACGCCTCGGGCGCGGGCCTGTCGGTCACCGGCGAGGGCAGCGGCCTGGAAGCCGTCGGCTGCGAGGTGTACGAGATCAAGGGCTCGGGCGTGCACGTCGCCGCGCGGGCCACGGCGCATCTCACGGACTGCGGGGTGCACCGTACGACGGCCGACGGCGTCACCCTCGACACCGACGCCGTCCTCACCCTCGCCGACTGCCGCATCCACGACATCCCCGAGAACGCCGTCGACCTGCGCTCCCGGTCGGTCCTGACGCTGACGCGCACCACCGTGCGCGAGTTCGGCCGCAACGGCCTCTCGGTGTGGGACCCCGGCACCCGGGTCGACGCCAACCAGTGCGAGATCCACGACAGTACGGGCGACTATCCGGCGGTCTGGGTCAGCGACGGGGCGACGGCCGTCCTTGAGTCGTGCCGGGTGCACGACGTGCCGGACGCGCTGTTCGTCCTCGACCGCGGCTCGCGCGTCGACGTCGTCGACAGCGACCTCACCCAGGTCCGCAACACGGCGGTGTCGGTCAGCGACGGCGCTACGGCGCAGCTCGACGACGTACGCATCAGGGACGCCGCGACCGGCGCGTGGTTCCGGGACCACGGCAGCGGCGGCGTCCTCGCCAACTGCACGGTCGACGCCACCCAGACGGGCGTCATCGTCACCAAGGGCGCCGACCCCACCATCGAGCGGTGCACGGTCACCTCGCCCGCCGAAGCGGGTTTCTACGTCTCCGCGGGCGGCCGCGGCAGCCTGGACCGCTGCAAGGTCACCGGCAGCGGCGGGTACGGCTTCCATGTGATCGACGGCTGCCGTACGACGCTGCGCCGGTGCCGTACGGAGCGGTGCGCGCGCGGCGGGTACGAGTTCGCGGAGGACGGGCCGCTGGTCGAGGACTGCACGAGCGACGAGAGCGCGGGGGTGCGGCCGGCCGCGTCGGAGGCGGCCCCGCAGACGGCCACCCAGAGCGCGGGGTTGCTCGGCGCGATGCCGGGCCCGCGCCCCGCGGAGCCGCCCGCCGCGACCGTGCCCGCACAGGCGTCCCGCTCCTCGAAGGCGGTGCTCGGCGAACTCGACACCCTGGTGGGTCTGGAGAGCGTCAAGCGCGAGGTGCGGGCGCTCACCGACATGATCGAGGTGGGCCGCCGCCGCCAGGAGGCGGGGCTCAAGGCGGCCTCGGTGCGCCGTCATCTGGTGTTCACCGGCTCCCCCGGCACCGGCAAGACGACCGTGGCCCGGCTCTACGGCGAGATCCTGGCCGCGCTCGGCGTCCTGGAGCGCGGCCATCTCGTCGAGGTGTCCCGCGTGGATCTGGTGGGCGAGCACATCGGCTCCACGGCGATCCGTACCCAGGAGGCCTTCGACCGGGCGCGCGGCGGGGTGCTGTTCATCGACGAGGCCTACGCGCTCTCCCCCGAGGACTCCGGACGCGACTTCGGCCGTGAGGCCATCGACACACTCGTGAAGCTGATGGAGGACCACCGGGAGGCCGTGGTCGTGATCGTCGCGGGCTACACGGCGGAGATGAACCGCTTCCTGTCCGTCAACCCCGGTGTGGCGTCCCGGTTCTCGCGCACCATCACCTTCAGCGACTACGCACCCGAGGAGCTTCTGCGCATCGTCGAGCAGCAGGCCGAGGAGCACGAGTACACCCTCGGTCAGGGCACGGGCGAGGCGCTGCTCAAGTACTTCACGGCCATCCCCAAGGGCCCGGCGTTCGGCAACGGCCGCACGGCACGCCAGACGTTCGAGGCCATGGTGGAACGGCACGCGGGCCGGGTCGCCCAACTGGCGACGCCGAGCACGGACGACCTCACGCTGCTGTATCCGGAGGATCTGCCGGATCTGCCGTAGCCGCCGTGTCCGTCGCGGCCGCCGATGCCCCCGTGTCCGTGTCCGCCCCCGCCGCCGGGCGCGGTGCGGGCACCGCGGGCCTGAGCCGGGCGAGCAGCCGGGTGCGCTCCTCGGCGAACGCCGGGTCGGCCTGGTAGTCGCCGTGCCCGAGTATCGGCGCGGGCAAGGGGTGTGACTCGGTGCGGCCGTAGGCGAGCGGGTCGCGCAGTGGTGCGCGGTCGACCTGCGGTCCGCAGTCGCCGTGCAGTCGGACGGGCCCGCCGATGGGGTCGGTGAGGCGGTACAGATTGCGCCAGCAGTCGACCTCGCGGTGCAGGGAGCTGAGGGCCGCGGGTCCGAAGTGCGCGGGGAACCAGCGGCCGTAGAGGCGTTCAAGGGGGGAGCCGTAGGTGAGCAGGGCGACGCGTTTGCGTACGGAGGGGTGCAACTGCCAGGCCGCGGCGGCGGCGAGCACACTGCCCTGGGAGTGCCCCGACAGGACGAGACGCCCCCCGGTGGCGCGGGTCCAGGTGTGCATGCGCCAGGTCAGGTCGGGCACCGCGCGCTCGGCGTAGCAGGGGGGCGCGAAGGGGTGGGCGGCGCGCGGCCAGAATGTGCCGACGTCCCACAGGATGCCGATGGTGCGGCGGGCCGACGGGTCGCGGTAGGCGCGGCGGCCCCAGGTGACGAAGAGTATGAAGCCGAAACCGATCAGCCAGGAGCCGAGGGCCTGCGCGGTCTCGGCGAAGCCCTGGACGAAGGGCGGGGTGTCCCGCGCCGCCCGGCCGGGCACGTTGCCGGTGGACCAGGCGCCGATGAGGGCCACCGCGCCGAGGAGCAGGGTGGTGCCCGATGTGATGCCGACGATCCTGGGCGCCCGGTCGGTGAGGGACGCGCCCACCCGGGTGCGCGCGATGCGTCGGGTACGGGTGGTGTCCCTGCGCTCCTTCGGGTAGTCGAGCGGCACTTGGACCAGTTCGCGCCGCAGCAGCCGCACGGAGCGCACGGCCAGCCAGCCGCACAGCACGGCGACGACCACGAGGAGCGGCGGGATGACGGACGCCTGCCAGGTGAGGAGCGCCGGCGGCCCGTCGATGGAGCCGCCCGCGCCCGGTGACCCCGACCCGTCGAGCCAGTCGGCGACGCGCTGCGACCCGCCGCCCGACATCACCCCGCCCAGGGCGCACGCGAGCATGGCCACGGCAGGGCCGCCGAGCCCGCGGACGGCGGTGCGGGCGTCGGGCGCGCCGCGGAAGATGAGGGTGGCGACCACGGCAAGGGCCAGGACGAGGGCGCCCTGGACGAGGGCGATGCCGCCGAAGACGGTGTTGCCCGGCAGTCGGCCCGCCGAGGTCCAGTCGGGCCGTGACCACCCGGCGTACACGACGGCGAGGACGAGCAGCGCCAGGGCGGCGACCGGCAGCCTGCGCACCAGGGTGCGGTCGACGCGCCGGTCGAGGCGGTTCTCGCTGCGGCCCCTGCGGCACACCACCCACACCACGAACGCGCCCCCGGCGACCAGGGCCGACATCAGTGCCCAGCCGGCGATGTCGAGGAGGGCCGGGCCGCCGGGCCGCCGGTCCTGGCGGGCGGCCGAGGCGCCGACGGCGGCGGCGACCGTCAGGAGGCCCGCGGCGGTGTGGGCGGCGCGCAGGCGGGCGACGATCCGGCGCCCGTACCAGAATCCCGGCTTGCCGAGGGCGTTGCGGGCGGCCTCCTCCGGGTCCGGTTGGTGGGGCATCGGCTGCTGGGACTCGTACGCGCTCCAGGTGCGGTGGGACAGATACCAGAGCAGGCCGGTGAGTGCGGCGGGCAGGGTCGCGGCCAGGGCCAGGCGGCGGCCGGGCTGCGACCACCAGCCGCCGCCCCCGGCGGACCGGGGCGCGAGGAAGCCGAGCCAGGAGTGGTCGTTCGCGCAGGCGGCGGTGCCCGCGCACTGCCAGGCCGTCAGATCGATCGCTATCTCGCAGGCGGCGGCGACCAGGAGCACGGTGAGGGTGAGGGCGAGCAGCCGCACGAGGAGGCCGTAGGTGCGCACGGCGCGGTGCGCGCGGCGGGCCGTGGGCCGCATCCAGTGGGCGAGGTTGACCACCATGAACGGCAGGAGCAGCAGCCACAGGGCTCGGGAGCCGTTGCCGGACGTCAGATTGCACCAGACGTAGGCCTCGGGGACCGGGCGTCCGCGGTGGTCCTGCGGGTGTTCCTCGGCGTCCACGTCGTCGGTGCGGCGGTAGACGGCCGCGGTCCTGTCACCGGAGACGGAGACGGTGCGGGGGTCGCCCAGCATCTGCTCCGGCGTGGTGCCGCCGACGCCGTGGACGAGCAGTTCTAGGGCGATCGGCTCGTGCTGCTCCCCGTGCTCCACTGTTCCGCATCCCCCGAGTCGCGCGCTGTCATGAGTCGCGTACGGCCACGCAAGGAAACCAGGATCGCCGCTTCCCGCCCCGTGCGCAGCATCCGTCACGTAATCTCCCCCTTCCGTGCTTCCGCCGGGCGCGCCCGGTCGGTGGCGTGCGCAACGAGGGCTCGTGCGAGGATGAAGCGACCTGGTGACGGGCGCCGGCGGGTGGAAAGGGCATGGACCTGACGTGAGCGAGAATCAGAACCTCCTCGCGGAGCAGCGTCGCGCCCTGATCCTGGACGAGGTCCGCAGGCGCGGCGGCGTCCGGGTCAACGAACTGACCAGGAAACTGGGCGTGTCCGACATGACCGTCCGCCGTGATCTGGACACCCTCGCCCGCCAGGGTGTCCTGGAGAAGGTGCACGGCGGCGCGGTCCCGGTGGCGGAGGCCAGCACGCACGAGCCGGGCTTCGAGGCGAAGTCGGGTCTCGAACTCAGCGCCAAGGAGGACATCGCGCGGACCGCGGCGACGCTGGTGGCGCCGGGCACGGCCATCGCGCTCTCCGGAGGCACCACGACGTACGCGCTCGCCCACCATCTGCTCGACGTCCCCGATCTGACCGTGGTGACGAACTCGGTGCGGGTCGCGGACGTCTTCCACTCCGCGCAGCGCAGCTCGGGCCAGCGGCAGGGCGCGGCCACGGTGGTCCTCACCGGTGGTGTGCGCACGCCGTCGGACTCGCTGGTGGGTCCGGTCGCCGACCAGGCCATCGCGGCGCTCCACTTCGACGTGCTGTTCCTCGGCGTGCACGGCATATCGGCGGAGGCGGGGCTCTCCACACCGAATCTGGCGGAGGCGGAGACCAACCGCCGTCTGGTGCAGTCCGCGCGCCGCGTGGTCGTGGTGGCGGACCACACCAAGTGGGGCACGGTGGGCCTGAGTTCGTTCGCCACCCTCGGCCAGGTCGACACACTCGTCACGGACGCGGGTCTTGCCGGGCACGCGCGCGCGGAGATCTCCGAGCACCTGCGCGGGCTCCTGGTCGCGGGTACGCCGGGCGACGGCGATCCCACCGACAGCACTGCCAGCACCGACGGCGCCGAGGGCACCGGCGGCGCCGAGGGCACCGGGGCCGGTGAGGGCCGCGGGGCCGAAGGGGCTGTGGACGCCGCAGACGGCTGACGGCACGCCCGCTATGGTGGCCGGGCCCGGTCAGCCGCCCTACTCCGTCAGGGGGTCGCGTTCCATGGCACGCCGTCTGAGGCCCGTGGGCCTGGAGTTCCTGAAGACCGCTCCGGTGCGTCTGGTGTTCGCCCGGGAAGTCTTCGCCCCGGCGCGGACGGTGTACGCGGCGCTCGCGGACGACGTCGAGGGCTGGCCCGAGTGGTTCACGGCCGTCACGTCCGCCGGGCCCGTCGACGGTGGCCGGGGGCGGGTGGTCCGGCTCCGGGGCGGCACCCGCTTCCGCGAGACGATCCTCGCCGCGGAGCCGCCCCGCACGTACGCCTATCGCGTCGATGTGACCAACGCTCCCGGGCTGCGCGCCCTTGTGGAGGAGTGGTCGCTCAGCCCGCTCACCGACACCAGTACGCGGGTGCGGTGGACGTTCGCGGCCGAGGCGG
Source organism: Streptomyces aureocirculatus (assembly GCF_000720475.1). Taxonomy (GTDB): domain Bacteria; phylum Actinomycetota; class Actinomycetes; order Streptomycetales; family Streptomycetaceae; genus Streptomyces; species Streptomyces aureocirculatus. Next base: position 369,590 of record NZ_JOAP01000001.1, read on the forward strand.
TGGCGCCGCTGCGCCTTGCCCTCACGTACGGGCGCCGCGGCCTCGACCGGAGCTTCACCACCGCGGTCACCAACCTCGACCGCCGCCTGGCCCGGAAGGACGCCTCCTAGACCACCCCGGCGGCCGGGTCCGCGGCGGGCCACCGGCCGGTGGCGAGCAGGATCTCGATGCTCCGCTCGTACGGTGTGATGTCGAGGCCCTGCCCGGCGAGCCAGGTGTCCGAGTAGTACTTGTCCAGATACCGGTCGCCCGGGTCGCAGATGAGGGTGACGACGCTGCCCTTGCGGCCCGCGGCCACCATCTCCGCGACGATCCGGAGGGCGCTCCACAGCCCCGTCCCTGTCGAACCGCCCGCCTTGCGGCCGATGGCGCGGTCCAGTGCGCGCACGGCCGCCACGCTCGCCGCGTCCGGGACCTTCATCATGCGGTCGACGGCGCCGGGCACGAAGCTCGGCTCCATCCGCGGCCTGCCGATGCCCTCGATGCGGGAGCCACAGTCGCTGGTGGCGTCGGGGTCGTGGTGCGTCCAGCCGTCGAAGAAGCAGGAGTTCTCCGGGTCGGCGACACAGATCCGGGTGTCGTGCTGCATGTAGTGCACATAGCGGGCGATGGTCGCGGAGGTACCGCCGGTACCCGCCGTGGCGACGATCCACGCGGGTTCCGGATAACGCTCGAGGCGCAGTTGCTGGAACATCGACTCGGCGATGTTGTTGTTGCCGCGCCAGTCCGTGGCCCGTTCCGCGTAGGTGAACTGGTCCATGTAGTGGCCGCCGGTCTCGACGGCGAGCCGGGCCGACTCCGCGTACATGGTGCGGGAGTCGTCCACGAAATGGCACCGGCCGCCGTGGAACTCGATCAGGCGGCACTTCTCGGCGCTCGTCGTGCGCGGCATCACCGCGATGAAGGGCACGCCGATGAGTTTCGCGAAGTACGCCTCGGAGACGGCCGTCGAACCGCTGGAGGCCTCGATCACGGGGCGGTCCGGACGGATCCAGCCATTGCACAGGCCGTAGAGGAACAGCGAGCGGGCGAGGCGGTGCTTGAGGCTGCCGGTCGGGTGCGTCGACTCGTCCTTCAGATACAGGTCGATGCCCCAGTGCTCGGGCAGCGGGAAGCGCAGCAGATGGGTGTCCGCGGACCGGTTGGCGTCGGCCTGGACCTTGCGCACGGCCTCTTTCAGCCAGGAGCGGTAACCCTCGTCGCTGCGGTCCACGTCGAGAGTGGCCATCGGCTCGTCGATCGGATCGTGCTGGATGGTGCGCACCGTATGGCTCCTCAGCCTCGTGCCGGAGCCGGTTCGAGCCGGCCTCACCCCTTGATGATAAACACCCAAAACACCGTGCTCACCTGCATAAACACACCTTTTGGCCCCTCAAAGGCGCCGCTTCCCCACCGCCGGGACCGCCGGACGGCGGCGCCGTCGCACGCGAAGTGGCATGTGCGACGTAGCCGGGCACACTGGTCCTCGGCGCCGCGTGCGTGCACACTGCACCGCAGCGGCGGGGGTAGGTTTTCTGCAGGCGCACGACGGCGCGCAGCGCGCCGGACGCGCAATCAGGCGCACCATCACCAGGCGCACGAGGGGCGGAGACTCATGGCAGAGCCGGAGTTCAGGGCCACGGGCGTGCGGATCGGGCGGCGGCTCAGGTCGCTGACGCGCGCGGGCCAGGTCCGGATCAGCGACGGCAGGCTGGAACTGCTCACCAGTTACGGCACGGAGATCGACAGCGCGCCCCTGCGGACGGTGCGCGCGGGCAAGCCGTGGTTCGCCCCGCACGACCGTGCCCTGGCCGATGTGAACGGCACCCGGTACCTGCTCACCCTGGGCGAACACGATCCCGTGCCCGGAGAGACCGGGCCCCCCACGGTCCGTACCTTCCTGGAGGCGCTGCGCACGGCAGCGGGCGGACGCCGGAGCTGAGGGGCGCGAGGCGGGCGCGAGTTGCACGCCCGCACCCCCTGGGTCACGCTGGTCTCACATCACTCTGGGTTTACCGGCGATTACGCTGCGAACCAGCCCGCCGGGCCACCACAGCAGGCGGCAGTACCGCACAGCGGCCCCTGCTGGATCCGAACGCCGTCTTCTTCCGGACCTCAATTCGGGGAGTCGCACCGTGATCAGCCAGCCAAGCAGGCATTGCACGGTAGAGCTCCAAGCCCTGCCGTCGCGGATCGGCCAAGTCCGCAGAATCGTATCGGCGCAGTTGCGCTATTGGCATCTGGACCCTCTCATCGACCAGGCCGCGCTCGGTGTGACCGAGCTCCTGACCAACGTCCACCGGCACGCGGAGCCGGACAAGATGTGCACCGTGGAGATCGAGCTGCTGCTCGAACGGCTCATGGTCTCCGTGCACGACCACGACCCGCGCCTTCCGGTCGTGAACGAAGCCGAACCGTTCGAGACCTGCGGGCGCGGGCTCGCCATGGTCGCCGCGGTCAGCGAGAGCTGGGGCGTGCAGCCACAGGGCGAGGCGGGCAAGGTCGTCTGGTTCACGCTCTGCGCCCCGTCGTCCCCCCTGACGGCGCCCGCGTACCCCGTGTACGGCACCGCCGGCGCGGAACCGTTCGCCGACGTCGCCGCCGACGTCGCCGCCGACGCCGGTGCGCACGCTCCCGCCCGGTCGGCCGTTGCCGGCTGACCGGGCGGTGACGTCTTCTCCGCTCCGCTGCGCGCTCGCTCGTTCGCCGCTCCCCTTCGCGCTCACTCGGCGGCGATGGCCCGCAGCACGTCGAGGCGGGCGGCGCGCCGGGCGGGTCGCAGTCCCGCGAGGGCTCCCGCCGCAAGGCCCACCAGGGTGACCACGGCGAGCTGTGCCGGTGGCAGCGCGAAGGCGAAGGCGGTGTCGGACGCTCCGTCGGAGGCCTTCACGAGGACCCAGCCGAGGAAGCCGCCGAGCGCGAGGCCGCCCGCCGTGCCGAACGCGGCGACCAGGACGGACTCCCAGCGGACCATGGCCCGCAACTGCCCGCGGGTCTGGCCGACGGCCCGCAGCAGCCCCAGTTCGCGGGTGCGTTCGTGCATCGCGAGGGTCAGGGTGTTGGCGATGCCGAGGAGCGCGATGAGTACGGCGAGCGCGAGCAGGGCGTAGACGAGGGTCAGCATCATGTCGATGCCGCCCGCCGCGGACCGCGCGTACTCGTCGCGGGTCTGGACCTCCGGGTTCCCGTACGCCTTCGCCACCGCGGACACGGCGTGCTTGCCGTCGGCCGCGCTCACGCCGTCCTTGAAGGTCACCGACACCAGCGTGTCGGAGTCCTGGCCTCGGTGCGGGGCCCAGGCGTCACGGGTGATGACGTAGTCACCGACGAGTTCGGACCGCCCGTACACGGCGCGGACGGTGAAGGTGTCCTTCTTGCCGTCGGTGAAGGCGAGTTCGGCCCGGTCGCCGACCGTCAGGTGCTGTGCGTCGGCCTCGCCGCGGGTGAGGGCGATGCCGTCGTCGCCGAGGCCGTTCAGGCTTCCCTCGACCGTGCCGAGGTCGAAGGACTTGGCGAGCGCTACCGGGTCGGTGACGGTCAACTCCCGTCCCTCACCGTTGACTTCGGCCACTCCCCTGCCGAGGCCGACGGCCGTGGCGACCTCCGGGCGCTCCGCGACGGCTGGTGCGAGGCGCGGGCTGAGGCCACTCCCGCCCGCGCCGAACGACGGGGTGCTCACCGCGACGTCGCCCGCGAACGAACGCGACACCGTCTGGTCCATGGTGGCCTTCAGCGAGGCGCCGAAGACCGTGAACAGCGAGACGACGGCGACGCCGATCATCAGGGCGCTCGCGGTGGCGGCGGTCCGCTTCGGGCTGCGCAGGGCGTTGCGCCGGGCCAGCGAACCGGTGACACCGCGCAGTTGGTCGAGGGGCCCGCCGATGATCCGCACCGCCCACGTGGACGCGACCGGGCCGAGGACCACGAACGCCACCAGGGCGAGTACCGCGCCGGCGCCCGCGAGCAGGACGGACGGCGACACCAGAACGCCTGTCAGGGCGAGGGCCACGGCGGTCGGCGCGAGGACGGCTCCCACGACCACGCGGGCGCGGGAGGCGGCGGACTGGTCGACGGCCGCCTCCCGCAGCGCCGCCAACGGGGCCGTGCGCCCTGCCCGGACGGCGGGCAGCAGCGCGGAGGCCACGCACACGACGACGCCGACCGCGAGGGGCAGCAGCATCGACGTGCCGCTGAGCACCAGATCGCCCTCGGGGAAGGGGAAACCGATGGCGGGGAACAGCGCCTGTAGGCCGACTGCGATGCCGATGCCGCCCGCGAGCCCCGCCGCGGACGCCACCACGGCCACCGCGCCCGCCTCGGTCAGCGTCGCCGCGGTGACCTGCCCGCGCGAGGCGCCGAGCGCGCGCAGCAGGGCGTTCTCGCGGGTGCGCTGGGCGACGACGATGACGAAGGTGTTGTGGATGGAGAACGTCGCGACGAGCAGCGCGATGCCGGAGAAGACCAGCAGGAACGTCGTGAACAGCGTCAGGAACTGGCCGGAGATCATGTCGGAGCTCTCCGCCGCCGACTCCTGCCCCGTGAGGGCCTCGGTCCCCTCGGGCAGGGCGGGTGCGAGGCGGTCGACCAGCTCCCGCTGACCGATGCCCGGCTCCGCGCGCACCTGCACCGACGCGGCACGGTCCGGCTCCGGCATCAGATACCTCTCTGCGTCGGCCTGGGTCAGGCCCGCGAACGTGGTCTGCGCCATGCCGTCCTGGCCGCCGAAGGTGGCGAGGCCCACGATCGTCACCTCAACGGGGTCGGGCGTGCGCAGCGTCGTGGTGTCGCCGACCTCCAGGTCACCGCTCTCGGCGGCACCCCGGTTGACGACGACCTCACCGGACCTGGCGGGGGCGCGGCCCTCGGCGAGGCGGTACGGGTTGAGTTCGGGGTCGGCGATCCAGTTCCCGGCGAGCGTGGGCGGGCCCTGGCCACCGATCGGATCACCGTCCTTGCCGATGAGCTGGCCCGCGCCCTGGATGTCGGGCGCGGCGGCGGCGACGCCCGGCACCTTCTCGATCCGGCCGACCAGCGCGGTGTCGACGGACCGCCGCACGCCCTGGCTCTCGCCGGGAGCGGTGATGGTGCTCGCGCTGCGGACGACCGCGTCGGTGCCCCGCGTCGCGTCGCCGAACATCGTGTCGAAGCTCGCCCGCAGGGTGTCACCCATGACGAGCGTGCCCGCGAGGAAGGCAACGCCGAGCAGCACGGCGAAGAACGTACCGGCGAAGCGGCGCTTGTGGCCGCGCAGCGAGGTGAGGCTGAGGCGCAGGGCGGGGCCGGTCGGACCGGTGGGGGTGGGACGGCCCGCGCCCGCACCGTCTCCGGCTCCAGCTCCGGCACCGGCTCCGGCTCCCGCACCGGCTCCCGCACCGGCTCCCGCACCGGCTCCCGCACGTGTGGTGCTCATGGCCTGGCTCCTTCCGGCGCGGTGCCGGACGCGGTACCGGACTGGTCGCCGGACGCGGTGCCGGAGGCGGTGCCGGACGCGGTACCGGCTTGGACGCCGGACTGGACGTCGGACTGGACGTCGGACTGGACGTCGGACTGGACGTCGGACTGGACGTCGGACTGGACGTCGGACTGGACGTCGGACTGGTCGCCGGACGCGGCGATGTCCGCCGCAGCGCCGTCGGACGTGGTTCGCGTGTCGAACGCCTTGAGGCGGTCGAGGACCTTCTCGGCCGTCGGCGCCGCCATGCGGTCGACCAGGCGGCCGTCGGCGAGGAAGAGCACCTCGTCGGCGTGCGCGGCGGCCACCGGGTCGTGGGTGACCATGACGACGGTGCGGCCCATCCCGCGCACCGCGCGGCCGAGCAGGCCGAGCACCTCCTCGCCGGAGCGGGAGTCGAGATTGCCGGTGGGTTCGTCGGCGAAGACGACGTCGGGGCGCCCGGCGAACGCCCGCGCCACCGCGACGCGTTGCTGCTGTCCACCGGACAGCTCGGCGGGCCGGTGGTGCAGCCGGTCGTGCAGACCGACGACGTCGATGAGCGCCTCCGTCCACTCCAACTGCTCCTGCCGGGCGCGGCGGTCCTGTCGGCCACGGCGGCCCCGGTGCCCGGCGAGGTCCATGGGCAGGGTGATGTTCTCGGCCACGGTCAGCGTCGGCACCAGGTTGAAGGCCTGGAAGACGAAGCCGACGCGCTCGCGGCGCAACAGCGTCAGACGCCGGTCGTCGAGCGAGCCGAGCTCGGTGTCACCGATGTACGCGGAGCCGGACGTCAGGGTGTCCAACCCGGCGGCGCAGTGCATCAGCGTGGACTTGCCCGAGCCCGAAGGCCCCATGATCGCGGTGAAGCGACCTGCCGGAAAGCCCACGCTCACGTCGTCCAGTGCGGTCACCGCGGTCGCGGAGGAGCCGTAGACCTTCACGGCCGCCTCCACGCGCGCGGCGTACGGGACGCCGGACCGCCGTCGCGAAGTCGCGGCGTTCATGCCCGGCCCCCCTTCACCGCACGGCCGAACTCCTCCTTGAGGACGGATAGGCGGCGCCAGTACTCGTCCTCGTCGATCTCGCCGGTGGCGAAGCGGTGGCCGAGCACCGCGATCGGCGACGTGTCGTCCCCGCCGAACCGCCAGGGGCCCCGCCGACCGCGGCCCACCGTGCGGCGCGCGAACGTGACGACGCCGATGGCGACGGCCGCCCAGATCAGCGGGAAGAGCAGGACCCACGGGCCGGGTCCACCGTCGAGAGCCAGGGTCTGCATGGTGTCCATCTCCTCGGTACGCGCTGGTTCGGGTCGCTTCCGAGACTCCTCGCCGGGCGGGCCCGAGTCGTCGTACGGCCAGCGGCCGTGCTGATACCTCCCTGGGAGTACCTGGCTGGGTGACGGCTGCTTCCTGGGGGCGGGTTCAGGGGCTCGGATGTCTTGGTGCCACCCTGACCTGGATTTCTGTACCTATTAGTATGTACAGTCAGGGCATGAGCACACCGGAGCGTCTGATCGAGTCCACGCGCGAGCTGCTGTGGGAGCGCGGCTACGTCGGCACCAGCCCGAAGGCGATCCAGCAGCACGCGGGCGCCGGTCAGGGCAGCATGTACCACCACTTCACCGGCAAGCCCGATCTCGCGCTCGCGGCGATCCGGCGTACGGCGCAGGAGATGCGCGCCACCGCGGAGGCCTCCCTCGCCGGTGCCGGTCCGGCCTACGACCGGGTCGCGTCGTACCTGTTGCGCGAGCGTGACGTCCTGCGCGGCTGCCCGGTCGGACGGCTGACGATGGACCCTGACGTGATCGCCGACGAGGAGCTGCGGGCACCGGTCACCGAGACCCTGGAGTGGCTGCGCGAGCGCCTCGCGGGAATCGTCCAGGAGGGTGTGGATCGGGGCGAGTTCAGCACCGCGCTCGACGCGGGCGAGGTCGCTTCGGCGATCGTCGCGACCGTGCAGGGCGGCTATGTGCTGGCACGGGCGACGGGTTCGCCCGCGGCGTTCGACGCGGGGGTGAAGGGACTGCTCGCACTGCTCGCGCCGCGTTCCTGAGCGTCCCGGGCCCGACCGAGCCCACTGCCCCTACCGCCCCCTCTCGCCCCACCGATCCCACCGATCCCACCGATCCCACCGACGCCACCGACGCCACCGACGCCACCGACGCCACCGAGTCGAGGAAACACCCCGTGCACATCACCCGCACCCGCCCCGCCAGCGCGGAGGGTCCCGCCGAGCACTTCACCGGCACCGTCTGGCTCGACGAGATCGCGCACCCCACACCTCCCTCCCGGCTGCGGATGTTCAGCGTCCACTTCAGTCCGGGCGCCCATACCGCCTGGCACCGCCACCCGCACGGCCAGGTCCTGCACGTCACCGAGGGCGAGGGGTTCGTGCAGCGCGAGGGCGGCCCCGTGGAGCCGATCAGGGCGGGCGACACCGTATGGATCGAGCCTGGCGAACGCCACTGGCACGGTGCCGCGCCACGCACGTTCATGACCCATCTCGCCGTCGTCGAGGCGGCGGACGACGGCACCACGGCCGTATGGGAAGAGCTCGTCGCGGACACGGCGTACCCGAGCGCCTGACCCCGCACGACACGCCGCCCACCGCGTCCGCCGCTTCCGCCGCGCCAGCGCCCGCATCCCCTTGGAGCACCATGCACGCCAAGCAGTACGAGATCACCCTGCCCGCCGACTACGACATGGACGTCGTCCGCCACCGGGTGGCGACCAAGGGACACCTCCTCGACACCTGCCCGGGGCTCGGGTTCAAGGCGTACCTGATGCGTGAGCGCGGCGTCGACGGCTCACCGGTCAACCAGTACGCGCCGTTCTACCTCTGGAACACCGCGGAGGGCCTCGGCTCGTTCCTCTGGGGCCCCGGGTTCCAGGGGCTCTGCGAGGACTTCGGGCGTCCGGTGGTGCAGCACTGGATGGTGCTCGGGTACGAGGACGGGGGCGCCGCCGGTACCCGGCCTGTGGCGGCCCTGCGGCACCGCAGAGCCGTGCCCGACGGCGTACGGACCACCGACCTCGCCGCGGAACTCCTGGCGGAGGCGCGGGCGTTGACGGAGCGGGACGGGGCCGTCGGCGTGGTGGTCGCCGTCGACCCGCGGCACTGGGAGGCGGTGACGTTCTCACTGTGGGCCGCTGACGGCGCGGGCGGTGTGGCGGCGGCGGACGGTGAGCTGTTCCAGGTGCTGCACTGCTCCACGCCCGAGCTGGGGCGCCTTGCCCGGGGCAGGGCGTGGTGACGGCGGGGGCGCCGGGGGCGGGGGCGACTGTGAACGCGGGCGAGGGCGCGGCCATCGTGCGGACCGTCCTCGGAGACATCGCACCTGGCGGTCTTGGGGTCTGTGACGCCCATGACCACCTGTTCCTGACGAGCCCTCAACTCCCGGGCCAGGAACTGGACTCCGTGACCTCCGCCGGGGCCGAACTCGCCGCCTTCCGGGCGGCGGGCGGGCAGAGCGTCATCCAGTGGACGCCGCACGGCATGGGGCGGCGCGCCGCCGAACTGCCCGGGCTCGCACGCGCGGCGGGGGTGCATGTCGTGGCGGCCACGGGGTTGCACCAATCCGTGCACTACACGCCCGAGCTGCTGGCAGGGCTGCGGGCGCCGGACGACGAGGGTGCCGCGGACGGCGCGAACGGCGCGGACGCCACGGGCCGCCTTGCGGCGCTGTTCGTCCGCGAGCTCACCCGCGGCATCGGCGGCAGCGGTGTGCGAGCCGGGCTGATCAAGGTGGCGGGCGGTTTCCACGGTCTGGACGCGCACGCCCGCTGGACGATGACGGCCGCCGCCTCGGCGCACCGCGCGACGGGTGCGCCGATCGCCGTGCACCTGGAGCTCGGCACGGCCGCGCTCGACGTACTCGACCTGCTGTGCGGCGAGGCGGGGGTGCCGCCCGGCAAGGTGATCCTCGGGCACCTCAACCGCGACCCCGATCCGGTGGTGCACGCGGAGGCCGCGGCGGCGGGTTGCTGGCTGGCCTTCGACGGGCCATCCCGCGCCCAGCACGCCACTGACTGGCGGATGCCGGACGCGGTGCGCGCCCTTGCCGAGGCCGGTCACGGCGACCGGTTGCTCCTCGGCGGCGACACGACGACGGCCGCGGCGCGCTCCGTGAACGGCGGCCCGGGGATGCCGCACCTGCTGCGCCGGGTACGCCCACGGCTCGCCCGCGCGGTGGGCACGGATCTTGTGGACCGCATACTGACGGTCAACCCGGGGCGAGCGTTCGCGGTCCGGTGGGCGGAGTGAGCGGCGCAGTGAGGGGCGGGGGCGGAGTGAGGGGCGGGGGCGGCGCGTGAGCGCCGGGGACGGCGTGAAGGCCCGGGGCGGCGCGTGAGCGACAGGGACGGCGTGAAGGCCCGGGGCGGCGCATCAGCGACAGGGACGGCATGAAGGCCCGGGGCGGCGCATCAGCGCCGGGGACGGCGTGAAGGCCCGGGGCGGCGCGTCAGCGACGGGGACGGCGTGAAGGGCGGGGAGTGGGCGGGCCCCTGGGCCGGGTCGGTCACACCGCCACCGCCGCCCCGCCACCGCGGTACGCCGCCACCGCCGCCCGGGTCTCCTCGGCCACCAGATCCGCGTTGATCTGTCCCGCCGCGGCCGCACCCGCGGCCGCCGCCCCGCCGACCTGCGCGGCGAGGTCGGTGACGTTGCCCGCGATCCACACCCCGGGCACCTCCGTACGACCGGCCTCGCTCGGCACGTACTCCCCCGCCAAGTGAGGCACCGGTGCCAGGCCGAGCGCCTTCAGGAAGTCGACACGCGCGACCATCCGCGGCGCCACCGCCACCGCCTCGCGGGGCACCAGCTCCCCGTCGGCGAGGCGTACGCCGACGACGCGGTCGTCGACGATCTCCAGGGAGCCCACCTCGCCCTCGACGACCCGGATGCCCCGCGCGGCGAGCTGCTCCGCCTCCTCGGCTCTCGGCGGCGCCATGGTGTGCGCGAAGAAGGTGATGTCGGCGCTCCACTGGCGCAGGAGCAGCGCCTGGTGCACCGAGAGGGGGCCGCTGCCGAGGACACCGATGGCCTGGTCCCGCACCTCCCAGCCGTGGCAGTAGGGGCAGTGCAGCACGTCCCTGCCCCACCGTTCGCGCAGTCCTGGCACGTCGGGCAGTTCGTCGATCAGGCCGGTGGCCACCAGGACGCGACGGGCGTGCACGGCCCTGCCGTCGGCGAGGCGGACCCCGAACCCGTTCTCGGCCCGCTCCACGCCCTCGACCTCCGCCGACACCACCTGTCCGCCGTATCCGCGCACCTCGGCGCGACCGCGCTCCAGGAGCTCGGCGGGCGGCATCCCCTCCCGGCCGAGCAGTCCGTGCACCCCGTCGGCAGGGGCGTTGCGCGGGGCTCCCGCGTCGAGCACCACCACCGAGCGCCGGGCCCTGGCCAGCATCAGCGCCCCGCTCAGCCCGGCGGCGCCACCACCGATCACCACCACGTCGTAACCGTCCACAAGCTGATCGTTCATGTTGAACACCTCCACGACGACCTTGCATCACTCCTGCGCTTACGACAAACACTCTTGCCGGTTCGGCAAATATGCGTCCCACCACTCCCCCACCACTCACGCCCGCTCCCGCCGTATTGCATCGAGCAGTCCAAAACAGCTACGGTACGGACATGGCCCGACCGCGGACTTTCGACGAGGAGCGGGCCCTGGACGCGGCGATGCGCGCCTTCTGGGCGAACGGTTACGAGGCCACCTCGACCCAGGACCTGTGCGAAGCCACCGGACTGGGCCGCAGCAGCATCTACAACACGTTCACCAGCAAGCACGACCTGTTCCGGCGCGCGCTCGCGCGCTACATCGACCTGATGAGCGTGCCGCAGGCGGAGATCCTGGAGGACGCCGGGCGCTCCGGCATGGAGCGGATCCGCGCCCTGTTCACCCGGATCGTCGACACCGAGTACGAGTACCGCGAGGACGACGGGACCAGCATCGGCTGCCTCACCGTCAACACCGTCGTGGAACTGGCGCGGCGCGACCCGGAGGCGGCCGCGCTGATCGAGCGCGACCTCGACATCCGGCTCGGCCTGCTGCGCGTGGCACTCGACGCGGGCCGCAGGGACGGCACGATCACCAACAGGCGGGACGCCGACGCCCTGGCCCGGTTCGTCAACGCGACCATCGGCGGCATGCGCGTCTCGGCACAGGCGGGCGCGGACCGCGCCACCCTGGAGTCCATCGCCGACACCGCCCTGGACGCCCTCCGCCCCTGACCCCGCCTCCCCCGCACCTCTCCCGGACGCACCCCGCGGCCACACACGCCCAAATTTTGTACTGACCTGTCCAATACTTCGTGATCCGCTCACGCACCGCACTCCCCTCCCGAAGGAGCAGCCCCATGCCCCGCGCCGTATACGTCCTGGCCCTAGGCATCTTCGCCATGGTGACCAGCGAGTTCGTCGTCGCCGGACTCATGCCGCAGATGGCCGCCGGGCTCGACGCCACGATCCCCGAGATCGGCTATCTGATCACCGCCTTCGCCGTGGCGATGGCCTTCGGCGGGCCGTTCCTGACGGTCGCCCTCCTGAAACTCCCGCAGAAGCGGGCGCTGATGGTGCTGTTCGGCATCTTCCTCGGGGGCAACGTCCTCGCCGCCCTCGCGCCCGACTACCGGACCATGCTCGTGGCCCGTGTCGTCACCGGCGTCGCCTCCCAGGCCTTCTTCGGCGTAGGCATCTCCCTGGCCAGCCGCCTCACCCGCCCGGAGATACGCGGCCGTGCCGTCGCCGTGGCGCTCAACGGCCTCATGCTCGGCACCCTCCTCGGGCTGCCGCTCGCGACCGTCGTCGGTGAACACCTGGGCTGGCGCGCGGCGTTCTGGGCCATCACCGTCCTGACGGCGCTCGCCGCGGTGGCCACCTTCGTCGGCGTGCCGCGTATCGAGCGCTCCGCGGACGCGGGCTCGATCCGTGCGGAACTGAGCGCCTTCCGCAGCCCGCGCCTCTGGCTGACGCTCACCACGAGCACCTTCGTGATCGGCGCGACGTTCTCGGCGTTCAGCTATCTCAACCCGATCCTCACCGAGGTCACCGGGTTCGCCACCGGCACGGTGCCGCTGCTGCTCGTCGCGTACGGCGCGGCCACGGTCATCGGCAACACCGTCGTGGGGCGCCTCGCCGACCGGCACACGCTCCCGGTCCTGGTCACCGGCCTTCTCCTGAACTTCGGGTTCCTGGTCGGCTTCGCACTGCTCGCCGACCTGCCCGTCGGCGCCGTGGCCATGATGCTCGGCATCGGCCTCGTCGGCGTCACCATGAACCCGGCGATGGTGACCCGGGTGCAGCGGGTCGGCAACACCCGACCGCTGGTCAACAGCGTCCACTCGTCGTTCATCACGGGCGGCATCATCATCGCCACGTCCGTCGGCGGTCCGGCCATCGACGCCTACGGGCTGCGGGCGCCGCTGTGGATAGGCGCCGGGCTCGCGGTGCTCGGACTGCTGAGCCTCGTACCGGAGTTGCGGCGGCGCACCGTCGCGGACGCCCCGGCTCCCATCGGTACCGGCTCCCCCGTACGGGAACCCGTCGAGGTCGGCTGAGCCCCTTCCGCCGAAGCGGCTGAACCCCTTCGGCTATCCCAGCGCCCCCAGGGGGTCGTCGAGCACCGGCTGCCACGCCAGCTCGGCGGCCCCCACCAGGCTGTTGTGGTCGAGGGTGCAGGCGAGGATGGGGACGCCGCCGCTGCGGCCCCACAGGCTGCGGTCGGCGACGACGGCGCGCAGCCGCTCCGGGTCGGCCTCCAGGAGCGCGCGGTGCAGCCCGCCGAGGATGATCCGGTCGGGGTTGAGGATGTTCACCAGGCCCGCGAGACCGAGGCCCAGGCGGTCGATCAGCTCCTCAGCGGCCGTGCGCACCACCGGCTCCGCATAGTGCTCGGCCAGCAGCCTGCGGGCCTGCTGGAGCAGGCCCTCGGGCCCCGGCTCGACACCCATGGCGGTGAGGAAGGCGAGCGGGTCCGTCTCCACGTCCAGGCAGCCACGGCTGCCGCAGTAGCAGGGGCGGCCCTCCGGACGCACGGTGAGGTGACCGACTTCGAGGGCGAGCCCCGAACTGCCCGTGTGCAGCTTGCCGTCGAGGACGAGGGCACCGCCGACCCCGCGGTGCCCGGTCGCCACGCACAGCAGGTCCCGTGCCCCGCGGCCCGCGCCGTGCCGGTGCTCGGCGAGCGCCGCGAGGTTCACGTCGTTGCCCGTGAACGTGGGGCCCTCGATGCCCGCGTCCCGTACGCAGTCGGCGAAGATCTCCCGGACCTGCGCGCCCGCGGGCCAGGCAAGGTGCAGCGGATTGAGGGCGGTGCCCTCGGGCTCGGCGACGGCCGAAGGCACCGCGAGCCCGGCCCCCACACAGCGTCTTCCCGTCTCCCGCAGGAGCTGCGCGCCCGCCTCGATGACCGAGCCGAGCACCTGCGCCGGGTCGGCGTCGATGGTCTCGCAGCCGGGCGCGGTGGCGACGATGTGACCGCCGAGCCCGACGAGTGCCGCCCGGAAACCGTCGGCGTGCACCTGCGCCGCCAGGGCCACGGGGCCCGCCTCGGCGACCGCGAGCCGGTGCGAGGGCCGGCCCTGCGAACCGGCGGCAGCGCTCGGCTTGGCGTCGATGCGGATCAGGCCGAGCGCCTCGAGCTCCGCCGCGACGGCACCGGCCGTGGCACGGGTGACGCCGAGTTCGGCGGTGAGGACGGCTCGGGTGGGGGCGCGCCCGGTGTGGACGAGTTCGAGGGCGGGGCCGAGCGCGGTGCGCCCGCGTTCGAGTCGCGTACGCGTCGACAGATGTGCCTCACCCCGGGTGGCAGCCTTCCCGTTCATGAGGGCGAGTCTCCCATGATCCGTACGCCGCCTCGCCGTTCAGCCGTCATCCCGGCTTCCCCGTATCGACGCCCGCGGGCGCTCGGCGCGCCCGGTGCACCTCGCACGCCCCGCGCACTTTGCGCGTTCCTCGCACCCCGCCCACCCCGCACACCCCGTCCACCCCGCGTGCTCCGCGAGCAATCCGTCTTGTCCACGACCCGGTTCCCCTCTACGCTGACTTTGTGCCGCTACTAAACAAAACCACGTCCGGGGCGCGTGGAGCCACTTCCCCCGCATTGACCCGGCTCCGTGCCGCCCTCACCCTCTTCTTCGCCCTCGACGGCTTCATCTTCGCCGGGTGGGTGGTGCGGATCCCGGCCATCAAGGAGCAGACCGGGGCGTCGGCGAGCACGCTCGGGCTCGCCCTGCTCGGCGTCTCGGCCGGTGCCGTGATCACGATGACGCTGACCGGGCGGCTGTGCTCCCGCTTCGGGAGCCGGCAGGTGACGGTGGTCTGCGGCGTTCTGATGCCCCTGAGCGTGGCGCTGCCGCCCCTGACGCACTCGGCGCCGGCGCTCGGCCTGGTGCTGCTGTTCTTCGGTGCCGCGTACGGCGGGATCAATGTGGCGATGAACAGCGCCGCCGTCGATCTGGTGCGCGCGCTGCGGCGCCCCGTGATGCCCAGTTTCCACGCCGCGTTCAGCCTCGGCGGCATGCTCGGCGCCGGTCTCGGCGGCCTGGTCGCGGGGCATCTGTCCCCGACCCGGCACCTGCTCGCGCTCACCGTGATCGGCCTGCTGCTCACGGCGGCCACGGCTCCCACACTGCTGCGGTACGAGGTGCCGCCGGTGCCGGGCGCCCACGACGCGGCAGGCTCCGGCGACTCTGGGGCCTCCGGTGGCTCCGGTGGCTCCGGTGGCTCCGGTGGCTCCGCCGAGTCGGCCCGGCACGACGCACCCGGCCGCGCCGCGCGCCGTACCCGGGGGCTCGTCCTGGTCTTCGGCCTGATCGCGCTGTGCACGGCGTACGGCGAGGGGGCGCTCGCCGACTGGGGCGCGCTGCACCTGGAACAGGACCTGGACGCCCATCCCGGGATCGCGGCCGCCGGCTACTCGTGCTTCGCGTTCGCCATGACGATCGGACGCCTCTCCGGCACGACGCTCCTCGAACGTCTCGGCCGTACCCGCACCGTCGTCGGCGGCGGGCTGCTCGCGACGGCTGGGATGCTCCTGGGCGCGCTGGCCCCTTCGGTCGGCGTGGCGCTCGCCGGTTTCGCCGTCACGGGCCTCGGGCTCGCGAACATCTTCCCCGTGGCGGTCGAGCGGGCCGGGGCGCTCGCGGGCCCCAGCGGCGTGGCCACCGCCTCCACCCTCGGCTACGGCGGCATGCTGCTCGGGCCGCCCGCGATCGGGTTCATGGCGGACTGGTTCTCGCTGCCGGTGGCGCTGACGAGCGTGGCCGTGCTCGCCGCGGTGGCGGCGTGCATCGGCGCGGCGACGGGTCGTACTCCGACGCCGGGCGACCGGACCGCCGAGCCGAGCGCCCGGCGGCCGGAGCGCACGCCCGTACGCTGAACCGCGGACGCCGCCCGCACACTGAACTGCGGACGCCGCCCGTACGCGGCGTCGCGCAGGTCCGTGCGGGCGCCCGCGGGTCCCCGTACGCGGGAAATCTCCCGCGCCCCGCGACCGTACGGTGTTGCACAATCCCCCCATGAAGACTGCCGAGCACATCGAAGTCCTTGACCGCGAGGGGACGTTGCTGGCGAGCGCCGCGCAGGACGCGGGGCTCGACGCGGCCGTCCCCACCTGTCCCGACTGGCGCGTTCGCGATCTGCTGCGGCACACCGGCGCGGTGCACCGCTGGGCGGCGGGGTTCGTCACGGGCGGCCACACCGCGCCCCGTCCCATCCGGGAGGCGCCGGACCTGGACGGCACCGCGCTCCTCGACTGGTTCCGCGAGGGGCACGCCGGTGTGGTCGCCGCCCTGCGCGAGGCACCGGACGACCTGGAGTGCTGGTCGTTCCTGCCCGCTCCGTCACCGCTCGCCTTCTGGGCACGCCGTCAGGCCAACGAGACGGCGGTCCACCGCTACGACGCCGAGTCCGCGCGCGGCGGGGCCCGCACGCCGGTGGGTACGGAGTTCGCGGCGGACGGGATCGACGAACTGCTGCGCGGGTTCCACGGGCGCGCCAAGAGCCGCATGCGGACGGATACGCCGCGGGTGCTGCGGGTACGGACCACGGACGCGGGGGCCGTCTGGACGGTGCGTCTCTCCGCGGACATTCCCGTCACCGAGTCCGGCGGGACCGCGCCCGCCGACTGCGAGATCGCGGGACCGGCCGGGCAGCTCTATCTGGCCCTGTGGAACAGGGAGCCGTTCACACAGGTCACGGGGGACGCGGAGCTGGCCAAGCGGTGGCGTGAGCGGGCGGGGGTCTGAGCCGTCGGTAGCCGAGGACGGGGCAGGTGCCCTCGCGCCCTGCCCCGTGGGCCCCGCCGCCTAGGCCTCGGTCACCGCCGCCTGGACCTGGGCCACCGCGCCCGGCAGCATCCGCGCGAGGACGGCCCGCTGCACGGGCCGCACCTCGGCGTGCACCTTGCTGCCCTTGTCGGTGAGGCAGACCCGCACGCCGCGGCGGTCCTCGTTGCACATCCCGCGCTCGACCAGGCCGTCCTTCTCCAGACGGCCGATGAGGCGGGACAGCGCGCTCTGGCTCAAGTGCACCTGGCAGGCGATGTCCTGGACGCGGAAGGCGTCGGTGCCGTCCTCGGCGAGTCCCGTGGCGAGCACGTCGAGGACCTCGAAGTCGCTCGCGCCCAGACCGTGCGGATGCAGCTCACGGTCCAGCTCGCACTGGGTGCTCGCGTGCACCGCGAGGATGTCCCGCCACTGGTTCACGAGCGCCTGCTCGGCGTCAGTCTCCGCCGGCCCGGCCTTGGTCACCGCCATGTACGCACGGTAGCAAAGTTCACCGTTTATTGCACATGAATTAAATGCACTTGCATTCAATGCACGCGCATGGAACTCTGCTCCGCATGACTTCTCCGCTCCCTCCTGCCTCCACGTCCCCGGAGCGCTGGACCCCGCGCCTGTGGGGGACGCTGCTCGTGCTGTGCGCAGCGATGTTCCTGGACGCGCTCGACGTGTCGATGGTCGGTGTGGCCCTGCCCTCCATCGGCTCCGAGCTCGACCTGTCCACCTCGTCCCTGCAATGGGTCGTCAGCGGCTACATCCTGGGTTACGGCGGTCTGCTGCTGCTCGGCGGCAGGGCGGCCGACCTGCTCGGGCGCCGCGAGGTGTTCCTGATCGCCCTCGGCGTCTTCGCCCTGACCTCGCTGTTCGGCGGGCTCGTCGACTCCGGTCCGCTGCTGATCGCCAGCCGTTTCGTGAAGGGCCTCAGCGCCGCCTTCACCGCGCCCGCGGGCCTGTCCATCATCACGACCACGTTCGCCGAGGGCCCGGTCCGCAACCGCGCCCTGTCCATCTACACCACGTGCGCCGCCGCCGGGTTCTCCCTCGGTCTCGTCCTGTCCGGCGTACTGACCGAGGTGAGCTGGCGCCTCACCATGCTGCTGCCCGCGCCGATCGCCGTGCTCGCCCTGCTCGCCGGGCTCAAGCTCATTCCGCGTTCCCCGCGCGAGGAGAAGCGCGGCGGCTACGACGTGCCGGGCGCCGTCACCGGCACGGCCTCGATGCTGCTGCTCGTCTTCACCGTCGTACAGGCCCCCGAGGTCGGCTGGGCCTCCGCCCGCACGCTGCTGTCCTTCCTCGCGGTGGCCGTGCTGCTCACCGTGTTCGTCCGCATCGAACTGCGCACCGCGAGTCCGCTGATCCGCCTCGGTGTGCTGCGCTCGGGACCGCAGGTCCGGGCCCAGCTCGGCGCGGTGACGTTCTTCGGCGGCTATGTGTCGTTCCAGTTCATCGCCACGCAGTACCTCCAGTCGCTGCTGGGCTGGTCGGCCCTGGAGACGGCCCTCGCCTTCCTGCCCGCCGGTGTGATCGTGGCCCTGTCCGCCACCAAGATCGCCGGTGTCATCGACCGGTTCGGCACCACCCGTGTGATCGTGACGGGCTTCACGCTGCTCGTGGCGTCGTACGCGCTGTTCCTGCGCATCGACCTCTCGCCCTCGTACGCCGCCGTCATCCTGCCGTCGATGATCCTGCTCGGCCTCGCCTGCGCCCTGGTGTTCCCCTCGCTCAACATCCAGGCCACCAACGGCGTGGAAGATCACGAGCAGGGCATGGTCTCCGGCCTGCTCAACACCTCCATCCAGGTGGGCGGCGCGGTGATCCTCGCGATCACCACGGCGGTCATCACGGCGTCCGACCACGGCTCCGCCGAGGGCACCGCGTCCCCGCAGGCCGTCCTCGACAGCTACCGTCCCGGTCTGGTCCTGGTCACCGCGTTCGCGCTCGCGGGTCTGCTCATCAACCTCACCGGGCTGCGGGCACGGCGCAGGCAGCAGCCCGTCGCCGTGGGCAGGTCGACGGTCGTGGCCAAGTCGCCGCTCGCCGCCGACGCGCCGCGCGCCGCCCGCGAGGACGAGCGGGTGACCGTGGGCGACTGACCGACCTTGTTTCCGAGTGCCGGACGCCCGGCGGGTTCCTTGCCCGCCGGGCGTCCTGCTGTTTCACTCGCTGTACGGGAACGACCTCCGGGGGGGAAACCATGGCGCGGGGTACGGGACGCGCACGTCGCAGCCAGGCCGAGCGGGACGCCGTCACGATCGAGATCGGGTACGCGCTCGTGAGCGCGACGGTGGTGGCGCTCGCCGTGATCGGCGTGGTCGTGGCAGGCCCCGCGCTGGCGTTCGGCCTGTCGGACGCGGCGGAGCGCATCCTCCTCGGCGTGGGCGTCACCCTGGCCGTGACGGCGTTCGTCGTACGGCTCGTGACGGTGCTGTGGCGGTTCACGACGCGTGAGCGCGCGCGGCGGGCGGCGCTCGACGGCGGCGCGCCGTACGGGGGCATGGACATCACCACGTACCTGGAGAACCGCGGGGACGGCGGACCGGGTCAGCCGAGCCAGCCGGGCCGGACGAGGCCCGACTCGTAGGCGAGCACGACCAACTGGGCCCGGTCCCTGGCGTTCAGCTTCACCATGGTGCGGCTCACATGGGTCTTCGCGGTGAGCGGGCTGACGACGAGGCGGCGGGCGATCTCCTCGTTGGAGAGGCCGATGCCTACGAGCGCCATCACCTCCCGCTCGCGTTCGGTGAGCTCGCTCAGCGTCCCGGCGGCCGTGGGCTCCTTGGAGCGCGCGGCGAACTCCCCGATGAGACGGCGCGTCACCCCCGGCGACAGCAGCGCGTCCCCGGCGACCACCGCCCGTACCGCGCGCAGCAGCTCCTCGGGTTCGGTGTCCTTCACCAGGAAGCCCGAGGCGCCGGAGCGGATGGCCTCGAAGACGTACTCGTCGAGCTCGAAGGTGGTGAGCATGACCACCTTCACCCCGTCGAGGTCCGCCTCGCCGGTGATGCGGCGGGTGGCCGCCAGGCCGTCGAGCACCGGCATGCGGATGTCCATCAGGACGACGTCGGGGCGCAGTTGGCGCACCAGGCGCACGGCCTCCTCGCCGTCCGGCGCCTCGCCCGCGACCTCGATGTCGGCCTGCGCGTCGAGCAGCGCCTTGAACCCGGCGCGGACCAACGACTGGTCGTCGGCGAGCAGTACGCGGATCACTGGTCCTCCTGGGGAGCCGTGGGGCCGGTGCGGGTGGGCAGGACCGCGGTGACCCGGAAACCGCCGTCCGGGCGCGGGCCGGCCTCGATGGTGCCGTTCAGGGCGGCGGCCCGCTCCCGCATCCCGGCGAGACCGTTGCCGCTTCCGCCAACCCGGGCGCCGGTGGCGGGCCCTTCGTCGTCGATCCGCAGGGTCACCGCGTCGAGGGCATGGTGCACCGTCACGCGGGCGGTGCGCGAGCCCGAGTGGCGCACGACGTTCGTCAGGGCCTCCTGGACGATGCGGAACGCGGCCAGGTCGGCGCCGGGCGGCAGGGCTTCGCCGCGGCCCTCCGTGGTGACGGTGACCGTCAGGCCGGCGCTCCTTGCCTGCTCGACGAGTTCGGGGACGCGGTCGAGGCCGGGGGCGGGGGCGCGAGGTGCGGCGCCCGGGGCGCGCAGGGTGTCGAGAACCTGGCGGACCTCGCCGAGCGCCTCCTTGCTCGCGGCCTTGATGGTGGTCAGGGCCGTGCGGGCCTGCTCGGGGTCGGCGTCGAGCAGGGCGAGGCCGACGCCCGCCTGGACGTTGATGACGGAGATGCTGTGGGCGAGCACGTCGTGCAGCTCCCGCGCGATGCGCAGGCGTTCCTCGTCGGCCCGGCGCCGGGCGGCCAGCTCGCGTTCCTCGCGCTGCTTGATCCACTGCTCGCGGCGGGTGCGGGCCAGTTCGGAGACGGCGACGATGGCCACGACCCAGACCGCCACGGCGATCTCCTGCGCCCAGGGCTCGGCCTCGTCACCCGCGGGCGGCAGCTCCCGGTACAGCCAGTGCGCGATCAGGACGTGCCCGGCCCAGAGCGCCCCGAGGGCACCCCACGCCGCCTTGCGGTGACCGGCGACGACGGCCGCGAAGCAGGCCACGGCGACGGTGACGAAGACCGGGCCGTACGGGTATCCGGCGCCGAGGTACACCAGGGCCGTCCCGGCGGCGAAGTACGCCACCGGCACCGGGTGCCGGTGGCGCAGCAGGAGCGCGGCCGTGCCCGCGAGGAGCAGGGCGCGCGCGTAACCGTCGACCGGTACCTTGTCGGGCTGGCCGTGCGCGGCGAACGTGGTGCCGACCTGTACGAAGAGGGTGAGCAGCACGGTGGTCGGCCACGGCAGGCGCCGCGGCCCCGCACCCCCGAGCCGCCACCACGGCGGGCCGTCCCGCCACCAGGGCGGCCCCATGGGCCGCCCCGGCGGGCTCGGTCGCCGCGACCTCTTTGGGCCCTGTTGCCGCGACCCCGACGGGCTCGGTCGCCGCAACCCCGGCTGGTCCTGCCGCCGTGACGCCAGCGGGTCCGGTCGCCACCGCTGCGGCAGACCTGGTCGCCCCCGCTGCGACGGGTCCGGTCGCAGCGGGGGCGGGTCCGGCAGCGACCCCCGCCGCGGGCCCTGCCCCCACCGCCGCTGCACGCCCAGCCACCACCCCGGCCCGTGCCCCCGCCACGGCGGCCCCGCACCAGGCCCAGGCGCTTCCGCAGGGCTCGACGGCGGCTTCGCCGAACACGACGGCGACGGGTCCGGCAGCGCCCCCCGCCGCGGACCCTGCCTCCACCGCCGCTGCACGCCCTGCCACCACCCCGGCCCGTCCCCCCGCCACGACGGCCCCGCGCCAGGCCCAGGCGCTTCCGCAGGGCTCGACGGCGGCTCCGCCGAACACGACGGCGACGGGTCCGGCAGCGCCCCCCGCCGCGGACCCTGCCTCCACCGCCGCTGCGCCCCCTGCCACCACCCCGGCCCGTCCCCCCGCCACGACGGCCCCGCACCAGGCCCAGGCGCTTCCGCAGGGCTCGACGGCGGCTCCGCGGAACGCGACGGCGGCGGCCCGTCCCCGTCCCGGGGCGGACCGCCGTCGGCCTTGCGTCCACGCTGCTCTTCCATGGCAGTCACGCTAGACCGCGGGCCCGCTGCCGGGCGTCCGCCGGGCGCGGTGATCAGGCGTACTCCCGGTGGAGTACGAAGGCCGCACGGAGCACCCCGCCCCGGAGGGGAAGGAGCTACTTGTCCATCCGGCTCAGGACCCGCCCCGCCACCGGGTGCGTCCGCACGATCTCCGCCAGCGTCGTCGCACCCCGGGTGATCTTCGCGAAGGCGTTCCACGCGGGCCGGAATCCGGTGATCGCCGTGTGCAGCAGACCGGGGCGGCGCTCGAAGACGGTGAGCATGCGGCGGCCGACGCTCATCTCGACGCCGAGGCCCGCCTTGACGGCGAACGCGTAGTTCAGGGCCTGGCGGCGGGCGTCCACCGCGTCGTGCGCCTCCGCGATCCGCACCGCCCACTCCCCCGCGAGCCGCCCGGAGCGCAGCGCGAAGGAGATGCCCTCGCGGGTCCACGGCTCCAGGAGCCCCGCCGCGTCCCCGCAGACCAGGACCCGTCCGCGCGACAGGGGCGAGTCGTCGCTGCGGCAGCGCGTGAGGTGGCCCGATGAGATGTCCGGCTCGAAGCCCGCGAGGCCGAGGCGGGCGATGAAGTCCTCCAGATACCGCTTCGTGGCGCCGCCTTCGCCGCGCGCGGAGATCACACCGACGGTGAGCGTTTCGCCCTTGGGGAACACCCAGCCGTAACTGCCCGGCATCGGACCCCAGTCGATGAGGACGCGGCCCGCCCAGTCCTCGGCGACAGTCGAGGGCACCGGGATCTCGGCCTCAAGACCCAGGTCGACCTGGTCCAGCTTCACACCGACGTGCGCCCCTATGCGGCTCGCGCTGCCGTCGGCACCGACGACCGCGCGGGCCAGGACGGTCTCGCCGCCCTGGAGGACGACGGCGACGGTGCGCCGGTCGGGGACCGCGGGGCCGTGCTGCTCGACGCGCACCACCGTGGCACCCGTGCGCAGCTCGGCGCCCGCCTTCTGCGCGTGCTCGACGAGCTGCTGGTCGAACTCGGGGCGGTTGATGAGGCCGAACAGCATGCTGCGGGAGCGGCGGGTGCGGGCGAACTTCCCGTCGAGGGAGAACGTCACCGCGTGCACCCGGTCCCGCAGGGGCAGCTCGAACCCGGGCGGCAGCGCGTCCCGCGAGGGGCCGATGATGCCGCCGCCGCACGTTTTGTACCGCGGCAGTTCGGCCTTCTCCAGGATCAGTACGCTGCGTCCCGCGACGGCCGTCGCATAGGCCGCCGAGGCGCCCGCGGGGCCCGCGCCGACCACGACGACGTCCCACACCTGCGCCGCGTCGTCCGCTGAGTTCTCGCTGCTCACGTTGGTCTTCCGCTCCCGATCCCGCTCTTGGCCGCGCTGACCGCGCTCTCCTGAGGCATCCTACGGCGCACGTCCGCGCGAACCTCCTGTGGGAGGATCACGTACACCCCCGTACAACGTCGCACCCACGAGGAGCGTGCCCATGTCCCCGCATCCGGTCGCCGAGACCGTCGCCTCTCTCATGCCGAGGGCGAAGGCCGAACTCACCGAACTGGTGGCGTTCAGGTCGGTGGCGGACTTCGAGCAGTATCCGAGGAGCGAGAGCGAGGCCGCCGCGAACTGGGTGGCCGACGCGCTGCGCACGGAGGGCTTCCAGGACGTCGCGCTGCTCGACACCCCGGACGGCACACAGTCGGTGTACGGGTATCTGCCGGGCCCCGAGGGCGCCCCGACCGTCCTGCTGTACGCGCACTACGACGTGCAGCCGCCGCTCGACGAGGTGGGCTGGGCGACACCGCCCTTCGAGCTGACCGAGCGGAACGGCCGCTGGTACGGGCGGGGCAGCGCCGACTGCAAGGGCGGCATCGTCATGCACCTGCTCGCGCTGCGCGCCCTGAAGGCGAACGGCGGCGTCCCCGTGCACGTCAAGCTGATCGCCGAGGGCTCGGAGGAGCAGGGCACGGGCGGCCTCGAGCGGTACGCGGAGGCGCACCCGGACCTGCTGCGGGCCGACACGATCGTGGTCGGTGACGCGGGCAACTTCCGGGTGGGGCTGCCGACGGTGACCGCGACGCTGCGCGGCATGACCCTCGTACGCGTACGGATCGACACCCTGGCGGGCAATCTGCACTCCGGGCAGTTCGGTGGCGCGGCGCCGGACGCCCTTGCCGCGCTGGTGCGTGTCCTTGACTCGCTGCGGGCGGAGGACGGCTCGACGACGGTCGAAGGCCTTGCCGCCGACGGCGTGTGGGACGGCTTGCAGTACGCGGAGGACGACTTCCGCAAGGACGCCAGGGTCCTCGACGGGGTCGGGCTCATCGGTCGGGGCTCGGTCGCCGACCGCATCTGGGCGCGCCCCGCCGTCACGGTCCTCGGCATCGACTGCCCGCCGGTGGTCGGCGCGACGCCGTCGGTGCAGGCGAGCGCGCGGGCGCTGATCAGCCTGCGGGTGCCGCCGGGCATGGACGCGGCCGAGGCGACGAAGGCGCTGCGGGCCCATCTGGAGTCGCACACTCCGTGGGGCGCGCGCGTCACGACGGAGCAGACAGGGCAGGGGCAGGCGTTCCGCGCGGACACCACGAGCCCCGCGTACGAGGCGATGGCCGCGGCGCTCAGCGAGGCCTACGACGGCGAGAAGATGCAGGCGTCGGGCATGGGCGGCTCGATCCCGCTGTGCAACACGCTGGCCGCCCTGTACCCGGAGGCGGAGATCCTGCTGATCGGCCTGAGCGAGCCCGAGGCGCAGATCCACGCGGTCAACGAGAGCGTGTCGCCCGAGGAGCTGGAGCGGATGTCGGTGGCGGAGGCGCTGTTCCTCCAGCGGTACGCGACGAGCTGACCGTCTTTCGCAAGCCGCGGCTGCCGTGGGCGGATCCCCCTTCGCCCACGGCAGCGTGCGCGGGCCGCCGGGTCCCGACAGTTGCCCCACGCATCCCGCTTTTCCCCGTGGCCGGGGAGCGCCTCCGCAGCTCCCGTACCGACGCCTGAATTCTCGCCAGGCGCGGCGGCACGTCCCGGGCCTTCGCATTTCGCGAAATTCCAAATTCAGCACGGGATTTCGCATACGACCGTCTTACATCTGCTGCTCCACACGTTTCCCCGTTGCCGTGCGTGCCGGGCAAGCACCTCGCTCTTTCGCGCCGAAAAGAGACTCCTGCCCCTACCGGTCAAATGCTAGAAGTGTGCGATCGGATGGAAATTCGAGGTACCGAACACGGGTACCGAACATGGGGGAAACGGAATGCTCAGGATTCACTTCACCTCGGACGATCTCGCGCGCACACGCTTCGCCGACGCACCCGACCCGATGTGGGAGGTGAACATCAGCCTGCACCGGCTGCAACGCCGCGACGCCTCCGTGCTCTTCGGCCCCTGGCGGCGGTGGGTGGCCCCCCGGCTCCCGGCCGGCCTCCGGCTCCTCACCGCCCTGTCCCCGGCCCGGGGTTACACCTGCGACTTCCTCACCCCGCGGACAGGGGCGGGACTGCGGGCCCAGACGACCGCGCTGCGTGCCCTGCCCCGCGGCAGGCTGCGGGCGGAGCTCGAAACCTTCGGGCGCTGCAATCCGGGGCTCCGGCTGCCCTCGTGGACCGCGGACCTCGCCGCCGGGTCCGCCACGGTGCTCGGCCGCATCGCCGACACCACGCACGCCTACTTCGACGCCGTCCTGCAACCCCACTGGCAGGCCGTCCACGGCGCGGTGCAGCGTGACGTCGCCCTGCGCACGCGCGGCCTCGTACACGACGGGTGGGCGGCGGTGTTCGCGACGCTGCACCCGTCCGCGCGCTGGGACTACCCGGTCCTCACCCTGGACTTCCCCGTCGACCAGGACCTCCACCTCGAAGGCCGCGGGCTGCTGCTGCAGCCGTCGTTCTTCTGCCGCTACCGCCCGACAGCCCTGTTCGACCCCGCCCTTGAGCCCGTCCTGGTCTATCCGATCGAGCACCGCCCCAACTGGGAGCGCCCCGCTCCCGTCCCGCAGGGGCACCCGGCCCTCACCGACCTCCTCGGCCGCGCCCGCGCCCTGCTCCTGAACGCCGCGGCGGACGGAACCTTCACCACGACCGAGCTGGCCCGGCACACCGGGCTGACCCCGTCCAACGCCAGCAGGCACCTCACCGCGCTGCGTGCGGCCGCGCTGATCTCCAGCCACCGGCACCGC
Organism: Streptomyces aureocirculatus; assembly: GCF_000720475.1. Classification (GTDB taxonomy): domain Bacteria; phylum Actinomycetota; class Actinomycetes; order Streptomycetales; family Streptomycetaceae; genus Streptomyces; species Streptomyces aureocirculatus. The sequence continues at coordinate 395,542 of NZ_JOAP01000001.1, forward strand.
AACACCACACTGCACAGGGTCACCGCACTGGGGGCCTCGCTCCTGAACGGGCGGCAGCCGCTGCTGCCCGCCTGACGCGCCTTCGGCTCAGCCGCCCACCGGCTCGCCCGCCTCCAGGTACAGCGGCGCACCCCGCTCCCGTGCGCGCAGGGCCCAGCGCAGGCGTGCGTAGCGCACCGGGGGCAGCAGCCGCTCGGCCTCGGCCTCCGTGACGAAGCGCCAGTCGCGCAGTTCGGGGCCGGGCAGGAGCAGGTCCTCGACCTCGGCGCCGGCGAGCCTGCCGCCGTCGAAGAGGAAGCGCATGCCGCCGTACCCGGGCGGCTTCGGTGCCTCCCAGTCGGCGACGAGGAGCCGGGGGGTTCCGCGGAGCCGGATGCCGGTCTCCTCGGCGACCTCACGCACGCCCGCTCGCGCGGGGGCCTCGCCCGGCTCCACCACACCGCCGGGGAACTCCCAGCCCGCCTTGTACGTCGGGTCGACGAGCAGCACCCGGTCCTGCTCGTCGAAGAGCAGCACCCCGGCGGCGAGCGTCTCGGCGGTGGGCTCGGGGGTCTGCACGATGTCGCAGACGGCGGCGGCTCCGGTGCGTACGGCTTCGGCGACGCGCTCGGCCGTCTCGTACGGTGTCAGGGCGCTGGTGTCGACCCGGTGGGCGTCCGCGCCGAGCCAGCCGGCGAGCGCGGCGGAGTAGGGCTCGATGTGGTCGAAGGACCACTGCCGGACGCGCAGTTCACCGTCGGGGGCGTCCAGGGGGAATTCGCGGCGGGCGATGCGCGCACGCAGGATCGTTTCGTCCGGGGCGAGCAGAACATGGCGTACGCCGATCCGGCGGGCGGCGAGGCCCCCGAATATCTCGTCGCGGTACTCCTGGCGCAGCAGCGTCATCGGTACCACCAGGACGCCGCCGACCTCGGCGAGCAGCCCGGCGGCGGCGTCGACCACCAGCCGCCGCCAGATCGGCAGGTCCTGGATGTCGCTCACCTCGGCGAGGTGCTTGGCGGGCAGCAGGTGCGGGAGCGCGCCGCCGATGACCTCAGGGTCGAAGAGTGTGCTGTTCGGGATCAGCTCGATCAGTTCCCGTGCGGCGCTGGACTTGCCCGCACCGAACGCGCCGTTGATCCAGACGATCATTCGTTCTCCAGGACCGGAAGGCCGCTGAACAGCAGCGGAGTCTCATTGAGGAGATCATCTGGGGGAAGGGTGGGAAATGGTGGCACCCACAGCCCTGCCCCCACTACCTCCTTCTCCCAAACAGACTGGAGATACTCCACAATCCGCTCCTCCATCGCGAGCGTCACCTCACTGTACGTACCCTCCACACCAGGCAGTTCGTGCCCCATCCGCGCCTCGACCGCCACCTTCGGGATGTTCCCGGCCTCGTCCAGCTTCGCCTTCGCCCAGTGCCGCAGTCGATAGATGTCTGCGCCGGCCAGCTCGGGCACTGCGGGGATCGCGGGCCGCTGCCAACGGTCGTAGCGCAGCCGCGCCGGCCTCTCATCCGCACCGTCTCGCATCGGATACCAGTAGTCCGTCTTGAAGTTGGTCGACAGCATCGGTTTGCCCGTCATTGAAACGAACAACCACGGACTCCGATGGGATGCGAGAACCGTCGCGTGCATCTCATCCAAGAATGGTGGGATCACCAGTGTTCTCCAACTGTCGTACTTCGGTGCTGCAAGTACGTGTCGGCCGTCGGCGACGTAAGTCTGGTATTGGACGCGCAGCGCGGACAAGTCCCGGTAACGGGTCATGGATTCTTCGCGGAGCTCTTCATCCGGTTCCGATTCAGGCCAGTGCGTGGAACAGAATCCGCGCTGCAACCCGAAGGTCTCTCCTGGCGGTCGCATGCAGGTGAACGCGAGGGTCCAAATGTACGCCCACCCGCTGTACCCCCAGATCGTATGCGCGTTGACCGCAACCCGATGAATGGCCTCGATGGGAAGGGTGCGCTTCTTCCTGCGAACCTGGGCCTTCTTGTACTTCCCGCGTCTATGCTGCTCGACGATAGGGCTGTTTTCGCGGAGACGGTACTTAACGATGGCGTCGTCCATCATCATCTTGAAGACGGCAAGAACCCCTTTACGGTAGCTGTCGGAGTACTTCGCCGTGACGAATTTATCGAAGGCGGCGTACTCGATCGGGGTGACCTGGTCAACGGCGCAGTGCCGCCAGTAGGGTTTGATGACGGCATTGAGTCGCGACTTATAGGTCTTGTTGGACCGCACCCGCAGGTCAAGGCTCTCGAACCAGAGGTCGCAGTAATCGCTCATCATTGTGCGGTCTGCGTTTCGCGGACGGTGCCGCTTGTTGCGCACATCGGACTCTCGGTCGAGTCCGTACGCGTACGCTGCATCCTCGTCCTCGAAGGGGACTCCGGGCTCCGGGCCGGAGGCACTCTCGTACTTCTTCTTCTTGGTGGGATTTCCATCGTCGTCGAGTAGGTACTCTCCGCCCCACCACTTGACGCGGATTGAGTTTCCGCGCCTCTCTACGCTGGGCATCTTCCATCCCCCCGGATGGTGTAGGTGAGCTGTCGCGGGAGGATGACGGGTACCTCTACCGTCGATCCCTCCACGGCGGCTGGCAGCCTACCGCCGTTGCCCGACCGGGCATCCACGGCAGGACGGGCAGTCGCGGCCCTGCGCCTTCATGTACCGCTGGACGCGCTCTTGGAGCGCGCTGTCGCGGGCTACTCGGGACGACAGGACACACACCGTCTCACCTGCTACATGAGTCGCGTATCCAAGGAAGTTGGACGACGGCCCAAGATCGAGGCAGATGACATTACTCACCGGTCCCCCTGATGCTTCCGAACGGAGACCTCCCCGGGTGGGTGTTGGTCAGAGTTACACGCCGAACGGGTGCGCGGCAGGGGGCGGGTGATGTTTCGTCACCCTCTGCGGTCACGATCAGATAACAGCCGAAAGGTTGTACGACCGGTGGACTTTTCCCTCCTTACTCGGCCACATTGCCGGAGCGACGCAACACTTCGACAAGCTCATCAGTGAACGCATCAAGATCTCCGATGCTCGCCGTGGGCAGCTTCGCACGCGCGGCACTGAACGCCGCACTGCGCAGCACCTCTGGGCGCAGGGGCTCCTTGTTCACCGCAGGCACTTCGGCGTCGTCGACGAGGAAGGGCTCCCCGCCCTCAGCAATCGCGATGGAGCTGCGCCTTTCCCACCGCAGGGCACGGTCGACCTTGGCATAGGTCGACTCTCGCACCGACTCCGCTTCCTCGACCCGCTGCCAGGTGTCCTTGGAGATGCCGGCCGCCTTCGCCGCCGCGAGGCGCGAGGGGTACAGCTCCATCCGGTGCGCCTTCACGCGGGAGGCGAGGCGGCGGAGATCGCGGGTTGCCATGTCGACATATTCGCAGGGTCAGCTAGAACCAGCTAGGTCCACCCTGCAGTTCGGCTGAATCTTGAGAAAGAAAACCCCGGGTCAGGCTAACTAGAGCTAGCTAGCTATTGGGCGTTTTTCGGCGACTTTGAGGCTAACCAAGGCGAATGTGAGACGAGGTGAGGCCCTGACGGGTCTCCGGCGCGGCGGAACGCCCCGCTTCCACCGCCCCCGCACAGAGCTACGGCCGGGCGGATGCTTGACCGGCGACGCACCGGGCCTGGGTGGAGATCCACCCGGCCTCCGCATCGGCAGGCCGTGGTGGGCATCATGCGCGGCATTGTGATCTCGGTCGTGGGGCTCGCCCATCGTCTCGGGGGTAGAGCCGGGTGATCGTCACAGCGCTGGCAACCTCGGGGTGTCTGCGCAGGCGGCCTTGGTGCGCCGCCTGGAGGGCGGGTGAGCATAGGCAGGGCCGGTCACTCAAGGGGCACGCCGGTCAGTCCTGATCGAAGGGTAGCGCCAGATGGTCGACCCCGAGGTCCCCGTCGTCGTAGACGGCTTCGGAAGCGACTCTGTCATATGCATCAGTGAGGTCTGCGCCACTGGCCCCGAGGATGCTCTCCCAGTCTGTTCCCATGGGTGCGACTCCATTCGTGCTCCTGAAGGAGCTTTGGCGATGTGGGTGTTGATCTCGTCGGCTCGGGCGAAGATCCGCTCCTCCTCTTCGGGAGCGATGCGCGAGGGCGCCAACGAGCGAGGATGACCCTCTTGCGTATCGGCTGGACGAGCAGGTCTGGGGCGTTGACGCGGTGCGAGGCTCATCACGAGTTCGCACCTGGCTCGCCCGTTCCCCACGCTGGGGGGCGATGTACCGCACTAGAGGGGACGCGCGGGATTCACGAGACTGGTGTTACGTGGCGACGCGCTGCACACGCGCATGAGGGAGGCCTTGAGGATGGATCCGTCGGCGTACGGTTCTCCACAGCCTACGAGCTGGTCACGTAACTCAGGCAGGGTACAACGGCGCGAGCACCGAGGAGATCATGCGGGTCGGCCGGTGACGGAAGCCCGAAACGGTGAACGTCAACGACCGGGAGTTCAACCCGGCCCCGCCCGCAACAGCGTCATGCGCCTGTGTCTGCGACCTCTCCGGCCGACTTGTTGCGGGCATCACGCATCCGGGCGTCGAGAGCGGCCTGGGTCTCAGGGTCGAGCTCGTAGTCGCCGGCGGTTTCAGGGTTGACGTCCAGCGCGTGAGAGCAGAAGGCCTCCCGCTCGGCGGAGAGCTGCTGGATGGTCTGAGTGATCCGGTGGATCTTCTGGCGCAGCCTTTCCCATTCCTGCTCGGCGAGGGCGAGCTCGGCGAGCTGGTTCTGGATCTCAGCCTCGTTCTCGCGGGCGTAGTTGTCGCTGACCAGCGTGATCAGAGGGACCCCGAGAGCCTCGGCAGCGGTGACCGCCTCGTCGAGCCTGACCGCGCGGGTCTGCTGCTCGATGCGCGTGATGGCAGTGGAGTCAACGTTCGTACCGAGCAGTGCGGCCATACGGCGTGCTAGCTCTGCCTGGCTGATGCCGAGGCGTTCGCGTTCTTGACGAAGTCGGCGGGCGAAAAGGTCCCCAGGCAGCGAGTTCATGGCGGTTTGATACTTCCTGGTCAAGATCGCGATCGATGGGGTGCGGAGGGCGACCCGCCTCGAAATCGAGCAGGCCAGCGTCGCAGCAGTACTGAAGCGGCACATTACACATCCCACACTGCGGATACCACAGACGTCCGCCACGGGCCTGCGGTCGCGCACCGCGATGCCGATTTGCCTCGTTTCCGAGTATCTTTCGACCCTTTATCGATAGCCCCTTTGCGCCTCCTGTGCTCTACCATTGAAATGGGGTAGATTAGTCACTCTAGATACGCACGTATACGAGCCGGATGGAGAGAGAGCGACTTACCGACCGATCACTCCTGCTTCTATCGCTGCCAGTCCTGGTGGGCTGGCCACGCTTGTCGCCTTGTAACTCACTGTCATGCCATCGAATGATTCGAAAGGTGAGAGGAAAGAACCGTGACGAAGATCTACGAGGCGGCCGTCCTCACACAGGCCTCTCTGCCGAGTGCAGCCTGGGACCTGACGAGCTTCCTGCAGAACGCCAAGTCCCAGATCCAACTCTGGGGCGGTCTTCTGCTCATGCTGCTCGGTGCTGTCGGCCTGGTCTGGGGCGGCGTACTCCTGATCAAGAAGCTGATGGCCAACCCGCAGTCCGCGGGTCAGCAGCAGGGCTGGGGCACGATCGCGCTTCTCATTCTCGTCGGCGGAGCCCTGGGCACTGGCGGGTGGTCGCTGATCTCGACGGTGGGTTCCGGCAGCCAGGAGACCATCACGGACCTCGGCGGCGGCACGGTGATCGTCCAGACCGTCGATCAGGTCCCCGGGTTTCTGAGCGGCCCTTCCAAGTAGGAGGCCGTCACAGGCCGTGCACACGACCGGGGACAGAGGCGTCGAGCGCACCGGGTCGGTTGAGGTGCAAGGTCTCCTCCGGTCCGGTTTGCCATATCCGGGCCCGCAGCACGGTGCAGGCACGAAAGAGAGCAGAACGTGGGGATCAAGGACAAGGCACTGGCCTTCAGCAAGAAGTTCAAGCTCGACTCGCACCACGCGATCGAACGTTTTGGGGTGTTCTTCGGCATCTTCGCGGTCACGGGCGCGATCGTGATCAGCGCATCGGGGGTCTCGGCGTACCAGGCGGAGCGTGACTCGCTGTCGCGGACGGCGCTGTACACCAGCGACTTCAAGACGTCGAAGACGAATCTCGACGGCACCGTCGACGGGGTCTATACCAACGAGAGTGGCAACAGGGCGCTCGTGATGATGCATTTCAGTCCGACCGCTCAGATCTCGTACAGCGCCGCGGACTACAGAGCGTTCCTGCTCGGGTCGGACACCTCGCTGAACAGCGAGCCGGTCAGCACCAGCGGGATCAAGGGCTCCTTCTACGCCTTCGGTTCGACCGGCTACGTCGGGGTCCTCCTGAACGCCGACCGGCCTTTCGACCGTCAGGTGTTGAACCTGACGGTCCGTGCGAATGCCGAACTCACCACGCCCGGAGCGGAGCAGGCGCAGGGCAGCGGCAAGCTGGCCGGCGACGAGACCTTCTCCAAGTACGACCAGTGGCGGGTCTTCTTCAACCCCGGCGCATCCGGGGTCCAGAAGATCGCGGCGCTCGACGCCCTGGCCTTCGACCCGGCGCAGGCCTACTACGAGGTCGCGCTCAAGGAGATGGAGGCCGAAGCCAGGGATGCCCTGGACCAGAAGCTCGTCGAGATGCGCGCGAATCTGACGCAGATTCAGTCGTACACCTCCGACCTGCAGACGACGAAGATCGACGGCCTGTTCCTGCGTGCGCCGACCGTTCCAGTCTCGATTGCCACCGACAAGATCACGGGCGTCTCCGCAGCCGAGGCCACGGACGGCTTCTCGACGCTGGTGCTGCAGACCAAGCACGTTGTCCCGGGCGGCTTCAACCTCAACTGGCGTGCAGGCAACGTCTACGACGGCTACCTCGACGCCCTGGTTCCGGCCGGTCAGAGCTACGCCCAGTTCTTCACCAAGAAGCGCGACGAGGGCTCGGATCCGACGAGCCAGCAGATCTCGGACATGCGGTGGATCCTCTCGGACGGCACCAGCCTCACCAGGGACTACCAGTCCTCTGACGTGACGATGCGCCCGTTGCTGAACATCATGAACAACCTTTCACAGGCGTATCAGAACTACTCCCGGAACAAGTCGCTGTACGAGTCTGACCTGTCGCTCGAACTGCTCCGACTGGACGCGAGTCTGCGGGACGTGCAGACCAACAGCACCATTCGCGACGACAAGGAATTCCTCACTACTTTCCACTAAGTGAGTCGATGAAGTGAACGCATCCCGCTACCTGGTATTAAGCCGGAAAGGAAAGCTACATGAACACCGACAAGCCGAATCGGAGTCCCAGGGAGGGAACAACGAAGGACCAGCCGCGCACGCCGGTGAGTCAGGTGGATGCCCCGGCAGGGTCGCGGGACCAAGAGCCTCGACCCCGCGGAGGGCATTGAGATGCCTCCCGCAGGCAAGGCCAGCGTGCCCAAGCAGCTCCCGGGGCCGGGGGCTGATTCTTCTGGCCTTACTGGGGCGGCGCACACTGCGCCGAAGGCACCAGAGGCCGCGTCGAAGATCAAACAGGGCATGAACGGCGTCGCCGGGAATGTGGCCGGAGGCGCGGCCCAGAAGGCGATCGAGGGAGACGGCAGCAGCGCGATCCGCCGTAACGCCGGGCGTCACGCGGGAGCTGCGGTCTCCGGTGCTGCGGCCGGCGCACAGGTCGGCGGGCTTCCAGGAGCCGCCGTTGGCGCAGCGAAGAACGTCGGCGTCGAGGGGGTCCAGGACGCGGTCAAGGGCATGTCCAAGGTCACCGGTGCCAGCCCGGACGCCGAGCCGGCCGACCAGCGCAAGCTGGGCGCCGGCGGCACGGGCTACGAGCGCGGCGCGTCGAAGGACGACGAGGGCCTGGGCTCGAAGGCGGCCAAGGGCGTCGCCGCCGGTGGTGGCGCGGCTACTGCCCCGCCGGCCATGGGCGTGGTCACAGCCATGGCCCTCCTGAACTGGCTGAAGTCCATGTTCTTCGCCGCCATGGCGCTGGCCGTCAACGCCGGGAAACTGCTGTGGACGCTCATCGTCAAAATCATCAAGGCGCTCATCGTCAAATTCCTCACGGCAGTTGGTCACGCGATCGCTGCGCCGTTCATGGCGGCCGGCAGCGCTTTAGCCAAGGGGGCCGGCGCGGTCCTGGGCGTCACTGCCACGGTGACATTTACCCCTGTAGCGGCAGCGACGTCGGGTGCGGTCGCGGTGACCGCCACCGTGGCCCTGCTGGGCACGGTTTTGACCGGCGTCCTCAACTCGACGGCGCTGACTGAGGGCAGCATCAACGCGAAGGGGACGGCGTGCGTCGTCAACGCGGGTAGCGTCGGCAACGGTTCCGGGGCCACCGTCCCGGCAAACGTGGAGAAGAACGCCAAGGAGATCTACTCGGTGCTCAGCAGGTGGGGGATGCCGAAGGAGAACATCGCGGGCATTCTCGGCAACTGGTCGCAGGAGTCCGGGATCGACCCGACGAGCGTGCAGACCTTCCCCACGCGGACGTATGCCATGACCGCCAAGAAGGCCAGCGCCGCGCAGAACACGGACAACGGCATCGGTCTCGGGCAGTGGACGTTCGGCCGCAACACGCTGCTGCGCCAGTACGCGAAGAGCAAGGGCGTCGACTGGTTCACGACTAAGGCCCAGCTGGCCTTCATGGTCGATGGTGACAACCCGGGCGATGTCACGGTCTTCAGGGGCATGCTCAAGAAGTCGCAGGGCTCGCCGCGTGCGGCGGCGCTGCACTTCCACGAGAGCTGGGAGCGCTCCACTGACGGCGCGTCCGGGCTCACCGCACGAGGCGACAGCGCCGAGATGTGGTTCGCCAAGATGAGCGGCTGGTCAGTCGACAGCTCGATCCTGGGCGGCGTCGAGAACATCGTCGGCGGGATCATCGAGAACATGGGGAACGGGATCAATACGATCCTGGGCAACTGCACCTCCAAGGGCGGCAGTTCCGTCTCGCTGAAGGACGGCGGGATGACGCAGGAGGAGGCCCAGGCCCTCGTCGACCTCTTCAACAAAGAGGGCGGGAAGTTCCTGGATGACCGGTACGGCCCGGACGGTGGCCCGGGTTCCTGCAACGGCAACCACGCGATGAACTGCGTGTCGTTCTCGACTTACTTCGTGAACAAGTACACGACGTTCCAGACCTACCCGGCCGGCGACGGCAAGGAGACGGCGTACACGATCGCGAGGGAGACCGGCAAGCAAATGTCCTCGGCCCCGAAGGCGTACTCGGTGGGCTCCGGCCCGGGCTCCGGCCCCGCCGGCCACACTCTCGTGGTGCTCGGCGCCCAGGGCGACAAAGTCATCCTCGGCGAGGCCGGCTACTGCGCTTACATGGGTCGAGTTCGCGTCGACAGCGCGGCGCGGATGGCGGCCGAGGGCTGGAAGTTCGTGGACATGTCGGATTCGATGCTCCCCACCGGCAAGATCAAGACGGTCTGACGCGCTGCATCTGACCTGGGAGTGAGAAGCCGGCGCTCGGCGATCAGGGCACCGGCTTCTTCATGTCCGGTGCCGGCCCTGCGCGCCGGCTTAGCTTTTCGGCACCCTTATCGAATGAACTACAACTCGGCCGCGAATACGTTTCTGGATAGACTTGAGTCGTTTATGAGAGCAACATGGAGTGAGGAGTGTGTTCCGTGACGACAGTCCGTGACGAGTCCGAGAGCACAGGCCCCGAGCGGGAGACCGGGTCGATGCCCGAGGGGAAGCCCGCGGCACCGAAGACGCGCAAGAGGGTCACCGGAGCCGAGCTCGAAGAGCGCTTCGCGGGCTGGACAATGCGCCAGCGCGAACGGGTCCGGGTACGCAGCCCTGAGGACAACGCGCGTCTGGTCCGGCGCAGCGTGACGGCGGTGGCGGGGGCCGGGATCCTCGCACTGGTCGTCGCCACGGGCGTGGCCGGCGAGAGCTTCAAGGCGAGCACGGCGGACAACGAGGCCCAGATCGTCCAGCTCCAGGGACACCTGGCTGATGCCCAGTCCACGCCCGCGGGGGCGGACGCCGGCGCGGATCTGTCCAAGCTCACCGCGGCGGCAGCCGCCGACGCGAAGAAGGTCGCGACCGGGGAGCAGGCCTTCGCCACGTTGTACCACCGGGCCCGCGGCCAGCCCAGCCCGAACAACGGGACCCCGGATCAGGCCACACTGGAGATCATCAAGCACCGCCGGGACATGGCACCGCTGTTCAGCAAGGAATCCTTCCTGGTCAGTGACAAGGAGGCGTACAGCACCTCGTCACTGACGCCGTTCGACGCCACCACCGAGATCGATCCGCGCCACGCCTGGTACATCCGCTACGACGGCCAGAACGCAGCTGCCCCGAGCACGTACGCATGGAAGGTCGAGACGGTGATGCCCGATCTGAGCCTGAAGGACGGCTCGGGCGCGGCGAACCAGGCAAAGGTCGTCTGGCTGTGCCAGGACACGAAGAGCGGCGAGGTGCTCGCCTGGGCGAGCGCGCGCTACGTGCACAACGGCACGACGGGGGCCTTCGGCCACTTGGCGCTCGTGGTGACCGCCGTTGGGGCTCAGTACGAGAACCCCGTGATCAAGGTGCCGGCCGGGTCCGGAGTCCCTGAACTCAGCGGCACAGGCCCACAGAAGAAGGGCGGCAAGCGATGACGGAGCAGACGGCAGCACCCACGCGGCGGGGATTCTTCCGGCGCAACCTCTCGGTCCTGGTGGTGGCAGCGGTCCTCACGGTCGTCGTGACGGCTGCGGGTGCAACCTGGAGCAGCCAGCACGCGGCCCTGGCTGAGCAGGAAGCCCAGATCAACGACGTCGAGGAACAGCTGGCAGGCATCCAGAAGAAGAACGCCGAGCAGGTGAACGCGGATGTTATGGCGGCCCTGGGCGTCAGCCAGAACCGGCTGAGCACCGACGGCGAGCGCATCGAGTCGCTGCTTTCCACGGCCTTCACGTGGGACTCGGGACAGAGCTACGAGGCGGCGCGCAAGAGCCTGAAGAGCCGGTTCGGCCTCACCGAGAACGAGACGTTCCTGAAGTCGTTCATGCCTCCGTCGAGGTTCAACGAGGACTCCCAGGGGCGGCGTTACTACTACATCGACACAGTCGGCCTGAACTCGGCCCTCGGCAAGGAGCCGGACGTAGAGGTCGTCGACGCCAAGGCGGGCGTCTACACCTACGCCATCCTGGCCGACGTCGAGGTCACCTCCGACGCGGTGTCCCAGAACAAGGCGAGCAAAGCCAGTGTCACGGCGCACCGGCGCGCGCTGCTCTTCGCCACGGTCGACGCCCAGGGCGAGGTCTCGGATCTCTCCGGCGTCCCGGCGAGTGGTGAGACTCGCCATTCCGAATGACTCAAACACCCTTTCCATTTGCCTCATCGATAGAGTTTCCTTGGTACTCGAGTGAAATGGTGAGTTGAGGACCAGTGTCATCGACACAGACCGATGAGTCGGGTAGGGGCGCAGTGCGCAAGACGCGCTTCGTCTCGACGTTTGCGTCCTCGCAGAAGGGCGCGGACACTCCTGGGCAGACGGAGCCGGCGGGCGGCCTGCGCAAGCGCACCCTCGCGGCCGGCGTGAGCATGGGTGTGGGCGCACTGCTGTGCTTCGCACTCTCCGCGGGATTCTCCGGCGGTCACAGCGCGGTGGCCGATACGACTGCGCCGGAGATCTCCTCTCTGCAGGAGCAGATCAGGATCACCGAGGCGAAGACGGCGACGTTACCGAAGGCCGACGACGCCGAGCGTGGGCTGACCGCGGCCCAGACGGCGGCTGGTCAGGTCGCGAAGCTGCAGAACGACTATCGCTACCTGACGCCCAGCGTGGCGGCAGACGGCGGCACGCTCGACACGGCGACGTCTCAGTCGACGCTGCACAACCTCATCCCCTACTTCGCCCCCTCGGTACACCAAGCGGACCTGGGACCGTGGTACCTGCTCGCCAGGGACAAGGACGTAGCGGCCGGCGTCGGGATCCCGATGAGCTTCAACTCCGGTTTTAAGTGGGTCGCCCAGGTGCCCTACCTGGTCAACGACGACAGCACCATCACAGTGACCTGGCTGGCGATGGAGACCAGGACGGGTGCGGGCGAGAGGCCGGCGGTGCTGGCCTGGGCCCGCGCCGATTATGACCTGGTCCGCAAGGCGTTCGTGAAGCTCCGGACCGGCACGACGGCCACGGGCGAGGCCCTGAAGCAGGAGGTGAAGGCACCGTGAAAGAAAAGATCCCGGACAGGCTGCGCCAGCACGCCGGGAAGATCCTGCTCGCCGGTAGCGGCGCGCTGCTCGCGCTCTCGGTGGTCACGCTCGGAGCCAGCCTGCTCAGCGACGGCCCGGCCGCGTCAGACACCCAGGCCGATGTGGTTGTTCAGCAGCTCGAAGGCAACCTCGGCGACGCCCGGGCCGAGCTCGCAACACAACACACGGCGCTGCTGGCTCAGCTGCCGGACATGGACATCGAGCGGGTGAACCGTGACGGGGCGACAGGCCGGTCGCTCCTGCTCAGCCTCACCAACAGCTCAGCGTCGACCCGGACCGTCACGGAGCAGCAGGTACTGCTCGACGCGCGCTACGGCTTCCTCGACCACAAGTCCCGGGTGCTCACCGAGTTCGTTCCGGAGTGGATGACGGCGACCGGAGCCACGAAGGGCGCTGGGACGACGTACAGGCTTGCTGATCTGGACATTGATGTGAGTCGGGTGCAGAGCCTGAACTACTCCTACACGGGGGTGGCCCGGCTCGATCCGGTCCGCGTCGGACCGAATCAAAGCAGCGCTGCCAAGAGCAAGTTCGTGGTCTTCACCTACTCCACCTCTCAGAACGGCACGGTGACGTCGCTGGACGCCTATCGGGCCTCCAGCAAGACCCGCGACGCCCTCGCTGCCGCCAGCAGGAAACCGTCCTCCCCCGAGCCGGCCGGGTGAGCGAAGCGCCCACCGCTTCAGCACGCACCCCAGAAGACCCCGACAAGACGTAAGGACACGAGCATGTCAACCCAGACCCTGGAGAAAACCAAGCCGACCGCCCCGACGAGCACGGCCGCCACGGTGAAGCCTATGAAGGAACAGAAGAACTCGAAGCTGCGCACCGGATGGCGGCGGCTGGCCCCGAAGAAGGAGACCGGCAGGTTCTCCGTAGCGGTGTGGGCAGGGTTCTTCCGGGTCATCGTCCTTCTCGCCGACTGCCTGCTGGCGTTCATCACGGCCATGGTCATCATCCCGCTGCTGGGCGCATGGCTGCACCGGCAGTCGGGCGCATCCCGGGGTGCGCTCAGTGCGGACGGAACCATCACCTTGTGGCTGATGCCGCTCCTCTTCCTGGTCGCACTGCTCGTCGCGGGCGAGATCATCGTGATGCGCGGCATGTGGCGCTGGGCAACGCGGATGATCGAGAAGATCCGGGACGCCCGGGGCGAGGCGACCGGGGCCGACGTCACAACGAAGTCCACGGCCAGGACCACCAGCCAGAGCAAGACCAACCACAGGAGGAGCAAGTGATGCGCACCGCAGGACTGACGATGAACGACGTATGGGCCCACCGTGTCCTGCGTGAACGGGGAGTGGAGACGTACCGGCTGGAGGGGGTGCCCGCCGAGCTCGGCGTCATGGTCGAATCGCTCGATCTCAAGCACCGGGGCAAGGAGGAGAACTACCGCCCGTATCTGCACATGACGGGCGAGCTGCGCTCGGTCACCCCGGCCAAGGCCCTGCCGTTCGGCATCTCCCAGGTGACCTACTCCCCCGGCCAGGGCGAAAAGGTAGACGCCTTCTACGAGTTCGACGACCAGCAGCTGGTCGTGCTCGCCAGCAAGGGCTACTTCACGAGCGGCTTCGCCGTGCCCGAGCAGGTCACCGGGATCGAGTGGGAGCTGCCGGCCACGGCGGACATGCTCGTGCTCGCTCCGTCGGGGGCGCAGACCGAAGGCGATACACCCGTGGTCTTCACCCAGATCCACGACATCGGGGGCCTGGAAATCGATCTCGAGTCCGCCGGCTACGACCTCACCGGCTACTTCGCCGACCACTCCAGGGACGGCGTCCCGCGGGCTGAGGCTGTGGTCGATGCTCACGGGTTGAAGGCACGTTCGGACGCGATCAACTCGCTGTTCACCGAGGACGAGCTGGGCCTGGACACCGAGGTCAAGCAGATCGTCGGAGCGTCCGTGCCTGAGGCAGCGCCGGTCGCCAACGGCATGAGCGCTCGCCTGCAGCAGATCGAGGCGGAGATCGCCGCCGAACGCGTGCAGTACCAGACCGAGCGTGCGAGCACCGAGGGCACCACGGAGAACCTCTACCGGGAGCGCGTGGCGGCAGCGTTGCAGACGGCTGAGGAGCAGGAGGAGCCGTTCGCTCCCCCGGTCCCGGTCCGCGAGGCTCAGCGCGACCTGGAGCTGGAGGAGAAGGAGACCCGCCGACGTGAGGTCAAGCCCGCTCCGAGTCTGGACGAGCGCAAGCGCCAGGTGTCCCAGCATGCGGCCGATCTGGACTTCAGTGAGGACGGCGAGCAGAGCCTGGGGCCCTGAGTACGGATCAGGCATGACGAGCGCGGCCCCGGTTGCTGGCGGACAGCAGCCGGGGCCGTAGTGCATCGGTACCGAGACAGGAAGGAGAGCGACGATGGGCCTGAAGCAGGACATCATCGTGGTCAACGAGTTCAGTGTGCCGCTGCCCGGCGGCAAGGGATCGCGCGGTGCGACACCGGGTGACTACGTCACCCGGTACATGGCCCGCGAGCAAGCGACCGAGTCGCTGGCTCCGATCCAGCGCCTGCGCACCGATGACTTCATCATGCGCTACATGGCGCGGGAGTCTGCCGTTGAGCGCGCCGGTATCTCGCGGAGTGCGGCGAAGCATGAGATGCGCCAGGCCCAGGGCGACGGCGGCGTGGCCTTCGGCTATGACTCGGTCTCACTCTCCGACGAGCAGCTGCGCGCGGCCGGCAACGACATCCAGCAGCACTTCGAGAACGGCAAGACCGTACTCAAGACGGTGGTGTCCTTCGACGAGGAGTACCTGCGGAAGCACAAGATCGTCGACAAGGACTTCCACTGCGAAGCCCGCGGCGACTACCGCGGTCACATCGACCAGATGAGGCTGCGCATGGCGATCATGCACGGTCTGGAGCGGATGAATTCGGGCACCAGCGGCTTCGACGACCTGCGCTACGTCGGGGTCATCCAGGTCGATACCGAGCACGTGCACTGCCACCTGGCCATGGTCGACGGCGGCCGGGGGCAGGTGACGAAGAACGGTACGCAGCGCGGCAAGCTCCTGGACCGGCACAAGTCCAGGCTCCGCCGCGGTATTGACACCTGGCTCGACGAGAAGCAGGCGGTGACTCATCTCTCCAGCGCCGTCGGCTACGAGCGGCGCAACGTCACCACCTTCATCAAGCGGTGGGCGCACGAGCGGATCCGCGCCGAGTCCCTGCCGCAGTTCCTGCTCGCCTGCCTGCCGGCAGACCGAACGTTGTGGCGCGCCGGCTCGAACGACGCCCGCATGCGCAAGGCGAACCAACTGGTGACCGAGCTCGTGAAGGAGCAACTCGACCGTGCCGGATCCCCGATGCCGGAGGCCATGGAACGCATCGTCGACTACGCCAACGAGCGCCGCGCGAAGGAGTCTCTGAGCACGGAGGAATGGCAGAAGCTGGTCGAGCAGGGACGTACGCAGATCATGGAGCGCACCGTCAACGGCGTCTACCAGATGCTGCGGGCCATGCCGGAGTCGGAGCTGCGGGTGCGCACGCCGATGCTCGAAGTCATGGGGATGGACTACCAGCAGATGGCGGTGCTCGCCGCGGACCGGCAGGGCGAAGACGAGAATACTGAGGCCGACTTGGTCTCCTTCGGCTTCCGACTGCGCAGCTACGCCTCACGCCTGCAGCATCACCGGGAGAAGGCCGGGGTCTACCGCGACCTCGCGCACCAGTGGGAACAGGCCGAGAAGGCCGACGTCGCCGCCGAGGACTCGCGCCCGCTCTACGACTTCTACCGTTTCGAGGAGAACTACCACCGGCGGCTGATGAGCAAGTACCGGCACTTCCTGCCCTTCCCCGGGGACGCCGGCCAGTGGTACGGGCAGCAGCAGGACGTGGCGACCTACGGTCAGCGGCTGCTCTCGCTCATGGCGCTGCGCGCGGATGCCTCCCTGCAGCGGATGAAGGACCCGGAGGAGGCCGAGAACCTGGGCCGGACAATCTACGATCAGCCCGGCGGCAGGCTCCTGGCCGAGGGCAAGCGCGGCCGAGCAATGCTGGACGCGCGCATCCGGACGATGAAGCAGTCCTATGACCAGAAGCTGGACAACCTGCGGGCCGATCTCGCTTCCTCCGGCCTGGTGCTGCGCGTGGGGTCGAGCGCCGAGGATCAGGCGAGTACGGAGACCGACGGAGTCAGCACGGACCTCAAGATCGTCGCTGGTGCCGCGTATGACTTCGACGAGGTCAAGGCCCTGGACCTGCACCACCTGGGATACGACTTCGTCACCGACGTCGAGATCGGGCTGCACGCGCGCCAGTCCTTCGTCGAGACGACCAGGGACCGCCGGCGGCTGCTGCTGGCGTCGATGGAGTACCTGGACCAGTCCGGCCAGGCCGAGGCAATTCCCGATCTGCCGGTGGACGATGTCGCGGCGATGACACGGGTCTCCCGGGAGCTGGCACCTCAGCAGACAGACGAGGACTCCGGCACCCTCGTGTTGCGCTCGCGGATCGCGGAGCTGCGCGCCGGGAGCGAGCAGGCCGAGCGGATGCGGCGGTCCAAGGCTTCGTCACTGGACGCCGACCTCGTCGTGCGGGTCCAGGCTCAGGTCGATCAGGCTGTGACCACAGCGGACGCCGGAATGGCATCCGATCCGCAACCATCTCCCATCTCGACCGACTTTGAACGTGAGCAGAAAGACTAGTCGATGGTCTTGTCGAATGCCCTATGAGAGTATTAGCGTAAAGAGCGTTCGGCGGGAACTCAATGCTTTGTCCGGACAACGTGACTGATCGCAGCCGACTTGTCAGAGGGTAGTTGGAACAAGCGGGAGGAAGAGATCATGGCAATTCTCAAGGGCAAGGGCGCGATGACCGGAGTCAACCTCATCGCGAAGGTCTACAAGAACGGCGTCACCAAGGACGGCAAGTCCCAGTACGCCGACGTCCAGCTCGACGCTCGAGATCCGCGCGGTCCGGAGCAGACGAACCTGCATCTGAAGTCCGATCGGGTTCAGGGTAAGGACGGCAAGGTCCGCTACAACAACGGCGCTCCGTACTCCACCGGCCAGATGGAGGAGATCGTCAAGGCCGCGGGTCCGAACACCGAGCCGATCCTGAACAAGGACGGCACCGAGGTCGGAACCGTCTACGGCTTCAAGGGCAACGTGATGCCCGCGACGCGCGGCACTGGCCTGGTGGTTAACACCAAATCCGTCGAGGCCTCCGAGTTCAAGGTCGACGACAAGACGCTGGACAACCAGTTCGCGTCCATGCGCGCCGCCCGCGAGGCACGGGCGGCAGCCAAGGAGTCGCAGGCCCCGGCCCCGGCCCCCGAGACCAAGCAGGAGCAGGCAGCCGAGGTCGAGGAGCCGGCAGTCGGCTGAGACCGAGACCGAGTCAAGCCTTATTCGAAAGGCCCCTGGGTGTCACGTGGGCCCCTGGATGTCACTGGCGAACTCGCCGTCGTTGCAAGCGGAATGCCTCGACGTACTCGCGGCGCCGCTCCTGTCAGGGCGAGCAGCCCTCTCCGCAGGGCTAACCCACAGACACACCGGCGCATCTCGTGTGCCGGTGGGGAGCCCGAGCAACCAGCCCGGTCATCCCTAACCCCGACTGAGCAACGACATGAACCACAGCGTGATCGGTCCCAACCTGGAATGGCCGGCCATCCGCACCGGCCAGGGTGTGGCCTACAAGAAGAAGGGGCAGCTCGACTCGGCCGGCGAGTTCTACGTGCTCTGCTCCGCCAAGAACCGCTACGGCAACCGCTGGCACTACGGCGAATCCTCGCTGGCACCACGGCGAATCCTTCTCCAGCAGCTCGTACGGCATGAAGGGCTGGGTCGCCGCCATCTGGTTCTAGCACCACCGTGCGCCGCCGACGCGACGCGCCCCCAGACCGCTCCCTCTCGGAGCGGTCTGGGGGCGATGCGCCGTGCCCTAACCACGGCCGGGCCCACCTTCAACGCCTCGACGACGCCGGTGTCCGACGTCGCGTTCATCGCCTGACCACCGACCTCTCGCCGTGTACGCGATGACCATCGCCGTCCTGATGGCTGGCGAAGGCGCGCTGACCGTCGTCCTGCGCACCCTGCGCGCCCGCCTCATCCCGGCCGCCGTCTTCGGCACCACGACCAGCGCGATGGTCACGCTGAGCGTGCTGCCGATGCCCGTGGCCGGCGCACTGGCCGCCGCCCTCCCCGCCGACGCCCTGCTCCTCACCTGCGCCGTCCTGCAGGGCGCGGCCATGACCCTCGCCTCCCGAGGCCTGTGGCACCACCGTACCTCCTACGCGCCCAGCCCCACCGCTGCCGATCCCGCGGCCGCCGGCCCCCCAACCTCTGCCACGGCCGACACGCCGCGCGCCGCCTGATCCCGGTCCAGCCCGCCCTAGTCTCCTGGGAGTTCACCGTGTCCCACCCCATGCTGCTCGTGATCGGCTCCGGCCCGCGCCCCATGCGGAGCTACCTGCTGGAGCAGACCGCGGCCCACTACCCGCAGCTGCTGATCAACGACACACCGCTGACCTGGCAGAAGCCCTACGTCATCGACCACGAGGTGGCCGATCTGAGCGACCCGATCGCGGTCAATGCCGCCGCCGCGTCGCTCGCCGTCCGCAGGCCCATCGCTGGCGTCGTGACCTGGGACGAGTACTACCTGATGACCGTCGCCCGCCTCGCCCAGAGCCTCGGCGGCCGACCCGGCAACACCCTCGCGGCCGTCGCCGCTGCCCGCGACAAGGCCACCTCCCGCCAGCGCTTCGCCGCAGCCGGCGTTCCCTCCGCCGCCTCCACCTGGGTGCACACCCTGGACGCCGCGGCCTCCGCGGCCGAACGCGTCGACTACCCGGTCGTCCTCAAACCCGCTGCCCATGCCGGCGGCATTGGTGTCGTCCGCGTCGGCACGATCACCGACCTGCCCACTGCCTGGTCCATCGCCTCCGCCGGCGCCGCCCACCAGGGCCCCGAGGGAGACGGCGTGCTCGTGGAGGAGTACCTCGACGGACCCGAGGTCTCCGTGGAGACCGTCACCCACCGCGGTGTCACCAGCGCCGTGGCCGTCACCCGCACGTCGGTCGGCTTCGACCCCTACTTCATGGAGACCGAGCACAGCGTCACTGCCGACGACCCCCTCCTGTACAAGGTCTCGCCCGTCGCCGCAGCCGCTCTGGAGGCTGTGGGCATCACCCACGGAGTCAGCCACGTTGAGATCCGCCTCACCAAGGACGGACCGAAGGTCATCGAAGTCAACGCGCGCCTGGGCGGCGATCTCATCGGCGAACTCGTGCGCCTGGCCACTGGGATCTCCCTGCCCCTGGCCTCCGCCGCTCTCGCCTGCGGCGAGATCCCCGACCTGCGCCCCACTCGGCAGCGCAGCGCCGTCATTGGCATGATCTACCCGCCGACCGCAGGTCTTGTCACCCACCGCGATCTGCTCCCTGGCAACGACCATCACCTGGAGCACTTCCAGTGGCTGTGCGACGTCGGCGACGTCGCCACGCTCACCCCGTCCAGCACCACGCCGAACAACATCCGCTGCGGCTTCGCGGTCGTCAGTGGCGACAGTGCGCATGACACCCAGCAGCACCTCGACGAGGTCCTCGGCCGTGTCGTCGTGGAGGTCACCTCCGAGGCGCAGCGCGCCGCCTGACCACGCCGCAAGGCCGGCACGGAGGGGAGCAACGAGGCCCCGCCAGCGAGCGCTTCAACCACCAGTTCGAGCAGCCAGACTCCGGAGGGCACCGAGTCCGAATACGACGGGTGAGCGACCGCGACCAGCGCACGGAACGAAAGGCCCTGGAGTGGGATCCGGGGCCTTTCGTGCTCTCCATTCAAATCCTTATCGAATGCGACTCGTGATAGAATTTTGACTGATTTTCCAGTTGAACCCTCAGTTCAGTCGAGAGGTCTTGCGCGGCATGTTCCACGAGGTACAGCTCAACGAGCGCTACCCACTCCTGTCTAAGCTCTCGGAGCCGCTGAAGAAGGCTGAGCGCGACATCGTCGGCCGTGAGCACGAGACGATGCAGCTGTTGGCCTCGATGAGCCGTCCCGAGCTGTGCAATGCGCTTCTACTGGCCGAGGCCGGAACGGGTAAGACCGCATTGGTCCAGGCCACGATGCTCGTGGATCCGGATCGCCTCTATCTCGAAGTGGACCCGGCGCGCATGATCTCCGAGGCGGGCAACGCCGAGAACATGGCCGCGATAGTCAAGGGCTTCTTCGACGAGGCCGAGGACTTCGTCAAGGACGAGAAGCATGAACTGGTGCTCTTCATCGACGAGTTCCACCAGATCATCCAGCTCTCCGACGCCGCCGTCGAGGCGATCAAGCCGGTCCTCGCGGCCTCAGGGACCCGAGGCATCAGGATCATCGCGGCGACGACCTACGAGGAGTTCCACAAGCACATCTCACCGAACCAGCCGCTCGTCGAGCGCCTGCAGCGCATCAACCTCAACCCGCCGGACCAGGCGACGACCATCAAGATCCTGCAGGGCATGGCCGAACGGTACGGCGTGGCCGACGAGTTCTACGACGACCACATCTTCTGGCAGATCTACGAGTACACCCAGCGCTACATGCCGGCCAGCGCCCAGCCGCGCAAGTCGATCCTCGTGCTCGACTCCATGGTCGGCTGGCATCGCCTGACGCACCGGCCGATGGACCGGGACCTGCTCTCGGACGTGCTCATGGAGTCCCTGAACGTGAACGTCGCATTCCGGGTCGACGGCGCAAAGATCAAGAAGCAGCTGGACGCCAAGGTGTTCAGCCAGGACTGGGCGACCAGCGCGGTGGCGCGTCGTCTGCAGTTGTCGGTGGCGGACCTCAACGACAAGGGAAAGCCAATGGCGAGCCTGCTGTTCACGGGCTCCACTGGTGTGGGGAAATTCTGCATCGACTCGACGCAGGTGCCGGTCTACTCGAGCGACGGCGAGACCACCTGGAAGCTGCACGGCGACCTGCTCCCGGGCGACAGAGTATTCGGTCGCCAAGGTCGCCCGGTCGAGGTGCTCGAACACTTCCCGCAGGGCATGCAGGACGTCTACCGGGTCACGCTCTGGGACGGCCGGACTCTCGACGTTGGCGGACCGCACTTGTGGACGGTCTACACAGCCAAGCAGCGGTCGAAGAAGCATGCGGGCAAGGACGTCGCGCCGATGGTCCTGAGCACGCAGGAAATGGTCGAGCGTGGCGTCGTGCGCACCTACCCCGGCGACTCTCGGGAAGATCTGAAGTTCTTCATCCCGGCGAACGGGCCGGTGCACTGGCCGGAGCAGGACTTCGACGTCGAACCGTACGTCTTGGGCGTCCTCATCGGTAACGGGTGCCTCACTGAGAGGCAGCTGACGCTCTCGTCTGACGAGGACGACGCCGACCACACCGTGTGGATGGTGGGCGAATGGCTGGGGTCGGCACCGAAGTCGTACGGACGCAACTACAGCTGGGTTTTCCCTGTCGGTGTTGGCCCGGTGGAGGACCGCCGCGATTCGCTGTACCAGACGAAGGACGTGCTTGCCTCGGTTCCCGATCTGATCGGTGCGCGCTCGGCGGAGCGCCGTATCCCGGAGAGGTACAAACACGGATCGGTACAGCAGCGGTGGGCTCTGGTGCGAGGCCTTTTCGACACCGACGGATCGATCGGCGCCTCGAACGGCCGCTTCAACGTCTCGTACTCGACGTTCTCCAAGGGGCTCACGGAGGACCTTAGGGAGGTGCTGTTCTCGCTCGGCGTCTCGAACACGATCAAGTCGTGGACACGCACGAAGGAGGGCGGGCGCGAATTGGTCGAGTACGGCGTGCACGTGAAGGTCGGCAACGAGGATAAGGCCCGGTTCTTCTCCCTCCCCCGCAAGCACGAGATCGCACGGCGCGCGGCCATTGAGACCTCGGGTCGTAAGCGCGTGAAGAAGTTCGACATGGTCGGCATCGCGTCGATCGAGAAGCTGCCAGAGCAGCAGAGCTCGTCGTGCATCTACGTCAACGACGAGGAGCACCTCTACCAGGCTGGTCAGTTCGTGGTCACGCACAACACGGAGCTCACGAAGCAGCTGGCACGACTGCTGTTCGGTGACGACCAGCGGCACCTGATCCGGTTCGACATGACGGAGTACGCCGAGGACTCGTCATTCGCGGCGTTCCGTTCTGAGCTCACCAAGCGCGTGTGGGCCCTCTCCCACGCTGTGCTGCTTTTCGACGAGGTCGAGAAGGCCTCGGCGATGGTGACACGCGTACTGCTGCAGGTGCTCGACGACGGCCGACTCAACGACGCCAACAACCGCGAGGTGAGCTTCCTCAACACGTACATCGTGCTGACGACGAACGCGGGCTCGGAGATCTACAAGGACATCTCGCAGTACGCGGCGGACGACACCGGGTCGGGCAAGCATCTGCTGGAGTACGAGAAGCTCATCCGTCGCTCTATCTCTTCGACGACGGGCGACAACCGGTTTCCGCCCGAGCTGCTGGGCCGTATCGACGCGATCGTGCCTTTCCAGCCGTTGTCGCTGCCGACGCAGCAAAAGATCGTGCGGAAGAAGCTGCGCCAGATGGTGCAGGAGGTGTTCGTCAAGCACAACATGCGGGTCGATGTCGATGCGAGGGTCCTGCAGTACCTCATCGAGGACAAGGGCGACACCGACTCTGATGCCGGCGGTGCGCGTGCGGCTGTGGCGAAGCTGACCGACGAGGTCACCACCGCGGTGGCGACCTTCCTCAACGAGCACCCCTCGGAGCAACGGATCCGCATCGACGTCGTCGGCGACCTGGTCAGCGACGACAAGAACCTGCTGAGTTCCGACGCCTATGTCGAGGTCAGCGCGGTGCGATGAGCCGGTTCGAGGACGGCGGGAACTAGTCGACTCATGAGTCAATAGTCCATTCATGCCCTACGATTTCCCACTGATATAGGGCGGCGATAGGATATTTATAAACTAGGTGATTTGTGTTTTATTAGCGAAGGGATCTTGTATCAATGGGCATTCTGGGGACGGCAGCGGTCAGCCAGAAGAAGGAACGGAAGAAGAAGCCCGACGAGCTTCTGGCCTCCGTGGTGAGAGAGACAGCGATCCCGGCGGCGGTCGAGCTGCTGCGGTCGAACACGCAGTTCGTCTTTCCCAGCGGTACGGCCTGGATGATGCTCGTGCTCGCAGCCGGCGAAATCGGCGGCTTGAGCAGGCGGCACGGGCGAAACGAGGCGAAGGGCTCGATCATCGAGCTCATCAGCTCCGACCAGATCCGCACGGTGGCCACGGCGGAGATGATCGAAGAGGAGGTCTTCGGCATCATCCCCACCGACGAGACTCTCGCGCGCATGGAGGAATACTCGCTGCTCACCGGTGCTACCTACGCCTGGGCCGTCGTGTGGCAGAAGTCCAGCGGTGATCTGCTCGTCGATCTGGTGAGCGATGCGACCTTCGCGCAGGCGCGCTCTGTCGCTGCAGGTACCACGAGCCTCGAAGAAGCCGTGGGCAAGAAGGCGTGGGAAGAGCACAGCGGCCTGGTCGCCGAGGCTGGAGCCACTACCCCTGCCGCTGCGGTCCTCGGAGAGGACGAGGGGGATGCGATCTTCGACGGGATCCCCGGTGTCGAGGGGGCTAACGAGGGCCTGGACGACGAGCCGCTCTTCAGCGACGTCGTCGACGAGGATGAAGGGGCGGATGCACCCATGCTCGACGAGGACGACGCGGGCACCGTCCCGGTCAAGTCGGAGCCGGACTACGACGGCGACGAGGTGGCTGGCTACGAGGGTTTCGACGAGACCGACGTCGGCTACGGCGTCGAGGGCGACTACGAGGAGGCCGGCGACATTGTGCTGCTGGCCGATCAGGCCCAGGTGCGCGACGCCATCGCCCGCCGGTTCCTTTCCGAGGAGCTGGACCTGGACGTCCGGCTCGATGAGTTCAACGCGACCTTCGCCATCGGCGCGCCGGTCGTGCAGATCGCTGTGCCCGAGGGCGCGACGGAGTGGCTCGGGGACCAGGTCGCCCAGCTCAACCGGCAGTCCAACGCAGACCTGATGCAGCTCCGTTCCGCACACGAGGATGAGCTGCGTGCGCTCTACGTCAATCTCATGTCGGCGCACACCGAGCAGGTCATCCGCGATGTGGCCACCGACCGCGCGGGCTCCCGGTACAAGCTGCTGAAGGACGCCGCCGAGGCCGAGCACCAGCAGCGGCAGACGGAGAAGGACGAGAAGATCCGGTCCCGCCGGGTGGAGATCGCCAAGGACTACGAGTCGCAGGCCTCCAAGGCGGCCCAGCAGGCGGCGCTCTCGGCGGAACTGCAGTACAAGGAGCGCAATCGCTCGAAGATGGAGCGCGAGCAGATCGACTCCGTCGCCGAGATCGAGCGGGACATCGAGGATACCCACGCCCACAACCAGCAGGAGATTCTGCGGGTCCGGCGTTCGGACGCGACGCTGAAGATGCAGACCGGGCAAACGCGGATCTTCGAGGTGCTGGCCGAACGGCAGTCGGAGTACCTGGCGGCCGAGGAAGAGCGCCTGAACCAATGGAAGTCCGAGATCCAGCGGATCGTCGATGACAACCGCAAGGCCGACATCGCCCAGTCCGAGGCGCTGGCCGAGCACCTGCGGACCACGGACGAGATCGGCGTCCTGCGCCGGGAACAGCAGGACCTCCTGGATTCGGTGCGCTCTGAGCACGCCGACCGGATCCGCCGGATGGAGGACGAGCTGGAAAGCCACCGTAAGGGCTCCATCATGCAGATGACGACGCGGGACGCCGAGTGGCAGTACAGCCTCGACCTGGAGAAGGCGCAGACCAAATCCCAGATGGCGCGGGTCACCGACCTGCTCAAGCAGCTGTCCACGATCGAGGATTCAGTGGCCAAGCGGTATGAGGTGCGCCTGACGGAGATGCAGGCCGAGAAGGAGTTCTACGCCAACGAGCTGGCTCGGGCCTCCAAGATGCAGAGCAGCTCGGACAAGATCCTCGTGGTCATGATCGTAACGCTCTTGCTCCTGTTGGGTGTGGTCGTGTTCATCGTCGGGGTGGTCTTGACCCGTTGAGCGGAACGGTCATGAGCGACGGAGTGATCTGACGGCGCATGGGGCGCGTTCCCCATTCACCGTCGTCGTCTGCGCAGGCAGGCGCACTGGACAGCAGGACAGCAGAGCGAGCGAGGCTCGAGAGCAAGGGATCACGATGGCCACGAACAGGCGGAAGGCAACGCGGCCGAAGGCGAGCAGCTGGGACAAGATTTCGGCGCGGACGCCGGGCGAGACGCTGACGAACCGAGACGTCTACGACAGCCAGCAGCTGGACCGCAGCACATTCGGGACCCTGAGGTCGACCAGACCGGGCATCGTCGCCGCGGTGATTGCCGGTGTGCTGGCGGCGATCGTCGCCTGGGTCTTGTACTCGCTCATCGCCGCGGCGGTGCTGTCGGCGGGCACGTCCGTGGGTTCGGGTGCGCCCCGCAGCGGCGAGCCGAGCGCATACTACGTCCAGGACACCACGACGGGTGCGGGCGGCTCGGTCGTG
Source organism: Streptomyces aureocirculatus (assembly GCF_000720475.1). Classification (GTDB taxonomy): domain Bacteria; phylum Actinomycetota; class Actinomycetes; order Streptomycetales; family Streptomycetaceae; genus Streptomyces; species Streptomyces aureocirculatus. Next base: position 421,237 of record NZ_JOAP01000001.1, read on the forward strand.
ACGTGTTACCGGCCGCTGACCAAGGACGGCAACCCGGACGTGAAAGCGAAGTGCTACACCAGCACTGAGGCTGTTCCGGTCCCCAGCTGGTACACCGCGGCGAAGGACGGCAAGCCCAGCGCCGAGAAGCCGGCTGAGCCCAAGAAGAGCGCGACGACGGTCGGCGGGCAGCTGGCCGACGTCTCGGGGGGCAAGCTCTTCATCACGCTCGGCTCGGGTCTGATGGTCGCCCTCATCATCGGTACGTGGTTCTCGCGAAAGGTCGCCGCGGCGAACCTGATGAACACCACGAGCGACATCAACCAGTACCAGAACGACCAGCACATCTCCCTGCCGGAAGAGATCCAGCAGAACTACGACTGGTTCCCCGACGCCGGTGCTCACTCGAGCGTGCAGGTCAGCTCGATGCTCAGCCACATGATGCTCAAGAAGAAGGGCCTGGGCACCGTTGAGGTCGCCCAGCGCGCCACGAAGGACGTCGTCGATGAGGAGGGGAACCTCGTCTACTACGCCGGCGAGGTCATGGACGACGACGAGGGCGATCCGCTGACGCAGACCCTGCCGATCATCGACGAAGGCTTCGGCGACGAGCTGTTCGAGGCATCTGGGCTCCCCGATGACAAGACGCTGCGACAGAAGTACGACACGGCACGGATCCCGTACAACCCTGACGGCAAGGACCGGGACAAGCTCGGCTTCGGATCGGACACGTACAAGACCGTCGCTGACCTGATCAAGAAGGACTGGGAGTTCCCGGCGTACGAGGTCCAGCGCCCGGCCGGGGCGTATGTGGTCGATACCGCGCCGGTGAACACCATGGTGCTAGCCATCACCCGCGCCGGTAAGGGCCAGACGTACATCGAGCCGATCATCGACATGTGGTCGCGGGAGAAGAAGCCCTCGAACATGGTCATCAACGACCCCAAGGGCGAGTTGTTGGTGAAGAACTACGTGCCCCTGGTCACACGCGGGTTCGAGCCGGTGCAGTTCAACCTGATCAACTCCATGAAGACCGACATCTACAACCCCCTGGGACTGGCGGCCGACGCGGCGCGTGAGGGCAACTTCACCAAGTGCGCGCTGTACGTGGAGAACATCGCCGGGATCTTCTTTCCGCTCGACGGCGGCGAGGACCCGGTCTGGCCCAACGCCGCCAACAACGCCTTCAAGCGCGCGGCCTACGGACTCATCGACTTCTATCTGGAGGAGGAGCGGGAGCTGCGCAGCGCCGCAGCCGTGCTGAATATGGACCCGGCGCTGCTGGAGCAGAAGCTCGATGACCTCTGGGGCAAGGCCACGCTCTACAACTGCTACCAGCTCTTCGTGCAGATGAGCTCGAAGAAGATCAAGAACCCTGAGGCCGAGCTGGAGAAGCGGGTCAAGGCCGGCGAGTTTGAGAACAACGAGGACGCCCTGGCCGAGGAGCAGGAGAAGGCTGCGGCCCAGGCCTTCATGTGGGAGGGCAAGGCCGATCAGGACATGCTCAGCCTGTACTTCAACGCGAGCGAGGAGCTGCCCCGCAACAACATGCGCACGCTGGTGGGCAACGCCCACAATGCGCTGCGCTCGATGGCCGGGGCGGAGAAGATGCTGGCCTCGGTGTACGGAATCGCGATCACCGCCATGTCGTTCTTCACCGACCCCACGATCTCGACGCTGACCTCGGGCAAGCCCTCGCAGAACACCGACCTGGCCGGCCTGAGCTTCCCGCGTCGCCTCGGCGTGCGCTTCGCGCCGAACTACGTCAAGCGCGACCACCTCGTCGGTCAGCAAGCCGTGTGGTCGGCCTACGTGGACCCGATGTTCACCGAGAACCTGGGTGAGGACTTCGAGCACGAGGAGATCGTCGGCCGCGAGGGTTGGGCCCGGTACAACTTCAAGGGCAAGTTCCCCGGCGACGAGGCCTGGCTCAAGCTGGAGCTGGTCAACCCGCAGACGAAGATGCTGGTGCGCACCTTCTACTTCAGCTTCACGAAGAACTACCAGGTCTCGCTCAACGGCCGGCACTACGTGGTCGAGCCGGTGACGGGCAATAAGATCGTGAAGAACGGCGTGATGCGTGAGCTGAAGCCGGTGCGTGAGGGCGGCACCCGGGACGGGAAGATCCTGTCCTTCCAGCCCGGGGACACGCTCTACCCGGACACGCGACTCGACTTCTCCGGCGTCGGCAACCCGGAGAAGGTCTCATACCAGGCACGGGCGATCACGCAGACGCTGTCGCGCTACTCGGAGTCCCCGAAGGCGCTGTTCCTGGTGACTCCACCTCACCTGATGAAGTACGCGAAGCTGATCCTGATCCTGGTCAAGCAGCTGTTCGACGTGAGCGCCGACCAGGCGTACATGACGAAGTCGAACCAGAAGCCGCTCTACCGCACGCGGTTCATGCTCGACGAACTCGGCAACCTCCAGTCCGAGGGCAAAGGCATCGACGGCTTCGAGACGATGCTCTCCATCGGCCTGGGCCAGGAGCAGCAGTTCACGCTCATCCTGCAGACGCTGCAGCAGCTGCGCGACGTCTACGGCGAGAGCGTCGACAAGATCGTGCAGGGCAATGCTGCCCCGCTTCACTCTCTCATCGCCGTCCCTACTGGATGGAAGCGCATGGGCGACATCAAGGTCGGCGACGAGGTGCTCACGCCGTTCGGCACGGTCACCACGGTGACGGGGGTCTATCCGCGAGGTGTTCGCCCGGTCTACCGGTTCACCCTGCGTGACGGCTCTTCGGCCGAGTCGTGCAACGAGCATCTGTGGCCGATTGAGCGCTGGAAGTCCAGCGTGAAGTATCTGGCAGGGAAGAGCGAGGACGGCACGAGGGCGTACGTCGGCGGCAATGACGGCAAGACCGCCGAGCGTGTCACCGAGATCGTCACCACCGACGAGCTGAAGTCGCGCGTCGACAAGGGTCGTCAGGTCGACCTGCCTCGAATCATGCCGGTGGCATACCCGGAGGCCGATCTTCCGATCGCCCCATACGTTCTGGGTGCTCTCATCGGGGACGGGCATATCGGCAAGGCTGGTTTCTCCTTGCTCTCGTGCAATGACGAGGAGATCGTGGAGGAGATTCGTCGTCGCGGACATACGGTCTCGGAGTACAAGGTCAAGGACGGACACTGCTCGACGTACAGCGTCCTTGGAGTCAGCAAGCACCTGCGCGAGCTCGGCATCGCGGGTAAGCGCTCGTGGGAGAAGTCGATCCCGGCGGCTTACCTGTTCGGTTCGGTGCAGCAGCGGACCGACCTGCTGCGCGGTCTCATGGACACCGACGGCACGATCAGCCGCAAGGGCGAGATGGAGTTCACCTCCGCGAGCCGCGAGCTGGCTGAGGACGTCCAGAAGCTCGTGCGCTCCTTGGGCGGTCGTGTGGCGATCAACGTCAAGACGAACGTCAAGTACACCTCGCCGAACCAGCCGGGGCCGAAGGAGGCCAGGGACGCCTACCGCGTGCAGAACATCCGGCTGCCCGAGATCAACCCCTTCCTGCTCTCACGCAAGACGGAGCGCTGGCGCGACCGTACACGCGGATTCAACCGTGTCGTCAGCGTCGAATACGTGCGAGACGAGGAGGTGCAGTGCATCCAGGTCGCCGACGAGCGGCATCTCTACCTCACCGACGACTTCATCCCAACGCACAACACCTCGAACATCGTCTTCTTGAAGTCCACGGATGATTCGATGATCGAGACGCTGGAGAAGATGAGCGGCAAGACGCACCGGTCGTACCGTGACAGCAAGCAGATCAGCCAGGATCTCGACAAGGTCATCGGCGGCAAGACCGAGGGCCGGGTCTCCTACACGATGAACACCAAGGAAGAGCCGCTGATCAGCTACAACGACATGGCATTCCTCTCGCCGCGCAACTCGATCGTCTTCCGAGCCGGCGACGCGCCGATCTGGAACCGCAACCAGACAATCCTGCCGATGTCGTTCCGGCTGCTGGGCAACACGATCAAGCACCCGGGGCACACGTACTCGCTGCAGACGATCCCGACGCTGTCCAGTGCCATGGACTTCGACGTGCGGATGAACCAGCCGGACTTCGTGAAGATGCTGGAGAAGCGCATGCGGCAGGCAGTCAAGGCCGCAGACGCGAAGGCGCAGTACAAGGAGATCTACGGCTACCAGGAGGTCGACATCGAGCGCCTGGATCCCGATGTCTACGCCGACGAGGTCATGGAGGTCATCACGACGATGACCACGGTCGACGAGGGCCAGGACCCCAACGCTCCGGTGGTCGTCGACCCCGACGCGTACGAGGGGATGAGCATGTTCGACGAGGACCAGTTCATCGAGAACGTCGAGGTCGGGGTTGCGGTCGCCGAGAGTCAGGCGGTCAGCTTCGAGCGCCAGCGTCTGCTCTACGCCGAGGGGACGATCAGCAAGGAGATGCTGGTCAACCCCGACGGCTCGGCGAAGGTCAAGAGCCTGGACATCGAGATCGGTGAGGCCTACAAGTCGGCGCAGACCGAGTTGGAACAGGATCGCGAGCACTTCTCGGTCGGCAGCGACGGCGAGCTGCGCAGCGCCGACGGGTCTCAGACGTACATCAGCCAGATCCGCTCGGACGCGTACGCCCATGCGGCCCGCCGGATCAACGGCCATGTGAACGAAGAGGACTCGCGGTTGTTCGCGGAGGGGGACGTCACCGAGGAGGACCTGAAGTCGCTGGCGACGGTGAAGGTCCACGCGGCCTTCTACCAGTACCTGGCCTTACTGCCGAGCTGGGAGGTGCTGGCCGACGGCCGGTTCGACCGGGCCATGGCCATCGAGATGAACGCGAAGTAGCCGGCAGCCACCTGGGGCCAGCCAAGGATCACGACCAGTGCCGAGGTCGTCTCTCGACTAAGAGAGGCGACCTCGGCACTGGTCTTTCCTAATGACTTCTCACTCCCTTTCAATAAGCAAGGTAGCCTCTATGTGTACTTATGTAATCCCGAGCTTCCACAGGAGGCTGACTAGCCATGAAGAAGGCGCACGGACTGCGCAGGTACTTCTACGAGTACGTCTACTACAAGGCAGTCGAGCAGGCCCGGGAGCAGACCGGACAGGTCATTCCGGTCTCCCAGGCCAAGGTGATCCGCGCCCGGGTCGACGAGATCCTGGGCCAGCGTGGCACCGCGCTGGCCGACCCGCGGCTGGGCGTCACGGACTGCCTCACCGTCATCGACCAGGCGTTCGCGGAGAAGGTGTCCGACTACGAGCCGCAGTTCGGTGACCATTCCCCGCAGAACGAGCGCTACCAGCAGTCGCAGCGGGAGTTCACCCGTGCCACCGGCGTCGGTGCCCCGGCCGACCCGAAGTCGGCCCGGCTGCCGATCAGCCCCTATGACCCCGGCTGGTCCGAACGCGCGACCGTGAAGCGCGCCGGGACCGCGCTGGTATACCTGCCGGACGAGACGATCGGACGCGTGGCCGGCGGCGAGGTGGAGACCCTGGCCGATCCCCGGCGCGGAAACATGGTGCTCTGGCGCATCGACGACGAGGGCAAGCCGTTCGAGGCCGGCCGAGCGATGACGAACGATGACGCCGCTGGACTCACCGCGCTGATGGACAAGATGAGCCAGCAGGAGTACGACCAGGTCCGCGAGTGGGTCATCGACGGCGGCCGGGATCCCCAGATGAACCGTGTCGACCGCAACCGCTTCATGTCCCGGCGCGCCGTGGCACGCTCGGCAGCACTGCTCGAAGAGCTGAAGGCCCAGGGCGTGTCCTACAAGGTGATGCGCGACCGCGAGCCGGGGCAGATCAAGGCGAAGATCGCCGGGACCGGCATGGAGATCCGTCTCACCGACACGCGCCAGGAGGAGTACGCCGGAGCCCGGATCTATGACAACGGCACCGTGCTGCGCTACTCGACGAACTACCGGGTCCCCGGCGGCATGGCGGTCTACTCCCCCTCACCGGCGGAGGCCGTTCATCTGCTGCGCTTCGCCCAGGGCCACCGCATCGAGCGCAGCGATCTGCCGGGGCACGCCGCCGGCGAGACCGGCACGACGCACCAGGAGCGCGGCCGTGGCCGCACGGTGGTGGAGGTGCCCGACAGCTACCATGTCGACCGGGAGTCGATGTTCGTGGTCGGCGACTACGCGGCCCCCGGCGAATCCGGTCCCCGGCCCGGGGCGAAGGTGATGCTGCGCCGGGACGCGAAGAACCGCTCCCTGCCGACCTTCTTCGTCGACGCCAAGCCCGCTGAGGCCTACGCGAAGGCCGCCGTCGAGAGCGCGCGGGAGAATCTGCAGGCAGTTCTTGGCGTCGAAGACCTGATTGCCCGCGCGGAGGCCGAGCTAGAGCGAACGGGCGGACATCTGGATGCGATCGAGCCGCCGGAGTACTCGGCTGACTCTGAGGTCGCTGCGATCCAGCGCTCCTACTGGGACGTGCTCACTGGCGCGCACAGCGATCTGCTGCGCCCGGGTGCGACCGACGAGATGTACCAGGACCGGCTGGAAGAGATCGGCGAGTTGCAGGCCGAGGAGGTGCCCGAGATGGGCAACCTCGTCTACGGCGGCACCGCTGTCGAGAAGGTCCGGCAGCACGCCGAGGACGTCCCCTTCGAGCTCATCGGGACCTGGGAGGCGGAGCCTCACGACGTCGACGGCGAGTGGGTCGATCAGCGCTTCAACCCGGACCGGGTGGCGCGGTACATGACCAGCCCCACCGGGCAGTGGTCGAACCTCGACAACCTCGCCTCGGCGCTGCGCCGTTGCGGGATCTCCCCCGACGAGATGATGGGCTCGACTTTCCAGACGACCCGGTTCAAGGACCGGCTCGTCCGCTTCAACGCCGAGCGCTCCGTGCCGATCGCCGATCACGAATCTGCGTTCATGCGGCGCATCGGGGCCACCGTGCGCGAGAGCATCGAGCGCAACGCGGCCACGGTCTCCGAGATCCTGGTCGACGAGCAGGGCGTCATCCGCTGGAACGGCGAGAAGCTGCGCCGTGACGGCAAGGGGGTTCCGATCTCGGGTGAGATCGGCCAGGTCTTCGACGTCGGCGAGTACGGCGAGATCACCACCGCCTTCGCCAGCGGGGAGAACGCTCTGATCGTGCCGGGCTACGAGGCCACGATCACGGCCCAGACTCCGGGCGAGGCTCCGGCCTCGGTCGAGGAACGCACGCGCCTGCGCGGCTACGAGCAGCTCATGCACGAGCGCATCCAGTACCAGATCGCCGGTGACCTCATCGCCGGGCGCAGCGAGACCGGCGAGCCCTCCTCGCTCAATACGGTCTACTCGCAGCTGTACGGCACGAAGCACCCGATCGACTTCATCGAGCGCGCCACCACGTACCACGTCGACGAGTCCAGCGGCGAAACCAAGGAGCACCTGGACGAGTGGACGGCCGCGATCCTGCAGACCGAGGCGCGCCGTGTGCGCTACTCCAACGACATCAAGGCCGGCTCGACGATCTACGCCGAGTACCGGGCCCAGCGCGACCGAACTGACCCGGCTGACGACAACCGTTTCGACGCCTGGCGGCTCACCGGCGGGCGGAACATGACGGTGCTCACCGGCAAGGACCGGAACAACGCCGCTGCGCCCAGCGGCTACTTCGACCCGGTGATGACCGGAGGCGCGACCAACCAGGGCATCGTGCGGTACCTGACCACTCAGGCCCAGGTCGACGCCGTCGGCCGGATCGTGCCGGGCGACGGGAGCGTGGCCGGACAGCGTGCGCCGCTCATGACTCTCCCCGAGCTCGAGACGCTGCGGTACGACCCGTTCGACCGCCAGCAGATGACGGCCTCGACGATCATGCAGTCCTCGGAGGTCACCCATCCCACGGGTACGGCGCTGATGTCCTTCGGCGGCTGGACGGCCGACGACCCGATCGTGGTCAGCGCCGAGTTCGCATCTGAGCATCAAATCCGCGGTGCCGGCGGACATCTGCGCGACCTGGTCGTCGGCGACAAGATCAGCGACCTGCACGGCAACAAGGGCGTGATCTCGCTGGTAGTCGACCGGGAGATGCGGCCGAACGCGGCACGCGAGAAAGGCATCGAGCAGGAGGTGGCCTGGTTCCGAGCCAATGCAGATCTCGACGTAGTCATGAGCCCGTTCAGTCTCATTTCCCGGCGCAACGCCGGCTCGGCGCGCGAGCTGATGAACGGACGGGTGGCGGGCTTGTTCTCCCCTGACGGCGAGTACAAGCGCGGCGTTCTCGGCGAGATGCGCTTTGTCGTCACGCACATGGCGGTGGACGAGAAGACGAAGATCTACGACGACGAGCAGGTGCGTGCTGGCAAGGGCCGCAAAGCGTCCTCGCAGCTGGCCTGGGCGCTGCAGTCTCAGGACTGCCCGGCGATCATGCGCGAGTTCTACGGCCACAACAGCGGGGCCGAGTCGAACCTGCGTGAGTACCTGCTGGTGACCGGCATGGATATGGAGGCTGACGGCACGCTGCGGGTGGTCGGCCAGGCCGAGGGCCTCGACGAGCGCCCCGAGCGCCGGTTCATCCCGATGCCCGAGCTGCTGCGCACTCAGCCGCGCAAGGAGGGCCAGCTCCCGGGGCTGAACACCACGGCGATGCGCAAGTCCTTCGGCGGTCTCATCGGCGACCGCGGCGGCGACATGGAGATCCCGTTCCCGCTCATGTATCCGACCGGTGAGCAGACCGAGACGGTGAGCGCGAGCTCGTGGAAGCTGCCGGTGATGTCCTCGCATCTGCGCAGTGGCCAGGAGTTCGAGGACGGGTCCTCTGTCACGCACGACTACACCCGCAGTTACCAGGACGTCTTCGTGGAGGCCTGCCGCTACCGCTACATGGCCGAGCATCTGGACGGCCAGGGTCTGTCCGCGGAGAAGCGTGCCGAGGTGCGTCGCGGCATGAGCGAGTCGGTCTCGCGCGCTCAGCGCGCCTTCGAGGCGATCACGACCAACGTGCAGAACCGGGTGTTCACGGGCAAGAATAACATCTTCAAGACCGGGCTGATGGCCTCGCGGCTGACCGACTCGGCGACGATGGTGTGGACTGCGGACCCGCGGCTGGACGTCGACCAGGTTGCGCTGAGCTCGGTCAAGGCCGAGCAGCTGGGGCTGGCCGAGGGTGACCACGCGCTGGTGTGGCGTGACCCGGTGCTCCGTGACGCCGGCGTGCGTTACATGCGGGTCGCGATCGACGACCGGCTCACCGGTGCCGCGATCAACCCGGTGATGGACGCCTGCTTCGACGGCGACTTCGACGGCGACGCGGTCGCCGTGGTGAAGCTGCACAGCGAGGCCGCCAAGGGGGAAGCCCTGGCGAAGCTCTCGGTGCCGGCCAACCTGCTGGACACCGGCGTGGTCAAGGGCGACGGCTCGCACCCGCTGGCCATGCAGGTCTCGCTGGACACCCAGGTCGCGCTCTCCAAGGACACTGCTCTGGCTGAGGAACTGGAGAGTTCGCGCAGCGAGGCGAACCGGCTCCGGCTGCAAGCGCTCACGGGCGCGGAGTCGCCTGAGGACATCAAGCTCGCCCAGCAGGTCGTGACGGAGGAGTTGAGCGCGCTGTACCGCCAGGCGCAGCGTGGCGAGTTCGGCGCGGCACTGACGTTCTCGGACCGCGAGGCGCACCTGCAGAGCGTGCGCGAGGTCTGCGTCGAGACCGGTGCCAAGGGCAGCGAGAAGAAGCTCACCGACTACGCCCGGAACCTGGGCGATGCGCAGGGCACGCCCGGCATCACGCAGGCCGACCAGGAAGCCTCGATGTTCGCCACGGCGATCAAGGCTCACGGCACCGGCCTGGGCGGCTCGTTCAGCCAGCGTGCCGTGCGCGCGCTGCGCGGCGAGGACCTCAAGGCCGTCCTGGAGGTCACCTACCCGGTGACCCAGTCGATCCTGCAGGCCAAGCACGACGCCGCCGAGGCCCGGCACAAGTACGCGATGCTCCAGGGCCCCGGCCGCGAGCTCTGGAGGGGCCGCAGCATCGAACACGTCGGCCCCGGTCAGTGGCGCACGGCATTCCTCGACGGTGAGCCCGTCCAGGCCACGGCCGAGGAGTGGGAGAAGCAGTTCATCGAGTTCTACGAGTCCAAGGAGGGCTTCGGCGTCACGGTCAACCCGGACTACGTGGCCCGCGTGGCCAGTTCGCTGGAGGACCCGAAAACCGGGCTCATCCGCAACCTCGAAGAGGATCCGTCGCTGGCCGGCACCGTGATGGACCGGATGGCCTACGGCGGTGGCTTCGAGGCGCTCGTGCAGGCGGCCAAGAACCGCGAGAGCGTCTACGACGGCGAGAAGAACGAGCAGTTCGCGTCCTCGGGGACCCGGAAGGCCCGGGCGGAGATGTCCCGGCAGCTCGATCAGCTGGGCTCCACCGAGGCGCAGGGCCAGGACAGCGCAGCGATCGCCGTCGACGACTCGGTGGTCAAGCACGACGTGATCTCTCACGACGCGGGGGCCTCCCGTACCCGCAACTCGCACCGCCGTTCTGTGCATGCCGTGGGCGTGGGCACGTCGCGCCCGGTCTACACGCCGAGCATCGAAATCGATCAGCCGCAGGGCGACGATGACTACGGGATGGGGTACTGAGATGGCACAGCACAAGGAACCGGGAACGGGCCCTGCGGGCCGCCCGCGAGCGACCAAAAAGCTTCCCGTTGACGACGATCGGCAGCAGGCGAACGAGCCTCAGGGCACCGCGTATGCCTACTGGGACTCGCGCTCGAACGAGCCGATCGACGCCGAGGTGATCGACGAGCCGGGACCGGAGGACGCAGACGGTTCGCGCGCCTGGCGCGAGCGGCTCCGGGTCCGCGCCCGCGGTTTCTTCGGCGCGAAGACACAGGATCGGATGGCCGACCGCGAGCGCGTGCACGGGATCGACGTCGACCGGGCCGGGGACGAGACCGAGGGCCTGGACCAGCGCGAGCAGCTGCTCAAGCTCCGGGCGGAGACGCGGCTGGCCGGCGAGAAGTACATGGCCTCGCTGCGTGACTCGAAGCTGCTGGTGCCCGGCTTCAACGACGAGGAACGGACGCAGGAGCTCGGCGTCATGCACCACGTCTACATGCAGATGATGGTGCAGTCGTGTCTCAAGCCGCTTTCGCGCGGGGTGAATGCTAACTCGATCATCCAGGCCGTCGGCATGGTGATGACGATGCGGATGCTTGCCCCGGACTTCAAGACGCAGATGGACAGCTACCTCCAGCCCTTCAAGGACAAGATCCAGGAACGCATCGACACCAGGACCCGCGGCATGATCGCCTCTGCCGAGAGCGGCATCGCGCACCGGCAGAGGATCTTCAAGGACGTGCCGAGCGACGCCCGGCACGAGCGCCTCATCGGCAGCACCGATCCGCGTGACCACCTGACGAAGAAGTGGCGCAAGCGCTTCGACGCCATGCAGCACCGTGAGCGCGGCCACCGGGAGATGTTCACCCCGGACTCGGCAGCCATGACCGAGGTCGCGCTCACGGAGAACGCCTTCTGGAAGATGCGTGAGCCGGGCGCGGACGCCGGCCTGATCCGCGACAGCTACCGGGCGATGCGCAAGCGGCTGCACGAGCAGATGCGCGAAGACGGTCTGGAGCGCCAGGAGGTCGTCCAGCGCGCGCGAATGATCATCGGCGCGCGGATGGAGTACGAGCCCGAGCTGCGCACGATGTTCAACGGCGTGGCCCACGGCCGGATCGTCAAGGCTCCCGCGCACGAGGAGCGGATCGCAGGCTCCGACCGGGTCCGCACGGTCTGGAGCGGGGAGTTCGACGACCAGCTGGGTCAGCGTCTGCCCGAGGACGGGATGTTCACGCTGCGCCGGCCCATGGATGCGGACGCCCACCAGGTCCAGCTCGCCGAGACGATGAAGACCTCGCTGCTCGACGCGCTGGGCCGCGGCGACCAAGAGGGCTACGGGGGCAACATGCTCGGCTACCTGGTCGGCTTCGCGGCACAGAAGCAGGGCCTGGACACCAGCGGACTGCCCGACACGCTCCAGCACCGCCTGGACCAGTCCGAGGTGATGATCGCGAGCATGGACATCGACGGCCTGCCGCCCGAGGAGCAGCAGCGGGTCTACTCCAACGCTTACGTCGACGCGATGGAGGCGGTGAACGAGAAGTACCCGGATCTTGAGGCCGAGCTGAAGCGGAGCCTCGGGGAGAACTGGCAGCAGACGCTGCAGACGGCGGTCGACGACCCGGGTTCCTTCTTCGAGGAGCAGCGGCTCAAGCCGCGGGCGCGCCCTACGGGTCCGTCGGCCGAGCAGGAGGCCGGCCCGCAGAACGACGGCCCGAACGCTGAGGCCGATACCGAGAACTACCAGCCCGCCTGAGGGCGATCCGAGAACACGAACAAGGAGCAGGAGGAAGGGTCATGGACCAGGAACAGGCTGAGGGACAGCAGACCAGGTTCGGATCGCGTTTCGCGCGGATGTTCGGCTATGTCACGCCGGAGGACAGGAGCCGATGGGAGCAGATGCGGGCGCAGAACAAGCCGAACGTCAACGCGATCAAGCAGGGCACGAAATCATTGCTGGGCTCGATGATGGAGTTCGGGGAGCGCAACATCGGCGCGAAGCTCGATGCGGCCCACCGTGTGGCGGCGCAGCAGCGGTTCGAGGAGTCCCACGACAAGGTCGTGAACCAGCGCCGCAATCCGAACACGCGGAACATCATCGAGTCGGTCGACTACGAGCCCAAGGATGGCCGGGAGGAGATCGAGCCGGATCTGGAGCTCTAGCCGAATGGGTCACGACAAGCGTAGCGAGCGGCACTCGATGAGCATGTCTCTTCTTCTCGACTCGTAGCTTTCTTCGATAGACTGGTCTCTAAGTGAAACCGCGGCATGAAGGACGACAGGACAGGGTGTGGGTATGGAGACGACGACGAATCCGCGGGTCAGTAAGCGCGAGTTCATCTCTCGGGTCGCGACTCGCAGCGGGTTGCCGGTCCGAGTGGTGAACAAGGTGTACGAGTCGCTGCTCGGTGAACTCACGGGCGCGGTCATCTGCGGGGAGACGGTCGTGCTCACGAGCTTCGGCCGCTTCTACCGACAGGACCACAAGGGCCACAAAGTGCGCTTCGGCAAGAGCAGCGTCGACGACTACGTGGTGCTGAAGTTCTCCGCGTCGAGCACCTTCAACCGCCGGCTCGGGGGCAACGAGGATGAGATATCACCGGAGACCTACGGGATGATCGATGCCGACGAGTTCGAGAACATCGTTGAGGATCGTGAGCTACGGGCCGCATCGTAGGCAACAAGGAGCCAGCGGAAAAAGAGAACCCCCGTGATGCACAGGCATCAGGGGGGTTCTTTCGTGGTGGGACGAGCCCAGTTGAGAGGCTCAGCCGTCGGCAACAGCGAAGATCAGCACGAGCACAATGACCGGGACGATGAGCACGCCAGCCCCGGCGAGAAGGTGCTCCCACCTCAGCGGCGAGTTGATCCAGCCCATGAAGTCGTTCCACAGGCCGGCGCCGGTGCTCGCGATCGCGACGAAGAAACCGGTGCCCCATCCGATGATGACCGCCAGACTGACGCCGCCGATCAGACCGAGAACGATGATGGCACGAGCTTGAACATCGTCCTGAACATGACGCCCCGTCCTACTTCCGGTCCTCAAGGGCAGGTAGTACAGCCCTATGTGCGGGATGACGAAGGCCGCCAGCGCGATCCAGGCCCGCCCCGGGTCCTCGATCACCCAGCCGATGAAGTCTTCTACGAGAAGCCATCAATGGCCAGCAGGAATAGCGGGATTACAGGTCACTCGAACTGGAGGTCAGGCTCGCTCATGGATGGCGTTTCGAAGCTGCTGATCGAGCGCTTTCGGGGTCGTGAGGGACTCGCGATCGGCTCGCGCTGCGCGGCCAGCTCGGCGAGAGTGAAGCCCACAGGGCGACCGAGGCGCTGGCCCGCCATGTAGTAGGCCTGCCCGTTCGCGCGTTCACCCAGGGCGAAGATCTCGCGGGTGACGGGCTCACCCGGGCACTGGGGCGCGCGCTCCCGCCAGACGATCCGGTGCGAGGGCTTCGCATTCGGATCCGCGCCGACGTACGTGGTCTCGCAATCAGAGAGGTCGGGATAACTGGGCATGTATTCCAGCGGGTGCGTGCTCGGCGCGCCCTGCTGGATCCGGCCCATCTGGTTGAGGGCCACGCGCAGGAGCCGGTCCTCCGGTCCATGAGGGTGCATCACCGCGGCGTCGTGGAGCGTCTGGAGGTCCTGTTTGAGACCGGTTGTCGGCAGGAGCCGGATGGCAGGCTGACGCTCACTCATCACGCTTTTCCTGCTGGGCAGCACGATGCTCATCGGCCCACTGCTGACCGAGCGGGCCGAGGCTCTCGGCGAGCTCCTCGATGGTCATGCCCGCCTCGCCGGAGGCATCGGGCTCCTGGATGCGGCGGGAGAGCTCGGCCTGGAAAGGAGCCTCAGCGTGGACGTGGGCCGCGTGGTCGTACTTCATGAGGCGCACGAACGCGGCGAAAGGGATGATCGCGGCCTCGGGCTTGTTGTCGTCGCCGAAGATCAGCGGCGTGATCTCGCCGTGGCGATAACGGTTCAGCATCGTGCCGAGGTCCTCGCGCCTGAGCCGGTCGGTCGGGACGACATTGACGGAGAACTTCGGGAGCTCGGCGCCGAGAGTGCCGTTGTCGTGAGCATTGCTGTTGTGAGTCATAGCTTCATCCTAATCAGTCGGGAATGACTTGTCATCGACTCGCATACGACCGTTCTCGCCGAGTCAATAAGGGCATTAAATGGTCGATCATCCCGCCGTTGAGAGGTGGTGCGGTTAGGAGAAAGAAGAGACCCGCGCCCCAGTGCCGCGTGGTGCGGAGCCGGGGCGCGGGCCTTGGTGGATGGACGGTCGTGATTTCAGAAGTTCCCCTCGTCGACTTGCAGGCAAACGAGGCCGGTGAGCGCCACAGGGCCACCGGATGCGGTGATGACGCGTGTGCGGGTCAGCGGGTGGTGTGCCGGGTGATCGCGATGCGGATCGCGGTGATCAGGCGGGCGGTGTCCTCGGCAAGGTCCGGAATCCCGGCGGGATAGAAGGCGTCACCGGGGAGGTCACCGGCGTAGCCGTCGGGGTAGCAGACGGCGTGCCATCCGGCGTGCTCTGCGGGCGGGTACGCGAGTTCGCTCTCGTGGGCGCCGCTGGCGGTCACCTGGATGACTCCCCCGCCGGTGCCGAAGGGAAGCTCGACGTAGTCGCTGGCCCTGTCGCCGTCCTCGACGGCGGTCCATCCTGCTTCCTGCAGGGCGTTGAGCAGGTAGGCGCCCGCGGAGGATGCAGGGTCGGTAACGGTCACGATGTCTCCTTCAGGTCCATAGTGGGTTGAGCAGGTGCGACCTTGCGTGTGGGCTGGGCAAGCCCCGCAACACGCAGCACCCGGGCGGCGGGAGCCGAGAGCGGGGGCGAGTGTGGATGAGGCGCGGGCTTACGGCGCTGTGTGGGCAGGTTGCGTATCGTTGCCGGTGACGGCGCGGATGGAAGCGGCGGCCAGCTCGGCGGGCGCTTGCAGTCCGTCACCGGCACAGGCCCCTTCGAGGTAGACCCCCGCGTCGCAGTCGAGCACCCGCTTCGGCAGCTCCGTATCCTCGAAGAAGTCGTCGGTGGAGCCCCAGAACTCGGTGACCAGGTCGCCTTCCTCGTCCACGAGGAACGTGAACTTCGCCGCGCGCGGGCCAGAGAGCCTGCCGGTCGTGCCCCAACTGTCGGACTGGGCGCTCCATCTGCCTCCGAAGGTGGGCGGTGGTGCGGGCGATGTCGGACACGCTGAACGGGTACTCCGTGCCCGGCGTCGGGACGTACGGTTCGCTCCCTGCCGGGAGCACGGCACCGACGGCAAGGGAAGCGTCGGTCTGGAAGGGGGTCCAGAAGAGGAAGGTGGTCTCACAGAGAGCGGTCGAGGCCCAGTCGGCGTCCGGGTGATTGCTGTGCACGAACCCGAAGACGCGCCGTCCCGACTCGGCCGGGGCGGGCGGCTACTGCTGGATCGCCGCCCAGTCGATTCGGGGTGCACCACCCGCGAGTTGGCGGAGCGCGGCAAGCACGGTGCTTGCCGCGGTGCAGGAGGCGAAGAGCCGTCCGACGTCGTTGCCGGTCAGGTGCCGTTCCCCCTTGGCGACGCCCCGGACTGGCAGGGCATGGTTGCCGGGCTTGTGGGCGACGGTGTGGGTGGCGCGGCTGCCGTGGGAGTCGGACGGGCCGTGGACGACTTCGAGGGTGTGGCCGGTTAAGTGGGCGGCGTATCCGGCGACGCACAGGGTCGTCCTGGACAGGGGCCGGTGCTGCCGAGCGGAGTGTCCGGGCGGAGCAGGCTGGTTCAGCGGAGCCAAGCGGCCGTGTCGTAGTGGCTGGGACGAGTGACGATTGCGGTCCGGATACGGGGCGAGTTCAGCGTTGGGCATGCTGGAGTTCCCTCTCACTGGGTGGGGTGCGCCGACACTGCCCCACGGGGGCCAGCCGCGCACCGCCGGCTCACAAGGCGCCTTCGGTCACAACGAGCTGCTCCGGGTGGCGTTGGATGGCTGGACGCCCTTCAGCACGGCAAGTTCCCGCTGTACCGCGGTCAACTTGGCCAGATACTCCGCGGCCTGCGTCTTCCAGTCCGCTGGCGCGTCCGGCCGCAGGATGACCCGGCCGGTCATGAGGCGGTCCCAGCCATCCAGCGCGTACTCCAGGTCCCGGATACGAGCCCGCAGTCCGTCCGGGTCACGGTCCTGCCGTAGTTCGGCCACCTCATCCTGGAGACGGCGTACGTCGCCAGCAGTGCTCAGCTTCTGGCGTTCCTTGCCCTTGTCGAAGCCGCGGCCAAAGGCGGCACGGCGTTCCGCGCGGGGGCACTCCTGGATCCACGGCGCCAGGTGCGCGGCCGCGTCCCGGTGTTCCTGGGCGCGTTCGGGATCTTCCTGCTCGAGCTCGGCCAGGGGCCGGTAGTCGTACTGACGGGCCATCTGGTCGGCCAGGCGCTCCATTTGGGATGGCAGGGTGATGTCGTCCTCGGTGGGATGGCCGGTGACAAGGCGATCCGGTCTGCCTTCTGCTGGAGGGACTCCGGGGGCCGCTCGGCGTTGACCGGGTCGTCCGGCAGGCTGTCCAGCAATTCCTGCCTCCTCTGTTCCCCTATCAAGGCTCCTCCACGCTGTCATTGATGCGTTCGACGGAGAGACCGGGCAGTTGAGGGATCTCGGTGAACGTGGTTGATCGGCCGGAGTTGAGGCGGACCCTGCTCCCGCGGTCGGGAAGGGACGAGCCCGGTGCGGCGGGGCGGGGTCTCTGCGCGCAACTCAGGCCGTGTACGGCGTCGTGGTCGTGAGTGCGTTCATGGCTGGTGTCCCTCCGTATCGAGGCTGGTGCTTCAGTCGGCTCCTGGAGCAGGGCCAGAGAACTCGCGCACGACGGAGACCAGGAGCGGCACGAGGGTGTCGAACGGGTCAGCTGCCTGCTGTTTCCCGTGTGGAGAGGCACTGTGGAAGAGAGCAACAGGTTCCTCCGGCAGGGTTCCGGACTCGCCGCACTTGGGGCACGCCCAGGTCCAGCCGACGACGGGAGCGTGGACGATCTGGCCGTCCTGGATGATCCAGTCGAAGCGGTCGGCCAGCCTGTGCTCGTCGGAGGTGAAGAAATCGGCGTCGAACAGTTCGTCGGGCACGGTGAGTTCAGGCATCGGTGGGCTCCTCTCGGCTGGTAGCGGGTCCCGGCAGCGCAGGGGCATCGAAAGACGAGGCTTCGATGGAGGGCTCGGTACCCGTCAGTCGGACGACCTCCAGGACGTGGGCCTCGATATCGGCGCGGGCCTGTGCGACGACCTGCTCGCCGGCTTCCACGAGTGAGTCGACGGCGAACTGGGCGTTGCTGCCTGCAACGGCGACGGCGTTCTCCAGTGCGTTGAGTGCTTCCTTGGTGGCCCTCACTCCCTTCTTCTCGTGGATCGCCTCGTGCAATGCCGCCGTGGCGGCCTTGACGCGGGCGTACATCCGGTCGGTGACCTCGCGAACCTCTCGCAGGTTCTCGGCGGTGCGGGGCTGATGAGGGATCGCGGGTACGAAGGCGTTGTGCTCGGTACGCCGGATGGTCACCGGGACGCCGCTGCCGAGCCCCATGGAGGACACGAGCGAGCCCCACTGCGCGAGGCTCATCTCGATCTCCACGAGCTCTCGGCCCGGATGGACCCAGTCGTGGTTAAGGTCGCGCTTGCGTACGGCCTCGTGGACGGAGAGCGAGACGGTCTCGTTGTGGAGCAGGTCGGACTGGAACAGCGAACGGCCTGATTCATGCCTGCGCGTCACGACCGCGACGCCGAAGGCGGGGTGGATCTCACCGCCGTGCTCCGCGTCGATCGCTGGGTCCTGGTTTTGACGGTGGCTCATGCCGGCACCGTCTCAGAGGTCTCAGCCTGCTGGGCCTGGTGCTCGGCGGTCTCGCTCAGAAAGTCCGAGTAAGTCTGGGCGTAAGGGTTGGTCGGTTTGGTCATGGCGGGTGTACTGCGCTTCCTCTTAGGTGCAGGGGGATGTTGTGGATCTGGCGGCGAGCACGACGGCATGACGAAGCCGGGGCCTCCGTGGAACGGAGACCCCGGCTTGCCGTACGGGGCTCAGCTGACCAGCACGCTCTGCTTCCCCTGGACCGGGAGCGTGGCAAGGACGACGTCGGCCACTTCCTTCGCGGGGGTGTCGAGCGGCATCTCGCGCTCGTACCCGTGGCCCCATGAGAAGTCCTGGAACTCCGCGGTGTCGGTGAGCGTGGTCGCCTCGATGGGATACGAGCCGTTCGGGGGACAGGCGTTCACAGTGGCGCTGTGAAACTGGCAGCCGCCGCACATGCCCGTCGGTGCAGCGGCTGGGTACTCGTCGTCGGGGCGCCGGATTTCGACGAGGTGGACCGGGCGCTCGGTGCTGTCTGCGGGCGAAAGATGCGGGAGAGGGGCGTCAACGGTCGTCATCCAGGGGCTCCAGGACGTCGGCCGCCGTGATGTCGCCCCGGATCAGCAGGAGGGCGACAGCGTGGGCCCGGTCGTGCGTGCCGGTCTTCTTGTAGATGTGCTGCAGGTGGGTCTTGATCGTGTCCTCGGAGAGGAACAGGTCCACGCCGGTCTTCGCGTTGGACATGCCGCGCGCCACGCGGACGACGACTTGCTTCTCGCGGCCGGTGAGCGGGTGCATCAGCGAGGGCGGGAGCGTCCCCAGGTCGCGCAGGTGGCCGCGCCTGCCCCGGTGGAACGCCGCCTCCAAGTGGGGCATGACGGCCCGCAGGTAGGTGGCGACGACGTTGCGCTGCGACAGCCAGGCCGCCCGCGTCTTCTCTGTGGCGTCGGCCAGGTCGTGGGTCAGTTCCTCGCGCCAGGTCGGGGGGCGCGTCTCGGTGGGTTGGGCTAAGGACATATCAGCGCTCCTTGCGTTTACGGGGCTTCGAGAATTTGCTGGCCGCGCGTGGGCATCGAGTCGGCCAAGGCTTGGGCCGCCTCGGGGCGGCAGTTGGGACAAGGGCGTTTCGTCTGGTGGGTGACGGGCTGGCTGTCCCGGGTACGGTCGGCTGTCGGCACCGCGCTCGGGCTCCTGCTCGACGGTGTCGATCCAGCCCGCCACGCACGGAGGCTCGTGCGTGCACTTGCACTCGGCCCACGGGTACGGTGCCCGGCTAGCCGACGTGGTGCTCTGCGGGGGCGGTGGGGCTGCTGGAGGCCGGGAGCCGGGGACGTAGTCGGGGGTCGCTCACGGGTCGTCAGCCGTGCGCGGCTGCCGCTCGAACGTCGGCGGCCCTTCCAGCCCGCAGGGTGCCGAGCGTCACGGGCTGGAAGGGCCGCCTCGGCGAGGGCCTTGAGGGCGCGGGTGATGCGCGGTTCGAAGCGCAACGCCTTCGGCTCCAGGAACCGAGCCAACCAGCGCCTGTGCTCACGCTGTGCGACCACTCGTCGCAGCCGACGGGAGGCGCACCCCTGCTAGTCGGTATCCGGCGGCGGGGCAGCGCGATAGCTGGTGCGGGTGCCGGTGCGTGGCCGGAGTCCGGGCGCGCCTCAGCCGGGTTAGACGGGGGCCGAGGCCGGCTTCACGCTTCCTCGGCGTCCCAGGCCGTACGCGATGCGGAACAGCTCGGGCATGTCCCAGGACCCATCGGTACTGGGGTGCACGACGCCAGCGGCAGTGAGCTCTTCGAGGAGGTCGTGGTAGCGGGCTAGGTGCCGCATGCCGCCGGGGTACGGGTCCGTCGTGCGTGAGCCGAGACGGCGAAGGCGGTCTGGCAGGCCCGCGTGGTCCCACTGTGCGATGACCTGGTCGGATTCGATCGGCAGCTGCTGCCCGGCCAGCGGAGCGAGTGCCGCCCGCACCCATGGCATGGCCTTCTCGACTTCTGCGGCGCGGGCACGCGCTTCCTCCGGCACGCCCCGGCGGATGTCCCGG
Source organism: Streptomyces aureocirculatus (assembly GCF_000720475.1). Taxonomy (GTDB): domain Bacteria; phylum Actinomycetota; class Actinomycetes; order Streptomycetales; family Streptomycetaceae; genus Streptomyces; species Streptomyces aureocirculatus. The sequence goes on from NZ_JOAP01000001.1 coordinate 441,552, forward strand.
TGGTGAAGGGCGCGCGGGTGGTCGGGGTGATCGTCCAGGGCGTGGCGCACGGCCTGCCTCAGTGCGATGAGGAACGGGCGCGGGCTGAGTCCGCCGACGCCGTCCTGGAGATACGTGAGCAAGAACCGGTACGTGGAGCCCTGGCGGGCGGTCGCGCCCATGTACGTGTCCGCGATCACGGTGAAGAGGCGTTCCTGCGCGGCGGGATCGGAGGTCAGTTGCTCGGGGGCGCTGAAGCGGCCGTCGGGGGTAAGCCTCCAGCCCGGGGTCAGAGAACGGAAGGCGGCGGCACCTTCACTGGGGTGGTTCGCCAGGAGCTGGAAGAACAGCCCGTAGAGGTGCGTTCCGGTCACCTGGCCCCAGTGGTCCGGCGTGCTCCAGTTCAAGTCGGTCGTACGCAGCGCACGTCGGGCCTTGGGCGTGAGCGCCCGCAGGGCCGCGTCGAGGGTGTCGGGGCGTAGGAAGACCTTCGCCCTCACGCGCGGGCCGAGGCGGGCCAGGTCGGCAGCGAGCTGGAGGACTCCGGAAGCGAGGCGGTCCGTAATGCGCTGATTGGGGTGGAGATGGTCCAGGCTGTCGAAGACAACCAGATGAGTGTGGCCCTGCGAGTTCAGGTCGGCCACGGCCTGGTGCAGGGCGTCGGGGTTACGCAGCAACCACTGCGCGCGGTCGCGCCAGCTGGGCAGGTGTGTGAGGTCGCAGACGTCCAGGGCGGTCAGGGCGACAGCGGTCCACACCGTCACGGGGCGGATTCCTTCGCCGATCAGTGCCTCCAGCTCCGGCGCGGCCGGATAGCCGTCGCTGTCTCCTGCGGCCCCTGGGGCGGAGATCACCCGGGTATCCTCCAGGCGCGGCATCTTCAAGTCATAGGCGGCTGCCGCACGGAGGTCAGGGTCGGTCAGGACCCGGGCCCACAACGTCTTGCCGACTCCGGGACCGCCGCGGACCACGCTGCTGTCGATGAACAGCGCGGGGCGGCAGCCGGGCGTGTAGAGCATGGAGGCCGGCAGTGTGGCGGTGTCGCGGGTCAGCGCTGTGGTGAGCGCGTCATGTATGAGCGTGCGCAACTGGCCGGGGGTGGGGAGCGTCATCACAGGGTCTTCCTTCCAGTAGGAGCCTGCAGCACGCGGGCGTGGTGGTCGCCAACGGGCGATCAGTCGAAATCCGTCTCGGACAGCCATTGGGAGCAGCCCCTCGCAAGAACCAGCCGCGCACGTTGGCGTCGTCAACCTGGGGTGCTGCATCCCGTGTCGGTCGCGGGTGCGTTGTTACGTCAGTCGTCGTTGGTGGCGGGCGGGATCGGTACGACTGTTTCGCCGCCTTGGTCGACCCATATGCGCGGGGCCCGGTCTGCTCCGTTTTCACAGCTGCGGCATACAGGGCGTCCGGGGTCACGTGGAGAGTGGTCATGGGCGCGGACATGCGTCGGGGTGGTGGTCACTGGCACACCGGCGCTGGCTTTCCCGTCCCTGATGGCCCGATTTCGGTGGATTCTCCGGCGCCGGCTGGTGGCTCGCCCTGAAGCTCCGGGCCATCCCATACCACCTGCTCGTGCCGGGAGGTGCCTTGTTGGTAGGCTCCCTGGTCGCTTCCGGTAGCCGAACTCCTCCACCGGCGGCCTGGGGGGCTCGTATCCGGCCTCTTCGAGGGGGTGGTTGAGCTGGTTGACCAAGTGCTGCAGGTTATGGGTCGTGCGAGCGCTGTCAGTCCTCGTTCTCGTCTTCGCCGGCCTTGCCGATCTCTTCGTCGATGTACGCCGAGAGGAACTTGCTCGACAGCGGGTCGAAGCTGTACCGCTCTGACCAGCGCTTGAGGTACTCGGCGGGCTTAGCGTTGCCGGGTTCGTCACGCACCTTGCCGATGGCCTCGGCGATCCGCTTGAGGGTGTCCGTGCCGGGCCACTGCGGCGAGGTGCCCAGGCAGAGCGCGATCGCGTCGACCACGTCGGTGTCAGTGAGGGGCGTGCTGGCCCCGCGGCTGTTCGCGTGGGAGAGCGGCTGCTCGTAGTCCGGGATGAAACCCATGGCGAGGAACACGCTCTCGGGCAGCTTGTAGGCGTCCCAGATCGCTTGGGTCGCGTTCGTGGGGTTGTCGCCGTTGGTGGGCCCGCCGGTGATGTAGAGCCTGTAGTCGGCGACCGTGAGGAATGTCGTCTCACGGGAGTCGAGGGCCTTTTCGAGGTTGTTGATGATGACGAGCCCGGCCCGCCGGGTGTACTCGATGAGCACTTCGCCGTTCTCGTCGACGAAGTCGGACTCGTCGTCCAGATCCGGCAGCAGCTCCTCCAGTTCAGCCTCAGGCTCGTCGAAGGTGAAGAGCGAGGCGTCTGTGATCTCTTCGAGCAGCTGACGGCCTCGGTCGAAGTTCGGCGGTTCGGTGCTTTCGGCCGGAAAGGCGATGGTGGCGGTGAGCATGTTCGCGCCCATGATGATCTGCTCCTTCAGGATGGAATAATTAGTGGGTCGGATCAGTCCCGGATCCAGCCGAGGACATCGTCGACGTCCTGGTCGCAGCTGGCCTTGATCGCCTGGCGCGGGATCGCGCCGGGGTTCTCGAGGTAGTGCAGCGCGGCGCTGTCGATGAGGTTGGCCGCGTCACGTACCTGCTCGTTCTCGGGCGCGAGGTCGCTCACGTCGTAGGTGGCTCGGCTCACGGCGTCGCTGATGCGCTCCTGGAAGCAGGCATTCGCGACGGTGGAGCCGTCGATGCCTTCGCTGAGAATCGTGCGGGTCGTGCGGCTGGCTCACCGGTCCTCCCCCGGGGGGTCGCCGGTAGTGCACGACGGCGCATCGGCGTGCACCACGGGGAAGACGTCCGGGTGCGCCGCCTCCGTCTCGGTGACGTCGGTCCAGCCATCGTGCTTCCAGTTCTGGAGGCTCATTCCGTGCACGGTCGCGGTTCCGTCTCGGCGGGCGAGGTAGCCGACCGCGTGGACCTGGCCGTTGTGGGGCGCGGGGGCTACGGCGAGGCACTGGAACATCCAGCGTCCGCGCCGATAGGTGCGCTCCGGCTGGAAGAAGTCGGGAGCGGCCGGGGCTTCCGGCACGTCCTGGCTGTTCGGGCCCGGCGTATACGGGAACTCTCCGCCGAGCCGAGTGGCGACTTCGTCCACCGAAGCCAGTTCACTGATCTGCTCTACCAGCGTTCCAATCTCATCCGGCTCACCCGTCAACGCGAGTTCTCCGAGGTCCTCCAGCTTGGTCACCAGGTCATACGACGGCTCCTCGCGCAGCGCCAGGGCGAGAGCAACGAACGTTGCCGCCCGGTACTGGGCGTTGGCCGTCTTCAGCGCGGCGATTCGCTGGGTGAGGTCCTGACTCTGTGCCGGGCCTCGACTCAGTCGAAGCCGCAGCCGCTCCAGCTCGGCGATCTCGCCCGGTGCGAGCCAGGCCCCGACCTTCCGGCGCGTCTCTGGGTCGAAGCACAGCGCCACGGGCCGCCCGTCCTCGGTGACCGCGGCGACCGTGAAGACCGGCTCTTCCTCCGAGGCGGACTCCATGGCGACGTCGTACCGCGACACGACCAGCGGTTCGGGCTCTGGGCGGCTTCCCTCGGCATAGGAACCGGCGTTGAGTGTGCCTTTCAGCTCGTCGGGCAGCTTCTTCGCGGCGAACTGCTCGTCGACCTCGCGCAGGACCGAGTCGCGATCGAGGCGTCGCAGGTCCGCAACGATGGTCTCGGTCGACGGCATGCCGGTGTCGACGAACTCAACGTCGGGGTCCACGTAGGCTGCAGCCCACACCGACCAGCCCTTCGCGGTGCCGACCTCGCGGATCTTCACGGACCACTCGCGCAGCAACTCTGCGTCGGAAGCCGCCACCAGTGCTTCGGGCGTCTGGGGGGGGCGGCGGCGTGCCGCTCCACTGTCGGAGGATCCCGATCAGTACGTCGCGGGCGCTCACTGGGTCTGCCCTCCCTCGAGCTTCGTCGAGGATGAGTGCGGCGGCCTGCTTGGCGGACAGCAGCCCGTTCCGCTCGGACACGGCGCGGCGGATCCGCTCCGCCTCGGCCGTGTGGCCATGGGCGTCGAGCAGCTCAGCGGCGTGCTTGCCGCGCATGCCCCGCCGGGTCTTGACGGCGTCGAGGACGAGGCGGACGGCCGGGTTGCCGTCAATCCGGGCCTGGTCCCATGCGGCAGTACGTCCTCGGTGCACCTGGGAATTGCGGGCGCGGGTGCCGTCGTGGCTCGTGCACAGTTCGCCGGCCGCCGAGCCGCAGTCCGGGCAGGTGATGGCGAGTGGCGGCAGGTTCTCCCGCTGCCAGTCGTTCGGGGTGAGGTCCATCAGGCGTCGCCGCCCTTCTGCCTGGGCTTCCAGACGTTGGTCACCTTGTCATCCAGCACCACGGCGTCTTCGACATCCACGCGCAGCGGCACGGTGCCGTCGGGACGGACCAGCCGGTCTGCTGCGGAGTCGAGGTGCACGGAGACCCGGACGGCACCGGCCTCGTGGTCGAGGTAGACAAACACCAGGACGCCGTCGACCTGGACGTATGGGGGGTCGTTGTCGTCGGTCTGCGGGTGGAAGGTGGCGTCCCGATTCGCCTGCTCGCTCGCATCCTCATCAAGGAAGCGGTAGTCGAGCGGCACGATGCGGGTCCGTCCGCGCCTGGCGATATCCTCGGCGTAGAGGCTGTATCCCTCATCCGGGCGGCTATCCCGCTCGGGCCCGTAGTAGAGTCGCACGGCCTCGCGGTCGTCGGTGGGCGGCTGCTCGGGGACACCTTCCTTACCAACGAGGTTGTCCCAGACCCCACGCACGTACGTGGCGAGATCAGCCAGCGCGGAGTCCTCATCATCATGGAGTGTCACCACGTCCTCGTGGCGGTCCCGGCGGCGCAGCACCCATGCCTGTCCTGCCGGGCGCGGACTGATGAAGGTCACTACTTCGGGGTGGGAAGACTCCTGGTCAGTATGTTCGGCGAGCAACAGATCGCGTGCGCGGTTGAGGGCGTCCTGCTGGTGCTCGGAAAGATCGCTGGGGTCGATGTCCTCCCACAGCTCCACAGCGGTCTTCACAAGGCACTCGATGTCCAGCGGGTTGAAGCGTGCGGCAATCACGGGGAATCTCCTTGAGGGAGGTGTGGACCAGCTCCAGCGCTGACAATTGGCCTTACTCATTGCGAGGGGAACGGCGTGGTCGGCAGGGTTCTTGGGCGGGCTGGGCCGGTGGGTGAAGGGGTTACAGGCACCTCAGTGTTCGGTGCCCAACTTGCAGTCGAACGGGATCGGTCGCTTACGGCCCTTGCGGCAGACGCGAGGACTCATGGCGTGCTCCATGGAGAGCGTCCTGGGATTCGTGAACCCGGCGGGCTAGGCCCTGTCCGGCGGATCATGTATGGGCAGGGCTCGGTAGGTTGGCCGCATGTCTTCTGCACTTGTTGTTGGTTACGAACCGCAAGCGATACCTGGCGTCGACGGAGAGGCTCTTCGTGCGG
>NZ_JOAP01000002.1 GCF_000720475.1 Streptomyces aureocirculatus
GCCGCTACGAACGCAAGGCCGAGCACTTCCTCGCCTTCACCAGCATCGCCTGCACCCTCATCTGCTACCGCAGACTATCCAAATGAGATGGCGTCTTAGAGGTCGTTTCCTCCCGAGGCTGGCAGTGGGCGCGGAGCTGGACCGCGGATGCGGCGTTGACGCGTGCAGGGTGTACGACCCTGGGGCTCCGTGGCCGCCTCCAGGCCAGCCCCAACCCGAACACCAAGCTGCGGTTCCTCGAGGAGCGCGCCGTCGGCACCACCTGGGAACAGGTCGGCGAACCATGCGGAATCCCGGAGATCGGCACACCGGCCCCCCCGTCCGCGAACCTCGGACCTCAGTCCTGCGCGGCCACGGTGGGCACGGGCGACACGGGGATCTTCAGCTTCTTGAACCACAGCCGCAGCGCCTCGGTGACGCCGTCCTGCAGGTACAGCCCGGACTGCGCCAGCGCCGCGTCGAGGCGCACGTCGTCCTCCAAGAGCAGCCGGACCGACATCGCGACCCGCTGCGGTCCGCGCTGGCAGCCCACATGGTGAGGGCGCCGCCCGGCCTTCGCGGCCGCGGCCGCCGCCTCCTGCGCGGCCTTGCGACGGGCGTGCACGCGGGCGGGTGTCGTACGGGCGGATCTGCGCAAATGGGTGGTCCTCGCGGTGGTCACGGTCTGCCAACGCAGGCCGCGCCGGAACGTCACTGCTCCGAAGCGTCAGCATTCCGCTGACACAGCTCATCCCCGGACCGTCGTGGACGGTGACGAACAGCGTGGACCCGACCCGATCGCCATCACACCGGTCTGGTTATGGTCCGTCCGTCCGGGTGAGTGGCGGCTGCTCATGCCCACCCAGGCAGGTCATAGACCGCGTCACACAGCGGATCCGCAGCCTCGTCGACGCGATGCGCGGGAAGGGTTTCACGGTCATCTGGGTTGAGGACGGCCATGAGTTTGGCTGAGGCCCACCACCCCACGTTGCGGAGCTGGCGGGTGTCATCGTCGTACAACGCAACGTCCACGCCAACGGTGCCGTAGTCGCAGGTCGGATAGACACGCAGGACGGCGGGGGTGCGCAGGTTGAAGCCTACGAGGTGGTACAGCCCCGGAGCAGCGGAAGCTGCCGCGCCATGCCAAAGGAGGTCTCCTACCAAGTCGGCGATCACGTAGTCCAGCGCGTCCTGGGCTGTGACTTCGCTCTTTCTGGTCAGTAGACCTGCGGCTTCCAGTCCTGCGATGTCGACTACCCGCAGACCCTCATCGCTGCGCGTGTGCGAGAGGTCTTCAGCCAAGGCCCGCTGTGCCACGTGGCGTAGGGCCCCGACATACCACCAATCGCCGATCTGTTGTCCGTCCGGCCATCGTTCGGGCAGGTCCACGAGGAGCGGGTCGACAGTTGAACTGGCCAAGTGGACTCGGAAACGGTCACTGCCGGTCCGATGGGCAGCACGAATGTAATAGTCGGTCCCGGGAAGCGGGGTGCCGATGAAGCGGCGAAGCGTCAGCAAGACGCGGGCCGGGAAATCGTCCACGTCTCCAGAATTCTCCGACCGGCGTCTGCTGACTGCATGTACCGATCAGATGTTGTTGACCCAGTCAGGACACACTGTCTGACCCTTGCAGTAGGAAGTGATGGTCCCGATGGGCCGCCCGTCAGGAGTCTTGACGCCTCCAGGCCCCTTCTCTCCTCGCTCAGCGCTGGTCGGCTTGACCAGGGTGTCCGTCAACTTCTTGCCGGTGGCCGCGTCGATCACAGCGACCTCGACCATCTGCCCGTCCAGGTCGGTGGTCTCGGTGTTTGTCCGGGCAGTTCTGCAGCGTCTCAGTGAGTGACACAGTCGGGGATTTTGGAGATGTGGAGCTCAGTGGGAGTGGCCGGCAGGTAGATCCCGCCTTCCCCTGCAGAGGGATTTCCGCTGCCGGTCTCTGCGAGTGCAGGACCACGCCCCCTGTAACGGGTTCGCGAGACGCCAGAGCTGCGCCCTGTGGTGCTGAAGCGGTGGGTGGTGCGTTCGTCGGCCCTTGACCGAGGCGTGGCCCTTACTGTGTCAGTTCGAGTGAACTGCACTCCCGGCATCAGCTCTGCGTCCCCTCGCGGTATCCAATAACGGCTGCATCGGGTACAACGAGCAGCTTGCCGGTGGTACGCCGAGCCTCCAGATCGCTGTGGGCCTGGGCGGCCTCGGCCAGAGGGTAGCGGGCCGTTACGGTGACCTCAAGCGCCTTGGAGCGCACCCACTCGAACACATCGGCGGCGCGTCGGAGCAGTTCGGACCGATCGGCGATGAAGTCCCCGAGGCTGGGCCGGATCAGGGTCAGCGAACCACCGTGGGCGAGCCGAATGGGATCAAACGGCGGCACGGCACCACTTGCGGCGCCGAAGAGTACGAGATGGCCGCGAGTTCGCAGGCTGGCGAGGCTCGCGTCGAAGGTGTGCGCGCCGACGCCGTCGAAGACAACCGGCAGTCCCTGACCGCCGTTGAGCCGCCTCACCTCGGCTGCGAGATCGTCGACTGCGGAGTAGAGGATCACCTCAGCGGCCCCGGCACGCTTCGCCAGTTCGGCCTTCGCCGTGGTCGACGTCGTGCCTATCACCCTGCCGGCGAGGTGGGTGATGAGCTGGGTCAAAAGTAGCCCCACGCCACCGGCAGCCGCATGCACGAGCACCGTGTCGCCCCACTGGACCGGGTAGGCGTCCTTGACGAGATAGTGCGCGGTCATACCTTGCAGGAGCACGGCGGCGGCGGTCTCGAAGCCGATATCGTCAGGTAGCGGCACCAGCCGGGTGGAGTCCACGACGGCCCGTTCGGCATAAGTGCCGGGAATCTCCACCCAACCGACCCGGTCCCCCACTGCGACGTCGGCGACGTCGGGTCCAACTTGGACGACCGTGCCCGCGCCCTCAGTGCCCGGGGTGAAGGGCAGCGGGAGGGTGTATCGGCCCTCGCGGTGGTAGACGTCGAGGAAGTTGACCCCGGATGCGGCGACCTCCACGACCGCCTGGCCCGGACCCGGCCGCGGCTGGTCCACATCGACCTCCCGCAGCACCTCGGGACCGCCCACTTCGTATACCTGAATCGCTCGCATGACTCTCCAATTCCGGCTCACATCCCCCACCAACTCCGTGGATGGCGATCCGATTCCCGGCATGCAGATCAACGCCCGCCAGCACCACGCGCTGGCCGGCTGACCGCGTACGGTTCGCCGATCCGGGTTCTCACCTGCTCGAGCTCCTCCGGCTCGTAGTCCGCCAGGATCCTGCCCGAGAGATCACGCGTCTACCTCCCCCGCGACCGTGGTCGAGCGGTCCGCTCGGGTCGCCAGTTCTTCCGTTCGGCGGGGAGGGTTCTTCGTCAAGGAGACGGGCTCTACCTCTCGGTGCAGGCGTCGTTGTCGGAGTCGTCCGTACGGCGTCGGCGGGCGGCCAGGAGTGCGCCTCCGCCGGCGGCGAGGAGGACTCCGGCGCCGCCGAGCAGCCACGGGGTGGCGTCGGCGCCGGTGTGGGCGAGGGAGCCGTCGGGCTCGGGAGCCGTGGTGCTCGATGCGGTCTCGTCGGAGGCCGGGGAGCCGGTCGGCTTCTATGTCGGCCCCGGCGTGCCGTCGTCACCGGAGCCGCCGGACGTCGGCTTGTCCGTGGGCTTGTCCGTCGGCTAACGGACAAACGCCGCAGCGTCCTTCCGTTCCTTCCCCTCGTACCGCACCAGGCGCAGCAACTCCCGTTCAGGAAACGGCCACTGCGGGCCGGTGAGGACGAACCGGTCGACCACCCCACGCGCCCGTAGCCACGCGAACATGGCTCACTGTCAGCTTCTTCCCCGCCCGCAGAGCAAGCAGCCGCAGCGCCGCGCAGCGCCGTCCTCGACGCCCGGGCAATCCGCCGCCCGCGCACGGCGTCGCCGCCCCCATGTCAGTACGGCCACGCGGTGAGGCCTGTGACGTCCAGGCGCAGGACGAGGCTGCCGGCTTGTGTAATCGTCGGCCTTTGATCATCTGGCTTCTGAGAGTGGCGGCTCGCGCTTCGGTTCAGGGGAATCCCGTAGCGCGGCCGCCCCTTCGGTTGGCGTTGCGGGGTTGTCAGCGGATGCTGAGTGCGACGATCTGGGTGACCTCATCGGCGGCGAAGTTGTCGTCGCTGACCAGGAGCAGGGTGCGTTCGCCGTTGGGCAGGGTCGGGCCCCAGGTCATGCCTTCGGTGTTGTCGACCGTGGACAGGTCCAGGTCGTGGAAGTCCGTGACCAGTGTCTTGCGCATGGGGATGATCTTCTGCCCGGCCAGGGAGTCCATGTTCTGCACCTTCGTCGCGCCGCGGGTGGTGGCGTCGTAGATGCGGATCTTGAATCCTGCGCCCGCCACCCAGGTGCGTTCGAGTACGAGGTAGCGGCTGGGGTCTTCGGGGAAGGCGAGGATCGCGGGCACCCCGGTGTCCGGGCCCCACGGGCTGGTCGGGTCGGGCTCCGTGAAGATCTTCTCCAGCGGGTAGGCGAACTGCCCGAGGACGTCGCCCTGCCGGTTCTGCTGGGTGACGCGGACCAGGGCGCCGCGCTCCAGGTCGGGCTCCGGGCCGTCTTGGAACAGCGGCCCCTCGACGGCGCTGGTGAGCGTGCTGTTGTGGTCGCCGAAGGTGATCGCTTCCACCGCCTTGTTCCGCCTGAGACCCCAGTCCTGCCTGGTCGACTCGTAGTGGCGCGGCAGAGGCAACTGACCGCGATACTGGCCGGTCCGGGTGGCGAACTGGATCGTCGGCTGGATCAGCGGGTCACTCGACGATTTGGGCCGGTCGCCTTCCTGCGCCCACCAGTAGCGGCAGCCCAGCGGGTCGACCCGCAGCTCTTCCGGGTCAACGACCTTGCCGTCGCGGGCGCTGGCCGGCGGGTACACCGAGCCGTCCGGCTGCAGGAAGGGGTGCGTGCCGGTGAAGTCGACGGAGTGCACCCCGGCGCCGTCCACACGGATTCTGGCGGTGTAGAAGCGGGCGGGCTGCAGGACCGAGCGGTCGTCGCTGACCATCACGTACTCACCCGTACACGGATTGCGGTCGATGCCCGACAGCCCGCCAACCGTCGTGTTCTGGAAAGGGAGTTTGTGCGGAACGATCTTCTCGCCCAGCAACCGCGCCTGAGCCCCGATGTCGGACCGATGCGGGGGCGCGTCGGTGTCTCCCGGCTGGGCTGCCACCGCGGGGGCCATCGTGGCCGCCAGCGCCAGGGCCACAGTGCATGCGCGGCGGATCAAAGTGGCTTTCATGACACTGAGCTTGGCCCAGCGTCACCACCCCGCGCAGTCACCCGCCAGGGTGACCGGCGCCGCGGGTGCCACTCTGCCGTGTGGTGGGTGTGGTCTGTGAGTTGAGGGCATACCACTGAGCTTGGGCTGTGCAAGCAGGCCTGGGACGGTGACGGTGCCTGGTGGTCTTTGTCAGCTTCGGAAAAGGTGCGGCGTCCCGAGGCCTTTCGCGGCATAAGGGCCTCGGTACCCGCCTGTCCTTCCGCTGCTCGTGCGTCACGCCTGGTCGATTGGCCAGCGAAGCAGCCGCCAGTGGTTCCGGCCGCGAGCGGCCCGGCGTTGCTGGAGAGCGTTTCGGCGTCGTAGGGCAGTGTTGCTGGAAGCTGCAGTGGTGCAGTGATCGGAGTGCTGGCGGGCCGGTCTCCGAGATGTCGTCAGTGTCTCGGTACCGGCCCTGTCAGCGGTGGGTCACACCTGTCTGGCAGCCGTTGTGCTCACCTTGTCAGGAGGCGTCCTCGGTGCCGGCGTCGTCCAGTTCGTCGTCGTCGGCCGTGTAGGTGCGGTGGTACAGCTTGTTGTCCCGGCCTCGGATGAACAGTTCGATGTTGCCCTTCCTCCGGGACACCGCCGCGGGGGCGTCGTCCGTGCCGGTGATGCCGAGGTCGATCCACTCGCTCCACTGGCTGCCGTTCCAGAACCGGTGCAGGATCTGGTGGTCGTGTCCCTTGGCGAAGACGTCCAGCCGGTCCGGCCCCCAGGTAGCGGCTCCGGGGCCGGAGATGAAGCCGGTGCCGATCTCCCGCCAGGTGCCCCAGGTGCTGCCGTTGAGCACGCGGTGGTACATCTTGTTGCTGTTCGCTCCGCGCGCGAACAGGTCGACGCGGCCGGTGGCCCAGGACACCGCAGCGGTGCCGTTGATGGTCCCGCCGATGGAGCTGAACGACCCCCAGGGCTGGTCGATCGGCGCGGTGGCGTGCAGGACGGCGTTGACGTTGTTCACGGTGAGCAGGTCGATGCGGCCCTCACCCGCGGCCGCCGCCGCCACCCCGCCCCACGCCTGGGTGGTCTCGTTGGTCTGGGCCCACTTGTCGGGCCAGTTGGAGCCCTCGATCCAGCTCTTGCGGTAGATCACCCGCTTGCCGCCCACCGCATAGACCGTGTACCGGTCCGACTTGCCTGCGACGATCGCCGGGTCGTACGTCAGGCTGCCGCCCAGGTCGTTCCAATCAGCCCACTCCTGGCCCTCGTTCCAGGACCGGGCGACGATCCGGTTCTTCGGCCCCCGGGCGACCACGGTCATCTTCGACGGGACGCGCGATGCCACGCTCGGTGCTGAAATGATCGTGCCTTCCACGCTCTTCCAACCGCTCCACTCACCCATGTGCTCCTGCTTCCCCTCGTGATGTGGCGACTGGAACCCGCCGCCACTGGAAGTAATGGCGTCGATACGCATGGCGAAAACGACAGGGCGGCGGCAATCAGCCGATGCGTCCAAAACAGCTTGAAAAGACAGGGATCTTGGGATGCTCGTGCTATGGCACCGTCGAGGGCCGTGCCTGGACTTCAGCCCGGGAGACCGTGCGGAAACGGAACGTCACCGTCGCCCTCTGGCTCCTCGGGCAGCGGTGTTTCGGCTGCGTCAGGGGCGGGCTGTGGCTCGGCTCTGGGTGCGCGGTGGCGACTGAAGCGACCCAGGACCCGGGCGGCACTGGCGGCTGCCTGCTCGGGAGCATCCTGCACGATCTGTTCGAGAGCGAGGATGCCGCCGATACGTACATAGGTCTGTTCGGAACCGAGGCGTTCCAGGCGTTTGGTGAAGCGGTCGGTGGTCTGGTCGCGACGGGTCAGGCTGCCTGACGTCGAATCGGGCGCTGTCATGAGTCCTCCGGAGCCGCTCCCCTCGCGGATTGATACCGCAGGGTGCACAGTTGACAAAAGCACGATGCACGCTCGAGGAGTGGCGTCTGCCACACGTCCTGCGGCAGCAGGCGCCCGCCTCAGGGGACCGCAGCGACAGCACACAGGCGGAGAGGGGCCGACGCCTTGCCTTTGCTCTGTCCTGCGGCGGCGTGAGCCGGATCAGTCCAGGGCGTCGCCGAGGGCCGTCAGCAGGACGCTCTCGCAGGCTCCGGGGCCATCGACGAAGTCCACGAAGACCGCGATCAGCGCGAGCTCGCACCCCCTCGTGTCCGCGCACTGTCGGGGACCGGCCCGGCCGCATCGTGCCAGGCCTCGAACGCCACGGTCACCACCTTGCGCACCATGGGCAGACCAGCCGCGCTCACCTGCTCCGACCGCTGCTCGACGAGCTGGTTCATCAGCATGTCGATGAACCGCTCGGTGAACTGCGCACCGCCAGCGCGGTATCGGGTCAAGTCGCGCGCTGCACGGCTGTCCCTTCTTCGTCCGCGAGGCCAGTCCGGTGATAGAAGTTGACCTCAACCTAAGTTGAGGTCCTAGGTTTCCCCCATGGACACCACGAACTTCACTGTTCCCGCCAACGACGCCGATGAGCAAAGAATTCGCGAGTTGGTCGCGCGGTCCCAGGAGGCGCAGATCGACCCGGACGTGCTGCCTGCGCTACACACGGCGAACTTGGTGATCGTCAACTTGGCCGGGCGGCGCCTCTTCGGGCGCGAGGCCTTCGCTTCGGCCATGACCGAAGCGCTCTCGTCACCACTCAAGGACATCCGGACCTCGCTGGAGGTCGACGACATCCGGTTCACCACCCCAGACGTCGCTGTCGTCAGCCTCACCAAGACCGTCCATGACGAACGGTCCGAGACGGAGAGCTCGTCCGAGCTGCCCTCGGTCGGTGTCATGACCTACGTTTTGACCCGCCAGGGCGACGACTGGCGCATTGCCCTGGCCCAGACGACACCGGTCCGCTGAGCGGCCGCTGTGCCGACCAGGGCGCGCTTTCCGCGAAAGCCATGTCGTTTGAGAACCCGACCCCGGGCGAGGGACAGCACGGTCTGTTTGCGCCCCTTCCCCTCCGCGCGCTTTCGCTCGTAGTTCGCCCGTGCCGGAGGGCTGCATGTCGCCGCCGGTCGCGGCGATGAAGGTGGCCCCGAGCATGGCGCCCATGCCGGGCAGACTGCGGATCACCTCGGCGTGCGGGTGTTTTTGACCTTGCGATTCTTCCGCCAGGTCTCGTTGCCGCAGCCCGGGCCCAGGACACCGCACTGCCCAGAGATGCACCTGACTCCGCCGCGGCGGATCGTGGCCGGTATCTGATAGCCGGTCAGCAGCAGCATCGGCGCGAGGGGGTCGGCCATGAGCCGGGTGTTCTCCTCGCAGGTCTACTCAGCCCGACGGTAGGAGCCGAACCAGGGCTACTGGACCGTGATCGGTCTTGTCGCGCTCATGGTTGCGCTTGCGTTCGCTCCCTGTCTCCTCCCTCACGCGCTCTCTTCCCGACTGAGGGAGAAGGCACCCGCGGCAGCCGCCAGGACTGCCGCCTCCGCGGCTCGTCCCGGGAGTTGCGGGTCCGGATCGGCACGCAGGAGCACTAGCTGGTGGTAGAGCGGCGCCGTGGCGGCGATGAGCAGGCCCCGCGCGTCCGTGTGCGGTGCGGGTAGTTCACCGCGCTCGACGGCGCGCTCGACGAGGATCTCGCACTGGGCATATCGGTCCGCCCACAACCGCGTCTGGGCCCGCGCGGCCTGTTCGGAGTGGAACGAGGCGGCCATCAGGGCGACGGCGAACGACGGCTGTACGACCAGGGATTCCTGGATCTCCTGGTTGAGGGCCGTCAGATCGCCGCGCAGCGAGCCGGTGTCCGGCGGCTGCCAGTCGATCTCGCCGGCGGCGTCGATGACGTCGACGAGCAGGCCGCCGACATCGCGCCAACGCCGGTAGACCGTGGCGCGGTGCACTCCGGCCCGCGTCGCGACACCCTCCATCGTGAGTCCTTCGTGACCGCCTTCAGCGAGTTCGGCGCGTACCGCATCGAGAACCTGGGCGCGGATGCGGGCGGTGCGACCGCCCGGACGGCGGTCAGACGTCGTGTCCAGTGGGTCTGTCATCGGCAATCAGTATCCGGTTGATCAAGGCGGCAGAGCTGTGTCAGCATCTTAACGCGACAGTTGTCGCCCTAGGTTCACCAGAGAGGAACCGCCTCAACGATGCAGCCCGTTCCCGCTGACCCCACCGTGCTCCACCCGATGCCCGAGCACCCGCGCGTGGTTCTGCTCAAGCCGCTGGTGAAGTCGCCGCTGATCGAGGTCGGTGACTTCACCTACTACGACGATCCGGACGACCCGACCGCGTTCGAGACGCGCAACGTTCTCTACCACTACGGTCCCGAGCGCCTTGTCATCGGCAAGTACTGCGCGCTGGGGACGGGCACCCGGTTCATCATGAACGGCGCCAACCACCGTATGGACGGCCCTTCCACCTTCCCGTTCCCCACCATGGGGGGTTCCTGGGCGGAGCACTTCGACCTGATCACCGGCCTGCCCGGCCGGGGCGACACGGTCGTCGGCAACGACGTGTGGTTCGGCCACGGCGCCACGGTCATGCCCGGTGTACGCATCGGTCACGGCGCGATCATCGCCGCCGGTGCCGTGGTCACCGTCGACGTCCCCGACTACGGCATCGTCGGCGGCAACCCCGCCCGGCTCATCCGTACCCGCTACGACGCTGCGGACATCGCCCGGCTCCTCGCCGTGGCGTGGTGGGACTGGCCCGTGCGGCACATCACCGGGCATGTACGGACGATCATGTCGGGGACCGTCGCCGATCTGGAGGAGGCCGCCGCGCAGGCCGACCGGCCCTGACACCGCGCACGCGCCACATTCGCCCGCACCCGGCCCGCGCCAGAAACGAGTGATCGCCCATGTCCCGTCGCCGCGCCCATATCGCGATGGTCGGCGTTCCCATCGTCAGCCATGTCCTGCCCAGCCTCGCGCTCATCCGTGAGCTGGTGGCCCGCGGGCACCGGGTCACCTACGCCAACGACCCGTTCGTGGCCGACCGGATCGAGTCCGCCGGTGCGGAATCGGTGACCTGCACCTCCACGTTGCCCGTCGCGGACAACGACTGGCCTGCCGACCCCATCGCCGCGGCCTGCCTCTTCCTCGACGACGCCGTCCAGGCGCTCCCGCAACTGCGCGCCGCCTACGACGACGATCCGGCCGACCTGTACCTCTACGACATCGGCGCCTATGCCGCGCGCGCCCTCGCCGAAGCGCAGGGCCGTCCCCTCGTGCAGTTGTCCCCGACGTTCGTCGGCTGGGACGGCTACCAGGAGGAAGTCGCGGCGCATCTGCGGAAGCTGCCGGGCGCGGACGCGTACCGGGACAGGTTCGCACGGTGGCTCGCCGACTGCGGTGCGACCACCACGGACGTGGACACGTTCTCCGGCCCGCCTTCCCGAGCCCTCGCCCTGATCCCGCGAGCGATGCAGCCGCACGCCGATCGAGTCGACACCGACGCGGTGACCTTCGTCGGCCCCTGCTTCGACACCCGAGCGGCCACGGACAACTGGACCCGACCGGCGGCCGCGGACAACGTGCTGCTGATCTCGCTCGGTTCGGCGTACACGCGCCGGGCCGCGTTCTACCGCCAGTGCATCGCGGCCTTCGGCGACCTGCCCGGCTGGCACGTCGTACTCCAGATCGGCAAGTACACCGACCCCGAGGAACTCGGCACCATCCCGCCCAACGTCGAAGTGCACTCCTGGGTTCCGCAGCGGGCGATCCTGGAACAGGCCGACGCCTTCGTCACCCACGGCGGCATGGGCGGCTGCGGCGAAGGGCTCCTCGCCGGCGTTCCCATGATCGCCGTGCCGCAGGGAGCCGAGCAGTTCATGAACGCCGACCGGCTCGTCGAACTCGGCGTCGCCCGCCGTGTGGACACCGCTGACGCCGCCGCCGAGACCCTTCGTACGGCGCTCAACGACCTGGTCACGGATCCGGTACGCGTCGACAAGTCCCAGCAGTTGCAGGCCGCCGCCCGGGCCGAGGGCGGCACCCCGCGCGCCGCCGATCTCATCGAGAACATGCTGGCCGCCGCCGAGGGGCCCGCGCTCTGAAGCCCTGCCGCTTCCGTTCCGCGGGCGGCGCCGTCCTCATCCGAGGGCCTGTACGCAGGACAAGCGCGGAAAGATCACCGCCGAGAGCGGGGCGGCGGAGTGGATTCAGAAGATGTACGCATAGCGGCGCACCCCCCGGCCGCGCCTCCACCGTGCGCCCGGCTCTGGTCAGGTGGATGCCGTGGCGTCCCGGCCCTCGGAAGCGCGCGGGCCGGGCTCCGTCGCTGCTCAGCGGCTGTGGCCTTGAGCGCCTACCTCCCGCCGACCACGGGGAAGATCACCCGCCGAGTCCACCACGGAGTCGGTGACCTCCGTCTTCCGGACATGGCACAGCGAGGGGAAACGATGACCACAAGCGATCGCCCCTCGGCGAGGATCTGACCTTGAGCCGGTCGTGCTCGGCCACCGCAGCCAGCAGGTGGTCGAAGCAACTCCTGCCAGAGCTCGTTACGGGCTGAGGGAGCTGCCCTGCCGACCCAGGCCACGCAACAAGGTGTCGACCACGAGGGTCGCCAGTTCATCGACATCGTCGGCTTCGTCCGAGCGATTCTGGGCGGCCTCGTGAATGAGGGCGTAATAGACGCGGCGAGCCCACGCCAGGTCAGTGTCAGGGCGCAGCACACCGGCTTCCAAGGCGCGCTGGAACAGGCGGTCGCACTGAGCGAGCACATCGGCGTGTGCTCGTGCCACCTCGGGGTCCTCCGGTGTGGTCCTGCTCATTGCGAACCCCCACCCGATCTTGACCCGGAGGACGTTGGCGGTCGCTTGGTAGAGGGCGATCAGTGGTGGGGCGCTGTCGGGATGGGCACTCGTCACGGCTTCGTGGAACTGCCGCGTTGCCCAGGCTGTCAGAGCGTCCACCAGGGCCTCGCGGCTGGTGAACCGGCGGTGCACGGTCGTACGAGCGACGCCCGCCGCCTCCGCGATCTGCTCCATCGTGGCCGCCGGATTGGAGCTGAGGACACGCTCGGCAGCTTCCAGGATTGCCCTCACGGTCCGCTCCGCGTCCGCGCGCAGTGGCCGCTGCTGACTCTTCCGCTCCACGAGGTTCCTCTCTCTGACTCTCCGAGGAGGGTACGGGATAGTCGCCATTCATCGATAACTTGCAACACCAATGTTGCAAGTTCTAGGGTTAACGCATCGGGTAAGACTCATCTCTGGGTAGGGGTGCTCCATGGACCTGCAACTGACCGACAAGGCCGCTGTCGTGACCGGCGCGAGCCGGGGTATCGGCTTGGCCATCGTCTCCGCTCTGGTGAGTGAGGGCATGCGGGTGGTGGCCGCAGCACGGACGATCACTCCGGAGCTCAAGGCCACCGGCGCGATCGGCGTGTCCGTGGACCTTTCCGAAGCCGACGCCCCTGCCCGGCTCGTCGCTCAGGCCGAAGCCGAGCTCGGCGGGCTGGATCTCCTGGTCAACAACGTCGGTGGCGGCGACGCCGGGGATGGCCGGACGGGCGGCTTCCGCACCTTCACTGACCAGCAGTGGTACGACACGTTCGACCTGAACTTCCTCGCCTCGGTCCGCACTACCCGGGCCGCGCTGCCTCACCTCACCACCAGCCGCGGCGCCATCGTCAACATCTCCTCCAACGGCGCCAGGACCCCGCATGCGGGCCCTGTCACCTACACCACCGCCAAGGCCGCACTGACCGCGTTCGGCAAGGCGCTGGCCGAGGAGTTCGGCCCCCAGGGCGTGCGCGTCAACACCGTCTCGCCCGGGCCCGTCCGCACCGACATGTGGGAAAGCCCCGACGGTTACGGAGCCGAGCTTGCCAAGTCGATGGGCCTGGAACAGGAACAGCTCCTGGCCCATCTCCCGGCCGCCATGGGCATGGTCACCGGCAGGCTCGTGCACCCCGACGAGGTCGCCGCCCTTGTCGCCTACCTCGCCTCGCCCCTCGCCGGCAGCACCACCGGGGCGGACCACATCATCGACGGAGGCGCGATAAAGACAGTGTGACCACAGGCGCGCTGCCGCACCGACACCGCATGCGCCCTCGTCCAGCGAAGTCGCTGGATAGCTGAAGAGGAGGAACGGGATGTCACTGGCCGTCGTACGCGATCTGCGGCCGGAGCTCCGGCTGGAGACTTCCGAGGAGGTCGGGGCCTTCGAGCAGGATCTGCTGGCTGAGTTCGTCCTCGCCCGGGCCTCCGCCGGAGTCCTCGACGACACCATCCGCGGTGACGTCGGCCCCGTCCTTGGCCTGTGGGAATGGTTCGGTCGGTCCCTGTGGCAGATGGAGGCCCACGACCTCGACCGGTACTTCGGGCGGCACCGTCGCGACTCAGCCTTGGGCACCGAGGTCCGCCAGGCCGCGGCCTTCGCCGTATTCTTCGAGTTCCTCGAACTACGGCACAAGGTCGGCATCCACGCCGCCACCGGCTTCGTCGTCGAATCCCCCGCTGGATGAGATGAACCGGCCCCTCGGTGGCACCTCCGCGAGGCTGCGGATCCCGCTGCCGGAAGCGGAGGTCACCGCGCTCTTCGGCGGCTGGCGGTGCGACATGGAAGAGACACGCGAGTACGCTCCGGCCGCCCGGAACTACACCGCCTCGCGGCTGGTCGGCCTCATCGGACCGCGGATCTCGGAACTGTGCCTACTGCGGATCGGCGACGTCCGTTGGAACCTGGGGCGGTTCGGCAAGGTCCTCCTCAAGGACAAGGGCAGCCAGGGCCGTGGCATGAAAGAGCGGCTCGTCCCACTCATCAACGGCTCGCGTAACCTGCTGGAATGGTGGATCACCGGGCCGCGCTGGGAGTTCGACGACAAGGTCAACGACCCTCGTGCACCGTTGTTTGCCTCGAAAACGCCGATACGGCGACGGCTCCAGCAGGGCAGTGACCGACGACGCTCTGCGGACCAGGCTCGCTGACGCGGTCGTCCGGCATCTGCCGCACCAGGTCGGCCAGCTCACACCGCATGTGCTGCGACACTTCGCCGCTACCGACCTCTACCCGCAACGGCATGGACGTCGTTGCCGTCCAAGAGGTCCTCGGACATGAATGGCTCAACACGACCGTGATCTACGCGCACGTCGAGAAGTCCCACGTCGAAGATGCCTGGATCCACGCGGGGCATCGGGCCACGACTCGATTCGGAGGGGTACGCCGATGAAGTGCAACCTGCGGATGGTCGCAGCCGTCGACCTCACCCGGCCACCGTCCCCGCCCGCCCCACGGACAGCGAGAACCCCTCCGACCGCGTTTCCGCAGGTCGAAGGGGTTTTATGCAGTGGAGCCCAGGGGAGTCGAACCCCTGACAGCCTGATCGCCGGCCAGGACAACAAGACCCGTGTCGACCTGACGGTAGCGGCCCGCACTGGACAGCAGCTCTTCATCATCGGCACCCTGCGACCGCGCGGCGGCGCCCGGCCTCAGCCTGTCCCGTCGGAACCGTGGTTACGGCCGCCGCACCGTGTTCCGCCACGCCGGACCGAGCTGTTGCTGTTCGAGATGCCACGCGAGCTTCGTGGAGTCAGCAGCAAGGCCCCACTGCTCGACCCTCAACTGTTCACATCCTTGAGTGCCCAGGCCGCCCGCATCGCGGAGCTGCGTGGCTGGCCGCCCCGCACTCTCGGCTGTGCGACACGGCATCCGCGTTCTCTGCGCGGTTCACCGGCCCGGGGGTGGAGTACGTCGCTGTTGCCGCGCTGCTGGATCCGGCCCTTCGCGTGTTCGTGGCCCTGTCCGGTATCCATGCGCTGCCCGCCCGCCAGATTCGCTCGATACTGGTCGAGCACGTGGACCTGCCCGGACGGCGACTCGACCCTGAGGGCTTGAACCGTCCCCTGGACGACTACACCGCCGAGGCGATCAGCGGGTACCTCGCTTAGCGTCAGCGCAGATGGCCGAACAGCACCAACCTCCGATTCGGTCACTGCGTGACGTCGTGGTGGTGGCAGTGTTCCTGGTGATCAGCAGATGTGGCTCCCGGAGCACTGCAGGGCTGCGTATTCGTCTCCGTCCAATACGCGGTCAGGCTTGAGCCAGCCGTGGCGGTGCGCGAACTCGGCATACACAGAGGCAACGCCGTACTCGTAGTAGCGCTCCGGGATCAGATCGCGGAACACGCCAGGGACGCCGGTCCTTGACCAGGCCCCGCGGTCTTCCCAGATGCGCTGTGGTCAGCCAAGGCCCCGGGCTGGCGCTCCACGAACAGTGAAGCCGCAAGCGATCTGGAAGTAGTAGGCACCCCAAAGTCTCCCGCGGATGCCGCCGGATCGCGGACATGGGCCGGCGCCCAGCCATCCTCCACTGGGTCTCCCCCAAGTACATGGGGGCTGCTATCTGAGGTCGAGACAACTGTTGGAGTGAGGACGGTACTCGTTCGAGGGGTTTGGCTTCTCAACTCCGTTCCCTCACGTCTGCGTTGGGGAATCGTGGTGTCCCGAGACACCACTTGGAACAGGAGGAATCTTGACGCTATCGCGTATGCGGCGGGCACTGGCTCTTGCCGGACTGCTCGCGGCACTGGCATCCATCACGCCGAGTTCGGGCGCCGTCAGCCGGGCAGCCGATCCCTCGCGACCCGCTGCGGTCGGTCCCTTTCAGGTAAAGAACCAGGGCACCGGCCGCTGCATGGGCATGCCGCCGGGCGACGACCGGATGCGGGTGTGGAACTGCACCAGCGAGCCGTACCAGCTCTGGGACCTGATCGCCGACGGCCGTGGCCGTTACCACATGGTCACTCGCAGGGACGGCCGCTGCCTGGCCGGCCACGCCAACGGGCCCGCCGGCTGGGCCACATGGCTGAGCGACTGCGACAGATCGTTCACCAACGTGGATCAGCTCTGGTATGTGGACCCCGCCCACAGCGCAGCCCCCGAACGGATCGCCAACCTCTTTGGCCGCGCCCTCGAACCCGACCGCGGATGGGGTGGGGCGAACGAGTCTCCGGTAGTGACCAATGACTACGACGGACGGCCCAATCAGCGGTGGACCCTGATCTACGGGCCGTGAAACCGGCGCCACTCCTGCTCGGGGTCTGCCCCCACGAGTCCTCAAGGTCTGTCGAGCGGACCATCAGCGGAGCCAGAGCCGGATCGCCGCGAGGGTGACCGTCCCGTGCGACGCGAAGGTGACCGTGCCGTGACAGACGTACGCTCGCTTGTCGTATCTGGTCGCCACGGCCCGGAAGCCCTTGAGCGCATTGATGGCACTTCCCGAAGCGTGCGGGCAAGTCACGCCACGGTATGCCCGTCCGCTGGCGGAAGAGAATGCCGTTGACGGCACGACAAGCGGGATACCGATCGAAGACCTCCTGGCTATCAGGAATGAAGGTCCACTGCCGCAGATTCCGCCGCAGCTCGGACTCGGTCAGCCACCCCGTCCTGCCGCTGTGGCGCCCGGTGGTGTCCATGGCCGAGGCGCGCTCATCTGGCCGCAGGGGTTTCAGGCCGTACGTATCGAGTGGTCACCGGCCGACGCCGACTCTGTTTCGTAGGGTTCTGTGTCCGATTCGTAGGGTTCTGTGTCCGAGAGATCTCGGTGACGGGTCTCGCTGGCACAGCCAAGGGCGATGACAGTGAGCAGAACGGCGGCCATGACGTACAGGGCGATGGGCGCGGCGCTGTTGTACTCGGCGAGCAGAGCGGTGGCGATGAGCGGGGCCGGGGCGCCGGCGGCCACGGATGAGAACTGAGCGCCGATCGATGCTCCGGAGTAGCGCATGCGGGTGGCGAACAATTCGGAGAAGAACGCCGCCTGAGGGGCGTACATGGCACCGTGGAAAAGGAGGGCCACGGTGACGGCTGTGATCATTGCCGCGAAGGACTGCCGGTCGACCAGGGTGAAGAAGGGGTAGATCCAGATTCCCGTACCGAGGGCGCCGATGAGGTATACGGGGCGGCGCCCGATCTTGTCGGAGAGGGCACCCCACAGGGGGATGGTCACGAAGTGGACGGCGGATGCGATCAGGACGGCGTTGAGCGCGGTCTGCTTGCTGGTGTCGGCGTGCTCCGTCGCGTACACGAGGATGAATGCGGTGACGACGTAGTAGGAGATGTTCTCCGCCATGCGGGTGCCCATGGCGATGAGGACATCGCGCCAGTGATCGCGCAGGACGGCGAGTATGGGCGGCTTCTCGCGGGGGGCTCGTGCGGTCTTGCGGCGTTCGGCCGCCGCGAGGGCGGCTTTGAACACGGGCGATTCGTCGACGGACAGCCGGATCCACAGTCCGACGAGTACCAGCGCGCCGGAAAGCAGGAACGGCACCCGCCAACCCCAGGAGTTGAACGCCGCGTCCGACAATGTTGCCGTCAGCGTGGCGAGGACGCCGGTGGCCAGCAACTGCCCGGCCGGCGCCCCGGTCTGCGGCCACGAGGCCCAGAAGCCGCGTCGGGCGGCGTCTCCGTGCTCCGCCACCAGCAGCACCGCGCCGCCCCACTCGCCACCCAGGGCAAATCCCTGGACCAGGCGCAGTGCGGTAAGCAGGACGGGGGCGGCCGAGCCGATGGTGGCGTGGGTGGGGATCAGACCGATCAGGAAGGTCGCGCCTCCCATCATCAGCAGGCTGTAGACGAGGAGTTTCTTGCGGCCCAGCCGGTCGCCGAAGTGGCCGAAGACGAGGGCGCCGATGGGGCGGGCGGCGAAGCCGACGGCGTAGGTCAGGAATGACAGAAGCGTGCCGACCATGGGATCGGAGTCGGGGAAGAAGAGTTTGTTGAACACGAGTGCGGCGGCCGCGCCGTAGAGGAAGAAGTCGTACCACTCGATGGTGGTGCCGATGAGGCTGGCGGCCACGATCTTCTTGAGGCCGCCGGGGGCCTGGGGCTGTGCTGAGGGTGGGGACGGCATGTGAAGCACCACTTCCGGGACGGTGGCTGAAGTTGTGTTCGGTCTCGCACCAGAGTGGGACCGTTGGCCCGCTATCCGTTATGTGTGCGGCGACCACTGCTCCTGCGCGGATGTCCTCACCGCAGCCATATCGGGGCGTGCGTGGCCTCTGCCGCACTGTGTCGCCGAGCGGTTCCCCCGGTGGCGCGCGAGCAGGGTCAGGTTCGTGGCGGTGCGTTGTGACAGGTGAAGCTGTGCGCGGAGGTGGGATCGCCGTGGCCGCGGTATTTCGGCCAGGCGGGGAAGGCGCACAGCGGCCGGGTGCGGGCGTTTGCGGCGGGGTTGGTGTCGGTGACGACAGGCCGTGAGGGCGCCGTGCCGTCCTCTGCCCAGGTTTCCAGGGCGCTGAGCGAGTCGTAGCTTGCCGCGAAGGAGGCGTCGACGTGGTTGGCACCCGGTATGAGATAGAGCCGGGCGAAGGAGCTGGTGGCGTGCGGGCCCACGCGTCTTTGGACGCGTCGGAAGTACTCGGCGGTGGAGCGGTGGCTGACGAGTTCGTCGGCGGTGCCGTGCAGGAGGAAGAGTTTTCCCCCTGCCTCGGCGAAGCGGCGAAGGTCGGGGTCGTTGACGTCCTGCAGGGCGGAGAGACCGCTGATGCGGTGCTGCCAGGCGCCGGGGCGGCGGGGGTCGACGGCCAGCGGGTCGTGTGCGGGGTCGCGGGTGACGAAGTACCGCACCCACTGGTCCCAGAACTGGACGCCGTAGCCGCTGTCCTTCGGCATCGGGTGGCCGGGGGCACGGGTGCCCATGCCCAGCAAGGGGGTCGTCATGTCGGCGCCGGAGAGGAAGGGGAAGCCGGGATAGCCGGTCTCGCCGCTGGCCAGACGGTATTTCCACCGCAGTGGGGAGGAGAGCGCCGCGACGGCCTGGATCTGGCGATCCGACAGGCAGGTGTCAGCGGTGTCCTTTCCGCCCGGGCAGCGCAGGGTGAGAGGGTGGAAGCGGCAACCTGACTCGTTGGAGATGACGCCGTCGTGCAGGCCGTCGTCGCCGTCGCAGGACCTGATGACGCCGCGGTACAGAAGGTCCTGTTCCACCGGGTTGAGAAAGGCCCCTGGACGGGAGAGGATCTGGGCTTCGTAGCCGAAGAAGAGGTTGAGGCCGACGGCGTTCCAGGCGGGGTAGGCGGCGATGACGCCATCGAAGTCGGTGGGCCATCGCTGGGCGACGGCAAGTGCTTCGCGCCCGCCGCTGGAGCCGCCGGCGATGTATCTGTGGGCGGGAGCGGTGCGGTAGTACGCGCGGATGATGTGGCGAGCGGCGTCATGGGTCTTCTTCAGTGCGTCGCCCGCGAAGTTGCGCACGGCTTCGTCGTTGACACCGAAGGAGCCGTCCAGGGAGGTGACCGGTTTGAAGTCTGGGGCCGCCTGGTGGCCGGAGTCACTGGCGTAGGTGGCATAGCCGCGGCTGAGCGGGCGCGGCCGGCTGGTGGGGCCGAAGGGGACATTGCCCGTGACATCGGGGATGGTGCCGTCGTAGCCACCGCCGCCGAACATCATCGACTTCTTGTTCCACTGTCGGGGCAGGGCGACGCGCAGGGTGATGTCGGGAGCCCGCGGGTCCACCGGGTGGATGACGGCGTCGACACGGCAGTACGCGCCGGTCGCCGAAGTTCCGCTGACGGTAGGGGGAATGGCGT
Organism: Streptomyces aureocirculatus; assembly: GCF_000720475.1. GTDB lineage: Bacteria > Actinomycetota > Actinomycetes > Streptomycetales > Streptomycetaceae > Streptomyces > Streptomyces aureocirculatus. The sequence goes on from NZ_JOAP01000002.1 coordinate 19,727, forward strand.
TCGTTGCGCTCACCTCGCCGCCCGTGGTGGGCAGCCCGATCGCTGAGGCGGGCAGCCGCAGGCCGCGCAGCCTGTCGCAGTCGGTCGGTGTCCGGGCGGCATGTGACGGGAACGGGATCGCGCCGCTCACCAGGACGCAGACGAGCCCTGTCGCGGCAATGGACTTCTTCATGGCGTCTCCGTCGCTCATGCCTCGTGTCGCGAGGCGCAAAGGTTACGAAGCGTGCCGCCGAGGGCTGCATGGACTGGGCGCGCGCGGGGGCTGCCTGCGAGGTGCGCCGGTCCGCGGGCGGGCATGTCAGGGCTTGCTGACTTTCAGCAGCCGCAGGGCGACCTGGATCTCCAGGAGCCGTTCCGGGTCGCGCCAGGTGGCGCCGAGGAGCTGGTTCACCCGGGCCAGGCGTTGGGTGACGGTGTTCACGTGCAGGTGCAGTTCGCGTGCGGTGTTGCGGGCGTGCCGGCCGGTGCGGCAGTACGTGTCGAGTGTGTGTACCAGGTCGGAGGGGTGGGTGCGGTCGTAGGCGATGACCGGGCCGATGACGGATTCGATGAAGGAGGCGGTGGTGGGCTCGCCGCTGAAGAGGGCTCCGACGAATCCGAGTCCGCGTGTGTCGGCGACCTCCCCCGTTCTGCCGAGGGCGATCAGAGCGTGCAGACAGTTGTCCGCCTCGCGGAAGGCGGCGGCGATATGGCCGAGGTCCGCGGCCCACGCTGTCCCGGCGGTGACGGGGCGGCGTGAGGTCCGCGCGAGCTCATCCACGGCTCGGCGCGCCATGGCCTGGGGGTCGTCTCCCGGCAGCAGGAGGACGACGGTGTTGCGCTGAGAGCTCGCCAGGCCGTGGGAGCGCCGGGCGATGGCCGCGGCGGCGGCATACACCCGCTCGCGCAGTTCGTCGTCGATCCGGGCCACCACCAGGGTGTGACAGGTGGTGAGGTCGACGCCGAGCAGGGCGGCCCGGTGCCGCAGGAGGTCGTGATCCTTGCTGTGCGCGGTCAGCAGGTCCCCCAGGAGTTCTCCGCGTACGCGCGCCTCGGCCTCCGCCATGCGTCTGCGGGTGACGAGCACGAGGGAGGCCACCAGTGCGGCCCTCTCCAGGATGCGCCGGTCGGTGGCGTCGACCTGCGCGGTGGCGGTCAGGATGATCGTTCCCAGGGGCTCGGACTCGGTGATCAGGGGAACGGCGCACCGCGTCGCGCGGACCACGGTGTGCCCCGCCTGCCAGGCGTCCGCGCTGAGCCGGCCGAGTTCGCAGGCCGGTACCGCGTCCCGATCGCAGGACCGGGCCACGATGGTGCCCTCCTCGTCGAGGACGACCACTGTGCCGGCGACCGCGGTCGCGGTGGCCTGGACGACTTCGTCGACGCCGTTGCCCTGGATGACCAGGCGAGTGAGGCGTTCGTGGACCTCCGCGGTGCGTTCCAGGTCCGCCATGTGGGAGCTGATGGTGTCGTTGGCGATGCGCAGTTCGGACACGGCCTCTTGGGCGGCGCTGAGCAGGCGGCTGTTCTCGATGGCCACGGCGGCGTGCGAGCCGAGCATCATCAGAACGGTGATGTCCCGGCTGCTGAATTCGCGCTGGCTGCGGTGTGCGGCCAGCAGGACGCCGATCACCTCTTGATTGAGTTTGACCGGCACACCCAGCAAGGACTCGATCCGCTCCGCGGCAACGGTCTTGTCGATCTCACAGGTATGGGCGAAGGAATCGTCGGTGAGGTACGAGGCGACGGAGTACGGCTCGCCTGTGCGCGCCACGATCCCGCCGACGCCGGTGCCGACCGGCAACCGCAGTTCACGCAACAGGCCGGAGATGTTGCCGGCGGTCGCCTTGATGTAGCTGTCGCCGCGGCCGCGGTCGCTGAGGCTGATGTAGGCCAGGTCGCAGTCCAGCAGCCGCCGTGCCCGGTCGGCTATCGCTTGGAGGATGGGGTCGAGGGCCCTCAGGGAGGCCAGGTCGTTCGCGGTGTCGTTGAGGAGCTGAAGTTCCGCCTCGTTGCGCCGGTGCCGCAGCAGCCTCTCCCGTAGACGCAGCGCGATCGCCCGCTCCTCCTTCAGCGCGTCGAGGCGGCCCACCGGCTCCCCCGTGGCACGTGCCGCCGCGAGCACCTCGTCGAAGGACTCCATGTCGGCGTCGTTGAGCAGTAGTTCGAGGAAAGACATGCCGTATGTCTGTGCCATCGGCCCTCCGTCGAGCTGTGCCCTTGCGGTCCGGCACAAGTGTCGAGCTGTGCGCTTACGGTCCGGCACAAGTGTCGAGCTGTGCCCTTACGGTCCGGCAAGTATGGCGCCACATCGCTGGAGGGGCACCGCAGCGATCTGAAGCGAACCGCCCTCCGCACAACGCGTCATCGCCGACCCCGCGGCCGGCTCTGACACTCACGGTTCGACGAGGTTGCGGCGAATGCCGTTCACCAGGCGCTGCGCCACTTCTTCGGCCCGCCCGGACGGCCAGGTCAGCAGCCCGCTCCCGGAGGCGCGGCCTCGCTGTCCGGCGTTGAGTGGCTCGTCGAGCGCGGGGAAGGTGACCGCGGACGACAGATGGGGCGCCAAGCTGTCGAGGATGTTCCTGGTCAGGTCCAGTCCGATGAAATCCGCGTTCTCCATGGGGCCGACGGCCGACCAGCGCAGGCCCAGGCTCGCCCGCACGACCGTGTCGACCGTCACCGGGTCGCAGACTTCCTGCTCCAACAGATGCAGTGCCTCCCGTACCAGCGCGAACTGGAGCCTGTTGCCGATGAATCCCGGGACATCACGGTGCAGGCGCACCGTCGTCCTCCCCATCCGGTTCAGCACGTCGCACGCTTCCTGCACGAACCGGTGGTCCGTTTCCGCGCCCGGGGCGACCTCGACCAGCGGAACGAGGTAGGGCGGGTTCCACCAGTGCACTCCCACCAGCCGTTGCGGATGCCGCATGCCTTTGGCCACTTCGGTGACCGAGAGCACCGAGGTGTTCGACCACACCGGCATCACGGCCGGGATCTTCGCTTCCAGTGCCTCCAGGACCCGATGCTTGACGTCGAGTCGCTCAGGGACGGCTTCGATCACGGCATCCACGCGCGACGACATGTCCGGCAGGCTTTCCGCCGCTGTGACGCGTGCGGTGACCGACCCGACATCGCCCGGCAGCATGTCGCACCTTTCGAGTGCCCGCACGATTCGCTCGTCGAGTGAGGCAAGGGTCGCGGGGTCCGTGTCATACACGACGACACAGTGCCCCGCCTGGGCGAGGGCAACAGCGATTCCGTGCCCCATGAGCCCGCCGCCGAGAATTCCGAACCGGGTCATTGCTGTCCTCCAAGACTGGGCGGATGTATGCGGTGACGTGTGCCCTCGCCGCACCTGAGCGCCACAGGCACAAGGCGAGGTGCGCAGCCCGCAGAGGCCGGAGCGGCAGAAGGTGGTGCACACGTCGATGGCTCGGACGTCTGCTCACACGACAGGCGGCGACCTGCACAACCACACAGCGTGGGCAGCCCGCCGCGCCGCCAAGACGGTACGACGCCGCCACAAGGCGCTACGAGAGGAGCAGCGCACATATGTGCGGCGCTGGACGTGTGCGCAATGCCCACATGGCACCCGGGGGGAGCGCCGTCGGGTCGCGCCGCCGACACCGCGTGTGCGGGCCCCGCACTCACGCCTGACGCGCACCCGGGCCGGTGGTGCCGAGACGTAATGGCTGGGGCGGACACCACGGGCGGCGAAAGATGTGCACCGCGCCCATCTGCCCACCACGACAGGTGGTTCTAGCGTGCTCCGTGTCACACCACCCCACCACCCCTGTCGGCGTCCCACCGGGTGCGAGCCGCACATAAGCCCTCGGTGACCGTACGACGGTAAGGAGCACCCCCATGCTGTTTGCGTCCACCAGTCTCAGCGGGACGGCATCGACCCACACCGGGAACCGGCCGGCAGCCCCCGCGCGGCGGCTGCTCAGCGCCTCGCTCGCGGCCCTGCTGACCACGAGCCTGCTGGGCCTGGCTACCCAGGCATCCAGCGCTTCGCCCCGGTCGGCCCCCGCCGCCGGACACGACCCGGTGATCATGATCCCCGGCATGACCGGCTCACCGGCCAACATGAACACCATGAAGTCCAGTCTGCAGACCGGCGGTTGGCCCTCGAACCGACTGTTCACCTGGACCGACAGCAGCTCGATGACGCAGGACCTGGCCAAGGCCGCACAGGAGCTCTCGGCCAAGGTCGATCAGGTCCGCGACCAGACCGGAGCCGCCAAGGTCGTTCTCGCCACGTGGTCCGCCTCCACCCTGGCCGCCCGGTACTACATCAAGAACCTCGACGGCGCGGACAAGGTCTCCCAGTACATCGGGTTCGCCGGACCGCAGCACGGCACCGCCAACAACGGCTGCCAGTGGTATGTGTCCTGCCAGCAGTTCGCCTCCCCGAACACCCCGTTCCTCCAGGCCCTGAACAATCCCTCCGAAGTCCCCTTCAACGACAAGATCGACTACCTCACGATCAGGTCGACCGCGGACTACAACGCCACCCCGACCGACACCGCGAAGCTGGCAGGCGCCGACGAGAACTATCTGATGAGCGGGCCGATGGCACCCAACCACCTCAGGATCATCTCGAACGCCACGGCGTTGGCGAAGATGCGCTCGTTCATCACCGCGCACGAGAACGCCTGACACACCGCCCGGTCGAGGGAGCCGTGCACCGGCCGTGCCGGGCGCCGCACCCGACGGCTCCCGGCACGCCACCGGCTTCACCCCGTCCTCCCGCCGACCTCGACCTCCGTGCCCTCCGCGGCGGACCGACGCAGCACTTGTCGGTGCGGCCGATCCGCGGTGCGCGGCACACGAAGGGCCCTATTCCCCATGAACAAGACGATGCCTTCGGCCTCGCGAGCAGTGGCCGGCATCCCCGCCGGAGTGTCTCTGGCCGTCGGCGGCTTCGGCCTCAGCGGCGTACCCGACACGCTCATCCGGGCGCTCCACGAGCAGGGCGCAGATGACCTCGAAGTGGTGTCCAACAACTGCGGTGTGGACGGACGCGGCCTGGGGGTCCTGCTGGGCTCGGGCCGCATATCGCGCGTCACCGGCTCCTATGTCGGTGAGAACAAGGAGTTCGCCCGCCAGTACCTGAGCGGGGAACTGGAAGTGGAACTGGTGCCCCAGGGCACGCTCGCCGAACGGCTGCGGGCCGGCGGCACGGGTGTCCCCGCCTTCTACACCCCGGCGGGGGTCGGCACACAGGTCGCCGCCGGCGGACTGCCCTGGCGCTACGCCCCCGACGGAACGGTCGCGCTCGCCTCACCGCCCAAGGAGACCCGGGTCTTCGCCGGACGCACGTACGTCTTGGAGCACGCCATCACGACCGACTACGCGCTCGTGCGGGCCTGGCGCGGCGACCAGCACGGCAACCTCGTCTTCCGCCGGGCCGCCGCCAACTTCAACCCGCTCGCGGCCATGGCCGGCCGGACCACCATCGCCGAGGTCGAAGAACTGGTCGCACCCGGCGAACTGGACCCCGACCACATCCACGTGCCGGGCATCTTCGTCCAACACGTCGTCCAGCTCACCCAGTCCCAGGCGGCCGACAAGCCGATCGAGAAGAGGACGGTACGTTCCCGATGACCTGGCCCCGCGAGCAGATGGCGGCCCGAGCCGCCGCCGAACTCACCGACGGCTCCTACGTCAACCTCGGCATCGGCCTGCCCACCCTCATCCCCAGCCACCTCCCACCCGGCGTGCACGTCGTTCTGCACTCCGAGAACGGCATCCTGGGCACCGGGCCCTGTCCGTACGAGGATCAGGTCGACCCCGACCTGATCAACGCCGGCAAAGAGACCGTCACCGTCCTGCCCGGGGCCGCCTTCTTCGACTCGGCCCTGTCCTTCGGCATGATCCGCGGCGGCCACATCGACACCGCGGTCCTCGGCGCCATGCAGGTCTCCGCGCAAGGTGACCTCGCCAACTGGACGATCCCCGGCAAGATGGTCAAGGGCATGGGAGGCGCGATGGACCTCGTCCACGGCGCGCGCCGCGTCATCGTCCTCATGGACCACACCGCCAAGGACGGCAGCCCGAAGATCCTGGAAGAGTGCGGACTGCCCCTCACCGGTGAGCGATGCGTCCACCGCGTCATCACCGACCTCGGTGTCCTCGACGTGACGCCCGACGGCCTGGCCCTGGTGGAGACCGCTCCGGGCACCACCGTCGAAGACATCCGCAACAGCACGGCCGCGCCCATACTTTTCGAGCACATGTCGGCTGAGTGTTGAAGCAGGCAGGCCGCGTGGCCCGCCGATCACACGCAAGTCCCGTCCCCCCAATTCCGCTATAGACGGCACTTCTTCGAACAGACGGCACTTCTTCAAACAGAGGAGAATCATGGCTTCCCTGTCCCGAGCCCTGAAACGTCATGGTGCGAGCCGCGCCATCGGCACCGCGCTCGCAGCCCTGGCTCTGCTGGCGGCGGGCGGTGTCACGGGCACCACCGCGGCCGAGGCGGCGACCTCGACCTGCCCGTCGGTCGACGGCCAGTGGGCCGCCCCCGGCCCGTTCGCCGTCAGCTCCGCGTCCAACGGCCGGGGCACAACTGTCTTCCGGCCGGCCGACCTGGGTGCCCTGGGCTGCACCACACACCCGGTCGTCCTGTGGAACAACGGAGCCCGATCCGGTCTCGACCGGTATGCGCCCCTGCTGAACCACCTCGCGTCGCACGGCTTCATCGTCGCCGCGGCGGAGGGCAACGCGGGCACCGGAGGTCCCATGCTGAAGGGACTGGACTACCTGACAACCGAGAATGGCCGGGCGGGCAGCCCCTACCAGGGCAAGGTCGACCTGGCCCACGTGGGTGCCACCGGCCATTCCTTCGGCGGCGGGGCGGCGGTCGACGCCGGGGCCGATCCCCGAGTGGATACGATCGCGCCGATCTACCCCCTCGCGTTCAGCAGCGGTAGCCGGGTGCGGGGCCCCGCGGTGTTCTACGCCGGTCAGAACGACACGATCGTGTCACCCTCGACGGTCCGCAGGACCTACAGCCAGGCCACCCAGGTGCCTGCCGTCTACGCCGAACAACGCGGCGCCGACCACTACGGCATCCCCGGCCTGCACGGCCCCGTCACCGCGTGGTTCCGCTTCCACCTCATGCGCGACGAGCAGGCTCGTGGCCTGTACTTCGGCCCCAACTGCACCTACTGCTCGTCTTCGTTCTGGTCGGTCTTCGAGCGCAACCCCCGCGCCAAGGCCGTCCCCGGCCCCTGACCGCCCGCCACCTGGCGGCGAGTCCGACGCACCTGAGCCTGCCTGACCAGGTGCCTCAGTGTCTCGGTGGACCGGAGTGGACGCAACGCGTCTTGTCTTTCCGCTGAATTCTGTTCAGCACGGTGTGCAGCGGGTGCTGCCCGGGGAGACTCGCCAGTACACCGGTGCCGCAGGGGTGCGGTTGCCGGGTGTGTTGCTCCCACCGCCTCTGGACTCCCGCGCTGAGGCGGCGTGGAGGCGGGACGGCCGTGCGTACCACCCATGCCGCGTACGGCCGGGCCTGCCCCGAATATGCCTGTCCATTAGGGGCGGATGGGAAGAAACCTGAGTGCCCCCACAGCCCGGTGAGCCCTGTGGGGCTAGGCGAATGGTCCGTCGGTGACGAACCGGTGGAGTTGGCGGGCGAAGGCCGTCGCTTCGTCGGCCGGCCATGAGGCCAGGCTGGTCGTGATGTGGTCAGACAGGCGCCGGCGCAGTATCGCGACGGTGCGTTCGCCCTCGTCGGTGAGGGTGAGCAGGGTGGCGCGCCGGTCAGCGGGGTCAGGTTCGCGCCGTACGAGTCCGGCCGTCTCCAGTCGGGTGGCGCGGCGGGTGACGCCGGACCGGTCGATCCCCACGTCGGGCGCCAGGTCGGCCGCGCTGCGCGGCCCGGTCCTGTCCAGCCCACTGAGGATCGGATAGGTCAGTTCGTCCACCGCCTCCCCCAAGCCGACGGTCAGGGTTCGATACAGCCCCATGCGCGTACTGCGCTTGAGCAGCACACCGAGGGCGTCGGCGATCTCATGGCCCACATTTCTCTCCACACCCTCACGATAGCGTGCGCGGCGCACGCATATGGGCTACGCTCCCCTGGATGCGTGCGCAACGCACGCATGCTCCGATGTGAGGCTCTGCCCAGATGCAGTGCTCCGAAGGGATTCCGCCATGAACCGAACCAATATCGTCACCGCCCTCACCGACCTGCTCTTCAACCCTGGCCTCGACCACCACGAGGCCGCCGACCGGCACTTCGCCCCCGACTACCGTCAGCGCACGAACGGGCAGTGGGACGACCGCGAAGGCTTCCTCGAGCACATCGCCCACCTGCGTACCGTCGTGGCCGAAGGTTCCGTCGAGGTCCACGACGAGTTGTCCGACGGCATCCACTACGCCGACCGCCACACGGTCCACATCACCAAGAAGGACGGATCCACCGTGCGTACCGAGGTCTACCTGTTCGGCGGCTTCGCACCCGACGGCCGCTTCAGCCGTATCGAGGAAGTAACCCTCATGCTCGAAGGCGCCGACGCCGACCGAAACCTCGGCAGCGCCCGCTGAGGAGTCGGCGATGCCGGTCACCGGCCCGGACGCCCCGCCGTCATGGCGTCATGGCGTCATGTGCGAGCACCGCACACCACCGGCAGGGAAAGCGATCTCCAACTCCTCCTCCATCGCGCCGAAGAAGCGCCGCCCATCGGGCGACTGCCGTGACGTGGACCAGGTGTAGTCCCCGCAGGGCTCCATGGCGGTGTGCAGCGCCTGACGGCCGAGCCCCTGTCCTTGCCAGTGACCGGCGATGGCGATATTGACCACGTATCCGATGCGGCACACATGGCAGATTTGATACTCGAGGCAGCCCACCAGGCGGCGGCGTGCGTCCAGGACGGACACGGCCTGGCGACCCGCGGGCAGCGCAGCGAACGCCCGCTCGAAGCTCACCTGCCGACTCACTGAATTCACCCGGCCTAGGACACCCCGCGCGGTCCGACGTCAGCGAAAGAGACTGTACCGAAGGTGCGTGCTGAAGGAAGAGCACCCGAACAGGGCAAGAGCGCCGCCCGTGCTCGCGGAGGAAGCCCTGGCGCAGCGTCACCACGTCGTGCCGCAGAACCCGCGGTCAGTTCTGGTCGCGTTCTGCGCGCCGCATCGGGCCCCGGCCAGGCTGCCGCGTCTCCCCCTGCCCGGAGGGCTCTGTGGTCCGCCGCCGGTCCAGGCGGGCCACCACCGGGCCGGCCGTGACACCGTGCAGCACGACCGAGACCAGCACCGTAAAGGTCACCACCGCCCACAACTCCCGCTCCGGGACCAGGAAGTCCTGCTGGCCCAGCGCGTAGGCGAGGTAGTACAGCGAACCGATGCCGCGGATCCCGTAGCTCGCCACCACCCAGCGCTCCTGGCCCCGCAAGCTGCCACCCAGCAGTCCGGCCCACCCCGCCAGCGGCCGGACCACCAGCAGGAGCAGCAGGGCGGTCACGGCACCCTGCCAGGTCAGCGGCGCCAGGCCGCCCAGCGCGATGAACGCACCGAGCAGGAACAGCAGTGTCGCGGTCAGCAGCCGCTCGATCTGCTCGACGAAATCGTGCAGCACGTTGTGGAAGCCGTGGGCGCGCTCGGCCGCCCTGACGGCGCAGGCGGTGGTGAACACGGCGAGGAAGCCGTAACCTCCCGCGAGTTCGGTCGTCCCGTACGCCAGGAAGGTGGCGGCCAGCGCGACGAACCCTTCGCGGTGCTCGGACAGCCGCAGTACGGAGGAGCGGGTCCGGAAGAACAGCCAGGCCAGCAGCTTGCCGATCAGCAACCCGCACGACACGCCGATGACGCACTTGAGGACGACGTCCTTCGCCGCCCATGGGCCGATCCACTCCGCGGACCAGCCGCTGCCCGCGGCGGCGGCCAGCCCGATGGCCGCGTACGTCAGGGGGAAGGCGAGGCCGTCGTTGAGGCCCGCCTCGCTGGTGAGGGCGAACCGCACCTCGTCCTCATCGTGTTTGTCCTCGGTGGGCTCGCCCACGCGTATCTCTGAGGCGAGTACCGGGTCTGTGGGTGCGAGGACCGCCGCGAGCAGCAGCGCGGCGGCCGGCGGCCAGTCCAGCAACCACCACGCGACCAGGGCCATCGTCAGGACGGTCAACAGCATCGTGACGCCGAGAAGACGCCAGGTAGAGGCCCACAGCCGTCGGCCCACCGGGCGGTTGAGCGCCAGTCCTGCGCCCATCAGGGCGATGATGACGCAGACCTCGGTGGCGTGCTCCGTCACGAGCCGCTGCTCCACCGGGTCCACCGCCGGCAAGGGCAGCGGCAGCGCGTACACGATGGTGCCGCTCACCAGGAACACGACCGGCAACGACAGGGGCCGCCCGGCCACCACCCGGGGCAGCACCGCCGCGAGCAACGCTCCCACTCCCAGCCACGCGAAGACCGCATCGGCAATGGTCACTGAGCTGAATCCGATCCGTCGTCGGAGCCCTGCCCCGCCTCAGTCACGGGGGGCCAGGTTTTCAAAGCGATCGTTTGTGGTGAGCCGCCCGTACAACCGCTGCCAGGCGGGTCCGGTCCTCCCGGTCGCCGGGGCCCGGCAAAGGGGGTGACTCATCTGGCACTCCTCAGCTTTCGTAGGACTGACGTACGTCTACTAACCCCTGAGAGCGCACTGACACGCCACCGTGGACGATCATCGACATTCGTTCCGCCGCCCGGGCTGGTGCGGCCGCCGCCTGGCTGGTGCGGGACAAACCTGGTCTGTCAGGCGTTCCGGAAGGTAGCTTGGATAAGGAGTCCCCCTGAGGGAGGCCGTCCGATGCCGTGGTTCGTATGGCTGCTCACCGCCGTGGCACTGGGTGCCGTGGAGTTTTTCACCCTGACCCTCGTCTTCGGATTGCTGGCGGGTGCCGCGCTGGTAGCGGCCATAGTCGCCGGTGTGGGCGTCGGCATTCTCGGCCAGCTCGTGGCTCTCGCAGCGACTGGGGCAGCGGGCTTGGTGATCATCCGTCCGATCGCTCTGCGGCATATGGCACAGCCTCCCCTCACACGCGAGGGGAGCGACGCGCTGATCGGCAAGCGGGCCGAGGTCCTGCAAGAGGTCACCGCCACCCGCGGCCTGATCAAGCTGTCCGGCGAGGAATGGTCCGCCCGCACCCTCGACGAAAGCCAGGTGATCCCGGTAGGCGGGCTGGTGGACGTGATGGAGATCGAGGGCGCCACGGCCATCGTCTATCCCCGCGAACTCCTTCCATGAACGGCTGAATCCCTAGCAGTGGAGGAAACGTGGAACCGGTATTCATCCTGATTCTCGTGGCGGCGATCGTCGTCGTCTTCCTCGTAGCCTCCACCGTGCGGGTCGTCCCGCAAGCGCGTCGCTACAACGTCGAGCGGTTCGGCCGATTTCGCCGGACGTTGCAGCCCGGACTGAACTTCGTCCTGCCGGTGGCGGACCGTATCAACACCAAACTCGATGTGCGCGAACAGGTCTACTCGTCCGATCCCAAGCCGGTGATCACCGAGGACAACTTGGTGGTGAACATCGACACCGTGCTCTATTACCAGGTCACCGACCCACGGGCAGCGGCCTACGAGGTCGCCGATTACCTGCAGGCGATCGATCAGCTCACCGTGACCACGCTGCGGAACGTCATCGGCAGCATGGACCTGGAGGGGACGCTCACCTCGCGTGAGGTGATCAACGCCCAGCTCCGTGCGGTCCTCGACGACGCCACCGGCAAGTGGGGCATCCGGGTCAACCGCGTCGAGATCAAGGCCATCGATCCGCCCCACACCATCAAAGAGGCCATGGAGAAGCAGATGCGGGCCGAGCGCGACAAGCGCGCGGCCATCCTGCACGCCGAAGGGGAACGGCAGGCCAAGATCCTCACCGCGGAAGGCACGAAGCAGAAGGACATCCTCGAAGCACAGGGCACACAACAAGCCATGATCTTGCGGGCGGACGGTGAGGCAAAGGCGGTGGAGCGCGTCTTCCAGGCCGTCCACCGCAACAACGCCGATCCGAAGATCCTGGCCTACAAGTACCTCGAGACGCTCCCCCACCTGGCGAAGAGCGACAACAACACGTTCTGGGTGATCCCGGGAGAGCTCACCGAGGCGGTTCGCACCGTCACCAGCGCGTTCGGCGACCGCTCAGCGATGGGACTCCCCCATCATGCGCAGGCTCCGGCAACAACCACCATCGGCACTGACGAAGCACCGGGCGGAGGCGAGGCGTCGGAGCCCCCGGCGGAATCGACACCGCCACTCGACACCGCCGCTCCACTCGACGCCGCCGCTCCACTCGACGCCGCCGCGGCTGTCGACGAGGCCACGAAGCAGGCCGCCGCCGCAGTGAACGACGCCAAGGCGGAGGCCGAGGCGGCAAGTACCCCCACCGTGCCGAGCCGAGGGCTGAAGTCCGGCGACTGACCCTTCTCAACTGTTCGGCGTAGAGGCGACGGCCCCCATCTCGCTCACAAGGGACGTACAAGGTCCGCTCCCACCAGTGGGTTGCCGACTGCTGACGGGAGACCGTCACCAATCATTCAGCGCCCCGCCCGGGGCGATCAGCCCCGTCTCGTAGGCGAAGACGACGGCCTGGACACGGTCGCGCAGGTCCAGCTTCGACAGGATGCGGCCGACGTGGCTCTTGACCGTGGTCGGGCTGAGGAACAGCCGGGAGGCGAGTTCGGCGTTGCTGAGGCCCGTCGCGAGCAGGCGGAGCACCTCCAGCTCCCGCGGGGTCAGGCCGGACAGGTCGCGGTGCGGGGCGACGGTCTGCGGTTCCTCGTGGGGGGCGAAGCGCTCGATCAGCCGACGCGTGATCGCGGGCGCGAGGAGAGCGTCGCCGGTCCGCACCAGACGCAAGGCGGAGACCAGGTGTTCGGGGGTGACGTCCTTGAGCAGGAAGCCGCTGGCGCCGGCCGTGAGCGCGGCGTAGACGTAGTGGTCGAGGTCGTATGTGGTGAGGACGATGACCCGCGTTCCGTCCGGGCCTGTGTCTGTGACGATGCGCCTGGTGGCCTCGATGCCGTCCATCTCCGGCATCCGGATGTCCATGAGGACGACGTCGGGCCGCGTACGGCGGACCGCGGCGACAGCCTCGGCCCCGTCGGCGGCCTCGGCCGTCACTTCGATGCCGTCCGCGGCCAGGATCATCTTGAAACCGGTGCGCACGAGGGCCTGGTCGTCGGCGATGACGGCGCGCAGCGGTGGCTGGCCCCTGTTCATACCGCGCTCCGGGGAATGCGGGCCGTCACCCGGTAGCCGCCGGTCGGCGTCGGTCCGGCCGTCAACTGGCCCTCGTAGACGGCCAGCCGCTCGCGCAACCCCAAGTGGCCACGGCCGTTGCTCTGCACCGGCGGGCAATCCTTGGCGCCTCCGGTGTCCGTGATCTCGATCTCCAGCCAGTCTTCGGTGTATCCGATGGTGACGGACGCCCGCGCGCCGCGCGCGTGTTTGATCGTGTTGGTCAGCGCCTCCTGTACGACGCGGTAAGCCGTGAGATCCACCCCCGGTGGCAGCGGATCCGGTGGCAGCGACACCCCCACGCTCACGGGCGTACCGACGGCGCGTACGCGTGCGACGAGCGCGTCGAGCTGCGCGAGCCCCGGCTGAGGTTCCAGGCCGTCGGGCTTCTCGTAGTCCGGGGCGGCCAGCAGTCCCATCGCGTGGCGGAGTTCGGCCATGGCGGCCCGACCGCCCGCCTCGACGGCCAGCAGTGCCTCCTTCGACTGTTCGGGTGCCCTGTCCATCACTGTGCGGGCCGCGCCTGCCTGGATCACCATCACGCTCACATTGTGGGTCACGACGTCGTGCAGTTCGGCGGCGATGCGGGCGCGCTCCTCCTCGGCGGCGCGGCGCGTGGCCTCCTCCTGAGCGGACTGCAGTTGTGTCACCCGGTCCCGGCTGGACGCAAGGCGCAGGTGCAGGAAGCGGACGAGGCTGGCCAGCATCCCCGCCACCAGGAGCACGAATCCCGGGCTCGACCATCCGGGGAGTACGGGTTCCGCGTGGCGGAAGGCGAAACCGGACAGGGCGGCGGCGATCACCAGGACGGCGACCGCCGCTATCCGGTAACGGCTGTACACGACGGCGCTGTAGGCGCCGATGACACAGGCCAGGACGGTGATCCAGGAGGCGGAGCCGCCGATGGCCAGTGCCGCGCCGAGCACCACCACGAACAGGGTCAGCGGATACCGGCGCCGGGCCGCCAGCGGCAGCGTCGACAGGACGACCAGGGCCCAGGGCACGGAGGAGGATTCTTCCTCCACGGGCGCCTGACCGGGGCCGGGTGGCGGGGGCGGGGCCGGGACCCCGGTACCGACGTCCACCGCAGGGGGGTTGATGTCCACCGGCCCGTCGCCGGGGTAGCGCACCGCCACGAACAGGGCGATGACGGTCAGTGCGAACGCCAGCAGCACATCGGCGCGCACCGCTCGCCGGGACAGCGGAGCGGCCTTCCCCTCCGGCCGCAGCGCGTCGATGAGTTGCTGACGCCGGCTACGTCGGTCTTCCGTTTCCATCCGTGCATTGTGCTGCGCCCTCCGCTCGGCCCGCGTCCGTCTGTCCGGCCGGGGCATTGTCTCGGAGGCCTACTCCTCAGGGATGACTCCACGGCCAAGTCCTCCGCGGGAGGGACCTGATGTTGGTTCCGCGGCCGACGCGTCCTCTGTGCTGCGCCTCTAGGTTCGCAGGACCGGCAGACGGCAGGTGCCTCTCGCGACCGTAAGGACGGACAACTCGTATGCATCAAGTGATCGAACTGAAGGGTGTGGCGAAGCGTTACGACAGCGCTGACGCGCCGGCGCTCGGACCGCTCACGCTCAGCGTCGCCAGCGGTGAGGCCCTTGCCGTGACGGGCCCTTCAGGCAGCGGCAAGTCCACACTGCTGAACCTCGTCGCCGGCCTGGACAAGCCGAGTGACGGCGCCGTGAGCGTGGCCGGGCGGAGGATCGACCAGTTGAGCGAGCGCGCCCTCGCCGAGTTCCGGCGCGAGTACATCGGCATGGTCTTCCAGTTCTTCAATCTTCTCGACGACCTGACCGTCATCGACAACATTCAGCTCCCGGCCCAACTGACCGGGATCAGTCGGCGCAGGGCCGCGGCCCGCGCGGGTGAGCTCATGGAGATGCTGGGCATCCAGAAGCATGCCCGCGCCTACCCGGGCCGACTGTCCGGAGGTGAACGCCAACGGGTCGCGGTTGCCCGGGCCTTGGTCAACTGGCCCGCGCTGCTGCTCGCCGACGAGCCCACCGGTGCGCTCGACACCGCCTCGGGCCACGACGTCCGCGATCTCCTGACGGATCTGCACCGTGCCGGACAGACCATCGTGTTGGTGACGCACGACCTGACGCTGGCGGAGGCATGCGCGAGCCGCACTCTGCACCTGGTCGACGGTCGCGTCGCCCTCGACTCCTGTACGCAGGCCTTCGGATGAGCCTGTTCGGTACCGGCGCGACGGGCCGGGTCGTACGCTCCGGGGTGGGCCGGCGGCGGGTGCAGACCGTGGTGATCGCCCTGGCCACGATGATGGCCGTGGCGTCGGCCGTGGTCGCGGGGTCGCTGATGGTCGCCGCGACCGCACCCTTCGACCACGCCTTCGAGAAGCAGCAAGGCGCGCACCTCACCGCCCAGTTCGATCCGGCCAAGGCCAGTGCGGCACAACTGGCGGAGACCGGAAAGCTGGCCGGCGTCACCGCGAGCTCGGGGCCGTACCCGTCCACGGCGTTACGGCCGGTCGACCCGGCGGGCTTCCGGATGCCGACGCTGACCCTGGTCGGGCGGTCCGGTCCGGACGGCGACGTGGACCGCGTGGATCTGAAGTCCGGGCGGTGGGCGCAGAAGCCGGGCGAGATCGTGCTCGCCGCGTCGTTCGAGGGGCCCGCCATCGGGATCGGCGCCACCCTGACGGCTTCGGACACCGCGAACGCCCCCACTCTTTCGATCGTCGGCTTCGCCGTGTCGGCCAGCAAGACCGGTGCCGCCTGGGTGGTTCCCGCGCAGGTCGACGCGCTGGCGTCGGGGGGCGGCCCGGTCACGAGTCAGATGCTCTACCGCTTCGACTCCGCGAGCACCAAGGAGCGGATCCTCGCTGACCGGAAGAGGCTCGCCGCCGCCGTGGGGCCCGGGGCGCTGCTGGGCACCCAGTCCTGGCTGGACACCAAACGCGTCGCCGATCAGGGTGCGGCCGCGACCGTCCCGTTCGTGGTGGCTCTGGGCATGCTCGGCATCGTGATGTCGGTGATCATCGTCAGTAGTGTGATCAGTGGTGCCGTGGGCACCGGCCTGCGCAGAATCGGCATTCTCAAGGCCATCGGCTTCACCCCGCGCGAGGTCGTACGCGCCTACGTGGCCCAGGCGCTGATTCCGGCCGGGGCAGGCATCGCCCTGGGGGTCGTCCTGGGAAACCTCCTGGCGGTGCCGCTGCTCTCGGACACCGAGGCGGTGTACGGCACCGTCTCACTTTCGGTGGCCTGGTGGGTGGACGTCACGGTGCCGGCCGCCGCCCTGGTGATCGTGGGGCTCGCGGCGCTGATTCCCGCACTGCGGGCCGGCAGACTGCGTACGGTCGAGGCCATCGCGGTCGGCCGGTCGCCGCGCACAGGACGCGGCCAGTGGGCACACCGGACGATGGGACTGCTGCCGTGGCCGCGACCGGTGACCTACGGCCTCGCCACCCCCTTCACCCATCCGGTCCGTGCCCTCGCCATGCTGCTCGCGGTGGCGTTCGGTACGGTCGCGGCAACCTTCGCAGTGGGGCTGACCTCGTCCCTCACCGCAATCGGTACCTCCCAGGACCCCGAGAGCCGTGCGGCGGTCACGGTCACGACCTCCAAGCTGAACAACGTCGCTCCCCCTCCGCCTCCTCCCGCGGGGGGCAGCGTGGCAGGCCCGTCCCCCGTGGGCGGCAGCGTGGCAGGCCCGTCCGAACTCAAGGTCGCCGACCCGGCGAAGGTGCGGTCTGTCATCGCCTCGCAGGCGGGCACCGGATCGTACTACGGCAAGACCCAGGCCGAGGTCGCTGTGACCGGGACCTCCGGCTCGGTTCGGGCCAGCCTCTACGAGGGCGATTCGCGCTCCGGCAGCCACGAGATGATTTCCGGACATTGGATCACCGGTACGGGGCAGGTCGTGGTGCCCACGCGCTTCCTGGAAAGGACCAGCACCAAGATCGGTGACACGGTGCGGATGACCTACGAGAAGGAGACCGCGAACCTGCGGATCGTGGGCGAGTCCTTCGACACCTCGGGCAGCGAGCTGGAGGTCCACGCGGACATGGCCAACTTCGCGTCGGCCGAGCCAGGTGCCTTCCTCGTCGAGGTGAGGTCCGGCGTCTCCGCCGACGCGTACGCCCAGAAGGTCACCGCGGTCATACAGTCGCTGGGCGGCGAGGCCACGACCAACGCCCCCTCGGGGCAGGAGGGCGTCATCCTCATCATGTCCGCGATGGCGGTGCTGCTCACCCTGATGCTGATCTGTGTGGCCGGCCTCGGCGTCCTCAACTCCGTGGTCCTCGACACCCGGGAACGCATCCACGACCTGGGTGTCTGCAAGGCGATCGGCATGTCGCCACGGCAGACCATGAGCCTCGTGCTCTCCTCGGTGACCGCGATCGGCGCGCTCGGCGGGCTCATCGGCGTGCCGGTGGGGTACGCGCTGCACAGCCTTGTCATGCCGATGATGGGGCGCGCCATAGGCACCGGTCTGCCGTCGCCGGTCCTCGACGTGTACGAGCCTGTCCATCTGCTCCTGTTGGGGCTGGGCGGGGTCGTGATCGCGGTGCTGGGCGCGCTGATCCCGGCCGGCTGGGCGGCCAGGGCGCGTACGGCCACGGCGCTGCGCACCGAGTAGCGTCCCCTGCCGCCCCCTGCCGTCCCCTGTCCGGGCCTCCCGAGTCCCTCTCGCGCTCCGCCGGATCTCTCGTGCTCCGGTACCGGACTTCGCGTACCGTCGACGGTCGGTCAGCTCGTCTCCCGCACCGCGTCCCTGATCAGGTCGGCGACCCGGGCGGGTTCGGACAGGACGACGGCGTGGGAGGCGTCCGGGAGTTCGACGACGACGGCTCCGGCCCGTGCGGCGCCGAAGCGCTGGACCTCGGGGCTGATCGTGCGGTCCGCCCCGGCCACCAGAGCCCAGGACGGTTTCGTACGCCACGCCGCCGCGGACGCGGTCTCGGTGAAGGCAGCCGTGGCGAGCGGGCGTTGGGCCGCTGCCAGGACACCGGCGACGCCCTCGGGCACGTCGGCCGCGAAGACGGAGGGAAAGGCCGTCTCATCGATGGTGACCTCGACCGCCGAGTCACCGTCGAGGAGCGGGTACGTCCACTCCTTCAGGTTGCCCGTCAGCGGGGACTCGGGAAAGCCCCCTTGGAGCCGGCCGAGGCTCTCGCCCTCGTGCGGCACATAGGCGGCCACGTAGACGAGCGCGACGACATTTTCCGCGGCACCGGCCACGGTGATCAGCGCACCGCCGTAGGAGTGGCCGACGAGTACGGCCGGGCCTTCGACCTGCGCGAGGACGGAGGTGAGGTAGGCGGCGTCCGCCCTCAGCCCCCGCAGCGGGTTCGACGGAGCGATCACCGGGATACCGCTGCTCCGCAGTTCCGAGATGACGCCTATCCAGCCTGTCGCGTCGGTGAAGGCACCGTGCACGAGGACGACGGTGGGGTTGGTCATGCGAGTTCTCTTCTCGGTGTCGGGCCACGTGGGGGGCGTCCTCATGACGGTCGAGGCGCGGCCCGGAATTCGGCACGAGGCAGAGGCAGGAGGTGAGAGGCACGAGGCGAGAGGCGAGAGGCAAGGCCCGTGCCGCTGTTACTCACGGTAGGACAGTGGAAGTGGCCCCGCTTGTACGTGCGCGCATCCGCGCTGTCATGACGGCGCACACGCGTCTCAGCGCCTGCGCTCGCCCTGGGCGCCGGCAGTCGTCGGTGCGAAGGCCGAGGTCGCCAGCGCCTGCCATTCGCTGGGACTCATCCCGTAGGCTCCGCGGAACGTTCGGCTGAAGTGCGAGGGGCTGCTGAAGCCCCAGCGGTGCGCCACCGCGGCCATGGTGCTTCTCCGGTGGGAGCGCCCCAGTTCGAGCCGGCAGAACTCGAGCCTGCGCTGCCGCACCCATTGGGTCACCGTGCTGCCGTCGTTCTGGAAGAGCTTTTGCAGGTACCGGACGGAGATGTGGTGGGCGCGTGCGATCGACTCCGGTGAGAGGTCCGGGTCCATCAGGTGTTCTTCGATATGGGCGCGAATACGGGACAGCATCTCGTTGACGGTCTCGGACGCGTCGTCGGCCTCGTCCGTCGTGCCCGGCGCGAGGAGCTCCATCACCAGGACGGAGAGGAGATGGACGGCTGTCCGGGCTCGCCGGTCCCCGATCGTGGACCGGCGGAACTCCGCCTCGGCGGCGAGCCCGGTCAGGAAGTCGGACACCAGCGCCCCGACCCCCTCCCCGCCGTGTACGGGTACGCCGAGTACCTGGTTCAGTTCCGACTCCGTGACGCCCAGATAGCAGCGGGGCACCCGGAAGAAGATCATCCGGCAGTCTTCGCCGAACCGCAGCAGGTGCTGCCGGGCGGGGTCGCAGAAGACCAGGTCGTTCGGCTCCAACAGGGTCTTGGCACGCTCGTGGTGGACGGTGACGGACCCACGGACATGGACGCCGAGGTAGACGTCGTTCCGGTCGCTCGTGTCCGGCATCTCGGAGAGCATCTGGACCAGCCATCCCGGGTGGGAGGAGGGCGAGGCCGGATCGGGCGTTTGCCAGCGCACCCGTTCGGGCGCACGTGACATCAGTGAGGGGGTCATGGGAACTCCAAGCCGTACGGTTCGTTCGGGCGGCGGGCGGGTTCACGCCCGGCTCGCCGGCTCCTCGGCCAGGAACTTCTCCACCACGGCGTTGAAGGCCTGCGGGTTCTCCAGGAAGGGGAAGTGCGAGCTCGCCACGTCGGAGGTGAAGACGTGCAGGCGTGCGCCGGGAATCCGCCCGGCTACGAAGCGCTGCGAATCGGGGTGCACATGGCTTCCCTCACAGCCGATCACCAGGGTCGGCACGTCGATCCGGGGAAGCACGTCCCGCCAGTCCTGCGCGCAGTGGTCGAACAGCAGCGGCACCCCGACGTAGGCGGGTGTCGACCTGATCTCCTCGGCGACGAAGGCCAGCACCTCGGGGTCGGGTTCGCCGGAGAACATGCCGCGCACGAAGTCGGCGCGGACCGTGTCCCCCTCCGGCCCCGCGAGGGCCGCGCCCAGGTACAGCAGCCCCGACACATCGAAGATGGCGCCGCAGTCCCGTTGTTCCCGCTCGGTCATCCAGGGCACGGCGGCTACCGCGGCGGGCTGGTCGACTGCGACGAAGCGCCGGATCCGTCCGGTCCCGTACTGGTCGATGAAGCTCCACCACACCGAGACACCCATGGACCAGCCCAGCGCGTCGAAACGGGCGAGACCGAGATGGTCGACGAGTTCGAGCACGTCACGGGAGAGCCGGGCGATGCGGTAGCCGTGACGCGGTTTGCCGGACTTCCCGTGGCCGCGGAGATCGACGGTGACGACGCGGCGGCGGGGCGCGAGGCCCTCGACCTGGTGGCGGAAGACCGCCTGCGTCTGCCCCCAGCCGTGCAGCATCACCAGCGGGACGCCCTCGCCGCCGGTGTCCTGGTACGCGAGCCGCGCGCCGTCCGTCGTGATCAGTTCCTTCATGACCTCTCCCCTGGTCAGGGGCGGTACGTCCGGCCCGCCCGTCCCGAACATCATCGAATGGGGCCCGCCGCCCGCACCACCGCGAGCTGTAGGAATCGGGCCGTGGATCCTTCTCGCTTTGTCGAAGCGGGTCCGTGGTCAGACGGCCCCGTTGTCGCCCGGGCGGAGGAGTTCCTCGATCCGGAGGCCGAGGTGCAGAGTGAGCCGGTGGGCGCCGACGTCGAGGTCGAGTCCGGTGATGTCCTGGATCTGACGCAGGCGGTAGTAGAGCGAGGTGCGGTGGATGCCCAGCGTGTCCGCGGTCCTGGGAATCGACCCCGCGTGTTCGAGGAAGCAGCGCAGGGTGTCCCGCAGGCGGTCGCCGCCATGAGCCTCGCTCAGGGTACGGAGCGGCTTCGGGACCAGGGACGCGTCCAGGGCGTGCTCGGGGAGCTGGAGCAGCACGGCGAGTTCCCCGAGCAGCTCCCAGTCACCGGTGTTCTTCAGGGTGGGCAGTCGGCGTGCCGCGCGCGCCGCCACGAGCGCCTGCTCGTACGACGTCCATGCGTCGTCCAGGGCCGGGTGCCTGCCACCGACACCGATCACCGGGTCAGCCGAGGGGCCCAGGAAGGTGCGGAGTTCGTCGAGGATGCGAGCGGACTGAGCGGTGACCTCGCCCTGGCCGGGTGGGCGGTCGCGGACCTGGAGCAGCGTCGCCCGCTCCTTGCCGATCGCGATGAGGCCCTGGGCGGAGCGCGTCTGCCGGAACCCCTCCAACGCCCCCCACAGGGCGGCCTCGGACTGCCGCACGATCTCCGTCGTGCGGCTGAGCTGGACGACGGTGACCAGGACGTGCTCCGCCGCTCCGAGCAATCCGAGTTCCCGGCCTCGCCGGCGTGCGGTGGTACGGGCGGCGACGTCGCTGCCGACGAGCGCGAGGACGAGGTCCCACTCGTCGGCCTTGCGGGTGTCGGCGGCGATGTGCTCTCCGTACATCTGGGCGGCCATGGCGTCCGCGGCCCGGGCGATGGCACGCTTCTCCTGCTCTCCGAGCGCCTTCTCGGGCACGACCACCATGAGCAGCCCGAGGAGATGCCCGCGCTCGCGCAGCGGCACGACGTAACGGGGCAGCAGTCCGAGACCGTCACGACCGTCGATGAACCCGGCTGTGGACCACTGGGTCACGCCCTGGGCGAGGACGTGACGGATGGTCGCGTTGTCGGCGCGGCCCTGCAGCAGGGTGCCGATGCGTACCGGGTCCTCGTCGCCGAAATGGCGGCTCGTGCAGACCATGCGGACCAGTGGGTCGTCGACGGCGACGGACCGGCCGAGCCGCTCCGCGAGCTCGTCGACGAGCGCCTGGAGCTCGGGGCTGCCAGGGCGGGCCCGCTGGAGCCTTACGGTCATGCGCTGTTCCTCTCTCGACCAACTGGTCCCCGCGGGCTTCTCCATCCCGCGGGTCTTGATCATTTTGAGGAGGCAACGGCGTCAGCACATCGCACGAATCGTCCATTGTCGCGACACGCACAAGGGATACGAAGCGACTACTCTCCGCTGTCACGATGCTCCACCAGTTGGGTCAGCTCCCCGCGCGAGGAGATGTTCAGCTTGGTGAAGGCCCGGCGAAGGTGCGAATTCACCGTGTGCGGCGAGAGGGAGAGGTGCTCGGCCGCCTGTCGGTTGGTCAGCCCCCGGGCCACGAGCCGTACCACTCGTATCTCCGCGGCCGTCAGCTCGGGCCATTGACCGTCGAGTCCGGCCGGTGACGGCCGACGGCGCACACCGGCGGCCCGCAGGCGCCGGCGGACGCGTGCGGCGTCCCGCTCGGCGCCCGCTCGCGCATAGAGCGCGAGGGCCGTGTCGAAGTACGGCACCGCTGCGGACTTGCGGGTGGCCGCGAGCTTGCGTCCGGCGTCCTCCAGTGCCGACGCCCGGGCCAGCACCCGAGGGCAGTCCTCGTACAGTTGGACGGCGCGTACGAGAGGGGCGAGGTCGTTGTCGAGGAGCCCCCGGGCGTGCGCGGCGGAGGCGAGGAGGAACGTGAGGTCGGGGTTGAGCACGGCTCGACGCTCGGCCACGGCGACTGCCTGTGCGGCCCGTTCGTGCGCGCCGGCGCGCAGCGCCAGGCGGACGAGGGCCGGGGTGTCGGCGGGGTCGAGCGAGCCGGCGAAATCGGGCCGGTCCACGACGGGCGAGGCCATCGCCTCGTCGAGTTCGGCCATGGCACGGTCGGGGCGGCCTTCGAAGTCGGCCATCAGCGCCAGCATCCAGGAGCCGGTGTGGCGGACGACGGGTGCGCTGTCGCCCCGCATGCGCCTCGCCTCCGCCGCGTACGCTCGTGCGGACTGCTGGTCGTCGGTGTGGAGGGCGACGCGCATCATCGCGTACCGGAGCGTGAGGTCGGCGAGGTTGCCCGGGCCGGGGTCGCCGCTCGTCGCGGCCGCGGCGTCGGCCCGGGCGTCCGTCAGTTGGCCGGCGTCGAGCAGCATCCGGGAGCGGATCATGAGCCACATGCGGGTGGCGGCCGTCCGGCCCTGGTCCCTGGTGGTCCGGATGCCGTCCTCCGCGGCGGCGAGCGCTTCCGCGGAGCGCCCGGCGGCGTTCGCCAGGAATCCGTGCCACAGGGCCTCCGGGAACCACAGCGAGGAGCTGACGCCGGGGGCGGCGGCGAGCGTCAGGGACCGCCCGGCCTGTCGGAACGCATCGGTCCAGTCCATGCGGTGGAAGCTCGCGGCCGAGCGGACCGTCGTCAGCGTGGCCTCTGCGGCACGGTCCCCCGCCGCCGCTGCGGTCTCCCGTGCCTCCGTGGCGACCTGCTGTGCCGCCCGGTGCTCGCCCGCCATCGACAGGCCGAGGGAGAGCAGCGCGAGCAACCGTCCCCTCAGGGACACGGGGACGCCGGGCAGTGCCGCCCCGGCGCGGGCCTGCCGGACCGCCTCGGAGAAGTCGTACGGTGCGGCGAGGCGTGCCAGGGCGAGACGTATGCGCGCCTCGTCCTCGGGTCCCAGGCCGCCGGTCGCCAGGGCGGAGACCCCAAGCTCACGCGCCCGGGCGGCCTGGCCCGTCTGCCAGAGCAGCGGGATCGTCTCAGCGATGACCCGCGGCCGCTCAGGAGCGGCCGCCGCGGTGAGTTCCAGGGCCTTGACGCTGCGTTCCGCGGCAGGTCCGGGAGCGGTGCCCGCGAGTTCCGCCGCGCCGGTACGCAGCCGGTCCGCCTCCGTCGCGTCACCTGGCCCCGCTCTCCCGGCCGAAGGACCGGGGCGCCCGGCGGGCGAGGCCGCGCTCCGCGACGGCGGCTCGGCGGTCCGACGACGCAGGGCTTGACGCAGGGGCAGGGGGAGGCCGACTGCCACCGCCTCTCGGATCAGGTCGTGGCGGAAGGCGAGACGGTCGCCCCTTTCGGCGAGCAGATCGGCGTCGAGGGATTCCTGCACCGCCGTGATGAGCGCCGCCGAGGACCTGCCGAGCAGTTCGGCTAGCTGCGCGACGGTGACAGGGTCGCCCACGGCAGCCGCCGTCCGCACCAGCTCCCGGGCCTCGTCCGACAACTGGTCGAGGCGGCGCACGACAGAGGGCAGCACCCGTGGGGCCGGGGGCCCGGCCGGCAGCCTGGCCATGCCGTTCGCCACCGTCACCACCCCGTCCTCCCGCAGCGGGCCGAGCAGCTCGACCAGCAGTTGCGGCACCCCCTCGGCGCGACGGGCGACGCCGAGGACGTCCGGGCCGGGAGGGGCGCCAAGGACGTCCTCGCTGATCCGTGCGGTCGCCCGGTCCCCCAGCGCTCCCAGCGCCAGCTCGTGTGCGCCTGCCCGCCGGATCCTGTCCAGGGTCGTGCGCACTCCCCGCGGCACGCTGCCGCCGCGCACGGCGACCAGCCACAGGATGGCGTGCGCCGAGAGTCCGGCTGCGAGGGTGTGGAAGGTGAGCAGGGTCAGGTCGTCGCACCACTGGAGGTCGTCGAGGACGACGAGCAGGGGGCCGTTTCGCGCCGTCTCCCGCAAGCGGTCCCCCAGTTCCTGGAGCAGCCAGAACCGCTGGCCGGGGGTCGTGGCGAGGTCCCGGAGACGGACGGCGCCCGACAGCGGTTCCGCGCTGGGAGACACGCCCTCGAGCAGCGGGCCGAGCGGCACGAACTGTTCGTCCGGGTCCGCCGCCCCCTCGAACACCCTCGTCCCGCGCCGCCTCGCGGCAGCCGCGGCCTCCTCCAGGATCCTGGACCTGCCGATGCCGGCGGGACCTTCGACACGGATGATCCCGCCTTCGCCCCGGTCGAGCGCGTCGAGGCGCGCCTCGATGAAGGCCAGTTCGGCCCCTCTGCCGCGGAGGGGCGTCCGTACACCGTCCGACTCCTCGGGTACGGTCCGCCTCGTCACTCGGTTCACGCTCACTCCGTCGGCCTGGGCCACACGGGACCTGCTCGGTCCGCGTGCGGTACGGCGGATCAGTATGAACCACCTCGCCGTCGCCCGGGCCTGGGCCCCCTCTCAGTCGAAGCGCAGGTCGGCGACTTGCCGTTCGAGGGCGGTGGCGTCGTCCTCGGGCTCTTCACCGACCGGGCGCGCCGCCATGAGCGTGGCGAGCTGGGCGCCCGCCCGGCGGACGCGGCCGGGCAGGCCGTCGGTGTACTCGTCCCCACCCGAACCCCAGTCCTCGGAGGCCGCGTACACGGCGGTGGGGACGACGACGGCACGGAGATGGGCGAAGAGCGGGCGCAGAGCGTGTTCCAGGACCAGGGAATGGCGGGCGGTGCCACCCGTCGCCGCAATCAGGACCGGCTTCCCGGTGAGGGCGTCCGGGTCGATCACGTCGAAGAAGGACTTGAAGAGACCGCTGTAGGAAGCCGCGAACACGGGAGTCACGACGATCAGGCCGTCGGCCGCCGTCACCGTGTCGATCGCGGCGCCCAGTCGCGACGGCGGAAAGCCGGTCACGAGATGGTTGGCGATGTCGCCGGCCAGTTCGCGCAGCTCCACGACCTCGGTCGACGCCGTGTGGCCCCGGCCGGCGAGTTCGTCGCGGGCCGCCTCGGCGAGGCGTTCCGCGAGCAGGCGGGTGGAGGAGGGGGTGCTCAGCCCCGCGGAGACGACGATCAGCTTCACGCGGCGGACACCTCCCGGACGGCTCGCAGCGACGCGTGCGTGGGGGCCTCGGGCACACCGGCCGGACGCCCCTTCGCGAATTCCCGCCGCAGCACGGGCACGACCTCTTCGCCGAGGATGTCGAGCTGTTCCAGCACGGTCTTCAGGGGCAGGCCCGCGTGGTCCATCAGGAACAACTGGCGCTGGTAGTCGCCGACGGTCTCCCGGAACGTCAGGGTCCGGTCGATGACCTGCTGGGGCGAGCCCACCGTCAGCGGGGTCTGCTCGGTGAAGTCCTCGAGCGACGGGCCGTGACCGTAGACGGGCGCGTTGTCGAAGTAGGGCCGGAACTCCCGTACGGCGTCCTGGGAGTTCTTCCGCATGAAGACCTGCCCGCCGAGGCCGACGACGGCGTCCTCCGGCCGGCCGTGACCGTGGTGCGCGAACCGGCGCCGGTAGAGCCGCACCATGCGCCTGGTGTGGTCGGCCGGCCAGAAGATGTTGTTGTGGAAGAAGCCGTCACCGTAGAAGGCGGCCTGCTCCGCGATCTCGGGCGACCTGATGGACCCGTGCCAGACGAAGGGCGGGACGCCGTCCAGGGGCCGCGGTGTCGAGGTGAAGGCCTGGAGCGGCGTACGGAACGTTCCCTCCCAGTCCACGACGTCCTCGCGCCACAGCCGGCGCAGCAGCGAGTAGTTCTCCTTGGCGAGGTTGATGCCCTGGCGGATGTCCTGGCCGAACCACGGGTACACCGGACCGGTGTTGCCGCGCCCCAGCATGAGGTCGACCCGGCCGTCGGCCAGGTGCTGGAGCATCGCGTAGTCCTCGGCGATCTTCACCGGGTCGTTGGTGGTGATCAGCGTGGTGGCGGTGGAAAGGATCAGCTTCTCGGTGCGGGCGGCTATGTAGCCGAGCATGGTGGTCGGCGACGACGGTACGAACGGCGGGTTGTGGTGCTCCCCGGTCGCGAAGACGTCAAGGCCGACTTCCTCCGCCTTGAGCGCGATGGCGACCATCGCCTTGATGCGCTCGCGTTCGGTGGGGGTGCGGCCGTCGGTGGGGTCGGGGGTCACGTCCCCGACGGTGAAGATGCCGAACTGCATGGGGTGTCTGCTCTCTTGATCTCGTCCGGTTCCCGCGCCGGAAACCGGGGGGCCGGGGTGACGCCGGGGGGCCCGGCGTCACCCTGCGGCTCGACGGTGCGGCGTCACTTCGCCAGGAAGGCGAGGAGGGCGGTGTTGACCTCCTCGGCGTGGGTCCACAGCAGACCGTGCGGGGCGCCCTCGATCTCGACGTACTGGGCTGCCGGAAGCGCCTTGTGGAAGGGGCGCGCGGTGCCCTGGGCGGGCAGGATACGGTCGGCGGTGCCGTGCAGGATCAGGGCCGGCACGTCGATGGCGGGGATGTCGGCGCGGAAGTCGGTGTACCAGGTCGCGGGCGCGGCGGACGCGGCGAAGGAGCCGCCGACGGCCGCGGTGTTCCAACTGTTGCGGACGGCCTCCTCGCTGATGCGGGTGCCCAGGTTCTCGTCGAGGTTGTAGAAGTCGTTGAAGAAGGCCGTGTAGTAGGCGTAGCGGTCGGCCTTGACGGCGGCGACGACGCCGTCGAAGAACTCCTTCGGGGCGACGCCGTCCGGGTTGTCCTCGCTCTTGAGCAGGCAGGGCTCGAGCGAGGCCAGGAAGGCGGCCTTGGCGACCCGGCGGGAGCCGTATGTGGACACGTAGCGGGCGACCTCACCGGTGCCCATGGAGAAGCCGACCAGGACGGCGTCGTTCAGGTCGAGGGTCTCCATCACGATGTTCAGGTCGGCCGCGAAGGTGTCGTAGTCGTAGCCGGTCGTCGGCTGCGAGGACCGCCCGAATCCGCGGCGGTCGTACGTGATCACGCGGTAACCGGCGTCGAGCAGCGCGGCGCTCTGGCGCTCCCAGGAGTGGCCGTCGAGTGGGAAGCCGTGGATGAGGACGACCGGCTGCCCGGCGCCCTGGTCCTCGAAGTACAGTTCGATGGGGTTGGTGTTCTCCTGGCCCACGGTGATGTACGGCATGGGGGGCTTCCTCGATTCGGGTCGGTGGTCCGCGCGTCGAAGCGGCGCGGTATGCCGTCACGCTAGGGCCGGTCCGGTGCCGCCTGTTGCCGTGCCGCGCACCGCGCCTTGCACGGGAGCGCAGGAGTCGTTCAGTGGCCGGTGGCGGTCGCGGCGTCGCCCTCGGCCAGCACGATCCTTGCCAGGTGGACCCTGGAGTGCACCGAGAGCTTGCGGAAGATCGACGCCAGATGGGTGTTGACCGTATGTGGGGAGACCAGGAGGGCGGCCGCGGCCGACCGGTTGGTGTGACCTGCGGCGACAAGCTCGGCCACCTTGCGCTCCGAGGCCGTCAGCGCGTCCCAGCCCCAGTGGGGGCGTGGCCGGGAACCTCCGTCGCGCCGTCCGGAGCGGGTCGTGGCCCGTTCCAGATCGACCCGGACCCGGTCGGCCTCGTAGTCCGCCCCCGCCGGTGCATAGATTTCGTACGCTCTGGTCAGGGCAGGCACTGCGGCGGCGTTGCCCACGCGCAGCAGCGCTCGCCCGAGGTCGGCGGAGGCATCGGCGAGGGGCAGTGGCCTGGGGCCGGTGAGGAGGATGCGGACCGATCGCTCCAGGAGTCCGTGGTCGGCGTTCACCAGGGCGGCCGCGTGGGCGGCCGTCCCCTGCGCGGTCGGCACGGAGGAGTTACGGGTGGCGTGCTGCGCCGCCTGGGCCACGAGGTCCTCGGCCAGGGTCCGGTCCCCGGCGCGCAGGGCGATCCGCACGGCCTGGACGACATGGGGGCGCAGCAGCCGCCAGCGGAAGAAGGAGTGGTCCCGCTGGGCGGACCGGACCAGTTCGGCCGCTGCCGCGTGGTCGCCGTCGGCGTCGGCGACGACGGCCTCGAAGTACTGGTGCGTGGCGTGGTTGCCCGTGTTCGGCCGGTCGGCCACGGTCGCCCGCACGACGTCCAGGTGGTCCCGCGCGGCTTCGCGGTCGCCGCGCAACAGCGCCAGGAGGCCGCGGTTGACCCGGATGTTGACCAGGTTGCCTGGCACATGGAGGTCCGCTTCGAGGCGTTCGGCGGTGACGAAGTCGGCGTCCGCGTCGTCGAGCCGCCCGAGCCCCATGTTCAGGGTTCCCTGGGCCCAGATCAGCATGGCGGGGCGCAGGGGGTCGTCGCCCGCCGTGCGGAGCATCGGCCGTAGGGCGTCGAAGTCGTCCATGTGGATCCGTGCCACGGCCTCCTCGGGGAGGAAGGCCGTGTCGAAGACGCTGAGCGCCGTGTGGTGTTCGACGGCGGCGGCGCAGTCGCCCGCGTTGAGGGCGATCTCGCCGAGGCTCCAGAGGGCGAGGACGCGGGCCTCCCGGTCACCGGACCGCTCCGCCTCGGCGAGCGCCCGTTCGGCGGTCTCGCGAGCGGCCCGGAGGTCGCGTCCGCGGGAGCGGGCCAGGGCCAGCCGCGCGGTCAGCCGGGCGCGGACCGCCGGGTCGGTGACGGCTGCCAGCGCTGCCGTCGAGCGGCGGGTCAGCTCGTGGACGTCGTCGAGGTGCCACAGCGTGTCGCCGATCACGGACTGCAGCCGTGCGAAGACCTCCAGTGGCGGCTGCCGGGCCAGCAGCGCGTCGCCGGTCTCCCGCGCCTGGGTGTACCGGCCCGCGCGGGTCAGCGCGACGATGGCCCGTTCTCCCACGTCGAACACCATGGGCGCGTGGGGCGGTACGAGTTCCAGGGCGCGTACGGCCAGGTCGGCTGCGAGGTCGGGCATCACGGCGATCACGTCCGTGACGGCCGTGCCGAGCAGCCTGATCGCCTCCTGGTCGCCGGGTTCGGCGCTCATCAGCAGATGCGGGACCGCGTCGACGGAGCTCCGGCCCGCCGCGACGAGCCGGCTCGCGGCCTCCCGGTGCAGCGCCCGGCGTACGGAGGGGGCGAGGTCGGCGTACACCGCCTGGCGGAGCAGGTCGTGGCGGAACAGGAGGCGTTCGCCCTCGTCGTGGAGGAGCGCGGCGGAGATCGCCTCTTCCAGCTCGGCGCCGAGGTCGCTGGCGGGCCTGCCGCACAAGGCCGCGGCGTCGGCGAGCGTGAACGCGCGGCCGAGGACCGAGCCGATCCGCAGGAAGCGGAGGGTGTCCGGCCGCAGGGCGGCCAGCCGCTCCCGTACGCCGAGTACCAGCCGCTGCGGCAGTCCTGGCCCGTCCGCGCCCGACGCCGCGATGCCCGTGAGCATCTCGGAGGCGAGGAAGGGGTTGCCGCTCGCTCCCTCGAGGAGCTCCGCGACGTGCTCCGGTACGTCCCCGCCGAGGACGTCCCGTGCCAGCTCGGCCAGGGCCGTGCCGGACAGCGGCCGCAGGGGGAGGGTCGTCGTCCCCGGTCCCTGTCCGTACAGTTCCGGGTCGTTCCTGCCCGTGAGCAGCCAGAGGACCGGGGAACTGAGCAGCCGTGCCGGCATGACACTCAGGGCGAATCGGCTCAGCGGATCGGCCCACTGGACGTCGTCGACCGCGATCAGTACGGGCGTGCCCGTCGAGCGTTCCTCGATGAGCTGGGCCAGTTGTTCGACGAGCCAGATGCGCTGGTCGTGGTGGCCCGCGAGGTCCGCGAAGTCCGTGCTCGACAGCAGTGGTGGGTCACCGTGCAGGAGGCCCGAGGCAAGTGAGGCGAGCGGTGCCAGCTCGTGCAGTTCCTCGGCGTGTCCATGGCTGACGACGAATCCGTGGGCCCGTGCGATCGAGACGGTCTCCCGCAGCAGTACGGTCTTTCCGATCCCGGGCTCGCCCAGGAGCAGCGCGATCGCTCCGCCCTCGCCGTCGCGCACCGCCTCGACCAGCGCGCGCAGCCGCTCCAGCTCGGCTTCGCGGCCTCGCAGCCCGGGTCGGCTCAGCCCCGCGCTACCCGGCGCCGCGACGCCGTGTCCCTCAGACCGGTCGGGGATCATCCCTTGACCGATCCGGCGAGCAGCCCCCGTGCGAAGTGCCGCCGGAGGGAGAAGAAGACGAGCAGCGGGACGAACGCCGCCACGAAGGCTCCCGCGGTGAGCCGCTGCCACTCGTTGCCGTACGTCCCGGCCAGGCTCGCCAGTCTGACCGTCATCGGCGCGGTCTCGGCCGTTCCGCCCGACAGCGTCAGTGCCACCAGAAGGTCGTTCCACACCCAGATGAACTGGATGATGGCGAAGGTGACCAGGGCCGGGCGGGCCAGGGGCAGCACGATCCGGAGCAGCAGCGTCCCGTGCGACGCCCCGTCGACGCGGGCGGCCTCGATCAGGTCCCGGGGCAGTCCGGCCAGGAAGTTGTGCAGGAGGAACACCGCGAACGGCAGCGCGAAGACCGTGTGGGCGAACCAGACGTGGCCGAACCGCGCGGGACCGCTGAGGTTCCACGCGGGCAGGAACAGCCAGCCTTGGGAGAAGAGCTTCAGAAGTGGGACGAGCGCCATCTGGAGCGGCACGATCTGGAGCGCGAAGATGCCGACGACGAGCGCGTCACGCCCCCGGAAGTCGATCCACGCCAGGGCGTACGCCGCGAAGAACGCCAGCACGAGCGGGAAAATGACCGAGGGAAGGGTGATGACGACGGAGTTGACGAAGTGCTCCGCGAGCCGGCCCGACCCGTTCTGGCCGCCGGACAGCACCTCGCCGTAGTTGTCGAGCGTGAAGTGCGGCGAACCGAACACGGTCCACCAGCCCGTCGTCTTGACCTCGTGCTCGGGGCGGAACGAGGAGAGCAGGAGGCCGAGGGTCGGTGTCGTCCAGAGAACCGCGATCACCACGGCGATCGTCGAGAAGGCGCGGGAGGCCAGACGCTCGCGGACGCCGTTCATCGAGCCCTCCGCTGCGCCCGGACCTGGTGGGCGACGAAGGGGGTGACGAGGACGAAGAGGAGCACGGCGAGAGCCGCGCCTCGGCCCGTCTCGCCGTAGCGAAAGGCCTGGTCGTACATCTCGTGGGCGATGACGCCCGTCTCGAACTGCCCTCCGGTCATGGTCTTGACGATGTCGAAGGCCTTGAAGGTGCCGATCGCCTGGGCGAGGACCACGACGAGCAGTGTGGGCCTGATCGACGGCATGGTGATCCACCAGAAGATCTGCCAGGTGGACGCGCCGTCGAGTCGGGCCGCCTCGGTCGTCTCAGCGGGAACGGCCTTGATCGCGCCGGCCAGCAGGACGGCCGCGAAACCCGCCTGCGTCCACACCATCACCACGATGAGGCACAGGACGTTCCAGGGAGAGTCCACGAGCCATTGCCTCGGTTCGCCGCCGAACGCGACGACGAGCTGGTTCAGGAGCCCGATCTGTCCGGCCTCCGCGGGACGGTAGGCGTAGACGAACTTCCAGACGACACCCGCGCCGACGAAGGAGACCACCATCGGCATCAGGACGAGGGACAGCGCGAACGCTCTGAACCGCGTCCGTACGACGGCCGCCGCGTAGAGCAGACCGACCGAGGTCGCCAGCAACGGCACGAGCACCACCCACGCCAGGGTGTTGCGCAGCGCGACCGCTCCCCGGGGGTCGGTGAACATCCACACGTAGTTGTCGAGGCCGGCCCACGCGTCTCCCCCGCTGTCGGTGAACGAAAGCACCAGGGTGCGCAGACCGGGAAGGAGGAGACCGACCGTGAGCAGCAGCAGCGCGGGGGCCAGCAGGGTCAGGGCCGCGGCCCGCCGCCGTTGTGGCCCCCGGTGCAGCGCCAGCAGGATCAGGGCGACCACCGCCGCGAAGGCGGCGACGCCCTGGAGCAGGAACAGCAGCTTGGACTGCTGGGCGACGACGTCGAACGGCATCAGTGGCTCGGCCAGGACCGTTCGATGGAGTCGGCGACCTGTCGGGTGTCCGCGCCGCCGGCCCAGTCGACGGCTCCCTTCCAGAACGTCCCGGCGCCGACCGACGCGGGCATCAGGTCCGAACCGTCGAACCTGAACTGTGTCCTCGGGTCCTGGAGCAGTCGGGTCGAGAGCTTGTCGACCGGGGTCGCGGCGTCCGCCGGGTCCACGCCCCTGTTCGCCGAGACGAACGGGCCCTTCTTCATACGCGCGTTCGCGAAGTCCGCGGAGGCCAGATACTCCTGGAAGGCCCGCACTTCGGGTCGGTCGGCGAACGCAGCGGTGAACACCCCGCCACCCAGTACGGGTCGGCTGGCAGAGTCGGCCCCCGGCAGCAGGAAGGCATAGACGTCCTTGTCCGGTCCGACCTCGGTGCCCTCCGGCCACAGACCGGCGTAGAACGAGGCCTGGCGGTGCATCGCACAGTCTCCGGAGAGAATCGGAGTGCCGGCTTCCTGGAAGGAGATCGACGCCATCGACCGGGCGGGACCGAAACCGCCGTTGGCGTACCGGTCGTCCTTGAGTACGGACCCCACGGTGTCCATGGCCTTGATCACACGCGGGTCATTGAACGGGATCTTGTGGGCGACCCACTGGTCGTAGACGTCCGTGCCCTGCTGGCGCAGCAGGACGTCCTCGATCCAGTCCGTCACGGGCCAGCCGGTCGCCTCACTCGACTCGAGGCCCGCACACCACGGCTTGACGCCTGATGCCGCGACCTTCTCCGTCACGGCCATCAGCTCGGACCACGTACGGGGAATGCTCAGCCCCCTGTCGCGGAAGAACTTCGGCGAGTACCAGACGAACGACTTCACGTTCGCGACCAGCGGCGTGCCGTAGAGGGCGCCGTTCACGGTCGCGTAGCTGTTCCAGTCCGCCGACCAGCCCTGCTTCGCCAGGGCCACGACCCCGGCGCTCGCGGGCTTGAGCTTCCCCGCCCGCGCGAAGCGTTCCAGGAGCCCGGGCTGGGGGAAGAACGCCACATCGGGCGCGCTCCCGCCGTCGACCCGGAGCTGGATCTGGGCCTCGAACTCCCCGCCGCCCTCGTACTGGACGTCGATTCCCGTGCAGTCCGCGAAGTCGGCCCAGGTCTCTTCGAACAGGTCGGCCTCCCGGTCCCGGTTCTCCGCGTAGACGGTGACCTTGGTGCCGGGATGCTTGCCGTACCTGGCGTACGGCACGCAGTCCACGGCTGCGGGTGACTGCGAACCGCTGCCCTGCGGAACACCGCAGGCGGTGGCGAAGGCGGCGAGGGTGATGACGGCGAGCGCGAGCCTCGCGCCGAACCTCATGGGTGTAGCTCCTCCGATCGCCGCCGAAGGGCTCTCGGGGGCGATCAGAAGCTACCAGCGCTCGAACAATATCGACTAATCGTTCGATCCTGAACGATCGGGTCCGTGGGCGGTGGACCGGACCGCGTCCTTGATCAGCTCTGCGACGGCCTTGGGCTGGGCAAGCATGACGAGGTGGGAGGAGTCCACCTCGACGGTGGTCATGCCGGCGCGCTCGTAGCCGTAGCGCTCCACATCGGGGTTGATCGTGCGGTCGCGGGAGGCGACCAGGCCCCATGAGGGCTTGGTCTTCCACGCCGCGACGGGCGCCGCCTCCGTGAAGGCACGTGCGGCCAGTGGGCGCTGGGAGACGGCGAGCACCGCGGCGAGGTCGGGGTCGACGTCCGCCGCGAACAGGGCGGGGAACCGGTCGACCGCCACCGAGACGTCGGTGCCGGGGTCGGTGGAGCCGGGCACCGGGAACGGGGTCTGGACGAGTGCGTCGGCGAGGCCGGAGTCGGGGAAGCGTCCCTGTAGCTCGCCCAGGCTCTCTCCTTCTTCCAACGCGTATCCCGCGACGTACACCAGTGCGCGGACGTTGTCCTCCGTCCCGGCGAGGGTGATGACGGCGCCGCCGTAGGAGTGCCCGACCAGGATCACGGGGCCTTCGACGGCACGGATCACCGAGGCGATGTACGCGGCGTCGCCGACCAGGCCCCGGTTGGGCACCGCCGGGGCGACCACCTCCATTCCGGCGGCGGTCAGCTCGGGGACGACGCGGGCGTAGCTGGAGGCGTCGGCGAAGGCGCCGTGGACCAGGACGACGGTGGGGCGGGCGTGTCGGGGCATGGGAGAGCTCCTCGGTGAGTGCGGGGGTGGGCGGGGATGTGGTGTTTCACGGGCCGAAGCGGTTTCACGGGCCGAAGCGGGCGCGTCCCGCCTCGGGCATCAGGTGGGTGTGGCCGGCGTTCGTGCGGCGGTCAGAGCGTGCGGCGCACGCCCGCCTGGCGTTCCAGGTTGCGGAGCTGGACGGCCAGGTCGCCTTCCACGGCGAGGTGGGCGGGGCCGCTGCGGCCGATGGGCAGGACCTGCTCGCTGCGCATGTCCTCGAGCATCAGGGCGAACGCCGCGTACATCGCGACGAGCGCCACCACGAAGCCGAGCGCACCGGACGTGCGCGTCAGCCATTCGGCGCCGGTGATGCCCGCGAGGCCGGTGGCGGCCCAGCGGGGCAGGGAGACCGCGAGGACGAGCCAGAGCGCGCGCTTGGGCCGGGTCACGGCGGTCATCAGGACCCCGAAGCAGAGGAGCGCCAGGTTGAACACGCCGAGGACCTGAAGGCCGTCGGCCGCGCCGCTGAGCATGATGAGTGCGTAGGGCAGCCAGCTACCGGCGAACACCGCCATCAGCGTGGCCGCGATCACGTCACGGGCGCCGAAGGCCAGAACACTCACCAGGAGTTGGAGGACGAAGGCCGGCAGCACGGTGAAGGCCACGGCGGCGCGGGCCGCCTCGTCGAAGAGCCCGAGCTGGAGGCAGCCCGTCATCACTGAGGCGATGGCTATCGTGAAGAAGCCGAGCGGCATGGGTGAGGCGATGGGGTGCAGGTTGATCCGTGTCATCGACCGGAGGTCCGGTTCGAAGCGGCGGCCCTGGGACGCTTCCGGCGGGGTGGCCTGGGCGTCGCCGCCACCGTCGGCGGCGGGAGAGGCTGCGGTCATCGGGTGGATCTCTCCTTCAGTGCTCGAAGCAGGGGTCGACGAAGGACGGCGTCGTTCCGGGAACGGAGCCGCGCGCGACGCGCCACCGGCGGTGCTGCTCGGATTCCGCGACGGCCTCGGCCACGAGCGACGCCTGGCGGGCGCCTTCCTGGCCCGACTGGTAGCCGCCGAAGTGGGCCACGGGGCTCCACTCGGGGCTCACCGGCGGGACCGCCTCGTCGAGTCCCTCGTACTCCGCGGTCGCGTAGACGATGCGGCCGCCGACGACGGTGAGTACGGACTCGATGTCGGGGATGACGTCCTCGGGCACGGTGAGGAAGTCGTCGGAGAGGATCGCGAGGTCGCCGTACCAGCCCTCTCGCAGGCTCCCCTTGACGTCCTGCTCGCCGGTGAGCCGGGCTCCCCCACGGGTGTAGAGGTCGAGGGCACTCTCACGGTCGATCAGGTTCCCGGCCGGGCGGAGGGCCGTGCCGCCGACGGTCCTGCCGGTCACCAGCCAGTGGAGCGCGACCCACGGGTTGTACGAGGAGACGCGGGTGGCGTCGGTTCCTGCCGCGACGGTCAGGCCCCGGTCGAGCATGGCCCGGACCGGTGGGGTGTGGGCGGCGGCCCCGGTGCCGTAGCGGTCGCGGAACGCCGTGCCCTGGAAGGACATGCGGTTCTGGACGGACAGGGCGCCGCCGAGGGCCGCGATCCGGTCCAGGCTGTCGCCCGAGACGGTCTCGGCGTGATCGAAGAGCCAGCGGTTGCCGCCGGGGAAGAGCCCTTCCGCCGCGAGTTTCTCGAAGACGGCCAGGTCGCGGCGGATCGTCTCGTCGTACGTCGCGTGGAGCCGGAAGCCCCAGCCGTTCTCCAGCAGGAGGCGGACCGCCTTCTCGAACTCGGCCTCGTACCCCTCGGCGAGCTCGGGACGGGGTTCGGAGAAGTTCTCGAAGTCGGCGGCCGCCCAGGTGAGGTTCTCGCCCGCGCCGTTGAGCCGGAGCCACTCGTCCCCGTCCCCGGGCTTGACCGTCTCGGTCCAGCGCTTCAGGTCGGCGAGCTCCTGTCCTGCCGTCTGCGGGAACAGGTGGTAGGCGATCCGCAGCGACAGCTCCCCCGCCGCGGCCAGGCCGACGACCGTGGCGTAGTTGTCGGGGAAGTTCTGGAACCCGCCGGCCGCGTCGACCGCGGATGTCAGTCCGAAGCGGTTCAGCTCGCGCAGAAAGTGGCGCGTCGACGTCCGCTTGTCGGCCTCGTCGAGGGCCGGCGCCTTGGCCAGGGTCGAGTACAGGATGAGGGCGCTCGGCGCCGCGAGGAGCACGCCGTTGGGTTCGCCGTCCCGGCCCCGTACGATCTGACCGCCGCGAGGGTCGGGGGTCTCCCTGGTGAATCCGGCGGCCCGCACCGCGGCCCTGTTCATCAACGCCGACTGGTACAGGTGAAGGACGAAGACCGGGGTGTCGGGGGCGGCGGCGTTCAGCTCCGCGACGGTCGGCATCCTGCGCTCGGCGAACTGTTCGGCGGTCCAGCCGCCCACGACTCGGATCCACTGCCCCTTGGGGGTGCGGCCTGCCTGCTCCCGCAGCATGGCGAGGGCGTGGCGGAGGCTGCGTACGCCGTCCCAGCGCAGTTCCAGGACGTAGTTCAGGCCGCCCCTGATGACGTGCAGGTGCGAGTCGTTGAGTCCGGGAATCACCCGGCGGCCGAGGGCGTCGACGACTTTCGTTCCCGGCCCGACGAAGTGGGCGAGGTCGTGGTCGTCGCCGAGGGCGGCGACCCGGCCGTCGCGGACCGCGACGGCGCGGGCCTCGGGGCGGTCGGGGTCGCCGGTGAACACCTTCGCGTTGCGGACGAGGAGGTCGGCGTGTGCGTGTCCCTGCCGAGGTGCGGGGGCAAGGCCCGCGACGGGCATGCTGATCGACGGCCCGGTCATGCGAGGGCCTTGCGCAGGGTGTCGATGGCGAGCCCGATGGCGAGTTCGGCGGCCTGCGTCTCGCGCAGCGGGTTCAGCATGACGAAGTCGTGGATGGCTCCCTGGACTCGAAGGGCGGTGACGGGGACTCCGGCGGCGCGGAGCTTCGCCGCGTACGCCTCGCCCTCGTCGCGCAGGACGTCGGCCTCCGCGGTGATGACCAGGGCGGGTGGCAGGCCGGTGAGCTGCTCGGTGGTGGCGCGCAGCGGCGATGCGGTGAGCTGCGCGCGCTCGGTCTCCTCGACGGTGTACTGATCCCAGAACCACCGCATGGCGTCGCGGCGCAGGAAGTAGCCCTCGGCGAAACGGTGGTACGACTCGGTGTCGAAGCTCGCGTCGGTGACCGGGTAGAAAAGGACTTGCTGGGCGAGGCGGACGTCGCCGCGCTGCTTGGCCATGAGGGTGAGGGCGGCGCTCATGTTGCCGCCGACCGAGTCGCCCGCGACGGCGATTCGCGTGCCGTCGAGGGCCTTGTGGTGGCCCTCGCGGGCGACCCACTGGGCGACGCTGTAGTTCTGCTCGATCGCGACGGGATAGCGGACCTCGGGCGAGAGGTCGTACTCGGGGAAGACGACGGCCGCCCGGGCGCCGACGGCCAGTTCGCGGACGAGCCGGTCGTGGGTGTGGGCATTGCCGAAGACCCAGCCGGCGCCGTGGATGTAGAGGATGACGGGGAGCTGTCCTGTGGCGCCGCGGGGGCGGACGATCCGGGCACGGACGTCACCGCCCCGGCCGCCGTGGACAGTGATCCATTCCTCGTCGACGTCGGGGAGCGCGACGCCTTCCCCGTTCTGGACGTCGTCCACGGCCTTGCGTCCGTCGGCCACGGGGATCTGGTGCAGGAACGGCGGCTGAGCGGTGGCTTCCGCGAAGGCTTGCGCGGCGGGTTCGAGGGTCGGCCGGTTCTTCAAGGGGCTCTCCTTTTTGAGGGTGTACGGGATGGGGTGCACGGGGTGGGGGGTGCACGGGGTGGGGCTGTACGGGATGGGCGTGTACGGGACAGGGAAGGTCAGGCTGAGCGGGGCGCGCGCACGGCGTCGAGGGTCACTGCAGTGACGACCTCGCCGCCCGGTCCGCCCCCCACCACGACGACGTCGTACGTGTCCATCAGCCACGCACCAGAGGGGTGTCCACTAGATGCTCGGCCAGGAACCACACCTGCGCCTCGCCGGTGCGGATGACGTCGGAGACGAGCAGGTCGGCGCTGCCCTCGTCACCCTCCTCGGAGAGCCGGGTGGCAGCGCCCCGGGCGTCGATCAGGATCCGTTCGTGCGCGTCCAGGAGCCGCGACAGCATGACGGGCACCGGCTCGACGCCGTTCGGCGGGCGGGGTATCGCCGTCAGCTCCGCGACGTGGCGCAGGTCCCCGACCGCGACGCCGCCGAGGCTCTGGACGCGCTCGGCCAGTGCGTCCACGATGGCCAGTTGGGCCTCCGCGTGCTTGTCCAGCATCAGGTGGAGCGAGTAGAAGGTCGCGCCGCGCATGAGCCAGTGGTGCTTCTTGTAGAGGGAGTACAGGATCTGTGTGTCGGCGAGCACGCGGTTCAGCCGCTGGCAGGCGTAACTGCGGGTGTCGTGGCCGAGGCCGATCGGCAACTGCTTGAGCGTGCCGTACGCCTGGGTCTCGGCACCCTTCTGGTGCAGCAGCGGCTGACCGCCGCCGTGCGGGGTCGTGAGGGTGTCCATCGGGTGTTCCTGTTCGGGAAAGTCAGGCAAGTCGGGAAAGAGGGCGGGAAGGCCCGGCCGCCCGGTCGGGGGTACGCGGGCGGCCGGACCCGGTCTGTGCGGTTCGCGCTCGGCGCTCAGCGTTCGGTGATCGGCGGGGCGGCGGGCCGGTGCAGGACCAGCCGGGTGAGGAGTCCACTGCCGAGACCGGCCACGAGCGCGAGGGGTGCCCACCACAGCGGGTACGGCGTGAGGCCGAGAGCCGAGTCGAGGGAGCGGGCGCCGGGGCCGGTGGCCGCCAGGGCCACGGCGGTGCCGATGAGGACGAGCGGGTACTCGTACCCGTCGTTCTGCACCCAGAGCCCGTTGTGCCATTTCACGGTGAGGGCGACCGTCATGACTCCGATGGCACCTGTCGCCGCGAGCGGGGTCAGAAGGCCTGCGGCGAGCAGGAGGCCCGATCCGATCTGACCACCGCCCGCCGCCAGGGCGGTGAGGGAGCCGCCGCGGAAACCGTCGGCGCGGAACTCCTCCGTGCCGCCCGCCAGACCCCTGCCGCCCAGGTGGAAGCTGATCTTCTGCACCCCGTGGCCGGCGACGAGCAGGCCCACCAGCAGACGCAGGATCAGAATGCCGGTGTCCACGAAGGGTCAGCCGGCCGCGTGCGCGCCGATGACGCTCTGCGCGTACACGACGCCCAAGCCGTAGGCGCCCGCGTGGGCCTTGACGATCTCCATGACGGCGCCGTACGTCTCCTGGCGCGCCCAGTCGCGCTGGAGCTCGAGGAGGACCTGCACCCAGGTCACCGGGACCGCACCGACAGCGATCATCCGCTGCAGCGCGTGCTCGTGGGCGGCCGGGCTGACGCCGCCGGAGGCATCGGTCACGACGTACACCTCGTAACCCTGCTCCAGCGCGGACAGCGCCGGCAGCACGAGGCAGACCTCGGTCCACAGACCCGACAGGATGATCTTCTTGCGCCCGGTCGCCCTGACCGCCGCGACGAGCGCCTCGTCCTCCCAGGCGTTCATGCTGGTGCGGTCGATGACCTCGTGCTCGGGGAACACCTCGGCGAGCTGCGGCAGCAGGGGGCCGGAGAACGAATCGGCGGCAACGGTGGTCAGGACGGCCGGTACGTCGAACGCCTGGGCCGCCTTGGCGAGACCCACGGTGCTGTTGATGATCGCGGCACGGTCGCCGCTGCCGGTGCCGAAGAACATCTGCGGCTGGTGGTCGACGAAGAGCATGACCGCGTTGTCGGGCGTGAGCAGGTCCGCGCTGGGGGCGGCCTGCACCTTGTTGATGTCGAACATGAGGGATCCTTTCGAGGCAATCGGCAGTGCGCCCGCCGCCTGTGCGGCTCGGCACTCCGTCAAGCTACGAGCGACCCGTCCGACCGCGTTGACCTCCTGCGCCCAGGACTTGGCACGACAGCGCACGGACCGCCTGCCCGCACACATGGCGCCGTCGGCCTACCTGCTCCCGGCGCGCTGCCGAACCCCCATCGGGCGGGCCCGCGCCACCCACCACGGCGACGGCCCCGCCCCGGTACCGCCCCCGGTCAGACGGTGCTGGACGGATGGGCCGCCGTGGCGGAGCGCGGCGGCCAGGCGCGGGGGGCCAGGATGCCGAGGACGTAGGCGCGGGCGACGAGGGCCGGGCGGGTCGCCGCGCCCAGGAGGTGCCGCAGGCGGCTGAGGTGGTAGTCGACCGTCTGCCGGGACAGGTGCAGCGAGGTGGCGATGTCGCCGTTGCTGCTGCCCTCCGCCAGGAGGGAGAGGATGCGGATCTGAGCGGCGGTGAGCGACGGATGGGCCTCGTGGGCGAGGCTCTGGTGGGTGACGACGGCCCAGACGTGCCGGGCCCGGGCGGTGGAGTGGCCGATCGTCGTCAGGTGGAGCTGTGCGCGGCGCTGCAGCCCCTGGGCGTCCACGAACACCGCGGATGTCTCAAGCCGCCTGGTGCGGCGGGCTATCAGGCCGTTCCAGCGGCGGTGCAGCAGGCCGAGGCCGGGTTCCGGGGCGAGCAGGGTGTGCGCGCGGCGGCCGACCAGGTCGTGCACGCTGAGCCGGAACAGGGTGGCGGCCGCCGCGCTCGCCTCGACCACGCGGCCGTTCGCCGAGAGCAGCGCGCAGGGCAGGCCGCTGTGGTCGCGCAGGGCCTGCAGGTTCTCCTCGGCCTCC
Source organism: Streptomyces aureocirculatus (assembly GCF_000720475.1). Taxonomy (GTDB): domain Bacteria; phylum Actinomycetota; class Actinomycetes; order Streptomycetales; family Streptomycetaceae; genus Streptomyces; species Streptomyces aureocirculatus. Next base: position 61,064 of record NZ_JOAP01000002.1, read on the forward strand.
TGCCGCCGCACCGTGGCGCGCAGTTGGTCCGTGACGTCCACGTAGATCCCGGCGACGCACGTCTGCCCGTTCTCCCGTACGGGGAAGCGGTGGCCCACCGCCCGGCCCGCGCCGCCGTCGTGGCGCCGGTAGCAGAGGGTGTGGCGTACCGGTGTGCCCCGGCTTATGACCTCCTGGTCGAGGGCGCGGAACTGGTCGGCGTCGGCAGGCGCGTCGAGGTCCTCGATGTACTTGCCGACGACCTCTTCGGGGACCGTGTCGTAGAGGTGCGCGTAGGCGTGGTTGGCCCACAGGTAGCGCCCTTCGCCGTCCCGTATGAAGGCGGCGGCCGGGGCGAGGTCGACCAGGTCCGCGAAGCTGTGGGCCCGGCTCTCGCTCGGGGGCGGCGCCTTGAGGCTTGCATCGTCCACAGCGGTCTCCATCCGTATATGGCTCTCTGACGCGCGGTCACTCAGGCATTTGCCTGAGTCGTGGGCGCCCATCGAGGCGTCACGGGCGTCTGGGGTTTGGTCCCCTTGAGTGAGCGGGTGAACACGCCCCGCCACGTGGACCGGCTGATTCCCACGGTCTTGTCCCGCGTCACGCACGGATACGGCGAACGCCGTCATCGCGCACGGGCAGGCGATCCGTGGCGACCCACACGAATGGAGACGAACTTCAGTGAGCAAGGTGCTGTTGGTGCATGCCAAGGGTGGTCCGCCGCTCGGTCACGTCCTCTCCCGGACGGCCGCGAGGGCGGAAGTGCACTTGCTGGCGCTCAGCGCTCTTCCTCCCGCCGTGGCAGGCTCAGCCCACAGACTGTGTGCCTCGGTCGTGACGCCCGACGACGCGCACCACCCCGATCTCGTGTCCCTGATCGTCTCGCGGGCCCACGCCGTGGGCGCGGACGCGGTGCTCACCTTCTCCGAGTACGCGGTCGTGGCCGTCGCCGAGGCCTGCGAGGCGCTCGGCCTCGCGGGGGCGGGCGACGCCGCCGCCCTCGCCCGCGACAAGCGCCTGATGCGGCACACCTGGCAGCAAAGCACCCTGCCGCAGCCCGAGTTCCGCCCCGTCGCCACCGAGGCCGACCTGCATGCGGCGGCTCGCTCCCTGCCGGGACCGCTGCTGCTCAAGGCGGCCTGGAGCGCCGGGTCCACCGCGCACCAGATCATCCGCTCCCCGTACGAGGTGTCGGCGGCCTGGGCCCGCTCCCGTACCGTGATGGCCGAATCGGCGCAGCTTGGCTACGCGGAGCTGCATGTGGCCGAGGCCGACGCGGACTTCGTGGTCGAGCAGATCGTGACCGGCACCGCGGCGGACTGGTTCGACGAGCCCAACTGGGGCGACTACGTCAGCGTCGAGGGCGTCGTGGCGGACGGCGCCTTCCACCCGGTCTGCGTCAGTGGCCGGATGCCGACGGTCGAGCCGTTCACCGAACGCGCGAGCATCACGCCCGCCCCGCTGGCCGAGGCCGCCCAGGGCCGGATCGTGGACCTGGCGCGGCGCGCGGTCGACGCCCTCGGCCTGCGGGACTGCGGGACCCACACCGAGATCAAGCTCGGCGCCGACGGCGGCATGTGGCTGATCGAGACGGCCGCCCGGTTCGGCGGCGCGATGACCGTGCCGCAGATCGAGGAGGTCTTCGGGCTGGACCTCGTCGGCATGCTCGTCGACCATCTCCTCGGTCGCCGGGTGGAATGGCCCGAGCGGGCCCTCGCCCCCGCGCAGGCGCGCGGCGCGGCGGGCTCCCTCGTCGTCCTCGCGGTCGACGGGCGCGGCCGTGCCTGGCCGGACCGCAAGATCTGGGATTTCCCCGCCGTCTCGGCAAAGACACCCCTCAGCCGGGGCAGCCGTCTGTCGGTGGTCGCGGAGAGCTCGCTCCCCGACGGGAGTGTCGTGCCGGTGTACGACCCGGCCGCCGGTGCCAACACCATGGCTGCCCTGTGCCTGCTGTCCGCCGCCGACGCCCGGACCGTGCTCGGCGACTTCGAGACCCTGGTGGACGCGCTGCCCCGGGTGCTGCCCGCCGCGCGGCCCTTTGTCGTGCGGCCCTCCGTCGCGCTGACCGAGGAGGTTCCGGCATGACCGCCCAGTTGCTCACCGGCTCCGCCGAACCGGCCACGGACCGCACGGTCGTCGGCGAGAACCTCTCCCTGCCGCTCTTCCGGACCCTCTCCGGGGTCCTGGCGGGACACCCGTACCTCAAGGTCGTCGTCGACCGCGCCGAGAACACCTGGCACCTGCTCGACACCGCCGCGCACCCCTTCCACGTCGACTACGTCGCCACCCGCGTACTCGGCATGGACCTCAGCGCGCTGGACGCGGATCTGGACGCGTTCAACGCCTCCGTCTACATGGACCCCGGGCGCCGCTTCCTGCTCGGTGTGCTCTCCCTGCACGCCGACGGGGAGGCCGACGGCCGTGAACGCTCCTTCCTCGTCCTGGAGACGACCGAGGCCGACACCATGCACGGGGAACTCCTCGAATTCTTCTACGACTTCGTGCGCACCCGGGTCGACGCCAGGCTGCCGCTCCTCCTCAAACCCGCCAACCACGGGCAGGAGGAGGAGCTTGCGGCGATCAGCGAACTGCGGGTGCCGCGCATCCTGAGCCATGAGCTCTTCGGCTCCAGGACCCGCACGCCGCTGAACCCCGGCGAGGCCACCGGGCGGCTGCGGTACTTCCGTACGCACGACGAGTACACGGCGTACCTGGCGGCGGAGTCCGGGCTCGGCTGGGCGGACATCGTGGCCATGCCGTGCCTGCCGGACGACGTGCCGCGGGTGGCCGGGTTCGTCAACACCGCGCCGATCACGCCGCTCTCCCACACCAATGTCCTCGCCTCCGGCTGGGGCATACCCAACGCGATCGTGCGGGACCTGGAACAGCTCGTCGAGAAGGACGGCCTGGACGGCGCGTGGGTACGCTACCGGGTCCGCGAGGAAGAGATATCCCTGGAGCGCCTCGACCACGAACCCGCCCTGCGCGCTCCGGCCTGGCACCAGCAGCGCATCCGCCTGGAACCGCCGCTGCTCGCGGACGCCCCCGTGCTCTCCCTGCACCGGCTGCGCAGCGCCGACCGTGACCGCTACGGCACCAAGGCCGCCAACCTCGGTGAGCTGCACCACGTGCTCGACAGCCGCACGGCCGACCTGACCGCGTACTACGGTCGCCCACGGCCCCCGCGTGAGGACCTGTACGGGCACCTCGCCGCCCGCCTCGGCCTCGGCTCGCCGTCGTCGGCCGAACTCCGCTCCGGAGCAGCCGACTTCGTGGCCCGGACGGTCGGCGCCCCTGTCGGTGTCGCGCTGCCCTTCGCGCTCCAGCAGCACTTCCTGGCCTCGTCCCCCGCCCTGCAACAGGGCATCGGCAAGCTCAAGATGGCACTCGAACTCGACGCCACCGACGTCCTGGACTCACTCTGCCTGCAACTCCAGCACCTGATCCGGCACTCACCCGTCCCCGAGTCGGTCACCCGGCAGATCAACCAGGCCTTCTCCGCGCCCGCCGGCCCGCACGGCCGCCTGGTGGTGCGCTCCTCGTCCAACGCCGAGGACCTGCCGGGGTTCTCCGCGGCGGGCGTGTACGACTCCGTCACCACCGTCCACGGCACCGGTGAACTCCTGGAGGCCGTACGGCAGGTGTGGGCGTCGCTGCTCTCTCCCCGCAGCGTGCGCCTGCGCCACCAGGTCGGCATCTCCCTGGACGACACCTACATGGGCGTCATCATCCAGGAGTACGTACCCGCCGACCTCGGCGGCGTCCTGGTGACCTGCGACCCGACCCGCCGCGAGGACTTCCGCAACGTCTACCTCAACTGTTCCCCCGGCTCCCCGGAACAGGTGGTCGACGGCTCGGTCCTGCCGCAGCAGTACCTGTACAACACCGTCGAGGGCGGCGGCCGCACCGTCGCGCTCGGCTCGTGGGGCGCCGGGCTCGCCGCCGCCACCCGCGCCCGGCTCGCCGACCTGGCCCTGACGGGGCGTCTGCTGCAATCCCACTTCAGCGCGCCCGACGTGGACAGGCCGCTGGACATCGAGTGGCTGATGACCGACCGGGGTGACTTCCGGCTCGTCCAGATCCGCCCGTACGCGCTGTGAGGGCGCCCTCCGGCAAGGCGGCGCCAACCGGTCTGACGGACACGGCCCGCCGCATCATCCACCTCAACTACGGCTTCCAGTTGCTGTTCAACCTGCTGTGGTGGATGCCGGTGTTCTACGCCTACCAGAAGGCGGCCGGGCTCTCGGACGGACAGATCTTCGGCATCCAGAGCATCTACTACGTGGCGTTCTGCCTGTTCGAGATCCCGACCGGTCTCATCGCCGACCGGATCGGCACCCGCAACTGCCTGCGCGCGGGAGCGGTGGTCATGACGGCGGCGAATCTGGCGCCGGTGGTCAGCGCCTCCTACACCGGCTTCCTCGTCCACTTCCTCGCCATCGCCGCGGGCCGTTCACTCACCTCGGGAGCGGCCAGCGCCTATCTGTACGACGGTCTGCGCGCCGAGAAGTGCGACGAGCACTATCTGAAGGCGGAGGGCACCGCGCGGGCCCTCGGGCTCGTGGCGAAGGTCGTGTGCTGGCCGCTGGTCGGGCCCCTGATGGCGGTGGCCCACCCGACTCCGTACGTGCTCAGCGCCGCCAGCGCCGCGGGCTCCCTCCTCTGCGCCGTGGCGCTGCCCCGCCTCGCGGGGGTGGACGGCGGTACGGGGGCCGGCGGTGCGGCGGACAACGGCACCGCGGACGGCCGTGCGGGGAAGCCGGACGGCGGGCGCGGCAGGGGCGGGGGCGGTGCGTTCCTGCGGGACGCGGGCGTCGCACTGCGCTGTGTCGCCTCCTCGCGATGGCTGGCCCTGGTGATGGTGCAGGGCGTGGCGATCTTCACGCTCTCCCGGATCTGCCAGGTCAACCTCTTCCAGCCGATCCTCCTGGACCACGGCATCGCGGAGGCCTCGCACGGCGGTGTGATGGCGGCGATGACGGTGGCGGAGGCGGTGGCGTCGGCCCGTCCGCAGTGGCTGAGCCGCCGCCTGCCGCCGGTCGCCTGGGTCTCGGTCCTCAGCCTCGCCCTCGCGGGCAGCCTCGCGGCCATGACGCTCGGCGGGCCGTGGGCCGTGGTCGCGCTGCTCTGCCTGTTCGCCGCCGCGACCGGCTTCGCGTACCCCGTGCAGCGCAAGCTGGTGAACGACGCCGTGCCCGCGCACGCCCCGCGCGCCACGCTGCTCTCGGTCGAGAGCATCGTGGACCGCGCGGTGTGCGCACTGGCCGCGATCGCCGCGGGCGCCTATCTCGCCGCCGGGCGCCTGGACGCCCTGCTGTGGCACAGCGCACTCGCCACGGCGGTGCTGCTCGGCGTGTTCCAACTGCTCCTGCGCAGCGGGGTGGTCAAGCGGGAGGACGCCGGTCGAGAAGTTCGACAAGACGGACCGGCAGAAACGCGGGCAGGTGCGGCCGGCCGACCTGGTACGGCACGAAGCCGAGCGCGGAAGCCGCTCTGACCTCCTCGGCCGTCTCCGCCTGATGGACGACCCGGCAGCGGCCCGAACCGGCCTTGGCCCGCTGCCAGAGGGCGGGGGCCGGTTTGCGTTCCGCCTCGGTGCGCGGGGTGAGGACGCGCTCTGCGAAGTCCTTCCAGGGGAAGGGCGTGGGTCCCCGCCAGGTCGCGTCGACCTCCTGCCGCAGCCTGGCGGCGCGCTCGGCGTCGGTCGCGCCCCAGGAGGACGGCACATTGGTGATCAGGCCGACCGGGATGTGGCGTTCACGCAGGGCGCGCAGGTACGAGGCCGCGCCGGGCTGATAGCCGGTGCTGCCGTCGCCCGCGGTGTGCACCAGGGTCTCGCCCAGGTCGAAGTACACGATGGGGCAGGCACGCGCACGCGCGGCGGCCGCCGCTCCCGTGCCTTCGCCCACGGCGTCGGGCACCGCCGCGCTCGCCGTGGCGCAGAGCACGGCCGACACCAGGGCAGCGCCAAGCGCGAGGCCTGCCCGCGCGGAGCCCTTGGAGACGGAGCTGTCCATACGTCGTCGCCCTTCCCTCACGCACACCGGTCCCTCGCGCTCTACCCCCGCGCACCGGGTGTCACTCGGGTTCCCCCCGGCCTTCCTCGGGTGATGCTCGGGGGCACGTGAGGCTCGGGGGCGCTCAGTCGTCGTCGGACAGGGTGCGGTGCAGGAGAGGAAGCAAGCGGTCCCAGTGGCGCTGGAGTCCGGTGGGGCTGAAGGCGTCGGTGTCGGGCATGGTGAAGCCGTGGACGGTGTCGGGGTAGACCTCCGTGGTGGAGTCGACACCTGCGGCGTCCAGCGCCTTGTTGAACGCGCTGAGGGCCTCGTCCGTCATGTCGCCCACGGCGAGGCCGAGGTGGACTTCGGCGGTGAGCTCGGGGACGAGGAGGTGCGGGCTGTCGGGCGCGTCGGAGACCAACTGCCCGGGGTGGAACCCGGCGACGGCGGCCACCCGGTCCGGGTGGGCCGTCGCGGTGCGCATCGCGAGGACGGCACCGATGCAGTAGCCGACCGTGCCCACCGCTCCGGCGCCGACCTCGGGCTGGGCGCAGAGGAACCGGAGGTAGGCGTCGGCGTCGCTCAGGACGCGCTCGGTGGTGTGCTCCTTGATCAGGGGCATCAGTTGGGCGAAGAGCCCGGGGCGGGCCTCCGCGTCGATGTGCTCGGGGAGCTCGATGACCGGCGCCGGGCCGTGCCGGTAGAGGAAGTTGGGGACGAGGACGTAGTACCCGTGCCCGGCCAGTTCGCGGGCCCTCTCCTCAAGGACGGGCCGCACGCCGAAGGCGTCCGGGTACAGCAGCACTCCGGGGTGCCGCCCGCCGCCGTCGGGGAACGCGGCGAACGTGTCGGCCTGTCCGTCCGGAGTGGGGATCTGGAGTGTCTTGGTGGGCATGGTGCATCTTCCTTCGCGGGGCTCGTACGTGGGCTCGTGCGTGGGACTCGTACCAGTTCACAGTTTCGGTCAGCCCCCGCCGGGTGCTGCCGGACTCTGCCAGGGGCAGACAAGTAATGATCAACTCGGCTGGTCCGAGGCTACTCGACAGCCGCGAAGAAGCGTCCGGTCCCTCCCCGCGGCTCCCGACGCCCCCTCCCGGAACAGTCGGTGACGCGCGCACGAACCCTGTTCCGGGGGCTGGCCCCACCCCGGATCGGGCGGTCAGCAGGATCGTCCCGGGTGATCACGTCCGGAAATGTGGAGCCCGGCACATACCGCCGGTCTTTCAAGTCTCCGTGGGTCACGTTTCCGTAGGTCACGTTTCCGCGGGACACCTTTCCGTAGGAGTCAGCACGTGCGTGAGCAGGCAAGGCAGAAGTGTGGTTCTTCCGTTCGGCAGCGAGGTGGTCGGCGCGGTGTCGCCGCGGCCGTGGCCGCGGTGGCCGCGGGCGTCATGACGGCGGGCGCCCTGGCGGCGCCCACCGCTTCGGCCGCCACCAGGCCGGACTCCTCCCCCACCAGGCCGGACTACGTCCAGCGGGGCCTGGACGGGCTGGTGCGCGCCGACGGGGTGCCGGCCGCGCTGGCAAGCGTCAGGGAGCGCGCGGGCCACACCCGTACCTATACGGCGGGCGTCGGCGATCTGGCCACCGGATCGAAGGTGCCGAGGGACGGTCAGGTGCGGATCGGCAGCAACACCAAGGCGTTCACCGCGGTGGTCGTGCTGCAACTGGTCGGGGAAGGGAAGATCGGCCTCGACACCTCGATCGAGACCTATCTGCCGGACCTCGTACGCGGGGACGGCATCGACGGGAACCGCATCACCGTCCGCCATCTCCTCCAGCACACCAGCGGACTCCCCAACTACGTCAAGTACCTCAGCGACGACGTCCGCCCCTACGCGCCCCGAGACCTTCTCGACATCGCCCTCCAGCACAAGGCCGTCTTCGAACCGGGCAAGGACTGGGAGTACAGCAACACCAACTACGTGCTGGCCGGGATGCTCATCGAGAAGGTCACACGCCACCCGCTCGCCGAGGAGCTGGACCGGCGCGTCATCGAACGCGTCGGTCTTCGCCACACCTACTTCCCCGCACCCGGTGACGTGAAGATCCGGGAACCCCACCCCAAGGGCTACTACCAGGAGGCCCCGGGCTCCCCCCTGCGCGACGGCACGGAGCTCGACCCCTCCTGGGCCTGGGCGGCAGGTCAGATGATCTCCACCAACTCCGACCTCAACCGGTTCTACACGGCGCTGCTGTCCGGCGATCTCCTCCCCGGGGCCCAACTCCGTCAGATGCGCACCACCGTTCCCGCCGAGTACTTCGGACCCGGCGCCCGTTACGGCCTCGGCATCGTGAGCAGGCCGCTGTCGTGCGGCGGCCGCTACTGGGGTCACGGCGGCAGCACCACGGGCTACGAGACCCGGGGCGGCGTCAGGGGCGACCTGCGCGCAGCCGCCAACATCGCGGTGACCACCCAGCCGAGCGACAAGGGCGTCATGGAGCGCGTGGACGGCCTCGTGGACGCGGCGCTGTGCCGCTGAGCCACGCCTGCCGGGGTGGCCGACGCTGAGCGCCGGTGATCGACGCACCGGCGGAAATTCCCTACCGCGGTGACCGCAAAGGGCGGAGACTCCTCTCATGGCTGACATGAGATCGTTCCGCGACGCGGTCACCGCGTGGGCGGCCGGTGGCCCCGGCGACCCGGCGCGCGAGTGGGCCGTGCGGCTGCGCGTGCGGACGGTCGTCCTCCTTGAGGGGCCGAGCGATGTCGCGGCGGTCGATACGCTCGCCGCCCGCCGCGGCCGGGACCTGGCGGCCGAAGGGGTCTGCGTCCTGTCGATGGGCGGCGCCATGAGCGTCGCCCGCTTCGCCAGGATCCTCGGGCCGCCGGGCCTCGGTCTGCGCCTCACGGGCCTGTGCGACGAAGCCGAGCGCGGCTACTACGCCCGCGGCCTGGAGCGGGCCGGTGCGGCGGAGCAGGAGTTCTTCGTCTGCGCGGCGGATCTGGAGGACGAGCTCATCCGCGCGCTCGGCGTGGCACGCGTGGAGGAGTTGGTCGGGGCGGAGGGCGACCTGCGCGCCCTTATGACCTTCCAGCGCCAGCCCGCCCAGCAGGGCCGCGCCCCGCACCAGCAGTTGCGGCGCTTCCTCGGCACCAAGAAGGGGCGCAAGATCAGCTACGGCCGCGTCCTCGTCGAAGCCCTCGACCCTGACCGCGTACCCGCCCCGCTCGACGATCTGCTCGCCGCCGTCTGACACGCCAGGCACCACGTGACACCCCTACGCTGCGAAGGCCCGCCATGACGCTGATAAGACCCGCCCGCCCCCACGAACTCCCCGCCCTCGTCGAACATCCCTGCGACGCCGAGCGCAACGCGGCGACCAGCGCGTACCTCCTCCAGTTGTTCGACACGCGGTGCAGCAGGCCCGAGTGGTGCCTGGTCGCCGAGGACAGTGGGGGACGCCTGGTGGGCAGCGTGGTCCTGTGGGCCATGCCGGGGCAGGACGTCCCCGACTCCTTCGTCCTGTTCGAGCCGCCGGCGGACCCGGCCGACGCGGGGCCCGCCCTCCTGGACGCGGCGGTCGCCAAGGCGCGTGCTCTCGGAGCGGAGGAACTGGGGCACGTCGTCGACTCCCCGGCGCAGCCGCCCCAGTTCCAGCGCGACCCGGAGCGGCGGAGCGAGTTGCTGCGGCGAGCGGGCTTCCGGGTCCTGCGGGACGGGCGGAGATTCAGCCTGCGGGTGCCCGCCGAACTGCCGGACGACGACCCCCGGCTGACCTTCCGCAGCCTGGCCGACCTCGGCCCGTGCCCGTTCATCGACCTCCTGGCGAATCTGCTCACGCGGACCGCGGACGCCCGTCTGAGCGCCGACGTCGAGCGGTACGGGGCACGGGGGGCGGCCGAGCAGCTCTTCGCGCACATGGGCCAGTTCCGGTACGACCCGCGGTGGTGGGAGATCGGCTACGCCGCCGACGGCTCACCGGCGGTGATCAGCCTGCCCGCGGAGAACCCGACCGTGCCCGTGCTCGGCTTCGTCGGGGTCGCACCGGCCCACCGCGGCAAGGGCTACGCGACCTCGGTCGCGGTCCGCGGCACGCGCGTCCTCGCGGCGAACGGCGCCACGGAGATCCGCGGGGACTGCGACGCCGCGAACACCGCCATGGCGAAGGCGTTCGTCAGGGCCGGTTACGACAACTTCGCCGATCGGCTGGAATTCGGCCGCAGCCTGTGACGACGCGCCCTACTTGTTGCCGGGGTCCCGGAACCGTCCGAACGCCTTTGTGAAGGCCTTCAGCGGGGAGCTCTCCGCCTTGGCGGTCCCCGGAGCCGCCGACCCGGGCGTGCCGCCGCCGGTCACCTCGGCGAGCGCGGCCTGGGCCGCCTCGGCCGCCTCCCGGTACAGGTCACGGGATGTCGTCATGGCGTCGAGCGCCTCGGCGTACTTGGCGACCATGCCCTGGGCGTGGGCAAGCTCCTCGTCCGGGGTGAGCAGGTGCCAGCCCTGGCGCAGCCGCGCCAGGGCCCGCTCGGCCTCCTCGGGCAGGGGCCACGGCCGGGCCGCGAACTCCTTGATCCGCTCCAGGAGTTCGGTGGGTTCCGAGCCGTCGAGGAACACACTGCGTACGGTGAAGCGCTCCGCGTCGTAGTCGGGGTCCTGGGGCGCCCTCGGCAGGACGACGGCGCCGCCGCGCGGCATCCGCACGCTCAGCTCGCGCTTCATCGCGAAGTCGGCGATCTGGGCCTGCTCCGGCGTGCCCCGGTGCTCGATCACCAGGTGCCGCAGACTCGGCGGCAGGAACGTCGAGACCGGCTGCTGCCCCGCCGCGTCCGGCGTCATCGCCTCGTGCACCACGACGTGCACGAACCAGCTCTGCCGGGTGCAGTCCCGCAGCAGGCGGCGCAGCTCGTCGTCGTCCTTGGGCAGATGGTTCGCCGTCCGCAGGCGCACGCCGGGCACCGTGTCGTTGTCCCAGGCGACCCGGTCGCTGTCGGGCCAGAACATGGTGGCGGGCGAGGGCCAGTCCGGCTCCCAGGCCCGGTCCGCCTCCGCGGCGAGGACCCAGGTGACGCCCTCGCCCTCCTTGCGGCGGGATTCCGGGTCGTACGTGGTCAACTGGGCACGCACCGTGACATCGTCGTCGGCGCGCCAGCGGGCCTCGAAGAGGCGGCGGGCCGACGGGCCGGGGTCGGCGGACTCGTCCCGCGGGTGCAGGACGGTGGGGCGGGCCGCCTCGACGGGGTCGAGGTCCAGGAAGTCGTCGAGCACCCCGGCCGCCTTGAGGGCGATCAGGTTGCGCCGGACGTCCTGCTCGGGCTCGGGCCCGAGATGGCGCCCGCGCCCCAGCCACGCGGTGTCGGGGGCGGCGTTCGGTGAGGTGCTGTTCTTGGCCATGGAGTCGTTCTGTGGGTGATCGGGACGCGACCAGTATGGTCCGTCGGCCTGTCAATGGAAGCAGTACCACGGCCATGGCCGCATCAAGGCCGGTCGGGCAGTGCCGCCTGTCTCACCGGATACCGGCTGAAATCGGCCATCTGCTCAGGGCGTGAACAGTGCCCGTCCCTCGTTGACCGACCGGCCCGCGCTCGGTCACCGACCGTCTTTCGCTCCCGCGCGGCGGTGCACGTTCAGGGCCAGGACGGCGGTGTCGTCGTCCACACCGGCTCCGAAGGTGTGGAGCAGGTCCCGGATCGCCGCCACCGCGCCGGTCGCGGTGGTGGGGGCGAGCGCCTCCGCGAACTCCAGGAGTGCTTCGTCGCCGTAGCGGCCGCCGTTGCCTGCCGAGTGGGCCTCGGTGAGGCCGTCGGTGTACAGGAGCAGGGTGTCGCCCCCGTCGAGGCGGACGGTGGTGGTGACGATGTGGGCGTCGGGCAGGGCGCCGATGAGCTGGCCGCCGGGGGTGGGGAGGTAGTCCGCGTGGCCGTCGGCGCGCAGCAGCAGCGCGGGCGGGTGGCCGCCGCTCGCCAGCGTGACGCGGAATCCTCCGTCGTCGCCGTCGGGCGTGAGCAGGCCGAAGACGACGGTGCAGAACCGCGGGTCGTCGCCGTTGTACTCATGGTTCAGCACCGTGTTGAGGTTGGCGAGGACGGCGGCCGGATCCGGGTCGTAGACGGCGGCGGCGCGCAGCGTGTAGCGGGCCAGCGAGGTGACGGCTGCCGCCGCCGCGCCCTTGCCGCACACGTCTCCCAGGAAGATCCCCCAGGTGCCCGCGGTCAGCGGGAACAGATCGTAGAAGTCGCCGCCGACCTCGTCGGTGGAGGCGATGTGGTAATGCGCGGCGACGTCGAGGCCTGGCACGTTCGCCAGGGTGGGCGGAAGGAGGGTGCTCTGGAGCGTGGCGTTCAGGCGCTTGAGGCGTTCGCGTTCCCGCTCCGACGCCTGCCGGGCGCGCAGCAGCTCGTCCTCGTAGGCGCGGCGGTCGCGGGCGTCGAAGACGGTGGTGCGGATCAGGAGCGGCTGTCCGTCGTCACCCGTACGGACGGCGGAGGTCACAAGGACCGGCAGTCGGCTGCCGTCGGCGGTCTTCATTTCCAGCGCGATGCTGCTGACCTCGCCCTGCATGCGCAGCAGGGGGCCGAAGTGCGTCTCGTGGTAGAGCCGCCCGCCGACGGTGAGCAGCTCGGGGAACGTCCTGCGGCCCACCAGGTCGTCGCGCTCGTAGCCGAGCCAGTCGAGCAGAGTGGTGTTGATCTTCGCGATGGTGCCGTCGAGGAGGGTGGAGAGGTGCCCGCACGGCGCATGCTCGTACAGATCCTCCGGGCTGTCCTCAAGCAGGGCAGCGAACTGTGGCTGCTCGTCGCGCGGCCGCCCGCCCCGGGGCACGCCGTCGCCGCCGGCAGCACCGTCACCGTTGCTGCCGGAGTCACCGGAGTCGTCGTCGCGCATCTTCGATCCACCTTGACGTAACGGTCGCCCGATTCCCACCCCGGACATCCATACGGCCCATCCTCGCAGAACAGCGCGGTGCCGGAACTCCACGAAACAGCGATCCTGGGGGGTGCCCCCGACAGCGGCGACCGCGCCGGCGCCGCGGACCGGGCCGGGCCCTGTGAAGGTGGGTCTGTCACCATGTTCCCTGCCGTGCGCGCCGGGAAAAGTCGTGGGAAAAAGAACAGCATGATACGGGCCGAGCGGGGTAGCCGGGCGGACAACGGGAGCGAGGGTGATCAACGCGTGGAGTCAGCAGGGAGGGACGACGCAGGGGCGCCGGGCGCCGCTGTCGCAGCCACGGCGGTGGCGCTGAGCGGCGATGACGCCTGCATCGCCACCGCGCGTCACCTCGCGGCCGACTTCCTCAGTTGCGCCCGCGCCGACAAGGACGTGGCGGTCTCCGCGCGCGCCATGGATCTGACGCAGCTCGTGGTCAGCGAGCTGGTCACCAACGCCTGCAAGTACGCCCCCGGGCCCCTGCGCATGGAGCTGTGCATCACGGGCGGCACCGTCCAGGTGACCGTGCAGGACAGCGCCCGCGCCGGTCCTTCCGCCCGCGCCGTCGACCCGCACCGGATCGGGCAGCACGGCCTGGAGATCGTCACGGCCGTCGCCCGGCACTTCCAGGTCTGCCCCCTGCCTGACGGCAAGCGCGTCACCGCCCACATCGCCCTCACCGACGAGGCCGCGGACAGCGTTCACCGCGCCGGTCCCCCACCCGGCCCACGCTGACCCGCCGCCGCCCCGCGGCCGGGGGCATGCTCCCGGTACGGCGAAGCCCCTCCCGCACGGAGGCGGGAGGGAGCCGGTCTCAGGAAGCCGCCCCGTCCGCGGCATCGGGACCGGAGCGCCGGTCGATGCTCGATTCAAGCTGGGACCGCACCTCCGAGGGCAGCTCGCCGGTACGCCCCCACGTCACGACCAGCTCCGCGATGTGACGGAGCTTGATGTTGGTGTGCTGGGAGACTTCCCTCAGCACGTCCCATCCGTGCGCGGGCGTGAGCTGTCCCACGGCGACGATCACTCCGATCGCCTGGTCGACCCTGGCGTGTGAGGTCACGGCCTGTCTGAGGTGATCGACCTCCGCTTCGAGACGGACAAGTTGCTCCCGCGGCACCTGCGCGGGCTCCTCGGCTCGAGTGTCTTGCGCGTCACACACTGTCCTCTCCGGTTCAGGGTCTGGGATCCGGAAACAACGACCTCTGGGAGAAATGTACGAGGTGCCGGTTCGAGCAGCACATTCCCCCCGGACGCGGCGTCACACAACTACCTGCGCGGAACAAGCACATGGCGACCGGAACCGGTTCCGCCGCCCCCGGCGCCGGGCCGCCCTACGGAAGGGCGTGCAGGGGGGCGTGGTTGGACTTGAAGAGGCGTTCACCGGCCCGGCGGAAGGTGAAGTTGCGCAGCGGCGTGGGCAGGTTCCGGGCCTTGTCCCTGCGGTGGTTCTGCGCGACCACCCAGGCGACCCGGCCCGCGCGCCGGGCCTGGTAGGCGGCGAGGGCCGCGGGGACGTCGGGCTCGGCGCGGAGCGTGTCGGCGAGCACCAGGGCGTCCTCGAGGGCCATCGCCCCGCCCTGGGCCATGCTGGGCGAGAACGCGTGGGCGGCGTCCCCGACGAGGACCGTACGCGCACGAGTCCACACGGTGCTCCGGCTCTCGTGCAGGGCGGCGAAGTACGCCTGCGCCCCCTGTTCGAGGAGTTGCGGGACCGGGCCGCCGAAGTCGGCGAAGAGGGTGCGCCAGTCGCCGGCCGGCGGAGTGGGGGCCGGGCTGTTGATGTCGGCGTAGCAGTAGACGCGACCGCCGCCGAGCTGCACGGTCAGGAACGTCCGGCCCCTGTCCCCCACCCGTGCGGTCCAGTCGGTGATGCCGGGCACCGCCGTGTCGTCGGCGATGAACCGCCAGCACAACTGGCCGAGGAAGCGCGGTTCCGGGCCGCCGAACACGGTACGCCTGACCGTCGAGTTGATGCCGTCGGCGCCCACCACCAGGTCGTACGCGCCGGTGGTGCCGTCGGCGAAGGTCACGGCCCCCTCGTCGGTCACCTCGGTCACTTCGGTGCCGGGCCGGACGGCGGTGCCCGGGCCTCCGCCGACGCCGGGGGCCCGGCCTTCGTGGACGGCCCTACGCAGCACTTCGTGCAGTTCGCCCCGGGTCATCGCCCGGCAGGGGCCGACCTCGCCCCATACCCGGTCCACCTCGAACTCGGTGAGCGGACGCCCGTGGTGGTCGTGGATCCGCTGCCGTGTCACGGGCTCCGCCCGCTCGGCCACCTCCTCCCCCACGCCGAGGTCCCGGAGCGCCCTGACGGCGTTGGCGGGGAGGTAGAGTCCGGTGCCGATGGCCCCGCCGCCGTCGGCGCGGCGCTCGACGACGTCCACCTCAAGGCCGCGGTCCCTCAGGGCCTTGGCCAGAGCGAGACCGGAGATTCCGGCACCGACGATCAACGTACGGGGTCTGTTCACGGAGAGTTCCTTACCGGGAGCGGGCAACCGGCAACCATTGTGCGGCGCCCCCCGGACAGCCCGCGTCCCAGGACCGGCCTCGGCGCGAACGACGGGCACCGGCGCCGGGACCGCTCAGGAAGCCGTGTCCTGGTCCGCCGCCGCTCCGGCGTACGCGGCCAGACCGTGTCCGCCCTCCACGTGATGTCGGTGCCGCCCCGCGGTGCCTCGGAGAGTTCGACGGTGCCGTGGTAGGAGCGGAAGGGCTTGCCGGGGTTCTCGTAGTGGAACTTCCGGTCGGGTACGAGCCCGGTGATGTGCTCCCGGGCCGCGTTCCCGCCGATACGGAAGATGCGTACGTCACCGACCTCCTGCCGGTCGCCCGGGTCGCCGTCGCCCTCGACCTCGGCGGCTTCGATCGGTGACCACGACGGCCAGGTCCCGGGACGCAGGAGCGCGTCGAAAACGGCGGCGGGACTCGCCTGGGAATGTGCGGTGACGGTGTAGGTGTACGACATCCGGCCACGCTGGGCGTGCCGCTGGCGGGGCGGGAATGCGCTCGATTGCCGTCCTGGCGGTCACATCTTGCGGTAGGCGGACGGCCGGACGCCGACGTGCGTGAGGAAGGCCGTGGACAGGCTGCCTGGCCCTGAGAAGCCGCAGCGTTCGGCGATCTGTCCGAGGGTGAGGCCGGTGCCGGTGAGCAGTCGCCGCGCCTCCTCGATCCGCAGTCGGGTCAGGAACCGGTGCGGTGTCTCACCGGTGGCCTCGCGGAAGACGCGGATGAAGTGGTAGACGCTCAGCCGCACTTCGGCGGCGAGGTCGGCGAGCGTCAGCGGTTCCGCGAGCCGCTCCCGCATGACCGTCACGGCCTTGCGGACCGCGGTGTGCTCGGGCCCGAGCAGAGGTCGGTCCACCCCCCGGCCCCGGTTCCGCCCCGGTCCGCCCTGCCCCCGCTGCGTGTCCGCATGTCCGCGTCCCCCCTCGTACAGAGCACGAGGTGCAGGTCGGACACGCCGGGCAGTGGCAGCTCCGCCGCCTCGTCCGCGTGCGTGAAGCACTGCACGAGCAGCGACCGCCAGCCCGCGTCGTGCCAACTGCAGTAGGTGCGCCGCACGGACTTCTCCGTGTCGACGTCCGCGTACGGTGCCAGGTCGAAGTCGGGCGAGTCGAACACGCCGCCACCCTACGCCCGCGGTGACCGTGACGGCCTGCCGTCACAGCCAGGTGCCGCCAGCCACGTGCCGCCGGCCCTCAGCGGGAGTCGGTGGCGGGTTCGGTGGCGTAACGGCTCATCGCGTCGACGTGCGCCCTCGGGGTGAGTGCCTGCTCGTCTGCGGCCATGTCTTGCAGGTCCCGGAAGTACTGCACGTACAGATCCGGTGTGAACGTGCTGAGCATGACGGCCTGTTGCCCGGTCGCGTTGGCGAACGTGTGCGGGGCTCCGCGCGGGACCATCACGAGGGTGCCCGCGGTCGCGTCGTGGGTGTCTTGCCCGACGGTGAACCGCACCGTTCCGGAGATGACGTAGAAGCCCTCGTCGTGCCGCGCGTGGCGGTGTTGCGGCGGCCCGGGCGTGTGCGGCGCGAGAACGGACTCGGTGATGCCGATGCGGTGCCCGGTGTTGCTGCCGTCTTCTAGCACCCGCATGCGGGTGCTGCCCAGAAGAAGCGTCTCGCCCTCCTCCGGGCCGACCACCGACACGGCCGGGGCGCCGGGTTCGGCTGGGCCTACGGGGTGGGTGGGGCCGTCGGGGTGGCCGGGGATGGTCGACTCACTGGTCTGCGTCGTGTCGGTCATGAGGTGATTTCACGGCAGGGGCGCTGTGGCTGTCCAAGACCTGTTCGGTGGGCTCGATGCCGTACGGGTATCGGCGGAGGAAACCAGGGCGTCGAGCGGGCCTCCCGAAGACATCAACAACGCCTGCGCGACGCCTGGTTGCCAGCTTGTGACCACCCCGGGACCGCAGGACTCGGCGACCCGGAGAACCCCCCTTCGTCGCAGGTCACCCCGCGCATCACCGCACTCGGGGCACCTGCGGGCAGGCGCCGGTCGGTGTATCCGCTCTCAAAGCTTGAGCACAAATTGCACACACCCCCTCTACACACTGGCCTCGATGGTCTAAATTGACCGTGCTTCAGCTATGCGGACACGAAGCGACAAATGATGATCTATAGGTTCGGCGCCAAGGACAGCCAGGATCCACGTCCCCGGCGCCGGACGTGGGGGTGATCAACTCTCGGGGCCCTGGAGGGGGGCCGGGTGCGGGGAGCACCCGGGGTTTCGACGGGTTCCCGCGCGGCTCGCGGGTCCGGCATGAACTGCGAAGTCCCATGCCGCGAGGGCGAGTTGCGCACTCAGCGCTGAATCCAGCCGGGACGTACCGCGTGGAGGGCGTGGGCTTCCCGAGGGGAGGAGCAGCGCGGCGCGGGAGGCGGGGGCCTCCCGAGGGGGAGGAACAGGGCGATACAGGGGGCGGGGGCCTCCTGATGAACAGGGTTGGGCGAAAACGCCGAACCACTGGCGACCTGGGGGGGTTCTGTGCAGCAGGGGGAATTAGCCAGCCCGTTTCCGTCGGCGCGCGGGCGTCTGGCGAACGGGACGATCAGCCAACCTGCAAGCGACTGGGAGCAGCGCTATCGCCGTACCGTGATCACCAGCGACACCGTGGCCACCGCCCTGGTGGTGGCGTCGATCGGCTCCTTCTTCGGGGCCAGGGACGCGGCCAACTGGCACGAGAAGTGGGGCATTCTCGCCTTCGGCACCGAACTGCTCGTACTGGGAGCACTCGCGGTGAGCAGGTCGTGGGCTCCGGCCGTGCTCGGCCAGGGCGCCGAGGAGTTCCGCCGGCTCGGTCGCTCACTGTTCATGGCGGCAGTCGTCCTGGCGCTCGGAGGGATCGCCCTCACCTCGCGCAACATCAAGCTCTGGATCTTCGTCGCGATCCCCGCGATCGCCATCGTCACCATGACGGCCCGGTATCTGCTGCGGCTGCGGCTGCACAGACACCGCAAGGAAGGACGGTGTCTGAGACCGGTGCTCGCTGCCGGGAGCCCGGCCACCGTGAGCGACCTGATCACCCGGGTGCGCAAGTTCCCGCACCTCGGCTGGCGGGTGGACGCGGTGTGCACGACGGACGGTCTCGGGCTCGACGGTGCCCAACTGGACGGTGTGCCCGTCGTCGGCCAACTGACGGATGTCGCCCTCCACGTCCGCCGCGACGGCTACCGTGTCGTCGCGGTCACACCGGACCCGCACTGGTCACCGGGCCGGCTACAGCGCCTGGCCTGGAACCTTGAGGGCTGCGATACCGAGATGGTCGTGGCCCCCGTCCTGATGGAGGTGGCGGGACCGCGGCTGCATGTCGACGCGGTGCTCGGGATACCGCTCCTGCGGGTCAGCATGCCGACCTTCACCGGGGGCCGCAGGGCGGTCAAGGGGATCGTCGACCGGATGGGCGCCGCGCTCCTGCTGATCCTGTTCGCGCCGCTGATGGCGCTCGTCGGGCTGCTCGTCCTTGTGGACAGCAGGGGCGGGGCGTTCTACCGCCAGCGCAGGGTCGGCAAGGACGGCTGCGAGTTCACCATCTACAAGTTCCGCACCATGGTCACCGGGGCGCACGCGGTACGTGCCGAACTGGCCGACCTCGATGAGGGTGCGGGGTTGCTGTTCAAGCTCCGCCGGGATCCGCGGGTGACCCGGGTGGGAGCGGTTCTTCGCCGGTACTCGCTCGACGAGCTCCCGCAGCTCTTCAACGTACTCACCGGATCGATGTCGCTCGTCGGCCCGCGGCCGCCGCTGCCGGAGGAGTCCGCGGCGTACGGCCCGGACATCCGGCGGCGGCTCCTGGTCAAGCCCGGACTCACCGGCCTGTGGCAGATCAGCGGGCGCAGCGACCTGCCGTGGGAGGAGGCGGTCCGCCTCGACCTGCGGTACGTGGAGGACTGGTCGCTCGCCCTGGACACAGTGATCTTGTGGAAGACGCTGCGTGCGGTGATCCATGGTCAGGGGGCCTACTGATGGGCGCGATTGGTCGTACGGGCGGCACACGGACCGCGGGCCCGGAGGGCCTGCCTGGGGGGAGGGACGGGTCATGAGGGTCAGCGTTTTCGGGCTCGGCTACGTGGGCTGTGTGTCGGCCGCGTGCCTGGCGAGCATGGGGCACGAGGTCATCGGGGTGGATGTCAACCAGGTGAAGGTCGACCTGGTCAACGACGGCAAGGCCCCGGTGGTCGAGGAGCGGATCGGCGAGCTCACCGCGGAGGTCGTGCGGAGCGGAGCGTTACGCGCCACCCTTGACGTCCGCGAGGCGATCATGGGGAGCGAGGTGTCGCTGATCTGCGTGGGCACCCCGTCGGAGCCCAACGGCAGCCTGTGCACGACGTACTTGGAGCGGGTCACCGAGCAGATCGGCGTGGCGCTCGCCGAGCGGGGCGGCCGGCAGACCGTCGTGTTCCGCAGCACCATGCTCCCTGGCACCTGTCTGAACCTCCTCGTGCCGATCCTGGAGAAGAACGTCGGCGGCACGGCGGGGGTGGACTTCGGGGTCGCGGTCAACCCGGAGTTCCTGCGCGAGGGCACGAGCGTGCGGGACTTCTTCGACCCGCCCAAGACAGTCGTCGGCGAGCTCGGCCCGGCGAGTGGCGACGCGGTCCTCGCGCTGTACGACGGCTTGCCCGGCGAGGTGTTCCGGGTGCCGGTGCCGACGGCCGAGGCGGTCAAGTACGCAGACAACGCGTTCCACGGCCTCAAGATCGGCTTCGCGAACGAGCTGGGCGCGGTGTGCCAGGCACTCGGCGTCGACTCGCACCAGGTGATGGACGTGTTCCTGGCCGACCGCAAGCTGAACATCAGCTCCGCCTATCTGCGGCCGGGCTTCGCCTTCGGCGGCTCCTGCCTGCCCAAGGACCTGCGCAGCCTGGTCCACGCGGCGCGGCGCGCGGACATCTCGGTGCCCATCCTCTCCCATGTGCTGCCCTCCAACTCCGACCATCTGCAGCGCGCGGTGGAGCTGGTCGAGCGCACCGGCAAGCGCCGGGTTGGCCTTTTCGGTCTCTCCTTCAAACCCGGCACCGACGACCTCCGCGAGAGCCCGCTGGTCGAGCTGGCGGAGCGGCTCTTCGGCAAGGGCTACGACCTGAAGATCCACGACGCCAACGTCAGTCTCTCCCGGCTGATGGGTGCGAACCGCGAGTACATCGAGACCCGCCTTCCGCATCTCGCGGAACTGCTCGCGGACTCCGTCGACGAGGTCCTCGAACACGCCGAGGTGTGCCTGGTCGGCACCAGGGACCCGGCCGTCGTAGCGGCGCTGCCCCACGGCGACGGACCGGTGATCGTCGATCTCATCCGCCTACCCGACGCCGAGAAGCGCCGGACCGAACCGGGGTACATGGGCCTTGCTTGGTGACGCGAGAAGCAACGACGAGCCGGACCGGCGCGCGCTGATCCTGGTGGAGAACCTGTCGGTGCCCTTCGACCGGCGGGTGTGGCAGGAGTGCACGACGCTGCGCGACGCGGGCTGGACGGTGCACGTCATCTGCCCCCGGGGGAGCAAGCGGGACACGGAGCCGGAGGCGGAGATCGACGGGGTGCGGATCCACCGCTACCCGTTGCGCGCGGCCACCGGAGGTCCGGCCGGCTATCTGCGGGAGTACGGCTCGGCCCTGTGGCACACCTACCGCCTCGCCCGCGGGGTCGGCCCGGTGCACGTGGTCCACGCCTGCAATCCGCCGGACCTGCTGTTCCTGCCCGCACGGTGGCTGACGCGGCGCGGCGCACGGTTCGTCTTCGACCAGCACGACCTGGTGCCGGAGCTGTACCTGTCCCGGTTCGACCGGGGCAAGGATCTGCTCTACCGGGGGGTGTGCGCCCTCGAACGGCTGACCTACCGAGCCGCGGACATCGTGATCGCCACGAACGAGAGCTACCGGGACGTCGCGGTGAGCCGTGGCGGCAAGAGGCCGGAGGACGTCTTCGTGGTGCGCAGCGCGCCCGCGACCGACCGGTTCCAACCGGTGCCGCCCGAGCCGGAGTTGAAGCACGGCAAGCCTCATCTGCTGTGCTACCTCGGCGTCATGGGACCGCAGGACGGCGTCGACTACGCGTTGCGGGCCCTGGCGAAGCTGCGGGACGAGTTCGGGCGTACCGACTGGCACGCGGTGTTCGTCGGCTCCGGCGACGCCTTCGACACGATGGTGGAGCTGTCCCGGCAGCTCGGGCTCGCCGAGCAAGTGCAGTTCACCGGCCGCGTCCCTGACGCCGACCTGGTGCGCTACCTGTCCACCGCGGACGTGTGCCTCTCCCCCGACCCGCGCAACCCGCTCAACGACGTGTCGACCATGAACAAGGTCCTTGAGTACATGGCGATGGGCCGTCCGATCGTCTCGTTCGACCTGCGGGAGGCGCGTGTCTCCGCCGGTGACGCCGCCGTGTACGCGCCCGCCGACGACGAGGCCGAGTTCGCCAGGCTCATCACGGTGCTCCTCGACGACCCGGAGGAGCGCGCCCGGATGGGCAAGATCGGCCAGGAGCGGATCAGCGGGCCGCTCTCCTGGCGGAACTCGCAGAAGTCGCTGCTCGCCGCCTACGCCGCTGCCTGCCGCGGCCGCACTCCGGTGCCGCCGGGCGGCACGGTCCGCACAGGGTGGAGGCAGCGCGGTTGAGCGAGGACACGATACGCCTGGTCACGATCGGGCGGATTCTCAGCCGGCGCCGGCGGCTTCTCGCCGTCGTCGCCGTCCTCGGCGCACTCCTCGGGTACGGCGCCTCGGTGCTGTTCCCGCCGCGTTACACGGCGTCGGCATCGGTCCTGCTGCCGGGGCAGTGGGAGGAACGCGAGCTGCTGACCCAGGCGGAGATCGCGACCAGTTCGTCGGTGGTCGACCGCGCGGCCGCCACGCTCCGCTGGAAAGGCGTCAGCGGCAGTGAGCTGCGGGACCGCGTGAGCGCCAAGGCCACCGAAGGGAACATCCTCAAGATCTCCGGTACGGCCGGGACCCCGGAGCGCGCGCAGCAGCTCTCCGACGGCCTCGCCAAGGAATTCGTCACCTTCGCCGCGCGGATCGCGGGCGAGAGCGCCGACCCCGGAGCGGCTACGGGCCCCGAGGCGCTGCGGCAGAAGGTCGAGGAGACCAACCGCCGCATCACCGACCTCGCGGAGGCGGCCGATCCGGGGCAGACCGTGGAGAGCGTGCAGGCCCGCACCGCGCTCGAGAAGCTGCGCACCGATCTTGCGGAGGCCATGAAGAAGCTGGACGAGGCCGACCCGGCGTCCGACAAGGCCGGCATGGTCGTCATGGGGCCAGCGGCCCGGCCCACCGGTGAGGCGCCGCCGACGAGGACGCAGCTCGTCGTCGGCGGGGCGCTGCTGTCCTTCCTGCTCGCTGTCATCGGGCATCTCGCAGCCGCCCGGGTGAACCGCAGGCCGCGCACCGAACCGGAGATCGCCGCGGCCCTCGGCTCGGCGCTCATCGGCACCGTCGACGTGCCCGGTGAACGGGCGGCGCACCGGCCGAAAGGCGGTGGCCCGGGGGTCTGGACCCGATGGTTCCTCGGCCTTGACACCCGGTGGGACCTACCGGCCCCCCGGACGTCCGGCGACGAGGCCGGCAGACGGATCCGCTACCGGCGGGTGTGCGCCCGCCTCCGCGACCGCCTTCCGGCCCCCCGGCGTCTCCTGGTCGTCGTACCGGACGGTGACGAGATCGCCCGCAGGGCCGCCGGGCGGCTCGTCGCCGAGTCCAGGAGTGACCCTGTCCCGCCCTCTTCACCCTCGGCCCCGTCGTCCCCCTCTTTCGCGGGGTACCCCGTGCTGCGGGTGGTGGACGTGTCGGTGTCCCAGCCGATGGTGCCCGACCGCGACACCGAGTCCGGTGCCGTGGTCGTGATCAGCGCGGGCAGTTGGACCGCGGGGGAGCTCGCCGCCATCGCCGGGGCGTGTGCGGACGGCGGGCACGAGGTCGTCGGCATCGTCGTCGCCGACCCGGTCAGGACCCGTTCCACCCGTCCCGCCCGCTCCGCCGGCCGTCCGCCGGAGAACGCCACGCCGGCGCTCGCGGTCCGCGGTTCTGCGACGGGAGGTTCCGCGTGACGACGAGCACGGCCCCGGAGTCGTCGGCAGCCGCTCCGCTCGTGGACCTGCGGGCGCTGGTGGTGGCGGTGCGCAGACGCCGCCGCCTGTGGTGCTCCCTGGCGCTGGTCGGGCTGCTCGCCGGCGCGGCGCTCGCGGTCCTGCGGCCGCCGCCGCCGACCGCGGTGACCAAGATCCTCGTCGCGCACAAGGAGGACCAGCCGAACGACACCGGAACGCTGATCCGCACCGACGTCGAGCTGCTCCGGACCACCCGGATCGCCGGCAAGGCCCTTGAGTCCCTCAGGTCCACGGAGAAACCGGAGGACTTCATGCGGAACTACCGGGGCACCGGCCTGACCAACAACCTGTTGCAGATCCAGGTGACAGCCGACACCGACGGGCAGGCCCGGGCCCGGGCCGAGGCGCTGGCCGACGCGTTCGTCGCGGACCATGTGAGGCGGATGCGGGACTCCGCGAAGGCCGAGGCCAAGGCCCTGCTCGACCAGCGCGACCGTATGCGGGACGAACTCGTCCGGGTCAACGAGTCGATCGGAAACCGGTCCCCCGAGAGCGACCCGAAGGCGTCGGCGAGCATTGAGTCGCTCTTCTCACGCCGGGCCGAACTCACGTCGCGGATCGCCGACTTCGACCAGCGCGCCGAGGAGGCGCGCGTCGGCACGCCCCAGCTCATCGCCGGCACGCAGATCGTGGACGCCCCGCGCGCGGTGCGGCACTCCCTGCCGAGGGCCGCCGCTACCAACTCCGCGATCGGGCTCGTCCTCGGGCTGGTCCTCGGCCTTGCCCTCGCCGCCGTCGGCACGGTCGTGGCGGACCGGCCCGTGCTGCGCCGGGAGATCGCCGTGAACCTGGGCGCCTCGGTCATCGGGGAGCTGCGCCGCGTGTCCCGCCGGCCTGCCTGGCCCTGGCGGCGCCGAAGGACCCGGGCGGCACGGACGCGGCTCACCGCGACGCTGGCCCGTGCCGTGCGCGACTCCGCGGAACCGGTGTCGCTGCTCGAACTGGGCTGTGCGCACTCCACGAGCGAGATCGCCCTGGACCTCGCGAGGGCACTGGCGGCGGAGGGGCCGGTGGAGATCGTCGACGGCCTGCCGGGACCGCAGCTCGCGAACCGCCGCGCGGAGCCGGGCGACCCGGCCGTGGTCAGCGGTGAGCGTGCCGAAGCCCTGCCGCGGCAAGGGCGCAGGCTCGGCGTCGGCTCGGTCGCGCCCGGCACGGCGTGGACCGACCTCCGGTTCCTCGGCACCCGGACCGTGCTCGTCGTGCGTGCCGGACACGGCAGCGCCGCCTGGCTGCACACCGTGGCGCGGCAACTCGCGGACCTGGGCGTCCCGGTGATCGGCGTTGTGCTCATCGACCCCGATCCGCGGGACAGGACCGACGGCACCCTGTGGGACGGGCCGCACACCGCGCTGCGCGGCCCTTTGAAGCGGCCGGCCCGGCAGAACGGGACGGGGCAGCCGCGTACGGAGCGACCCTCGGTGCCTGCCGCACGGGTCCCGAACAGCGACCAGGAGGCGCGGTAGACCATGTGTGGCATCGCAGGCACCTACCGATGGCCGGAGGGAAAGTCGGTGACCGACCGGCTCACCGACGTCCTCGCCCACCGCGGCCCGGACGGGGCGGGCCGGTACAGTCACCCCGCCGGTGACGGCGAAGTGCACCTCGGGCACCGCAGGTTGGCCATCATCGACCTGTCGGGGACCGGCGCCCAGCCGATGGTCTCGGGCGGCCTCGCCCTCACGTACAACGGCGAGCTGTACAACGCGCCCGAGCTGCGGGCCGAGCTGGCAGCGGCCGGAGCGCGCTTCCGCGGCACCTCCGACACCGAGGTGCTTCTGGAGGCCTGGCGGCGCTGGGGCACGGACTGTCTGCCCCGGCTGCGCGGCATGTTCGCGTTCGCGGTCTTCGACGAGCGCACCGGTGACCTGGTGCTCGCCCGCGACCAACTGGGGGTCAAGCCGCTGTTCCTGCTCCGGCGCGGCGAGGGCCTGGTGTTCGCCTCCGAGCTCAAGGCGCTCGCCGCCGTGACCGGCGGGTCCCTCGAGGTGGACCATGCGGCCCTGGTGGCCTCGCTCCTCTACTACTGGGTGCCGGACTCGCGGTGCGCGTTCCGCGAGGCGGAGAAGCTGCCGCCGGGGAGCTGGCTGCGGGTGCGGCCCGACGGCCGGGTGGAGCGCGGCCGGTACTGGCATCTGAAGGACGTCGCCGCCGAGGGCCAGGAGCGGGCCCGCAGCGGCGAGCTGCCGGACCTTGCCGCCGTCGTCGAGGAGTCGACCCGGCAGCACATGCTCTCCGACGTACCCGTGGCGACCTTCCTCTCCGGCGGTCTCGACTCCAGCTATCTGACCGCCCTCGCGGCCCGCCACCAGCCGGGGATCTCCGCCTACACGATCGGGTTCCGCGCCGAGGACGCCAAGTTCGAGGCGATGCCGGACGACCTGCGCTACGCCCGGCAGGTCGCCGAGCGGTTCGGCGTCGACCTGCATGAGATCGAGATCGCCCCGAACGTGCTCGACCTGCTGCCGGAGATGACGTACCACCTGGACGAGCCGATCGGCGACCCCGCCGCGATCAACACGTTCCTGATCTGCTCGGCCGCCCGCGATGCCGGGGTCAAGGTGATGCTCTCGGGGATGGGCGCCGACGAGCTGTTCGCCGGATACCGCAAGCACCTGGCCAACCTGCTCGCGCTGCGCTACCAGCGGGTCCCGCGGCCCCTGCGGCGCGGTCTGGCCGCGACCGTGGACCAACTGCCGGTCGCCACGGCCCGCCGCGGATACCGGTCGGTGCGCTTCGCGAAGCGGTTCCTGTCCTTCGCCGAGCTGCCGGAGGAGACCGCGTTCCGGCGCAGCTACACCATGTACGACCAGGACGAGCTGCTCGCCCTCGTCGATCCGGACCTGGCCGGGACGGTCGAGGACGTACTGACCGAGCACGCGGACGTCTACCGGGACAACGACCTCGACGACTTCGTGAACCGCATGTGCCTCGGCGACGCCCGGATGTTCCTGCCGGGCCTGAACCTCGCCTATACCGACCGGTCGAGCATGGCCGCGTCGACCGAGGTGCGGGTGCCGTACGTGGACGTCGAGGTGGTCAGGGCGGCGTTCGCCGTGCCCGGCGACCGCAAGATCGTCGGCAGGCAGGGCAAGGCCGTCCTGAAGGAGGCGGCCGCCTCGGTTCTGCCCCGGGAGATCGTGTACCGGCCCAAGGGTCTGTTCAGCGCCCCGCTGCGGGCCTGGATGAGCCGGGATCTGGCGCCGCTGGTGCGCGAGGTGGTGCACGACGGTGTGCTCGTCAACTCCGGGCTCCTGCGCCGCGACGCCCTCGCGCGCATGGTCGCCGAGGACGCCGCGGGGCAGCGGGACTTCTCCAAGCATCTGTGGCATGTGCTGACCCTCGAGTACTGGTATCGCGGCGCGACCTCCGGGTCCGGCGAGAACGCTCGCTTGACGGCGTAGAAACAAGGGGACTTCGGTGAAACAGGTTGTGCAGAACTACAAGAGCGGCGAACTCGCGGTGCTCGACGTGCCGGTGCCGGGATGCAAGCCGGGCGGTGTCCTCGTCAGGACCGCCTACTCGCTGATCTCCACCGGGACCGAGCTCATGAAGGTGTCCGAGGCCGGCATGTCGATGCTCGGCAAGGCCCGCTCCCGCCCGGACCAGGTGGCCAAGGTCATGCAGAGCGTGGCCACCAACGGCATGCCCGCCACCTACCGCAAGGTGATGGGCAAACTGGACTCCTACACGCCGCTCGGCTACTCGCTGTGCGGGGTGGTCGAACAGGTCGGCGCCGGGATCGACGAGGTGAAGGCCGGCGACCTCGTGGCGTGCGCGGGCAACGAGCACGCGCTGCACGCCGAGCTGAACTGGGTGCCGAAGAACCTGTTCGCCCCGGTGCCGGACGGCCTCGCGCCACGCCACGCGGCCTTCGGCACCGTCGGGTCGATCGCGATGCAGGGCGTCCGCCGCGGCGAGCCGCAACTCGGCGACGTGGCCCTTGTCATCGGCCTCGGCCTGATCGGGCAGTTGGTGGCGCAGCTCCTCACCGCATCGGGCGTCCGTGTCGTCGGGGTCGACCCCGACCCGGTGCGCTGCGGGCTCGCCGAGCGCCTGGGCGCCGCGGCCTGCGGCGATCCCGCGTCGGCGGCCGTGGAGACCACCGTCGCCGAACTCACCGACGGCCACGGCGTGGACCAGGTGTACCTGGCCGCGGGCGGCACCGGCAATCAGCCCGTGGAGCTGGCCGCCCGGCTCTGCCGGGACCGGGGCCGGGTCGTCGACATCGGCAAGTGCCGCCTGGACCTGCCCTGGAACGCGTACTACGAGAAGGAGCTGGACGTCCGCTTCTCCCGCAGTTACGGCCCCGGGCGCTACGACCCCGAGTACGAGCTTCAGGGGCGCGACTACCCGATCGGCTATGTGCGCTGGACCGAGCGCCGCAACCTGGCGTGCTTCCTCGATCTCATGGCCCGCGGCCGCGTCGACGTGGAGCCGTTGGTCTCCCACATCGCCGACTTCGACGACGCCGTCGAGACGTACCGGAGCCTGAAGGACGGCGACCTGAAGGCCGTGGCCGTGCTGTTCCGCTACCCCGAACCCGCGCAGGAGAAGCAGAAGAAGGGGGAAGCGGCGCCCCCCGCGGTGGCCGTGCCCGCGGTGAAGCGACGCGGCGGCCAGGTACGCACCCCCAGCGGGGCCGCCAGGTCGCCGGTGCGCCTCGCGTTCGTCGGCGCGGGCAACTACGCCACGTCGATGCTCCTTCCGCACCTGGCGCAGCGCGAAGGCGTCGAACTGTCGACCGTCGTCACCACGACGGCGTTGTCCGCGGCCAACGCGAAGCGGAAGTTCGGCTTCACCGGGGCGACCACCGATCTCGACGCCGTGCTCGGTGACACCTCCGTCGACGCGGTGTTCGTGGTCACCCGGCACAGCTCGCACGCCGAACTGACGAAGAGGGCACTGCGGGCAGGCAAGGCGGTGTTCGTGGAGAAGCCCCTCGCTCTCAGCGAGGACGAGCTGGCCGGTGTCCTCGACACCGTGGAGGAGTCCGGCAACGACCGGCTCCAGGTGGGATTCAACCGCCGGTTCGCGCCGATGCTGGGGGAGGCCAGGAAGCGGTTCGGCGCCAGGACGGGACCGGCCAGCCTCCGCTACCTGGTCAACGCGGGCAGGCTGCGGCACGGTAGCTGGTACCTCCAGCAGGGCACCGAGGGCTCGCGGTTCGCCGGTGAGGGCGGGCACTTCATCGACACGGCCGGCTGGCTGCTCCAGGCCGACCCGGTCTCGGTGTACGCGGTCGCCACCGCCGGCAACGAGGACCTCCAGGTCGTGCTGCGCTACCCGGACGGGTCGACCGCCACCATCAGTTACGTCACCACGGGACCGGCGGGCTTTCCCAAGGAGACCCTCGACCTGGTCGCGGACGGCCGTGCGCTGCGGCTCGACGACTTCGTCCGTGCCTCGGTGTTCGCGGACGGGGGAGCCGGGCGTAAGCGGTGGGTGAGTTCGAGGCTCCCCAAGGCCAGGGACAAGGGCCAGGAAGCCGAACTGGCCGCGTTCGTCAGGGCCGTGCGGAGCGGCGGGCCGATGCCGGTACCCCTTGAGTCCCTCGTCGCCACCACGACGGCCACCCTCGCCGTACGGGCCAGTCTGGTCGGCGGCGCGCCCGTGACGCTGACGGCGGCGCGATGACCGCGCGCTCGGGCAGTCCGGGCTGGTACCTGCGACGCCTTTCCCGGATGCGGCCGCGGGAGGTCGGCGGCCGGGTGGGCGACGCGGTGCGCAGGCGGCGGTGGCGGTCGGCACGCCCCGCCCTGCCGCGCGTGACCGGCGCCCGGTTCACCGCGGTACTGCCCGCCGGGGCGATCGCCGCGGTGCCCCCGGACGCCGCGAAGCGTCTCGTCGCGGAGGCGGACCGCCTGCTTGCCGGGCACGTCACGTACTTCGGCGTGGTCCGCGACGACCTGGCGGACCCGGACTGGGGTTACGACCCGAAGACCGGGCGCCGGGCGCCGTGGGGCTACGCCTTCGACGTGCCGTACCGCAACGAGGACGCGGTCGGCGACATCAAGCAGATCTGGGAGCTGTCCCGGCACCAGTACCTCACCGTGCTCGCCGCGGCCTACGCGATCACCGGGGACGAGCGGTACGCCGAGCGCGTGGCCGAGCACCTGCGGTCCTGGTGGGCGGCCAACCCGCCGCTGCGCGGCGTGCACTGGGTGAGCGGCATCGAGCTGGGCATCCGGCTGCTCTCGTGGGTGTGGATCCGCCGGCTGCTCGACAGTTGGCCGGGCGCGGCCGGTCTCTTCGAGGACAACCCGGTGGCGCTGAAACAGATCTGGCACCACCAGCGCTGGCTCGCCGCCTTCCCCAGCCGGGGGTCTTCGGCGAACAACCACATCATCGCCGAAGCCGCCGGGCAGTCCGCCGCGGCCTGCGCGTTCGGGTGGTTCCCCGACTCGGCGCGCTGGCGGGCGGACGCGCTGCGCACTCTCGCACGGGAGCTGCGGAGCAACACCTTCGGCTCTGGCCTCAACCGCGAGCTGGCCACCGAGTACCACGGACTCGTCCTCGAACTCGGCCTTGCGGCGGTCGCCGAGGCGGACGCCGCGGGGGTGCCGGTCCCCGCGTCCGCCCGCCGGGTGCTGCTGCGCATGACCGACGCGCTCGCCGCCGTGGTCGACAACCGGCTGCGGCCGCCGCGCCAGGGGGACGCGGACGACGGGCACGGTCTGGTCGTGGACGGGGCGGGCACCGACCGCTGGGCCTCGCTCCTCGCCACCGGGGACGCCGTGTTCGGGCGGCTCCCCTGGTGGCCGCCGGTGACCGCCACCGATGTGCGTACCCCGCTGCTCGCCGCGCTGATCCGGCCGTACGCGGAGAAGCAGTACGCGGAGAAGCAGTACGCGGAGAAGCAGTACGCGGAGAAGGGAACCGCACCGGGCGTGTCCCGCCCGGCAAGCCGGCCGGCTCATTTCGCGGACGCGGGCATGACCGTCCTGCGCGGCCCCGAGGAGATCTGGTGCCGCTGCGACGGCGGCCCGCACGGCTTCCTGTCCATCGCCGCGCACGCCCACGCGGACGCGCTGTCGGTGGAGGTCCGGCACGACGGGGTCGACGTGCTCGCCGACCCCGGGACGTTCTGCTACCACGGGCAGCCCCGGTGGCGGCAGTACTTCCGGTCGACCCTCGGCCACAACACCCTGGAGCTGGACGGCGCCGACCAGTCCGTCTCCGGCGGCCCCTTCCTGTGGACCCGGCACGCCCGCAGCCGCGTCCTGGTCGCGGACACGTCCGGCCCCCTCGACGGGGGGACGGCCTGCTGGCGTGCCGAGCACGACGGCTACCAGGGCTCCGTGCACCGCCGCCAGGTGGAGCTGACCGCCGCGAGCCGGGAGCTGCGCGTCGTCGACGAGGTGCGGGGCCCGCGCCGGGACGTGCGCCTGGCGTTCCACCTCGGCCCGGCGATCACCGCGGACCTGGTGGGGAGCCGGGCGGCGCTCACCTGGAACCGGGACGGCGAGGAGCGGTCCGCGGTGCTCGTCCTGCCGGAGGAGCTGAGCTGGCGGGCGCACCGCGGCGAGAGCGACCCGCCGCTCGGCTGGTACTCCCCCGGCTTCGGGCGCAAAGAACCCACCACGACGCTGATCGGCACCGGATGCGCCGACGGCGGGCGGGGGTTCACCACCGTACTCAGGTTCCGCGGCTGGTCGGCCGGGGGGAAAGCGTGGTGATCAAGAGGCGGCACCGGGCGTCGCCGACGGCTCCGCTGGTGCTGCTCCTGCTGGCGGCGACCGGCTGTACGAGCACGCCGGACGCCCCGGCGGAGCCGACCGGTGCGCCGTCCACGTCCGGGGCGCCCGCCACACCCGTGGCCCGGGTGTGCGCGAGGCCCGCCGCCGGTCCCGCGAAGGCACCGGCGGGCGCGGTGACGGTCGACCCCGCGGTGGTCGGCGACCTGGCCGCGAAGACCAGGAGCAGCCCCCCGAACACCACGTTCTGGCTGCGACCCGGCAAACACAGGCTCGACCCCGAGCCCTACGCCCAGGTCATGCCCAAGAAGGGGAACCGCTACCTCGGCGCGCCCGGCGCGGTGCTCGACGGCCAAAAGACCAACAAGTACGCGTTCAGCGGCACCGCCCGCGACGTCACCGTGCGCCATCTGACCGTGCAGCGGTTCGTCGCGCCGCACAACGAGGGCGTGGTCAACCACGACATGGCCGACGGGTGGCTGATCGAGCACGCGAAGATCCAGTACAACTCCGGCGCCGGTCTTATGGCCGGTGCCCGCCAGCGGGTGCGCGCCAGTTGTCTGCGCGGCAACGGGCAGTACGGAATGAACGCGTACAAGACCGGGGACTCCATCAGGGGCCTGGTGGTCGAGCGCAACGAGATCGTGGGCAACAACACCGACAACTGGGAGCGGCGCAGGCCCGGGTGCGGCTGCACCGGAGGCATCAAGTTCTGGGCCGTCGACGGCGCCGAGATCCGCGGCAACTGGGTGCACGACAACCGCGGGACCGGGTTGTGGGCGGACAACAACAACAACGACTTCCGCATCGAGAACAACGTCCTCGAAGCCAACGACGGTGCCGCGCTGATGTACGAGACCAGCTACAACGCGGTCATCCGGAACAACACGATCCGGCGCAACAACTGGGTCGATGGCAAAAGGAGCGCCGACCGCGGCGACGACTTCCCGCACGCGACCGTCTATGTGTCCGAAGCGGGCGGCGAACCACGCGTCCGAGCCCGCACGAACAAGATCGAGATCTACCGGAACGTCCTGGAGAACAACTGGAACGGGATCACCCTGTGGGAGAACGCCGACCGGTTCTGCAACAGCCCGGCCAACACCTCGACCGGTTACTGCACGCTCCTGGTGAAGGACACCGACCGCTGCAAGCGCCCCGCGATCACCACCGCACCGCTCTACGCCGACTGCCGGTGGAAGACCCAGCGGGTGGACATCCACGACAACCGCTTCGTCCTCGACACCTCCGTCGTCAAGTGCGCGGAGAAGTGCGGCCGCATGGCGGTCCTCGCCAACTACGGCACCTATCCGGACTGGTCGCCGTACAAGGGCGAGCGGGTGGCCGAGGCCATCACCCACAAGCAGCACAACCGCTGGCACGACAACGTCTACCGCGGACCGTGGAACTTCGTCGCGGGCGACATGAGCCGCGAGCTCGACTCCGGACAGTGGCAGAGCACGCCGTACCAGCAGGACGCGGACAGCACCTTCGACCCGCGGGCCGGTGGTTGAGATGAGCGGGGACCCGCGGGGCGGTGGGCCGCCGGGCATACCGGAGGCGGCGGGTGCGCAGCCCAGTGCGGGCACACAGTCCGGTGCCGGACCGCGCGCTGCCGGTACGCCGAAGGCCGTCGGAGTCGCCTGGGCCCTGCTCGGTCTCAACACGCTGGGCTCCGCGGGGGCCAAGACCGTCGTCCCGCTGCCCCGCTCCCTCATCCAGATGGCCACCATGGGGGCGCTTCTCACCGCGTTCGCGCTGGCGCTCGCGCTCAATCTGCAATTGCGCATCCGGCCCAGCGCCTACGTGTTCCTGCTCACCCTGCTGCTCGTGCCGAGCGTGATCTCCAGCGCGAACCTGGAGGTCGGGTACGGCGCGCTGTTCCGCTGCGCCCGCCTCGCCCTCTTCGTCGGCACGCTGTGGCTGCTCAGCCGCTGGTGGGACGGCGGCCTGACGTTCGTCCGGTACCACATCCGGATGTACTTCGCGGTGCTCGTCCTGGTGGCCGCCGGTCTGGTCGTCGCACCGGGCACGGCCATGCCCGAGTACTACGGCGGGCGCCTGGTGGGCGCGTTGTGGCCGCTCACCCCACCGCAGATCGGACAGTACGCCGCGGTGATCATCGGGCTCACCGTGCTGCTCCTGCTCGGCCGCCGGACCACCGGGCGCAGCGCGGCGGTGGTCATCGTGCCCGCGCTCGTCCTGCTCGCGCTCACACACACCCGTACGGCCACGGTCGGCCTGCTCGTCGGGTTGACGCTGGCCATCGGCTCGCTCGTCCTGACCAGCGCCGCCGCCCGCCGGTTCTTCGCCTGGACGGTGCTGTGCGCCACGGTGGCCGCGGTGGTGTTCGCCTCCGCGGTCCAGGCGTGGTTCCTGCGCGGGCAGGACCAGGAGAGCCTCTCCAACCTCACCGGCCGGGCCAAGGTCTGGGACGCCCTGCTCGCCGCGCCCCGGTCGGCCGGGGAGAAGGTGTTCGGGGTGGGTCTGAGCGACAAGTCGTTCGGCGGGCTGCCGATCGACAACAGTTGGCTGGCCGTCTACCACGAGCAGGGTCTGACCGGCGTCACCGTCGTGGCGCTGATCATGGTCGCTCTCGGCGGTGTCGCGCTGCTGCGGCCGCCGTCGCTGCCGCGGGCCTGCGCGATCTTCCTGATCAGTTACTGCGCGATCTCGTCGTACACCGAGGCCGGTCTCGGCGACGCCTCGCCGTATCTGCTGCACCTGGCACTGGCCGCCGCTCTCCTCGCGGTACCTGCCGCGGCCACGCCCCTGACGGCGGCCGCGGCCCCTGGACGACGTATCCCGCGATGGGCCCGGAGGTGACCTCAAGCATGCACGGCACACACGACCCGCAGGACCCGCAGGACCCGCGCAGCCTCAGCGACCCGCACAACCTGCACGTTCTCGTGGTGCACAACCGCTACTCCTCCGCGCAGCCGAGCGGCGAGAACGTGGTCGTCGACGAGGAGGTGGCGCTGCTGCGCGCGGCAGGACACCGGGTCGATGTGTTCGAGCGGCGCAGCGACGACATCGCCGCCCGGTCCCTCCTCGGCAAGGCCGCGGTGCCGCTGCTCGTGCCGTGGAACCCCGCGGTCCGCACGGAGCTCGCCGCCCGGCTCCGCGCCGATCGGCCGGACGTGGTGCACATCCACAACGTCTTCCCGCTCCTGTCGCCCGCGGTCCTCGCCGCCTGCGCCGACGCGGGCGTGCCCGCGGTCGCCACGCTGCACAACTACACCCAGGTCTGCCCGCCGGGCACGCTGCACCGGGACGGCCGGGAGTGCACCGAGTGCGTCGGGTCGCGGGCGTCGCTGCCCGCCGTCCGGCACGGCTGCTACCGGAACTCACGCCTCGCGACGGTGCCGCTCGCGGTCAGCCTGTCGGTCAACCGGCGGCGGTGGTGGTCCGGTGTGGAGCGGTTCTTCTGTATCTCCGCGGCGCAGCGCGACGTCCTGGTGCGGTCCGGCATGCCGGCCGAGCGCCTCGCGGTGAAGCACAACTTCGTGCCCGACCCGGGCGCGCGCCGCGAGGGCGCGGGCGAGCATCTGCTCTTCCTCGGCCGGCTCGCGGAGGCCAAGGGCGTGCAACTGCTCATGGCGGCGTGGGACGAGCTCGCCGCGAGCGGCGGTGTCGGCGTGCCGCTCGTGTTCGCGGGGGCGGGGCCGCTCGAAGGTGAGGTGACCGCCTGGGCCGCGGGCCGTGCCGACGTGCGGTACGTCGGCCTGTACGACGCGGCCCGGTGCCGCCGGGCCGTCGCGCGTTCGGTCGCCGTGGTGGCTCCCTCGATGGCCAGGGAGACGTTCGGCCTGGTGGTCGCGGAGGGGATGGCGGCCGGGGTGCCGGCCGTCGCCGCCGCTCACGGCGCCTTCGTGGAACTCGTCGAGGACGGCGTGACCGGGCTTCTGCACCGGCCGGGCGACGCGGCCGCGCTCGCGTCCAGCCTGCGCGCGATCGCGGCCGACCCGGTCCGCAACCGGGAGCTCGGCGAGGCGGCCCGGCGCCGTTACGAGAAGGGTTTCAGCCCGGCCGTCGGCCTTGAGCGTCTGGTGGACGGGTACCGCACCGCGATCGCGGGTCGGTCCGGCGGCGGGGACGTCCCGCCGCCGGCAGGGGACACAAGCACTGGCTCGCGGTGGGGGCACCGTGCGAGCAGAAATGGGGGAAGCAGATGACACGATGCCGACTCTGCGGCTCGGCGGCGCTGGAGAGCGTCGTCGACCTGGGGGCGACCCCGCCGTGCGAGAGCTTTCTCGCCGCGGACCAACTGGACGAGCCGGAGCCGACGTACCCGCTGCACCTGCGGGTCTGCACCGACTGCTGGCTGGCGCAGATCCCGCCGCTGATCACGCCGGAGGAGACGTTCAGCGAGTACGCGTACTTCTCCTCCTTCTCGACCTCCTGGGTGGAGCACGCGCGTACGTTCGTCGACGACGCCGTACGGCGGGTGGGGCTCGGCCCCGACGCCTTCGTGGCCGAGGTCGCGAGCAACGACGGGTATCTGCTGAAGCACGTGGTGGACCGCGGGATCCGCTGCCTCGGCATCGAGCCGTCGGTGAACGTCGGCGCCGCGGCGCGGGACGCGGGTGTGCCCACACTCACCGAGTTCCTGGACCCGGACACCGGCTCGGCCGTCCGCGCCGAGCACGGCCCGGCGGACCTGGTCGTGGCCAACAACGTGTACGCGCACATCCCCGACGTGGCCGGGTTCACGAAGGGGCTGCGCGCCCTGGTCGCCGACGACGGCTGGGTCTCCATCGAGGTGCAGCATCTGCTGACCCTGATCCAGGAGAACCAGTACGACACGATCTACCACGAGCACTTCCAGTACTACACGGTCGCGTCCGCGATCCGGGCCCTCGCGAGCGGCGGACTCACCCTCGTGGACGTCGAGTTGCTGCCCACGCACGGCGGCTCCATCCGGCTGTGGGCCCGTCCTGCCGAGGTGGCGGGCGAGCCGTCCCGGCAGGTGACCGACGTGCTGGCCCGTGAGAAGGCCGCCGGGTTGCAGGAGCTATCGGGGTACACCGAGTTCTCCGCCCGGGTGGCCAAGGTGCGCAGGGACCTCCTGAAGTTCCTCGTGGAGGCGGCCGAACGCGGCGAGACCGTCGTCGGCTACGGCGCCCCCGGCAAGGGCAACACCCTGCTCAACCACTGCGGCATCCGGCCCGACCTGCTCCCGTACACGGTCGACCGCAACCCCTACAAGCACGGCAGATTCACCCCGGGCACCCGCGTCCCGATCCTGTCGCCCGAGCGGATGGCCGCCGACAGGCCGGACTACGTGCTCGTCCTTCCGTGGAACCTCAGGGCCGAGCTGACCGAGCAACTGTCCTTCGTGCACGAGTGGGGTGGCCGCCTGGTCTTTCCCATCCCGGAACTGAGCATCGTCGAGGTCACGCCGTGAAGGAGATCGCAGCATGAAGGTCGTACTGTTCTGCGGCGGTTACGGGCTGCGTATGCGCAGCGGCGCGTCCGACGACATACCCAAGCCGATGGCGATGGTCGGCCCGCGGCCGCTGATCTGGCACGTCATGCGCTACTACGCGCACTACGGGCACACGGAGTTCATCCTGTGCCTCGGATACGGGGCTCACCACATCAAGGACTTCTTCCTCACCTACGAGGAGACCACGTCCAACGACTTCGTGCTGCGCGGCGGGCGGACGGAGCTGCTCTCCACCGACATCGCCGACTGGACGATCACGTTCGCCCAGACCGGCATCGAGTCACCGATCGGGGAACGCCTGCGCCGGGTGCGCCACCACCTGGACGGCGACGAGATGTTCCTCGCCAACTACGCCGACGTGCTCACCGACGCCCCGCTGCCGGAGATGATCCAGCGGTTCTCCCGGCGCGACGCCGGTGCGTCGATGACGGTGGTGCCGCCGCAGTCCTCGTTCCACTGCGTGGACCTGGGCGAGGACGGCCTGGTGGGAGGCATCACCGCGGTGAGCGAACTGCCGCTGTGGGAGAACGGCGGCTACTTCGTGCTCCGCCAGGAAGTCTTCGACCACATCCCGGAGAACGGGGACCTGGTCGCCGACGGCTGCGCCCAACTGGCCAAGCGCGGCCGCCTGGTGGCGTACCGGCACCGCGGCTTCTGGAAGCCGACCGACACCGTCAAGGAGCGGGCCGCGCTCGACTCCGCCTACGCGATGGGCGAGCGCCCGTGGGCCGTGTGGGAGCGGGACACCGCGGGAGCGCGCGCGTGATCCGGCTCGGGTCCGGCCGCCTGGACCGGATCGTCGCGGTGGGCGCGCACTGCGACGACATCGCCATCGGCGCGGGCGGCACATTGCTCGCGCTGTGCCGCGCGCGGCCCGGTATCCGCGTCGACGCCCTTGTGCTCTCCGGTGGCGGCAGCGAGCGCGAGCAGGAGGAGCAGGCCGCGCTGACCGCCTTCTGCCCGGGCGCCGATCTGCGCCTGACCGTGCTCAAGCTGCCGGACGGCCGGATGCCCGCGCACTGGGACGAGGCCAAGGCCGCGGTGGAGGAACTGCGGGAGCGGACCGATCCCGGCCTGGTCCTCGCCCCGCGTACCGAGGACGCGCACCAGGACCACCGCGGCCTGGCGAAGCTGATGTCCACCGCGTTCCGTGACCACCTCGTGCTCGGCTACGAGATCGTCAAGTGGGACGGCGACCTGGGCCGCATGACGGCGTACCAGCCGCTGTCGCCGGAGATCGCCGAGCAGAAGGTGCGGCTGCTTCAGGAGCACTACCCGTCGCAACGGCACCGGCCCTGGTACGACCGGGAGGCCTTCCTCGGCCTCGCGCGGATCCGCGGCATCGAGTGCCACGAGCGTTACGCCGAGGCGTTCGCGACCACCAAATTCATGATCGACCTGGGGGGTTGAACCTTGCGCGTACTACTGACCGGACACCAGGGCTACTTGGGCACCGTGATGGCCCCGGTCCTCACGGCCGCCGGGCACGAAGTCGTCGGCCTCGACTCCGGCCTGTTCGCCCACTGCGTCCTCGGCCCTGCGCCCGCCGACCCGTCCGGACACCGCGTCGACCTGCGTGACGTCACCGCCGAGCACGTGGCAGGGGTGGACGCCGTGGTCCACCTGGCCGCGCTGTCCAACGACCCGCTGGGCGCGCTTGCGCCGGACCTCACCTACGACATCAACCACCACGCCTCCGTACGCCTCGCCCGCCTCGCCCGTGAGGCCGGGGTGCGGCGCTTCCTGTACGCGTCGACCTGCTCCGTGTACGGCGCCGCGGGCGGTGGTGACCTGGTGGCCGAGGATGCCCCGCTGCGCCCGGTGACGCCGTACGCGGAGTCCAAGGTGCGGGTGGAGGACGACCTGCGCGCCCTGTCCGACGGCGACTTCACCCCCGTGTACATGCGCAACGCCACCGCCTTCGGCTTCTCGCCCCGGCTGCGCGCCGACATCGTCCTGAACAACCTGGTGGGCCACGCGCTGCTCTCCGGCGAGGTCCTCGTGCTCTCCGACGGCACGCCCTGGCGGCCGCTGGTGCACGCCGCCGATATCGCGCGGGCCTTCGCGGCCGCGCTGACCGCGCCGCGCGACGCGGTGCACGACCGGGCGTTCAACATCGGCAGCGAGGTCAACAACGTCACGGTCGCCGAGATCGCCGCACAGGTCGCGGAGGCGGTGTCCGGCGCCGAGGTGGTGATCACCGGGGAGACCGGCGCCGACCCGCGGTCGTACCGGGTGGACTTCTCCCGGTTCCGCGCGGCGATCCCCGGCTTCGACTGCGAGTGGACGGTCAAGCAGGGAGCGCTCGAACTCGCCGACGCCTACCGGAAGCACGGGCTGACGCGGGAGGACTTCGAGCAGCGCTTCACCCGCCTCGCCGTGCTGCGCGCGGCGTCCGACGCCGGTGCCGTCGACGACACCCTGCGGTGGCGCCGGTGACCGCGGTGGGCGGGGACGCGGTCGGCGGGGACGCGGTCGGCGAGGAGATGCACGCCCTGGTGGAGCGGCTGTACCCGCTGTGCCGGAGCATCACGGGCGACGGGGTGCGCGCCACCCTGGACATCGTCGGTGAGTACGTTCCGCTGCGGGTGCACGAGGTGCCGACCGGGACGCAGGTGCTCGACTGGACGGTGCCGCAGGAGTGGAACATCCGGGACGCCTACATCGCCGACAGCGCGGGCAACCGGGTCGTCGACTTCGCCGCGTCCAGCCTGCACGTGCTCGGCTACAGCGTGCCGGTGTCGCGGACCATGCCGCTCGCCGAGCTGCGGGACCATCTGCACACCCTGCCGGAGCACCCGGGCTGGGTGCCGTACCGCACCAGCTACTACCGGCCGGAGTGGGGGTTCTGCCTGGCCCAGGAGACCTTGGACGCGCTGCCCGACGGCGCGTACGAGGTGTGCGTCGACTCCACCCTCGCGGACGGCCACCTCACCTACGCCGAGCACGTGGTCCCGGGGCGGGTCCCCGACGAGGTGATCGTCTCCTGTCATGTCTGCCACCCGTCGCTGGCCAACGACAACCTGGCCGGTATCGCGGTGGCGACGTTCCTGGCCCGGGCCCTCGCGCGGGAAACGCCTTACTACACCTACCGGTTCATCTACGCGCCCGGCACCATCGGGGCGATCACCTGGCTGGCCCGCAACGCGGAGCGGATCGACCAGGTCAAGCACGGCCTGGTGCTCGCCTGCGCCGGTGACCCGGGGCAACTGACGTACAAGCGCAGCAGACGCGGCGACGCGGAGATCGACCGGGTGCTGCACCACGTCCTCACCGCCTCCGGGCGCCCGCACCGCATCACCGAGTTCACCCCGTACGGCTACGACGAGCGGCAGTACTGCTCCCCCGGGTTCGACCTCGGCGTGGGTTCCCTCAGCCGCACCCCCTACGCCGGCTACCCCGAGTACCACACATCGGCGGACAACCCGGACTTCGTCTCCCCGGAGGCGATGGCGGACACGCTCGCCGTCTGCCGCGAGGCATGCGCCGTGCTCGACCGCAACCGGCGGTACGTCAACCTCAGCCCCTACGGCGAACCACAGCTCGGCCGACGCGGGTTGTACGACTCGCTCGGCGGCCGCAGCGACGCGAAGCAGGCGCAGTTGGCCATGCTCTGGGTGCTCAGCCTCTCCGACGGCGAGCACGCCCTGCTCGACGTCGCCGAGCGGTCCGGGCTGCCGTTCGCCACCGTCGCCGCCGCGGCTGACGCCCTGCGCACCGCCGGGCTGATCAAGGAATGACCACGGTGCCCACCGAGGGAGGGAAGCCGACGACACCGGCGGACGGGTCCGGAGAGTCCCCGCGGACCGGCAAGCGGGCCATGGTCGGCCGGCTTTCCTGGGGTCTCGCCGACCAGGCGGCCTCCAGCATGACCAACTTCGCGGTGGGCATCTACGTGGCGCGCTCGCTCGGGCTTACCGCGTTCGGCGTGTTCAGCCTGGCCTGGCTGACCTACGGTGTGGTGCTCAACGTCGCCCGCGGCCTTGCCACCGATCCGCTCGTGGTGCGCTTCAGCGGCGTCACGGACGCGTCCTGGCGCACGGCGGCGGCCCGCTCGTCGGGTGCCGCGCTCGGCGTCGGCACCGCCGTCGGCGCGGTGTGCCTGCTGGTCGGCCTCGGCGTCGGCGGCCGCGTGGGGCCCGCGTTCGCCTGCCTCGGCGTCGTCCTGCCCGCGCTGCTCCTCCAGGACGCCTGGCGGTTCGCGTTCTTCGCCGCGGGGCAGGGGCGCAAGGCCTTCGTCAACGACCTCGCGTGGGGCGTCGCGCTCGTCCCCGCCATGGTGGTGGCGGCCCACGTGGGCAGCGTGGGCGCTTTCGTGCTCGCCTGGGGCGCGTCCGCCGCGGTGGCCGCGGTGTACGGCTGCTTCCAGTCCGGCATCCGGCCCCGGGTGACGCGGGCGCGCGGATGGCTGCGCGAGCAGCGTGACCTCGGCTACCGGTACCTGGTCGAGAACGTCAGCCTCAGCGGCGCGAGCCAGGTGCGGGCGTACGGGCTCGGCGCGATCGTCGGCGTCGGCGCGGTGGGCGCGGTACGGGGCGCGGAGCTCCTGCTCGGCCCGTTCCTCGCTCTGCTGATGGGGCTTTCGCTCGTCACCGTCGCGGAGGCGGCACGCGTGCTGCGGCGGGCACCGGAGCGCCTCGGCACGTTCTGTCTGTTCCTCGGCGGCGGGCAGGCCGCCGCCGCGCTGTTGTGGGGCGCGGCGCTGTTCCTTGTGCCGGACGGGGCCGGTGAGCTGGTGCTCGGCGGCGTCTGGACTTCCGCGTCGGAGCTCATCGTGCCGGCCACGCTCGGCGTCGCGGGCGCGGGGCTCGGCAGCGGCGCCGCGGCGGGCCTGCGCGCGCTCGCTGCGGCCCGGCGCAGCCTGCGCTGCCAACTGTTCGCCTCCGCCTGCTATGTCGGCGGCGGGCTCGGCGGTGCGGCCGTGGGCGGCACGGTCGGCTCGGCCTGGGGCGTCGCCGCCGCGACCGTCTGCGGTTCGGCCGTGTGGTGGCTGCAACTGCGGTCCGCCCTGCGCGAGCGCCACCGCCATCCCATCCCCGAAGTGAGGACCTCATGAACGCCCATCCCCGGCTGAGCATCGGCCTGCCCGTGTACAACGGCGAGGAGTACCTCGCCGAGGCGTTCGACGCGCTGCTCGGCCAGACCTACGAGGACTTCGAGCTGGTCGTCTCCGACAACGCCTCGACCGACGGGACCCAGGACATCTGCCGCGGGTACGCCGCGAAGGACTCCCGCATCCGCTACCTCCGGCTGCCCCGGAACGTCGGCGCCGCTCCGAACCACAACTACGTGTTCACCCAGTGCCGCGGCGAGCTGTTCAAGTGGGCTTCGCACGACGACCTGTACGCCCGGGACCTGCTGCGCCGCTGCGTGGACGCCCTCGACGAGCGTCCCGACGTGATCCTCGCGCACGCCGACCAGGCGGTCATCGACGGCGACGGCAAGGTGAGGGTCCCCTACGAGTACACGCTCGCCACCGCCTCGCCGCGCGCGCCCGAGCGCTTCCGCAGCATGCTGTTCGAGCCCGGCGGCGACGACTTCTACGGGGTGATGCGCGCCGACGTGCTGCGCCGGGTGAAGCCGCACGACAGCTACCACCACGCGGACCGCACGTTCGTCGCGGAGATCGGCCTGCACGGGCCCTTCCACCAGGTTCCGGAGCTGCTCTACTTCCGCCGCGACCACCCCACCCGCGCCGAGCGGGCGAACCCCTCCAAGCGCTCCCGGTGCGTCAACCTGGACCCGCGCAGGGCGGGCCCGCTGCACCCGACGCCCCGGCTGCTCGCCGAGTACGTGTGGGGCTTCGTCGCGGCGATCCGGCGGGCGCCGTTGTCCGCGGCCGACCGGCGCGCCTGCTACCGCCACCTGGCCGCGTGGATGGCCAGCCGGGCCCGGCCGGGCGCGGGCGAGCGGGTCGAGGACCGGGCCCCCGTGGACCCGGACAAGCTCGCCGTCTCCGTCGACGCCCTGGTCGCGGGGCGTGCGGGGCGGCGGGCATGACGTCCCCCGCACGGGTGGGGGTCTTCGGCCTGCTCGGCTCCGGCAACCTCGGCAACGACGGGTCGCTGGAGGCCGTACTCGGCTACCTCCGCGCCGCGCACCCGGAGGCCGTCGTGGACGCGCTGTGCGGTGGGCCGGAGGTCGTCGCGGCCCGGTACGGCATCCCCGCGACGCAACTGCACTGGTACCGCGGGGAGTACCGGACCGCCTCGCGTGCGGGCTCGATCGCGGGGAAGGGTCTCGGCAAACTCGTCGACGTCTTCCGCACCGCCGCCTGGGTGCGCAGGCACGACGTGGTGATCGTGCCGGGCATGGGCGTCCTGGAGGCCACGCTGCCGCTGCGGCCCTGGGGCTTCCCGTACTCACTGTTCCTGCTCTGCGCGAGCGGCCGCCTGACGCGCACCCCGGTGGCGCTGGTCGGCGTGGGGGCCGCCGCGATCCGTGACCGGCCGACCCGGGCCCTGGTGCGCTGGTCGGCGCGGCTCGCCGCGTACCGCTCGTACCGTGACACCCTGTCCCGCGACGCGATGCGGGAGATGGGCGTGGACACCGGACGCGACGAGGTCTACCCGGACCTCGCGTTCGCCCTGCCCGCGCCCTCGCCCGCCACGCCGTCGGGCACGGTCTGTGTCGGCGTCATGGACTTCCACGGCGGCAACGACGACCGCGCCCGCGCCGAGGAGATCCACCGGCGCTACCTCGAAGGGACGACCCGCTTCGTCCGCGCCCTTGTGGAGGACGGCCGACCGGTCCGGCTGCTCACCGGCGACGCCTGCGACACGCCGGTGGTCGACGCGATCCTCGACGCGGTGAACTCACCGCTGGTCACCGCCGCCGAAGCGGGCTCCCTCGCCGACCTGATGAAGGAGACGGCGGCCGCCGACACCGTGGTGGCGACCCGCTACCACAACCTCGTCTGCGCCCTGAGGGCCGGCACGCCGACGCTCGCCATCGGCTACGCGGCGAAGAGCGACGCGCTCATGGACCGGATGGGGCTCGGCGCGTACTGCCACCCGGCCCGCGAGATCGACGCCGACCGCCTCCTCGAACAGTTCCGGTCCCTGGAGAAACACGCGGCGGAGGCACGCCGGACCCTCACCGAACACAACGAGGCCGCGGCCCGGCAACTGGCGCGCCAATTCGCCGACTTGACCACGGCACTGTTCCCGTCGTCCGCCCCGCAGGAGACCCGATGAACCCGATGAGAGCGACCGAAGTCCCTACGATCGACGGCGCGTACCTGTTCGAGCCGACGCCGTACGCCGACGAGCGCGGCTTCTTCTGCCGCACCTTCGACGCCGACGTCGTCCGCTCGGTGGGCCTCGACCCGGGCGCCTTCATCCAGGACAGCGTGTCCCGGTCGGCCCGGGGTGTGCTGCGCGGTCTGCACCTGCGCTCCGGCGCCGGTGAGGCCAAGCTGGTGCGGTGCTCGTACGGGAAGATCTTCGACGTCGTCGTGGACCTGCGGCCGGACTCACCGACGTACCTGGACCGTGCCTTCTTCGACCTCTCCGACGACACACAGGCGACCCTGTACATCCCCGCGGGGTGCGCACACGGCTTCCAGGCGCTGACGGAGACCGCCGACACCTCCTACCGCATCGACCGCCCGCACGATCCGGCCGAGGACGTGACGATCGCCTTCGACGACCCGGAACTCGCCATTCCGTGGCCGCTGCCGGTCACCTCGATGTCACCACGGGACCGGGAGGCGCCGAACCTCGCCGAAGCCCTGAAGCAGGAAGGGAGCTGAAGTCCGCGTGGACACCGACGAGTTCCTCCTGCCCCGGTCGCACCTGGCGAACGAGCGGCTGCACGCCATGGTCCCCGGCGGCGCCCACACCTACGCCAAGGGCGACGACCAGTACCCCGAGAACCTGGCCCCGGTCATCAGCCACGGCCTCGGCTCCCATGTGTGGGACGTCGACGGCAACCGCTACATCGAGTACGGGTCGGGGCTGCGCTCGGTCAGCCTCGGCCACGTCCA
Source organism: Streptomyces aureocirculatus (assembly GCF_000720475.1). Lineage (GTDB taxonomy): Bacteria > Actinomycetota > Actinomycetes > Streptomycetales > Streptomycetaceae > Streptomyces > Streptomyces aureocirculatus. Next base: position 105,646 of record NZ_JOAP01000002.1, read on the forward strand.
CCCCCGTGTGATCGAGGCGGTGCGGCGGGAAATCGACCGCGGCAGCAACTTCGTCCGGCCCTCCATCGTGGAGGTCGAGGCCGCGGAGCGCTTCCTGGCCACCGTGCCGACCGCCGAGATGGTGAAGTTCGCGAAGAACGGCTCCGACGCCACCACCGCCGCGGTGCGCCTCGCCCGTGCCGTCACCGGGCGCCCGCGAGTGGCCCTCTGCGGCGACCATCCGTTCTTCTCCGTCGACGACTGGTTCATCGGCACCACACCGATGTCCGTCGGCGTGCCGGACGCGACCACCGAGCTCACCGTGGCGTTCCCGTACGGGGACCTGGCCGCCACGGAGGAACTGCTCACCCGGTACCGGGACGAGGTCGCCTGCCTGATCCTCGAACCCGCCACCCACACCGAGCCCCCGCCCGGCTATCTCGCGGGGCTGCGCGACCTTGCCGACCGGCACAACTGCGTCCTGGTCTTCGACGAGATGATCACCGGCCTGCGCTGGTCCGAGGCGGGGGCCCAGGGCCTGTACGGCGTCGTCCCCGACCTCTCCACGTTCGGCAAGGCGCTGGGCAACGGGTTCGCCGTCTCCGCCCTCGCCGGGCGCCGCGACCTCATGGAGCGGGGCGGGCTTCGTCACTCCGGTGAGCGGGTGTTCCTGCTGTCCACCACACACGGTGCGGAAACACACTCCCTGGCAGCCGCCATGGCCGTGCTCACCACGTACGTGGAGGAGGGCATCACCGCACAACTGCACGCCCTCGGTGAGCGGTTGGCCGCCGGTGTCCGCGACGCCGCCGCCACCATGGGCGTCGGTGACCACGTCGTCGTCCGGGGCCGGGCCAGCAACCTGGTCTTCGCCACTCTCGACGAGAACCGGCAGCCGTCGCAGGAGTACCGCACCCTGTTCCTGCGGCAGCTCCTCTCGGGCGGGGTGCTCGCCCCGTCGTTCGTGGTGAGCAGCGCACTCGACGACGCCGACATCGATCACACCGTCGACGTGGTGGCCCGGGCGTGTGCGGTGTACCGGAAGGCACTGGACGCCGGTGACCCCACCCCCTGGCTGGCCGGGCGGCCGGTGAAGCCCGTGTTCCGCCGCTCGGCGTGACGGGAGTGACGTGACCCGAAGTGACCTGACGTTACGTCAGCGGGGCTTGAGCGGGCGGGTGTCGGCCACCCGGTCGACGAGCCACGCGGTCGCCGGTACCACCGCGAGGGCGGTGCACCAGCCGCCGAGGACGTCGGTCGGGTAGTGGGCGCTCAGGGCGACCTGGGCCCAGCCCATGGCGGCGCCTGCCACCAGCGCCACGGCGAGCACGAGCACCGTGCCCGCCGCCCTGCCGAGGCCGAGGAGGCCGGTCGCGAGCAGCGCGAGGACGAGGGCGAGCGCGGTGGCGAAACCGGTGTGCCCGCTCGGGTAGGACAGGTTGTCGGCGCCATGGATGGTGCGTCCCACCACGTGCTTGAGCAGCGTCGTCGTCGCCACCGTCGTACCTGCGCCGACCACGACGAGCACGGCCGCGCGGGGCCGCCGCAGCAGCAGGCAGCCCGTCACGGCGGCCACGACCAGGAGTGCCGCTCCGGCGGGTTCCCCCCAGAAGTCCGTGGCCAGCGCGACACTCCGCCACGGCGGCCGCACGCTGTCTGCCGTCGGCCGGACGAACCACCTGTCCACCGTGCCGGACTCGCTGTGGCCGGCGTACGAGGCTCCGAGCACGACGACCACGAGCGCGGCGAGGGCCGCGATCGGCGCGAGGGTCGCGCACAGCGACGAGGGCAGCACCGCGGGCGGCGGCCGTTCGGTCGTACGCCGGTTGTTGACCACTCGCCCACCCTAACCACCCTCCGGTCGCGGCAGACCGCCGTCGCACCGGGGCGGCGGTCCTGCCGGACGAGGCGGGCGGCTTCGACTTCGACCAGGAGCAGCCGGACCGGCGGCACCGGCAGGGCCGCGGGGCTCGCCGCGTGAGGTCACCGGTGCCCCGAGCGGCTCGCCCCGGCGAGGTCCTCGTCCTCTCAGCCGTATCGCAGGATGCGCGGGGCGAAGGCGCCCTCGGGGCCGCCCGCGCGGCCGACCGACCACACCGTCGAGGTACCCGGCACCGGCGTGAGGTCCAGCACCCAGGAGTCGCCCTCCCCCGCCACCGCCGGTTCGCTGTGCTCGGTGAACGATCGGCCGTTCCAGGCGAGGAAGTCGGGGCCGGGGACGAAGGGCGGATAGCTGCCCGGTGGGCCCCACTTCTGCGAGCGGGCCACCGAGACCCAGCCGAGCGCCCCGGACGAGGTGGGCGCCAGTGAGTTGATGAAACCGAAGTCGGTGGGCAGGGTCACCCGGCTCCACTCCTTTCCGTCGAAACGGACCAGGAGGGGTGGGATCGGCCGGCCCGGCGGGCCGCCGACGAACCCGGCCGTGCCGCCCGCCCACACCTCCGTGGGCGACACCGCGAGCACGCTGCTCACGCCCGACCGCGGGAATCCGTCCACGACGGTCTGCTGCCAGGTCTGCCCGTCCCAGTGCGACACGGCCGCACCGGAGTGGGTGGCGCCCGCGGCCCAGACGTCGTCGGGCGCGAGGATGTGCAGGCCGAACACGGATCCCGGCGGCACCGGCACGTCCCGCCAGTCGCGCCCGTCCCTGCGCAGCAACACCTGCGCGCCGTCCCGGGAACCGATCAGCCAGGTCTCACCGCCGCCGGTGACGACCTTGGTCAGCGCGACACCGCGCGGCGGAGGGCTCTCGCGCCAGGCGTTGCCGTCGTGGCGGAGCAGGCGGGCGCCGCCCGCCGAGTCGCGGCCGACCGCCCAGACAGCGGTCGGCGAGGTCGCGGCGACGGACAGCAGCTCGCCCTGCCAGTTGACCCCGGGCAGCTTCTGCCGCTGCCAGGCCTTTCCGTCCCAGCGCAGCACCAGCGGGAAGCCCGGCGCCTCGCGGCCGACGGCGTCGGCGCCCACGGCCCACGCCCGGTCGGGGCCGAACGCCACGGCCTCGTTCAGAGTGGCCTGCGGGCGTACCTGGGCCGGGACAGGGACGTGCTGCCAGGAGGTGGTTCCCGCGACGGCCGAGGTCATGAGGGCCACGACGGTCAGGGCGGCGGCGAGGGCGGCGGCGAGGAGTCGGCGTGTCATGGTCGGCCTCCGAGGCGCTCGCTCATCACGTTCGGTTTCGAGCCGTAGATCTCGGCGGTTCCGAAGGACAGCAGGGAGGACCCGGCCCTCGTCAGTGCACGCGGTTTGACGTCGATCGCGTTCGTGCGCCTCGGGCCGTAGGAGAAGGTGGTGCGATTGCCGTCCACCCGTGCGTACTTCGACTGGAACGCGCGGTCGCTGCGCACCGGCAGCCACAGCGCGCCGCCCGGGCCGCGCACCATCGCCTCGGTGTAGGTGTCATTCAGCGGCGGGTAGGTGGTGCGCCAGGTGTGCCCGTCCCAGGTCATCAGGTAGGTGCGGGGCACGCCGTCGGTGTACTGGCTGCCGCCGATCGTGGCCCGTCCCGACGGTTCGAGCAGGATCGTGTGTACGTTGCTGTTCGGTGGCAGCGGCACCTTCGCGTCCCGCCACGCCGTGCCGTCCCAGCGCAGGACGGCGGTGCCGGTGCTGGTGTCCGCCCAGGCCCAGGCGTCCTCGGCGGTACGCGCGGTGATCCCCAATAGGAAGAGCACCCCGTCCGGGGTGGGCTGCGCGGTCCAGTTGGAGCCGTCGTAGCGCAGCACCTTCAGGCCGGTGTCGTCCTCACCGATCACCCACGCGGCACCCGGCACCGCGGTGAAGTCCTGGTGGATCCAGAGGGGTTGCGGCAGCGGGACGGCGCTCCACCCTCCCCCGGCCGACCGGCGCAGGATCTCGCCCTGACCCGCGCGGTTGTGGAAAATCCACACCTCCTTGCCGACGAACTGCACCTTGCCGAGCCAGCCCGACTCGGCGGCGCCGGGAAGGTGGTGTCCCGGCTCCAGGCCCGGCCGTCCCAGCGGTACAGCATCGGCCGCACCCAGTCGGCGGTGTGCTCGTACCCGGTCGCCCACGCCTCGCCAGGACCGCGGGCGGCGAGATCGGACACGGTCACCGGCGGGGCCGCCGCCGGAACCGGCAGCGCCGACCAGCCCGGCGCCACGGCTGCGGACGGTGCCACAGCCGCGGTCGCGGGCGGCGACGCCGACGCGGGCGGTGAGCCGATCGCGGCACACGTGATCACAAGGCAGACGACAACCGCACGGAGACCGTTCACTGGACCCCCCAGAGCGCGAAGGTCGCACAGGCTATGACGTCCACCCACCCGTGAACAGGTGGCATTCGGCCGAACGTTCGGGGGCCTGGGGTGCGTTTCCAGCACACGTGTACGAGTACCGTCGCGGCATGGAGCTACGCACGCTGCGCTATTTCGTGGCGGTCGCCGAGGAACTTCACTTCGGCCGGGCCGCGGCCCAACTGCACATGAGCCAGCCGCCGCTGAGCCGGGCCGTCAAGCGGCTGGAGACGGAGCTCGGCGCCGTGCTGTTCGACCGGACATCGGCCGGTGTCGCGCTCACCGAGGTGGGCACGGTGCTGCTCGGCGAGGCACGCGCCCTGCTCGACCGGGCCGACCGCGTACGGGTACGCGTGGCCGCGGCGGCCGGTGCCTCTTCCGTCACCGTCGGCTTCCTCGGGGACAGCACCGACGCGGGCGCGGTCCGCCTCGCCGACGCCTACCGCCGGCGGCACCCGCACGTCGAGGTCCGTATCCGTGAGACCGACCTGACCGACCCCACCTGCGGGCTGCACGCCGGTTCGGTCGACATCGCGCTGACGCGCGGGCCGTTCGACACGACCGGCCTGACCGTCCACCCGCTGCGCGCCGACCCGGTGGGGGCACTGCTGCGCGCCGACGATCCGCTGGCAGGACGCGAGAGCCTGCGGACGGCCGACCTGGCCGACCGGCGCTGGTTCCGCTTCCCGGAGGGCACCGACTCCGCCTGGCAGTCGTACTGGCACGGCGGGGAACCCCGCGAAGGGCCCGTGGTGCGCGCCGTCGTGGAATGCCGGCAGGCGGTGCTCTGGAACGGCACGGTCGGTATGACTCCCCTGAACCACGAACCCGCCCGGGGGCTCACCGCGGTGCCGCTGACCGACATGCCGCAGAGCCGCGTGGTGGTGGCGTGGCACGTGGGTGACACCAATCCCCTGATCCGCTCGTTCGCCGAGATCGCGATCGCCGCGTACGGGAACTGAGCGCGCCCCACCGCCGGTTGCCGGGGGCGTTCACCACGGTTCGGCACCGACACCGGCACCGGTGCCGCGGCCCCGGCACCGGCACCGCACGGAGAATGACCGCCCGGCGCCGGGGGGGCGAACGCCGGGCGGTCCACCAATCGCGGGGAGGGGCGGCGATTGGCCGCCCTCACCGTAGACCCGTTTGACCTCATGTGCCCCCGTCAGGAACCATCCTATTTTGGTTCACGAACTGACATTTGCTCGGACCACACAGTCTCACGCCGCCGATCGCTCCCGTGCGCCCGCCGGATCGGCCGCGCGCCGTAGCGCCGGACGGCACAGTCGTGCCACCGGCAGGGCGCAGACGAGGAAGACCAGGGCGAGGACGCCCCAGCCCGTGGTGCCGGCGCCGGTGACCAGGGTGGTGACCAGGGCGGGGCCGACGGCGACGACCCCTCCTTCCGTACTGGCGGCGACCGCCTGGTACTGGCCCTGGGCCCCGGGGGCCATGAGGGTCAGGGAGAGGCCCCAGCGGGCGGCGACGTAGTACAGCTCGCCCACCACGTGCAGGACCAGGCCGCCCAGGACCAACAGGCAGGCGATCAGCGGGCTCGCGGGCCAGGCCGCCGCGGCGAAGACCAGGCAGCAGCCCGCGAGGGCGAGACCGGCCCGCCGCGACGAGCGCACCGCGCCCACGAGGCGCTGCCCGCTGCGGGTGACCCGGATCTGGAACAGGGCGATCAGCAGGGAGCTGACGAGGACCGCGAGCGGTGCGATCCACACCGGGGCGACGGTGTCCTCCTTGAGCCACAGCGGCAGCCCGCTGGAGAGCAGCGCCCAGCACAGGGCGAGCAGGGCGGTGCTGCTCATGATGGCGACGAAGGGCAGGTTGCGGAGCGCCACCGTCCCGGCGGGCCTGCGCGCGGCGGGCACGGGCGGGACGTGCGGCAGCCGCATAAGGACGGCCGCCGACGCCAAGAACGTCAGGCTGTTGACGACGACGGCGCCGTGGTACGGACCGGCGTCCGAGCGGGAGAGCACCCAGGCCGCCGCGCCCGCACCGGCCGCGTACAGCAGATGCTGCACCACCCGGGCCCGGGCGAGGACCGGCATGCACGCGCCTTCCGGCATCAGCAGGTACACGAACGCGACCTTGGTGCCCTTGGCCGCGGTCTCCATCGAGGTGAACAGGGCCGCGGCCACGAGCAGCGGCCAGAAGCTGTGCAGGAACAGGTAAGTGAGGGAGAAGGCCGCGCGCAGGACCGTGACGGCGAGGAGCACCTCGCGGGCCCCGAGGCGGTCGGTGAGCGTGCCGATCGGCAGCGCGGCAAGGAGGCCGATGCCGCCGCCGATGCCCATGGCAAGACCCATGGAGGCCGCGGGCAGGCCCTGGATCGCCGTCAGATAGACCGCCCACATGCTGAACCAGAGGCCGTCCCCGAACGCGGTCACGCCTTCGCTGAGCAGGAGGCGGCGGACGGTCGGCCGGTCGCCCGTGACCTCCTGAGCGGGTTTTTGGCTCAATGAAAGCGCCCTTTCTCCATCGTCCGCGCATGGCGATACAGCCGACACCGCGATGTCGGTCGTAACCCCAGGAGCATGGGGTCATTTTCACGCCTTCCCGGTCGCACTGTTACGTCCGACGAGAAGACGCCATCGCATGCACGGCCACAAATAACGGAGCGCGGGTACCCCGCGCCTCCGGCAGCAAACAGGACTACTTTCCGTTTCCATTCCGAACCTTCAAGATATCGTCAAGTATCTCCCTGACCAGCAAATTCTACGGAATTAGAGATTCCGAAATGACTGCACGCATACGCCCGGTGAGAATGCGGGCGCAGCTTGACAGGAGCGCGTTAAATCCCGCTATCGTGGCGACGCAGCACAGAATTGACAGGAAATGATCAGGCGCTCAGCAGCCGGTCATCCGGCCTGACAATCCCCCACCCTCCGCTGCGTGCCATGCAGTGCGCAGCCCTGCGCTTTCACCGGAGCAGAAATGGCACACTCTCCGATCAGCATTCTTTCCCAGGTCGATTTCAATGGTGAGCCGCTCACGGACGAGCTGCTCATGAAGACGTTCCACCAGCTCATGGACGAGCACGGCTATGTCCTGATGTGCAACGTCCCCGAGGAGTTCGACCCGGTGCGCTTCTGCCGCCGGCTCGGCAGGTTCGTACCCAACTACACCGGCGCCGTCGTCGGCGACGTGCGCCCCGAACCCGGCATGGACGACGTCTACCACGCGGGCAACACACGGCCGCTGACCCCGCATTCGGAAGGGTACGACTTCGCCGTCGTCCCGCCGCGCTACATCGCCCTGTGGTGTGTCACCCCGGCCGAGGGTCCCGGCGGGGAGACGACGCTCGCCGACACCAGGCCCTGGGTCGAGTCCCTGACGCCCGCGGAGCGCGAGCGCATGACGGCACAGACCTACGACTGGAAGACCACCGAGGGCGTACAGCGGCTCGGTCTCGACCTCAAGACCCGCCACCCCCTGCTGGAGGAGAACGAGCGCGGGCTCATCGTGCGCTTCAGTTGCAACAACCTGATCCGCGACGACGACGATCCGGCCGTGGAGCTGCAGCAGCGGTGGCACGCGGCCTTCGACCGCGAGCACGTGGCCGTCGACTACACCGAGCGCGACATGCTCGTGTGGGACAACTGGCGCCTGCTGCACGCGCGCAACGCGTTCAGCGACCGCAGCCGTCATCTGCGCCGCATCCAGATCGCCGCCTGACGCGTCCCCGCAGCACCCCCTCCCCCAGTTGACTCCCGCACCCGGCTCACCCCCAACTGTCTCCCTCTCAAGGAGAACCACGTGTACCGCACCATGCTGCACAGCAAGGTCCACCGGGCCACCGTGACCCAGGCCGACCTGCACTACGTCGGCTCCCTCACCCTCGACCGCGATCTGATGGACGCCGCCGATCTGCTGCCGGGCGAGAAGCTGGACGTCGTCGACATCAACAACGGCAACCGGCTCAGCACGTACGTCATCGAGGGCGAGCGCGGCACCGGTGTCGTCGGCGTCAACGGCGCGGCGGCCCGGCTGATATCGCCCGGCGACCTGGTCATCCTCATCGCCTACAAGACCGTCCCCGAGGAGACGGCGCGGCGGTTACGGCCGCACATCGTCTTCGTCGACGAGAACAACCGCCCCCTGGACATCGGCGCCGACCCGGCCCACGTACCCGACACCCCGGCCGCGTCCCCGCTGCTCCGCGGCGACGCTCTCGCCCAGGAGGCCGTCGCACAGGAGGCCGTCTGATGACGACCACCTACTCCCGGTCCGACGCCGCCGCCCCCCGGGCCGCGGCGGAGAACCTCAGCCGCGTCCTCGTCCGGTACTACGACGAGCTCTCCCGCACCCTCGACGCCACCGGCCTGCGCAGTGGGACCGACGCCTTCAGCCCCGGCTGGCGACTGCCGCCCCTGACACCCGCGTTGGAGGCCTTCTTCGCCCCGGGAGTGATCAGCGCCCAGGACCTGGGAACACACCGCGACACCCGTCTGACGCTCCTGAACCTGATGCACAACCCGGCCACCCGGACCACCAAGACGCTGGCCTCCCTCATGATCGTGGCCCGCGCGGTCGCCCACATCCAGCGCACCGGCGAAGCCGTCATGATCATCACCCCGTCGAGTGCCAACAAGGCCACCGCGCTGCGCGACGCCGTGCGCCGGGCCCACGAGACCGGCCTCACCGACCCCGGACACCTGCGCATCGTGTGCGTCCTGCCCACCTCGTCGAGCCACAAGGTGTGGCGCTCGCCCCTGACCGACGACGCGGACCTGCGCGCCAGGAACCCGCTCGCCGTGCGCGACAGCGCGGGGTCCCACGAAGTGAAGGAGCTGGCCCGCGCGGTGGCCGACCAGGAGGCCGACGCGGTGTTCGCCCGGCACGGGACACGCCTGTGGCACACCCTGGACCTCGACAACTATGTCGTCGCGGACACCGCGAGGGCCCTGTTCGAACGCGACCGGCTGCCGTCCGTCCCGCGGGTCCACGCCCACGCCGTGTCCAGCGCGTTCGGGCTGCTCGGACACTTCTACGGCCAGCAGCAGCACACCGGGCGCGAATGGCCCGACACCGGCGCCCAGTACTTCCTCGTACAGCACCTGGACACGGCCGACATGGTGGCCAGCTACTATCACGGCGCCTTCGACCACCGCCCCGCGTGGCAGCACGGCGACGGCGTCTACACCCAGCACACGGATCCGCACTTCCCGCAGCGGACCTACGCCCCCGACGAACGGCTCGACCCCACCTTCTACACCCGCACCCCCGCGACATCGCCACGCATGAACGAGATCATCCGCAAGCAGGGCGGCGGCGGAATCGTCGTCTCCCTCGCCGAGTGCCTCGACCGGTACCCGCACATCCGGCGGCTCCTTGAGCCCGCGGGCGTCGAACTTCCCGCCGATCCGCGGCAGTTGCGTGAATGGTCCCTGGTGATGGCGGTGACGGGCGTCCTCAACGCCGTCGACCGCGAACTCCTCGACCTGCCGGAGGTGCTCGTCCACGGCTCCGGGTCGTACCACGCCGACCACTACCGGCCGCCGGAGAGCCACCATCTGCACCCGGTCGCCGGCTACGACAGCCTGCGCGACCTCGTCCACGCCGCGGCGAGCGGCTGAGGACCCCTCATGACCACGCAGCACGACGCCGCGCGCCCCACGGTCGCGGCCCCGCCGTCCGGTGCCGCGGCGCGGCACGGCGGCGGGGCCGCCCCGGCGCCCCCGTTCGGGCCCACGCGGGCCCGGCTCGCCTACTGGTGGAACAACACCCCCTCACCCGCGGGACGCGCCGCCCGCCGCGCCGCCGACAGCCTGCCGGGCACCGTACCGGCACTCGTCTCGCACGCCCACAACGGCGGGGTGAGCATCGCCTACGCCGGGCTCGGCATCGGCCGCACCAACATCCTCCAGCTCCTCGAACAGCAGCGGGCACAACTGGGGGCGCCGACGAGCCACCGCACGGCCGCACGTCTGCGTCGGCACGACCTCGCCGCGGGGTGCCTGCCCGACGCCGACCTGGTGGTGCTCGGCGCCGAGGAGCACACGCTCCGCGGACTGCCAGGACACGGCGCCGTCCTCGCGCCCTTCCGCCTCCATCTCGTCGTGGACATACCGGCCACCCATGAGGAGTTGCAGCGGCTGATCTCCAAACGCGAACGAGGGCAGTTCCGGCGCGATCAGCGCGCGCACGACTGGGACCTCGAAGAGGATCCCTCACCGGAGGCCCTCGCGTTCTTCTACGAGCGTCTGCACACGCCGACCATGCGGCAGCGGCACGGCGAACGCATCCGCACCGAACGCTTCGACGTCGCCCGCCACGCCGTGCTCCCCCGCGGCACGCTCTTCTTCCTCCGGCAGGCGGGCACGCGGGTGGCCGGGGTCCTGTGCCACTGGTCGAGGGACCGCCGCACCCTCACCACCCGGCTCCTCGGCGTCCTCGACGGCCTGGACGAGCACTACCGCAGCGGCGCGTTCAAGGCGCTCTACCACCATCTGCTGCGGTGGGCCTGCGACCACGGCGTGCCCCGCGTGGACTTCTTCGGCACCGAGGCGTTCCTCAGCAAGGGCATCTTCCAGTGGAAGCGCAAACTGGGGGCCCGCCCCGAACTGCCCCCCAACCACTTCTCCACCAAGCGCGTCAGGATCGAGGCCCGGCGTGACACACCCGCCGTCCGCGACTTCCTGGTGGCCAACCCCCTGCTGCGGACGGGCCCGCCGCGCCCAGGACCCGGCGCCGGTGTCCTCACACCGGTCTACTTCACCGACGACGACCGCCCGCCCCGCCTGGACCTCAGCTCCCGCTGCCCCGGCCTGCCCGCACCGGAGATCGTCCACCTGGACACCTTCTTGAAGGGCACCCCCCTGACGGCGGCGGCGCAGCAGCACCCCCAGACACCGGGAGTTCTGCCGTGAATCCCGCCCACGACATCCACGACATCGTCGTCCTCGGCACCGGCGCATTCGCGGGCGCCCTGGTGCGGGCCATCGCCCAGCGCGCGAGCGGCCCCACCCGGGTGCACCTGGTGAGCCAGGACCGCGAGCGCGCCGAGCACCTCGCCGGGGTCGCCCAGGCGCACGCCGTCATCGCCGGGCGGCCCGTCCGGTTCTGCCGGCACCGGCTCGACGTGCGCGGCGGCGCCGATCTGCGCCCCCTGCTCGCCCGCCACCGGCCACGGGTCCTCGCCGTCTGCACCTCCGACCTGTCGCCCGCGGAGACCCGCGGGCCCGCCTCCGCGTGGACGGACCTGGTCCGGGCGGCCGGGTTCGGCGTGACCCTGCCCCTCCAGGCGGCGACCGCGCTGCGCGCCACGTCGGCCTGCGCCGAGGCGAGCCCGGGCACGGCCGTGGTCAACGCCTGCTTCCCCGACGCCGTCAACCCGCTCCTGCACGCGGCGGGCCTTCCCGTCCTGTGCGGCCTCGGCAACGTCGCCACACTGGCCGGACTGATCCGCCGCGACCTGCTCATCGCCGACGAGTCACGGCTGAAGGTCCTCGCCCACCACACCCATCTGCACAGCCCGCCCACGCCCGCCGAAGAGGCGCAGGCCTGGCTCGACGACAAGGCCCTGACCCCGACCCACGACATCCTCGAAAGGGGCCGCCGCCACCCCCGCGCCGACCTCAACGAGATCGGCGCGAACGCCGGCGCCGACGTCGTCGACGCCCTGACGCACCCGCGCGACTACTACGCCGGACACGTACCGGCACCCAACGGCCTCCCCGGCGGCTACCCGGTCACCGTCACCGGCCACAGCATCGCCCTGCGGCTGCCACCGGGCACGTCCGAACGCCAGGCGGTCGCCCGCAACGAGCAGTGGTCGGGGCTCGACGGGATCACGGTGGACCGGCGCGGCAAGGCACAGTTCACGTCCGCGGCCCTGCACGCCCTGCGGGACCGCTGGCCCGACGCCCCCGCGACCTTCGCGGCACCGGACGTCGAAGACCTGCGCACGCTCCAGCTCGCTCTGCGCGACGACCTGCGCAGGCTTCCCGCGGCGCCCGTCGCGGCGGCTCCCTGACACCCGGCCGGGCACCCGCTCCCCGTACCGGGAGCCTCCGACACAACGGCACACAGCCTCCGACACACAGCCACACAGCGGCCGCCGGTCCGGCGGCCGCGGAAAGGACGCGCATGTGCGGCATCGTCGGCTGGATCGACTTCACCCGCGACCTCGGCCGGGAACAGGCCACCCTCCAGCGCATGACCGACACCATGGCCCTGCGGGGCCCTGACGACACCGGCACCTGGCTCGGCCCGCACACGGCGCTGGGTCACCGGCGTCTTTCCATCATCGACCTGGAGGGCGGCGCCCAGCCCGCCGTCGCCACGGCGGGACCGCACCGGGAACCCGTCGTCCTCGTCTACAGCGGCGAGGTCTACAACTTCCGCGAACTGCGCGAGGCCCTCAAGCAGCGCGGCCACCGCTTCACCACCCGCTCCGACACCGAGGTGGTGCTGCGCTCGTACCTCGAATGGGGCGCCTCCTGCGTCGACCGCTTCAACGGCATGTTCGCCTTCGCCGTGTGGGACGCCGCCCGTGAGGAAGTCGTCCTCGCCCGCGACCGCGTGGGCATCAAACCGCTGTACTACTCCACCTATCCGGGCGGCATCCTGTTCGCCTCGGAGCCCAAGGGCATCTTCGCCAACCCGCTCTTCCGGCCCGTCGTCGACGAGGACAGCCTGCCCATCCTCTTCAACGCCCGGCTCGCCCTGCCCGGCGAGACACCCCTGCGCGGTCTTCGCGAGCTGCGCCCCGGGCACGTCCTGCGCTTCTCCCGCAGCGGCGCCCACGAGTACCCGTACTGGCGCCTGGTCAGCCGCGAGCACCACGACGACCTGGACACGACCGTCGCCACCGTCAGGGACCTGATGGAGGACATCGTCGAGCGGCAGCTCGTCGCCGATGTGCCGCGCTCGGCGATGCTGTCCGGCGGCCTGGACTCCACCATCATGTCCGCCCTCGCCCACCGGGACCTGACCGCCGCGGGCGAGGGGCCGCTGCACACCTTCGCCGTGGAGTTCGCCGGTGACGAGCGGGACTTCAAGCCGACGAAGCTGCGGCCCGAGCGCGACGCCCCCTATGCCCGGCTCGCCTCCCGGTACCTCGGCACCCACCACCACAACATCGTCCTGCACACCGACGACGTCCTCGCGGCCCTGCCCGCCGCCCGCCGCGCCCGCGACCTGCCCTCGCTCGGCCAGTTCGACACCTCGATGCATCTGCTGTTCAAGGCCATCCGCGGCGAGTCCACCGTGGCGCTTTCCGGCGAGGCCGCCGACGAGATCTTCGGCGGCTACCCCTGGTACCACGACGAACGCCTGGTGTGGCGCGACCGGTTCCCCTGGATCGGGGACGCCCCGCGCCTCGCCGACGCCTTCGCCCCCGACCTGCACCGCCGTGTCCGCCCTGCCGACGCGGAGAACGACCGCTACCTCACCCTGAAGGCGGAGGTCCCCCGGCTGCCCGGCGAGGACGGCCTCAACGCACGCATGCGCGAGGTCATGTACTACAGCCTCAAGGGCCCGCTCGCCTACCTCCTCGACCGCAAGGACCGTATGAGCATGGCGGTGGGTCTGGAGGTGCGGGTGCCCTACTGCGACCACCGGCTTATCGAGTACGTGTGGAACGTGCCGTGGGACATGAAGAACGCCGACGGCCGGTGGAAGAGCCTGCTGCGCCTCGCCTTCGCCGACGTGCTGCCGCAGGAGACCCTCGACCGGCCCAAGAGCGGCTACCCGGGAACCCATGACCCGGCCTACGACGCGGACGTCATGCGCTCCATCGACAAGATCCTCAGCGACCCCTCGTCACCGCTGCACGGAGTCTTCGACCCCGAGCGCGTCGAGGGCCTCACCCGGGCCGGATCGAAGACGATGACCTGGCTCAACTCCAGCCATCTGCTCCTTCCCATCCTGGAAGTGGACGCCTGGATGCGGGAGTACGGGGTCACGCTCGCCTGAGCCCGTCCGTCCCGCTCCCGAACTTCCCGAACGGGTCCCGCGTCAGTCAGGGGCCACTTCCACGCGCTCGCTCCCGCCGTCCGAGAGGAACGCCGCGAGGACCTGCCCCTCCTCGGTGACGGCGGCGTGTTCGGTACGGGAGAGGCGCCGCAGCGGGGTGACCGACACCGTGCCCGCTTCGTCCTTGCCGCTCTTGCCGCTCTTGCCTCCCGTGCCCCTCTTGTCGCTCCTATCACCCCTGTCGCTCTTGTCGCCCTTGCTGACGGTCCAGGTCGCCGCTACCCGGCCGTCGACCAGGACGACGCGTGCGCCGTCGACCGACAGGTGGCGGTGGGCGTCGTCGATGATCCGGGTGCGGTCGTGGTAGCCGAGGATCGCGTTGTCGAACGCGGGCAGGAAGCGCACCGGCGCGGGCACATCGGGGTCCGGGCGCGGCGCGTCGGGGAGGTCGAGCAGCTCACGGCCCCGTTCGTCACGGAAGGCGACCAGTTCCCCGCGCGTCGCGGCGACCGCGGCCGGCAGCCCGGCGAGGCCGCTCCAGGCCCGCAGATCGGCCGTGGCCGCCGGACCGTAGGCGGCCAGATAGCGGCGCACCAGCACCTGCCCGACGGGGTCGGAGCCGTCATCGGGCAGTGGGTCGACGTCACGCCCCAGCCAGCGGGCGAGCGGAAGGTTGCGTACGCCGCCCTTGGTGCGCCACAGCCCTCGCGGCGGCACCTGGACCATGGGCAGGACACCGGCGATCAGCATCTCCCCCAGGGCGCGGGGCGCCGTCGCGGGCCAGCGGTCGGCGACCGCCCGGACGAGCTCGGCCATCGTGCGGGGCTCGCCGTCGGCCAGCGCCTCCCGGCCCGCCGCCGCGAGTTCGTCGAGGTCCACGTCCTTGAGGTCGCGGCGGTAGACGCCGAGCACCCGCTGGCGCAGCATCGCGTCGTGCCGGGACCGCCAGGCCAGGACGTCGTCGGCGGTGACGAGGTGAACCGTGCGGCGCATCAGATGCGTACGCACCACGCGCCGCTCGACGAGCAGGTCGGAGAGCGAGTCCGGCACGAAGGCCCGCAGCCGTGACCAGAGGCCGGTGAACGGCTCCTGCGGCTCCTGCGCCTGTAGGCCCCCGAGGTGGGCGACGGCGTCGACGACCGGCATGTCCGCGCGGTCCAGGAGCAACTGGCGGGCGAGGGTCGCGCGGTTCAGGGCGCGGGCGTCGAGCACGGTCCCCGGCTCACCGCCGGGTGCTTGAGGGCGCATGGGGCTCCTGAGGGGCTTACGGGTCGGTTCATCGGTGGCCGGCGCCGGGGTGCCTCGGCCTCCTCCGGCGGT
The DNA here is from genome assembly GCF_000720475.1 of Streptomyces aureocirculatus. Lineage (GTDB taxonomy): Bacteria > Actinomycetota > Actinomycetes > Streptomycetales > Streptomycetaceae > Streptomyces > Streptomyces aureocirculatus. The sequence continues at coordinate 121,124 of NZ_JOAP01000002.1, forward strand.
GACCACCGTCCCAGAAGTTGCGGTCAGGGTCTGTCCGCTATGCGCCGTGTGGCTGCTCGGCGGGGGGCCGGGGCGGTCGGCGCAGTCCCGCGACGAGGAGCCCGACCAGGCGGCGCGTGTCGTACCGGGGGTTGCCGCCCGCACCCGCGCAGAGGCTCGCGACGCCGCGCAGGAGTTCGTAGGCGTCCTGGCCGGAGCGGATCTCACCCGCGGCCGCCGCGGCGTCGAGCAGCCGGGTGCACACGGGCAGGAGCCGGTCGAGGAAGTAGGTGTGCAGGGGGTCGAAACAGGGGTCGTCGGACTGCAGCACGGCGGCGAGTCCGTGTTTGGTGACGACGAAGTCGACGAAGAGGTCGATCCAGCGTGCCAGCGCGTCGTGCGGGGACGCCGCCGCCACGAGGAGTTCGGGTCCTGCCTCGGCGAGAGCCTCGACCTGGTGCCGGTAGACGGCGACGATCAGGTCCGCCCGCGTCGGGAAGTGCCGGTAGATCGTGGCGGTCCCCACGCCCGCCTGCGCCGCGATGTCGCGGATCGGCGCTTCCACGCCCGACGCGACGAAGACGGCGGCGGCCGCATCGAGCAGCGCCGCCTCGTTGCGCCGCGCGTCCGCCCGCTTGGGCCGCCGCGCCGCACGCGAGAGATCCCGTTCACCGGGCTCCATCCGCACTCTCCCTTCGCCCCGCCCAGACTAAACGGGACAGCGTCCCGTATCGTTCCCCTCAAGCGGGACAGCGTCCCGCTTCCATCGTCATCCCGCGATCAGCGAAGGATGGAACGAAGTATGCCGACTTATCTTCTGGTGCACGGTGCCTGGCACAGCGGGCGGTGCTGGGACCGGGTGGTGCCGCTGCTCGAGGCGGCGGGACACCGGGTGCTCGCCCCGTCGTTGACCGGCTACGGCGACAAGGCGCACCTGATCGGCCCCGATGTGGGCCTGGACACGCACGTCGCCGACGTGGTGGGGCTCATCGCCGAGCAGGACCTCACAGACGTGGTGCTCGTGGGGCACAGCTACGCCGGGCTTGTCATCTCCTCCGTCGCCAACCAGGTCCCGGACCGGATCGCGCATCTGGTCTACCTGGACGCGATGGTCCCGGAGGACGGCGAGACGGCGGTCGACGTCCTACCCGTCACCCAGGCCCTCATCGACCTGGCCACACGGTCCGAGAGCGGGTGGCGGGTGCCGCCGCCCGCGGGCCTGTTCGGGGTCACGGACCCCGCGGACGTCGCCTGGCTGCGTACGCTGCTCTCGGACCAGCCGGTGCGCTGCCTCCAGCAGCCCGTACGCCTGGACAACCCGGCGGTGCGCTCCGTCCCGCGCGCGCACGTCCACTGCGTCGTGGGCGTCCCGGAAGGCATCACCCGGCGCCCGGTCCCCGCGATCCAGCCGAACGGCTCCCCGTCCCGGGTGTGGGAGCTGCCGACGGGCCACGACTGCATGATCACGATGCCCGCCGAACTCTCCGGACTGCTGCTCGGGCTCGCCTGATCAGCGGCCCCGACCCCCCGGCCCCCGGTACGCGCCGAGGGGCCCGGTGCCGTCGCGACACCGGGCCCCGAGCCGTGCGACCGCTGATCAGGAGCCGAGTGCCGTCAGGGTCGCCGTCGCGTCCGCCAGGCCCGCGCCGCAGCCTCCGGAGCAGGACCCGGCCAGCGGGCGGGCGTTGCTCTTGACGGTGGACTCGACCTGGGCCGGGGTGATGCCGGACCGGGCCTGGTACATCAGCGCGGCCAGGCCCGCGATGTGCGGCGCGGCCATGCTGGTGCCCTGGTACGGGACGTAGTTCTCGCTGCCGACGCCGCGGGTGCCGGAGTTCAGCGTGGACAGGATGCCGTTCGCGGTGTTCGGCGACGTCTCGCCGCCGGGGGCGGTGATGTCCACGACGCTGCCGTGGTTGGAGTAGGAGGCCCTGTCGCCCTCGCGGTCACTCGCCGCGACGGCGATGACGTTCTTGCAGCTCGCGGGGTTGAAGTTCGCGGCGTTGGCGTTCGAGTTCCCGGCCGCGACGACGATCGTGGTGCCACGGCCCACGGCGGCGTCGATGGCGCTCTGGGTGCCCGCGTCGCACGCACCGCCGCCGCCCAGGCTCATGTTGATGACGTCGGCGGGGTACGGGTTGTTCGTCACGCCGCGTACGGTGCCGCCGGACGACCAGGTGATGGCGTCGATGATGTCGGCGGTCGTGCCGCCGCACTTGCCGAGCACGCGCACGGGCTGGATCTTGGCCCGGTGGGCGATGCCCGTGATGCCCTGGGCGTTGTCGCCCGCGGCGGCGATGGTGCCGGCGACGTGCGTGCCGTGCCAGGAGTTGTTGGTGTCGCGGGCGGGGACGGGCTGCCCGCCCGCGTCCGTGCCGCACTCGCCGCGGTTCATCCAGTCGCCGGGGTCCGCGGCACTGCTGTCGCGGCCGCCGCCGTCCTGGGCCATCCAGGGGTCGGAGATGAAGTCGTACCCGGAGACCACGTTGGCGGCCAGGTCGGAGTGCGCGACGTAACCGGTGTCGATCACGGAGACGTTGACGCCCGCGCCCGTCACGCCCTTGGCCCAGGCCCCCGGGACCCTCATGCCCGCGCGGTTCTCGAACAGGTCCCACTGCTGGGAGTAGTGGGAGTCGTTGGGGTCGGCCGCGGCGTACATACGGCTGTCCGGAACCACATAGGCGACGTCGGGGTCGGCCGCGAAAGCGCCCATGACCTCCTTGACGTCCTTGCTGCCGAGCTTGTCGCCGAGGTCGACGAGGGCGGCGCCGGTGCCGAGGCGCCGGTCGAAGCCGAGGCTCTCACCGACGTCCTCGCCCTTGGCGCGGACGTCCTTGTCCGCCTCGGCGTTGGACTTCGCCTCCTCGGCGCGTGCGGTGTAGCCGACGATGATGCGCTCGGACGGGACCGCCTTCGCCACGGACGCGCCGGGTGCGTCGGCGCGGTCCGGGCCCGGAGCTGCGAGGACGGTGGTGACTCCGGTGCCGAGGACGGCCGCGGCCGTCGCCGCGGCCAGGAGGGATATGCGGGTGCGTCTGGAACCCTTCAAGGAACTGCCTCTCACGGGCCGGTCCGGGACGTGCCGGACCGGCGGTTCGTACCGTGCATGACAAATGACCCGCGCCTGCTGAAAGGTGGAACCTGGGGTGTGGGGGTTCAGCAGGCGCGGCGGTGCGCGGGCAGCGCACGGTTCGCGTGCCGGGTCATCGGCGCCCGAGCCGTGCGTCGTGACGGCAGAGTTCCCCGCCTCGCCGTCAGGTGGGCGAGACAGTTGGCATGGATCCCTGCTGAGCGCCTTTGCACGACACCGGTCGGCCGAACGGGCGTCCGCCACGAATGGCCCGCGACAGATGAACGTTCGACTAACCGGATGGCAGGGAACTTATGGCCGAGCGAACACCACGCCTATCCGGAGGCCCCAACCTACGGATACGCAATTAACCAGCGCTTCGGGCTGGGCTGGTCTAGTCCTGACCTGGGGTTTTGGAGGTCGCGCTGTTGCCCAGGCCGTCAACTCCGCCCGCCGCAGGGGTGGTTGCACGATTCTCCGCCTGGGCTGCTTCGGCCGCTTCAGCGGCTTTGACCGCCTCGGCTGCTTCGGCGGCTTCGGCTGCTTCGGCTGCTTTGGCCGCTCCGGCTGCTTCAGCCGCTTCGACCGCTTCGGCCGTCTCGTCCGCGTAACTGCCGACGACTGCCAGTTCCTGCCGGGTCGCCGTGCCGAGCTTGCGCATGGCGCGGGCGACATGCTGCTCGACGGTACGGGGCGACAGGTGCAGGGTGGTGGCGATCTCGCGGTTGGTGAGACCGTTCCCCGCCAGTTCCGCGACTTCGCGCTCCCGGGGTGAGAGCTGGTCGCGGTACGAGGGCCGCCCCGGCCTGCGCCGGTCCTTCTCGGGCTGGTGGGCACGGGACACCGCGCGTACGCGGGCGGCGTCCCAGGCCGCGCCCAGGTCGCTGAACTGCCGGGCGGCGAAGGCGAGTTCCGTCAGGGCCCGGTCGCGGCCTCCGCCGTGCGCGCCGCCACCCGTGGCCCGGGGGCGTGTGCCGCCCCCTTCCGTGTCCCCGTCCCCGTCCCCGTCCCCGGCCCCGTCCCCGTCGTCGCCGTACGTCCCGGAGTTCGCCATCTCCAGGCCGCAGCGCCCGGCTCCCTCGGCCGTCAGGGCCCGGGCGTACGGCCGGGGCAGCGCGGCGAACGCGGCCCCCGCCTCCTGGTAGCGGGTCACGGCCTGCTCCAGGTCGCCCGTCACTTCGGCGAGCACGGCACGGGTCCACACCAGGGACGCCTCGGCGGTGGGGGACTCAAGGCCGCTCAGACCGCGGGCGAAGGCGTCCACGATCCCGCGGGCCCCGGCCGCGTCACCGTCCCGGGCCAGCGCTTCCACGGCCCACGGCGCCAGTTCCGCCGCCCATACGAACACGCCCTTGGCCAGAATGTTCGCCCACGCGGTACGGGCCTGGTCCGCGGCGCCCGCGAAGTCCTGCCGTGCCAGGGCCAGCCGGATGAGGGCTCCTGCGAGGGTCGCTCCGAGGGGTGCGGCGGCGTGCTCGGCCAGGGGCGCGTCCTTGCCGGACAGCCATGACGCCGCCGGGCCCCAGCCGCCCCGGGCGAGGTTCAGCAGGCCGAGGACGGTGCGGGCGTCGGCCGAGATGACGGGCATGTCGTCGGTCTCCCTGACGAACTCCTCACAGCGCTCGCCGAGGCCTTCCCAGCGCCCGGTGGCCCATTCGAGCAGCAGCCGGGTGCCGAGTGCCGTCCGCTCGGTGTAGGGGGCGCCGCTGCGGGCGGACAGTTCGAGGCCGTCGGCGAGGAGTTCGCGCGCCCGGTCGTAGTAGCCGAGCCAGACCGCGGAGTCCGCGGCGTTGCACAGGCCGCGTGCCACATGCCTGCGGCAGCGGGGGTCGGGGCTGTCGAACGGCAGCGCCTGCAAGAGCTGCCAGCCTTCGGGGTTGCCGTAGCTGAGGGCGAGACCGGCCCGGTTCGCGGCCACCGCGGTCTTGACGACCTCGTCGCCGCTGTCCGCGCTCGCCGCCTCGGCGTCCCGCATCCAGGCCAGGTGGACCTCCAGGGAGTTCCCCGGCCAGTACGGCATCGCCAGTGCCGACATGGCCCGGGCCGCCAGCTCCGGCCGCTCCTCGCGCAGCTCCGCGGCCGACTGTTCCAGCTCGGCCCAGCCGTGGGTGCTCATGCCGACCTGGTTGCACAGCAGCAGTCCCAGGTCCAGGCGCATCTCGCCGCGTACGGCCGTCGGCAGTTCCTCGTCCTGCACGATCTGCGTCAGCACTTCGACCGTCTGGTCCGAGCGCAGGCCGACGACGGCGCTGCCCGCGAGTACGGGGGCGAGGCGCGCTCGCGCGTGCCGCGGTACCAAGGGGGAGGCGAGGGCGCCTTCGAGCAGGGCGATGGCGTCCTGGTGGCGGCCCTCGGCGGCGGCCTGCCGGGCGGCCTCCTCGACGGTCCGCAGCCAGGCTTCCACCCGGCCGCCGGCCCGGTGGTGGCGGGCCAGCGCCGCCCAGGGCACCGGCTGTCGGCGTTGCAGCACGTCCGCCGCCCGGCCGTGCAGTTCCTGGCGTACGGGTCCCGGTACCGTCTCCAGGACGGCCGCCGCCGCGAGCGGGACCGGCAGGGCGTACCGGTGCTCCGTGTCCTCCACCAGGGCGGCCCCCTCCAGCGCGGCGAGCAGCGCACCTTGCCCACCACCTCCCACCCCCAGGGCCGTGGGCACACCCAGGCCGCCGCCCTCCACCCCCGCGACCTCCAGCAAGTCCTCGGCGGACGCCGGCTCGCCGAGGACCGCCGCTGCCCACACCACGCGCCGTGCGAGCCGGGGCAGGGCGTGTGTGCGGCTCAGTATCAGGTCGGCGAGGCGGACGGGTACGCCCGCCGCGTCGACGTCGGCCGGGGTGCAGCGCCTTCCCGCGCTGTCCCGCAGCACGGCCAACAGGTCCGTCACCACCTGGGCCACGCCGCCCGACCGCTCGTGCAGCCGCGCCACCGCCTGGGGCGTGCACCCCTCCCCCAGGATCTCCTTGGCCGCCTCCTCCACCTGCCCGGCGTCCCACGGCCGCACCAGGTGGCGCAGCACGACCAGGTCGTCCCCGTACCGGAGCGGCGCCGGGCCGAGCGGCAGACCGGGGCAGGCCAGTTCCTCGGGGCGGTACGTGACGACGACGGCAAGGCGCGGCCAAGGTCGCCGCAACAGGCCCCGTACCCGGGTCAGCTCCTCGTCGTCCGCCCGGTGCACGTCGTCGACCAGCACCAACGCGGGCCGCTCGGTGTCGATGGCGGGCGGCGGTTCGTCGCCGCACCGCCAGGTCGCCACCGTGCCCGCGGCCTCCGGCAGCGCGGCCAGGCGGCGCAGGAAACGGCTCTTGCCGGTGCCCGCGGCCCCGCCGACGAGCACGAGCACGGGACCGGCGCCCTTTTCGGTCAGCGTCCGCCGGATCCGGCCCACCCAGAATGCCTCACCCTGTGTGACCACACCGCTCCCGAACGCTGTCCACCAGGGCTTCCGGCTTTCTTTGCGTATCCGTAATTCGCCCGGCACTGATTGTTTTTGGCCCCTGCCGGTTGTCAGCGTGAGAGGCACCGGCGTTGCGACACCGCGGGCCAAGCAAGCGGGAGGACCGCATGATCACCGCCCAGCACGAGCACCAGCCCCGAACGGGCACCGGTGCGGCCCCGGCCGACGCCATGGCGTTCCCGGGGCGGACGGGCGCGCGGCGCGAGGCGCTCACCAGCCTGCCGGCCACGGCGGATGCCGCCCCGGCCATGCGCCGCTTCGCGACGACGTCCGCGCACGCCTGGCGCCTGGGGGACGGCGCCTGCGAGGCACTGACGCTCGTCGTCACTGAGCTGGTCACAAATGTCATACTGCACAGCGGCAGCCCCCGTGTCACCCTGCGGCTCAGGCTCCTCCCCGGCGCCCTGCAGATCGAGGTCCACGACACCGGCTGCTGGCACCGCCGCGTGACGCGGCGCCCCGGCGGGGACCCGGCGGACCTCCTCCACGCCGAGTCCGGCCGCGGCCTCGCCCTCGTGGAGGCGTACACGGCCCACACCACGATCCGCCCCTCACGCACCGGTACGACCGTCCTGGCCGAGCTGCCCCTCATCTGAACCACCGGCCGCGCCCGAGCCCCCGGCGCACCGCGAGACTCACACCTGCCGCCGCCGGGCGGACGCGGGCGAAGGGGGCGACCAGGGCGATGACGACCGGTATGCCGGAGATCAGGGCGAACTGGGCGAGCACCATGACGGCTGTAACTGGAGCGAGAAGCCTTCGTCAATAGCTTTCGTGATAGCTTCTAACTGGAACATGGGCCTATAGCTGACGAGGCAGGGAAAGCGGCACGCCATGGCGACGACGACCAGCACGACGACTCCGCGCGAGCGCTACCGCGCCCAGATCCGGGCGGAGATCAAGCAGCACGCCTGGGAGCAGATCGCCACCGCCGGAGCCTCCGCCCTCTCGCTCAACGCGATCGCCAAGCAGATGGGCATGAGCGGCCCCGCCCTCTACCGGTACTACCTCAACCGCGATGAGCTGATCACCGAACTCATCAGGGACGCTTACCGCAGCCTCGCCGACGCCATCCGCGCGGCGTCCGGGCCCGGCACCGACCTCGGCGTCCTCGCGCACGCCCTGCGCCGCTGGGCCCTGGACGATCCGCAGCGGTACTTCCTGATCTACGGCACGCCGATCCCCGGCTACCACGCGCCCGACGACACCACCGCCATCGCCGACGAGATCATGACGGCGCTGCTCGACGCCTGCCCCCCGGCGCTCCCCGACGCCCCCGCGTCCCCGCTCGAAGCCCACCTCGAAGAGCACCGGGCCTGGGCCGCCGACCACCCCGCACCCGCCGCCACCCTGCGCCGGGCGCTGTCCTTCTGGACCCGGTTGCACGGCGTCCTGTCCCTGGAGCTCGCCGGGCACTTCACCGGCATGGAGTTCGACGCCGCCCTGCTGTTCGCGGCGGAGCTGGACGACCTGCTCGCCGATGCGGGCGGGCCGCCCGGCCCCCGGTGACCTACCCGTTCACGGTGTCGCACTCAGCGGTGCTCGGGGCCGCCCGCACCGCAGCACACCCGGCGCAGTGCCGTCGGGCCGAGGTCTTCGATGGTGGGGTAGCCGTCGACCGCCATGATCAGGTCCGCCTCGGCGAGCAGCGAGCGCAGTATGTGCACGACGCCGTCCGTGCCGTCCAGTGCCAGACCGTAGACGTAGGGGCGGCCGACGCCCACGGCCGTGGCGCCGAGGGCCAGGGCCTTGACGACGTCGGCGCCTGAGCGCACCCCGGAGTCGAAAAGGACGGGCAGCCCGTCGACGGCTTCGACGACCTCGGGCAGGACGTCGAGCGCGGGCAGCCCGCCGTTCGCCTGGCGGCCGCCGTGGTTGGAGACGTAGATGCCGTCGGCGCCCAGGTCCTTGGCGCGCCGTGCGTCGTCGGGGTGACAGATGCCTTTGAGGATCAGCGGCAGCGTGGTCAGGGACCGCAGCCAGGGAAGGTCGTCCCAGGTGAGGGGCTTGCCGAAGATCCGGGCCCAGGTCAGGGCGAGATCACCCGGGTCGTTCTCGCGTCCCGGGGTGCGCAGGGCGCGGAAGGCGGGGTCGCTGGTGTAGTTGGCCAGGCAGTGGCCGCGCAACTGCGGGAAGTTGGCGATGGCCAGATCGCGGGGGCGCCATCCGGATATCCAGGTGTCGAGGGTGACGACGATGCCCGCGAAGCCCGCTTGCTCGGCGCGGTGGACGAGGCTTTCCGCCAGGGCCCTGTCCGTCGGGGTGTAGAGCTGGAAGTAGCCGGGAGTGTCGCCGAGTTCGGGTACGACCTCCTCCATCGGGTCGGCGCCCAGCGTGGAGGCGATCATGGGCACGCCGGTGCGGGCGGCGGCACGGGCGGTCGCCAGGTCCCCGTGTCCGTCCCTGGCGCAGATGCCGAGGACTCCGACGGGTGCCATGAACAGCGGCGAGGGCAGTGTCGTACCGAACAGGTCGACGGACAGGTCACGCCGTTCGGCGCCCACGAACATGCGCGGGACCAGGCCCCAGCGCGAGAAGGCGGCGCTGTTGGCGTCCTGGGTGTACTCGTCCCCGGCCCCGCCGGCCACGTACGACCACACACCCGGCGCCATGGCGTGCCGGGCCCGTTCCGCCAGCTCGCGGAAGCTCATGGGGTGTTCCGGGGCGATGCCGAACAGGCCGTTCAGATGGATCTCGTTCTGGTAGTCGCTGTAGGGCTGTGGTGCGTCGGAAAGGTGGGACAACGTGATCATGGCCTCTCTCAGCAAGTGCGGGCGGTCCTCGGTGCGTTTGCGGTACATGGGACGCGGACCTTCTTACACGCTTGGGCGGCCGTTTCCAGGCCCCGGGCGTCGCCTGCGTGGCTCACGCCCGTCCGTGGTCGAGGGTCACGACGTGGTCGGCGGCGGCGATACCGGCTTGCTCGTGGGTGACCAGGAGCGTGGTGCGGCCGCGGGTGGCGTCGAGGATGTCGGCGAGCACGGCGGCGGCGGTCTCCGGGTCGAGCCCCTCGGTGGGTTCGTCGAGGACGAGGACGGGCGGGTCGGCGAGGAGCGCGCGGGCCAGGAGCAGCCGTTGCCGCTGGCCGCCCGACATGGTGGCGCCGTCCCCGCCGACGAGGGTGTCCCAGCGGTCGGGCAGCGACTCGACCCAGTCGATGAGCCGGGCCCGGCGGGCCGCTTCGCGCAGCTCGGCGTCGGTGGCGTCGGGGCGGGCCAGGAGCAGGTTGGCGCGGATCGTGGCGTGGAAGACGTGCGCGTCCTGGGTCATGCCGGTGATCAGACGGCGGACGTCCTCGCCCGCGCAGTCGCCGAGTTCGCGCCCGGCGACGCGGATGCTTCCCGCTTCGTACGGGACGAACCGCATGAGGGCCGCGATCAGCGTCGACTTGCCGGATCCGCTGGCGCCGAGCAGGACCACCCGGCGGCCTGGCGGCAGCCGCAGGCTCACTTTGTCCAGGACCGGCGGGCCGAAGGGGCGGTGGCGTACCCGCAGACCGGAGATGTCCACGCCGAGCGGCCCGGCGCCGGGGGCGGGGAGCGGGGCCGGGGCCGCCGGCTCGACGACGGGCGGCGGCGTGTCGAGGAGGTCGGCCAACCGCCGTGCCGAGGCCCGCACTTCGGCCAGGCGCCGGGCCGCGGCGGGGAGCGGGGCGAGGGCTTCGAAGGAGACCAGTGCGAGGACCGCGAGGACGGTGAGGTGTACGGCGGGCAGCGCACCGGCCGCGTGCGCGTGCAGCGCGAGCCAGGTCACGCCGACGGTCGCACCGCCCTGGAGCAGCAGGACGACCGCCGAGGCGAGCGAGGTGGTGCGGGCCCGGTCCCGTTCGAGGGAGGCGATCCGGGCGGCGGCCCGCTCCATCCCCTCTTGGGCGCGCCCCCGGGCCCCGTACGCGGCGAGGTCGGCCGCTCCCTGTGTCAAGTCCAGGGCGCGTGCCGCCAGTTCGGCGCGAGCCGCCTTCTCCGTGTGGCCCGCGCGACGGGACAGCGTGAGCACGAGCGCGGGTACGAGGAGTCCCGCGACGGTGAGCAGTACACCGAGGAGTACGCCTGCCTCCGGCAGCAGCGCCGTGGCTGTCGCGGTGGCGGCCACGGCCACCGTGCCTGCGGCCGCGACCGGGATCAGGACGCGGAGCAGCAGGTCCTGGGCGGCGTCGACGTCGTCGACGAGGCGGGTCAGCAGATCGCCGCTGCGGAAGGCGGGGGTGCCCGCGGGGGCGAGCGGCACCAGCGCCTCGTACACCCGGGTGCGGAACCCCGCGACGGCCCGCAGCACCCCGTCGTGACCGAGGAGGCGGTCCACGTACCGCAGCGCTCCGCGCCCGAGGGCGAGGGCGCGCACCACGACGATCGCAAGGCTCACCGAGGCGAGCGGCGGCTGTTCCGCGGCACGGGTGATCAGCCAGGCGGCGGTGGCCGTCAGGGCGGCGGCGGCCACCTCGCTGCCGGCCGCGGCGAGCGCCGCGGGCAGCAGCCCGCGCCGGTACGGGAGGAGGTGGCGCAGCAGGCGGAAGGTGGGACTTGGCGCCCGCGCCGGGGCGGGGGCTTCGGGCCCGGGACGGCGTGCGGGGGCGGGGAGGAGTCCCACGGGGGTTTCGGTGGTGGTGGTCACGGGGTCACCGGGGGTTTCGGTGGTGGTCACGAGGTGGCCAGGGGTTTCGGTGGTGGTGGTCACGGGGTCACCAGGGGTTTCGGTGGTGGTCACGGGGTGGCCAGGGGTTTCGGTGGTGGTGGTCACGGGGTGGCCAGGGCTTCCGCGGGGGTCGGTTCGGGGTGGTGCAGGGCGCCTGCGTGGACCGTGACGACGCGGTGTGCGTGGGGCAGCAGGGTCGTGCGGTGGGCGACGACGACGGCCGTGCGGCCGTGCATCAGGTCGACCGTGGCGCGGGTGACGGCGGCCTCGCTCTCGGGGTCGAGATGGGCGGTGGGCTCGTCGAGGAGCAGTACGGGGGCGTCCTTGAGGAACGCCCGTGCCAGGGCGATCCGTTGGCGCTGCCCGGCGGAGAGTCCGGCGCCGTGCTCCCCGAGCACCGTGTCGTAGGCGTCCGGCAGCTCCGCCACGAAGCGGTCGGCCGCCGCGGCCCGCGCTGCTTCCCGTACCTCGGCGTCGCTCGCGTCGGGCCGTCCGAGGCGGATGTTGTCCGCGACGGACGCGGCGAACAGGTGCGGGCGCTGCGGCACCCACGCGAGGCGCTCCCGCCACGCGTCGGGGTCGAGGTCGGCGAGGTCGGTACCGCCGACCGCGACCCGTCCCGACGCGGGCGTCACGAACCCGAGGAGCAGCGCGAGGAGGGTGGACTTGCCCGCACCGCTCGGGCCGACGAGGGCCACGTGCTCACCGGGGCGCAGGGCCAGGGTCACGTCGCGGAGGGCGGGCTCGGCGCGACCCGGGTACCGGACCGTGACCGCGTCGAGGCACAGGTGCGCGGAGTGGACGTCGGGGACCGGGGGGTAATGGTCGGTGCGCTGGGCGGGGGCCGGGGTGCGGTCGGTGCGCTGGGCGGGGGCCGGGGTGCGGTCGGTGCGCTGGGCGGGGGCCGAGGTGCGGTCGGTGCACTGGGCGGGAGCCGAGGTGCGGTCGGTGCGCTGGGCGGGGGCCGAGGTGCGGTCGGTGCGCTGCGCGGGAGCCGAGGCACGGTCGGTGCGCTGCGCGGGAGCCGAGGTGCGGTCGGTGCACTGCACAGCGACCCCGGTGCGATCCACGGGCTGCGCAGCGACCCCGGTGCGATCCACGGGCTGCGCAGCGACCCCGGTGCGATCCACGGGCTGCGCAGCGACCCCGGTGCGATCCACGGGCTGCGCGGCGACCCGGGCACGACCCGTATGCCGCACAGCGACCGGAGAGCGGTCCTCGCGCCGCACAGCGACCGGAGAGCGGTCCTCGCGCCGCGCGGGCGTGTCGTCGTCGAGGGTCGCGAAGACCTGTTCGGCCACCGTCACGCCCTCGGCGCTGTCGTGGAAGGCCGCCCCCAGGGCGCGCAGCGGCAGATACGCCTCGGGGGCGAGGAGCAGGACGGTCAGGGCCGTGCGCAGGCTGACGTCGCCGTCGAGGAGTCGCAGCCCGACGGGTACGGCCACCAGGGCCACGGAGAGGGTGGCGACGGTCTCCAGGACGAAGGAGGACAGGAACGCCACGCGCAGCGTCCGCAGGGTCGCCCGCCGGTGCGCGTCGGCCATCTCCCCCACCACCCGGGCCTGGTGCCGCTCGCGCCCGAACGCACGCAGCGTCGGCAGCCCCGCCACCACGTCGAGGAAGTGACCGCCGAGACGGGCGAGCAACTGCCACTGGCGGGCGGTGCGCTGCGCGGTGTGCAGGCCGACCAGCGCGCCGAACACGGGAATCAGCGGCAGGGTGACGACGACGATCAGCGCCGACGTCCAGTCGGTCCACAGCAGCCAGGCGACCACCGTGAGGGGCACCACGGCGGTGGCCGCCATCGTGGGCAGGTAGCCGACGACGTACGGGTCGAGGGCGTCCAGGCCGCGGGTGAGCAGCGTGGCGGTCTCGCCGTGGCGGCGGGCCGCGAGGCGCAGCGGGTCCGTGTGCCGGAGGCGGGCGGTGATCCGGTCCCGCAGCGTGCGCTTGGCGTCGGCGGCGGCGCGCTGGGCGAGCGCGCCGCGGGCCCAGGTCGTCAGCGCGCGCAGCGCCATGACGACGGCCAGCGCGGCGGTCGGCAAGGCCCGTACGCCGTGCCCGGCGAAGCCGTCGGCGAGGAGGGTCGCCAGGAGGGCCGCCTGGGCGACGACGAGCCCGGCGCCAAGGAGGGCGAGCGCCGCGGAGCGCGCCAGATGGCGCCGCAGCGCGGGAACGTCCCGCAGCAGACGGCGTTCGACGGGTTTCATCCGGGTTCCCTCTCGTTGCTCCGCGTGGCGGAGAAGTGGCTGCGGCGCAGAAGTGGCTTCAGAAGTAGCTGGGGTGGCGGCGGCCCGTACGGCCCCGGAAGGCCCACCAGCTCCACGACTGGTACGCGAGGATCACCGGGACCACGAGGACCCCGAACCCGCTGAGGATCTTCAAGGTGGCGCCGTCGGTGACGGCGTGGCCGATGTCGAGCCCCGTGCCCGCCGAGCTGATCAGGAGGTACGGGTAGTGCCCCGCCCCCACGAGGAGCACGGGAAGGGCGGTCGCGCAGCAGGTGGCCGCGAACGCCCGGACGCGGTGCTTGTGGGCGAAGGACCACCAGGCTCCGGCGAGCGCCGCCGTGAACAGGGCGGCGACGACTGCCGAGGTCACGCGGTTGGTCATCGAGGCGCCCGCCCCGAAGAGCGTCAGGAGCAGCGCGAGCGCGCCGACGGCGGCGACCCCACGCAGCAGACGCGCCCCGACCCGGCTTGCGCGCGCGGCGAGTTGGGGTCCGGAGCGCAGCGCGACGAATCCCGCGCCGTGCGCCGCGAACAGGAGCGCGGTGGTCACGCCGCAGGCCAGCACGAACGGCGAGAACACGGCACCGAAGCCGATGTGGAAGCTCCCGTCGGCCCGGCGCGGCACGCCGTGCAGCAGCAGGCCGATGACGAGCCCCCAGCACAGGGCGGGCACCGCGCCGCCGAACACGATCAGGGCGTCCCACACCCGGCGGGCGCGGGCCCCGCCGGAGCGGCCGCGCAGTTGGATCGCCGCGTTGCCGAGGACGAGGCCGACGAGGATCGCCACGATCAGCGGGTAGAGGCCGGACAGCAGGGTGCCCTCCAGGTGCGGGAAGGCGCCGAACAGGACGCCGGTGAAGGCGACGAGCCAGACCTCGTTGCCGAGGAAGAACGGCGCGATGGCGTCGAGGGCACCGTTGCGGCCCGCGCGGTCTTCTCCCGCGCCGCCCCGACTGCCGAGCCAGGGGTGCAGCATCTGCACGCCGTAGTCATAGCCGCCGAGCACGAAGTACCCGGCGAGAAGCAGGCCGAGGAGGGTCAGCCAGAGGGTCTCCAGACTCATCTCGCTCAACTTTCCGTGACAGAAGAGAGGGGGGAAGAAGGTGCCGAAAGGGAAGCCGTGGCGTGCGGCAGGGGCGCAGGCGTTCGCGGTGCCAGTCCCGCGGGCGGCTGCGCGGGGAGCGGCTCGGTGGCGCCGAGCTGCGTGGCGTCCGGTCCACGCCGGGCGAAACGCGTGATCAGCGTCCAGTTCGTCACCGCGAGCGCGACGAACACGGCGACGAAGACGGCGCACGACACGGCCACCTCCGTCGTGCTCACACCGGAGAACGCGTCCTCCACCGTCAACTGGCCGTAGACCAGCCAGGGCTGCCGCCCGACCTCACGCACCACCCAGCCGCCCACGGAGGCGATGAAGGGGAAGGGGACCATCGCCACCAGGACGTACAGGGCGAGGCGGCGGCGCAGCAGCCAGTCCTTCCACAGCAGGACGACGGCGATGAGCGTGATGGTGGACACGGTGTTGCCGATGATGGTCATCACGTCCATCGAGATCCGCACCGTGTCCTGCCAGGGCACGTAGTCGCCGGGCCCGTGCTCCCTGACGAGCCGCGCCTGCGCCTCGGCGACACCACTGTTCCGCAGCACCGCGTCCTTCATGGGCTGGGTGCGCTCGATCACGGGCCGCTGCATCTCGCCGACGACGACAACGAAGAAGGAGGTGACCGTGGCCACCCAGAGCCCGAGGCGCAGTGACCCGCGGAACAGTTCGGTCTCCGTGGTGCGCCGCAGGAAGTGGTAGGCGCTCACTCCGGCGACGAAGACGCCGCCCGTCGTCAGCGCGGCGAGCGCGACATGGACGAGCGCCACCAGGGCGCTTGAGTTGCTCAGGAGCGCTCCGAAGTCGGTCAAGTAGGCGGCGCCGTCGCGGACTTCGTAGCCGACCGGGTGCTGCATGAAGCCGTTGGCGATCATGATCCAGTACGCGGAGACATACGCGGTCAGGGCGACGAGCCAGATGAGCGTGACGTGCACGCCCCTGCGCAGCCGGCCCCAGCCGAAGATCCACATACCGAGGAAGGTGGACTCGGCGAAGAACGCGATGAGGGTTTCGAGGGCCAGGGGGGCGCCGAAGACATTGCCCGCGAACTTGCTCAGGCCGCTCCAGCTCAGGCCGAACTGGAACTCCATGACGAGGCCGGTGACGATGCCGACCGCGTAGTTGATGACGTAGAGCTGGCCCCAGAAGCGCGTCATGCGCTCCCGGACCGCTCTCTTGACGGGATCACGGGTGAACGCGGCCCTGGTGTGCATGATCGCCACGAGGGGGACGAGCCCCATGGTGAGGATCACGAACAGCCAGTGGATGCCGGTCGTGGCCGCGAACTGGAGCCGGGCCAGATCCGCAGCGCTCATGGTGCGACCTTCCTGCTTCGACATACGACGAGGGGATGTGGACGAGGGGATGTGAGGGCCCCCGCATCGCGTGTGCAGGTGTCGGACGCCGTGGTCCGGAACCTGCGCGGTGACCCGTTGACGACCGTAGGGAAAATCGCTTATGCGTTCCAAGACCGGTTTTGCTATGTCAAGATAACCGTGAAGGCATGAGTAGAGGTGGACCGTGGATCTTCTGCAGTTGCGTTACTTCCAGGTCGTCGCCCGGTACGAGCACATCAGCCGGGCCGCGGCGGAGCTCCGCGTCGCCCAGCCCTCGCTCAGCCGCACCATCGCGCGTCTGGAGGCCGAGCTCGGCTCCCCGCTGTTCGACCGGCAGGGCCGCCGCATCCGGCTCAACCCGTACGGCGCGATCTTCCTGCGGCACGTCGACCGCGCCCTGAGCGAGCTGGACGACGGCCGCAGGGCGCTGCGCGACGCCCGTGACACCGGGCTCGGCCGGGTGGGCGTCGCCTCCGAGACCCTGCTGACGATCACTCATCTCCTCGGCAGCTTCCGGGCCGCCCATCCCCGGGCCGACGTGCGGCTCTTCCAGTCGACGGCACAGGAGATGGAACGCCAGCTACGGGCCCGCGAGGTCGACTTCTGCGTGGCGTCGCAGCCGCTGACCGGCACCGGCCTGAAGTCCGTGGAGCTGGCCCGCGAGGAGGTGCTGCTCGCGGTGCCGCGCGGGCACTGGCTCGACGGGCGGGAGAAGGTGACCGTCCCCGAGATCGCCGACGAGCCGTTCGTCACCACACGCCGGGGCCACTGGCAACGCACCCTGCTCGACCGGCTGTTCGCGGCCGAAGGTCTCACGCCGCAGTTGTCCTGCGAGGGCGACGAGCCGGGCGCCAGCCAGGACATGATCAGCGCGGGCCTCGGCATCGGTCTGATCCCGGCGATCTCCCGCCGCGTCGGCACGGATGTCGCGGTCCCTGTCGCCTGGGTGCACATGGACGCCCCGGGCTGCCACCGCGTCCTGTCCCTGGTGTGGAACGAGGACGGCTATCTCTCCGAAGCCGCCCTGAAGTTCCAGGAGTTCTGCACCAGCAGGCCCTTCATGACCCACCGCCTGCCCGACCCCCAGCGCGGCCGCGCCCGCCGCACCGCCCCGGCAGAAGCCCCGTAGCCCGACCCGGACTTCCTCTGCTACGCTCCGCCGCACCGCCATTCCCCCGGGCCCCGGACTTCGCGTGTCCCCACGGCCCATGACTGGCGGCGAGCCGTCAGGGGTGTCGCGTCCCCCAACGGCGACGATCACGTCCCACACTTCCCTTCGGTTCTTCGCTGCGTTTTTCCCTTCGGTTTTCCCCTTCTTCCCAGTGTCCGGCGTCCGTGCCACGGCGCGCTCCCGCGCGCGGCCCGACGCCGTCGAGGAGTTCCGTCATGCCCAAAATCACGTACATCACCGTCGACGGCACCGAGCGTGTGATCGACGTCCCGGTCGGTACGAGCGTCATGCGCGGCGCCGTACTCAACGACGTCCCCGGGATCGTCGCCCAGTGCGGCGGCAACGCCCAGTGCGCCACCTGCCACGTCTACGTGGACGAGGCCACCCTCGACAAGCCGGAGCCGGTGCGGCCCGACGAGGACGACATGCTCGGCTTCACCGCGGACCCCCGCAAGGAGGGCAGCCGGCTGAGCTGCCAACTCCAGGTCACCGAAGACCTGGACGGCCTCATCGTCCACCTCCCGGAACGGCAGTACTGATGACCGGCGGCGCACAGCCCGCTTCCGTGGTCGTCATCGGGGCGGGGCAGGGCGGTCAGCAGACCGCGGTGTCCCTGCGCGAGCACGGCTACCAGGGACGCATCACCCTCATCAGCGGCGAGGACGCGCTCCCCTACGAACGTCCGCCGCTGTCCAAGACGTACCTCAAGGACGGCGCGTACCTCCGGGGCGACAAGCAACTGTGGCTGCGGCCCGCCACGTACTACGTGAACCAGTCGATCGACCTGGTCGCGGGCACCGTGACGGGGATCGACCGGACGGCGCGGGCGGTCCGCCTCGCCGACGGGTCCTCGTACGAGTACGGCCATCTCGTCCTGGCCACCGGGGCCCGGGCCCGCACACTCGGCGTGCCGGGGGCCGGGCTGCGCGGGGTGCACACCCTGCGCACCGTGCGGGACGCCGCCGCGCTCGGGGCGTCGCTCGCCGCCGCCCGGCGTGCGGTGGTGCTCGGCGCCGGGTTCATCGGGCTCGAATTCGCCGCCGTGGCCCGGGAGTCGGGCTGCGAGGTGACGGTCGTGGAGACACGGAGCCGCCCGCTCGCCCGCGTCGTGTCGGCGCGGGCCGCGGCGCACTTCACACGGCTGCACCGGGAAGCGGGCACCCACTTGCTGTTCGGCCAGGGCGTGGCGGCGCTGCACGGCGACCGCCGCGGGAAGGTGGCGGCGGTGGAGACGGCCGACGGCCGTCAACTGCCCGCCGACCTCGTCCTTTTCGGCGTCGGCGCC
Organism: Streptomyces aureocirculatus; assembly: GCF_000720475.1. Lineage (GTDB taxonomy): Bacteria > Actinomycetota > Actinomycetes > Streptomycetales > Streptomycetaceae > Streptomyces > Streptomyces aureocirculatus. The sequence continues at coordinate 139,379 of NZ_JOAP01000002.1, forward strand.
GCCCCGCACACGGAGCTCGCCGCCGCGGCCGGTCTGCCGGTGGACGACGGCATCACCGTCGACGCGCGGCTGCTGACCGCCGATCCGCACATCTCGGCCATCGGTGACTGCGCGTCGTTCCCGGCGCCCCGCACCGGGGGCCGGCTGCGGCTCGAATCGGTGCAGAACGCCGTCGGCCACGGCAGGCTCGTCGCCGAGCGGCTGACGGGGAGCCTTCGCGCGTACGACGAACTGCCCTGGTTCTGGAGCCGTCAGTTCTCCACGACCCTGCAGATCGCCGGGGTCGACGAGAGACCCGACCGCGAGGTGGTGCTCGGCGACGACCCCGACGCGTTCTCGGTGCTCCTCTTCCGGGGGAACGAGCTGCGGGCCGTCGAATCCGTGAACCGCCCCGGCGACCACATCGCGGCCCGCCGCCTCCTCCACCGGCGGGTCCCACTGAGCCCGGCCGGAGCGACCGCACCGGGCTTCACCCTCAAGGGGTACCTCACGGGGGCGTCGACCGGGTGATCGTGGCGAGGGCGGCACGGAGTTCCGTGTCGCCCGGCCGCGGCAGGGCGTGCCTGTGGGCGGCGATGTGACCGTCCGGCCGGACGAGCAGCGCCCCGTGCGGGCCGATACCCCAGTGGGCGGCGTGTTCCCCGGGGAGGGGCTCGACGCGCACCGGCCACGGTCCGGTGCCGAGCCGCTCCCAGGAGGCCGGGTCCGCGGTGAGCAGCGTGAACCACTCGCCGCAGGCGTCCAGCGTGGAGCGACCGGACGCGGTGCCATCGGCGCCGGCCCCCGCCCCTCCCCCGGGCTCGGGCTGGGGCTGGGGCTCGGGGCCTTCGGACGTGAGCCAGAGGTGCGGCAGGCGGTGGCCGGGCCCCACGGTGGGGACGTAGTCCGTGGCGTCGTCGGCCGACGTGTCAGCGGCGTCGTCGGCCGACGTGTCAGCGGCGTCGTCGGCCGACGTGTCAGCGGCGCCGTACGCGACACCGAGAACCAGGCCGAGCTGGGCGAAGTACCGGTCCGACCAGGGCAGTTCGACCGGCTTCGACGCCGACCCCGCGGTGCCGGAACGGAGCTGGGCGCGGCGTCGGTGCTGCACGTTCAGCATCAGCCGGGTGTTCTCCACGGCCCGGTGCAGGGTCCGGTGGGCGACGGGCAGGCGCTCCTGCGCGTAGGTGTCGAGAAGGTGCGGTCCCGCCCACCCCTGGCGGACGCCCGCCAGTTTCCAGCACAGGTTGTGCACGTCGGCCAGGCCGGTGTTCATGCCGAGGCCACCGGTGATCGGGACCGCGTGCGCGGCATCGCCCGCCAGCAGGATCCGGCCGTGTCGGAGGCGTTCGGCGACGAACGCGTTCATCACCCAGTGCTGCACCCGCACCACCTCGACCCGCACGTCGGTGCCGGGGCCGAGGGCCCGGGCGACGGTCGTGGGCCAGTCGGCGCGCGCCGGGTCGTCGGGGGTGAGGCCGAACCAGATCCAGCCTCCTTCGGGGTGGACGGGGGCGAAGGAGCCGTGGGCGGTGAAGTAGACGCCTGCGGGCCGGTCCGCGCACCAGCGGTCCAGGTCCGCGTCGAAGACGACGGTGGTGAAGCTGCCCATCGCGCCCGGGCCCGTGGTGCCGATGCCGAGCAGTTGCCGGACGGTGGAGTGCGCGCCGTCCGCGGCGAGTACGTGCTGGGCCCGCACCCGCGTCCCGGCGCCCCGCTCGTGGTCGACGAGCGAGGCCACGACGCCGTCGCCCTCGGGGTCCTCGGTGAGGCCGACGAGTTCGACGCCGAAGCGCACGGGTGCGTCCGCCGCGTCGAGGAGGACGGGCTCGATGCGGTCCTGCGAGGTGACCACGCCGCGCACCGGGCTCTCCGGCACCCGCGCGTCGATCCCCACCATCGCGGCGGTGGCGAACTCGGGGCCGCGCAGGGTGTCGCGGAAGCGGATGCGGCCGTACTCGGGTGCGAACGCCTCGGCGGTGATCCGGTCGGCGAGACCGAGCCCGCGGAAGATCTCCATCGTCCGCACATTGACGAGCCGGGAGCGCGGGAACGGGGACAGGCCCCGGCGCTTCTCCACGAGCAGCGTCCGCACGCCCCAGCGTTCGAGGAGCACCCGGGCGGCGAGCCCGACCGGACCGCCCCCGACGATCAGCACCGGCACCTCGTCACCCACCGTCATGGGTTCAACCTTCCGTACCCGGTGCCCGGCCGCAACGCCCGTGCGCCGAGGTGCGCCAGGTGCACCCGAACGCGCCCAGGACCGCCGGGCCGCCCGGCCAGTCTCCGCGCCCGGGACCGGTTCCAGGGTGGTGAACTCGTGGTGGGACCGGATCAGCAGGGACGCCTCCTCCGGGCAGGGAGCGGTGTGCGGCGCGGCGTCGAAGACGTGGGTCAGCCGTTCCCGCGCCCGGTACGGGGGCCGACCCGGGTCGCCGGTCGCGGCGAAGGCCGTCCACGCGGCCCCCATCCGCGCCGCCAGTCCCCGGTCCCGTCGGCCAGGTTGTCGGGACCCGCGACCAGGCCCAGCGCGAGGGACTGCGGCGGGCTCTCGGCGAAGGCGTCGGCCTGCCGTGTCCCCTCCCAGGGCGGGGCGGGCTCCGGTGGCACCAGGCGCAGCGCGCCGACCGGCGGCCCACTCTCCCATCTCTGACCGGCACACGTCTCACATATTGTCATGTACAGGCCTATCCTCAGGGGTCGTCAGTGCCCCGTACGGAGTCGGCGTCGGCCTCCCGAGACCTCGGAGAGCCGTCGACGCCGGCACGCCCGTGCGCGGCAGCTCGCCCCCACCGAGGAGACATCTGTGTTGAAGCGCCTGTTCATGGCCGCCGCCCTCGCGGCCGCGGCCACCCTGGTACCCGCCGCGCCGACGTCGGCGGGCGACACCGCACCGCCACGCGCCGAGGCCTCGCCGGTCCCGGCCGTCGGCGAGGAGAGAGCCGTCGACGTCGCACTCGGGTCCGCCGGTAACCGGACACGGCACGAGATCCGGCACCCCGGAGCGGCCTACGTCAAGGTCCACTTCGCCCGCCTCGCACTGGCGCCCGGCGACCGTCTGACGGTGGCCGACCCGGCCGGACGCGAGGTCCACACCTACCGCGCCGACCCCACCCGGGGGCCCGCACCGCGCGGCGACGCGAGCTTCACCCGGCACGGCCGCACCGGCTTCGCCGCGATGTCCGTGGACGGGGACACCGCCGTGGTCACCCTGCACACCCGCCAGGGACGGGATTCGGCCGCGCACATCGACCGGTACTGGCGCGGCTACACCCAGACGGAGATCGACACCAAGAACCCGAGGAGCGTGTGCGGCGCCGACGGCCGCCGTGACGCCGTCTGCTACCGGACCAGCCATCCGGCGCAGTACGCGGCGTCGCGCGGGGTGGCCCGCATGCTCAAGAACGGCGGCGGCTGGTGCACGGCCTGGCGCGTGGGCCGGGGCAACCACATGATGTCGAACAACCACTGCGTGAAGAACCAGGCCGAACTCGACACCATCGAGGTGCAGTTCGACTACGACTGCGCCACCTGCGGCGGCAACGACCCGCGGCCGGGCACCAAGGTCGGCGCGAACGCCCTCCTGCGCACCTCACCGGGCCTGGACTTCACGCTGTTCAACGTCGACAACTTCGACCGGATCACCCAGTTCGGCACGCTGTTCCTGGAGACACGCGCGCCGATCGCGGGCGAGCAGACCTACATAGCAGGACACGGTGACACCAAGCCCAAGCGCATATCGATCTACGAGGAGCGCGACGGCGGCGCCCTGTGCGGGGTGCGGAACGCGCAGCTCGGCACCGAGGACGTCGGGTACAACTGCGACACCTCGGGCGGCAACTCCGGCTCCCCGGTCCTCGCCTCCTCCTCGCACAAGGTGATCGCCCTGCACTGGGGCGGCTCCTGCCCGAACAACGTCGGCACCCGCATGGACAAGATCTACCCCCAGGTCCAGGACCTGATCGACAACCGCCCCTAGGGGCCTGTCCGACAATTCCCGTCGTCGCCCGGAGGGCGGCCCCGCGGCGTCAGGCGCGTGCTCACGTCGAGCCGGGTGCATCGCGTCGCGGGGCAGGAGGGAGTCTGACGACAGGCCCTGGGCGAGGGCGGTCGGCCCGAGGGCCCGGGAGGGCGTCCTGGGCCGCCTCCTCCCCCTCGGACGGCGATCTCAGATGGCGATCGACTGCTGCAACCAGCGGCTGACGCGGTACGGGAGCCACCAGGCGTACTCCCCGACGTCCAGGACGAGTTGCTCGGCGCGGAAGTCGTCCAGGGCGGCCTGCGGGACGGTGTCGGCGCGGGCGCCGTGGTCGAGCAGGACGACGGCCCGCTCGTACTCGGGTTCGTCGGCGGTGAAGCGGCGCAGCTCCCCCCAGCGTCGGTCGCGGATCTGGAGGAAGCCAGGACCCTTGCGCCACAGGCACTTGCACAGATAGTGGCCGCGCCGCCAGGAGCGGAGCGACTCCTCGGCGGTCTCGGGGCCGAGCAGCGCGGCGGGCGGCTGGAGGTGGCTGAGCACCCGCCAGGTCTCCCCCGCGTCCGGGGCGAGCCGCAGGTCCCACTCGACCATGACGGCCCGCGCGGTCAAGTCCCTTACGAGGCTCAGCGCGTGCAGGACCGCGGCCGGGTCGGCGGTGGCGGTGAGGTCCACGGGCGCGGGCAGCCGCACCCGGCGGGCGCCGAGCTCCCACAGGCGCGCGGCCTCGCCCCCGGCAGGACCGGGCAGTGGCACCTCGCCCAGGAACATGCCGGGCAGCGCGCACGCGGCGGGGTCGTAGTCACGCCAGGCAAGGAGCGTCGGCGTGGTGAGGGTGGCGGTCATCGGACGGACTCCTCCGGTACCTGGGGCTCTTGGCGTTCTTGTGGTTGTTGGGGTTCCTGGGTGGGTCAGGCCGGTTCGGGGACGGCGGCTCCGTCGGCCGTCGCGGGAACAGTGGCGCCTGCCTCCGCGGGTTCCGCGTGGATGTGCCGCATGAAGTCCAGGCGGAGGAGGTCCTCGTTGACCGCGGCCGGGGCGATGTGGACGTACTGGCCCGCGTCCGCGAAGACGACGCCGAGGGCGAGCCAGGAGTCGAGGAGTTCCTGGACCTGCGCCTCGTGGCGGGCGGCGCCGGGCACGCGCGCGGCGGCCTTGCGGGTGAGGGCCAGGGTGCTGTGCGGCTGGTCGAGGAGGCGGAAGACGGCGAGCTCGAAGGGGTCGGTCAGCTCCCTGACCCGCCAGTCGAAGGTGCGTCTGCGGCTCACCAGGACGATGCGGTCGCCGTGGTCGTCGTGGGTGAGGCGGGCGTCCGTGTGGTGCTTCTTCCAGTCGGCGAGTGCCGCGTTGAGGGCGCCGACCGTGGGCTCGCCGATGCCGCGGGCGGGCGCCTCGAAGACGTACGCCATGTCGTACAGCTCTTCTTCGGGCAGGTCGTAGGTGAAGCGGTAGTGGGCCTCGGGGCGCAGGCCCGTGAAGCCCAGTTCGGGGCGCTCGAAATAGGGGCTGAAGCGTTCGATCGCGATACGGGCGGACAGGTCGACGGGCGGGTCGAGGTGTTCGAGGGCGGGGATCTGCGCGATGACCGGGTCGTAGTCCTCGGCGCTCTCACCGGGGAAGCCGTGCAGATAGTTCCAGGCGACGGAGAGGCCGGTCTCGGCGCCGTCGCGCAGCATCCGGACGTTCTGGCAGCCGCTGACGCCCTTGTCCATCAGGTCCAGGACCCTGCTGTTGAGGCTCTCGATGCCGGGCTGGACGTAGATCAGTCCGGCGTCGGCGAGGGTGCGCAACTGGCCGCGCCTCATGTTGGCCTTGATCTCGATGTGCAGGCGCAGGTCGTAGCCGCTGTCGATGATGCGGGGCAGGACGGTCGTCAGATAGCGCATGTCGAGGATGTTGTCGACGACGTACATGTCCAGGACGCGGTGGCGGCGGGCCAGGTCCATGATCTCTTCGTAGAAGGTGTCCGGACTCTTGGAGCGGAACTCCATGAACGAGCCGTTGAGCCCACAGAAGGTGCAGTGGTGCTTCTCGCCCCACCAGCAGCCGCGGGCGCCCTCGACGACCAGCTTGGGCTCCACCCAGTTGCGGGCCACCGACGCGGCGAGGCGCTCGAAGTAGCCGCCGTAGTCGGGCGGCAGGATCGCGGCGGGCGGCAGCGGCCGGGCGGCCATCGCGTTGGCGACGCTCTTCCCGGCCGCGTCGCGGTGGCAGAGGCCGGGGATGTCGTGGAGCGGGGTCTTCCCGGTGAGCGCGGTGAGCAGGCCGGGGAAGGCGGCTTCGCCCTCGCCGCGTACGACGTGGTCGACGAAGGGGAAGTTGCGGTGCACGGCTGCGCCCTGTTCGCCGTCGCAGTTGGCGCCGCCCATGACGGTCACGATGTGCGGGGCGAGTTCCTTGACCCGGCGGGCGGCCGCGAGTGCGGCGGTGTTCTGCTGGAAGGTGGAGGTGAAGCCCACGACGTCGGGTCCGTCCGCCACGATCTGCCGGGCGATCGTCTCCACGAACTCGGGTACGGTGCGGTGCAGTTCGCGCGTCATCTTCATGCGCGCCGACTTCAGCTTGCCGGTCATCGTGGCGGTGAACTCGTTCTCGCGCCAGGCCGGGTCACCGTAGAGGGCGGAGGAGAAGACCCAGTCGCCGCACCCCATGAAGTACGAGGAGAGCGCGTAGTACTCGTAGTCGTCGCCCGTGAACTCGGTGCGCTCGGTGATCCAGTCGGTGAACATCAGGTTGGCGTGCAGGACTTCGGCACTGGCGCCGGGGACGCGCTCGTCCACGCTCCGTTTGAGGATGCCGAGGGCCAGCGACGGCAGGTCGATGGGCGACCAGGGCATGTTGACCAGCAGTACGCGCATGGGCGCTCTCTCCTGACGATGGCCTGACGGTGGTGAGGGCCTGCCGGACCCGGAGGTCCTGGCGGTGGTGCGGGCCGGCCGGACCCGGGGCGCCCCGGGTCCGGCCGGTTGGGGATCAGTCCTCGACGCTCTCTTCGCCGTCCTCGGCGTTGCGGAACGGGACGGTGACCGTGATGCCGACGCTCGGCTTCCGGTTCGTCTCGTCCTCCGCGAGCGGGTCGTTGTGGATGACGTCCTTCTGCATGGGCTCTCTCCTCTCGGTGATGTCAGTGCGTGACGGTGTGGTGCGCCGACCCCTCTCCGTGCGGAGCGGGGCGTCTGGGTGGGGTGGTGCGGGCGGTGCGGCGCAGCTCCCGGTCGAGGAAGAGCACGGCGCGGCGCAGCACGGCCACGTGGTCGCCGCCTTCGTAGCCGTCGTGCCCGGAGTCCAGCCACAGGGACTCGTGCCGGGCACCGTTCGCGTCGAGGGCGGCGAGGTAGGAACGGACCTGGCCGGCGGGGCACTTGGTGTCGTGCGTGGCCGCGACGACCAGGAGCGGGTCCTGTACGCGGTCCGCGTACCGGATCGGGGAGCTGTGGGCGTAGCGTTCGGGCACCTGCTCGGGGGTGCCGCCGAACAGGCGCTCGTCCAGGGCCCGCAGGGCGGGGGTGGACGACGCGTGGGCGGCGGCGTAGTCGGCGACCGGTTTCACCGCTACGCCCGCCCGCCACAGGCCCGGCCTGGTGCCGAGGGCGAGCAGGACGAGGTAGCCGCCCCAGGAGGTGCCCCACAGGCCGGTCACGTCCGGGCGGATCAGGCCGCGCGCGGTGAGGTCGGCGTGCACGGCGGCGAGGTCGGCGACCTGGGTGTGGCCGACGCCGTCGCCGAAGGCGCGCTGCCAGCGGGGGCCGTAGCCGGTGGAGCCGCGGTAGTTGACCCGGGCCACGGCGAAGCCGGAGGCGACCAGCGAGTGCACGGTGCCGTCGTAGGCGTCCCGGTCGTGGTCGGCGGGGCCGCCGTGCACCAGGAACACGGCGGGGTGCGGGCCGCGGCCGTCCTCGGGGAGGCTGAGCAGGGTGTGCACCGCGCCGTCGGGCCCTGGCGTGCGGACGTCCCGCAGGGTGCCGGGGACCCGGCCCGCGACGGTGCCGAGCGGCGGCAGCGGGGTGCCCGCGGTGGAGGTCATCCGTGGCGGGTGCGCGGTGTCGGTCCAGAGGGTGTGCAGGTCGCCGCCGGGGCGTGGGGCCGCGTCGAGGAGGGTGCCGGGCGGGGTGGGCACCGGGTCGAGGGTGCGGCTCGCCAGGTGGGCGCGGTGCAGCAGGGAGCGGCCGTGGCGGTCCTGGCGGATGAGCACGGAGTGGCCGTCCGGGTACCAGCGGGCGGTGATCTGGGTGTCGAAGGCGCACCGGTCGTGGGTGGTGGTGCCGGTCGCGGGGCTCCAGGTGGCGAGCAGATAGCGGTCCTCTCGCTCCCGGACGAGGAGCAGCGTGGGGTGCGGCCCCGCGGGCGCGAACCCGAGGGCCCACAGCCTGCCGTGCGGGCCGTCGCCGGGCAGCTCCGCGACCACGGTGCCCGCGGTGGTCAGGACGGTGACGGCACGGGGCGAGTCGGCGGCCCGCGTGAGGGCCAGCAGGTCGCCCGCGGGGGTGAGTCCGGCGAGGGCGGCGGGTCCGTCGACGCGCGTCACCTCACGGCCGGGGCCGCCGCGCCACCCGAGACGGACCGTGGTGCTGTCGTCCAGGCCGATGCCGATGGCGACGAGGGGTTCGCCGGTGCGGGCGGGGTGGCGGAGGGTGGCGGGCGGGACGGTGGTGGCGGGCGCGCCGGGGACGGCGCCATACGGGACGGCGGTGGCGGGCGCACCGGGGACGGCGCCATACGGGACGGCGGAGGCGGGCGCACCGGGGACGGCGCCATACGGGACAGCGGAGGCGGGCGCACCGGGGACGGCGCCGTACGGGACAGCGAGCCCCCGCGCGGTCCCCTCCGGTACCCCGGTGAGGCCGGGCCGGTCGGGGCCGCCCGTGAAGGCCTTGAAGCGCCAGTGTCCGACCCCCCGGGCGTCCTCGGCGAACCACCAGACGCGGGCGTCCTGGTCGATCGCGCCGTGCAGGGTGCCGCCCGGCCTGTCGGTGACCCGGCGGGCGCGGCGTGTCGTGGCGTCCCAGGTGAAGACCTCGCAGCGGCCGTCGGCGTCGGAGGTGAAGACCATCCGGTGCGGCTGAGCGGCGCACACCTCGGGCAGGGCGGCCCGGTACACCTGGAAACGGCTCATGCGGCGGCCTCCGCGAGGGCGGCCCGCCGGGTGGTGTGCACGGCGAGCAGGACGAGCAGGGCGGCGCAGCCGAGTGCGGGTGCGGCGGTGTCCACCCGGTCCGCGAACAGACCGGCCAGCACCGGGGCGAGCGCGGCGGTCCCGCCGGAGGCCGTCGCGAGCACCGCGCCGACGCGCGCCTGCACCGCGGCTTCGGTCACGAGGAGCACCCGCGCCTGGAGGACCACCGCGGGCAGCGGCACGAGCAGACAGATAGCGCCGAGCAGCACCCCGTACGTCCAGGGCCCGGTGGCGGTGGCGAGCACCGCGGTGAGCGGTACCAGCAGCCAGGTCACGGCGGTGAGGAGGCGGGCGGCGCCCACCCGCTTCGCTGCCCGGGGCGCGGCGAGCGAACCGGCGAGCCCCGCGGCGCCGGAGACCCCGAGGACGGCGCCGAGGGACAGCGCGTCCGCGCCGGAGCGGTCCAGGGCGAACACGGCGGCGTAGTACAGCGCGACGGCCACGCCGTTGACGAGCGCGATCCACACCAGGACGAGCCGGAGCAGGGGCTGTTGGCGCACCAGCCGAAGGCCCGCCGCGGCCTCGCGGAGCAGTCCGTCGCCGGAGGGCTCCGCCGGGGCCGTCAGCTCGGCGCGCATGCCACGTACGCAGACGGCGGTGACAGCGTACGAGACGGCGTCGGCCACGAAGGGCAGCGCACGCGTGAGCTGGTAGGCGGCGCCGCCGACGGCCGGGCCGAGGATCAGGGCGCCCTGGTCGGCGGCGGCGAGCCGGGCGACCGCGCGGGGCTGGTCGGCGGGCGGGCAGATCAGGGCGACGGTGCCGCGCGAGGCGGCCTCGTGGCAGGCGGTGGCGAACCGTTCGACGAGGACCGCGGCCAGGAGGTGCGGAAGCGTGAGATGTCCGAGGGCGAGCAGCAGGGCGACGGAGCCCATGGCGAGGGCGGAGACCGCGGCGGACCAGAACATGATGGTCTTGCGGGCGCCGCGGTCGGCGGGGATCGCGGCGAGCGGGCCGAGCAGGATCCCGGCGGCCGGCGAGAGCCCGGCTACGAGCCCGGCGGTCTGCGCGGAGTGGCCGAGGGAGAGGAGCAGCAGCGGCAGGACGATGCCGGACGCCTGGGTGCCGAGCGCGTCGGCGGCGTTGGCCCACCAGAAGAGGCGGAAGTCACGGGAAGGGGTGCCCCGGGCCGGCCGGGGCCGCGGTAACTCGCCGTCGCGGTCCGGTATGTCCGCCTGCGCCTGTGGCTCCACGCAACCCCCCTCACAAACATGAAGCACTTGTGGAGACGTGTGTAGAAAGTGAAACGAGCGGGATCGTAGCCAGGCCGCTGAGCGGGCTACAAGGCGTCGGAGGCGGTGACCGAAAAGCGCGGTGCGGCACGGCGTCGCACGGAGGGCAGAGCGGAAGCCAAGGGGAGGAAAGAATTCCGCCGGGCGCCTTGGGACTGCCGCGACTCATGGGTCAGATGTGATGTGAGGGGCGCCGGAAGGACCATGCCAAGACATCAGGGCCACCTGACATCGCGGCGCGCGCCTGTGGCCGCCCCGGGAACCCGGGGCGGCCACAGGAACGATGAAAGCCGCGTGAGGATGGCTGGTTCCGCTCCCTGACGACGACAACGCCGTCCGGGAGCGGTCAGTGTCCGCAGGAGCGGAGGCGGGGCGGGGGCGGTGCTCAGTCCTCGCCCTCGAGGTCCCCCTCGGTCTCCAGGTAGGCCTGCCGCAGCGCTTCGAGCACCGCGGGGTCGGGCTTGGCCCACATGCCGCGGGACTCGGCTTCGAGGAGGCGCTCGGCGATCCCGTGCAGCGCCCAGGGGTTGGCCTGCTGGAGGAACGCGCGGTTCTCCGGGTCCAGGACGTAGGTCTCGGTGAGCTTGTCGTACATCCAGTCGGCGATGACGCCCGTGGTGGCGTCGTAGCCGAAGAGGTAGTCGACGGTGGCGGCGAGTTCGAAGGCACCCTTGTATCCGTGGCGGCGCATCGCCTCGATCCACTTGGGGTTGACGACCCGGGCCCTGAAGACGCGCGACGTCTCCTCCACCAGGGTGCGGGTGCGGACCGTCTCCGGCCGCGTCGAGTCGCCGATGTACGCCTCGGGGGCCGTGCCGCGCAGGGCACGGACCGTGGCGACCATGCCGCCGTGGTACTGGAAGTAGTCGTCGGAGTCGGCGATGTCGTGCTCGCGGGTGTCGGTGTTCTTCGCCGCGACCGCGATGCGCTTGTACGCCGTCTCCATCTCCTCGCGCGCGGGACGGCCTTCGAGCTCACGGCCGTAGGCGTAGCCGCCCCACACCGTGTAGACCTCGGCGAGGTCGGCGTCGGTGCGCCAGTCCCGGGAGTCGATGAGCTGGAGCAGACCCGCGCCGTACGTGCCGGGGCGTGAGCCGAAGATACGGGTCGTGGCGCGGCGTTCGTCACCGTGCTCGGCGAGGTCGGCCTGTACGTGCGCGCGCACGTGGTTGACCTCGGCGGGCTCGTCCAGGGCGGCCGCCATCCGCACCGCGTCGTCGAGCAGCCCGATGGTGTGCGGGAAGGCGTCGCGGAAGAAGCCCGAGATGCGCAGCGTGACGTCGATGCGGGGGCGGCCCAGCTCCTCGTACGGAACGGGTTCGAGGCCCGTCACACGGCGGGACGCGTCGTCCCAGACCGGGCGGACACCGAGCAGCGCGAGGGCCTCGGCCACGTCGTCGCCCGCCGTGCGCATGGCGCTCGTACCCCACAGGGAGAGGCCGACGGACGTGGGCCAGGTGCCGTTGTCGGAGCGGTAGCGCTCCAGGAGCGAGTCGGCGAGGGCCTGCCCCGTCTCCCAGGCGAGGCGCGAGGGCACGGCCTTGGGGTCGACGGAGTAGAAGTTGCGGCCGGTCGGCAGCACGTTGACCAGGCCGCGCAGCGGCGAGCCCGACGGGCCCGCGGGCACGAAGCCGCCGTTGAGGGCGTGCACGGCGTGGTCCAGCTCCGCGGTGGTCGCCGCCAGGCGCGGGACGACCTCGCGGGCGGCGAACTCCAGGATGGCGGTGACCTGTTCGCTGTGCCCCTCGGGCACGGCGTCCGGGTCCCAGCCGAGCTGCTCCATCCGCTCCACCAGGGCGCGGGCCTTGGCCTCCGCCTCGTCGGCGGTGGTGCGGGTCGCCGCGGACTCGTCCAGGCCGAGCGCCTCGCGCAGCCCGGGCAGGGCCGTGGTGCCGCCCCAGATCTGGCGGGCGCGCAGGATGGCGAGGACGAGGTTGACGCGGTCACCGGCCGCGGGCGGCGTGCCGAGCACGTGCAGGCCGTCGCGGATCTGGGCGTCCTTGACCTCGCACAGCCAGCCGTCGACGTGCAGCAGGAAGTCGTCGAAGCCGTCGTCGTCGGGCCGGTCGTCGAGGCCGAGGTCGTGGTCCAGCTTGGCGGCCTGGATGAGGGTCCAGATCTGCGCCCGGATCGCCGGGAGCTTGGCCGGGTCCATCGAGGAGATCTGGGCGTACTCGTCCAGGAGCTGCTCCAGGCGCGCGATGTCGCCGTAGGAGTCGGCGCGGGCCATCGGCGGGACGAGGTGGTCGATGAGCGTGGCGTGCACCCGGCGCTTGGCCTGGGTGCCCTCCCCCGGGTCGTTGACCAGGAACGGGTAGATCAGCGGCAGATCACCGAGCGCGGCATCCGGGCCGCAGGCCGCGGACAGGCCCGCGTTCTTGCCGGGCAGCCACTCCAGGTTGCCGTGCTTGCCCAGGTGGATCATCGCGTCGGCGCCGAAGCCGCCGTCCTCGGCGGCCGCGGCGATCCAGCGGTAGGCGGCCAGATAGTGGTGCGAGGGCGGCAGGTCCGGGTCGTGGTAGATCGCGATCGGGTTCTGGCCGAAGCCGCGCGGCGGCTGGATGAGGATCAGCAGATTGCCGAAGCGCAGGGCCGCGAGGACGATGTCGCCGTCCGGGTTGCCGCTGCGGTCGACGAACATCTCGCCGGGCGCGGGACCCCAGTGCTCCTCGACGGCGGTGCGCAGCTCCTCGGGCAGGGTCGCGTACCAGCGCCGGTAGTCGGCCGCCGGGATCCGCACCGGGTTGCGGGCGAGCTGCTCCTCGGTGAGCCAGTCCTGGTCGTGGCCGCCCGCCTCGATCAGCGCGCGGATCAGCTCGTCGCCGTCGCCGGAGACCAGTCCTGGCACCTCGGTGTCGCCGAAGTCGTAGCCCTCCTCGCGCAGGCGGCGCAGCAGGGCCACGGCACTCGCGGGCGTGTCGAGGCCGACCGCGTTGCCGATGCGGGAGTGCTTGGTCGGATAGGCGGAGAGCACGAGCGCGATGCGCTTGTCGGCGGCGGGGATGTGGCGGAGCCTGGCGTGCCGTACGGCGATCCCGGCGACGCGGGCGGCGCGCTCGGGGTCGGCGACGTACGCGGGCAGGCCGTCGGCGTCGATCTCCTTGAAGGAGAACGGGACGGTGATCAGACGCCCGTCGAACTCGGGCACCGCGATCTGGCTCGCGGCGTCGAGCGGCGAGACGCCCTCGTCGTTGTCCTCCCAGGCGGCCCTGGATCCGGTCAGGCACAGGGCCTGGAGGATGGGCACGTCCAGGGTGGTCAGCGCGCCCGCGTCCCAGGACTCGTCGTCGCCGCCCGCGGACGCATCGGCGGGCTTGGTGCCGCCCGCCGCGAGGACCGTGGTGACGATGACGTCGACGGCCCGCAACTGCTCGATCAGCTCGGGCTCGGGGGCGCGCAGCGAGGCGACGTACAGCGGCAGCGGCCTGGCGCCCGCGTCCTCGACGGCGTCGCACAGCGCGTCGACGAAGGCGGTGTTGCCGCTCATGTGGTGGGCGCGGTAGTAGAGCACCGCCACGACGGGGCCCTCGACGCCGGCGCGGGGCGTGCGCTCCAGCGGGCCCCAGCTCGGCGCGGCGGCGGGCGCGTCGAAGCCGTGACCGGTGAGCAGCACGGTGTCGGAGAGGAAGCGCGCGAGCTGCTCCAGGTTCCCCGGGCCGCCGTGCGCGAGGTAGGCGTGCGCCTCCGCGGCGATCCCGACGGGCACGGTGGACGCCGCCATGAGCTGGGCGTCGGGGGCCTGTTCGCCGGTGAGGACGACGACCGGGCGGCCGTCGGCGAGCAGCAGGTCCAGGCCGTCCTGCCAGGCGCGGATGCCGCCGAGGAGGCGTACGACGACGAGGTCGACGCCGTCGAGCAGCCCTGGGAGGTCTTCGAGGGGCAGCCGCGCCGGGTTGGCGAAGCGGTAGCGGACCGGTCCTGCCGCCGCGCGGGCGCTGAGCAGGTCCGTGTCGGAGGTCGACAGGAGCAGGATGCGGGGGGACGGGGCGGTGTCCCCGGATGCGGGCAGCATGCGGTGTCTGGCCTTCCTCGGGGTCCGCGCCCCGGGCGGTGTCTGACGGCGGGAGTTCCTGACTCGCCCGGCCCCTGGGGGCCGGACTCACAGTGGCGGGACCGCGCCGGATTCACACCGGCTTCCTCCCCTGTCGCCGTCTGGCGATGGCGGACCGAATGATCCACCGAGGAGCATAGTAGGCCGCGACCGGGCACATGGAGAAGGTGCACCCGATGTGATCGTAGGTATGCTCGCCGCCGTGACCACGGCTCCCCTTCCCTCATCGTCCCAGGCCACAGCGGCCACACGGGACCGCGGTGACGCCTGTCCCGGCACGCTGCGGCTGCATGAGGCGCACGACGGCGCGCTCGCCAGGGTCCGTGTTCCCGGCGGTGTACTGACCGTCCGGCAGGCGGAGGCGCTCATGAGCGCGGCCCGGCGGTTCGGCGACGGTGAGTTGCATCTCACCTCGCGCGGCAACATCCAGTTGCGGGGGCTGCGCGACGCCTGCGGCGCGCAGCTCGCCGAGCTGCTCGACGCGGCGGGGCTGCTGCCGTCCGCCGCGCACGAGCGGGTGCGCAACATCGTGGCCTCGCCCCTGTCCGGCCTCGACGCGCACGGCCTGCGGGACGTGCGGCCCTGGCTCGCGTCCCTCGACGCGGCGCTGTGCGCCAGCGAGGCGGCGCCCGCCCTCTCGGGCCGGTTCCTGTTCGCGCTCGACGACGGCCGCGGGGACGTGGCCGGGCTCGACGCGGACGTGACGCTGCGCGCGGTCGCGGACGGCGGCGCGCTGCTGAGCCTCGGCTCGGGCGCCGCGGCGCTGCACGTCTCCGGCGCGGATGCGGCCCGCGCCGCGCTGGTGGCCGCGGAGGAGTTCCTCGCGGCCGTGCGATCCTGCGGCGCCAAGGCCTGGCGGGTGGACGAACTCGCGCTCGCCGACGGCGCGTTGCTGCGGCAGGTCGGCGCGCGGCTGACGGCCGACGGCATCGTCCACACCGGCCGCGCGCGGGCCCCGGGCGCGGCGGGCACCGGCGGTGGTCCGGCGCCCGGCGGTGGTCCGGTGCCCGGCGGCGCTTCGGGGGCGGACGGCGCTTCGGCGCCCGGCGGTGGTCCGGTGCCCGACGGCGGTCCGGTGCCCGGCGGCGCTTCGGTGCCCGACGGCGGTCCGGTGCCCGGCGTCGTGGGGGACTTCGCCGCGCTGTCCGTGCACGCTCCGCTCGGCCGCCTCTCGGCCCTCCAGTGGCAGGAGTTGACGCGCCTTGCCGCCCACTCCCCCGCCGGTGAGCTGCGGTTGACCCCGTGGCGTGGCGTCGTCGTGCCCACACCGGGCCGGGGCGCGGACCGGGTCGACGAGGCGCGGGCGCGCCTGTCGGCCGTCGGCCTCGTCACGGAGGGCGACTCTCCCTGGCTCCTTGTCGGCGCCTGCATCGGCAGGCCCGGATGCGCCAAGTCCCGCACAGACGTACGGGCGGACGCCGGCCGGACCCTCACCGAGGTCCCGTCCGACAGCCTGCCCCTGTACTGGTCCGGATGCGAACGGCGCTGCGGGCACCCCCGGGGCGAGCACATCGACGTGATCGCCGCGGACGACGGCGGTGGCTACCGGCTTTCGGTGGCCGCCCCCGCGGGTGCCCCGCCAGCCGCCGCCGGGGAACGCACCCCGCGCACCGTCGACCTCGACGACCCCTCCCGACTCGCCGCCGCCCTGGCGACGATCACCCCACGCCCCTGACCCCATGACCCGCACGACATGACCCGTACGACATGACTTGCACGACATGACCCTCACGACGACCGAGAGCAGCGAGAAGAACACCGTGACGACCTACGACTACGAGAAGGACGGCGCGGCCATCTACCGCCAGTCCTTCGCCACCATCCGCGCGGAGGCGGATCTCGCGGCACTCCCCGCCGACGTCAGCCAGGTCGCGGTCCGGATGATCCACGCCTGCGGGATGGTCGACCTCGTAAAGGACCTCGTGTACAGCCCGGATGTCGTGGCCCGGGCCCGCGCCGCCCTCCGTGCCGGCGCGCCCGTCTTCTGCGACGTGCAGATGGTCGCGAGCGGAGTGACCCGCAAGCGGCTGCCCGCGGACAACGACGTGCTGTGCACCCTGTCCGACCCGGCCGTGCCGGACCTCGCCGCGAAGCTGGGCACCACCCGCAGCGCCGCCGCGATGGAGCTGTGGCGCGACCGCCTCGAAGGTTCCGTGGTCGCCGTCGGCAACGCGCCCACCGCGCTGTTCCGGCTCCTGGAGATGATCCGGGACGGCGCGCCGCGGCCCGCCGCCGTCATCGGTGTGCCGGTCGGCTTCATCGGCGCGGCCGAGTCCAAGGACGCCCTGGCGGCGCAGTCCCTCGGTCTGGAACATCTGGTCGTGCGGGGCCGTCGCGGCGGCAGCGCCATCGCCGCCGCCGCACTGAACGCGATTGCGAGCGAGGAAGAATGAGCGCCAAGCTGTACGGGGTCGGGCTCGGCCCCGGCGACCCGTCCCTGATGACCGTGCGGGCGGTCGAGGTCATCGCCGATGCGGATGTGATCGCGTACCACAGCGCCCGGCACGGCCGGTCCATCGCCCGCTCGATCGCGGCGCGGCACATCCGCGCCGACCACATCGAGGAACGCCTCGTCTATCCCGTCACGACGGAGACCACCGATCACCCGGGCGGCTACCGGGGCGCCATGGAGGAGTTCTACGCCGAGGCGGCGGCCCGGCTCGCCGCGCACCTCGACGCGGGGCGCACCGTCGCGGTCCTCGCGGAGGGCGACCCGCTCTTCTACGGCTCGTACATGCACATGCACAAGCGGCTCACCGGGCGCTACGACACCGAGGTGATCCCCGGCGTCACCTCGGTGTCCGCGGCCGCGGCCCGCCTCGGCACCCCGCTCGTCGAGGGCGAGGAGGTCCTGACGATCCTGCCGGGCACGCTGCCCGAGGAGGAGCTGACCGCCCGGCTCGCCGCGACGGACGCGGCGGTGGTCATGAAGCTTGGCCGCACCTTCCCCAAGGTGCGGCGGGCGCTGGCGGGTTCGGGCCGTCTGGACGAGGCCCGTTACGTCGAGCGGGCCACCATGGACGGGGAGCGCACCGCGCGGCTCGCGGACGTGGCCGAGGATTCGGTGCCGTACTTCTCGGTGGCCGTGCTGCCGAGCCGGGTCGGCGCGGAGCCGCGGGAGCGGGCCCGCGGTGAGGTCGTCGTGGTGGGGACGGGCCCCGCCGGGCCGCTGTGGCTGACGCCCGAGACGCGCGGGGCCCTGGCCGCCGCCGACGACCTGGTCGGCTACACCACGTATCTGGACCGGGTGCCGCACCGTCCCGGTCAGGAGCGGCACGGCTCCGACAACCGGGTGGAGTCCGAGCGCGCCGAGTTCGCTCTCGACCTGGCCCGGCGCGGGCGGCGGGTCGCGGTCGTCTCCGGCGGCGACCCCGGAATCTTCGCCATGGCGACGGCCGTCCTGGAGGTCGCCGCACAGCCGCGGTACACGGACGTGCCGGTGCGGGTCCTTCCCGGGGTGACCGCCGCCAACGCGGCCGCCGCCCGCGCGGGCGCCCCGCTCGGCCACGACTACGCCACCATCTCCCTGTCCGACCGGCTCAAGCCGTGGGAGGTCATAGCGGAGCGGCTGCGCGCGGCCACCGCCGCCGACCTGGTCCTCGCCCTGTACAACCCCGGCTCCCGCAGCCGCACCTGGCAGGTCGGCAAGGCCCGCGAACTCCTCCTGGAACACCGTGCTCCTGACACCCCGGTGGTCGTCGCCCGCGACGTCGGCGGCTCCGGTGAACGGGTACGGATCGTCCGCCTCGCGGACCTGGACCCGGCCGAGGTCGACATGCGCACCGTCCTGCTTGTCGGCTCGTCGCAGACGCGGGCCGTGCGGCGCGGGGACGGCGAGGAGATCGTCTGGACACCGCGCCGCTATCCGGAGGCGTGAGGGTCCGGTGCCCGGGGCTCGGGGGGGGCGGTGCCGGTGCCCGGGGGGTCTGCGCCCGGAGGCCGGGCGGCACGCCCGTACCCGGAGACCCAGTTCCCGTCCCGGTACCCGCGGCTCGGGGCTGTGTCTGCGCTCGGTCTCCGGGCCCGGAGACCGAGCGGCACGCCCGTACCCGGAGACCGGGTTCCCGTCCCGGTACCCGGGGCTCGGGGGGTGTGTCTGCGCTCGGTCTCCGGGCCCGGAGGCCGGGCGGCACGCCCGTACCCGGAGACCGGGTTCCCGTCCCGGTACCCGCGGCTCGGGGCTGTGTCTGCGCCCGGTCTCCGGGCCCGGAGACCGGGCGGCACGCCCGTACCCGGAGACCGGGTTCCCGTCCCGGTACCCGGGGCTCGGGGGGTGTGTCTGCGCTCGGTCTCCGGGCCCGGAGACCGGGCGGCATACCCGTACCCGGAGACCGGGTTCCCGTCCCGGTACCCGCGGGCTCGGGGGCGCGTGCCGCGTCGCCCCGGGGCGGAGAGGCCGCCGCTCCCCGTTCCGGACCGGTCCGGTCCGGTCCGGGTGGTCTCACTCCGTCCCGGGCGGTACGCCCCCCGCGAGGTACGCGATGATCCGGCGGGCCGCCGTCTCCGGGTCCGGCACGACCGGGACGCCCTCGGGCACCGGCGGCCTGCGCACCACGACCACGGGAATTCCGGCCTCGCGGGCGGCGGTCAGCTTCGGCGCGGTGGCCGCTCCGCCGCTGTCCTTCGTCACGACGACGTCGATGGCGTGCTCGCGGAGCAGCGCGCGTTCCCCTTCGAGCGTGAAGGGGCCCCGGTCGAGCAGCACCTCCATGTGCGCCGGGTGCGGGGCCTCGGGCGCGTCCACCGACCGCATGAGGAACCACAGGTCGTCCAGGTCCGCGAACGCGGCGAGGCCCATGCGTCCGGTCGTCAGGAACACCCTGCGGCCGAGCGCGGGCAGCAGCTCCGCGGCCTCGCCGAGCGAGCCCGCCTCGTGCCACACGTCGCCGTCGACCGGGTCCCAGCCGGGCCTGCGCAGGCCGAGGAGGGGAACGCGGGCGGCGGCCGCGGCCCGCGCCGCGTGGAAACTCATCGTCCGCGCGAACGGGTGCGTGGCGTCGACGAGCAGGTCCACGCGGTGCGCGCGCAGCCAGTCGGCGAGCCCGTCGGCGCCCCCGAAGCCGCCGACCCGCACCTGTCCCACGGGCAGCCGGGGGCTCGCGACCCGGCCCGCGAGGGAACTGGTCAGTTCGAGGCCCGGCAGCTCGGGCAGGCCGTGCAGCCGCTCGGCCAGGTGCCGGGCCTCCGTCGTTCCGCCGAGAATCAGTACGTGCACGAGAGTCCGGGTCCGTTCATGAGTGACAAGTCAGTACGTGACGGCGGCGCCACGCGGCCCACCGACGACGCGGCGTCGGGCGCCCCCGCCACGAAAGGCGCCCGCGCCGCGAAGGGCGGCCGCGGCGCCCAGTTGGAGCACACCGGTCTGCGGCCCGGCTGGACGACCGGTGCCTGCGCGACCGCCGCCACGACCGCCGCGTACACCGCCCTCCTGACCGGCGACTTCCCCGACCCGGTGACCATCACCCTGCCCCGGGGGCAGACCCCCGCGTTCGCGCTCGCGACCGAGGAACTGACCGGCGCGTACGCCATGGCGGGGGTGGTGAAGGACGCGGGCGACGATCCCGACGTCACGCACGGCGCGCTCGTGCGGGCCACGGTGCGGCGGCTGCCGCCGGGGTCCGGGGTGGTCTTCAGGGCGGGCCCCGGCGTGGGCACGGTCACCCGTCCCGGTCTGCCGCTGCCCGTGGGGGAACCGGCGGTCAACCCCGTGCCCCGGCAGATGATGCGGGACCACGTCGCCGCCGTCGCCGCGCTCCACGGCGGCAGCGCCGACGTCGAGGTCACCATCGCCGTCGACCACGGCGAGGAGATCGCCAGGTCCACCTGGAACCCGCGGCTCGGCATCCTCGGCGGTCTTTCCGTGCTCGGCACCACCGGCATCGTGGTGCCGTACTCCTGCTCGGCGTGGATCGACTCCATCCGCCGGGGCGTGGACGTGGCGCGCGCGGCGGGGCGCACCCATGTCGCGGGGTGCACGGGGTCGACGTCGGAGAAGACGGTCGTCGCCGAACACCAACTGCCCGAGGACGCCCTGCTGGACATGGGCGACTTCGCGGGCGCGGTCCTGAAGTACATCCGCCGCCACCCCGTGGACCGCCTGACGATCTGCGGCGGGTTCGCCAAACTGTCCAAGCTCGCGGCGGGACACCTCGATCTGCACTCCGCGCGCTCCCAGGTCGACAAGGGCTTCCTCGCCGCCCTCGCCCGGCGCGGCGGCGCGGACGAGGCCCTCGCGGCCGCGGTGGCGGACGCCAACACCGGACTCGCCGCGCTCCAGCTCTGCCAGGGGGCCGGGATCGCCCTTGGCGACCTGGTCGCGGTGGCCGCGCGGGACGAGGCGCTCGCCGTGCTGCGCGGGGCGCCGGTCGCGGTGGACGTCATCTGCATCGACAGGGCAGGGACCGTGGTGGGCCGCAGCACGGTGGCCTGAGCACGCGGCACCCCTCGCGGAGCACTCAGCACACGTGCCGCCCCGCACCCCTCGCGGAGCGCTCAGCACACGTGCCGCCCCGCTCCCCTCGCGGAGCACTCAGCACACGTGCCGCTCGCGCTCCGGCGAGTACAGGTGGCTGTCGCGGAACTGCTCCGCGCCGAGGGTCCGGCCCACCATGATGACCGCGGTGCGCAGGATGCCCGCTTCCGTCACCTTCGCGGCGATCTCGTCGAGGGTGCCGCGCAGGACCACTTCCTCGGGGCGGGAGGCGTAGGCCACGACCGCGGCCGGGCAGTCGGCGCCGTAGTGCGGGAGCAGTTCCTCCACCACGCGGTCCACGTACCTGGCGGCCAGGTGCAGCACGATCAGCGCGCCACTGCGGCCGAGGGTGGCCAGGTCCTCGCCCTCGGGCATGGCGGTCGCGCTGTGGGCGACCCGGGTGAGGACGACGGTCTGGCCGACGGTCGGCACCGTCAGCTCCCGCTTCAGGGCGGCGGCAGCGGCGGCGAAGGCGGGCACACCGGGCACCACCTCGTAGGGCACCCCCGCCGCGTCGAGGCGCCGCATCTGCTCGGCCACCGCGCTGAACACCGACGGGTCCCCGGAGTGCAGCCGGGCCACGTCCTGTCCCTGTTCGTGGGCGCGGACCAGCTCGGCGGTGATCTCGTCCAGGTCGAGCTGCGCGGTGTCCACGAGCCGTGCGTCCGGCGGGCATTCGGCGAGCAGTTCGCGCGGCACCAGACTGCCCGCGTACAGACACACCCGGCAGGCGGCGAGCGTCCGGGCGCCCCGCACCGTGATCAGGTCGGCGGCACCGGGTCCCGCACCGATGAAGTACACGGTCATGTGGCTGCTCCTGCGCGGTCGGGGGGTCCGTCGGGGGTCTGGGCGGGCGGGGCGGAGGGTGCGGCGGAAGGCTGGGCGGAGGGTGTCGCGGAAGCCTGGGCGGAGGACGCCGCCGGAGCCTCGGCGGAGGGCTCCGCGGCCCCCGTGGGCTTCTGCGCCGACCACTGTGTCACCGGCATCGCCTGCCGCCACCCGGTGAAGCCGCCCACCGGCACGGCGTGGGCCACCGCGAGGCGTACGAGTTCGCCGCCGTGGCGGCGGTGGGCGTCGGCGAGCAGTGCCTCGGACTCCAGGGTCACGGTGTTGGCGACCAGGCGGCCGCCGGGTGCGAGCGCCGCCCAGCAGGCGTCGAGCAGGCCCGGCGCGGTGAGTCCGCCGCCGATGAACACGGCGTCGGGCCGCGGCAGCCCGGCGAGGGCGGCGGGCGCGGCGCCGGTGACGACGCGCAGGGCGGGCACGCCGAGCCGTTCGGCGTTACGGGTGATGCGTTCGGCCCGTACGGCATCGCGCTCCACGGTGACCGCGCGGCAGGTGGGGTGGGTGCGCATCCACTCGACGGCGATCGAGCCGGAGCCGCCGCCGACGTCCCACAGGAGCTCGCCGGGGGCGGGCGCGAGCGCGCCGAGCGTGGCGGCGCGGATGTGCCGCTTGGTGAGCTGGCCGTCGTGCTCGTACGCCGTGTCGGGGAGCCCGGGCACGGCGCCGAGCCGGAGGGCGTCCGGGTCGCGGTGGCAGGTGACGGCGACGATGTTGAGGGCGTCGCCGGGGGGCTCTGCCCAGGTGTCGGCGGTGGACTCGGCGGTGGTCCGTTCCCGCGCGCCGCCGAGCTGTTCGAGGACCCGCATCCGGCTCGGGCCGTAGCCGCGGTCGCGCAGCAGGGCGGCGACGGTGCCGGGGCCCGTGGCGTCCACGCTGAGCACGAGCAGCCTGCGGCCCTCGTGCAGGGCGGCGGCGAGGCGTCCGGCGGGGCGCCCGACGAGCGTGACGACCTCCACGTCCTCCTGCGGCCAGCCGAGCCGTGCGCAGGCGTGGGACACGGAGGAGGGGTGCGGGAGTACGCGTACCGCGGTGGCGCCGAGTTCTTCGGTGAGGGCCCGCCCGATGCCGTGGAACATGGGGTCGCCGCTGGCGAGGACGGCGACACGGCGTCCCGCGTGGGCGGCGAGCAGCGCGGGCACGGCGGGGCGCAGCGGCGAGGGCCAGGTGATCCGCTCCCCGGCGCACCGGGACGGCAGCAGGTCCAGTTGCCGCGGGCCGCCGATCAGGACCTCCGCGTCGAGCAGGGCCGCGCGGGCGGCGTCCGTGATCCCCTCCCAGCCGTCGGCCCCGATGCCGACGACGGTCAGGGCGGCCGGTCCTGGTCGTGCGGGGCTCACTGGTCGACACCTCGGGCTTCGGGGGCGGGGAGCGTCTCAAGGGAGACACCCAGGGGATCTCAGGGAAGATACCCGGGGGAAAAGCACTCTACTGGGCGTTGACCAGCACACCTTCCCTCGGGTTCCCTCGGGTTCCCTCGGGTTCCCTCGGGTTCCCTCCGGTTTTCTTCCTCGGCCCCTCCCCCGGGCGCCCCGGGCGCCCGCGGGCGCCCGGGGGTCGCGCTCAGGCGTCGCTCATCTCGTCCATCAGGTCCAGGAGTTCCTCGGTGACGAACTCCTCGATCGGGCAGGCGCCCGAGAGCGTCGAGAAGTAGCGGTCGGACAGGTCGCCGCTCGTGGCGATGGCGCGCAGCATCTCCAGGTGGTGCTCCGGCGGGTTCAGCTCGGCCGTCTTGAGCGTGCTCTTGTAGTCCGGGACGAGCATCTCGGTGCGCTCCTCGGCGAACTCCCCGAGCGCCTTGTCCAGGCGCTCCGGGTCCTGGAGGCTGTCGCCCACGCACTCGACGAGGAGCTGGGCCTGGAGGAAGGCGTCGGTGATGCCGCGGGCCGTGATGGAGTCCTTGTGGTGTCCGGCGTCACCGATGAGGGCCCAGCCGGGCCCGGCGGCCTTGCGGAAGAAGTTGAGCTGGTTGCCGGTGCCGAAGAGGCGCTCGACCTGCTCGCCCTTGTCCATCTCGGCACGCACCTCGGGCGCGGTCCGCTCGGCGCTGTCGAGCAGGGCCTTGAGTCCCTCGCCCTTGAGGGCCGCGAACTCGGCCTGTGGGAAGTACGCCGCCACCAGCGTCGCGCCGTCGTTGGTCGGTACGGTGCCGACCCAGCTCCCTGGGGTGTGGTAGAGCCGGAACTCGGCGGGCAGTCCTGACCAGTAGCTGTAGTAGCAGCAGGTGAGGGTGGGTGCCTCGACCTCGTGCGGTGCCTGCACCTTCGCCGCGACCGTCGACCGCATGCCGTCGGCGCCGATGACGAGCCGGGCGCGTTCGACCGTCTCGGTCCCGCCGGAGCTCAGCCGGACGCCCACGACCCGGTCGTCCTCGAAGACGAGGTCGGTGACCGAGCAGTTCTCGCGCAGCTCGGCACCGGCGTCGACGGCGGCCCGCGCCAGGATCTGGTCGAGGAGGAAGCGCCGCGGCGCGTAGGCCGCCTGCTGGCCGTCGACGGGCCAGGAGACCCCCTGGACGCGAATGTCGCCGGCGGTGTACGTGGCCCTGTCCAGGGGCGGGCAGCCGGTGGCGATCACCTCCGGCAGGACGCCCCACTGGTCCAGGAGCGCGACGCCCGGCTGGTGGATGTACAGCGTCGACAGTGTGTCCTTGGGGAACTTGCTGCGTTCGACCATGAGCACCCGGTAGCCGGCCCGTGCGAGCTGCAGCGCCGCCGGAGATCCAGCACACCGCGCCCCGACCACAATCACGTCGTACACGAAATAACTCCTTGTCCTGCACCGACTCTCGCCGGCCGGGTCTGTCTGGGTTACGGGGAGGGCGGGAGGGGGGCACGCCCCGGCCGGTGGCCGGGGCCTGCCTCCCTCCCCTGATCAGGCGGTGCTACGCGGCGGCCATGGCCTCGCGCAGGCTCCTGGGCCGCAGGTCGGTCCAGTTCTGCTCGACGTGCTCCAGGCACTTCTGGCGCTCGTCGGGGCCGAAGACGGACGTCCAGCCCGCGGGGACATCGGCGAACGAGGGCCACAGGGAGTGCTGGTCCTCGTCGTTGACCAGCACGAGGAACGTGCCGCTGGTGTCGTCGAACGGATTCGTGCTCATGAGGGGCTCCTAGGCCTTGAGGTAACGGTTGATGACGTCGCAGATCTCGGCCGTGTGCTTCGGCCCCGTCATGCCGAAGTGGGTGGCTTCGATGTCGTACGACCGCACACTGCCCTGTACGTAGGGAGCCCACATCTCCGCGGACGGTTCCGAGTTGACGGTCGCGTTGAAGAACGCCACGTCGCCCCGGTAGACGGGCTGGGTGTACTCCCTGACGAGCCGGACGTGCTCGACCATCAGCGAGGACCCGTTGTGGATCAGGGCCTGCCGCTCGGCCTCGTCCCCGCCGCCCGGCAGATAGCCGCTGAGGAACTCGCGTGCCTCCGTCGGGTCGAGGACCACGTCCTTCTCCGCGAACACCGCGGCGGGGACGGCGTCCAGGATGGCGACCAGCGGTACCTCGTGGCCGCGCTCCTGGAGTTCGGCGGCGATGGCCTGGGAGAGCGTGCCGCCCATGGAGTGGCCGACGAAGTGGAACGGCCCCTCCTGCTGTACGCCGAGGATCTGCTCCACGTAGTCCTTGACCATCTCGTCGAAGGTCGCCGGCACCGATGTGCCGTCCCAGCCGCGCGCCTGGATGGCGTGGACGGGCCGGTCGCCCAACTGGACCGCCATGCCCAGATACGACCAGGACAGGCCGATGCCGGGGTGGATGAACCAGACCGGGGCCTGGCTGCCGCCGGTCTTCAGGGGCAGCACCACACCGAAGGGGTCGGTGTGGCCGCCGGTGTCGCCGCCGGCGGTGAGGTGCTCGGCGAGTCCGGCGACGGTCGGGGCCTGGAAGACGACCCGCATCGGCACATCGAGCATCAGCACCGTACGGATACGGCTCACCAGACGCGTCGCCCGCAGCGAATGACCGCCCAGGTCGAAGAAGTTGTCGTCGATACCGACCTTCTCCACACCGAGGACGTCCGCGAACAGGCCCGCGAGGACCTCTTCCTGCGGCGAACGCGGCGCCCGGTAGGCCGCCGAACCCGTCAACTCCGGCGCGGGGAGCGCCCGCTGGTCCAGCTTGCCGTTCGGGGACAGCGGCAACCGCTCAAGGAGCACGAACGCCGCGGGGACCATGAACTCCGGCAGCTTCGCCGCCACGAACTCCCGCAGGTCGCCCGTGGTCACATCCGCCGCGTCCGGCGCCGGGACCGCGTACGCGATGAGCTGCTTGCCGCCCGCACTCGTCCGCGCGATGACGGCCGCCTGGGCCACCTTCGGGTGGGCGGCCACCGCGGCCTCCACCTCGCCCGGCTCGATACGGAAGCCGCGGATCTTCACCTGCGAGTCGGCGCGCCCGATGTACTCCAGCTCGCCGTGCTCGTCCCAGCGCGCCAGGTCACCCGTGCGGTACATGCGGGCACCGGCCGGACCGAACGGGTCGGCCACGAAACGCTCCGCGGTCAGCGCCGGGCGGTTGTGGTAGCCGCGTCCGACACCGGCTCCGGCCATGTACAGCTCGCCGATGGCGCCCGGTGCCGCGGGGGTGAGGCCCGGGCCCAGGATGTAGGCCCGCAGGTTGCCCAGCGGGCGTCCGATCGGCACACCGGAGGTGTACTCGCGCTCGGCGTCCAGGCCGTGAGCCGTCACGTAGAACGTCTCACTGGGCCCGTAGCCGTTGACGATCCGCGCCTCGGGCCAGTTCGCCCTGATGCGCTCCACCAGGGAAGGCGTCAGCGCCTCACCGGCGAACACCAGCGACTTCGGCTGTACGCGGTCGCCGAGCTGGTCGACGAGTTCGGCGAAGGCCGACGGCACCGAGCTGATGACGTCCACCTCCCATGTGTCCCGCTCGGCCAGGGCGAGGACGTCGCGCACGATCTCGACGCTGCCGCCCGTGGTGAGCGTGGAGAACAGCTCGAAGGCGGCGACGTCGAAGCCGATCGAGGTGCTGGTGAGCATTCGCCAGCCCGGCTCCACGCCCACGTGCCCGACCAGGCCGTCGAGAGCGTTGACCAGGTTGGCGTGGGTGATGCTCACGCCCTTGGGCAGGCCCGTCGAACCCGAGGTGTACACCTGGTAGAGCAGGTCGTCGGACAGGAGCGCCCGGGTGCGCTCGGCGGCGCCGAGGTTGCCCGCGGGCTGTCCGGAGACGTCCGTGGCCTTGAGGCCGCCGAGGTCGTCGAGCAGCAGTCGCTCGGCGGCCGTCCGCTGGGGCAGGACCGTGGCCGCGGTGCTGTCCGTGATGATCAGCCGGGGCTCGGCGGTGGCCAGGATGTGCTCCAGGCGCGTGCCGGGGTAGCCCGGGTCGATCGGCACGTAGGCGGCGCCGGTCTTGAGGACCGCCAGGATCGCCACCACGAGCTGCGGGGTGCGCGGCAGCACCACGGCCGCCAGGGTGTCGGCGCCCACACCCCGCGTGAGCAGGTGGCGGGCGAGCCGGTTGGCGCGCTCGTTCACCTCCGCGTAGGTCAGCCGCTCGTCCTCGCAGACCACCGCGGTGGCCTCCGGGGTGCGCGCGGCCTGCTCCTCGAACAGGCCGATCACGGTCTCGCCGTGCACCTCGGCCGCCGTGTCGTTGAAGCGGTTCAGGACCAGGTCGCGCTCGTCCTCGTCCAGGACGTCGAGGGCGGCGAGCGGCGTGTTCGGGTCGTCGGCGAGCTGCTGGAGCACGCGTCCGAGCCGGGCGCCGATCCGCTCGATCTCGGCGGCCGTGAACATGTTGTCCTGGTACTGCAGGCCCAGGCGCAGGTTCGGGTCGGCGGTGCCCGCCAGCATCAGCGGGTAGTGGGTGCCGCTGAGCATGCGGATGCCGGTGACGGTGACGCCCGCCGACGTGTGGGCCTCGGTGAGTCCCTCGCGGTCGACCGGGAAGGACTCCAGGATCACCATCGAGTCGTACAGGTTGCCAAGGCCGAGGGACTCGTGGATCTCACTGAGGCTGTGGTGATGGTGGTCCATCAGCACGGTCTGGTGCTCCTGGAGGCGGGTGAGGACCTGCGCCAGGGTCTCCTTCGCGGAGTAGCGCACGCGCACCGGGAGGCTGTTGATGAACAGACCCACCATGTCGTCGGCGCCCGGAAGCTGCGGCGGCCGACCCGCGACGGTGGTGCCGAACACCACGTCCTCACGCCCGGTCAGGTTGCCGAGCAGCACACCCCACACGCCCTGGATGAGGGTGTTGAGGGTGATGCCCAGCTCACCGGCCCTGCGCGTGAGCGCCCGTGAGGTCTCCGCGCTGAGCGGGAGCTCCAGTTGGCCGAGACCGCCGCCCTGTTCGGTGGCGGCGACCGAGGCCAGCATGGTCGGCTCGGTGACGCCCTCCAGCTCCTCGCCCCACACGCGCACCGCTTCGTCGTGGTCCTGCTCGGCGAGCCAGGCCAGGAAGTCGCGGTAGGAACGCACCCGCGGCAGGCCGGACGCGTCGCCCTCGGCCTCGTACAGCAGGATCAGGTCGCGCATGAGGTGCGCGAGCGACCAGCCGTCGTACAGGGCGTGGTTGACGGTCAGGACCAGCTCGGAGTGGTCGGGGTCCATCTGGACGAGGGTCATGCGCAGCATCGGCGGGTTCGCCGGGTCGAAGTGCGCGGAGTGGTCGGCCGCCAGGAGCTTCTCCAGCTCCTCGCTGCGCCGCTCCTCGTCGAGGTCGCGCAGGTCGACGGTCTGCCAGGGCAGTTCGACGTGGTCCAGGACGAGCTGGACCTGCTCGCCCGCGGCGTTGGTCACGAACGCGGTCGCCATGTTCGGGTAGCGGCCGAGCAGTGCCTGGCCCGCGACGCGCATGCGCTCGGGGACCACGCTGCCGGACAGGTGCAGGACGAGCTGGATCTGGTAGGCGTCGAAGGACGACTCGGCCATGACGCTGTGGAAGAGGATGCCGGACTGGGCCGGGGTGAGCGGCCACACGTCGTTCAGACCGGGGTAGTTCTCCTCCCACGCCTCCAGGTCGCGCTGGCCGACCTTGACCAGCGGGACGTCCGAAGGCGTCAGACCGCCCGCGCCGGGCTTGGCGGCGTGCCGTGCCAGGCCCTGAAGGGCGGTGCCCCACAGGTCGGCGAGCTCCTGGGCCTCCGCCTCGGTGAGCAGACCGGTCGGGTAGCCGATCTCGGCGCTGAGCTGCGGGCCCTGCTCACCGTCCAGGACATAGGAGTTGATCTCGATCGGGGCGATCGCCGGCATGTCCGCGTCCAGCTCGGGGGACAGCCCCTCCGCGTCCGCGGCGATCGTCCAGCCCGTCGCACCCGTGTGCTGCGGCTTGGTGTCCGCGCCGAACCGGCCCAGGTAGTTGAAGGAGATCTGACCGATGGCGTGGGCCGCGAGGACCTTCGCGGTCTCGGGGTTGAGGTAGCGCAGCATGCCGTAGCCGATGCCCTTGTCGGGGATCGCGTTGAGCTGCTCCTTGACCGCCTTGACCACGCCGCCCGCGGACCGGCCGCCGGTGAACGCCTCCTCCAGGTCGAAGCCGCCCACGTCCAGGCGGACGGGGAACATGCTGGTGAACCAGCCCACCGTGCGGGACAGGTCCGCGCCCGGGGCCGCCGCCTCCTCACGGCCGTGGCCCTCAAGGCGAAGCAGCGTCGAGGACGCCTCGTTCTCGGGAACGCCGCGGGCCCTGCGCCACTTGGCGACGGCCACGGCGAGCCCGGTCAGCAGACCGTCGTTGACTCCGCCGTGGAACGCGGCGGGCAGCGTGGTCAGGAGCGTCTCGGTGGCCGCCACCGGAAGCTGCACCTGCACGGTCCGCACCGTGGAGCGCAGATCCAGTGCCGCGTCGAAGGGGCGTGAGCCGATGACCGGGTCCGGTCCCTCGACCACCGTGCGCCACAGCTCCAGCTCCGCCACCCGCTCGGGGCGTGCCGCCTCCTCGGTGAGGGCGTGCGCCCACTGCCGTGCGGAGGTGGCCACGGGCGCCAGGGCCGGGGTGCGGCCCGCACGGACCTGCTCCCAGGCCTCGGCCAGGTCGGGCAGCAGGATCCGCCAGGACACTCCGTCCACGACCAGGTGGTGCAGGACCACCATCAGGCGTCCGGCCTGCTCGGGTCCTGCGTCGCACCACACGAACCTGGCCATCTGCCCGGCCCTCGGGTCCAGTTCGCCCGCGGCCGTGTTGAGCTCGGCGACGGCCTGCTCGCGCCAGCGGTCCTGGTCCCAGGCGCCGTCGCAGGAGATGCGGCGGACGAGCGCGGCCACGTCGACCGTGCCCGGCTCCGCGACCTCCAGACTCGGCTCGGGGGCCATCAGGCCCGGCTCGGCGCCCGTGATCAGACGCGAGCGCAGCATGTCGTGGTGGTCGACGACCGCGGTGAGCGTCGCGGTCAGCTCCCGCGCCTCGATGCCGACGGGCAGTTCGAGGACCATCGACATGGTGAACCGGTCGTAGCCGCCGCCCAGTTCGGTGATGTAGCGGGCCACGGGCAGGAGCGGCATGGTGCCCACGCCGCCGCCCTCCAGCTCCTCAAGAACGACCGTGTTCCCGCTGCTCGCGCGCGCGGCCTCGGCGAGGTCGGCGACCGTGCGGTGCTCGAAGATCTGCCGCGGGGTCACCTCGATGCCCTGTGCCTTGGCGCGCGAGACCACCTGGATGGAGCGGATGGAGTCACCGCCGACGGCGAAGAAGTCGTCGTCGACACCGACCTGTTCCACGCCGAGGACCTCGGCGAAGACCGCGGCCAGGATCTGCTCCTCCGCGGTGCGCGGCGCACGGTACTCGCCGCCGCTCACCTCCGGCTCGGGCAGCGCGGCCTTGTCCAGCTTGCCGTTCGGCGTCAGCGGCAGCTCGTCGATCAGGACGAACACCGAGGGCACCATGAACTCCGGCAGGCGTCCGGTGGCGAACTTGCGCAGCCCGTCCACGGAGACACCCGTGGTGAGGTCGAAGTCGTCGTCGGCTCCCGCCTCCCGGTTGCCCGTGGGCACCACATAGCCGACGAGTTGGGTACTGCCCCGGACCTTGCGGGTCAGGACGACCGCCTGGGCGACGCCGTGGTGCTCGGCGAGGGCCTTCTCGATCTCGCCGGGCTCGATGCGGAAACCGCGGATCTTGACCTGGTCGTCGCTGCGGCCCAGGTACTCGAGCTGCCCGTCGTTGCCGCGGCGCACCACGTCACCGGTGCGGTACATGCGGGTGCCCGCCGGGCCGTAGGGGTCGGCCATGAACGTGCCGGACGTCTGGGCGGACCGGCCGACGTAGCCACGGGCCAGGCTCGGCCCCGCCACGTACAGCTCACCCGGCGAGCCCGGCGGGACCGGGGCCAGACGCTCGTCCAGGATGTAGATCCGCGCGTCGGTGATGGCCGTGCCGATGGGGGCGCGCTCGGCCGTCAGCGGGGTGCTCGCGGTGGCACACACCGTGGTCTCGGTGGGGCCGTAGGCGTTGATGAGCTTGCGGCCCGGCGCCCACTCCGCGGCCAGGGCCGGCGGGCACGCCTCACCGGCGACGGTGAGGACCCGCAGGTCGGTCAGGCGCTGCGCGGAGCCCGCGGGCATGGTGCCCACCACGCTCGGCGGCACCGTCACATGGGTGACGTTGCGGGTGGCCAGGGTCTCGGCCAGGTCCTCGCCCGCGACCTTCTGGTGCGTGGGCACGATGATCGCGGCGCCCGTGGTGAGCGCCATCACCAGCTCCCAGAACGCGGCGTCGAAGCTCGGCGAGGCCTGCTGGAGCACGCGTGAGGTGCTGTCCAGGTCGAAGTGCGCCGTGTGCGTGGCGCTCAGCGCGGCCAGGCCCGTGTGGGTGACGCTCACGCCCTTGGGGCGGCCCGTCGAGCCCGAGGTGTAGATGACGTAGGCCGGGTTGTCCGCGCGCAGGTCGGTGAGCGGGTCGGTGTGCGGCAGGCCCTGGAGGTCCTGTGCGAACGCCGGGTCGTCGATGGGGACGAGGCGTGTCGGCAGGCCCGTGGGCAGGTCCCCGGCCGCCGAGGCGGTCGTGAAGACCACTTCGGGGCGGGAGTCCTCGACCATGTAGGTGATGCGGTCGGCGGGGTAGTCCAGGGCGATGGGCAGATAGGCCGCACCGGCCTTGAGGATGCCGAGGGCCACCGCGACCTGCTCGGCCGAGCGCGGCATCGACACGCCCACCGGCTGCTCCGGGCCGATGCCCCGGGCGATCAGCCAGTGCGCGACGCGGTTCGCCCGCGCGTCGAGCTCCTCGTACGACCAGGCCTGGTCGACCGACTCCACCGCGAGCGCGCCCGGTGCCTGCCGCACCCGCGCCGCGAACAGCGCGGGGAACGTGGCGACGTCGACGGTGGGCTCCGACTGCTGTGCCTCGGCGAGGAGCAGTTCGCGCCGCTCCTCCGCGGTCAGCAGGTCCGCGGTGCTGATGCGCTGGGTGGGGTAGGTCACCGCCGTGGTGAGGAGCTGCTCCCAGCGCGCGATCAGCGTCTCGATCGTGGAGGCGTCGAACAGTTCCGTGGAGTACTCCGCGACCACCGAGATGCCGGCGGGCGATGTGCGGTCGGTGAACGTCTCGCTGAGGCTCAGCATCAGGTCGTAGCGGGCGGTGCCCGTGCCCACGCCCTCACCGCGCACCCGAAGCCCCGGCAGCTCGAACTCGGCCTCCTCGTTGTTCTGGAGTACGAGGGCGATCTGGAACAGCGGGTGCACCGACGCCGACCGCTTCGGGTTCAGCTTCTCCACGAGCGTCTCGAACGGGATGTCCTGGTGGGTGTACGCGGCCAGGCTGGCCTTGCGCACCTGTCCGAGGAGCTCCGCGAACGTCGGGTCGCCGGAGGTGTCCGTGCGCATCACCAGGGTGTTCACGAACAGGCCGATCAGGTCCTGCAGACTGTCGTCGGTACGTCCCGCGATGCCGCTGCCGATCGCCACGTCGGTGCCCGCGCCCATCCGGGTCAGGAGCGCCGCCATCGTCGCCTGGAGCACCATGAACGGCGTAGCACCCGAGGCGCGGGCCATCTCCGCGACGCCCTCGTGCAGCGAGGCGGGCAGCGTGAACTGCAGCAGGTCGCCGTCGTAGTTCAGTACCGCGGGGCGCGGCCGGTCGCTGGGGATCGTGCACTGCTCGGGCAGCCCCGCCAGGTGCTTGGCCCAGTACGCGTACTGCTTGCCGAACAGGCTGTCCGGGTCGTTGTCGTCGCCGAGGAGCTCGTGCTGCCACAGGGTGTAGTCCGCGTACTGCACCGGCAGCGGCTCCCACGCGGGGGCCGCGCCCCCGGCGCGGGCGGTGTAGGCGGTGGCCAGGTCCTGCGCGAGGGGTGCGGCGGACCAGCCGTCCGCCGCGATGTGGTGGACGACCATCGCCAGGACGAACTCGCCCGGTTCCGTGCCGAACAGCCATGCCTTGAGCGGCATTTCGTTGGCCAGGTCGAAGGTGTGCCGGGCCGTTGCCCTGATCGCCGCCTCCAGGCCGTCCCCGCTCGCCACCGGCTCCACGGCCAGGTGGATGCGGACCGCCTCGGGGTCGAGGATGTTCTGGTACGGCTTGCCGTCGACCTCGGGGTAGGCGGTGCGCAGCGACTCGTGGCGTGTGATCACGTCGTTGAGCGACGCCTCCAGGGCGGCCACGTCCAGGTCACCGCTGAGGCGCAGGATGAACGGCATGTTGTACGTCGCGGACGGGCCCTCGAACTTGTGCAGGAACCACAGCCGCTGCTGGGCGTGCGACAGCGGCAGCCGCTCGGGGCGCCTCTCGGCGCGGACCAGGGGGATGCGGGTGAGCGCGCTGCCGTCCAGGTGCGGCACGATGCCGGCGACCGTCGGGTGCGAGAACAGGGTCCGCAGTTCGACCTCGGCGCCAAGCGCGGAACGAATGCGGCTGATGAGCTTGGTGGCGAGCAGCGAGTGTCCGCCGAGGGTGAAGAAGTCGTCGTCGATACCGACCCGCTCCAGGTCGAGGACCTCGGCGAACAGCTCGCACAGCAGCTCCTCCTGCGGGGTGCGCGGCGCCCGCCCCGCGGCCTGCCCGGCGAAGTCCGGCGCGGGCAGTGCCCGCCGGTCCAGCTTGCCGTTCGCGGCGAGGGGCAGCGACGGGATCGCCACCACCGCGGCCGGCACCAGGTGTGCGGGCAGCCGCTCCTGGAGGTAGCCGCGCAGTGAGCCGACGAGGCCGCCGATCCGTGCGGCCGCCGCGGGGGCGTTGGCAAGGAGCCGGTCGCTGCGGCCCGAGGGCAGGTACGTACCCGTGAACTGTCGTGCTCCCAGGGGCCCGTCGGTGAGCACAAGGGCGTCGAAGCACTCGGCGGCCGACGCCGACCACGTCATGAGGACGCTCCAGCCGCGCGCGGCGGCCCAGTCGTGCACGTCCTGCGGGTCGAGGGCGGGTCCTCCGGCCGCGGGGGCCTCCAGGACCCCGGCGCCCACGGCGAGTTCCAGCTCACCGGTCAGACGGGCGTTGGGGATGCCCGTGACACGGACGGGGCCGTTCTGGGCGGCGCACGGCTGCACCAGGTCGGCGAGGGTGTCGGCCTCCCGGCCCCAGGCCAACTGCGGCACCTCGGCCAGGTCGCTCTGGCCGGCGGCCTGCTTGTGCAGGACGACCTCGTAGCGGTGCCGGGTCAGCTCGTTGTGCGCCGCGCCCAGCTTGAGGCGGATGTCCGCGCCGGCCGCGCCGTGCCGCTCGGCCCACTGCGTGAACCACTCGGGGTCAAGGACCAGTTCGGGTTCGGTGAGGATGGCCCGGGCGATGGCCGCCCCGGCCTCCGTCGGGGTGGAGTCGGGGTGCTGGGTGTACTGCACGCCCGTGCTGAACAGCGGCAGCGTCGCCGCGTTGCGGACGTCGCCGACCACGATCCGGCCGCCGTCGGAGAGCAGCTCGAAGGCCTGCGCGAGCACCTGGTCGAGGTATTCGGCGTGCGGGAAGTACTGGATGACCGAGTTGAGGACGATGACGTCGAAGTGGCCCTTGGGGAGGCCGGTGACGTCTTCGGCCTGCGCGTGCCGCAGTGTCACCTTGTCGGCGAACCCGGCCTGCTCGGCCTCGCGGGTCAGCCGCTCGATGACGGCCGATGAGAGGTCGCTGGCCCAGTAGTGCTCGACGTGCGGCAGGGCGTGCGCCATCAGCAGACCCGAACCGACACCGAGTTCCAGGACCTGGCGCGGCTGCCAGCGGATGATCTGCTCGACCGCCGCGTCCCGCCAGTGCCGCATCTCGTCCAGCTCGATGGGCAGTCCGTCGTAGCTGGAGTTCCAGCCGAAGAAGTTCTCGCCCCACTCGACGCTCTCGCCCGAGTAGACCTGGTCGTAGATCTTCTCCCACTCGTCGACCTGCTGCTCGGCCTGCTCCGTGTCCTCAAGGCCGTCCAGGTCGGGAACGACGTAGGCCACGAGCTGCTTGTCACCGGAGCCCACGCCGCTCTGGGCGACGACCACGGACTGGGCGACGCCCGGGTGCGTGGCCAGGGCCCGCTCGACCTCGGCGGGCTCGACCCGGACACCGCGGATCTTGACCTGGTCGTCGTCGCGGCCCGCGTACTCGATCTGCCCGTCGGCGTTCCAGCGCGCCAGGTCACCGGTGCGGTACATCCGGGACCCCGCGGGGCCGTGCGGGTCGGCCACGAACCGCTCGGCGGTCAGCGCGGCGTTGCCCAGGTAGCCGCGAGCGATGTTGCCCCCGACGTACAGCTCCCCCACGACGCCCGGCGGGACGGGCGCGAGACCCGGGCCGAGGATGTAGGTGCGCATGTTCCCGAGCGGCACACCGATCGGGGTGTTGTCCGCAGCCTGCCACTCCTGGCCGGCCTGTACGGCGAAGGTGGTGGCGTAGAAGGACTCGGTCTGGCCGTAGGCGTTGACGATCCGGACCTCGGGCAACGCCGTACGGATGCGGTGCACGAGCGTCGCGGGCAGCGCCTCACCGGCGAACACGACCGTCTCCAGGCCGGAGATGGCGGCCATGCGGTCGCCGAGCTCGGCGAAGACGGACGGCACCGTGCTGATGACGGACGCCGACACCGACTCGCGCTCGGCGAGCACGAGGGCGTCCCTGACGACCTCGACGGTGCCGCCGTGTCCCAGCGTCGTGACGGTCTCGAAGACCGACACGTCGAAGTTGATGGACGTGCCGGCGAACATCCGCGTGTCGGCGCCGACGCCCACCCGGTCGGCGAGCCGCGTCACACCGTTGACGACGTTCGCGTGGCTGATCACCACGCCCTTCGGGGTGCCGGTGGAGCCGGAGGTGTACATCACGTACGCCGCGTGCTCCGGGCGCAGCTCCGCCACCGGCAGGCTGGCGCCGTCGGCGCTCTCCAGGTCCACGTCGCCCAGGAACAGCGTCGGGACGTCCGTCTCCGGGAGCACGCCGACGGTGTCGGCGTCGGTGAGGACGAGCTGCGGTGCGGCGCTCGCCAGGATGTGGTCGAGGCGCGTGCTCGGGTACTTCGGGTCGATCGGCAGATAGGCGCCGCCCGCCTTGAGGATGCCGAGCATGCCGGTGACGAGGTCGGCGGAGCGCGGCAGCGCGAGGCCGACCACGGTCTCCGGGCCGACACCGCGTCCCGCCAGGTCGCGGGCGAGGCGGTTCGCGCGGGCGTCGAGCTCCGCGTACGTGTACGACACCTCGCCGAAGGTCACCGCGACCTTGTCCGGGGTCGCCGCCGCCTGCCGCTCGAACAGACCGGGGACGGTCAGCTCGGGCGTGGCCGCCGCGGTGTCGTTGACCTCGGCGAGGAGCTGGTGGCGCTCTTCGGGCGCGAGCAGGTCGAGGGCGCCGGCGCGGACCTCGGTGTCCGTGGCGAGCTGCGCGAGGACGTGGCCGAAGCGGGTGGCGATCTCCTGCGCCCGCTCGCGGCCGAGCAGGTGGTGCTGGTGCTGGAGGCTGACCTTCAGGTGCGGCTCGGCGAAGGCCATCACCACCAGCGGGTAGTGGGTGCTGCTCATCGGGCTGATGCCGGTCACCGCGATACCGGCGGCCGAGTACGCCTCGCTGAGGGCGGCGCCGTCGATCGGGTACGACTCGAAGACCACCATGGTGTCGAAGAGCGTGCGCAGACCGGTGGCCTGGTGCAGGTCGAGCAGGCCGTGGTGGTGGTGGTCGAGGAGCGCGCTCTGGCGCTCCTGGAGCTCGCCGAGCACCTCGCCGAGGGACTGGCCGGCGGCGCACTTCACCCGTACCGGCAGGGTGTTGATGAACATGCCGACCATCTCGTCCACGCCCGCGACCTGCGGGGGACGGCCGGAGACGGTGGCGCCGAAGACCACGTCCTGGCGGCCGGTGAGGCCCCCGAGGAGGAGCGCCCAGGCGCCCTGGACCAGCGTGTTGAGGGTCAGGCCGAGCTCGCCCGCGCGGCGGGAGAGGGCACGGGACTGCTCGGAGGTGAGCGGCACGTCGACCTGGCCGACGCCGCTGGGCTCGACCTCCGTGCCCCCGGTGCCCGCGGGCACCAGGAGCGTGGGCTCGTCGACGCCGTCGAGCTCCCGCGCCCAGGCGTCCACCGAGGCCTGCCGGTCCTGGCGGGAGAGCCAGGTCAGGAAGTCGCGGTAGGTGCGGGCCCGGCCGAGGCCCGAGGCGTCACCGGCCGAGCCGTACAGGCGCAGCAGGTCCTGGATGAGCAGCGGCACCGACCAGCCGTCGAAGAGGACGTGGTGGGCGGTGAAGACCAGGTCCCACTTGTCGTCGCCCAGGTTGATCAGCGTCAGGCGCACCAGGGGCGCGTCGGCCAGGTCGAAGTGGGTGTTGTGCTCGGTGTCCAGGAGCTGCGCGAGCTGCTCCTGCCGGGCGCTGTCCGTCAGGGCGCTCAGGTCGTGCTCGTGCCAGGGCAGTTCGACGGCGTTCTGGACGATCTGCACCCGGTCGCCCGCGTCGTCGGTGACGAACGCGGCCCGCAGGTTCGGGTAGCGGTCGAGCAGCGCCTGTCCGGCCGCGCGCATCCGGGGCGGCTCGACGGCACCGCTGAGGTGGAAGACGAACTGCATCTGGTAGGCGTCGAAGGTGGCGCCCGCCAGCTCGGCGTGGAAGAGCAGACCGTTCTGCATCGAGGTGAGCGGCCAGACGTCGACCAGGCCCTCGTACGTCTTCTCCCAGTTGTCGAGCTGGTTCTGACTCACCCGCACGAGCGGCACGTCGGACGGCGTGAGGCCGCCCGCGTCCGACTGCGTCGCGTGCTTGGCGAGGCCTTCGAGGGCGGTGCGCCACAGCGCGGCGAGCTCCTCGACCTCGGCCTGGGTGAACAGGCCCGAGGGGAAGTCGAGGCGGGTGGCAAGGCGGGGGCCCCGCTCGCTGTCGGTGACGTAGGCGCTGACGTTCAGCGCGGCGAGGGCCGGCATGGAGCCGTCGGGGTCCGCGAGGAGTTCGGTGGTGCCCTCGGTCTGGTTGAAGCCGAGGCCGCGGAGGCTCTCCGGCATGTTGGCCGAACCGGCGTAGCGGCCCAGGTAGTTGAAGGACACCTGGCCGGTGGCGTACCGCTTCAGGATCTCGCTGGTCTGCGGGTTGAGGTAGCGGAGCAGGCCGTAGCCGATGCCCTTGTCGGGGACGGCGAGGAGCTGCTCCTTGACGGCCTTCACGGCGGCCCCGGCGGCGGCGCCGCCGTCGAGTGCGTCGTCGATGTCGATGCCCGCGACGCCGAGGCGTACGGGGAACATGCTGGTGAACCAGCCGACGGTACGGGACAGGTCGGCGCCGGGGGCCGCGGCCTCCTCACGGCCGTGGCCTTCGAGGCGGAGCAGCAGCGAGGACGCCTCGCTCTCGGCGACGCCGCGCTGCTTGCGCCACTTGGCGACGGCGAGCGCGAGCGCGGCGAGCAGGCCGTCGTTGACGCCGCCGCGGTAGGCGGCGGGCAGGCTGGTGAGGAGTGCCTCGGTGGCCGTCTCGGGCAGGTCCATGTGGACGTACTCGACGGTGTCGATGGTGTCGACGGCCGGGTTGAGGGGGCGGCTGCCGAGTACCGGGTCGGGCCCGGCGACGATGGAGCGCCACAGCGCGAGTTCCGCGGCGCGGTCGGCGGTCTTGGCCTGCTCCACCAGGGCGTGGGACCAGCGTCGGGCGGAGGTGCCGACCGGTTCGAGCTCGGGGGTGCGGCCGTCGCGGATCTGCTTCCAGGCCTCGGTGAGGTCGGGCAGCAGGATGCGCCAGGACACACCGTCGACAGCGAAGTGGTGCAGGGACATGACGAGGCGGCCCGCGTTCTCGGTGCCCGCGTCGAACCACACGAACTGCGCCATGACCCCGGCTTCGGCGTCCAGGCGGTCGGTGGCGGCGTCCAGCTCGGCGGCGGCCCGCTCGCGCCAGCCCGTGTCCCAGGCGTCGGTCCAGGTCACGCGGTGGATGAGGGACGCGACGTCGACGGTGCCGGGTGCGGTCACCTCAAGGCCGGTCTCCGGTCCTGTGACCAGGCGGGAGCGCAGCATGTCGTGGTGGTCGAAGACCGCCGACAGCGTCGCGGTGAGGCCGGCCTCGTCGATGCCGACGGGCAGGTCGACGGTCATCGACATGGTGAACCGGTTCAGGCCGGTGCCGATGTCCATCAGGTAGTGGCCGACGGGCAGCAGCGGCATGAACCCGGCGCCGCCGCCCTCGAGCTCCTCCAGGACCACGCGGGCATGACCGGCGCTGACGGCGGTCTCGGCCAGGTCGACGACGGTGCGGTGCTCGAAGATCTGCCGCGGGGTCACCTCGACACCCTGCGCACGGGCACGCGAGACGACCTGGATGGAGCGGATGGAGTCACCGCCGACGGCGAAGAAGTCGTCGTCGATGCCCACCCGGTCCAGACCGAGGACCTCGGCGTACACCCCGGCGAGGACTTCCTCGACCGGAGTGCGGGGCGCGCGGTAGGTCGTGCCGGTGAACTCCGGCTCGGGCAGCGCCCTGCGGTCCAGCTTGCCGTTGGGCGCGAGCGGGAGCCGGTCCAGCATCACGAACAGCGACGGCACCATGAACTCCGGCAGCCTGCCGGACACGAACTTCCGCAGCTCGCGGGACGAGACGGTGGCGGTCAGGTCGACCTCGAGGTCGCCGAGGCTCTCGACGGTGCCGAGGCCCGCGTCGCCCGCGCCCTGCGGCACGACGTAGCCGACGAGCTGGGTGGAGCCGCGCCCCTGGTGGGTGACCACGACGGCCTGTGCCACACCGGGGTGCGCGGTCAGCGCCGCCTCGACCTCACCGGGCTCGATGCGGAAACCGCGCACCTTGACCTGCGCGTCGTCACGGCCCACGTACTCCAGGCTGCCGTCGGACGTCCAGCGCGCCAGGTCACCGGTGCGGTACATCCGCGCACCGGCGGGACCGTAGGGGTCGGGGACGAAGCGCTCGGCGGTCAGCCGGGACCGGCCGAAGTAGCCGCGCGCCACATTGCCCGCGACGTACAGCTCACCCACGACGCCGGGCGCCACGGGCTTGAGGCCTGCGCCGAGGACGTAGGTGCGCATATTGCCGAGGGGGGAGCCGATCGGCGCGCTGGCCGTGCCGGTCCACGTCTCGTCGGCGGTGAAGGTGGTGGCGTAGAACGACTCGGTCTGCCCGTACGCATTGACGACGCGCACGCCGGGGATGACGGCGCGTACGCGTTCCACGAGCGACGCGGGCAGGGCCTCGCCGGCGAACACGACCGCCTCGGCCTCGATCTTGCCGCCGACCTGGTCGAGAAGCTCGGCGAACACCGACGGCACGGTGCTGATGACGCCACCGCTCCAGCCGCCGCGCTCCCCGATGACCAGAACGTCACGGACGACCTCGAGGGTGCCGCCGACGGTGAGGCAGGTGATGGTCTCGAAGACGGAGACGTCGAAGTTGACGGATGTGCCCGCGAGGACCCGTGTCCCGGCGCCGATGCCCACCGAGTCGGCCAGGCGCAGCACGCCGTTGACGACGTCGCGGTGGGTGATGGTCACGCCCTTGGGCAGGCCCGTGGAACCCGAGGTGTACATCACGTACGCGGCGTTCGCGGGCCGCACCACGGCGAGCCGCACGTCCGGGCCGGGAGCGTCGAAGTCGACGTCCTCGACGTACAGGTGCGGCACGTCCGACCCGGGCAGGACGCCCGCGGTGTCGGCGCTGGTCAGCACGAGCTGCGGGCGTGCGTCGGACAGGATGTAGCCGAGCCGGGTGCTGGGGTACTTGGGGTCGATCGGCAGATAGGCGGCGCCCGACTTCAGGATGCCCAGCATGCCGACGATCAGGTCCGCGGAGCGCGGCAGCGCCAGGCCCACGACCGTCTCCGGGCCCGCACCGCGGCCGACGAGTTCCCGCGCGAGGCGCTCGGCCCGCGCGTCGAGCTCGGCGTACGTCAGCTCCAGGTCGCCGAAGAGGACGGCGGTCGCGTCCGGGGTCGCGGCGACCTGCCGCTCCAGGAGGCCCGCGACGGTCAGCTCGGGCGTCTCGGCCGCGGTGTCGTTGAAGCCGCGCAGGACGAGCTCGCGCTCGTCGGCCTCCAGGACGTCCATCAGCGCCACGGGGCGGTCCGGCTGCGCGGCGAGCTGCTCGATGAGGCGCACGAAGCGGGCCATGACGGCCTCGATCGTGGACCGGTCGAACAGGTCGGTGGCGTACTCCAGGAAGATCAGCAGACCCGGCTCGTCGGGGTCGTTGAAGAAGTTGAACTCCAGGTCGAACTTGGCCGTGGGCGTCGCCATCGGGCCGAAGTGCGCCTTGACGCCCGGCAGGTCGAACTCGATCCAGCCGCGGGTCTCCCAGGTGAACATCACCTGGAACAGCGGGTGGTAGGCGGTGGAGCGCTCCGGGTTGAGGATCTCCACCAGACGCTCGAAGGGGGCGTCCTGGTTGTCGTACGCCGTCAGGGCCTTGTGCTGCACCTGGGCGAGGAGCTGCTCGAAGGACGGGGTGCCCGCCAGGTCGGCGCGGAGGACCCAGGTGTTGACGAAGAAGCCGACCAGCTCGGCGAGGTCGTCGTCGGTGCGGCCCGCGATGGTGGAGCCGATCGCGATGTCCTCACCGGCGCCGAGCTGCTGGAGCAGCACCGCGAGTGCGGCCTGGAACACCATCGGCGTGGTGACCTCGGCGCGCTTGGCCAGGTTCTCGACCTTGGTGAGCAGGGCGTCGTCGAGGGTGAGGCCGAAGCCGTCGCCGTTCCGGCTGGCGGCAGGGGGGCGCGGACGGTCGGTGGACAGGCGCATCGGCTGCGGCACGCCGGTCAGCTCGTCGCGCCAGTAGTCGAGCTGGGCGGACAGGACGCTGTCGGGGTCGTCCTCGTCGCCGAGCAGCTCGCGCTGCCACATGGTGTAGTCGACGTACTGGACCGGCAGTTCCTCCCAGTCCGGGGCGTCGCCGCGGACACGGGCGGTGTAGGCGGTGGCCAGGTCGCGGGAGAGCGGCTCGATGGACTCGCCGTCGCTGGCTATGTGGTGGATCAGGAGCAGGAGCTGGTGCTCCTGCTCGCTGACGCGGAACAGGGTGCCGCGGACCGGGATCTCCTCGGACAGGGTGATCGCGTAGTTGGCGGCCTTCTTGATCGCCTCGTCCACTCGGTCCTTGCCCACCTCGAACAGCGGGATGTCCAGGCGGACCTCCTCGGCGGGGAGCACGTGCTGAGCGGGGACGCCGTCGGCGCTCTCCACGATGAGGGTGCGCAGGCTCTCGTGCCGCGTGACCACGTCGCGGACCGCCTGGACGAGCGCCTCGACGTCCAGTTCACCCGTGAGCCGGATGAGGAAGGGGACGTTGTACGTCGCGGACGGACCCTCGAACTTGTCGATGAACCACAGTCGCTGCTGTGCGAAGGACAACGGGATCATTACTTGGCACTCCTGTTCATCTTGCGCAGGGCAGGGCGGCTCGCAGCCGATGCGTTCTTCACCGTGCGCGCCAGATCGGCGATGTCGTTGGCCTTGAAGACCGCTCGGATGGGCACGCTGGCCCCAAAGGTCTTGCTGATCCTGCTGGTGAGGCGGGTGGCGAGCAGGGAGTCACCGCCAAGGTCGAAGAAGTCGTCGCTCATGCCGACCCGCTCGACCTTGAGCAACTGCGCGATCAGCTCGCACAGTTGCTTCTCCTGGGTGGTGGTGGGTGCCACATAGGCACGGCCCGTGGACTCGGGCTCGGGCAGCTTGGCCTTGTCGACCTTGCCGTTGGCCGTCAGGGGCA
Organism: Streptomyces aureocirculatus; assembly: GCF_000720475.1. Lineage (GTDB taxonomy): Bacteria > Actinomycetota > Actinomycetes > Streptomycetales > Streptomycetaceae > Streptomyces > Streptomyces aureocirculatus. The sequence continues at coordinate 182,131 of NZ_JOAP01000002.1, forward strand.
GCTCGTCGAGGAGCATGAACACCGCGGGGACCATGTACTCGGGCAGGGTCTGCGAAGCGAAGGTGCGCAGCTCCTCGACCGACAGGGCCGCGGCACCGGCGCCGTCACCGGTGTCGGTGGTGGCGGGGCCGCCGTCGGTCCTGACCGGCACGACGTACGCCACGAGCTGCATGCCCTGTCCAGGGGCGCTCTCGTGCGGGACGACCACGGCCTGCGAAACGCCGGAGTGCTTCTCCAGGACGGCCTCGGTCTCGCCGGGCTCGATGCGGAAGCCGCGGATCTTGACCTGGGTGTCGGCGCGGCCCTGGAAGGCCAGCTCGCCGTCCTCGGTCCAGGCGACGACGTCGCCGGTGCGGTACATCCGCTCGCCGGGCTCGCCGAACGGGCTGGCCACGAAGCGCTCGGAGGTCAGCGGGAGCCGCCCCAGGTAGCCGCGGGCGAGGCCGACACCGGTCAGATACAGCTCACCGGCGACGCCGGGCCCGACCGGGTGCAGGCGGTCGTCGAGGACGTGGGCGCCCATGTTGTCCATGGCCCGGCCGATCGGGATCGGCTCGGTCACGTCCTCGGCTCGGGTCATCGGGCGGCAGGTGGCGTACGAGGTGGTCTCCGTCGGCCCGTACACGTCGTAGACGGTGATGCCCGGGCAGGCACGCAGGACCCGGCGGACGGCGGTCGGGGAGACCACCTCGCCGCCGGTCCAGACTTCCTGGAGGCCCGCGAAGGCGTCCGGCTGCTCCTCGGCGATCACCCGGAACAGGGCGGAGGTCACGAAGAGCCCGGTGAGCCGCTGCTCCTGAACGAGCTTGGCGATGGCGGGGGCGTCGAGGTGTCCCTGCGGTGCCACCACGACGGTGCCGCCGCTGAGCAGCGGCACCCACATCTCATAGGTGGAGGCGTCGAAGGCGAGCGGGGCCTGCTGGAGGACCCGGGTGTGCGCCCCGCTCCGGAAGCGGCGGTCCACGACGAACGCGGCGACGTCGCGGTGGCTGATGCCGACGCCCTTGGGCAGACCGGTCGAACCGGAGGTGTAGAAGGCGCACGCGAGCTGCTCGGGGTGGCGCGCGACGTCCCGCACCGGCTCGGCGGAGGCCTCGGCCAGGGTGGCGAGGGTGGCGCTCTCGTCGAGGACGAGCAGCGGCCAGTCGCCGTCCGGCAGTTGCGGGGCGATCCGCTCGTCGGTGACGAGGACGGTCGGCGCGGCGTCGCCGAGCATGAACCGCAGGCGCTCGGCCGGGTAGTCGGGGTCGATCGGCAGGTAGGCGCCGCCCGCCTTCAGGATCGCGGTGACGGTCACGATGTACTCGGCGGAGCGCTTGAGCGCCACACCGACCATGGAGTCCTGCACGACGCCGCGCGCACGCAGCACGTGGGCCAGGCGGTTGGACCGCTCATCGAGTTGACGGTACGTCAGTTCGTCGCCGTCGAACACGATCGCGGCGGTGTCGGGGGTCCTGGCCACCTGCTGTGCGAACAGCTCCCCGAGGGTGTGCTCGGGAACCTCCGGGACGTCGTCCGTCGCGAGGCCCGCGAGGACCTCATGGCCGGCGGGCTCGGCGGCCATGTCGCTCAGGCGGGTCCCCGGGTCGGCGGCGACCTGCTGGAGCACCCGGCCGTACAGGTCCGCCATCTCCTGCGCCTGCTCGCGGCTGAAGAGGTGGTGCTGGTATTGGAGGCTCAGGCGCAGGTAGGCGCCGTCGGGGTAGACGAACACGGCGACCGGGAAGTGGCTCGCGGTGAAGGACCGGATGCCGGTGACGGTGATACCGGCCGCCGCGCTGGCCTCGCCGATGCCCTCGCGGTCGAGGGGGAACGACTCGAAGCCGATGAGGCTGTCGAACAGGGCCGGGAGTCCGGCGGCGCGCTGGATCTCGGCGAGACCGTGGTGGTGGTGCTCGAACAGCGTCGCCTGCCGTTCCTGAAGGCCCGTCAGCATCTGGGCGACGCTGTCACCGGGGGCGTAGGGCACGCGCACCGGGAGGGTGTTGAGGAACATGCCGACGATGGAGTCACCGCCGGGCAGCGTGGCCGGGCGTCCGGCCACCGTGGCGGCGAGCACCACGTCCTGCCGGTCGCTCAGCCGGCTGAGCACGACTCCCCAGGCGCCCTGCACCAGGGTGTTCAGGGTGACGCCCACCTCGGCGGCGCGGCGCGGCAGTTCGCGGGCGTCGTCGGCGGGCAGCGGGACGTCGACCTGTCCGATGCCCGCGCTGTCGGCGTCCGGGTCGGCGTCGGGCGCGACCAGGGTCGGCTCCTTGAGGCCCGCGAGCTCCTGCGCCCACGCGTCCGCCGACTCCTGCGGGTCCTGCTGGGCCAGCCAGGCCAGGTACTCGCGGTAGCTACGGGCCCTGGGCAGTGCCGAGGCGTCGCCTTCGGTGGCGTACAGGCGCAGCAGGTCGCGGGTGAGCAGGGGCAGGGACCAGCCGTCGAAGTGGGTGTGGTGGGAGGTGAGGACCAGCTCGTGGCGGTCGGCGGCCAGGGTGAGCAGCGACATGCGCAGCATCGGCGGCGTGACCGGGTCGAAGTGCACCTTGAGGTCGCTGGAGAGGAACTGCTCGTACGCCGAGTCCCGCATGGTCTCGCCGAGGCTGCTGAGGTCGAGGTACTGCCAGGGCACCTCGACGCCGTCGACGACGAGCTGGATGAGTTCGCCGTCGGGTCCGGGGACGTAGGCGGTGCGCAGCACGGGGTGCCGGTCGAGGACGGCCTGGGCGGCGGTGCGCAGTTGGGCGTGGTCCACGGGACCCGAGAGCTTCAGCACGTACTGGACCTGGTAGGCGTCGAACTCGGCTCCGGCCTCGCGCGACATCATCGAGTGCACGAGGAGACCGAGCTGTAGCGGCGAGACCGGCCAGATGTCGGAAAGGCCCGGGTAGCGCTGCTGCCACTCGTCGATGTCCGCCTGGCTGACGTCGACCAGGGGCACGTCGGAGGGGGTCAGGCCACCCGCGTCGGGCTGTTCGGCGTGCCGGGCCAGGCCGTGCAGGGCCTGCACCCACAGGTCGGCGAGTTCCCGCACGTCCGCCTCGGTCAGTACGCCTTCGGGCGCGGTGAGCAGGGCGCCCAGGCGGGGGCCTTGGGGGGTGTCGGTGACGTGGGCGTTGATGTCGAGTTCGGCGTGTGCGGGCATCCGGGGGTCGTGTCCGGCGTCCAGCTCGGCCAGTTCGGCCACGCCCGGGTCCTGGGTGAAGCCCAGACCGCGCAGGTCCGCGGGCATGTCCGCACCCGCGGAGAAGCGGCCCAAATAGTTGAAGGAGATCTGCCCGCTGCCGTGCTGTTCAAGGACGGTGGCGGTCTCGGGGTTGAGGTGGCGCAGCAGGCCGTAGCCGATGCCCTTGTCGGGCAGGGCCAGGAGCTGTTCCTTGACCGTCTTGATGAGCGTGCCCGCCGCCGCGCCGCCCGCGAGGGCCTCCTGGAGGTCGATGCCGCTCACGTCCAGGCGGGCCGGGAAGACGCTGGTGAACCAGCCCACCGTGCGCGCCAGATCCGCGCCCGGGGCGGCGGCTTCCTCACGGCCGTGGCCCTCCAGGCGGATCAGGGAGGACTTCTCGTCCACGCCGCGTGCCGCGCGCCACTGGGTGACGGCGAGCGCGAGCCCGGCGAGGAGGCCGTCGTTGACGCCGCCGTGGAAGGCGGCGGGCAGCGTGGTCAGGAGCGTCTCGGTGACGTCCGCCGGAAGCTGCACCCGGGTGTGGGAGAGGGTGGCGACCACGTCCACGGCCGGGTCCAGACGGCGCGCGCCAAGGACCGGGTCGGGGCCTTCGACGACCGTGCGCCACAAGTCCACTTCGGCGGCGCGCTCAGGGCGCTGGGCCTCTTCCACCAGGGCGTGTGCCCAGCGGCGTACGGAGGTGCCCACGGGGGCGAGTTCGGGGCTGTGGCCGTCGCGGACCTGGCGCCAGGCGGTGGCCAGGTCGGGCATCAGGACGCGCCAGGACACACCGTCGACGACGAGGTGGTGCAGGGCGACGAGCAGGCGCCCGGCCCGCTCGGGGCCCGCGTCGAAGAACACGAACTGCGCGACCACGCCCGCCGCCGGGTCCAGCCTCCCGGCCGCGGCGTCGAGTTCGGCCAGCAGCAGCGTGCGCCAGGCCTCACCCTCCCCGCCCTGCGCGCCCTCCGCGGTGTGTGTGTCCCAGAACGCGTCACAGGGGACGCGACGTATGAGCCCGGCCGCGTCCACCGAGTCCGGCGCTCCGACGATCAGACCGCCGCCGTCGGCCTCGGTGAGGCGGGCGCGCAGCAGGTCGTGGCGCTCGATCACGGCACCCAGGGTGGCGGCGAGCTGAGCCTGCCCGATGCCTTGGGGCAGTTCCAGGACCATGGCCTGCAGGAAGCGGTCGAAGCCGGGGCCGCGCTCCATCAGGAAGCGGGTGACCGGCAGGTGCGGCAGGAAGCCGACACCGCCACCCTCCAGTTCCTCCAGCACCACGACGTCCTGGCCCTGGGCGTCAGCGACCGCCTCGGCCAGCGCCGCCACCGTGCGGTACTCGAAGATCTGCCGGGAGCTGACCTCCACTCCCCGGGCACGGGCCCGCGAGACCACCTGAAGCGACTGGATGCTGTCGCCGCCAAGCGCCAGGAAGTCATCGTCGACACCGACCCGGCCCGCGGACAGGACCTCCGCGAACGCCTCGGCAAGGGCCTCCTCCACCGGTGTGGCGGGTGCGCGGTAGGCCGCGCCGCGGAACTCCGGCTCCGGCAGAGCCTTCTTGTCCACCTTGCCGTTCGGCGTCAGCGGCACCTCATCGATCACCATCACCACACCCGGCACCATGAACTCCGGCAGTTGGGCCGCGGCGAACGCCCGCAGCTCCGCCGCACCGAACCCCGCCGCCAGCGCCAGATGCCCCGTCCCGCTGCCCCGCTCGGCCTCGTGGGAGTCCTCATCGGGCACCGCCACCACGTACCCGACCAACTGCTTGCCCCGGCCCTCGGCCTCGTGGGCGACGACGACGGCCTGCCGCACCCGCGGGTGCGCGGCCAACGCCGCCTCCACCTCACCGGTCTCGATCCGCAGCCCGCGCACCTTCACCTGGTCGTCACTGCGGCCCAGGTACTCCAGCTCACCCCCGGAACCCACCCGCACCACATCACCGGTGCGGTACATCCGCCCGCCCGAAGCATCGAAGGGGTCGGCCACAAAGCGGGTACTGCTGAGCGCGTGACGGCCCAGGTAACCGCGGGCCAGACTCGGACCCGACACATACAACTCACCGGACTCACCCTCCGCCACGGGGGCGAGACGGTCGTCCAGGACGTGTACGCGGGTGTCCGTGATCCGGGTGCCGATGGGCGCACTCCCCTCGGACAGGGGCTTGCTGAAGGTGGCACAGACGGTGGTCTCGGTGGGGCCGTAGGCGTTGATGAACCGGCGGCCCGCGCCCCACTCCGCGACCAGGCCGGGCGGGCAGGCCTCACCGGCGACCACGATGAGCCGCAGGCCGGTGAGTGCCGCCGAACTGCCCGCCGGGAGGGTGGTGAGCACGCTCGGCGGCAGCGTGGCGTGCGTCACGGAACGCTCGGCCAGGGTCTGGGCGAGGTCGTCGCCGACCAGGCGCTCCTGCGCGGGAAGCACCAGCGTCGCACCCGTGGTCAGCGCCATCACCAGCTCCCACACCGCCGCGTCGAAACTCGGCGAGGCGAACTGCAGCACCCGTGAGCCGGGCTCCACACCCAGGCCGTCCAGCATGGCGGTCCGCAGCGCGGCGAACCCGCCGTGGGTGACCGTCACGCCCTTGGGACGCCCCGTCGAGCCCGAGGTGTAGATGACGTACGCGGCATCCGCGGCCCGCAGCGGAGCCACCCGGTCGGCGTCGGCAGGGTTCGTGGCCGCGGCGGCCGCCCAGGCCGCCACCGTCTCCGGCGCGTCGACCGCCACCACGTCCGCGCCCAGGCCCGACGGCAGCACCCCCGCCGCGTCCTGGGTGGTCAGGACCACCGCGGGCGCCGCGTCCCCGACCATGTACGCGATCCGGTCCTTGGGGTAGTGCAGATCCACCGGCAGATACGCCGCACCCGCCTTCAGCACACCGAGGACCACCGCGACCTGCTCGGCCGACCGCGGCATCGCCACCGCCACCAACCGCTCAGGACCCACAGAAGCTCAAAACGGTGTGCGGGAGTCGAGTGGCGTCGGCGCGGCGAGGAACGCGGGGCCGATGAGGCAAAGAACCCCGCACGGGTGTCCCTGCCGCTGCCGGAGGCGCGGTTCTGACCGGTGGCGGCATCCGCCGCGTCTGTCACCGGGGCCTGCGGCGCGTCGTTGCGCAGCGTGAACTCAAGTCGTTCGGCAGCAACCAGATGTTCGACAGCGGGCAGGGGGCTTCCCCGTGCGCTCCGGCTCGTCGGCGCCGGGGAGCACCGGCACCGCTGTCGACGTCACGGCTCGCGGCCGCGCGGCCGGTTCTCGAATTTCCCCCGGCCGGCGATGGCGGCTCCGCGCCATTGAGCTCCCCCTTCAATGAACTGTGCTTAAAAGAACCCAGCGCGATCGCCCCCACAGTGGCGATCCACGGTCCAGCAACCTGATCACCGGACGATCGCTCCGGCTCTTCTCACTCAAGGGCACGCGACAGAGTGCGTGCCCTGGGGCCGATGCCCCCGCATCCCCGTCGCGTGTTCCTCGTGTCCCTGCCGAACGAGCGATTACTGGGCGCCCGTTCCGTTGGTTCTCGGTTCGTCCCGGTCGCTCACCCCGTTCCCTGAGCGACCCCCGAACACCAGCAAAGACTCCGTCCTGCGGGCCGTGGAGTCAAGCGCCTTCAGAACCCGGCCGGACTGCTGACGAAATCTTAAACCGCGCCATGGTTACGGGACTTGGACGCCCTGCCGCGAAGGATGTGAACAACAGGTGGGCCGGGCCTCGTCAACCCTTCTCACGCCTTCACCGAAGGGCCCGGGAGCATTGCCGGAAGCCACACCCAGGGGATTTCGCGGGCCGGGTCTCCACAAACAGGGGAACAGTTCTGCCGAGTTATCAGGAACACACGTCAACGTTCCATATCGTCGGCAGAGTTCCTCTGAACAGAACAGCGGGCCCGCTTATTCGGTACACCGTGGTGACAGAACTCAGGAGACGGCTTATCGCGGTCCGGCGGTGAGCCCATGAGGGCGCCGAACCCGCGGGCAAGGCATGGCACCGAGTGTCCCGTCAGCAGGACACTGGGCGCACCATGTCCGACTTATCAGCTCATAGCATCCCAGCCTCTCGGGCCGCTGCAACCTCCTCGCAACGTCGAGGACCCTTCACTGGTCGGCGCAGGCACGATTCGCCCACGGACGGGAGACTCACGAGCCATGGCTGACACCCCTCGCGTGGAGCTGACACCGGCCGCCGCCGATCTGCTGCGGAAGCTGCGGCAGGCCCACGGCCCGCTGATGTTCCATCAGTCCGGCGGCTGCTGCGACGGCAGCGCGCCGATGTGTTATCCGGACGGAGAGTTCCGCACGGGTGACTCCGACATTCTGCTCGCGTCGCTCACCGTGGCGGGGGTGTCGGAGCCAGTACCGTTCTGGATGTCCAAGACCCAGTTCGAGGTGTGGAGCCACACCCGGCTCATCGTCGACGTGGTGGCGGGCCGGGGCAGCGGCTTCTCCCTGGAGGCGCCCGAAGGGGTGCGTTTCCTCATCCGTTCCCGGCTGGTCGGCAGCTAGCCACCACTGTCTGGTCAAGTCCTCCTGGCACTGGGAAAGTTGGGCGGCCCGGCTCCTATCAGAGGGGGACTCGTGACACGTCGTACGCAGTGTGGTGGACGGTGCGGAACCGGCTCCCGGCGGTGGGCGGGCGGCAGAGGTGCGCTGACCTTGTTCACGGCTCTGACCACGCTGGCCGGTGTCGCCCTCACCGGGGCGACACCGGCCGGTGCCGTTTCCGGCGGTGCCCCCGGCGGCCCGTCGGGGAGCATGCGGATCGCCCCCGGCGTGGCGTACCGCGACTACGACATCCCGGCCGCGAACGGCACGGCCCACGCCCATGTCCTGGACGTGAACCTGCGGGACCCGCGCGTCCGCGTCGGCCTGCTCCACCCGGGTGCGGTGGGCGCCCGCCAGGCGGTGTCCGCGATGGCGGACCGGGCGGGCGCGGTCGCCGGAGTCAACGGCGACTTCTTCAACATCACGGAGACCCAGCACCCCGGTGTCGAAGCCACGGGTGCGCCCGTGGGCCCCGCCGTCGCCGCCGGCCGCCCGCTGAAGGCGGCCGTTCCCGACGGCCAGCGGTTCGGGCCCGCGCTGCCGCCCGGCACCACCACCGAGGACGTCCTGGGGGTGGGCACCGACGGCAGGGCCCGCCTGGACCGCATGAGCCTGGACGGCCACATCAACTCCCGGCAGGGGCGGCAACCGCTGCGCGGTCTCAACCAGTACGCGCTGGCGGAGGGCTCGATCGGCGCGTTCACCAGCCTGTGGGGCAGCACCTCACGGGTGCGTGCGACCTGCGGCACCGACACGGACCGGGGCGCGCCGTGCAGCACGGACACCTACGAGGTGACGGTGCGTCAAGGCAAGGTGGCCGCGGCAGCCGACACGCCCGGCCGCGGCGCCATCGCGGCGGACACCACGGTCCTCGTCGGCCGCGAGGCGGGCGCCAAGGAGCTGCGCAAGCTGTCGGTAGGCGACTCGGTGCAGGTGCGGCACCGCCTCGTCGCGTCCGCCTCCCGGGTGCCGTACGGCTTCGCGCTCGGCGGCTATCCCGTGCTGCGTGACGGCGCGCCGCTGGCCGGGCTCGACGCGAAGGTCTCCGCGGTGCGTACCGCCGCCGGTGTCTCCGCCGACGGCAGGCGTCTCTTCCTGCTCGCCCTGGACGGCGCCGCCGAGTTCCGCACCGGACTGACCATCGCCGAGGTCGCCGCCGCCCTGCGCACCCTCGGCGCGGACGACGGCTTCAGCCTGGACGGCGGCGGTTCGAGCACCCTGGCCGCGCGGGCACCGGGCGCGCCAGCGGTGTCGGTGCGCAACCATCCGAGCGGCGGCGCGGAACGGCCCGTGCCCAACGGCATCGCGGTGTTCTCGGGCAAGTAGTTCTCCGGCACAGTAGTTCTCGGGCATGTAGTTCTCGGGCGAGCGGGCGTTCTCGGGCGAGCGGGCGTTTCGGGCGAGCGGGCGTTCTCGGGCGAGCGGCCTCACCCCGCGTCGCGCACCGCCACCAGGCCGTTGAACACACCGACGTACGCGGTGCCGTCCGGGCCGAGGGTCACGGGCGCCCAGTTGTTGTCGTACGCGACGCCCGTGCCGGTGAGCCGCTTCCAGCGGGGCTCACCGGTGCGGAAGTCGACGGCGGTCAGGTACCAGGCGTCGACGCCGAGGCGGTGCGGTTCCTTCGTGTAGAAGTAGAGGAGCCCGTTCGCGGCCGACAGTTTGGGGACGGTCGACGGGGAGCGCACGGGGCTCTCCCACACCGTGTCGCAGCCGCTGCCGTCCGCGCGTACGTCGATCCGGGTGACGCCGCCGACGACGCTGCGGCCGAAGGTGAGCGACGTGACGTTCTCGTAGCCGTAGTTGTTCTCGACGACGAGGCTGTTGCCGTGACTGACCATGGAGTTGTCGGTGGTGGACGCGTCGGCGCCGAACACCGGGACCTTGCAGACCTGGCGGCGGCTCGCGGGTATGCCGGGGTCGCGGCGGTGGACGAGGACGTTCATGCGGCCGTCGGCGTTGTCGGTGATGGCGACGTAGTCATCCTCGGTGCCGAACAGGTCGGGGGTGGTGCCCGAACCCTGGTTCACCGAGCCCGGTTTGGTGCCGGTGCCGCGGTCGTAGGTCTCGCGCCACAGGATCTTCGGGGTGCCGTCGGGCGCGGCCTCGAAGCTGTACAGGGCGTGGTCGGAGACGATCGAGACGCCGTCGGCGGCGACGGAGAACGAGTTCTGGATCTCCTCGCCGGTCAGCCGGACCGAGCGGATGTCCCCCGTGCGCGGGTGGACGGTGCCGACGCGCCCCTGCCGGGTCACCCACCAGATCCTGCCGTCCCAGTCGGGCATGACGGAGGTGACCGGGTCGCAGGTGCCCGTGGGGTACAGGTTGGTCCAGGACACGCAGTCGTGCGGGACGTGCGCCGTCAGGTCCCAGTCGTCCTCGACGACGAAGCGCCAGGTGCCGTCGGCCGCCTGCTCGTGGGCGAGCCTGACGATGTGCTGCCGTGAGTCGGCGAGCACCAGCCGGTCCCGGTCGTCCAGGTACGCGTAGGCGCCGCCCGAGGTGTCCTTGAAGATCTTGGAGAAGTCGAGCCGCGTGATGGCCTCGACGGTGGAGGGACGCTGAGGCAGCTTGTGCTCCGCCAGCGTGCGCAGCGTCCGCGGGTCGAGAAGCTTCACCAGGAACCCGGTGAAGGTGCCGCAGACGGTCACGAGGCGCCCGCCCTTGTCGAAGGTGACGGTCGCGCACTCGCCGCCGATGGCGGCCATCTTCTCGCTGGTCACCTCCGGCGCACGGCCGAGTGGGCCGCTCCAGGGGTACGTTCCGCTGCCCGCCGCGTCCGCGTGCATGCCGCTGCGGCCGTTGGCGGCCAGGTACGGGTGCTGGGGCGGTGGGGTGCCGGGGACGGGGCGGGGCGTCGCGGGCGCGCCGGTGTACGGCTCGACGAGCCGGTGGCCGGGGGCGTTGGGTATCTCGTCCGCGTACGCCGGGGCGGCGAGGGCCGGGAGTGCGGCGGCCGTCAGGGCGAGGCACAGGGCGAGGACGCCGCCGCGGGCGCGGCCTCGGTTGCTTCGGGCGATGCGTGGCATGGGGCGAAGTTAGGGCCGACCCCTTGAAGTGTCCATGAATGTACGGGAGTTGTTCACGGGACAGAAACGATCATGATCACGACCGGCCACGACCGGCCACGACCGGCCACGACCGGAAAGTCAGGGCATCAGGGCATCAGGGCAGCAAGGCATCAAGGGTGGATTCCGCTGACGATGTCCGCCGTCGCCGTCATGCCGTTGTGGATGGTGGGCGCGACGCTCGTGCTCGCGAGATAGAAGCCGAGCAGCCCGCACACCACGGCGTGCGACACCTTCATGCCCCCGCTGCGCAGCAGGATCACCGCCACGATCGCGAGCAACAGCCCCACGGAAATCGAAACAGCCATCACGGACCTCCTCCGCCACGCCGGAATCACGCCTTTCGGCCGCAAGTGTGGCGTAGCGGAGGGTTTGTCCGGGCGACCGGCGTGTCTGCCGGACGAGTGGTTTCCCGGGAGTCCGGGCGTACGGGCCGTTACCTTCCGCGCGCGTCGAGGAACGCCTGGAGGCCCGCCAGGTCGTCGGTGTTGAGGTGGTCGACACCGGCGGCGAGGAGTTCACCCCACACCGCGTCGCGGGCGGGTCCTGGCAGATCGGGGGTGGCCCAGAAGCGGACGCGCTGTCCCCGCCGGTGCGCCGCCGAGACGATGCCGCGCAGCTTCCCGCGTTCGGCGGGCGGGATCGGGCCGACGCCCCGCCAGGTGAAGTTGAGCGACCAGTTGTCGCTGATGAGCGGGATGAAGGAGGCGGGGGCCGCGGTGCCGAGATCGGCGAGACGGCCGTCGTAGAAGGCGCGGCGCACCCGCTGCCCCACCATCGGCACCCGGGCCGCGCGGTCGCCGGAGATCACGGCCGTGACGGCGGAGCGGTACACCTTGCCGTGGGCGTACGTGGTGAACAGGTGCCGGTAGCGGCGAAGGCGCAGATCCAGCTCGCGGTACGTCGACGCGCCCTCGGTCTTGATGTCGATCAGGAGCTGGAACTGGCCCTGCCGGCGGGCGTACACGGAGCCGTGGTGGGTGCGGACGCGGGCGGCGAGCGGGTCCAGGTACAGCGATTCGAGGGTGCGGGCCGGGTCGAGGTCCTCCGGGTCGTGGGCGACCAGGAGCTTTCCGTCCACGAGGAAGATGTCGGCCTCGACGCTGGTGAAGCGGTGGTCGAGGGCGTCCAGGAGGGGACGGGCGTGTTCGTAGTCGTTGTGGGCGTGGGCCTGGGCGAGGGGACGGGGGCGGTGGCGTCGTGCTCCCGCGGGCGCGGGGCCCGGGGACCGCGTGGCCGGGGCGGCCGGGGTCGCGGCGTGTGCCAGGCCGGGCGTGGCGACGGCGGTCGCGACGGCCGCGCCGAGGGTGGTCAGGGCTCTGCGGCGGGTGAAGGCCATGGGGTACCTCCCAAAGGACAGGGTGGGGTGGGGACAGCGTGAGTATGAGGCTCCGCTCGCGCCACGAAACCTCTCTGTCCTGGGAGTTGGCGCTGTCGACGCCGTGAGTTCACCGCGTGCGCGGTCAGCCCCGTACCTCCGGGTTCGCGCAGTGCGCAAGGGGCTCGCCCCGCAGGTGGCGGCCGACCTCCGCGGCGACGATACGGGCGGCCTTGTGGGCGACTTCCTGGCTGGCGCCCGCGATGTGCGGGGTCATGACGACGCCGGGGGTCGTGAGGATGCGGGATCCGGCGGGGACCGGTTCCCGCGGGTAGACGTCGAAGCCCGCGCCGGCGAGCTGTCCGCTGTCCAGGGCGTCGCAGGCGGCGTCGTAGTCGAGGAGCGCGCCGCGGGCGCAGTTCACCAGGATCGAGCCGCGCGGCATCCGCGCGATCTGCTCGGCACCGATCATCCCGGTGGTCTCGGCGGTGACGCGCGCGTGCAGCGACACGATGCGGGAGCGCGTCAGCAGCTCGTCGAGCGTGACGGGTTCGGCGATGCCGGTGAGCGCCCGCGGGGACACGTACGGGTCGTGCACGAGCACCTCGGCGCCCATGGCCACCAGGATCCGTGCGACGCGGCTGCCGATCGCCCCGTACCCGACCAGACCGACGGTCGCGCCCTCGATCTCGATGCCGCAGTTGTCGTAGTCGTAGTAGTCGCCGCGCCAGACGCCCTCGCGCAGGTCGGTGTGCGTGTCGCCGACGCCGCGCGCGGCGGCGAGGAGCAGTGTGAGGGTGTGTTCGGCGGTGGCGACGGCGTTGCGGCCCGGGGCGTAGCAGACGGCGACGCCGTGCCGGGTGGCCGCCTCCAGGTTGGCGTTGACGGGCCCGCCGCGGCTGACGCACACCAGCTTCAGGCCGGGGCTCGCGGCGAGGACCCGTTCGGTGAGCGGCGCCATCTGTGTCACGCACACCTCGGCGCCGCGCAGCGCCTCGATCAGCTCGTCCTCGGTGCCGGAGGCCTCGATGACCTCGCCGACGGGGCCGAACGGCGTGTGCGGCCAGGGCAGCGTGAGTTCGCGGACGTCCACGGCCACGGCACCGCCGACGGCCTTGCGGACCTCCGCACCGAGCAGGCGCGGCAGGACGAAGTGGTCGCCCGCGGCGAGAACGGTGGTGCCGGTCGTTCCGGTGGTGCTCATCAGGGCCTCTTTCTGTACGGGGGATGCCGGTCGGCGCGTGGGCCGTCGGTCAGTGCGTGGGGTGCGCGGGCGCGTTGTAGCGAAGGAGCGACGCCTGGCCGCCGCGCAGCCGCAGTTCGGTGAGCGCGCCGTTGTCCATGTGCGGGAACACGCGGCGGTACGCGCTGAGCGGGATGCCGAGTTCGTGGCACAGGGTCAGGCGCAGCAGCGTCGAGTGCGCCACGACGAGGACGCGGCCGTCGGGGAACTCGGCCGCGAGGTCCGCGAGGCAGGCGCTCGCGCGGGCGGCGGCCTTGCGCGGGTCCTCGCCGTCCGGCAGGTGGTGGGTGACGGGATCGTCGAGGAACGCGTCGAGCTCCCCGGGGAAGCGTTCGCGCATCTCCGCCCGGGTGAGGCCTTCGCCGCGCCCGAAGTCGACCTCGCTGAGGCGCTCGTCGACGCGGGGCGGCACGCCGATGGCCTCACCGGCGGGCGCGGCGGTCAGGCGCGCACGGGACAGCGGTGAGCTGAACACGGCGTCGATGTGCTGCCCGGCCGCCCAGGCGGCGAGTTCGGCGGCCTGGAGCCGGCCGCGCGGGGTGAGCGCGACGTCGGTGCGGCCCGCGTAGCGGTTGCCGTCGTGCCAGACGGTCTCGCCGTGGCGTACAAGGATGAGGTGGGTCACTGCGCTGTCCTCACGTGGTTCACTGCGTGGTCTTCTCACCGGTCCGTGCGTGGTCTTCTCACCGGTGCGTCGCCGACCGGTGTGCTCTGCTGCGGGCGTGGGCGGCGAAGTCCGGGGGCAGCAGGCCGCGGTCGGCCAGGGCGTCGACGAAGCCGATGTGGACGGGCAGCCAGCGCGCCGTCCGCGCCGGGTCCGGTGCGATCTCGGTGCCGGTGCGCACCATGGCGGCCGCGGCGTCCCGCACCGGCACACCGCTCGACGTCGCCGCGAGCACCGCCATGCCGACGGCGCTCTCGGCCTGTGCGGGCAGGTGCACCGGGCGGCCGAGCACGTCGGCGCGCAGTTGGTTCCAGTAGGGGTTGCGCGTCGCGCCGCCGGTGAAGGTCAGCGGCCCTTCGACGGGTGCGCCGATGTGGTCCAGGTAGTCGAAGCACAGCCGCTCCACGCAGGCGACGCCGAGCAGGTACGCGTGGAAGAGGCCCGCCTCCCCGCGTGGCCGACCGAGGACGAAGGGCTCGGCGTCGATGGCGCGGAACGGGAACCGTTCGCCGCCGCTCGACACCAGCGGGTAGGCGACGGCGTCGTCGTCGACGGCGGCCCCGGCCGCGGTGAGCCGTGCGAGGTCGGCTCCGGGGAACTCGCGCGCGAGCACGCCCGCGCCGCTGCCGGACGCGCCGCCCGGCAGCCAGGTGGAGCCGGGGCCGCGGTGGCAGTAGACGACACCGCCGGGGTCGCGCACGAGGTGCGGGCTCACTCCCTTGAGGACGAGGGTCGTGCCGAGTACCGAGTTCCACGCCCCGGGTGCGAGGGCGCCCGCGCCGATCTGCGCCGCGCAGCCGTCCGTCATCCCGGCGACGATGGCGGTGCCCTCGGGGATGCCGGTGGCCGCGGCGGCCGCCGCGCACACGGCGCCGAGCACGGCGCCGGGGCGGACCACGTCGGGCAGCAGTTGTGCGGGGACGCCGAGTTCGGTGAACTCCGGGGCGGGCCAGCGTTCGTCGACGAGGTGGTAGCCGCTTTTCAGGGCGTGGCTCGCGTCGCTCGGTACCTGCCGTCCCGCGAGGCGCCGGGTGACGAGGTCGGGCTGGTGCAGCAGCCGTGCGTCCGGGCGGGCGGCGGCGGGTTCGTGCTCCAGGAGCCACAGCAGCTTGGGCAGCGCCCAGGACAACTGCATGGAGCGGTAGCCGAGCTCGCTCCAGACCTCCGCGCCCGCCGCGTTGACGCGCTCGGCCTGGTCGGCGGCGCGTCCGTCGTCGTACATCAGGCCCGGGGTCAGCGGGGTGCCGTGGGTGTCGGACAGGAGGATGGTGCCGGAGGTCGCGTCGAGTGCGAGGCCGCGGACACGGGCCGGATCGTCGAGTGCGGACGTCGCCTCGCGGCAGGCCGCGGCGAGCGCGGTCCACCACTGCTCCGGGTCCTGCTCGTGCCGGTTCCCGTCGCGGTGACTGGTCAGCGGCCGGGACGCGGCGGCGAGCACCGTGCCCGCGGAGTCGACGGCGACGCAGCGGGCGCTCTGCGTACCGAGGTCGAGGCCGAGCCAGACGGCGTCGGGCGGGAGGCGGTGCGGGTCAGTCACGGGGAACTCCTGAGGGTGCGGCGGTCGCGTCGGCGGGGGTCGTCGCGGACGCCTCGGGGGTACGGGTTCCGGGCGCCGCGGGGGTACGAGCCCCGGATGCAGCGGGGGTACGAGTCCCGGGTGCAGCGGGGGTACGAGTCCCGGGTGCAGCGGCGGTACGGGTTCCTGGCGCCGCTGCCGTCCACCCCGCGTCCCGCGCGATCCCCCGCCAGCGCAGGAACTCCTCGTACAGACCGGTGTAGAACCCGGCGCGCTCCGGGTCCGGCTCCCAACTGGTGCGCATCCGCACGTACTTGCTGGCGGCGCTGTGCATGCTGGATTCGGCGCCGGTGAGCACGAGGCCGGTGAGGAAGGCGCCCTTGGCGCCCAGTTCGGTGTCGCCGGAGCGGGCCGTGGGCACGCCGGTGGCGTCCGCGATGAGGCGGCACCAGTCGTCGCTGTTGGCGCCGCCGCCGCACAGCCGCAGCTCGGTGACGCTCGTCCGGGAGGCCGCGAGCGAGTCCCGTACGACGAGGGAGAGACCGTCGAACACCGAGCGTGCCAGGTCGGCGGGGGTGTGGTTGAGGGACAGGCCCCAGAACGCGCCGCGGGCGCGGGGGTCGAGGAACGGCGCGCGTTCACCGGCCGGGGACAGATACGGCAGGAACATCAGGCCGTTCGCGCCGGGGGGCGCGGAGAACGCGAGGGCGCCCAGTTCCGGCGGCCCTTGGAGCTGGAGGGTGCGCGCGGCCCAGCCGAGCACCTCGACGCCGTTCAGGGTGGGGAAGGCGCGCAGGACACGCTCGCGGCCCCGGTAGGCGATGTTGATGCCGGACGGTTCGCCGGTGGTGTCGACGTCCTTGCGGACGATCTCCGTACAGATGGTGGTGCCGAGGATGCCGCACGCCTGGCCGGGGTTGACGACGCCGACGCCGCGGGCGGTGGAGGCGATGTCGTACGGCGCCATCACCACCGGCAGGCCCGCCTGGACGCCGAGCTGGGCCGCGGCCTCGCCGGTGATCTCGGCGATCCGCTCGTGCTCGCCGAGGACCCGCGGCAGGAGCCGTGCGTGCGCGGTGAGGCCGAACAGCTCCACGATGTCCGGGGCGTAGTCGCCGGTGGCGTGGTCGAGGAACGGCGCGGAGGCGTCCGACTCGTCGATCGCGGTCACGCCGGTCAGCTTGAGGAACAGCCAGCCCGCGGCGGTCAGTGAGGCGCTGGAGCGGGCGAGGCGGTCGGGGTCGTGGGCGGCGAGCCAACTGAACACGGCGTTCGGCATGCCGCTGCACGTCAGCGAACCGTTGCGGCAGAACGCCGCGTCCAGGACGCCCTCGCGCTCCCAGCGCGTCAGGATGTCGCCCGCGCGCCCGTCGGACCACAGGACGGCGGGCCCGGTGGGCCGCCCCGCGGCGTCCACGAGCCAGGCGCCGTCGCCCTGCGCGGTGAAGGTCACCAGCCAGACGGGGTCGGCGCCCGAGGGGCGTTCGGCGAGGGCGGACAGAGCGGTGCGGACGGTGTGGACGACGGCGTTCCACACGGCTGCCATGTCCTGCTCCGCCCAGTTGGGGTGGCGGCGCTCCACCTCCGTCGCGAGCCGGGAGACGGCGAGTTCACCGCCCTGGTCGTCGAAGACAACCGACTTGATCATGGTGGTGCCGACGTCGATGGCGAGTACCGACATGATGGTTCACGAACCCTTCGAGACGGAGGCAGGGGCGGGGGTGACGGCGGGCGCGCCGGGCCGCGGTGCGGGGCCGCTGTCCGCGGCCGTGGTCCTCAGTACGAGGGTGAGGCCGGCGCTCACCGCATGGAACCCGGCGAAGATCCAGACGACACCGGCCACACCGAGCGGCCCCTGGAAAAGGCTGACGACGAGCGGCCCGACGAAGGTGGAGGCCCCCGCCCCCAGGTTCAGGGCGGCCATGGCCTGGCCCTTGTGGGCGGGGGCGATGGCGGTCATGAGGGCGGAGAGCGGTACGTACCCGGACAGGGTGGCGCCGTAGAGCACGGCGACCAGGACGCACAGCGCGTACCGGTCGCCGCCCGCCGCGGGGACGTAGTAGAGGAGCAGCGTCGAGAGTGTGCAGCCGACGCCGCCGCACCAGGCCACCGTCGCGCGCCAGCCGACCTTGTCGCCGACGACGCCGAAGAGCAGGTTCGTGACGATGTTCGTGGCGAACATGATGGCGAGCAGTCTGAGCCACTGGGCGTTCGAAAGCCCGACCTCGTGCCGGAACCACGCCGGAAGCATCACCAGAAAGCCGAACTGCGAGGCCGTGTTGAGCATCCGCACCACGGCACCGGCACCCACGCGCGGCTCCCTGACGAGGATGGTGAGGCTGCCGGCGAGCCCGGCGAGCGGGCTCTCCCCGGGCGGGGCGAGCCGCGTGGTCCCGGCGCGCTCACGGACCAGGAGCAGTGCCACGAGCCCGCCGGCGACGACGACCGCGAGCGCGGCCCACAGGGTGCCGCGCTCCCCCACCCGGGGGATGAGCAGGCTGGCGATGAGCGAGCCGAGCGTCGGCAGGCCCGCCGAGAACGCCGACCAGAACCAGCCCATGGCGCTGCCCATCTGCCGGGGCGGCGCGACCGCGGCGATCCACACCAGGAAGGCGTACGCGAACAGCGGGTAGGCCAGGCCGCGCAGGCCGTAGCCGATCAGGAGCAGCGGGTACGCCTCGCTCGGTACGGCGACGGCGAGGAAGAAGACGTGCGTGACGACGAAGGCGGCGAGGCCGAGCCACATCACGCGGCGCGGACCCCACAGGTCGGAGAGCGCCCCCGACAGCCAGCCCGCGACGGCACCGGTGACGCCGTACACGGTGAAGACCATCGCGACCTGCGACGAGGAGATGCCGAGGTCTTCGAGGTACGGGGAGAGGAACCCGGCTTCGATGCCGACGCCCGTCATGAAGACGAGCAGTCCGAGGTAGCCCCAGGACAGGGGCTGCGGAATCCCGGCGCGTGTGAACAGCGAACGCGGCCGGGCGGTGTCGCCCGGGACGGGCGGCACGGGGGTGTTCGTCATGGAAGCTCCCCTGGGGACGGTGGGGCGACGGGACGGCGGACGGTGCGCGGCGCTGGGGTGAGCAAACCGCTGGCCGAAAAGGCACGTCAAACACCGGGAAAATCCTCACGCGGCCGGGCCCGGCCGCCGTGTGACGCGGGCGGCGGCCGTCCGCCCCTGACTGGGGCCCTGGGATGCCGGTGGCGTGAAGTACGTGAGAACATCACACCGGGATTTCACATGGGGACGGCACAGGGCACGGGGTGGAGACAGGTCCATGGGAGAGCGTGCGGCGGGGCGCGCGGCCAGCGCGGAAGAGCCCGCAGCGGGCACCGAAGGGGCGGAAGGGGGCGCGGCCGGTCGTGACGATGTGCGCGGGCAGCGGCGGCGGCAGGTGCGGGAGCGGGTGGTCGAGAGCGGCTTCGTGCGGGCCGCCGACCTCGCCGAGGCGTTCGGGGTCAGCCTGATGACGATCCACCGCGATCTGGACTTCCTCCAGTCGCAGGGCTGGCTGCGCAAGGTCCGCGGCGGGGCGACGGCACTGCCATCGGCGCAGTTCCACGGCAGTGTCGCCGAGCGCATGACGGCGATGGCGCAGACGAAGCAGCGCCTCGCGCGCGCCGCGGCCCGCCTCCTGGTGCCGGGTCAGACGGTGCTGCTCGACGACAGCACGACCTGTCTGCGTCTGAGCCGCGAACTCACCGGGCACACCCCGCTGACCGTCCTCACCAACTCGCTGCCCGCGATCACGGCCCTGGCCAAGGAGCCGGGTGTCTCGCTCATCGCGCTCGGCGGCAGCTACTTCCCCGCGTACGACGCGTTCATGGGCCTGCACACGGCCGACAGCGTGGCGGCGTTCCGCGCGGACGTCCTCTTCATGTCGACCACGGCGGTCACCCGCGGCCGCTGCTATCACACGTCTCCGGAGACGGTGCAGGTCAAGCGGGCGATGATGGCGGCGGCGACGCGGCGCGTGCTGCTCGCCGACCATACGAAGTTCACCCGCGACGGCCTGTACGCCCTGGCGCCGCTGACCGACTTCGACCTGGTGGTCGTGGACGACGGTCTGGCGCGGGAGGAGGTGCGGGCGATGCGGGAGCGGGGGACGGAGGTGCTCGTGGTGGAGCGGGGCTGACCCGTCCGCCCACTGAATCCGCAAGGCACCTTGGCGGCCCGGCCCGAGGCGTACGACGAAGCCGCCTGCCCGGTTTCCCCCGTGGGCAGACGGCTCGCATCGGATGTCCAGAGGTAGAAGCCGGGGCAGGCGATATGGTGCTCTGCCGCTGAGCTACGCCGACCCGGGGTCGACGACGGGATTCGAACCCGCGACCGCCCGTTCCCTGAACGAAGTAGCCCGCCCCTTCGCACCTGGACGTCTCCACCGTAGCGGGGGCAGCGCGCCGGGGCACGGGATTATTTCGCTGCCGGGCGCTCGGCGGCACCCTGCGCCGCGCCCACCAACTCGCCCCACTCCACCGTCCGTTCGCACCATCGCTCCAGCAGCACCCGGTCGTGGCCCACGGCAAGGAGCCCCGCGCCGCTCTCGGCGCGGTACTCCTCGACGGCGGCCACGAGCGCGGCCGTCGTGGAGGCGTCCAGCAT
This sequence comes from Streptomyces aureocirculatus, assembly GCF_000720475.1. GTDB lineage: Bacteria > Actinomycetota > Actinomycetes > Streptomycetales > Streptomycetaceae > Streptomyces > Streptomyces aureocirculatus. The sequence goes on from NZ_JOAP01000002.1 coordinate 202,244, forward strand.
GGCCGTCATCTCGTCGCAGATCAGCCAGCGGGGGCGCAGGACCAGGGCGCGGGCCAGGCAGGCGCGCTGGAGCTGGCCGTCGCTGACCTCGTGCGGGCGGCGGCCGAGCAGGTCCGTGCCGAGGCCGACGGTGCGGGCGAGGTCCGGCACCCGCTCCTGGACGTCGGCGGCGCGTCCGGTGGCCCGCAGCGGTTCCGCGATGAGCTGGGTGAGGGTCAGACGCGGGTCGGCCGACAGGCGCGGCTGCTGGAAGACGACGCCGAACGCGGTGCGCTGGGCGCGTGGTGCCCGGTGCCGCCAGCCGCGGGCCGGTTCGCCGTCGACGACGACCTGGCCGCGGTCCGGCTGGTGCAGGAGCGCGGCGACCCGGGCGAGCGTCGACTTGCCGCAGCCGCTGGGGCCGAGCAGGCCCACGGACTCGCCGGGCGCGACGGTGAGGCTGACGTCGCGGACGACGGGCGCGCGGCGGTCGTATCCGGCCGTCAGGGAGCGCAGTTCAAGCACGGGGGGCCTCCAGCGCCGCGGTGACCGGGTGGTGGCAGGCGACGCCGGGTGCGGCGAGCGCGGGGAGCGTCCCGCACGCCGTGTCCGCGCGGTGGCAGCGGGCGGCGAAGGCGCATCCTTCGGGCAGCGCGGACAGCTCGGGCGGCATGCCGGGTATGGGGGTGAACTCCCGGTCGGGCAGGGCGTTCAGGAGGCCGCGGGCGTAGGGGTGGCGCGGTCCCGGGTCGCCGAAGAAGGCGTCCGCTTCGGCGATCTCGACGACGCGGCTCGCGTACATCACGGCGACGCGGTCGGCGATGCGCTCGGCCGCCGCGAGGTCGTGGGTGATCAGGAGCAGGGCGCGGTCGTCGCCGACGTGGCGGCGCAGTTCGTCCACGGTGCGGTCGACGAGCTCGCGGTCCAGGCCGGTGGTGGGCTCGTCGGCGAGGAGCAGCGGGGCGTCGCCGATCAGCGCGAGGGCGGTGGCGGCGCGCTGGGCGAGGCCGCCGGACAGCTCGTGCGGGTAGCGGTCGAGGTGGCCGAGCGGGAAGGACGCGCGCTCGGCGGCGGCAGCGGCGGCCTTGCGCAGGTCGGGCCTGCGGACCCCGGCGAGTTCCCGCAGGGTCTCCTCCAGTTGGGAGCGCACCGTGCGTACGGGCGTCAGGTGCGCCGCGGGGCTCTGCGGTACGAGGCCGACGCGCCGTCCGCGCACGGTGCGGGCCAGGGTGCGTTCGTCGGCGGTGAGCAGGTCGGTGCCGTCGCCGAGGAGTGCGGCGCCCGCGGTCTCGGCGTTCTCGGGCAGCAGGCCGAGCAGCGCCGACGCGAGCACGGACTTGCCGCAGCCGCTCTCGCCGACGAGGGCGAGGCACTCCCCCGCGGCCAGGTCGAAGCGGGCGTCGGTGACGGCGGCCACATGGGTGCCGCCGCGCATGCGGAAGCGTACGGAGAGCCCCCGTACCGAGAGGACGGGCCGGGTCACAGCATCAGCTCCGATCGTCGGCGCGGGTTGATCCGGTCCCGCCAGGCGCCCGCGAGGCCCGCGATCGCCAGGGTCGGCACGATGATGAACAGGCCCGGGAAGAGCGTGGGCCACCAGTCGCCCGCGAGCAGCGAACTGCGGGCGCCCTGCACCAGGGTGCCGAGGCTCGCCTGGTGCGTCGGCAGGCCGAGGCCGAGGAAGGACAGGGCGGACTCGTGCCAGATGGCGTGCGGGACCATCAGGACGGCGGCGAGGCCGGCCTGGGGCAGCACGCCCGGCAGCAGGTGCCGCACGGTGACGCGCCACCGGGAGGCCCCGCCGGAAATGGCCGCGTCGACGTAGGGGCGCGAGCGCAGCGACAGGACCTCGGCGCGCACGATGCGGGCCGTGGAGAGCCAGTGGGTGAGCGCCACGGAGATCACGACGGGCCATACTCCCGGCCGGAACATCGCCACGATGAAGATGCCGAGCAACAGGTGCGGAACCGACGAGAACACGTCGACGAGCCGCATGACGACCCGGTCGACCCAGCCGCCCGCGGAGGCGGCGAGCGCGCCGACCGCGGTGCCGATGACGGTGGCCACGACGGCGGCGACCACACCGACGAGGAGGGAGACGCGCAGCCCGTAGACGCAGCGCAGGAGCAGGTCGCGGCCCACGTCGTCGGTGCCGAAGGGGTGCTCCAGGGATGGCGGCAGGAGCTTGTCGGCGAGGTGGACGGCCTGTTCGTCGAGGTCCGCGAGGGGCGGCACGATCAGGACGGCGAGGACGACGGCCACGACGATCGCGGCCGAGCTCCACACCCGCCATGCCCGTGTCGAGCGGGACGCCTTGCGGCTGCCCGCGACGGACCGCCCCGCCACCGGGCGCCAGACCGTTCCCGTGTCAGCCGTCGTTCCGGCACCGGCCGTCGTCCTGGTCTCAGCCATCGAATCCCACCCTGGGGTCGGCGAGCCCGTAGAGGAGGTCCGCGAGCAGGTTGCCGAGCAGGACCGCCACCGTGGCGAGCGCGGTGAGCGCGGCGAGCAGCGGGAAGTCCACGGATGTCGCGGCCTGCACGGTCGCGGCGGCGATGCCGGGCCAACTGAAGACGGTCTCCACGAGCAGCGCGCCGGTGATCAGTTCGGGCACTCGGGAGCCGACGAGCGTGAGCACCGGCAGCATGCCGGAGCGGAACGCGTGCTTCAGGAGCACGGTCCGCTCGGCGAGGCCGCGGGCGCGGGCGCCCCGGACCGGGTCGTCGCCGAGCGCGTCGCCCACGCCCTGGCGTACGTACAGGACGAACCAGGGCAGTTGCGAGACGGCGAGCACGGCGGCGGGCAGCACGAGGTGCCGGGCCACCTGCCCCGCCGTCACGGCCACGCTGGAGGTGTCGGTGAGCCCGCCGGCGGGCAGCACGCCCAGTTTGAGGGCGAAGAGCCACACGGCGAGCAGGCCGAGCCAGAACGGCGGCGCGGCCTCCAGGGTGTAGGCGAGGGACGTCACGCAGCGGTCGAGCCAGCCGCCGGGGCGGCGGGCGGCGAGCACGCCGAGCGCGGAGCCGACGAGGACGGCGAGGACGAACGCCGTCGCGGCGAGCAGCACGGACCAGCCGACGCGTTCACCGATGGCGTCCGCGACGGGCTGGCGCAGCGTGCTGGAGTCCCCGAGGTCGCCGTGCAGGGCCGCGGTGAGCCAGTCCCACCAGCGGGAGACCAGCGGCTTGTCGACGCCGAGGTTGGCGCGGAGCTGGTCCAGGTTCTCCTGGGACGAGGTGAGCCCCGCGGTGCCCGCGTACGCCTTGACGGGGTCGAAGGGCGAGGCCTCGGCGACGGCGAAGACGCCGAAGGTGACGGCGAGCAGGACGGGGACGGCGAACAGCGCCCGCCGTCCCACGAGCCGCGCCATCGGACCCCAGGGCAGTTGCCTGGTCACTTCTGCGGCTGCCAGTCCTCGACGTTCCACCAGGGCCCGGAGGCCAGGCCGTGGTCGTGCGGCTCGACCTGGGTGGAGAGGTCGCCGTAGGACTTGTTCACGACGTAGAGGTGGTCGATGTGGGTGAGGAAGGTGTAGCCCGGGTTCTTCACCAGTTCGCGCTGGACGGTGTCGTAGGCGGCCTGCCGCTTTGCGTGGTCGCCGCTCTTGCGGGCGTCCTCCAGGGCCTTGTCGACCTTGGGGTTGTCGTAGTGCGCCATGTTGTTGAAGCCGTCACCTGCGAGGGCGGACTTCAGGAGCGTGTACTGGTCGAAGTCGGGGTCGGCCGGGGAGCCGCCGCCCGCGAGGACCGCGTCCTTGGGCATGCGGGGCTCGATGACCTCCCAGGTGCCGGACTGCACCTCGACCTTGACGCCGAGCTTCTTGGCGTCGGAGGCGTAGGCGAGCGCGTGCTCCTGGCGGAGCTTGTCGCCGGAGAGGTACCACAGCGGGAACTTCGCCTGGACGCCGTCCTTCTCGCGGATGCCGCCCTTGCCGGGCTTCCAGCCCGCGTCGTCGAGGATCTTCTTGGCCCGGGTGAGGTCGAACTCGCGCTCGGTGCCCTTGGTGAACCAGGGGCTGTCCGTCGGGACCGGGCCGTAGGCCTCCTTGCCCGCGCCCTCCAGGATGGAGTCGACCATGGCCTTGCGGTCGACGCCGACGTCGAGTGCGCGCCGCACGGCGGTGTCGCCCGCGACCTTGTTGCCGGTCGGCAGGGTCACCACGCGGTAGTCGAAGGTCTTGGCGGCGTACGTCTTCTTGTCCGCGTCGGACTTGAAGGTCTTGGCGAGGTTCGGCGGCAGGATGGCGCCGTCGAGGTCGCCGGTGCGCAGGCGGGTGGCGCGCAGGTCGTCGTCCTTGACGATCGCCATCGTGAAGTTCTTGATCTTCGGCGCGCCGCCCCAGTAGTCCGGGTTGGCCTTGAAGACGAGCTTCTCGCCCTTGGACCACTTCACCAGTTCGTAGGGTCCGGTGCCGATCGGCTCGGTGGTGAAGGCGCCGCTGTTCACGTCCTGCTTGCCCGCGACGTGCTGGGGCGCGATGGGCAGCACGGTGCGCTCGGCGAACGGGGCGTAGGGGTACTTGAGGTGGAAGACGACGGTGTCGTCGCCCTTGGCCTCGACGCTCTTGACGGCGTCCAGCTCGGTCTTGGCGGCGTTGTTCGTCTTCTTGTCGAGGATCGTCTCGTACGTGAAGACGACGTCCTTGGCCGTGAACGGCTTGCCGTCGCTGAACTTGACGCCCTTGCGCAGCTCGTAGGTGTAGGTCGTGCCGCCGTCGGCGACCTTCGGCAGCTTCGCGGCGAGCGCGGGCTTGAGCTTCATGTCCGCGTCGTGCGTGAGCAGCCCGTCGAAGATCTTGGAGTTGCCGTCCTTGCCGTAGCCGAGGAGCGGGCTGAGGGTCTCGGGTTCGTACGCGATGCCGACGACCGCCGACGTCCCGGAGCCGCCCTTGCCGTCGTCCGGTGACGAACAGGCCGACGCGGCGACCGCCAGTGCGGCGGTCGCCGCGACCGCGCCCGTGGTCCGTATGGATCGGGCCCTCATGCTCCACACCCCTACTGAAGATCAATCCTTCTTGCGAACAGCTCGCAATTATGCCTCATGTAATGGGTGCGAAAGGGAGGGGTGTCCTACGGCTTGTGGAGCAGGCCCAGGTCAGGGCGGTGCGGGAGGTCCCGGGGAGGGGCGCGGGGAGCGTCAGGGTGCCGGCAGCGCGACCAGCTCCGCCAGGGCCTCCTTGTGCTGTCCCGCCGTGCCGAGTCCGATCGAGTCGGCCTTGGCGCGCTTGAGGTAGAGGTGGACGGGGTGCTCCCAGGTCATGCCGATGCCGCCGTGGAGCTGGAGCGCCTCTTCGGCGGCGCGCACCGCCACGGGCGCGGCATACGCCTGCGCGAGGGCCGCCGCGAGGTTCGGTTCGTCGCTGCCGGTGGCGAGGGCGTCGGCGGCGTACCGGGCGGCGGCGCGGGTGTTCACCACGTCCAGCCAGCTCTTGGCGAGCCGGTGCTTGAGCGCCTGGAAGGAGCCGACGGGCCGGTTGAACTGGTGCCGCTCCTTGGTGTACCGGACGGTTTCCGCCAGGCACCACTCGGCGATGCCGAGTTGTTCGGAGGCGAGCAGCCCGGCACCGGCGCGCAGACCGAGGCGTACCGGGGTGTCCGCGCGCGCCGCGAGCCGCCGGGCCGGGGCCCCGTCGAAGGTGACCACGGCCAGCGGACGGGTGCGGTCCAGGGACGTCTGCGGGGTGACGGTGACGCCGTCACGGCCGGTGTCGGCGGCGAACAGACCATCGGCGGTCGGGACGAGCAGGATGTCGGCGACCGCGGCGTCGGCGACCCCGGTGACCTCGCCGTGCAGCGTCCCGCCGGAGTACCGCACCGGCGCCCGGTCGGCCCCCGGCGCGGTGGCGAACGGCACCGCGAGCCCGCCGACCGTGCGTCCTGAGGCCAGCGCGGCGAGCAGTTCGGCGGCGTCGTCGTCCGGGCAGGCGAGCAGCGTCTCCGTGGCGATGACGGCGCTCGTCAGGAACGGCACGGGCGCCACCGTCCGGCCGAGTTCCTCCAGGACGACGGCGGCCTCCCGGTGCGTGGCGCCCTGCCCGCCCCGGGACTCGGGCACGAGCAGCCCGGCGAGGCCCATGCCGTCGGTGAGCGTCTTCCACAGCTCGCGGTCGTGCGGCTGCTCCGACTCGGTGCGGGCGAGGACGGTGGCCGCGTCGCAGCGGTCGGCGAGCAGGGAGCGCACGGCGGACCGCAGCGCCTCCTCCTCCTCGGTGTAGAGCAAATCGGACTGTGCGGGCTCTACCGTCATCGGTTCAGGTCCTTCCAGGCGACGTCCTTGTCGGTGCGCGGTTCCTGCGGCAGGCCGAGGACGCGCTCGGCGACGATGTTCAGGAGCACCTCGCTGGTGCCGCCCTCGATGCTGTTGCCCTTGGCGCGCAGATAGCGGTATCCGGCCTCGCGCCCGGTGAAGTCGACGAGGTCGGGCCTGCGCATCGTCCAGTCGTCGTACAACAGGCCCTCCTCGCCGAGGAGTTCCACTTCGAGGCCGCTGATCTCCTGGTTCAGCCGGGCGAAGCCGAGCTTCATGCCGGAGCCCTCGGGCCCCGGCTGTCCCGCGACGAGCTGTTGCCGCAGCCGTTCGCCGGTGATCCTCGCGACCTCCGCCTGCACCCAGAGCGTGAGCAGACGCTGGTGCAGGTCGTGGGTGCGCAGTTCGGGGCGCTCCCGCCAGGCCCGCGCGACCGGAGCGATCATGCCGCCCTCGCGCGGGATCCGCATGCCGCCGATGGACACGCGCTCGTTCATGAGGGTGGTCTGCGCGACCTTCCAGCCGTCGCCGACCGGGCCGAGGCGGTGGCTGTCGGGGATGCGTACGCCGGTGAGGAAGACCTCGTTGAACTCGGCCTCGCCGGTGATCTGGCGCAGCGGCCGCACCTCGACGCCCGGGTCGGTCATGTCGCAGAGGAAGTACGTGATGCCGCGGTGCTTGGGCAGATCGGGGTCGGTGCGGGCGATGAGGATGCCCCAGCGGGCGGTGTGCGCGCTGGACGTCCACACCTTCTGCCCGTCCACGATCCAGTCGTCGCCGTCACGGACGGCGCGGGTGCCGAGCGCCGCAAGGTCGGATCCGGCGCCCGGCTCGCTGAACAACTGGCACCACACCTCGTCGCCGATCCACAGCGGCCGCAGCAGGCGGCGCTTCTGCTCGTCGGTGCCGAAGGCCAGGATGGTGGGGGCGGCCATGCCCAGGCCGATGCCGATGCGGCGCGGGTCGTTGTCGGGCGCGCCCGCGGCCTCCAACTCGGCGTCCACCACGGCCTGCAGCGAGCGCGGGGCACCGAGACCACCGAGGCCTTCGGGGTAGTGGACCCAGGCGAGCCCGGCGTCGAAGCGCGCCCCGAGGAACGCGGTGCGTTCGGTGGTCGCGACCGGGTGCGCGGCGAGCAGGTCCCGGGTGCGGCGGCGGAGTTCGGCGGCGTCGGTCATGCGGCGGCCCCCTCGGTGAGCGCGGGCAGGACGGCCACGCGGCCCGTGGTGGTCCCGTCGGCGACGCGCTGCACGGCCTGCGCGGCCCCGTCGAGCGGCACGCGCTCGCTGATCAGCGGCTTGATGGCACCTTTGGCGGCGAGCTGGGTGAGGTGGTCGTGGCACTCCAGGACCGCACGGGGGTCCTTGGTGTTGTACAGGCCCCAGTGCAGGCCGACGATCGAGTAGTTCTTCACCAGGGCGTGGTTCAGGGCGGGCGTGGGAACGGCGCCGCTGGCGAAGCCGACGACGAGGATGCGGCCCTCGAAGGCCACGCACTTCGCGGACTTGGCGTAGGCGTCGCCGCCCACGGGGTCGTAGACGACGTCGGCGCCGCGGCCGCCGGTGGCCTCCTTCACGGCGCCCACGATGTCGTCCGTGCGCCGGTCGACGACCAGGTCGCAGCCGAGCCGCCGGGCGACCTCGGCCTTCTCGGCGCCGCCGACCACACCGATGACGGTGGCGCCCGCGGCCTTGCCGAGCTGCACCGCCGCGCTGCCGACACCGCCCGCCGCCGCGTGCACGAGCAGGGTCTCGCCCGCCGTGAGCCGCGCGCGCCGGTGCAGGCCGAACCAGCCGGTCTGGTAGCCGATGTGCAGGGCAGCGGCCTCCGCGTCGTCCAGGGCCTGTGGCGCGGGCAGCAGGGCGGCGGCGTCCGCGAGGGCGTACTCGGCGAAGCCGCCGTGCGGCAGGGCCGGGGTGGCGATGACGCGCCGCCCGTCCTCGGTCTCGCCGCAGATCTCCACGCCGGGCGTGAACGGCAGCGGCGGGGTGATCTGGTACTGGCCGCGGCACAGCAGCGCGTCCGGGAAGTTGACGCCCGCGGCGCGGACCTTCAGGAGCACCTGGCCTTCGCCGGGCACCGGCAGGTCGGCCTCTTCGAGCCGCATCACCTCACCGGGCTCGCCGTTGCGGTGTACGTGCCATGCGCGCATGCGGGGCCTCCACGCTGTAGTCGACCGTGCTCCGGTCGCATACTAAGCGGTCGCTTGCCCTTTGGGGAACAGTGCGCGGGGGCAGGCTCCCGATTCCGGCGCCCGCCCTCGTCACTCCTCCTGATCGCGCTTCGCCGCGGGCCGCGCGCGTACGTGCATCCGCTCCCCCTGCGGCCCGAAGAGGCTGAGGAACTCCACCGGCCCTTCCCCCGCGGACCCGAACCAGTGCGGCACCCGGGTGTCGAACTCCGCGGCCTCGCCGGGGCCGAGCACCACGTCGTGCTCGGCGAGCACCAGACGCAGCCGCCCGGAGAGGATGTACAGCCACTCGTACCCCTCATGGGTCCTGGGGTCGGGCTCGGCGGAGCGCGCGGGCTCGATGACCTTGTACGCCTGAAGCCCGCCCGGCTGCCGGGTCAGCGGCACCATCGTGCGCCCGTTCCGGACGATGGGCTTGGCCCGCACCCGGGGGTCGCCCACCGGGGGCGCGCCCACGAGTTCGTCCAGGGGCACCTGGTGCGCGCGGGCGATGGGCAGCAGCAGTTCCAGGCTCGGTTTGCGGCCCCCCGATTCGAGCCGCGACAACGTACTGACGGAGATCCCGGTCGCCGCGGAGAGCCCGGCGAGGGTGGCCCCCCGCTCCTTACGGATCTTGCGGAGCCGGGGCCCGACGGCGGTGAGCACCTTGTCGGTCTCACCGCCGCCGGAGTTGTCGTCGGAACTGAGGTTCTTGTCGGCGCTTCCCATGCCACCATTGCAGTTTCAGCAAGCGCTCATGTCAATCCAGCACATCATGCGCCGACCGGTCCACACCGGCGGGGCACTTTCCCCTACCGACCGAAAACCTCAAAGGCCACCGCGGGCTTCCCCCCGAACCGGGGAGCGAGCTGCTCGGCGTACCCGGCGAGAAACGTACGGCAGTAGGTCTCGGGATCCTCGTCGGTCAGCACCTCCAGATACGTCCGGTGTTCGAGCAGGGAACGAATCCCCCGCTCAAGACCGGCCGTGGCGTCCACCGCATGGGTGGGAGTGTCGGTGCCGGCTACGGCAACCCACCGCACCCCGTCCCAGGGCTGAAGCCCCTGCTCGGTCAACTCGGGGAAGATCCACCGATTCCCCGCGTCCGAGGCGGCGTCGAGCGTCGCACGCCCGACGGCGACGTGGTCCGGGGTGTTCCAGGCGACACCGCCCCAGGTGTCGCGGTGGTTGAGGGTGATGACGAGCTCGGGCCGGTGCCTGCGGATGGCGGCGGCGATATCGCGGCGCAGCGCCGTACCGTACTCGATCACACCGTCGCGGTGGTCGAGGAACTCCACGGTGTCGACGCCGACGACGGCGGCACTCGCCCGCTGCTCCCGCTCGCGCAGCGGCCCCGCGTCGGCGGGCGCGATGGTGTCGATGCCCGCCTCGCCGCGCGTCGCGAGCAGGTAAGCGACCTCGCGCCCCGCGTCGGTCCACGCGGCGATGGCGCCCGCGCAGCCGTACTCCAGGTCGTCCGGGTGGGCGACGACGGCGAGCGCCCGCTGCCAGTCCTCGGGCATGGGGGCGAGCTGGGCGGGCGTCGTCGCGCTGTTCTGCTGGTCGGTCATGGGCGGCAGCCTATGGCGTACGGCTCGCGTGCCGCCCAGGACCGGTCGGACACCTCCCAGGACCGGTCGGACACCTCCCAGGACCGGTCGGACACCTCCCAGGTCCGGTCAGAGTTCGCCGCGCGCCAGGCCGAGCAGCCGGTCGAGGACCCGGGAGCCACCGGCCCGCAGCCCGTCGTGCTCGAACTCGTCCGTCACCCAGGTCCGAAGCCCCCGGATCGTGCGGGCGGTGCGCAGGGAGTGCTCGGTGTCGACGTACATGTCGTCGTGGTAGACGGCGGCGGCCGCGGGGACCTCGTTGACGGCCAGGCGCGCGGGGTCGTACAGGGCGGGCCAGTCGGTGCGTTCGGCGAGCAGGTCGGCCGTCTCGCGCAGGGGGCGCAGGGCCGGGTCGCAGTCGAACATCCAGCGCTGCACCGCCTCACCGGTGAACAGCGGCGCCGTGCCGTCGGCGAGGCTCTTGCCCGCGTCGAAGCGCGGGAACTCGGCCCGCACCCGCTCCGCCGACCAGGCGGTGGGCCGCCCGTCCTGGGCGTAGATCGCCTCGTGCAGGACGGCGTACAGCGGTGCCGCGGCGTACGACAGGATCGCCTGGGCGGCTTCCTGGAAGGCGTCGGACAGGGCGTGGCCCGCCGGGGTCCGCACGAAGGCGTCCTCCAGGAGGTAGTGCAGGCGGTGGCTGCCGTCCCCGGTGCCGAGCAGGATGCCGAGGGACTGGAAGGCCTCGGGGGTGAGGCGATAGCCGCCGGGGAGCACGGGCTCGTGCTCGGCCACGTACTCGACGACGCGGGCGGCGCGCTCGGCGTCCTGCGGGTAACAAGCGTAGTGCGCGAGGGTCTTGCGCTCCATGCGGGGGTACGCGGCGCGGTACACATCGTCCGCGTGTCCGTCGAGCGTGGGCAGACCACCGGTGATCAGGGCGGTCGCGAGGCCCTCGGGTGCGGTCGACAGATAGTGCGTGACGCAGAAACCGCCGAAGCTCTGGCCGAGGACCGTCCACGGCGCGCCGCCGGTCACCTCGGTGCGGATCGTCTCGCAGTCGCGCACGATCGCGTCGGCGCGGAAGTGGCCGAGGTACTCGGCCTGTTCACGCGGGCCGCCGCGCAGGGGCAGCGTCTGCCGGTTGGCGGGGGTCGAGCTGCCGGTGCCGCGCTGGTCGAGCAGCAGCACCCGGTGGTCGCGCAGGGCGCGGCCGAGCCAGGCCTGCTTGCCGCTGAAGCGCTGCGCGCCGAAGCCGGGGCCGCCCTGGAGGTACACCAGCCACGGCAGCCCGGCGTCCTCACGGCCCGCGGCGACACACTCCCGCGCGAACAGCTCGATCCGCTCACCGTCCGGCACACCATGATCCAACGGCACACTGAACCAACGATCGGTGAGCACGACTCCGGGCTGACGGTACGACTCGCTCAAGCCAACTCCTAGGGAGGGGGTATCGGCCCGTCCGGCGTTCGAGGACGAGCCCTTGGGGCGGCAGGGGTCCCCCCACGGCGCCCCCGCCAGATTACGCTGCGGGCACAGGCACCCGATGATCGACAGGAGGCACCGGCGATGCGCATCGCGCTGTTCCTGACGTGCGTCAACGACACGCTGTATCCCGGCACGGGCCGCGCCGTGGTGAAGCTCCTGACCAGACTGGGTGTGGACGTCGACTTCCCGGCGGCGCAGACCTGTTGCGGCCAGGCGCACTACAACACCGGGTACCGGCACCAGGCCGAGCCGCTCGCCCGGCACTTCTCCGATGTCTTCGGTGCGTACGAGGCCGTCGTGACGCCGTCCGGATCGTGCGGGGCGATGGTGCGGGAGCTGTATCCGCGGATGGGGGAGCGGGCCCGCGCCGAGGGCCGGGGAGACACGCTCGCCCGCACGCTCGCCCCCGTGGTGCCGAAGACGTACGAGCTGACGGAGTTCCTGGTCGACGTCCTCGGCGTGACCGACGTCGGCGCGTACTTCCCGCACTCCGTCACCTACCACCCCACCTGCCACGGTCTGCGCTCCCTCGGCCTCGGCGACCGGCCAAAGCGCCTGCTCTCCGCGGTACGGGGTCTGACACTCGCCGAGCTGCCCGGCGCGCAGGAGTGCTGCGGCTTCGGCGGCACGTTCGCCGTGAAGAACGCCGACGTGTCGGCGGCGATGGGCGCCGACAAGGTACGCGGCGCCGAGTCGACGGGCGCGGAGGTCCTGTGCGCGGCGGACAACTCCTGTCTGATGCACCTCGGCGGCACGATGACCCGGCTGCGTACGCGGATGCGGCCCGTCCACATCGCCGAGATCCTGGCCGCCACGCAAGAGGAGCCCTGGTCATGAGCCGAACCTCCGGCGGGACGTTCGTGGGGATGCCCGCCTTCCCAATGCCCGCCTTCCCCGAGGCGGCGCGCGAGGCCGTCGGCGACGCGACCCTGCGCGCCAACCTCCGCCACGCCACCCACACCATCCGCGACAAACGCGCGCGGGCCGTCGCCGAACTCGACGACTGGGAGCGGCTCCGCGAAGCGGGCAAGCAGATCAAGGACCACACCCTGCGCCACCTCGGCCGCTACCTGGAGCAGTTGGAGGAGGCCGTCACGGCGGCGGGCGGCACCGTCCACTGGGCCGCCGACGCCGACGAGGCCAACCGCATCGTGACCGGCCTGGTCGAGGCCACCGGTGAACGCGAGGTCGTCAAGGTCAAATCGATGGCCACACAGGAGATCGGCCTCAACGAGGCCCTGGAGGCCGCGGGCATCCGCGCCTATGAGACCGACCTCGCGGAGCTGATCGTGCAGCTCGGCGACGACCGGCCCTCCCACATCCTCGTCCCCGCCATCCACCGCAACCGCGCCGAGATCCGCGACATCTTCCGCTCGGAGATGGCACGTTGGGGCCGCCCCGCCCCCGAGGGCCTCACCGACACCCCCGCCGAACTCGCCGAGGCCGCGCGGCTGCATCTGCGGGAGAAGTTCCTGCGCGCCAAGGTCGGCATCTCCGGCGCGAACTTCATGGTCGCCGAGACAGGCACCCTGGTGGTCGTGGAGTCCGAGGGCAACGGCCGGATGTGTCTGACGCTGCCCGAGACCCTGATCTCCGTCGTCGGCATCGAGAAGACCGTGCCGGCGTGGCGGGACCTGGAGGTGTTCCTGCAGACGCTGCCGCGCTCCTCGACCGCGGAGCGCATGAACCCGTACACCTCGACGTGGACCGGCACCACGGACGGCGACGGGCCGCGCGCCTTCCACCTCGTCCTGCTCGACAACGGCCGCACCGACACCCTCGCCGACGAGGTGGGCCGGCAGGCGCTGCGCTGCATCCGCTGCTCGGCGTGCCTGAACGTGTGCCCCGTCTACGAGCGCGCGGGCGGGCACGCGTACGGCTCGGTCTACCCCGGGCCCATCGGCGCCATCCTCAACCCCCAGTTGCGCGGCACGGCCACCGCGCTCGACGCCTCCCTCCCCTACGCCTCCAGCCTCTGCGGTGCCTGCTACGAGGTGTGCCCGGTCGCCATCGACATCCCCGAGGTCCTCGTACACCTGCGGGAACGCGTCGTCCAGGGCGGCGAGTTCACCCGGCACGGCGCGAAGGTGACCCTCAGACCGGCCGGGGGGCACGCCGCCGAGCGGGCCGCCATGCGCGCCGCGGGCCTGGTGTTCGCCCGGCCGGGACTGCTGCGGGCCGGTCAGCGCCTGGCCGCACGCACCCGCAGGGCGCACCCCCGGAAGCTGCCGGGCCCGGGGCGGGCGTGGAGCGCGACCCGGGATCTGCCCACGGTGCCGGAGGAGTCGTTCCGCGACTGGTGGCGGCGCACCCGGGAACGTACCGGACGTACCGACGACCGGGAGGCCGGCGCATGAGCAGCAGGGAGATCATCCTCGGGCGGATCGGCCGGGCTCTCGGTCCGGTCCCCGACGAGCCGTACGAGGCAGCCGTCGACCGGGGTTACGCGGACGCGCACGGTGACCTCACCACCGGGCGGACCGTCGACCTGCTCGCCGAGAACCTCGCCGACTACCGGGCCCTGGTGCACCGCGCCGACCACGCCCGACTGCCGGAGGTCCTCGCGCGGCTCCTCGCCGCCCGCGGCGCCCGCACCGTGCTCGTGCCGCCGGGGCTGCCGCCCAACTGGCTGGCGGACTCGGGCGCGGTGCCCGTCCCCGACCGTGCCGGGAGCACGCCCGCACAGCTCGACCGGGCCGACAGCGTGGTCACCGGCTGCGCGGTCGCCGTCGCCGAGACCGGCACGATCGTCCTCGACGGCTCCCCCGATCAGGGGCGCCGCCGCATCACCCTCGTCCCCGACCATCACATCTGCGTCGTCCGCGTACCCGGCCAGGTCGTCTCCTCCGTACCGCGGGCACTGCGGCGGCTCGACCCCGCGCGTCCCCTCACCTGGATCTCCGGTCCCTCCGCGACCAGCGACATCGAACTCGACCGCGTCGAGGGCGTGCACGGTCCCCGGACCCTGGAGGTCGTGCTCGTCGAGGGGGCCGAGAGCCCCGACCGAGCGTGTGCGGGGACGATCACGCGCGGTTAGCGTGAGGGGATGATCCGGTTCGAGCAGGTGACCAAGCGCTACCCGGACGGCACGACCGCCGTGGACGGCCTCTCCTTCGAGGTCGCCGAGGGCGAGCTGGTCACGCTCGTCGGCCCGTCCGGCTGCGGCAAGACGACCACCATGATGATGGTGAACCGCCTTGTCGAACCGACATCGGGCCGCATCTACGTGGACGGTGAGGACATCGCCGGGGTCGACCCGGTGAAGCTGCGGCGCCGCATCGGCTACGTCATCCAGCAGGTCGGCCTCTTCCCGCACCGCACCGTCCTCGACAACACGGCGACCGTACCGGCCCTCGTCGGCTGGAAGCGGGCCAGGGCGCGGGAGCGTGCGGCCGAACTCCTCGACCTGGTGGGGCTCGACCCCAAGATCTACGGCCCGCGCTACCCCGAACAGCTCTCCGGCGGTCAGCGGCAGCGGGTCGGCGTGGCCCGTGCCCTCGCCGCCGACCCGCCGGTGCTCCTGATGGACGAACCGTTCGGCGCCGTGGACCCGGTGGTGCGGGAGCGGCTCCAGAACGAGTTCCTGAACCTCCAGCGCACCGTGCGCAAGACCGTCCTCATGGTCACGCACGACATCGAGGAGGCCGTGCGGCTCGGTGACCGTGTCGCGGTGTACGGGCAGGGCCGCATCGAGCAGTTCGACACGCCGGGAACCGTCCTCGGCACGCCCGCGACACCGTACGTGGCCGAGTTCGTGGGCGCCGACCGGGGCCTGAAGCGGCTCTCGGTGACCGAGATCGAGGCCGACGACCTGGAGCAGCCGCCCGTCGCCCGCCTGGACGAGTCCGCCGCGCGGGCCGCCGCCCAACTGCGCGGGGACGACGCCCGCTGGGCGATGGTCCTGAACGCCGACGGCGATCTGCACGGCTGGGTCGGCGTCGACGAGGTGGCGCTCGCCGGAGCGGACGCCACCGTCGGCGACCTGGCCCACCGCATGAACGCGTGGGTGCCCGTCGGCACTCCCCTGAAGCAGGCGTTCGGCGTGATGCTCCAGCACGACGCGGGCTGGGTCGCCGTCGTGGACGGCGCCCGCTTCGTCGGCGTCCTGACCCCGGCGAAGCTCCACGAGGCACTGCGGCGGTCGGTGGACGCGGATGCCCACGGTGTGGGGCGCGGGGATGTGGAGTTCGATTCGGTGGCCGACGCGTAGCGCCTTCCGGCACGGGACACCCCTGCGTCAGAGCAGGCCCTTGTCCCGCAAGTACGTCGTCGCCACGTCCTTCGGCAGTCTGCGCCAACTGTCCACCTGGCGGTTCAGGTCGGCCAGGTCCTCGGTGGTGAGGACGGTGTTGAGACGGGACAGGGCGTGGGCGACGCCCTTGCTGCCCGCGTGGGAGCGGTTGACCACGGGGACGATGTGGTCGGCGTTCTGGAGGTGCTTGTCGTCGGCGAGGAGGACCAGGTCGAACTCGTCGAGGGTGGCGTCGGTCGTGGTGGTGAGGACCATCTGGTCCTGGCCGCTCTGCACGGCCTTCTTGGCCTGCGTGGTGCCGACGCCCTTGGGGTCGACGCCGGTGACGTCGATGCCGTACACCTTCTTCAGGCCGGGTTCGCAGTAGGGCCGCTGCACGCACTCGTCGCCCGCGGCGAGCCGTACCCTCTGGTTGGACCTGCCGAGGTCGCTGAGGGTCTTCAGGCGGTGCTCGCGCGCGTAGGAGGCGGCGACGGCGAACGCGTTCTGGTCCACGGCGCGGCCCGCGTCGAGGACGGTGAGGCCGCGCGGCGCGGCGAGGTCGCGCAGGGCCCTCATGGTGGCGGCGAGGTCGGGTGAGCCGACGGGCTTCGCGTCGGCGCCGTTGGCCTTGGCGTTGAGCCAGTCGGCGAAGGTCGCCGCGTACTCCGGGACTACGTCGATCTGCCCCGACTCCAGGGCGGGTTCGTAGAGCTCGCGGTTGGCGACGGTCAGGATCTCGGTGCCGTAGCCCGCCTTGTCCAGGAGCAGGGCGTACATCTGCGCCAGCAGGTCGCTCTCGGTGAAGCCCGCGGAGCCCACGACCAGGTGTTCGCTGTCGCCGGGCGGCGCGGTGACCTCGCCCCGGTTCTCCAGGGACGGACCCGAGCCGCACCCGGCGGCGAGCAGGGCGAGGGCAGCGGCGAGCATGCCGTACCGGGCGCGCCGGGCCCGCCGTTCGCGCCGAGCGCCGTGTCGTCGGGTGCGCACCCCGCTCACCCCTTTCCGTTCCGGCGGGCCCGCCCGGGCGCGAACCGCTCCGCGATCTCGAACAGGCCCTCCACGAGCAGCGCGAACACCGCCACGAGCACCGCGCCCGCCACCACCTGCGGTGTGCTGGCCAGGTTGAAGCCCGCCGTGATGATCCGGCCGAGGCCACCGCCGCCCGCGAGTGCCGCGATGGTCGCGGTGGCGACGAGCTGGACGGCGGCGAGCCGCACCCCGCTCATGATCAGGGGCAGTGCGAGCGGCGCCTCGACCCGCCACAGGAGCTGCGGCCCCGTCATGCCCATGCCGCGCGCGGCCTGTACGACGCTGCGGTCGACGCCGCGCATCCCCACGTACGCGTTGGTGAGCAGCGGCGGCACGGCGAACAGGACGAGGGCGACGACGGTGGGGCCCTCGCCCCACCTCCCGAGGGGGGTGAGGAGCAGGAGCACGAGCACCGCGAAGGTCGGTACGGCGCGGCCGACGTTGGAGATGTTCACCGCGAGCGCGCCGCCCCTGCCGAGGTGGCCGAGGACCAGCGCGACGGGCAGCGCGACGAGGCAGGCGATGAGCAGGCACACGACGGTGAGGACGAGGTGCTGGGTGAGCCGCTGCCAGATGCCGCCGTCGCCCGCCCAGTGCGCGGAGTCGGCGAGCCAGTCCCAGGCGTCGGCGAGGGTCTTCATGAGCGGGCCGCCCCGCTGTGGGTGTTCATGAGCGGGCCGCCCTCGTCCAGGGCGTGAGCAGGCGTTGCACGCCGAGCAGCAGCAGGTCGGCGAGGACGGCGACGAGCACGCACAGCACGGAGGCGGTGAGGACCTGGGCCTTGAAGTAGGTGTTCATGCCGGAGTAGATGAGGTTGCCGAGTCCACCGAAGCCGACGATCGCGCCGACGGTGGCCAGCGAGACGGCCGAGACGGTGGCGATGCGCAGGCCCGCCATGGCCGCGGGCAGGGCGAGCGGCAGCTCGACGGTCAGGAGCAGCCTGATCGGGCCGTAGCCCAAGCCGCGGGCGGCCTGCCGGGTCTCCTCGGGCACGGCGCGAAGGCCCGCGAGGATGTTGCGGACGAGCAGCGTCAGCGAGTACAGCACGAGGCCCGCGACGACCAGCGTCGACGACAGGCCGTAGACCGGGAGCAGCAGCGAGTACATCGCGAGTGAGGGGATCGTGTACAGGACCGTGGTGAGGGCGAGGACGGGCCCCGCCGCGAGGCTCCAGCGGCGGGCGAGCACGGCGAGGGGCAGGGCGATCGCGAGGGCGAGGACCACGGAGAGCGCGGTCAGCTCCAGGTGTTGCAGCACGGCGTCGACGAGGATGTCGCGGCGGGTGCTCAGATATTTGCCGCAGATCCACTCGTTGCGCGCGAGGCAGTCGTCCGGAGGCGCGGTCACCCGTCCATTCCAGCGGGCCCGGCGGGGGGCGGCACGCGGTGGTGGCCCGTACGGGGTCGCTTCCCCCGCCCGGACCCTCCGCCCGGCGGGGGCATGCCTCTGTCGCCGGGGCGCGCTCCCCTTGCCGCGGGGGCGCACTCCCCGTGTCGCCGGGGTGCAGGCCCCCTGTCGCCGGGGCGGGTGCCCGGCCTATGATCCGGTCCGGCCTCGTCCTGGGAGGACTGTTGACCGTCGGACCCGCGACCGCCGAGACCGTCTACGAGCCCGTCCCCTACTGGGCCAAGGTTCCGCACGGGGTGTGGCTGAAGGAGGCCACCTCCGTCGCCGTCGACTCCGAGGACCGCGTCCACGTCTTCAACCGGGGCAACATGCCGGTCGTGGTCTTCGACCGTGACGGGCACCTCGTCGACATGTGGGGCAACGACACCCCGTTCGCGGGCACGGAACTGTTCGAGGACCCGTACGGGAACCTGACGCCCCGCTGGAAGGGCTGCCGTTTCCAGCGCGCCCACGCCATCACCGTCGACCACGAGGACCACCTCTGGCTCGTGGACGACATCGGCAACCGCGTCACCAAGACCGACCGCCAGGGGAACACCCTCCTCACGCTCGGCACCGGCCGCCCGTCCGGCTTCCAGAGCGGCGAACCCTTCAACCGCCCCACCGACGTGGCGATATCACCCCGCACCGGCGATGTCTTCGTGACCGACGGCTACGGCAACTCCCGCGTCCACCGCTACGACGCCGAGGGCCGGCGCCTCGGGTCCTGGGGCGAACCGGGCAGCGCCGAGGGCCGGTTCAGCCTGCCGCACGGCATCGCGCTGTTCGGCGACGACGCGGTGATCGTCTGCGACCGCGAGAACCACCGGGTGCAGGTGTTCTCCCTGGACGGCGCCTTCCGCACGTCCTGGCACGTCCACAAGGCCGTCGCCGTGTGCGCGGGCCGCGGTGCGGACACCAACGTGTACGTCGCCGAACAGGGGCCGCCGCCGGTGCAGTACGGCGTGCCGGGCCTCGGCCACAAGATCCAGATCTATGACCTCACGGGCCGCCGTGTCACCGGGTTCGGCGCCGACCTGCCGGGCGAGGAGCCGGACCGGTTCAACTGGCTGCACAGCGTCGCCGTCGACTCCGAGGGCAGTGTCTACGCCGCCGAGGTCTCCTACGTCGAGGTCGGCAGCAAGCTGACGCCGCCGCGCGAGCTGGTGAGCCTGCGCAAGTGGCGCCGCGTGCGGGGCTGAGGCGTGGCGCAGCGTGGGGCTGACGCAGGGCGCCGCGTGCGGAGCTGACGCAGGGCGCCGCCTGCGGGGCTGACGTACGCAGCCGATCCCCGTGACGTTCAGCCGTCCCCCCTGTCCGCAAAAGCGACGCAAGCCTTGCGCTAATCTTGCACGCATGACGCGACGACTTGCTCAAGTGGCCAAGAAGGTCGGGGTCAGCGAGGCCACGGTCAGCCGGGTGCTCAACAACAAGCCCGGCGTCTCGGAGGCCACCCGGCAGGCGGTCCTGTCCGCCCTCGACGTGCTCGGCTACGAGCGGCCCACCCAGTTGCGCGGGGAGCGCGCCCGCCTGGTGGGCCTCGTCCTGCCGGAGCTACAGAACCCGATCTTCCCCGCGTTCGCCGAGGTCATCGGCGGCTCCCTCGCCCAGCAGGGCCTCACCCCCGTGTTGTGCACGCAGACGAAGGGCGGTGTCTCCGAGGCGGACTACGTGGACCTGCTGCTCCAGCAGCAGGTGTCGGGCGTGGTCTTCGCCGGCGGCCTCTACGCCCAGGCCGACGCGCCCCACCACCACTACAAGCAGCTCGCCGCGCGCAACATCCCGGTGGTCCTGGTGAACGCGGCCATCGAGGACCTCGGCTTCCCCGCGGTCTCGTGCGACGACACCGTGGCCGTCGAGCAGGCCTGGCGCCATCTCGTCTCGCTCGGCCACGAACGCATCGGCCTGGTGCTCGGCCCCGCCGACCACATGCCCTCGCAGCGCAAGCTGGCCGCGGCCCGCGCCCTCACCGAGGCGGCGGGCGGGCGGCTCGCGGAGGAGCGCGTCGCGCGGGCGATGTTCTCCCTGGAGGGCGGCCAGGCCGCGGCGAACAGGCTCATCGAGTCCGGGGTCACGGGCATCGTCTGCGCCAGCGACCCGCTCGCGCTCGGCGCCGTCCGCGCGGCCCGCAGGCGCGGCCTCGACGTACCGCGGGACGTGTCGGTGGTCGGCTTCGACGACTCGGCGTTCATGAACTGCACCGAGCCGCCGCTGACCACGGTCCGCCAGCCCATCGAGGCGATGGGCCGGGCCGCGGTGGAGCTGCTTTCGCTGGGGATCGCGGGCAGTTCCGTACCGCCGGAGGAATTGCTCTTCGAGCCGGAACTGGTGGTGCGCGGCTCGACGGCTCAGGCGGTGCGCCCCTAGGGACTAGCGGCTTCGGAAGCCGCCTGGCCGCACGCAGGAGCTTTCCCCGCGCGCGTCTCGGCATGTCATCGCCGAGCGATGTCTCGTCGTGCACTGCCTCTCCACTGTCAAATAATTACGAGTTCTGCTCGATATATTGCGCTCCTGTGTGCGCGGTGCTTGAGTGAGCGCCGCCGCACAGCGCACCGCTGTGGGCTCCCCGCTCCCGCTGCCCAGTCCGCGCGCCCGCCCGCACGGGTGGTGGCGCCGCCCAAAAGGGGTCCACCGATGACACGCTCCGGGACACGCCGTCCCCGCACCCACCGACGTCACACGGCGGCACTCGCTTCCGCGCTCGCCCTCGCCACCCTCGCCGCCTGCGGCACCAGCAGCAGTGACGACGGCTCAGGCGGCGGCGACGCCGTGGACACGGCTCAGGCGGCCGCACCCCTCGACCCGAAGACCAAGGTCACGCTGACCATCGACTGCATGCCGCCGGCCACCGAGAAGGCCGAGCTCAAGCAGTGGAAGGAAGACGTCGAGAAGTTCAACGAGAAGTATCCGAACGTCACGATCGAGGGCAAGCAGACCGACCCCTGTCTGGAGCCGCCCCGGTTCACGGCGATGCTCAAGGCCGAGTCGCAGCCGGACGTCTTCTACACCTACTTCACCGACCTCCAGCAGGTGCTCGACAACGACGGCGCCACCGACATCAGCGCGTACGTCAACGACAGGACGGTGCCCGCGCTCAAGGACATGGACCCCGACGTCCTGGACGTCCTGAAGCAGGACGGCAAGCTCTACGGCCTGCCCTACAGCAACTACACGATGGGCCTCCTGATCAACCGCCCGCTGTTCGAGAAGGCCGGTCTCGACCCCGACAAGCCGCCCACCACCTGGCCCCAGGTGCGCGCGGCGGCGAAGAGGATCGCGGCGCTCGGCGACGGCACCGCCGGGTTCGGCGAGTACAGCGCGGGCAACAACGGCGGCTGGCACTTCACCGCCACCACCTACGGCCTCGGCGGCGACATCGTCGACGAGGGCGGCAGCAAGGCCGCGTTCGACGACGCCACCGGCAAGCGCATCCTCGACAACCTCAAGGCGATGCGCTGGGACGACGACAGCATGGGCAAGACCCAGCTCCTGAAGTGGGGCGACCTGCAGAAGCAGATGGCGTCGGGCAAGCTCGGCATGTTCCTCGCCGCGCCCGACGACATCACGTACATGGTGCAGAACCTCGGCGCGAAGTACGAGGACTACGGCATGGCCCCGATCCCCGGGCAGCGGGCCACGCTCTTCGGCGGCAACGACTACATGATCAAGAAGGGCATCTCGCCCGACAAGGTCAAGGCCGCGATCGCCTGGATCAACTTCAAGTTCCTCACCCCCGGCAAGGGTCAGTTCGACTGGGCCCGCACCAAGGCGGACGGCCTGCCCGTCGGCCTGCCCCAGCCCAACTTCTGGACCGGCGCCACCAAGACGGCCCACGACAGGGCGCGCGCCGCCAACTCGACCATGCCCGTCGCGAACTTCAAGGCCTTCACCGACAATCGCGTCCAGGGCAAGCCCGAGCCGCCCAAGGCGCAGGAGATCTACAAGGTCCTCGACACCGTCATGTCGGCCGTCCTCACCAACAAGAACGCCGACACCGGCCAACTGCTCGACACCGCCGAGCGGCAGGTCGACCAGATCCTGGCGAACCAGTAGGGGGCACCGTGTCGGCCCCCACCCTGTCGAAGCGGCAGCCGCCACCCCCCGCCCCGGACGCCGGCGCGCCGCGCATCCCGCGGGACCGTGCCGCCTTCCGGCAGGCACTCAAGCGCAACCTCACCGCCCACGGCTTCCTGATCGGCGCCGTGCTCTGCTTCTCCCTCTTCTCCTGGTACCCGATGGTCAGGGAGTTCTTCCTGGCCTTCGAGAAGCGCGAGAACGGCCGGACCGTCTGGGCCGGTTGGTCGAATTTCACGTACATCTTCAACGACCCCGCGTTCTGGCAGGCCTGGCGCAACACCCTGCTGTTCACCGGGCTCGCGCTGCTCCTCGGCTTCGTCGTGCCGTTCGTGGTGGCCCTGGTCCTCAACGAGTTCCGGCACGGCAGGGGCTATCTGCGGCTCCTGGTGTATCTGCCGGTGATGCTGCCGCCGGTCGCGTCGGTGCTGCTCTTCAAGTACTTCTACGACCCCGGGTACGGCCTGTTCAACCGCGCGCTCGGCGCGGTGGGCCTGCCGGAGCAGCAGTGGCTTCAGTCCACCGACACCGCGATGCTGTCCGTGGTGATCGCCGCGACCTGGATGAACATGGGCGGCGCGACCCTGATCTATCTGGCCGCGCTCCAGGGCATCCCCGGTGAGCTGTACGAGGCCGCCGAACTCGACGGCGCGGGGATCCTCCGCAAGATCTGGCACGTCACCGTCCCGCAGACCCGGCTCGTGCTCTCGCTGATGCTGCTCATGCAGATCATCGCGACGATGCAGGTCTTCGTGGAGCCGTTCCTGCTCACCGGCGGCGCGGGCCCCGAGGGCGCGACCCTGACCGTCGTCCAGCTCATCTACCAGTACGCGTTCACCTTCAACAACTACGGCAGCGCGGCCGCGCTCGGCCTGGTGCTGCTCGTCCTGCTCGCCGGGTTCTCGGCGGCGTACGTCCGGCTCAGCCGCGCGAGCGAGGAGTGAGGGAGCCCCCGATGACGACGCGCACACTGATCTCCCCCGCCCAGCTCGCCCGGCCGCGCGGCAAGTTCCTGTACTGGAGCGCCTTCGCCCTGGTCCTTGCGGTCTTCACCCTGGTCTTCGTCGGACCGCTCTACTGGATGGTCACCAGCGGCCTCAAGTCGCCCCAGGAGTTCGCGCGGACCCCGCCCACGCTGGTCCCCGAGAACGCCCACCCCGGCAACTACGCCGACGCCTGGGGCGTGCTCGACCTCGCCAAGCTCCTCGGCAACACCCTGTACTACGCGCTCGGGGCGCTCGCCTTCCAGTTGGTCCTCGACGTGGCCGCCGCCTACTCCCTGTCGAAGCTGCGGCCCGCCCTCGGCAAGCTGATCCTCGGCGCGATGCTGCTGACCCTCATGATCCCGGCGGCCGTCCTCGTCGTACCGCAGTACCTGACGGTTCTCGACGTGCCGATCATCGAGCGGAACCTCGTCAACTCGCCCTGGGCGATCTGGCTCCCCTCGGTCACCAATGCCTTCAACATCTTTCTGCTCAAGCGGTTCTTCGACTCGATCCCGCGCGAACTGCTCGACGCCGCCGCCATCGACGGGGCCTCGCCGCTGCGCACCCTGCGCTCGGTGGTCCTGCCGATCTCCCGGCCGATCCTCGGCGTCGTGTCGATCTTCGCGGTGGTCGGGGTGTGGAAGGACTTCCTCTGGCCCATGCTCACCCTGCCCGACCCGGGCAAGCAGACCATCAACGTCGGGATCTACTCGCTCGCCGCGAGCGTCACCGAGAACTGGCTGCTTGCCGCCCTCGTCATCGCATCCCTGCCGACCCTGGCGATCTTCCTGGTCTGCCAGCGCCACATCATGAGCGGCCTCACGGCGGGCAGCCTCAAGGGCTGACGTCGCCGACGCCATCGACGGACTCCGCCCGGCACTACAGCACCCGAAAGGACCTCTCACCGTGGCAGTCACGCGACCGACCACCCCCGGCTCCGACTGGTGGCGCTCCGCCGTCATCTACCAGGTGTACGTACGCAGCTTCGCCGACGGCGACGGCGACGGCACCGGAGATCTGGCGGGGGTGCGCGCCAAGCTGCCGTATCTGGCCGAACTCGGCGTCGACGCCCTGTGGTTCAACCCCTGGTACCTCTCGCCGATGGTCGACGGCGGCTACGACGTGGCCGACTACCGCGTGCTCGACCCCGCGTTCGGCACCGTCGCCGAGGCCGAGAAGCTCATCGCGGAGGCCCGCGCGCTCGGGCTTCGCACCATCGTCGACATCGTCCCGAACCACGTCTCCGACCAGCACGTCTGGTTCCGGGCGGCGCTCGCCGCGGGCCCCGGGAGCCCCGAGCGCGAGCTGTTCCACTTCCGGCCGGGTCGCGGTGCGGACGGTGAACTGCCTCCCAACGACTGGCCCTCGCAGTTCGCCGCGTCCGCCTCCACCTGGACCCGGGTGCCGGACGGCGAGTGGTACCTGCACCTGTTCGCGCCCGAGCAGCCCGACCTCAACTGGGCGCACCCCGCGGTCCGCCAGGAGCACGAGGACGTGCTGCGGTACTGGCTCGATCGCGGGGTCGCGGGCGTACGCGTCGATTCCGCGGCCCTGCCCGCCAAGGATCCCGCGCTGCCTGACTTCGTCGAGGGCCGCGACCCCCATCCCTTCCTCGACCGGGACGAGCTGCACGACATCTACCGCTCCTGGCGGGCCGTCGCGGACGAGTACGGCGCGATCTTCGTGGGCGAGGTGTGGCTGCCGGACTCCGAGCGCTTCGCCCGCTATCTGCGCCCCGACGAGTTGCACACCGCCTTCAACCTGTCCTTCCTGAGCTGCCCCTGGGACGCGGCCGGGCTGCGGACGTCCGTCGAGGAGACCCTCGCCGAGCACGCCCCGGTCGGCGCGCCCGCGACCTGGGTCCTGTGCAATCACGACGTCACCCGCACGGTCACCCGCTACGGCCGCGCCGACACCGGCTTCGACTTCGCGGCGAAGGCCTTCGGCACCCCCACCGACCTGGCGCTCGGCACCCGCAGGGCCCGCGCGGCGGCGCTGCTCTCGCTGGCCCTGCCGGGTTCGGTGTACGTCTACCAGGGCGAGGAGCTCGGCCTGCCGGAGCACGAGGTGCCGGTGGGCCGGATCCAGGACCCGATGCACTTCCGCTCCGGCGGCAGTGATCCGGGCCGCGACGGCTGCCGCGTTCCGCTGCCGTGGACGGCGGACGCACCGTACGCGGGCTTCGGTTCGGCGGTGGAGCCATGGCTTCCGCAGCCCGCCGACTGGTCCGCGTACGCGGCCGACCGGCAGTCCGCCGACGCCTCGTCGATGCTCGCCCTGTACCGAGAGGCGCTGCGGATCCGGCGGTCCGTGCCCGGCTTCGGTGACGGGCCGCTGACGTGGCTGCCCGCGCCCGACGGTGTGCTGTCGTTCGCCCGCGCCGACGGCCTCCTCTGCGTGGTCAATCTCGCTGCCGCGCCCTGTGCGCTGCCCGCCCGCACGAGCCTCCTGCTGGCCAGCGGTCCCCTGGACGACGAGGGGCAACTGCCGCGGGACACGGCGGTCTGGCTCCGGGTCTGACCGCCCTGGCCCGGGTCCTGGCCGTCGTGCGCTACTCCCGCTTCATCGACCAGTCGAGCGCCCGCACCGGCGAGGTGGCTGGGCAACCCCCTGGTGCGCACGGGCGCGATGAACTCTGCCCCTACCCACCGAACTCGGGCACCTTCACGCTCACCGACGGCGGCGGCAACCCCGCTCCCCCGTCCGCGGCCTGGGCCGCCAGAACCCGGACCCTCTCCGTCCAGGGCAGCCCCGACGGAGCTGGGCGAGTTGCTCGCGGCGCAGTCCGCGCGCCCTGCGCCGCCGCCCTTCGCGGTGTACGGCGCGAACGAACTGCCCTCGGAGCGGTTCGAGGCGGCGGCGTGCTCACCCGCCCGCGGCCACCAGCTTCTCGTACCCGACGAGGCGGACGCAGGTGGCCACCCCGCGGATGATCTGCTCGACCTCCGCCAGGTCCGAGTAGGTGGGGCTGACGCGGATGACGCTGTCCCGCGGGTCATTGCCGTACGGATGCGTGGCGCCCGCCGGGGTCAGGGCGATGCCTGCCTCCTTGGCGCGGCGCACCACCTCACCTGCGCAGCCGTCGGGGACGTTCAGGACGATGAAGTAGCCGCCCTTGGGCGTGGACCAGGTGGCGAGGCCGGTGCCGCCGAGCTCTTCGGCGAGTACGCGCAGCACCGCGTCGAACTTGGGGCGCAGCAGTTCGCGGTGGCGCCGCATGTGGGCGCGTACGCCGTCGGCGTCCCGCAGGAACAGGACGTGCCGGAGCTGGTTGACCTTGTCGGGGCCGATGGAGCGCTTGGCGCTGTGGCCGCGCAGCCAGGCGACGTTGGCGGGCGACGAGCCGAAGAAGGCGACGCCCGCACCACCGAAGGTGATCTTCGAGGTGGAGCCGAAGACGAAGGCCCGGTCGGGGTGGCCGGCCGCGGAGCACTCGGTGAGGATGTCACCGACCTCGGTCTCCTCGTCGGTGAGGTGGTGCACCGCGTAGGCGTTGTCCCAGAAGACGCGGAAGTCCGGCGCGGCGGTCGGCATGGTGGCGAGGGCGCGGACGACGGTGTCGCTGTACGTCGTGCCGTCGGGGTTGCTGTACTTGGGCACGCACCAGATCCCCTTGACGGCCGGGTCGGCGGCGGCGATGCGCGTCACCTCGGCCATGTCGGGGCCCTCGGCCGTCATCGGTACGGGGATCATGTCGATGCCGAAGCGCTCGCACAGCGAGAAGTGCCGGTCGTAGCCGGGCACCGGGCACAGGAACGCGATCCGGTCCTCGTCGGCCCAGCGGCGCGGCGCCCCGGGCACGGTGCCGAGGAGCGCGTGGACCAGGCAGTCGTGCATCAGCTCAAGGCTGGAGTTGCCGACGGCGATGAGCTGGTCGACCGGCACCTGGAGGAAGCCGCTGAACATCTCGCGCAGCTCGGGCAGCCCGTTCGGGGCGCCGTAGTTGCGGCAGTCGGTCCCGTCGGCGGCGGTGTGGCGGTCGCCCGGCAGGCGCAGCAGGTCGGCGGACAGGTCGAGTTGGCGGGCGGACGGCTTGCCGCGGGTCAGGTCGAGCGAGAGCCC
The DNA here is from genome assembly GCF_000720475.1 of Streptomyces aureocirculatus. Lineage (GTDB taxonomy): Bacteria > Actinomycetota > Actinomycetes > Streptomycetales > Streptomycetaceae > Streptomyces > Streptomyces aureocirculatus. The sequence continues at coordinate 229,448 of NZ_JOAP01000002.1, forward strand.
CTGGTCCAGCAGATCGGCGTACGCACGCCGGGCCTCCTCCAGGCGTGCCACCGCCGGTCCTGTTCCGGCGGGTACCTGAGCGGAAGTCGTCATGGTGCCGTCCTTCGGGTGCGTCGTACGGGGCGGCCGGTGCCGCGCGGGCACCGGCCGTGTTCGAACCATGGTGGCGCCTGCCCCGTACCGGCGCGGGCATGTCCCAGAGGGTGGACACCCCGCATGGCGCTCCTCGTATCGATTGCGACTGTCACCACGACGCTAGAACATCCAGCTCACCGGACCATGCTGCTGCCCGGCTCACACTTCGTGGGGCGGGCGGTATCGGCGGCGAAGGGCCCCTCGGCGCCGAAGGCCGCTGCCGCGAAGCGCTCGCCCATGCGGAGGTGGGTGGCCGCGTCGGGGTGCAGGGCGTCGGGCAGCGGCAGTTCGGCGAAGTCGCTCTCGCCGTAGAGCACGCGGCCGTCGAGGTAGTGCACGTTCGGGTCCTGCTCCGCCCGCTGCCGGACGATACGGGCCAGCTCTTCGCGGATGACGGTCAGGGTCAGCTTCCCGCTCGCGCGCTCCGCGGGGTCGCCCGCGGCCGAGAAGCGCAGGCGGCCCTCGCTCGACGCGCTGAAGTCCGGTGCGCTGGGGCCCGGTGTGTCCTCGTGGATGGGGCACAGGATGGGCGACACGACGAGGAGCGGCGCGGTGGGGTGGCCCTCGCGGAGGGTGTCGAGGAAGCCGTGCACGGCCGGGGCGAAGGCACGCAGGCGCATCAGGTCCGCGTTGACCACGTTGATGCCCAGCTTGACGCTGATCAGGTCGGCGGGCGTGTCCCGCATGGCGCGCGCGGTGAAGGGGTCGAGCAAGGCGCTGCCGCCGAGGCCCAGGTTGACAAGCTCTACTCCGGCGAGCGCGGCGGCGCGTGCGGGCCAGGTGCCGGTGGGGGTCGCGGCGTCGGAGCCATGGCTGATCGAACTGCCGTGGTGCAGCCACACCTTGCGGCCGCGGTCCGGCACCGGTTCCACGGGGGCGTCGGCGCGCAGGGCGACCAGTTCGGTGGTCTCGTTGTGCGGCAGCCAGATCTCGACGTCCTTGGCACGGTCGGGCAGGCCGGTGAAGCGGACGGTGCCAGGCTCGCCGGGCGTGTGCTCCGCGGTGCCGGTGGTCATGTCGATGGTCAGCGTGTTGCCGCCGGTCACCTGGGCCCGCGCGGTCAGGGTTCCGTCGACGAGCAGGTCGTACACGCCGTCCGGGCGCGGCGGGGCACCGACGTAGACGCGCTTGGTGGGCAGCGTGTCCAGTTCGACGGTGGTGGCGCGGGTGCGCAGGGCCAGGCGGACGCCGGAGGGCTGGGACTCGGCCATGGCGAGTTGCGCGTCGGAGCACTGGGCGCGGGCCCGGGCGGGCAGCCGGTGCGGGAGCACGCCACGCGCGGTCCGCTCCAGTTCCAGGGCGCCGCGCAGGAGGTCGGCGGTGAGGGGTGTGGTGTGCATGGTGGCAACCTGTCGGTCGGGCTTCGGTACTCGGTACTCGTACTCGTACTCGGGCTCCGGTACTCGCTACTCGGTACTCGGTACTCGGTACGAAGGGGTGGTGCGTCCCGGGGCGGAGGCGGCCCGGGGCGGCGGTCAGGGCGTCGTCGGCCAGTTCCGCAGCAGCGCGTCGAGCGCGTCCACGATCCGGGCCCAGGACTCCTGCGAGTCGGGGGCGCTGTGGCTGAAGCCGCCCGCGGACTCCAGGCTGACGTAGCCGTGGAAGACGCTGCCGAGGAGCCGGACCGCATGTGTCTGTTCGGGTTCCGCCAGGTCGTAGCCGCGCAGGAGCGCGCGGGTCATCCGTGCGTGCCGGACACCGGCGCTCGCCGCCGCGGTCTCGGGGTCCAGGGGCAGCCTGGCCGCGGTGTACCGGCCGGGGTGCTCGCGGGCGTAGTCGCGGTAGACGTCGGCGAACGCGGCGAGCGCGTCCTTGCCCGCCCGTCCGGCGATGGCGGCGGCACACCGGTCGGCGAGCTCCTCCAGGGCGAGCAGGGCGATCCTCGTCTTGAGGTCGTGGGAGTTCCTCACATGCGAGTACAGGCTCGCGACCTTCACGTCGAAGTGCCTGGCGATCGCCGAGACGGTCACCTGGTCGAATCCGACCTCGTCGGCCAGCTCCGCCCCGGCCCGGGTCAGCCGCTCGGCGGTGAGTCCTGCGCGTGCCATGTGCGTCCTCTCCTCGTCCTGAAGTGATTATGCATTTACCTAACACTTTTAGGCAAATATCTAAGCCTGAAGCCCAGGTGACCGGGTGCTGGCACACGGAAGAGGGGCCCTCCTCCGGGAGGGCCCCTCTTCCGTTCCGCGTGGCGCGCGGCGTCGTGCTTCGTACGGCTCAGACCGCCACGGCGGGGTACGTCGGGTACTCGACCCCCGAGACGTGCTGGACGACGCGGATGACCTGGCAGGAGTAGCCGAACTCGTTGTCGTACCAGAGGTAGAGGATCGCGTTGTCGCCGTCGACCTTGGTGGCGCCCGCGTCCACGATCGAGGCGTGCCGTGAGCCGACGAAGTCCATGGAGACGGCGTCGGGCGCGGTGGTGAAGTCGATCTGGCGCTTCAGGGGCGAGTTCAGCGAGACGTCGCGGAGGTGGTCGAGGACCTCTTCGCGGGTGGTCTCGCGGCCCAGGCGCAGGCTCAGGATGGCGATCGACACGTCCGGGACGGGCACGCGGATCGAGCTGCCGGTGATGGGCGCCTTCAGGTCCGGCAGGGCCTTGGCGACCGCGGAGGCGGCACCGGTCTCGGTGATCACCATGTTGAGCGGCGCCGAGCGGCCGCGGCGGTCGGCCTTGTGGTAGTTGTCCAGGAGGTTCTGGTCGTTGGTGAACGAGTGGACGGTCTCCACGTGCCCGCGCAGCACACCGTACTCGTCGTCCATGGCCTTCAGCGGCGGGACGATGGCGTTGGTGGTGCAGGAGGCGCAGGACAGGATCTGCTCGTCCGGCTTGATCGTGTCGTGGTTGACGCCGTGCACGATGTTCGGGACGTCACCCTTGCCCGGTGCGGTCAGGACGACCTTGTCGACGCCGGGGCGCAGGTGCTGCGAGAGGCCCTCGCGGTCGCGCCACTTGCCGGTGTTGTCGATGAGGATGGCGTCCTTGATGCCGTACGCCGTGTAGTCGACCTCGGACGGGTCGTTCGCGTAGATCACCTTGATGGCGTTGCCGTTGGCGACGATCGTGTTGGTCGCCTCGTCCACGGTGATCGTGCCCTGGAACTGGCCGTGGATGGAGTCGCGGCGCAGCAGCGAGGCGCGCTTGACGAGGTCCTCGGCGCCCCGGCCGCCGCCCTGACGGACGACGATGGCGCGCAGCCGCAGACCGTTGCCGGAACCGGCCTTCTCGATCAGGAGGCGGGCGACGAGGCGGCCGATGCGGCCGAAGCCGTAGAGAACGACGTCGCGGCCCGCGCCGCGCTCGATCTTGTTGGCGCCGGTGGCGCCCGCGACGGCCTCCGCGGTGAACTCCGCCACCGACAGACCGCGGTCGTCGGCCCGGTACGTCGCGGCGAGCATGCCGATGTCGATCTGGGACGGGCCGAGGTCGAGCGCGGTGAGCGCCTGCAGGAAGGGCAGCGTCTCCGTGACCGAGAGCTCCGCGCCCGCGATCTGCCGGGCGAAGCGGTGGGTCTTGAGGATGCTGACCACCGACTTGTTCACCAGGGAGCGGCTGTGCAGCAGGACCGTGACGTCCCGCTCGCGGTGCAGCTTCCCGATGATCGGGATCATCGACTCCGCGATCTCCTCGCGGTGCTTCCAATTGGTGAACGAGTCGTCATTGACAGTCACAGGAGTATCTTTCGAGCTAGGCGGCGCTCATATGCTAACCCCACTGATTTTCGGTCCTTCAACGGGTGCCCCGGTTCCTGCGTGAGCCCGCCCCGGCCGGGTACGCGGCAGGCCCCGCGTTGCGCGGCGGCGCACCCCGGGCCAAGGTCGTAGTCAGGCTCACAAGGAGGCCAGAGGCATGCCCATCGCAACGGTTAACCCGGCGACCGGCGAGACCGAGCGGACCTTCGAACCGCTCGGCGCCCACGAGATCGAGGAGTGCCTGGCCCGCGCGGCGGCGGCTTTCGATCACTTCCGCACCACCCCCTTCACCGAGCGCGCGGCCCTGCTGCGCCGCGCGGCCGACCTCCTCGACGAGGACACCGAGGACATCGCGAGGACCATCACCACGGAGATGGGCAAACCCCTCGCGGCGGCCCGCGCGGAGGCGGGCAAGTGCGCCAAGACCATGCGCTGGTACGCGGAGCACGCCGAGGGGCTGCTCGCCGACGAGCACCCCGACGAGGGCGACGTGCGCGACTCCGGCGGTGCCCGCGCCTTCGTGCGCTACCGCCCGCTCGGCGTGGTCCTCGCCGTGATGCCATGGAACTTCCCGCTCTGGCAGGTGGTGCGGTTCGCCGCGCCCGCCCTGATGGCGGGGAACGTCGGGCTGCTCAAGCACGCGTCGAACGTGCCGCAGACCGCCCTGTACCTGGCGGACCTGTTCCGGCGCGCGGGCTACGACGAGGGCTGTTTCCAGACGCTGCTCGTCGGCTCCGGCGCCATCGAGGACATCCTGCGGGACGAGCGGGTCGCCGCCGCCACGCTCACCGGCAGCGAGGGCGCGGGCCGCTCGGTCGCCGCGATCGCGGGTGACGAGATCAAGAAGACCGTCCTGGAACTGGGCGGCAGCGACCCGTTCGTGGTGCTGCCATCGGCCGACGTGGACGCCGCCGCGCGCACCGCGGTCACGGCGCGGGTACAGAACGCGGGCCAGTCCTGCATCGCCGCCAAGCGGTTCATCGTGCACGAGGAGGTGTACGAGGCGTTCCTGGAGCGGTTCGCCGCGGGCATGCGGGAGCTGACCGTCGGCGATCCGACGGACGAGGGCACCGATGTGGGCCCGCTCTCCAGCGAGCAGGGCCGCGACGACCTGGAGGAGCTTGTCGACGACGCCGTGCGCGGCGGCGCCACCGCCGTCTGCGGCGGGCAGCGGCCCAAAGGCCTCGACCGCGGCTTCTACTACGAACCGACCGTCCTGACCGGCATCACCACCGGGATGCGCGTCCACCGGGAGGAGACCTTCGGTCCCGTCGCCACCGTGTACCGCGTCGCGGACCTGGACGAGGCCCTGGCCGTGGCCAACGACACCTCGTTCGGCCTCAGCTCCAACGTGTGGACCCGGGACGAGGCCGAGCAGGAGCGGTGCGTACGCGACCTCCAGGCGGGCGGGGTGTACCTCAACGGCATGACCGCCTCGCACCCGGCGTTCCCCTTCGGCGGCGTCAAGCGCTCCGGCTACGGCCGTGAGCTGTCCGGGCACGGCATCAAGGAGTTCTGCAACACCACCACGGTGTGGCACGGGGCGTGAGCGTCCCACCGGACGGAAGGCGGTGGCCCGGATGGAGCCCGTCGAGGCGCTGAACCGCATCGCCTTCCTGCTGGAGCGCACCCAGGCGCCGACCTACCGGGTGCGGGCCTTCCGCACCGCGGCGGCCGCCGTCGGCGCGCTGTCCCCCGACGAGCTCGCCGAGCGGGTGCGCACCGGCTCCCTGGAGCAGCTCAAGGGCGTCGGCCCCAAGACGGGCCAGGTGGTGCGTGAGGCACTGGACGGCGAAGTGCCGGGCTATCTCGCCCACTTGGAGGAGGAGGCCGACAAGCCGCTGGTGTCCGGCGGCGAGCACCTGCGGTCCCTGCTGCGCGGCGACTGCCATCTGCACTCGGACTGGTCCGACGGCGGCAGCACCGTCGAGGAGATGGGGCGGGCGGCCGCCGCCATCGGCCACGAGTGGGCGGTGCTCACCGACCACTCGCCCCGGCTGACGATCGCCCGCGGCCTGTCCCCCGAGCGGCTGCGCGAACAACTGCGGGTGGTCGCCGAACTCAACGAGACCTGGGCCCCGTTCCGGCTCCTCACCGGCATCGAGTGCGACATCCTGCTCGACGGCGAACTCGACCAGGAGCCCGAACTCCTCGACCGCCTCGACGTCGTGGTCGTCTCCGTCCACTCCAAGCTGCGCATGGACGCGCCCGAGATGACCCGCCGCATGATCAAGGCCGTACGCAATCCGCACGCGGACGTACTCGGCCACTGCACCGGCCGCCTCGTCACAGGACGCGGCCGCCCCGAGTCCGCCTTCGACGCCGACGCGGTCTTCGCCGCCTGCGCCGAGTCCGGCACCGCCGTGGAGATCAACAGCCGCCCCGAGCGCAAGGACCCGCCGCGCCGGCTGCTACGCCGGGCGGTCGAGGCGGGCACCCTGTTCGCGATCGACACCGACGCCCACGCGCCAGGACAACTCGACTGGCAGGTTGTGGGCTGCGCCCGCGCCGAGGAGTGCGGGGTGCCGCCCGAACGCGTGGTCACTACCTGGAGCGCCGAGGACCTGCTCGCCTGGACCGGCCGGTGACGTGGCTCGCCCGGCTCAGCCGGTGACACGCGAAGAAGGCAGGCACCACCGGATGTGTGCCGGCGGGTGCCTCCCCGGCGCGCGAAGCCCCGCCCGCTCCGCGCCGGGCGGCGACCGCGCGGTGACTTCGGGCGAGCCGGGCGCGGCTCGCCCGCGCCCGGCCCTCGCCCTGCACGCGAAAGGGTGTCGCGGGAGCGTGCGCACCGCGCCGTCACCCCGCGGGCGGAACGGTCAAGTCACTTGTGTGCGGCCGTAGTCGGCGCGTCGCGGGGAGCTCTGCGTCACCGGTCGGCGGGACGGTGCAGGCCGATGTACTCCCCCATGGCGGCGGCCCCGTACTCGAAGACCGCCGTGGGGTCCGGCGCGATGTCCATGATGTGGCTGTTGACCTCGAAGCCCACCATGCCGTGGAGCTGGGTCCACACCACGAACATGCGGGCCATCACGGAGCGGGGCAGCCCTTCGAGGAGGCCTGCGGCGAGCGCGTCGACGTTCTGGCGCATCCCGTCGGTCAGCGGCGCCTCCCCCGGCCGGTCGCCGGTGAGCTCGCCCGCCTTCTGGGCGTCGCGCAGGACGGCCACCATCGCCAGGACGATGCGGGCGACGGCCTCCATGGTCTCCGGCGGGGCGCTGTACCCCGGCACCGGACGGCCCCAGAGCAGGACGTACTCCTCCGGGTGGGCCACCGCCCACTCCCGGATGCCCTGCCAGACGGCCACCCAGCGCGCCAGCGGATCGGCGCCCGCCGCCACCGCCGCCTCGGCCGCTGCCTCCGTGCTGTCCGCAAGGGCCCGGTAGGAGCCCAGGACGAGCGCGGACAGCAACGCGTCCTCGTCGGGGAAGTGCTTCCCCACGTCCTGAGCGCCGACACCGGCGTCCGCGGCCACCGCCGCGGGGTCCAGGTTGGCCCGGTGCCGTTCCGTGAGCCGCTGTAACGCGGCCGGCTTGAGCCGCCCGATGACGGCCTCCCGCTCGAGCTGTTCCTCGGTAGAAGTCATGATCCGGACTTTTCCAGATCCCCGCCCGGGTGTCGATTACCTCCGCGGTAGCAGGCGGGCCGGGGGCCCGGCGCTCCACCGGTCCTCAAGCGGGCCTTGAGCGGCGGTGGGTGAGAACCGCCTCTCCGGCAGCGGCACGGGGGTCACGGGAGCCGGGTGCCGGAGCTGTCGCCGGACCCCTCACCTGTCGCCGGACGCGTCGCCGTTCCTGTCACCGGACGCGTCGCCGAACCACCGGGGCAGATGGGCGAGCAGATCCCGCTGGTCCTCCCCGACCCACGCCACATGGCCGTCCGGGCGCAGCAGCACCGCGGGTACGTCCAGGTCCTCGGTGACGTCGACGACGTGGTCGACCCGGTCCTGCCAGCCCGTCACGGAGAGGCGGCCTGTCCGGTCGAGCAGCAGCCCGCGGCCCTCGTGCATCAGTTCGTAGAGGCGCCCGTTCTTCAGCTTCACGTCCCGCAGCCGCCGCCCGAGGAGTTCATGGCCCTCGCCGAAGTCGTAGCGGACCCCGACCGCGGTGATCATCCCGGTGACGTACCGGTTGACGTCCTCGAAGTCCATCAGCTTCGTGAACAGCTCCCGCAGCGCGGTCGCGCCCGCTCCGGTGCCGAGGAGCGTGATCTGCGCGCGGGTGTTGTCGATGACGGCGGCGCCCACCGGGTGCCGTTCCGCGTGGTAGCTGTCGAGGAGGCCCTCCGGTGCCCAGCCGTTGACCGCGGCGGCCAGCTTCCAGCCGAGGTTGAACGCGTCCTGCACACCCAGGTTGAGCCCCTGGCCACCGGTCGGCGGGTGGATGTGCGCCGCGTCGCCCGCGAGGAACACCCGGCCCACGCGGTAGCGCTCGGCCTGCCGGGTGGCGTCGCCGAAGCGGGAGAGCCAGCTCGGCGAGTGCACGCCGAAGTCGGTGCCCGCGAACGCCCGCAGTTGCTGCTTGAACTCCTCCAGGGTCGGCGCCGTCCGGTCCTCGCAGACGCCGTCGGCGGGCACGACGACGCGGTACCTGCCCTCGCTGCCGTCCCCCTCGGGGGTGACGGCGAACCGCAGTTGGGTCTTGTTGACCTCCTTGACGGCCGCGGCGATCGTCGCCGGGTCCTCGGTCGCCGCCATCTCGCCGAGCAGCGTCTCCACCGTGGCGGGCTCGCCGGGGAAGCCGACACCGAGCAGCTTGCGCACCGCGCTGCGGCCGCCGTCGCAGCCGACGAGGTAGCGCGCCCGCAGCCGTGTGCCGTCCGCGAGTTCGGCGATCACCCCGCCGCTGTCGGAACCGCCCTCGGGGGCGCCGTCGGCGTCGGTACCGGCGTCGTCGTCGGCGTCGTCGCCGGACTGGCTCAGGCCGACCAGTTCACAGTTGCGCCGGATCTCGACGCCGAGTTCGGCGGCCCGCTCGTCGAGCAGCCGCTCGGTGACGGGCTGCGGGGTGGCGACGCCGTAGGGGTGGGCCGTGTCGAGGCTTTCCGGCCACGGTTTCACGATGCCGCCGAAGAGGCCGCCCACCTGGAACTTCTCACTGACCGCGAGGAATCTGTCCAACAGGCCGCGCTGGTCCATCATCTCCACGCTGCGCGCGTGCAGGCCCTGCCCGCGTGACTGCCGGGTCGGCTCGGTCAACTTCTCGAGCACGACCACATGTACGCCGGCCAACCTCAGCTCACAGGCCAGCATCAAGCCGGTCGGTCCGCCGCCGACGATGATCACGTCACTCATCGCACACTCATTTCCGCAGGTCCTGGCCTTGCCGGGGAATTCTGCGGCACGACGGGGGCCTTGCCGCAAGTCCCCCTGTGCGCTATACATTGACCATGGCGGGGAGCAGATGCTCCCCGTTTTCTGCGTCGAGGACGATCTCCGCCGAGCCCCGGCTTGTTTGGGTGCCTTGGAGTCCTTGGACTCCTTGCGTTCTTTGGGTTCCTTGGGTTCCTTCCGCGGGCGCGAGGCGCGTCACGTCGACGGAGCCCGCACCCGTACGCGGTACGGGAATCAGAGTCCACAGGGCGGCGAGCGCGGCGACGACGGCGAGCAGGGCGGCGGCTCCGGCGCGGCCCTTCGCCCAGCGGGCCCGGAACCGTACGGGGTCCTCCACCAGGACCCTGGTCAGCCAGGCGGCGGCCAGCGAGACCGCGATGACGACGCCGGTCCGTTGCCGGCCCGTCATGCCGAGCCGTTCCTCGTCGAGGAGGAGATACACGGGCCAGTGCCACAGGTAGAGGCTGTAGGAGAGCCTGCCGAGGCGGCGCAGGGGACCGAAGGCCAGGGTCCGGCCGACCGGGGTGCGGGGCGCGTGGGCGAGGCAGGCGATGAGGAGTGCGGCGGTCAGGGCGTGCAGGAAGAGGCCGCCCTGGAACAGGGAAGGGGCGTGCTGCCCGTCGGCCGTGCCCCAGTAGACGCCGATGCCGCAGACCAGGACCACGCTGATCGAGGCGGTCGCCCGCTCGCCGACACGGGTCAGAAGACCGGCCAGGAAGCGTGTGACCGGGGCGGTGGCCACCAGGGCGCCGAGGAGGAGGGAGAAGGCGCGGGTGTCGGTGCCTTCGTAGACGCGGGTGGTGTCCGCGGGTTCGGTGAACGCGATCATCAGGGCGAGGGAGAGGACGGCTCCGGCCGCGGCCAGGGCGGCGACCCGCCGTTCGCCCTTGCGGCCACGGGCCGCGACGGCGACGACCACGGGCCAGAGCAGATAGAACTGCTCCTCCACGGCGATGCTCCACAGATGGCTGAAGACACGTGTGTCGGCCGCGTTCCAGTACCCGATCTGTTCGGTGATGAAGTGCCAGTTGGCGAGGTTCGCCGTCACCCACGGCGCGTCGTCGAGGGCGTTGCGCAGCAGTGTGGGCGTACCGAAGGACCAGACGAGGACCAGGGTGCCCGCGACGGTGACGGCGAGCGCGGGAAGCAGCCTGCGGGCGCGCCGCCCCCAGAACGCGGCGAGGTCGACCCGCCCGCCTGCTGCCCGTGTCTCCTTCAGGAGCAGGCCGGTGATCAGGAATCCGGAGAGGACGAAGAACAGGTCGACCCCGAGGAAGCCGCCGCCGAACTGCCCCGCGTGGAAGAGCAGCACGCCGGAGACGGCCAGACCGCGCAGTCCGTCCAGGGGTGCGATGTGCCGGGCGCCGACCGGCGCGCCGCCGGTCGCTGTCCCGGTGGCTCGGGGGCGCCGGTGGGTGCGGGGGCTGGCGGTGTCGCCCGATGCGGTGTGGGCTTGGGCTGTGTCGCCCGGTGCGTCGCGGACTTGGGCTGTGTCGCCCGGTGCGGCACCTCCTGGGGCGCCGGGGTCTGGTGTGGTGCGGGCGGGCATGGGGCTCCTGGGGAGTCGGGTGCGCCGGGCTGTAGCTGTACGGGAGGGGCGGGGGCGGCGGTGGTCCGCCCCCGCCCCGTCGCCCCGCCACCACGGCTACGCGGCTACGCGGCTACGCGGCTACGCGGCTACGCGCAGCCGAGTCGGCTGTACGCCTTGTCGCCGGTCCACGCACCGGTGGCCCACTTGTCCACGGGCGCGGGCTCGAACCCGTACCGCTTGCCCAGTTGCTCGCCGAACCACTTGGCGAAGGAGGCCGAGCCCTGCTGGCAGGAGTGGATGCCGTCCTTGCTGCGCTGTGCCTTGGCCGCGGTGCTCGCGGCGCCCCACAGGGCGGTGGCGTCGAGGTGGTGGACGGTGTCCGGGCGCTCGGCCGCGACCTTCGCCGCGGACCGGGGCGCGGTCTTGATCTCGGCTTCGTGCTTCTTGTAGAAGTCGTCCAGCTTGAAGGGGGGCGCGGAGACGATGAGGAGTTCGGCGCCCGCGTCCTCGACGGTCTTGGCGAGGCGCGCGTAGGCGGCGCGCTGTTCGTCGGGGGTGCCCCAGTCGTAGGTGGTGATCTGGTAGGCCACGACGTCGGGGCGGAAGGACTTCAGCTTCTTCGGGAGGTCCTTCCAGGTGCCCGCCGCGAGTTCCTTGCCGACGACCCCGCCGCCGCCCGCGGCGGCCATCGAGCCGAACTCCACACCGGCGGACTTCATCGCCGCGCCGAGCGCGGGGGCCTCGACCTCCGCGATCGAGTCGCCCATCCACAGGAGCCGCTGCGGCTTGGTGTGCTTCCCGGTGGTGTCGGACGTCTGCTCGTCAGGGTCCGCGGCGGAGGTGCGCTCGTCGGAGGCGCCGTCGGCCGAGGACGAGCAGGCCGCGAGGGCGAGCAGGGCCGTCGCGGCGGCGAGGGCGGCGGCAGCGGCGCGCCCGCTGCCACGGGTGGGGAGGCGGCGCCGGGTCGTGAGGGTGGTGTCGCTGTTCATGACTCAAGCTCACCCCGTGCCCCCGGCGGGCGGGCGGGCCGTCATCGTTTCCTCATCCAGCGGGGGCAGCACGGCCACAGGGAGCGAGCCGTACGGTCATCCGGCGCCCGGAGCGGCGGGCCGTCATCGTTTCCTCATGAAATGCGGAACCGGGCGTCATACGCTTCCCCCACCCTGGTCGACGAAGGCCTCGCCGCCCCTCGGCCACCCCCCAGCCCCATAGCCCCCCAGCCCCATAGCCCCACAGCCCGCAGCCCGCAGCCCGCAGCCCGCAGCCCGCAGCCCGCAGGAGATGAGCGCACCACCCATGGCACGAGTTCTGCTCGTCGAAGACGACCCCGCGGTCCAACGAGGTGTGACCCTCGCGCTCCGGCGCAGGGGGCACGAGGTGGAGGTCGCGGCCAGCGGCGAGAGCGGGCTCCTCGCCCTGGAGCGGTACCGGCCCGACCTGGTGCTGCTCGATCTGATGCTGCCGCGGATGAGCGGCCTGGAGGTGTGCCGCAGGATCCGGGAGAGCAAACAGGTCCCGATCATCATCCTGTCCGCGCGCGGCGACGAGATCGACATGGTCGTGGGCCTGGAGGCGGGCGCCGACGACTATATCATCAAACCGGCGAGCGGCCAGCTCATCGACGCCCGGATCAAGGCGGTCCTGCGCCGGGTCGCCCCCGCCCAGGGCGGCCCCTCGGCTCCCGCGGCGACGGGCACGGAACAGCACGGCGACCTCACCGTGGACCGCACGTCCCTGGTGGTGTCCCGGCACGGCACGGAACTGCCCCTGGCCCCCTCCGAACTCAAGCTGCTGCTCTTCATGACGGCGACACCGCACCAGGTCTACAGCCGTCAGCAGCTCCTGGAGCAGGTCTGGGAGCACTCCTTCTACGGCGATGTCCGCCTCGTCGACGCCTGCGTGATGCGACTGCGGGCCAAGATCGAGGACGATCCGCGCAAGCCGGTGTACGTGCAGACCGTGCGGGGCTTCGGCTACCGCTTCGGACCCCTGTGATGGCTCCCGGGTTCCGGCCGCCCCCGAGGCGGCGGCTCCCCCGCCGGTTCCGGCTCCCCCGAGGCTTCCGCCTGCCGCGGGGGCTGCGGGTGCGGCTCGTCGTCGCCTTCCTGCTCGCCGCCGCCTTCGGTGCGCTGCTCACCGCGGGCCTCACCTACCACCGGGGCCGCGCGGCGATCCTGGAGCGGACCGAGAGCACGGCCGTCGCCGACCTGCGGGCCCAGCTCGACTCGCTCGCCCCGGAGCTGTCCTTCCCGCCGCGCGCCGAGGACCTGCGGGCGCTCACCGTACAGCTCGACCGGGCGGGCGGCTCCCGGGGGTGGCACGCCACCGCTGCCTACCGCGACGGCGAGCCGGTGTCGGCCGCGCCGGAGCCGCCGCCCGTACCCTCCTCGCTCCGCGCGGCCGTGCGGCACCGGCACGGCGCGGCGTACGAGCGGATCGAGCGCGGCGGCCGCCCCTGGCTGGTCGTCGGCATGCCCGTCGCCTACGCCGACGACGGCGGGCGGGCCGGTGACAGGGGCGAACTCTCCGGCCTCACCGTGTACACCTCCTTTCCCCTCGACGACGACGCGGCCGACATCGACGCGCTGGTCACCGCGGCGCAGGCGGGCGCCGTGCCCGCGCTCGCGCTCGCCGTCGTCCCCGCCCTGTTCGCGGCCCGCAGCGTGCTGCGTCCCGTACGCAGGCTGCGCAGCGGCGCCGAGTCCATCGCCGGTGGAGAACTCGGCACCCGCCTGGACGCCGAGGGGCGTGACGAACTCGCGGACCTGACGCGTTCGTTCAACGCCATGGCCGCGACCTTGGAGAAGGACGACGCCGAGCTGCGCCGGATGGAGGCGGGTGCGCGCCGGTTCGCCGCCGACGTCGCCCATGAGCTGCGTACGCCGCTCGCGGCGATGGCCGCCGTGACCGAAGTCCTCGACGAGGACGCCGCGTCGGGGGTGCTGCCCGCCGACACCGCCGACGCCGTGCGGCTGATCAGCGAGGAGACCCGCTCCCTCGCCCGCCTGGTCGAGGATCTGATGGAGGTCTCCCGCTTCGACGCCAAAGCGGCTCCCCTGGACGTGGTGGAGACGGATCTGCGCACCCTGGTGACCAAGACGCTGCACCTGCGCGGCTGGGCCGACGACGAGCGGGTCGTCGCCGATCTGCCGGAGCCGGTTCCGGTGCGCGCCGATCCGCGCCGCGTCGACGTCGTCCTGGCCAACCTCATCGGCAACGCCCTGCGGCACGGCCGCCCGCCCGTCACCGTCGCCGCCCGCGCCGAGGACGGCCTGGCGGTCGTCACCGTCACCGATCACGGTCCCGGCATCCCCGAGGACGTGCTCCCCCACGTCTTCGAACGGTTCTTCAAGGCCGAGGAGGCCCGCACCCGCTCCCAGGGCAGCGGCCTCGGCCTGGCCATCGCCCACGAGAACGCGCTGCTGCACGGGGGCACCCTGTCCGCGGCTGACACGCCCGGCGGCGGCGCGGTGTTCACCCTCGCGCTGCCCCGCGCCGCCACCCCGCAGGAGCGGCGATGACGTACCGCACCCGTATGCGCCGCTCCCCGCACGCCGGTCCTGCCGTTCCCGCCGTCCGCTCCCTTCTCGCCGTTCTCGCCGTGTGCGTGCTGCTGCTCGGCGCCGTCACCGGTTGCGGGATCTCGCCGTCGGGTCCTGTGCGGGCGGGTGCCCCCGCCTCCGGCGTCCAGAAGCCCGGCACCGACCGGCATTACGTACGCCTCTACTTCGCCGGTCCGTACGGCATCCGTGCCGTCTCCCGCCCGGCGGACGAAGCGCTCGGCCCGCAGCGGGCCCTCGAGCTGCTCCTGAAGGGCCCCACCCGGGCCGAACGCGAGCGGGGCCTGGTCAGCCAGGTGCCGCCGATGGGCGGGGAGCTGACCGCCGCCGTGTCCGAGGGGGCCGTGGACGTGTCCGTGCCGGTGGCGGTCAACACCGGCGAACTCGATGTCACCGCCGTCAGCCAGATCGCCTGCACCGCCGCGCACGCCCGGGTCCCCGGCGGCAGGGCCGCGACCGAGGTCGACATCCGCATCCACGAGAACAACATCCGTTCCGAGAGGCCCTGGACGATCCGGTGCAACCGCAACGGCAACGCCGTACCCGCGGGCTGAAGCAGAGTGACGGGTCACGGGTGGCGGGGGCCGCCGGGTGCGCTCGACCGGTCCTGCCGACTCCAGCGCGGCGGGACGGGGGCCGAGGCGTCCGCGTGCACCGGCCGGTATCACCCTCACGGACCTGCAGAATCCGCCGAAGACGGGGTACACGACCGGACATGCAGACTCACAGCCATATCGTCCTGGCCGCCTCGGGCGGCGCCTCGCTGGCCCTCGTCCTGGTCGGCGTCGTCGTGGTCGCCGGCCTCCTCGCCATGTTCGTCGCCGGTCGGCGCCGCGCCGCTCAGCGCACCCGCAGCAGCACGCCCGCCCACGGCGGCGACCCGGCCGGTGGCGAGGCCCAGCGCGGCACCACCTGGCAGACCCCCGACGACGACCCCGACCAGGGCAACCCCCGCCCCTGACGGTCCTGACGCGGTACGGGGCCGGACGCCTCAGTCGTCGGCGGTGTCCCTGAGTACGTCGCAGGTGTGCTGGAACTCCTCCATCAGGCGGGTGGCCTCGACGACGAGGACTCCGTACGGGCGGGAGGCGTCGGCCAGCGGCAGCTCGTACTCCCCGACCGCGTTCAGAACCGTCTGCAGCGCCTCCTGAGCGAAGGCGGCCCGCCTGCGCATCTCCTCGGCCTGCTCGGCCAGGGTGTCGCTGTCGAGTTCGGCGACGACGTGGGCGATGTCGCGCAGTCGGCGGGCGAAGTCGGCGGACGCCTCCAGGAGGGGGGCGTAGGTGTAGGTCTCCTCCGTCTCCCGCCACTGGTCGAGGCTGCGGGTGAGCGAGCCCAACTGGTACACCGCTCGCTCCAGGGCGTTCAGGGCGTTGCGATAGCGGTCGAAGGTCAGATAGCCGCGGTGCGCGGGCAGCAGCCGCCGCGGGTTGAAGGGCAGGCTGCTCTCCGCGGTGCTCAGCCCGGCGCGGGCCTGCCCGACCGCGCGCTGCGCGCGCTCCCCCGCCGTACGCCACTGCCCGGCGCGCTCGCTGTCGACGTCTCCGCTGCTCAGGCCGTCGGCCATGTCGTCGAGGAGGGACTCCATCTCGGCGGCGAGGGCGCGCAGGCCCTGCTCGGCGCTGCGGTAGCGCAGCGGGGGCGCGATGCACAGGTTGACGATCAGGCCGACGCCGCAGCCGATGAGTACGAGGAGAATGATCTGCCCGAGATGGAGGGCCCTGTCGGTGTTCGTGGTGGTCGTCGCATAGGTGGAGAACGCGAAGAACGCCGCGGTGGCGACCTGGGAGCGCTGCTCCCCCAGCGCCTGCCACTGGCCCAGCGTCAGCGCGATGGCGGCGACCACCGCGAACGCGAACAGGTCGGGCCCTGCCGTGAACCCGATCGCGGCCTGCACCGCCACGCCGACGATGACCGCGGCGGTGTAGCGCAGGGTCTGCAACACGGACCGGTAGATCGTGACGTTCATGGTCAGCACCGCGGAGAACGGTGCGAACGCCGGTGACGTCGCGTTCAGCAAGGCATGCGCGATCCACCAGGACAGCGTCGCCGCCAGCACACACTTCGCGATCAGCAGGGCCGTGTCGCGCTCGCGCCCCGGCGCACCGTACGCGCGCGCCACCCACGCCAAGACCCTCCGCACCCGATCCACCACGCGCTCCGACTTCTCCTTCTGTTCACGGTCCCGCGAGTCAGGGACTGGAACAGCACACGTAACCACAACGAACAAGGCGAAACAGGGAGGAATCAGGGTTGGACGGGCGGCGGGGCGGCGCGCGGCGCCGGGGCCTGCTCGGTCACCAGGACTGATCGGCCGTCAGGGCTACTCGGTCGTCTGGACTGCTCGATCGTCTGGACTGCTCGATCGTCCGGACTGCTCGATCGTCCGGGCTACTCGGTCGTCAGCAGGCCCGCGCGGAGCTTGCCCACCACGCGGGAGAGCAGCCGGGAGACGTGCATCTGCGAGCAGCCGAGCGCGTCCGCTATCTGCTGCTGGGTCCGCTCCTCGACGAAGCGGAGGTGGATGAGGGTGCGGTCGCGCTCGTCGAGTCCGGCGATCAGCGGGGCGAGGGAGTGGAAGTTCTCGACGAGTTCGAAGGAGTGCTCGTCGATGCCGATGAAGTCGGCGAGCATCGTGTCGGACTCGTCGTCGGCGCTGCTGACCGCGGCGTCCAGGGAGACGGCGTTGTAGCCGTTGGACGCCTTCTGTGCCTCCGTGACCTCCGACGGCTCCAGTTGCATCAGCTCCGCGAGCTCCGCCGTGGACGGCAGCCGGCCGAGGCGGGTGCGCAGTTCCTCGGTGGCCTTGGACAGTTCGATGCGTGCTTCCTGAAGGCGGCGCGGCACGTGCACGGCCCAGGAGGTGTCACGGAAGAACCGCTTGATCTCACCGGTGATGTACGGGACGGCGAAGGAGGTGAACTCGACCTCGCGGGTGAGTTCGAACCGGTCGATCGCCTTGATCAGGCCGATGGTGCCGACCTGCACGATGTCCTCCATCTCCTGCGGGCCCCTGTGCCTGAACCGGGAGGCCGCGTACTGCACGAGGGAGAGGTTCATCTCGATCAGGCAGTTGCGCACGTACTGGTACTCGTGCGTGCCCTCCTCCAGCCCGGCGAGGCGGTCGAAGAACCGCTTGCCGACCTCTCGCGCGTCCTTGGGTGCGATGGAGGAGGGGTCCGTGTACGCGCGTTCGACGAGATCTTCTCCGGCCTGACCGGCCTGGGCCTGTCCGGCCTGACGGGTGTGGGCCTGCTCCCGCGCCTTCACGGTGATCATCTATGTCCGCCCCTTCGAATCGAGCCTGTCTTCACCCCCGTAGCGCGCCGCTTACCCGGGAAGCAGCCGCACATGCGTGTCTTCTTCCGGTGTCCCGCACGCCCCGTCGCCCACGGGATGTGCCACGTTTACGGGACGGCTGAGCGGCCAGGCGTACCGTCAGCACCTGATGTCGATGCCGAGGGAGCGTGAGCGGACATGACCGCCAACGAGAAGGCCAAGGCGAAGTTCGAGCAGACCACCGGTGCCGCCGCCCAGGCCGCCGGACGCGCCGTGGGCAACGAGCGTCTCACCGCCAAGGGCCGCGCCCAGCAGATGAAGGGCGACGCACGCCAGGCCAAGGAGAAGACGAAGGACATCGGCAAGCACTGAGCACCGCAGCGCCGCAGCGCCGGAGCGCCGGAGCGCCGGAGCGCCGGACACAGCGACACACAGGCCGGTGGGGCGCCCCCTCTTTGAGGGGGCGCCCCACCGGCCTGTGTCGTAGTCCTAGTGCGGCATCCGGCAGGCCGACGGCCACCACCCCGGCATGTACGGCCTGTGGGTCACCGCCCGCGGTGGCCCTTTGCCCGGACGCAAACGAACGGATACGGGTGGGAGGTGGCCCGCCGCGGTAGGCATGGCGCGTGCAGACCTTCCTCCCGTACGCAGACTTCACGCGCTCCGCCACGGTCCTCGACCGGGCCCGTCTGGGCAAGCAGCGGGTCGAGGCCCTTCAGGTGCTGCGCGGCCTGACGGTGCCGGGCTACGGGTGGCGGCACCACCCCGCGGTACGCATGTGGACCGGCTACGAGGAGGCCCTGGTCCGCTACGGGCTCGACGTGTGCGCGGTGTGGGTGGCGGAGGGACGCACCGACACCTGCGCCGCCACCTTGGTCACCGACTTCACCCGGCACCGCCCCGGCACCGCGGTCCGCGCCCAGGAGCAACTCGCCGCCGACGGCGAACTGCCTCCCTGGCTGGGCGACCCCGCCTTCCACCGCAGCCACCAGTCAGCACTGGTACGCAAGGCACCGGAGGTCTACGCCCCCCTCTTCCCGAACGTCCCCGACGACTTGCCCTACGTCTGGCCGACCTCGGACCGTGCCCCTTCATAGCCCACGGCCCACGCCTTCGCCACGCCACCCCTCCCCCAGGAGCCACGTCACCGCTGCGTCGAACGATGTACCGGCATCTCATTCGACGCTACGACCCGCAGGTGCGCCCGGGCGCCGAGGATGGTGAGTGATCACGTGACGTACGCCGTCGAGCGAGGAGAGACGCATGACCGGGCTCGCATCCCGTGCCGCCGTGCCCACACGCCCCGGCGCCCTCGGGCGCGCGCTGGGCGGCGCGCTCCTCATGGGCGCGGCGTTGGGCGCGGGGACCGAGCTCGGGCCGGTGGTCGCCGATGCGCTCGGGCTGACCGGGTTCGCGGCCCGGATGGTCCCCGCCCTGCTGGTCAGTGCGGTGGCAGTGCCACTGGTCGGGTACGCGTTGCGCCGACGGGGCGGCTCGCTGAAGGACATCGGTTTCGCTGGCGCGGGGGCGAACGCACGGGCTCTGCTCGTCGGGGCGGGGGTGACCCTGGCGGCCGCGGTACTCGTCCTCGGCGCGGGGACGGCCGCCGGGATGCTGCGCTGGACGCGCCCCGACCTGTTCGCACTCACTGGGTACGTCGTGACGAACGGGGTGGTCGCGTTGCTCCTGGAGGCGCTGCCCGAGGAGACGACGCTGCGGGGTTACGCGTGGACGTCCCTGCGCGACAGGTTCGGCGGCCTCGGCGCCGCACTCGGCACGACCGCCCTGTTCCTGATCACACCCGGCGTCTCGACGGTGGTGGGCGCGGGGGTGGCACACCTCTTCGGCCGTGCAGCCGGGCCTGTGGGGGTGGCCCCCGGCGGGCAGGATCCGGTCGGCTACCTGATTCTGCTCACGGTGTTCGGCGTGATGCTCCTCGCGGCCCGCACAGCGACCCGGCGCGCGCCGCTGTGCGCCGCGATCGGCGCCCACCTGACCTTCCTGACCGTCAACCGGGTCGTGTTCGAGGGCGACCGACGCGACGCGGGCTGGTACGCCGAGCTGTCGTCACCCGGGGTGGAGCTTCTCGTACCGGTGTACGTGCTGGTCGCGGCGGCCGGGTTCGCGGTGTGGCGGCGGGTGGAGCGGCGGCGCGGAGACGGCCCGGACGGGTCCGGGCCGTGAGGACCCGAGGCTGTCGTACTACGTCCCGGCCTCGATGGCTTCTTCCTCGTGGAACCACACCGCTACGCGACCATTGGTGAGCACGACGTAGTAGTTGCCTCCCCCGTCGGCTCCGAGGGACCACACGTCGTCGTCGGACAGCTCCGTCTCGTAGTCGGAGTCGAGGATCCGGCAGTCGTTGGCCGCGAAGTCGAAGGCGTACGACCAGTCGTGGATGTCGAGGACCTGGGGCAGGGCACCCGCTCGGGCCCTGCGGTCGAAGCCGGCCAGCGCGGTCGCCGCGTCGCGCGGGAGCCTCGCGAGGAACGGGTCGACCGGGCGGGTCGACGCCGGGAGTTCGGCTCGTGGCGCGTCGGCGAACCAGCGCGCCAGATCGGCGTCGAGATCCCGCTCCACGTATCCGGTCAAGCGATCAACGGTGAGAGGCATGCGCAGAGATTAGCCCGCACGAGGCGCCGAGATCAGTCCCCGGGGGATTGAGATCGGTTCCCGGCGTGCTGAGAGGAGCCCCGGGTGGAGCCGCCGAGTCGTCGGGGCATCAGGGGACCGGCTGTGGGTAGTCGGACAACGAATCGGACAACGCCCACCGCCATGTCGGGGGCCCTGGGGAGGAACATCATGGCCGGACTCATCGCACGCCTCAAGGCTTACAGTCGTACGCCGCAGGGCCGGCGGACCATCGGCTCCGCGCGCCGGGCCGCCTCCGACCCGCGCAAGCGCGCTCAGGCCCGCTCGCTCCTCGGTCGACTGCGCGGGCGCCGCTGACACCTCGGAGCCGCAGCGCCGTCACCGGTACGCCCGTGTGGCACATGGGCGTACCGGTGACTCAAAATCCACGAGAGGGGTACCGGAAACACGTCCTGACGCACGGACGGAGGCCGGGCCCCCGGATGCCTGGCTCTCCGCCCGGAGGAGAGACCACGATGGCGACGCATGAAGACGACGCTGGGCAGTCCGTACCGGCCACGCCGCCGGGGACAGCCACCGACGGAGACGGCGTCGCACGCCGTCGACCGCTGCGCGAGCGGCACGTCGAGGAGACGGTCGAGGTCGCGGTGCCGGTACGGACGGCGTACAACCAGTGGACGCAGTTCAAGTCCTTCCCCCGCTTTTCGTCCGTGGTGCTCGACGTCGAACAGGTCAGGCCCACCGTGACCGCCTGGACCATCGGCTACGGGCCCCTGCGGCGCCGTTTCGCGGTCGAGATCCTGGAGCAGGACCCCGACGCCTACCTGGCCTGGCGCGATCTGCGGCAGCATCCCTCCCACCAGGGAGAGGTCGAGTTCACGCCGACGCGGTCCGGGGGCACGGCGATCACCGTCCGGATGTACCTGGAACCGCGGGGAGCCGCGCGGGTCCTCACCCGCTCCTGCCGGGCGACCCGGCTGACCGCCCGCCTCGTGCGCGGCGAACTGCTGAACTTCAAGCGGTTCATCGAGGGCCTCGGTCAGGAGGGCGGGGCCTGGCGCAGCACCATCCGCAACGGCCGCGTGCAGCACGACCACCCGGAACCGCCCCGCAGCCGTGTGGCCCAGTGGCCCGTCGGCTGAGCGACGTCGCGTACCCGCAAGGAGGAAGGCGAACCGATGCAGAACCCGTCCGGCGAGGAGCCGGAGACCGCCCTGTCCGTGACACCGCCGAAGAAGTGGGCTGCCGGGGTCCCCGCGGTCGTGCACGCGCTGGAGTACTCCCTGGAGCAGACCTCCCCGAAGAAGACCGGGGTGGACCTGCTGACCATGAACCAGGTGGGCGGAATCGACTGCCCCGGCTGTGCGTGGGCGGACCCGGCCCCGGGCCGGCGCCACCGCAATGAGTACTGCGAGAACGGCGCCAAGCACATCAACGACGAGGCGACCACACGCCGCGTCACCGCCGGCTTCTTCCGCGAGCACAGCGTCTCCGACCTCGCGGGCCGCTCCGACATGTGGCTCAACCAGCAGGGGCGGCTCACCGAGCCGATGATCAAACGGCCCGGCTCGGACCACTACGAGCCGATCAACTGGAACGACGCCCTGGGCGTCCTCGCACGGGAACTGAAGGCACTGGCTTCTCCCGACGAGGCCGTCTTCTACACCTCCGGCCGCGCCAGCAACGAGGCCGCCTTCGTCCTCCAGCTCTTCGCCCGCGCCTTCGGCACCAACAACCTGCCCGACTGCAGCAACATGTGCCACGAGTCCAGCGGCTTCGCGCTGAGCGAGACCCTGGGCACCGGCAAGGGCACCGTCAGCCTCGACGACCTCCACCACGCCGACCTGATCTTCCTGGTCGGGCAGAACCCCGGCACCAACCACCCGCGTCAGCTCTCCGCCCTGGAGGAGGCCAAGCGCAACGGCGGCCGGATCGTGGCGGTCAACCCGCTGCCTGAGGCCGGGCTGCGGCGCTTCAAGAACCCGCAGAAACCGAGCGGGATCATCGGACGCGGCACCCAGATCGCCGACCGCTTCCTGCACATCAAGCCCGGCGGTGACCTCGCCCTGTTCCAAGCCCTCAACCGCCTGCTGCTCGAGGCCGAGGACGTCCGGCCCGGGACCGTCCTCGACCACGCCTTCATCGACACCCACACGTCCGGCTTCGAGGAGTTCGCCGCGCACGCCCGTACCCTCGACTGGGACGACGTGTACGCCGCGACCGGACTGACCCGCGAGGAAATCGAGAAGGTACGCGACGAGGTCCTGCGCAGCGAACGCGTCATCGTCTGCTGGGCGATGGGCATCACCCAGCACAAGCACGGCGTGCCCACCATCCGCGAGATCGTCAACTTCCTGATGCTGCGCGGCAACCTGGGGCGCGCCGGTACCGGCGTCTGTCCGGTGCGCGGCCACAGCAACGTCCAGGGCGACCGCACCATGGGCATCTGGGAGCAGATGCCGGACACCTTCCTTGACGCCCTGCGGGAGGAGTTCGCCTTCGACCCGCCGCGCCCGCACGGCCTGGACTCGGTGAACGCGATCAAGGCGATGCGCGAGGGCCGGATCAAGGTCTTCCTCGCCCTGGCCGGCAACTTCGTACGGGCCGCTCCCGACAGCGAGGTCACCGAGGAGGCGATGCGCTCGTGCCGGCTGACCGCTCACATCTCCACCAAGCTCAATCGCTCGCACACCGTCTGCGGCGACACCGCGCTGATTCTGCCCACCCTGGGTCGCACCGAGCGTGACGTCCAGGCCGACGGCGAGCAGTTCGTCACCGTCGAGAACTCCATGAGCGAGGTACACACCTCCCAGGGCCGCCTGGAACCGGCTTCCCCGCTGCTGCTCAGCGAAGTCGCCATCCTGTGCCGCCTTGCGCGCCACACCCTGGACGGCAAGGCGGACATCCCCTGGGAGACGTTCGAGGGCGACTACGGCACCATCCGTGACCGCATCTCCCGCGTCGTGGCGGGCTTCCACGACTACAACGCACGAGTGACCCGCCCCGGAGGCTTTCAACTGCCCAACCCGGTCAACGAGGGCGTGTTCCCCAACAAGGTCGGCAAGGCCCTGTTCACCTGCAACGAAAGCGTCGTCCCCCGGGCGCCGAAGGGGCACCTGCTGCTACAGACACTGCGCTCGCACGACCAGTGGAACACCATCCCTTACACCAACAACGACCGTTACCGCGGCATCCACGGCAGCCGCCAGGTCGTGCTCGTCAACCCGGCCGACCTGACCGAACTCGGCCTGACCCAGGGCGAACACGTCGACCTGGTCAGCGTCTGGGCGGACGGCACCGAACGCCGTGCCGAGGACTTCGTGATCGTGCCCTACCCCGCCGCCAAGGGTTCGGCCGCCGCCTACTACCCGGAGACGAACGTTCTGGTGCCGCTGGACAGTGTCGCCGACATCAGCAACCAGCCCACGTCGAAGGGCATCGTCGTCCGCCTCGAACCGCTCCGCGGGGCGCGGTGAGGACTGGCCCTGCGGCACCGGCGTAGCCTCCCGTCCCGAGCGAACGGGACGTTCGGCCTGTCCGGGCGGGGCACAGGCCAAGGTCCGGTCAGGGGCGCTGGTCGCGGAACGATGTGAGGAGACCGCCCGCCCGGCGGCCCTCCACGGTGACCGACACCCGCCCCGGGTCGAGCTCGTCGAGACCGATGACCTTCGTCGTATTCCGGACGCGGACGGTGACGGATTCGATGCCCCGCACCCGGGACAGGTCGAGAGGCGCCCGGCGCGGCCTGCGGTGGAGATTCAGGTGCAGCCGGGTGAGGCCGGGGAAGAGGGCGGCGAAGTCGGGCAACCTCGCCGTTTCCGCCACCCCCTTGAGCCGCAGGGACGTGATCGAGGGCAGTGCGACCTCCGGGAGAGCGACACGGTCGGCGAAGCTGAGGCTCAGCGTGGTCAGCAGCGGAACGGCTTGGAGCGCGGAGAGGTCCAGGCCCACTGGCACGCAGTCGAGCACGAGTTGCTGGATGCCGCTGTCGGCGAGTGGTTTCAGGGACAGCGTGGACGTCGGATTGCGTACGTGCAGGCGGCGCAGCCCGGTCAGACCGCCGAGGGCGGGAAGCTCCGATGTGCGGTGGTCGGCCGTGCCCAGCGCGAGCGACACCACGGAGTCCCGGTCGAGGACGGCGGAGAGCTCGTGGATCAGCGACGGCTGGGGGAGCGAAAGGTTCGGCGCCTCGGGGAGCTGGCGCAGACACGTCACCTGCTCCGCGTTCGTCACCGGGATCTCGATGTCGTCGCAGCGGCATCCCCCCCGGCCACCCGTGAGGAGGCCGACAACCTGGCGCAGGCGGGCGCGGTGGTCCTCGACGTGCTGTCGGGACCGGCCGGCATGACGGAGGAGCAGGCTGTCGCGAGCGTGCGCACGATCGGGCTGATCGGGGGCCCGGCCGCCCTGCAGCGGATGCAGGCGTACAAGGACGCGCCCCAGCGCGGTGTCCGGCAGGAGGTCGTCAACGCGTGGCCGCGGTTCGACACGGTCGAGTTCACCGAGTCCATCCTGGCCAGGGCTCTGGACGCGATGACATGCTCGGTACGCATGCAAGCGCGTCCATCTCATATCCAGTGGCCCCATCCGTGTTTCCAGTGGGACCAATCCGCTGAGGGAACGGCTCCGAATGACTCATGACAGCGCTCGATCTGACGACTGGCCGTCGCCAGGCGGCCCAGAAGGGGTTGTTCCCTCATGGCAGTCACCCGTACTCGGCGCCTGACCACGCTTGTGGCCGTGCCGGCGGCAGTGGTACTCGCCGCTTCCTCTCCGTCCCTGGCCGGCGACTCCCACACCGCCCACGCCACGGATCAGGGGCAGAGCTACCAGATCAACCTCGAGCAGATGAACGACACCGGAGCGCAGGGCACCGCCTTTGTGACGGTGGACGGCACCCGGTTGAGCGTGAAGATAGAAGCCTCCGGGCTGGTCCCCGGACAACCGCACGCGCAGCATATCCACGGCTCCACAGACGGGCACGACTTCCACTGCCCGGACGACAGTGCCGACAAGAACGGCGACGGTATCGTCACCACCGCCGAGGGGCTTCCCGCCTACGGTGACATCAACATCTCGCTGACCACCAGGGGCGACACGTCGAAGAAGAGCGGCCTGGCCGTGGAGCGGATGCCCAAGGCCGACAGTGCGGGCAAGCTCTCCTATTCCCGCACCATCACGGTGTCGCAGAAGGTCGCCGACCACATCAAGGACCTGCACGTCGTCCAGCACGGCATCGACGCGAACAACAACGGCACCTACGACTTCGGCAAGGGCAAGAGCGAGCTCGACCCGAAACTCCCCCAGGAGGCCACCGCGCCTGCCGCTTGCGGCATGGTGAAGGGCGCAGCCGTCGGGTCCATGCCGGTGGGCGGTGTCGAGACCGGTTCCGGCACCACCAAGGGTATGGAAGCCCCGGGCATGGTGGCTGCGGGGGGCGCCGCGCTGCTGGGCGCCGGGGCTCTCTTCGCGCTGCGACGCCGTGCGCAGGGTGATGCACGCCGAACCCGCTGAACCTCGACACCCCAGGAGGACGTGAGAAACGGCAGGAGGCCCAGGTGAGCAGCGAAGATGAAGCCCCTCAGAAGCCGCGGCCAGCACAAGGCCCGCTGCAGGGCGGTGGTCGACGCGCCGCCATCGGGTCTGCTCAGCGGGCACGGCGGGCGGTGTTGGCCGGCGCCGCGTGCGTCCTGCTCGCCGCTGGCGGTCTGCTGTTGACCACCGCAGCAGACCGCCGGGCCGCCGCGCCGCCCGCTCTGGCGGACAGCCCTGAAGCCTCATCTGCGAAGGCTCCGAACCCGGACCCCTCCAAGAGGCGGACCACCTCCACCACCAGCCCTCCCAGCGTCAGTCCGCTGGCGCACTCCGCCCCGGTGGAGGTGTCGATTCCGGCGATTCACGTGCGTTCTCGGCTGGAGCGGCTCGGCCTGGATCGCGACAAGGCGATGCAGACACCGCAAGATCCCGCCCGGGCAGGCTGGTACCACCCGGGCCCCGCGCCGGGCGAGAAGGGACCCGCTGTGATCGCCGGCCACGTCACGTGGAACGGCGAGCGCGCCGTCTTCTTCGACGTCGCCAGGCTCACCGCCGGCGACCGGATCGATGTGGTTCGAAAGGACGGCGCCACGGCGCGCTTCGCGGTCGAGCGCATCGCCCAATATCCCAAGGCCGAATTCCCCACCATCGAGGTGTACCGCAACCTCGACCACGCCGGACTACGGCTCATCACCTGCGCCGGGGACTACTCGGCAGCCGACGGGCGGTACGCGGACAACATCGTCGTCTTCGCGCGCCTCGTCTCCCGCCAGTCCTGACACCTGCGACGCCGTGGCGGGCCCGGTCCTTGGCGTCGTACGCAGCGTGCCGACTCCGTCGAGCAACTGGTCATGTTCGCTGCGGCGTTCGCTGGTGAGCCCCCAGCCAACACCGAGTGCGCACCGACAGAGGAACTGCCCGACCGCCGCCTACTGGATGGCACCGCGCAAGGCAGGACTTACGGTGAGGCCCGCACTGCGCAGAACCCTCACCCAGTCGCCGTAGGTGAGCTGATAACTGGTCGCGCCGTCGCCTTCGGCGACGGTGTCCAAGTCAGGTGTGGGAGGGGATCCGAGTCCAGGCCGACCGGCGGCGGGCGGAAGCCCTCAAGGCCGCACTGCCCCCACTGCTGGCCAAGGACCACTGCCAAGCGGTCGCGCGGCCGGCTCCTGGTGGACGCCGACGAGAAGACGTTGGTCGCCCTGGCGGCCGACGGCACCGTGACCGACGACATATGGCTGCCGGCCCAACCCAGACCTCCGCAGGGAGGGCGCCGTGTCCCGATCTCACTGTCCGACAGGACCTGATCCCGAGGGGATGCGCTCTGTGCGTCTCCCCTCGGGCCGGGCCGTCAGGCGTCGACGCCGTACTTCTTCCGTAGATAGGTCACATACGGACCGGCGTCCAGGGGTCCCCCGGCGGCGCGCCGTAGTGTTTCCGGGGCACTGAACTTGCGGCCGTACTGGTGGACTTCGCGGGCGAGCCACTCCACCAGGTCGCCGAACTCTCCCCGCTCGAACCGCTCGTCCAGGCCGCCGAGTTCCGTTTCCGCGCGCTCCCAGATCTGGAGGGCCACTACGTCGCCCAGGGTGATGGTGGGGAAGTAACCGAAGCCCAGGTCGAACCAGTGCGGGTCTTGCAGCACCCCTTCGGTGATGTCGCGAGGTTCCACGCCGAGCGTGGCGCGCATGGCTGCGGCGAAGGCGTCCGGCAGGTCTCGTGGCGCCACCGTCCCGGCCAGCAGTTCCCGTTCGAGCCGGTAGCGCAGGATGATGTGCAGCCCGTAAGTCACCTCGTCCGCCGCGGTGCGCACGGCGGTGGGCCTGACGGTGTTCATCGCGCGGTAGAACCGCTCCAGGGGCACCTCCCGCAACTGCTCGGGGAACTCCTCCTTCAGGCGCGGGTAGGCGTACCTCCAGGTGGACATGCGCCGTCCGACGACGTTCTCCCACAGGCGGCTCTGTGACTCGTCGAGTGCCGACGAGGGCGGTTCCCGCAGCGGGGAGCGGCTGAGCGAGTCCGCCACCTGCCGCCGGTAGAGGCCGTGCCCGAACTCGTGCAGGACGCCGAAGATGCCGCGCAGTCCGCCACTGTCGAAGCGGCCCGTCACGCGTACGTCCCTCGCGGCCAGGGAGAGCTGCGAGGGGTGGACCGACCGGTCGAGCCGCCATGAGCCCTCGTCGAAGCCCCAGTGGCCGAGCAGCCACAGCGTGAACCGGCGCTGCCGGTCCGGGTCGAACTGCCCCGTCAGCACGTCCGTGCCGTCTTCAGCGGCGTCGCGCAGGTTTGCGAGTACCTCCCCCAGGGCCGGTTGCACCTGGGCGAACACCGCGTCGACCTCTGCGGCGGTCATGTCGGGCTCGTAGTCGTCCAGGAGGGCGTCGTAGGGGTCGGTGAGCGTGCCGAACGCCTCCGCGTAGGCACGCCGCAGATCCACGACCCGCTCGAACTCGCCGAGAAGGATCCCGAAGTCCCGCTCGGCTCTGGCCCTCTGCCACAGTCCGAAGCTGCGCGCCTGGCATGCCGCGATCTCCAGGCGGATTCCCTCGGGGACGCGCCGCGCCTTGTCGCTGTCGCGGCGCAGCGCCCTGATCAAGGCCGCCTCGTCGGATTCCGGGTCGAGCCGTGCCACCAGGGGGGCGGCGCGCTCCAGGAGCCGGGCGAGTTCGTCGGAGGCCCAGCGATCCTGCACCGCGCGCTCGACGGCGGCGTGCTGGTGCATCCGTTCGTCGCCGCCACCAGCCGGCATGTGGGTCTCCTCGTCCCACACCAGCAGGTAGCCCGCCTTCTCCAGGTCGGCGGTCTGGGCGGCGAACGTCCACAGTTCCTCGATCACCCGGTCCATCGGTACGTCCCTCCCGTAGCGGGGCGGTGCCGGGCGCGGGTCATGCCCCGGCCGCCTTGAGCAGCGTCAGGAAGCCCTCGCGACAGGCTTCGAGGGTGCGGTCGATGTCGTCCTCGGTGTGCGCGGCCGATATGAACCAGTGGTGGTCGGGCTCGAAGAAGACCCCTCTGCACACCACCGCGCGGAAGAAGGCCTCGCGGCCCACCGCCCGCCGGTCGAGGTCTGGGTCGGTGAACTCGAGGAAGGGCATGGGCGCATAGCCCACGGCGCGTACCGGAACGTCGAGTTCCGCGATCAGGGCGCGGAATCCCTCAAGAAGCCGCTCGCCCATGCGCCACACATGCCGCAGGGCGTCCGTGTCCCGCACCACCGTCGTGGTCGCCAGCGCCGCTGCCATCTCGGCGCTGTTGGTGAAGAACGTGGACTCCATGTGAGTGCGCGACAGGCCCCGCATGACGTCCTCGCGCCCGGCGATGGCCGACAGGGCGTGCCCGTTCGACATGCCTTTGCCCACGGTCACCAGGTCGGCGTCCACGCCGAAGTACTCCTGGGCGCCGCCGAGCGCCATGCGGAAACCCGAGCGCAGCTCGTCCAGGACGAACAGCGCCCCGTGGGCGTGGGCTGTCCGCCGCACCTCGTGCAGGAACCCGGGCTCGGGGGCGTCGGTCTCGAAGGGCATCATGATGACGCAGGCGATGTCGTCGCCGTACTGCTCGAACGCCGCGCGCACGGCGGGCAGGTCGTTGTACTCGAAGGTCAGCGTCTCGCGCCGCACCGCGGGCAGCAGCCCCTCCGGGCGGGGTGTCGACCACTCGTGCCAGCCGTGGTAGCCCCACTGGAGCACCTTCTTGCGCCCGGTGTGCAGGCGGGCGAGCCGGACGGCCGCCGCCGTCGCGTCCGAGCCCGTGCGCATCAGATAGACCAGGTCGGCGTTCGGGAGTACGGAGGTCAGGAGCTGCGACAGCTCCACCTGGACCGGGCGCCACAGCGGGGAGGTGCAGGTTCCGCTCGCCAGCTCCCGGGTGACCGCGTCCAGGACCCTGGAATCGGCGTGGCCGAGCAGGACCGTGCCGTATCCCAGGATGTAGTCGATGTACTCGTTGCCGTCGGGGTCCCACAGGCGGCTTCCGGAGGCCTTCGCGGCGAAGCGGGGGTAGGTGCCGCAGGTGAACGTGTCGAAGTCGAGGCCCTGGGTGAAGGTCGCCATCCAGGCATCGTGCCGCTCGCCTCGGGAGAGCAGTTCGTCGGTCGCCTCCAGGCGCAGGGGCGGTGTTCCAGCCATGACGGGGTACTCCTTGGGTAGTCAGTCGGCCGTGCGGGGGCTGTCGGAGTCGTCCCCGGAGGGGGCCGCGACGGGGTTGTCGGCGGGGTCGGTCTCCGTCGGCATGACGATGTGCCGGAGTTCGACGTAGGCGACGAACGCCAGGCCGCAGACGGCGGCCCCGGCGACCAGCAGTGGCACGCGCAGCCCGAAGACCTGGGCCACCGCGCCGCCCACCAACGAACCGATCGCGGTGCCGCCCCAGGCGATGACGCGGTAGGCGCTGATCACCCTGCCGAACAGGTGCTGGGGGATGTACGCCTGGCGGTAGGTGACGGTGATCACGTTCCACACGCCGCTGGCCAGGCCCGCCAGGGAGAATCCCGCCAGGGCGACCGCAAGGTGGTGCACGGAGCCGATGGCCAGGTAGCCGAGGCCGAACACGGCGAGGGACGCGACGAGGGCGTAGCCGCCCGGGATCACCCGGGTCACCCGGGGGGCGACCAGGGACCCGAAGATGGAACCGACCGCGCTCGCCGTCATCAGCAGGCCGAACCCGGCTGTGCCGAGGCCGAGTTGTTCGAGGGAGAAGAGGACGAGGACCGCGTAGACGCCGCCGTCCACCACCATCCACGCTCCGAGGATGAGGGCCATCGTCCGGATGGGGCGTTCGTTCCAGAGCCAGCGAAGGCCGGTCCGTACGGCCTCCATCATGCGTTCGTCCTCCTTCTCCTGCGCCGCGTGGTGAGCGACGAGGCCCGGTGGCAGCCGGATGGCGGCGACCAGGACGGCAGCCAGGAGGAAGCTGGCCGAGTCGAGGAAGAACGGCAGGGTCGCGGCGGCGGCGAACAGCAGACTGCCCAGCGGGGGGCCGACGAACTCGCTGCCGGTCAACTGGAGCGACTGGAAGCGGCTGTTCGCGACCGTCAGCTTGTGCTGGGGCACCACCGCCGGGAGCAGGGCCTGGGAGGCGGGGTCGAAAAGGGTTTCGCCGACACCGAGGAGAAAGGCGATCACGGCGACCAGCAGGAGCCACTTCCAGGACTCGGGTGAGGCGATCGCGAGGAGGGCGAGCACCAGGACGAGCGCGGCGCGCGCCCCGTCGACGTACACCATCGTCCGGCGCCGGTCCCAGCGGTCGACCAGCACACCGCTGAAGAGGGCTACCGTGAGCCACGGCAGCCAGCCCGCGAAATTGACGATGCTGATCAGGAACGCGTTGTGGGTGAACTCGGCAGCGAGCAGCGGAACGGCGGTTGCTCGCACGCCGTCCCCGAGGGTGGATATCGCCGCGGCCGTCAGGAGCGCGTAAAAGGGCCGGCCGAGCCCCTTCTCCGCCGCCACGCGCGTCACGCGCCCGCGCCGGCGACCGCTGCCGGCCTCCAGACGTGGCGAGTGGCGGCAGCGGCGGGAAAGCCAGCGAATGGACCGGTGAACAGGGCAGCGGCTGGGGTAGCTGATTCCACTGCCCCGTTGCCTGCTTCATGGGGGAAAGAGACCACGGGCGAAACTCCTCGGACGTAGCGACTTCGTCGATTCGAGGGCGCGACTGCTCGGCGGGAGAACCCAGGTGGCGGCAGCACTCGGAAAACCCTCCGCGCCCCTCGCCCACCGCTTTTGTCGAGCCGGTGTCAGGGGGTTGACGCCGCCGTTGCGAGGCCCCTGATGGTCTGGTGTTCGAAGGCATCGGTGAGACTCAGGCTGATGCCGTGGTCGTCGGCCGCGGCGATCATCTGCATGCAGAGCAGCGAATCACCTCCCAGGTCGAAGAAGTTGTCGGTGCAGCCGACGGTCTCGACCCCCAGGACGCGCTGCCAGATGCCGACCAGGGCCGTTTCGAGGTCGGACGCCGGTGCGACGCGCTCGGTCGTGGGCCGGTCGGTCGTGGGCTTGGGCAGGGCCCGCAGATCCGTCTTGCCCTGCACGGTCCTCGGGATCCGCTCCAGTGGGACGAAAACCGCGGGGACCATGTAGTTGGGCAGGGCGGTGAGCAGGGTGTCGCGGATCTCGGAGACGGTGGGCGCCTGCCCGTCCCAGCCCAGGAGGTACGCGACCAGGCGGCGCTGCCCCCGGTCGTCGTCATGGACCATGACCACCGCGTCCTGGGCCACGCCGGTCTCGCGCAGTGCCTTCTCGACCTCGGTCGGCTCGATGCGGTAACCGCGGATCTTGATCTGGTCGTCGAGGCGGCCGAGGAACTCCAGCCGCCCGTCGGGCAGCCAGCGGGCGCGGTCCCCGGTGCGGTAGGCCCGGTCCCCCGCTCGCGGCGAGAACAGGTCGGGTATGAACCGCTCGGCGGTCCAACCGGGGTGGCCCGCGTAACCCCGGGCGACGGCCACGCCGCCGATCAGGAGCTCTCCGGGGATGCCGACCGGCAGCGCGCGCAGCGCGTCGTCGACCACGTACACCCGCACGTTCGGCAGCGGCCGTCCGATCGGGGGCCGTCGCCCGGAGACGAGGTCGTCGGCGGTGAGGTCGGTGGCGGTGGCGACGCCGGTGGTCTCCGTGGGCCCGTAACCGTTGCGCAGGCGCACCCGGCCCCGGGTCACCCGGTGCCAGGCGGCCGCCAGCACCGCGCTGACCGCCTCGCCGCCCACGGGAACGAGCCGCACCCGCTCCGGCAGCGGGGCCTCGGCGGTGTCGAGGAACCGCACGATCTCGCTCCAGAAGGCGGTGGGCAGCCCCATGACGGTGACATCGGCCTCGTCGACCTGCCGCAGGAAGGTGCGGGGCTCGGCCGGTTCGACCCCGAGTACGAGTGTGGCGCCCCGGGTCAGGGTCACGAAGATTTCCTCCGCGTGGGTGTCGAACGCGAAGGACGCCAACTGCAGGACGCGGTCGGCGGGCGTGATTCCGAAGTCGTCGGCGGTGGCCTCGACGAAGTTCACCAGGGAGCGGTGCTCGATGCCGACTCCGCGCGGGGTGCCCGTGGATCCGGAGGTGTACAGGACGTGGCACAGACCTCGTTCGTGGCGGGGCACGCCGATGTCGTCCGCGTCGTGACTGGTCCAGGCCTCGTCGTCCAGGCTCACCCACACCGTGCCCTGTGGCAGGGTCAGCGGTGCCTCGCCCGGCGCCCGCCCCACCACGGCGCTGACGGCGGCGTCCGCAGCGAGCCAGGTCAGGCGCCGGCCGGGCAGCGAGGGGTCGAGCGGTACGTAGGCGGCACCGGCCTTGAGGACGCCGAGGAGGGCAAGGACGAGTTCGGGAGAGCGGTGCAGGCAGACGCCGACGGGGTCCTCTGCGCCGACCCCTCGGGCCCGCAGCTCGCGGGCCAGTTGGTTGGCCCAGCGGTTCAGCTCGGCGTAGGTGACGTGCCGGGTTCCGCTCTCCAGGGCGACGGCGTCGGGAGTGCGGGCGGCCTGGGCCTCGAAGAGGTCCACCATGGTGCGGCCCTCGGGTCGCGTGCGGGTCGTGCCGCTGAAGTCGGCGAGGGCCTGGTCCACTGTGGCGTCGCGCAGGGCGATGTCCGAGACGCGGCCGTCCGGGCCGAGCGTGCACATCTGCGCGAGGATGTCGCAGTAGTGGGTGGCCATCCGCTCGATGGTGGCGCGGTCGAACAGTTCCGTACTGAAGTCCCAGATGAGCCGGATGCTGTCCGGTTCGTCGGTGGGCGGTCCGAGGATGCGGCGCCGGGTGGAGGGGATGACGACGATGTCGAGGTCGACCTTTGCGGCCCCCGCGTTCAGCCCCTCGTGGACGTCGATGGTCAAGGCGTCGTCATCGACCCGCGCCATGGGCAGGTCGTGGAAGCTGAACAGCACCGGCGTCACGGGGTTGACGGACAGGCTGCGGCTGATCCGCAGGTCGCGCACCACGTTGCTGAAGGGGATGTCCTGGTTGTCGAGGGCGTCGCACAGCACGGTGTGCGTGCGCTCCAGGAGGCTCCCGACCGTCGGGTCGTCCGCCAGGGGTATGCGCAGCATGACGGTGCTGACCAGCATGCCGATCATGCGCTGCGCGCTGGGGGCGGAGCGGTTGGCGACACCGCTGCCGATGACGAGGTCGGCCTCGTCGCTGTAGCGCCGCAGCAGCACGGTCAGGGCGGCGAGCATGTAGCCGAACAGGGTGACCTGCCGGTCCTTCGCCGACTCGCGTACGCGGTGGGCCAGTTCGGGGTCCATGACGAAGTCGTGTGTGCTGCCGTGGAAGCGCTGGACGGCGGGCCGGGGCCGGTCGAGGGGCAGGGCGAGGCTGCCGGGCAGGTCGCTGAGCTGCTTGCGCCAGTACTCGAGGCCCTCTGGCAGCCGCTCCGCCAGCTCCTGACGGTCCTCTTCGGCGTACTCCCAGTACTGGGCGCTCGGCGGCGGCAGCGGGTCGGGCTTACCGTGGCTGTAGGCATGGTAAAGGCGGACGAATTCGTCGGCGAAGATGACGAACGAGCCGCCGTCGTGGATGAGGTGGTGCTCGCTCTGGAGCAGGCGGTGCTCGTCCTCGGCCACCTCGAACAGGGTCCAGCGGATGAGCGGGAGCCGGGCGGGGTCGAACGGCCTGGTGACGACCTCGCGCACGGCCTGGTCGTAGGCGTCCTGCCGCTCCCGTTCGCTCAGGCCGGCCACGGAGCGGACCTCGATCGCCGCGGGCACGGGGGCGTGCACGCGCTGGTAGGGGCGGCCCTGGTCGGTGGCGAAGGTGGTGCGCAGCGCGGAGTGCCGGCGGATCACTTCGTCAAGGGCCCGCTGGAGCGCGTCACGGTCGAGCCGCCCGCGCAGGTCCAGCCAGGCCTGGAACATATAGGCGGGTTGTCCTTCGAGTTGGGAGAGGAACCACATCCCTTCCTGTACGCCGGTGAGGGGAGCCACGTGCTCCACCGGGGCGTCCTGGTGGGGATCTACGGCCATGGCGCAGCACCTCTTTCACAGTCCGGTCACACGAGGCAGCGGGGACCGACGCCGGTGCCCCTGGCAGCGGCGTGCGTGTACTCGGTGGGTGTTGTGAGGAGTTGTCGGGCGTAACGTGGGACCTTGGCGGGAGGGTGGGCGGCCGTCGGCTCAGCGTCCGGGACCTCGACGCGTGCCGGTTCGGCGGGCGCGGTCGTGGTCAGCGGCGCCGGGCCTTGGCCCGGGCTTCGCGGCGGTGTTCCTCCCAGCGGCGGTTCTCCTCGTGCTGGAGGCGGACGTCCTGCCGGGCGCGCACCATCAGGAGTTCGCGCTGGAGTTTACGCCAGCTCCGCAGGCGCTCGGGGGTGAGCGTGCCGTCGTCCACGGCGCCGAGGACCGCGCACCGGGGCTCTGAGGTGTGGGTGCAGTCCCGGAAGCGGCAGTCCTCGGCCAGCTCCGCGATGTCGGCGAACGCGTCGTCGAGGCCTTCGTCGTCCCACAGTTGCAGTTCGCGCAGGCCCGGGGTGTCGATGAGGAGGCCGCCGCCGGGCAGGAGCAGCAGCTCGCGGTGGGTGGTGGTGTGCCTGCCCTCGTCGCCGCCGGCGCGGGTGGGTGCGGCGGCCATCACCTCGCGCCCGGCGAAGCGGTTGACCAGGGTGGACTTCCCCACGCCGGAGGAGCCGAGGAGCACGGCCGTGGTGCCGGGCCCGATCCGCGCCCGCAAATCCTCGCAGCCGAAGCCGGTGTGCGAGCTGATGACGTGCAAGGGAACGCCTACGGCGACCTCGGCGACTTCGGCGAGCATCTCGCTGACGTCGTCGAAGCGGTCCGCCTTGGTCAGCACGATCTCGGGCACGGCGCCGCTGGACCACACGGCGACCAGATAGCGTTCGAGCCGCCTGGGTTCCAGGTCGGGGCCGAGCGACGTGACGACGAACGCGATGTCCACGTTGCTCGCCAGGGTCTGGGCGGTGGTCGCGCGGCCCGCCGCGTTGCGCACGATCGCGGAGGTGCGAGGCAGCACCTGCCGGACCAGTTCCTCGGACATGCCGACCCAGTCACCGACGGCGACGTCCACGCCGTCGTTGAGCAGCCGCCGCGGCAGGCGCGTGCGGATCGTGCCGTCCTCCGTCGCCACGTCGAAGGCGCCTGAGTGCACGGCGACCACACGGCCGGGCGTGAGGTCCTCCATGAGTTCGCCGTCGCGCGACGGCTGCCAGCCGTAATCGATCAGCGTTCCTGATAACACAGCTCTTACCTTCGCTCATGCGGGTGGATGAAGGCCCGCGTGATGACCATGACTCGGGGGCTGAGTTTACTTGGCATTTTATGTGGCTCCTTGGGACAAGGACAAGGGCGCGGTCAGTTCGTCAATTTTTTGCCACCCGTTTCGTGCCCCCAGGGCGCGGGCGTACCGCTTCTTTTCCATGAACACGGCACGAACGGCACGGCACTGACAGCTCCGGAATAAATGGCTGACACTCTGCCTGCTTATTCTTAACGAACTCGGCGATGATGGATGTCGACGTCTCGGGGCGGTGACGGCCTCTCGGAGAGCGCGGAAAAGCGGGGCATGGGAAAACGGCCGGGGTCGAGGGCGGAGAGCGTGGGCAGGAATTTCCGCGGGACCGAAGACACCGATGAGACCCCCAGCAGAAAGCGAAGGACATGACGACGGACATCCCGGTTTCCGACGACCCCCATGCCGAAGCGAACGAGCGCCGCGACCCAGCACGTTCCGAGGCCGCGGCCGCGCGGACCCCGCCCGCGATGCTGCGTTCGCTGGCGTATCTGGTCTCCCCGCCGGACGCCACCGGCACCGTGGTGGTGCCCCACGCCTTCGGCGGTGTGTCGCTGTTCGCGCGCTCCCTGATCGGCCGGCTGCCGCAGTCGGCCGCGCTGCTCACCCTTCAGGCACACGGCCTGTCCGGCGGCGAGCCCGACACGTCGCTTCCGGCCATGGCCGGACGCTATGTCGGGGAGCTCGACGCGGCCGAGCCGCCGCGGCCGACGGTCGCCCTCGGCTTCTGCATGGGGTACGGCATCGCGCTGGCCATGGCGTCCCGGGCGCCGGAGCGCTTCGCCGCGCTCGTCCTGATCGATCCGGGCCCGGACGAGCCGAGCGGCGACGACAACGTCGCCATCTTCGCCTTCGACCAGATCCCCGAGCAGCACCGACCGCCGTGGCCGATGTTCCGGGCGGCGGACCGGGCGACGCGCCTGGCCTGGCTCGCCGATGTCTTCCGCCGCAAGGGTGTGGGCGAGGACGCCGCGGCCCGGGTCGTGCACGGCATGTACCGGGTGTGGGAGGCGAACGCCGGGTGCGCGCCGATGCGGAACGCCGACGTGGTGCCCGAGAACACCCGGGTCGTGATGGTGACCGAGGACGAGGCGGGGCTGCGCGACCGGTTGCGGTGGACGCGCCCGGTGCGGGTGGAGCCCATGCCGCCCCGGCGCGGTCCGCGCTTCACCGACCTGGACCTCGACACGGTGTCCCGGGTCGTCGGTGACCTGGTGACGTGAGCCGACGCCCGGGTCGTCGGTGTCCTGGTGACGTGAGCGGGCGGCGACCGCCCTGACCGGTGTCACGCCTCGGCCCGCTCTCCCCCCAGCAGGGTCTCGGCGAAGGAGAACCGGTAGCCGCCGAGCACCTCCCGGGGGGCGAACGCCGCCAGGTCACCGACCGGGGAGTCGGGGAAGGCGAGTTCGGCCTGCCCCGCCCACACATCGGCGTACGTCTGGTCCGTGCTGCCGCCGGTCACCAGCTCCGTCTCTCCCGGCTTGTCGGGGGTCCAGGCCGGGAAGCGGCGGGTGTGCACCATCGGGTGGCTCATCAGGGCGGGCGGGTCGGCGGGGCGGTCGAGGACGACGCGGGCCTCGGCCAGCCTGCGGTGCCCGGCCGCCAAGGTGCCCGCGAAGGCGGTGCCCGCGGCGAGCGGCGCCCCGGCCCTGCCGATGCCGAAGCTGCGGGTCATCGCGATGTCCCCGAGCTTCTTGGGATATCCCTGGACGAGGCCGCGTACAAGGGAGAAGTCGGCATCCACCCAGGCGAGGGGGCAGCGCACGGCGGGCCTGCCCCGCCAGGTGCAGGCGACGAACAGGGAGAACTCCCGGAACTGGGCGCGCACCGGGTCCTCCAGTTCCGCGCCGTCGTCGCAGCACGACTGCCAGTCGCCGAAGACTGCCGCCGCCGTGCCGTCGATTTCTCCCCGCCGGAGTGCGGGCGGCAGAAAGGCGCGCACCGCATCCGGGTCGGTGCGGAACGCGACGTAGAGCACATCGCCGGAGAAGTGCCACGGCGGTGGCGGCACCAGGGAGGAGCGGCCGTCGGGCGACAGGGGCAGCGTGTAACCCGACGGGCCGTCAGAGGCCGTGGTGACGGGCGCAGCCGGGGGTCCGGCCTCCGGATGATGCGCCGCTGTGGTCTGCTGCCCGTTCGGTGCGGTGGTCATCGGTTACGGTTCCTTCCGGATGCCTCGGTGATGGCCCGGGCGAGGGTCTGGCCGGCAGTGGCCAGCGTGGGGGCGGAGTGCATGGAGTAGGACACGCGGACGGCCTGACCGCCGTCGCCCAGGCGGGCCCGGAACGGCCCGCCGTGCAGCACATGGGCGCCGTACCGGGCCGAGAGCTTCTCGACGGTGTCGGCCAGGACACCGCCGCTGAGCCGCAGCCACACGAAGAAGCCGCCGCCGGGGCGCTCCCAGCGGGCTTCGGCCCCCGCTGCCGGGGTCAGCGCGCCCAGGAGTGCGTCCCGTCGCTCGCGGTACTCGACGCGCAGGTGCTGAAGGTGGGCGGGGAACTCGGGCGACGTCAGGAGCGAGGCCGCCGCCAGCGCGCCGATGTGCGCCATGCCGCCGCCACTGGCGAACAGCGGGGCCCGCTCAAGACGGGCCCTCAGCGCGGCACCGCCGACGAGACAGCCCACCCGCAGTCCCGGCGCGAGGACCTTCGACAGCGTCCGTACGCCGATGACAGGTCCCAGGGAGCCCAGGGCGGTCAGCGACGGCGGCGGCGGATCCCCGAAATGCAGCTCGCGGTAGGGGTCGTCCTCGACGATCGTCACGCCGAGGTCCGCGCACGCCTCGACGACGGCCCGGCGCTGGGCGGTGGTCCAGGTCCGCCCCGTCGGGTTGTGGAAGGTGGGCTGGAGGTAGGCGAAGGCGATCCGCTCACCGGCGCGGCGGGCGGCGCGCGCCGCCGCGGTGAACTCCGCAGCGGTGGGCACGCAGTCGTCCGTGCCGACGGGCAGCGGCCGCAGTTGGTGCCGGCGCAGGAGGTCGAGCGCCACGCTGTAGCTGGCACGCTGGACGAGGACTCGGGCGTCCGGGGTACCCAGCTCCTCGCACAGCAGAGCCAGCGCATGGCTGGCACCGGCGGTGACGAAGACGTCCCGTGCCGTCCAGTGGCCGTCCTCGGCGCCCGCCGTCCAGGCCGCGAGGGCCTCCCGCGCAGGGGTGGGCCCCGCGTTGGCCCCGTAGGCCAGCGCGGCCGGTCCGTACCGGTCGAGCGCGACGGCCTGGTGCCGGGCCACGAGGTCCGTGGGGAGCAGTGCCGGGGCGGGCTGGCCGACGCGGAGGTCGAGTCCGTCGTCCGACTCGACCTGCACGATGCCCGGCGCGCCGCCGATGGCGCACGCCGTCCGTCGATTCGGGGCGGCCATGGGTCAGTCCAGCACGTGCATCCGCTGCCGCTGCCGCTGTCCCGCCCACACGTCGGACATACGGTTCAGGGCCTCGGCGAGGACGTGCGGGTCGCGGGCCAGGGCGATCCGCACCTGGTCCGTGCCTCCGGAAGGGTCGGCCCAGTAGAACTGTCCCGCGGGCAGCACGTGCACGCCGCGTTCCTTGAGGGCCCGCCGGGCGGACAGGCTCCTGTCGGCGGACGGCAGGCGCAGTCGGCAGACGCTGACCCGTGAGTCGGGGTCGAGCAGGGTGACACCGTCGAGGTCGGTGACCGTCTCGGCGACCACGCGCCGGTTGGTGCCGATCAGGTCGTGCAACTGGGCCATGCCACCGGCCGCGTAGTCCTTGGACAGTTCCTCGACCAGGCGCAGCACCAGCGGCGAGACACTCAGCAGCACCTCGCTCATGATCTTCTTGATGGGCCGTTCCATGCGCGGGCTGACCGCGAGGAAGCCCAGTTTGAGTTCGAGCATCGGCCACAGCTTCCCGGTGTCCTCCAGGAGGATGTAGTCCGTGCCCGCAGCTTCCAGGACCCGGTACATGTCGTACTGCGTGCGCTGGTCGAACCCTCGGAAGGAGGTGTCGACACACAGCAGCACGTCCCGCTCGGTGCTCCAGCGTGCCAGGTCGGTCAGAGCCGCCTCGTCGAGCCGCCAGCCGGTCGGGTTGTTGGGGACCGTCAGATACAGACAGGTGACGTCGGCGGGCACGGCCCGCTCCCAGTCGCCTTCCGCGAGGACCTGCTCGGCGACGGGCACCAAGTCCACATGGCCGCGCAGGAGGTCGGCGATGCTGTCGAACGTGGGGTGGATCAGCGCGACCCGGCCGGACCTGCGCTGAAGCAGTCGGCCGACGGCCATGGTCGCCACCGATGACGAGTAGACGCTCAGGACCTGGCCCGTCGCGACAGGGGCCCGGTTCTGGCCCAGGGCCGAGAGGAACGCGGTCTGCGCCCTGCGTTCGAGTTCCTCGAAGGGTGCGTCGCGGACTTCCGCGAACCACTGCGGCAGGCGTGCGACGAGCGTGCTCTGGGCCGGCGTCGGCAGTTGCCGGGCGTGGCCGTCGGACAGGTTGATGGGGGCGTCGAGAGCTTGCTGTTCGATCTCCGTGAGATTCAGCACGGAACACCGATCCGGGAAACAGGCGACGGGCTGCACATAGAACGGTCCTCTCCACGGTGGGGTGCACGCCCTCAAGGGCTCAAGGCGCGTCGGATGTGCGGGCGGCGGCCACGGCCCGCCCGCGCAGCGGGGATTTCTCCTGCGCGCGCGACTTGAGGCACGGAAGACAGCGGCGCGTACAGCGAAGGCGAGCAGAGCGGAGGCGGGTATGGCGGCGGGGCGGAAGGCGGCCGGGACGGAGGCGATGTTTCTCTTCGGGGCGCACGCGCTCAGACGAGGTGGCGTTCGGAAATACTTCCGGTGCGGTTTTTCCGGGTGGCCCGGTGTTCGGCGATGTGGTGCGCGATATCGCGCAGGGCGGTGTTCGGGTCGAGCAGCATCGAGGTGCGCAGGCGAACTCCCAGTTCTTCTTTGACCCGGCCGATGATGCGCATGACGGCGAGTGAGTGGCCCCCGGATTCCAGGAGCGAGTTCTCGGGGCTCAGGGCGTCGACGCCCAAGACGTCGCCGCACAGCGTGAGCAGCCGCTCCGTCACGTCCGAGGCGTCGTCCCGCCGCTCCGTGACGTCCGAGGCGTCGTCCCGCCGCTCCCTCACGTCCGTGCCGCTGTCGTGTCGCTCCGTCGGCCGGCCCCGGAGCCGGCGGCGCAGAGCCTGGCGGTCGACCTTGCCGTTGGGGCTCAGCGGAAACGCGTCGAGGACGAGCGTGCGATGGGGGATCATGTACGAGGGCAGGGCTTCGGCGAGCCAGGCGCGCAGCGCGTCCTGGTCGACCTGGTCGGCCGTGCCCCCTGCCCGGGGCCGAACGCAGGCGACCAGCGCGCGCACGCCGTCCTGCTCGTCCTGGAGGACCACGGCGTCGCCGACGTCGGGCCGCTCCTCGATGGCCGCCTCGATCTCGCCGAGTT
The DNA here is from genome assembly GCF_000720475.1 of Streptomyces aureocirculatus. Classification (GTDB taxonomy): domain Bacteria; phylum Actinomycetota; class Actinomycetes; order Streptomycetales; family Streptomycetaceae; genus Streptomyces; species Streptomyces aureocirculatus. Next base: position 270,741 of record NZ_JOAP01000002.1, read on the forward strand.
CGACACGGTATCCGCTGACCTTTACCTGGAGGTCGGCCCGGCCCACGAAGGCGAGGGTTCCGTCGGTGTGCCGTCTGACCAGGTCACCCGTGCGGTAGAGCCGCCGTCCCGGCGTCCGGGCGAAGGGATCCGCCACGAAGTGGGCCGCCGTCTCACCGGCCCTCTCGGCATAGCCACGTGCCACGAACGCACCCCCGATGTAGAGTTCCCCGCTGTCCGGCGCGGCCACCGGCCGCAACCGCTCGTCGAGGACGTGCAGTTCGTAGCCCCGCAGCGGTGTGCCGATGGGGACGGTGTCGTCCGTGGCGGCGCAGTCCCGCACCTGGTGCCAGGACGCGTACGTGGCGGTCTCGGCCGGTCCGTACATATGGACGAGGCGCCGTGGCGGCCTGGCGGCCAGCACGTCGGCGACGCGGCGCGGGTCGGCCGCCTCGCCGCCGAAGAGCACCGTGTCGACCTGTGCGAACAGGGCTGGATCCTGCTCGACCAGGCGGTGGAACAGCGCGGTGACCACCAGCATGGCCGTGACGCCGCGTAGTTGCAGCGCCGCGCGCAACCGCTCGGGGTCGAGCAGGTCACGCCGGTCCACCTCCACCAGCGTGGCACCGTTCAGGAGCGCTCCCCAGATTTCCCACGCGCAGGCGTCGAAGGAGTGGCTGGCGGCCTGGGCGACCCTGCTGGTGCGGTCGATGGCGGCGTAGGGCTGGTGGGTGGCCATGTTCACCACGGCGGCGTGCGTGGTGGCCACGCCGCGTGGGCCGCCGGTGGAGCCCGAGGTGAACACGACGTAGGCGAGTGCGTCCGGGTCCGCGTCGTGCACGGCCGTCACCGGGGTGGGGTCGTGCGTCATGGCCTCGTCGATGTCCAGGAGGCGGCACGTCATGTCGCCGTACCCGGCGGAGGTGGTGGGATCGACGAGCACCACGTGGGCCCCGGCGTCGCCGATCATCGCGGCTCGGCGGGCCGCGGGGTATCCGGCGTCCAGTGGAACGTAGCCGCCACCGGCCATCAGGACGCCCAGTGCGCCGATGACCATGTGCTCCGTACCGGTCACCGAGACGCCGACGGCGTCCTCGGGGCGCACGCCGGCCGCTGTCAGTGCCGCGGCCACCGCACGCGCTCGCTCGTCAAGCTCCTGGTAGGTGAGGAGGTGTCCCCGCGCGGTGATCAGCGCGGAGTCATGCGGAGTCTCCCGCACCCGGCGGAGAAAAGTAGGGGGAATCGACTGTCGAGTGGGCTCAGAGGGGTCAACGGTATGCGAAGACCCCACAGTTGCGGTCGGCTGTCGCATTGTTCGATGGTCGCTTGCTGTGGCCACGTATAACAGCACTCTTTGCGCCGAGATCGAAGCCCCGTGCGGAACGCGTGCTGCACAAGGGGAAGACAGAGCGCTGCGGCGATAACGCGCCACGCCGGAACTGTCGGGACTCCCTGGCTTACGATAACGTCCCTCTTCATCCGGTTGCACGTACCAGCGACCCGCATTGGATCATGGCCAACAAGGCGATAGTTTCACCTATCGGGTCACAAGGCGATGAGCCCGGCGTCCGTCGGCTGAAATCCGCAGGCGTCGAAGTAGAACGGCCGGTGTTCCTCGTCGAAATCCACGTGCAGCCACTCGCATCCGGCTGCTCGGGCACCCCGTACGGCCTCGGCGACGAGGCGTGTGGCGATGCCTCGTCGCTGGAACTCCTTGTCGACCAGCGTGTCCAGCACGAAGGCGTGCACGCCGCCGTCCCAGGCGACGTTCACGAACCCGACGAGCCGACCGCCGGCCTCGGCCTTCCCGGACGCGCCGCCCGTGTCGGCTCCCCCGGACTCCCTGGCCACGACCCACCCGAGGCTGTGCCGCTGCACCTGCTCCCACCAGCCAATGAACAGCGCGGAATGACCGAACCCTTGACTGTGCAGGGCGTTGAGGGTGTCATCGTCGAAGTCGCCGCGCCATTCGTATGAGATCTGCATGCGCCGATCCTAGTGGCCTTCACAGGCCACCTCTGACACGGTCAACACGCCTGCGTGCGACGGCCGTACGGCGCGGGCACCGTGCCCGGCGCCGATCACCGAAGCGGCAACTCTCCGAAGGCCGCCGAGGCAACTCCCCCGACAGAATCAGCCGATCATACGAGTTATCGCGCCGTCCGCGCCGGGGCGATGCGTGCCGTCACAGGAGAACCGAGCACACCTAGGGAAACACCTTTCTGTCCTATGGCCCCCCTGGGGTGGCCACGTCGTGCGAAGGGGTGTCACCAGTTCATGTCTCCCACCGCCACCGCGCCACCGCCGACATCCGTCCGCCCGCCACATCCGCCGTCAGCGACCGGCCGGCCCCCGCTGCCCTCCGTCACCGGGACGTGTGAGGGCCGGTGCAACCATGCCTGAGCCGTCGTCGGCCACGAGCGGACCGCCCAGGGGCCCTCTCCTGCCGGAACAAGCACGCTTCCTCGAACGTGACTTGCCCAACCCGCACCACTGGAACGTCAGTCAGTTGTACGCGGTGCCCCCGGAGCTTGGCTTCGACCGCGTCCGCGCCGCGGTCCGCGCCGTCGTTGCCTGCAACGACGTACTGCGGCTGCGCCTGGACGGGGACGGATACACCCTGCTGCCCGCGGACGAGCGGTTCGACGCCACCGCCCGCGACACCGCGGGGCTCACCCCGGACGAGCTGACCGCGTTCGTCACGGCGGACGCACAGAAGCTGCACCAGGAATTCGTCCTTGGGCAGGGCCCCTTGATGCGCTGTGTCCACTACACGCACCCGGTCGCACCGCGCCTGCTGCTCCTGTGCCACCACTTCGTCGTGGACCAGGTGGGGTGGCTGCTGCTCCAGGCCCAACTGGACGCCGCGCTGCGGGGAGCGGAGGTCAAGCCCCCGGCCGTCTCCTACGACGACGCCACCCGATGGCTCGCCGACCGGGCGCGCTCCGCCGAGCTGGCCGCCGACGCCGAGGCGTGGGAGCGGCTCGTGGGCACGGGCCGACCGCCCGAGCCGGGGCCCGGAAGCGGGCCCAACAGCGTCGGACTCACCGAGCTGACGTGCGCCCGGCTCCCTGCCGCGGACGTGCAGAGCCTGCTCGGTCCGCTGGCCGGGGGCGACCGGGTCACCATCAACGCCGTCGCTGTCGTCTCCGTACTCAACGCGCTGTTCCCGGGTCAGGACGATGTGCGGGCCACCGTCAACCTGATCGGCAGCGGCCGTCGCGGCATCCCGGGCATGCCCAACCTGTCGGGCACGATAGGGGACTTCACCTGTCTGTACCCGGTGACCGTGGACCTGGCGACGAGTGCCCCCGTCGTCGACCAGCTCCACGCGGCGCAGCGACACCTGGACCGGGTGCCGTCGGCCGGGATCACCTTCGGGCTCCTGAAGTACCTCGGCGAGCCGCGGGTGCGCGAGCGGCTCGGCCGCCTGCCCATCGGTGACATCACCGCCAACTACGTGGGGCGCAGGCTGCCCTCCCGGCTCACCGTGCTGCGCGAGGTGCCCGAGTCCTCCGGCGACGACCTGCCGCTGGGCGGCGAGCGGGACAACCTGCATGAGGTGGACTTCGTACTCGACTCCGGGTCGCTGGAGATCCGCTGGTACACGAGCAGCGGCCGCTATCCGCAGGCGCGGGTCGAGAGCTATCTGGCGCACGCGGTGGGGGCGCTGTCGGGAGCCGGGGCGCCGGACGCGGGACACGGCGGGGACACCGTCCGGGCCGAAGAACGGGAGGGAGTCCGACATGGCTGACACGACATCCGCTGAAGCCGTGGTGAGCGAGGTCTGCGAGTACGTCGTCGCCGTCACCGAAGGCCGTCTGGACCGCTCCGTCCTGGACGCGGACAGTCTGCTGTGGTCGCACGACGGGGACCGGGCCCTCGGCCTCGACTCCGTGGAGATCATCGCCCTGATCTACCGGCTCGAAGAAGTGAGCGGCGGCCCGCTGCCGACGCAGTTCGAGTTGATGACGTCGGTCAGTGTGCGGGACGTGGCGGAACTCCTCACCCGGACCCGCGGGTAGGCGCCCCCGCTGTTCCGACCGGTACGACCCGTCCTGGCCGGGCCCGGTGCGCCCGGGCCCGGCCAGGATGTTCACAGCTCGCGCAGGACGTTCTCCGCCACATAGCGGCTCAGGGCGAGCGTGGTCAGCGACGGGTTGGCGGCACCGGCGCGCGGAAACACCGACGGTCCGGCGACATACAGCGGCCCGAGGCCGCGCACGCGTCCCGTGTCGTCGACGACCGGCCCGCCGAGCGGCAGGGAGCACGACTCGTGGTCGAGGCTGCCGAGTCGGCAGCCGTAGGGGGCCGCACGTCCCGGGGAACGCCGCGCGCGGGACACGGCCGTATCGAAATCGGGCCAGTCCTCGGCGGCCGCGAGGTCCGCGCCGCCCGCCACCCCGAGGGCGTCGGCGAGCGCACGCAGGAGTTCCCGCTGGCGCCCCAGCACCTCACGGTCGTTGACGCTGTGGCCCACCGTGCAATGCGGGCGCCCTTCCTCGTCGAACCCGAACTGGCTGGCGGGTGAGGGGAGTTGTTCCCCCATGGCCCACACGTCGAGCAGCCCGGTGCCTTCCGTGCCGGTGATCTCCACCATCACGTTGGAGCGGGCAGCGGCGTCGCGCACGGCGAGCACGGAGGCGTCGACGGGCCCCTCGCCCGGCACCGCGGCGACCCAACCGCGCACGAGGTGGTCGACGATGGCGTACGTACCGGGCACCGCCACTCCCGCGCGGTGTCCGGCCCGGGCCAGGAGCCGGGCGTTGTGCACCGTTCCCGCGCACAGCACGACGGCGCGGGCCCGTACGCTCTCGGCTCCCCCGGCCGCGCGCACCTCGACGGTTCCGTCCGGCGCGGGCACCAGGTCCTCGACCGGCCATCGGTCGCGTACGGAAGCGGCGGGCACGCCGCCAACGGGTGAATACGCCTCCCAGGAGAACTCCCCCCGCGGGTCATCGCCGAGGACACGTACGGATCTTGGGGTCACGGTCGCGTCGCCGTACCCCCGGCTTCGCACGGTGTCGAGCAGGGCGGACTCACGGTCGTCGAGCGGCGTGAGCAGGGCGCGGCCGGTCCACCGCTCCAGTTCCTCCCACACCTGGCCGTAGAGCCCGGTGCCGCCCGGTTCGCCCAAGCGTTGCCGGACCGCTGCGGGCCAGTCCGTGAGCGCGTAGGGCTCGATGGGCAGACAGATTCCGCGCCAGTAGAGGGACCTTCCGCCGACGCGCCTGCGCAGCCCGCAGCGGCGGTCGTAGTGCGGTCCGGGGGCCGGGGCGAAGAAGGGGGCGAAGTCCGCGTCCGCTCCTGGGTCGGCCAGGACCGCCGACTCCGGTTTCGCCGCCACGTGGCTGCGGCCGGAGTCGGGGCCCGCCTCCAGGACGATGACCGGGACACCGCTGCGGGCCAGCTCGGCGGCGACCGCGCCGCCGCTCATTCCGCTGCCCACCACGGCTACGGGGATGTCCTTCACGTTGTCCTCCTCGCGGGGCCCGTCATCGCGCCGCGTCCTCGGAGTCGTGGAGCAGCTTGCGCAGTTCCTCGACGATGCGGTGGGAGGCATGGCCGTCGCCATAGGGGCAGCGGAGGCCGGCCAGGCGCAAGCGGCGCTGTTCGGCGGTCGACAGCCAGTGCCGGATCGTGTGCCCGAGCCGTTCGCCGGGCGGCACCAGGGCGCCGAAGGTGCCCTGGATCTCTGGCCGTTCGGTGCTTTGCCGGACCACGAGGATGGGCCTCTTGAGGATGCTGGCCTCCTCCTGGAGGCCCCCGGAGTCCGAGACGAGCAGGGCGGCTCCCGAGGCCAGGGCCAGGAACTCGGGGTAGTCCAGGGGGTCGGCGATCCGCAGGGGGGCGAGCAGGGGGCCGAGGCCGAAGCGGACGAGGCTGGAGCGGGTGCGCGGATGCACCACGAACAGTACCGGCAGGGGTGCCCGGCTCAGCTCGGTGAGCAGGGTCCGCAGCATGTCGGGGGCGTCCACGTTCTCCGGCCGGTGCAGGGTCACCAGGACGTACTGGTTCTCCTTGACGCCGTGCGCGCGCTGGAGGGCCTCGCGCGCGGCGGTGTCGGGGAGCACCTTGGCGACGGCTTCGACCACGGTGTTGCCGGTCACCGCGATCCGGTCCGGGGCGATTCCCTCGGCCAGCAGGTTGTCCCGGCTGACCGACGTCGGCGCGCAACACAGGTCGGAGAGGTGGTCGATGAGGACGCGATTGTGTTCCTCGGGCATGCGCCGGTCGTAGCTGCGCAGGCCCGCCTCGACGTGCAGCAGCGGGTGGCCGCCCGCGTTGGCGGCGAGCGCGCCCGCGAGCGCGGAGGTGGTGTCGCCCTGCACCACCACCGCGCGGGGGCGCCAGCCGCTGAAGAAGCGGTCCAGGGCCGCGACGGCCGCGCCGAGCTGACCGCCGCGGCTCTTGCCGCCGACGTCGAGGCGCAGGCGGTAGCGCCGGGTACCCATGCTCAGGCTGACCCGGTCGGACATGGCCGCGTCGAAGTGCTGGCCGGTGTGCACCACGTGGGCGCGGCGGCCGAGGAGCTCTATGACCGGCGCCAGCTTGATGATCTCTGGGCGGGTGCCGAGGACGATCGCGATGCCGTCGTTCCCCGGTTGCGGGCTCACCTCGCCGTCGAGGCCCACGCTCGACGGCGAGGTGTCCGTCTCCCCGGGTCCGGCCACCGGCCCGGCCAGGGCTCCGCCCCGGTCGTCGATCGGCGCCTCGGCCCTCATCCCGCTTCCGCCTCGGTCACGGGCCCGGCGAGCGCGCGCAGCGCCGCCGGGACGGCGGTGGCGAACCGTGCCGGGTCGGTCAGGTGCACCGCGGCCAGGCCGAAGTCCCGCACCGCGGTGACGACGTCGGGGTTGTCGTCGACGAACACCGCCTGCGCGGGAGAGCAGCCGCAGGCGTCCAGCAGGCGTTCCAGGTAGACGTGCGTGGGCTTGACCGCCCGCAGCTTCCAGGAGGAGGCGAGCACGTCGAAGTACCCGAAGTGGCCGAACGCCGCGTTCTTGGCCCGGTCCCACGCCTCGGCCTCGTTGTTGGCGAGGGCGAGGACGAGCCCGGGGTGATTGGCGCGGATGCGCGCCAGGGCGTCGAACACCGGGCGGTGGGCGCGGACGCCCGCCAGGTACAGGGCGGTGACCCGTTCGCGGTCGAGGTCCGGGGTTTCCGGTGCCCCGGCTGCCGCCAGCGCGTCGGTGAGCACGTCGAAGACGCCCCGCGCGTTCGTCTCGTACGCGGCGTCGCGCCGGTCCAGCTCCGCGCGCAGCCGGTCGGCGTCGGCGCCGTACCGCTCGGCGAGTTCGGGCAGGAAGCCGGACTCCTCGGTGACGTTGTTGAACAGGACTCCGCCCGCGTCCACCAGCAGGGCCCCGCGCATCACAGCCACTCCATGTTGTCTCGGGTCCAGTCCAAGTTGAGCCGCAGGCCGTCCGCCAGCGAGTGCTGTGGCTCCCAGCCGGTGGCCTTGCGCAGGGCCGTGGCGTCCGCCTGGAGCTTGTGGACCTCTCCGGGCCGTGCCGGGCCGTGCCGCAGCGGCGATGCCGACCCGGTGAGGGCGAGAACCTGCCGGGCCAGGTCCGCGATGCTGTGGTCGACTCCGGTGCCGATGTTGTACGGCTTTCCCTCGGGCGGCAGTTCGGCCAGGCGCAGGAACGCGTCGACCGTGTCGGCGACGTAGGTCAGGTCGCGGGTCTGGGTCCCGTCGCCGTTGACCATCAGGGGCCGGCCGCGCAGGGCGCGCGCGAGGAAGAGCGGCACCACGTCGTAGACGTGCCGCGGCCCGTAGCAGTTGAAGGGGCGGACGATGGTCAGGGGCAGGCCGAACGCGTCGTGGTAGGAGCGGGCGAGGCGGTCGCAGGCGACCTTCGACGCCGCGTAGGGGGTCGCGGGCTCCAGCGGGTCGCCTTCGGCGATCGGTCCGGGGTGGGTGCCGTAGACCTCGCTGGAGCTGGTGACCAGCAGGTGTCGCGGCCCCGCCGCCCGGGCCGCCTCCAGGACGTTCAGCGTGGAGGCGATGTTGGTCTGGACGACCGTGGCGGGTTGGGTGAGGGACGCGGGCACATAGGCGTCCGCGGCCAGGTGGAACCAGGTGTGGGCGCCGCACGCGGTCAGGGCCGCCACGGCGTCGGGCCCGGCGAGGTCGACGTGGAGGAGGGCGTCGAGGCCTCCCACGGTCCGTTCGGTCAGATTCCGGAAGCGGGCGGTGACCTGGGAGCGCGACGTCCTGCGGACGACGGCGGTGACGCGGGCGCCGCGGTCGACGAGTGCCTCGGTGAGGTGGGAGCCGACGAACCCGTCCGCTCCGGTGACGAGGACCGGGTGGTTGTTCCACTCCATGTCCGCCGCCCTCACAGCGCTGGGGAGTGCGTCGTCGGCCGGGCCGGTGACGGCGCGGCCGCGGGGCTGGTGGGTGCCGGTTCCGGTGGTGGGGGCGGTCCCGGCAGGTCCTGCAGTGCCGGTCGTAAGCGCTCGGTCAGGAAGCTCAGTTCGTCGTCGGACGCCGTCAGCGGGGGCGCCACGATGAGCCCTTCGCCGCCACCGTCGTGCCGGTAGCCGTTGAAGGGGTACAGCAGCAGCCCCTGTGCGCGGGTCGTGCGCATGGCCGCGTTCAGGGTGCCGGGGGCCAGCTCGACGCCGTAGTAGTGGCCGCGGCCGCGTACGTCGGTGACGGCGGGCACGGTGGCGAGGGTGCGGCGCAGGTCCGTGCCGAGGCGGGCGCCGCGGCCCTGGGCGTCGGTGAGCGCACCCGTGTCCTCGAGGACGTCGAGCACGGCGAGGCCGACGGCGGCCTGGAGCGGGCTGGCGGACATCGTGCCCATCATCGGCAGCGGCGTCCCGGCGGTGAGGATGTCCTGCGCGATGTGCGGGGCCACCAGGACCGCGGAGATCGGCAGGTAGCCCGCGCCGAGACCTTTGGACAGCACCGTGATGTCGGCGCTCGCGCCCGGCCAGTGGTCGGCGGCAAGTGCCCTGCCGGTCCGGCCGAGGCCGGTGAGCACCTCGTCGTGGAGGGTCAGCACGCCCTGGTCCGCGCACAGCGACCGCACCCGGGCCAGATAGCCGTCGGGTGCCTCGTAGGCACCGCCCGTGGTGCCGTTGACCGGCTCCATGAGGACGGCGGCGACGCTCTCCGGGTCCTCGCGCAGGGCCTCCTGTACGGCGTCGGCGCAGTCGGCGCGGCACTGGGTGTGGCGGCAGCCGCGGTGCATGTCGGGGTAGGGCGGGTCGAAGGCGGGGGCCAGGCCCATGGCGTCGTCGGGGTGGGGGCGGCGTCGGCGGTGACCGGACAGGCCCAGGGTCAGGGCGCTGTTGCCGTGGTAGCTGAGCGAGGCGGTGAGGACGCGGTGGCGGCGGTGGCCGCCGCGGGCCCGCTGGGCGAGGCGCGCCAGGGAGATGGCCATTTCGACGGCGGCGGTCCCGGTGGAGGCGAAGACGACGCGGTCATCGGGGCGCCCCACGAGGCGGGTGAGGCGGCGGGCCAGTTGCTCCTGGAGCCCGGGACGGAGTGCTCCCGGCGACGCGAACGCTCCGGTGGTGGCCTGCTCGGCCAGGGCGCGGACCACGGACGGACGGCCGTGGCCGACGTTCACGCAGATCAGGCCGCTGGCGGCGTCCAGGACGCGGCGGCCGTCGGTCAACTGGAGCCAGGAGCCTTCGGCACGGGCCCAGGGCAGCGGCGCAAGGGACTGGCGCGCGGCAAGCAGGCGGTCTCGGTCCTGGGGTTCGGCTGTCCGGGCCGCGGGGGTGGTCAACTGCGCGGCCGGGTCGGGGCCGGCCGCGGAAAGGGGGATCGTCACACGAGCTCCTGCCAGTTCATCGAGGGGTGGGGGTCGGCGGCGAGGCGGAGGGCCTGTGCGGCGAACATCGACGCCCAGGTGTTGAGGTGCCGCTCCGGGGCGCCGGGTCGGTACGGGACAGCCGCCTGGCCGTCGGCGAGATGACGCAGGTCGGCGCTGAGCAGCGCGGCCTCGGCGGCGGTGTCCGCGTCGGGCAGTCGGTGCAGCAGCGCGAGCCGCAGGGTTTGGGCCACGACGTCCGACTGCCGCTCGCCGACCGGTGTCGGGGCGCCCCGGGCCAGATCGACGAAGCCGGGGAAGCCGCCCGTCGGCAGCCGCTGCTGCCACACCCAGGCCGTGAGCGCGCGGGACCGGTCCAGGGCGCGGGTGTCCCCGGTGTGGTCGGCCCACATCCAGAGCCCTTCGGCGGCGTAGCACAGCGCGTGCAGGCTGAGGACGGTGCTGCCGGGCCGGGTGGGCGGCGGGAACGCGTCGGGCTCCTGCCAGGTGTGTGCCTCATCGGTGAGTGATGTGGCCAGTCGCATGGCTCCCGGGAGCCCTTGGTCCGCGGCGGCCAGCAGCGCCTGCACGGTCTTCAGCAGATGGACCCGGCCGCGGGTGGACCAGGCGGCGGGCAGGGGCCCTGGCTCGGTGCCTGGGACGACGGGGGGCAGCGGGCCATGCGCGGCGGCCGCGCGCACCAGCACGTCGGCGTACGCCAGTCCGGCGTCCACCAGGCGGGGCGCGGCCGTGGCCCGGCCGAAGCGCAGCAGGCCGTGGGCGATCATCGCGACGTCGAAGGTGTAGACGGCGCCCTGGGTCTTCTCCGAACGGGCCGCGAAGTCACCGGCTTCGGCCCGTGCCGCGAGCCAGTCGGCGGCGTCGGTGGCACGGGCCGCGGCAGTGGGGCCGAGGCCGGTGAGGAAGGTGAGGATGTAGCCGGTGATCTCGGGGTAAGGCGCGGAGAGTTCCCCGGTCTCCTCGTCACGCCAGCCGCAGAACGCTCCGGAGGGAGCCTGGGTGGCGCCGGCCACCAGCCATCGGCTCAGTGCGTCGGCGGCTCGCGCGCAAGCGGTGCGGGGGGCGTCGGCGGCGGGTGGGGTGGCGGTGGATCGCGGGCCCGCGGCTGGGGTGCCGGGCGTGGGCGGGGTGCCGGGGGACGGGGTGCGGATACTCACTTGTGGCCGATCCTCCTCAGGGCGGGGCGGGCGGGGCCCGGGCAGGGTTCCGCCCGCGGGCTCAGGCTCCGCCGAGCAGCGACTCGTAGGCGCGGATGTGGTTCCGTACGACCGCGTCGATCGAGAACCGGTCCAACGCCTCCTTGCGGGCCCGCTCCACGATCGCGGAGGTGTCGGTATCGAGGACGGTGCGCATCGCCTTCGCGAGCGCGGGGACGTCGCCGGGCCGGTAGAGCAGTCCGGTCTGCCCGTGGGTCACCACCTCGTCGTGGCCCTCCACATCCGTGGTGATGACAGGGCGGCTGCTCGCCATGCCCTCGGTGAGGGCGATGCCCCAGCCCTCGTGCGAGGAGGGCAGCACCATCGCGTCCGCCGCCGCGTACAGCGTCGGCATGTCCTGCCAGCTCAGCCCCTCCTCCCACAGCACGTGCCGCGCCACGCCCAGCTCTTCGGCCTGGCGTACGAGGCCGTCGACGTACCCGGAGTTCGAGCGGCCCGTGGGGGTGGTCAGAACGAGCCGGGCGTCCGGGTGGGTGGTGTGCAGGTCGGCGAGCGCGGCGATGGCGTCCTCGACGCGCTTGCGCGGCACCGGGCGAGCGGGGACGAGGAAGACCGGCTCGTCGTCGAGTCCGTGCTCCGTACGCCAGCGCGTACGGGCCTCGGGGAAGGTCCCGAACGCGGTGAGGTCGGTGCCGAACTCCACCACTGTCGCCGGTTCGGTGAAGCCCGCCTCGCGGGCCCAGCGTTCGTAGGCCTTCGATCCGCACAGCAGTAGGTCGGGGTGGAGGTTGTCGACCAGGCCGCGCTGGAGCGCTCGTTCCAGCGGGTAGTCGGCCCACAGGTCGAAGACGCGCACGCCCGGGACGAAGGTCTCGAAGAGGGAGACGACGAGCTTGCTGCGGACGCTGGGCCGCACCCAGCTCACAAGGAGCGCGGGCACGTAGTTGAAGACATGGACCACGTCGGCGTCGGTGGTGCTCAGCTCGGCGTGCAGGCGCTGGACTGCGTCCTTGCAGTCGAGTCGCTGGCAGGCGGCGACGAGCCCTGTCACCTCTTTGACGGTGACTTTCCCGGTGCGGTAGAGGTCCCGTTCGGCACTCGCGGGAGCCGCTTCGGTCACGACGGTCACGTCGTGGCCCGCGGCCGCGAGTCCTTCGGCGACCTGGTGCACATGGGTCTCGCCCCCGCCGACGACCGGGGGATACTTCTCGGCGATCAGGGTGATCTTCATATCGTCTCCCGGAGGGCCTTGGCGAGGGCGGTCGTGGCGGCCGTGAGGTCGAGGCCGGGCGGGCAGCCGATGAGCAGCCCTCGTGCGGCCAGCTCGTGGGCGTGCGCGTAGGGCTGGTGCACCACGTGCTCCAGGGCGTCGAAGCACGGCTGCTCGGGCAGCGAGGCGCCGAGGAAGCCCCGCGGTTCGACGGAGTGGGCGGCGAGCACGTCGGCGATGTCGCCCAGGGGTGCGCCGGCCGGCGCGAGGAGCGGAACCGCGAACGGCGAGGCGCCGGGACCGGTGGGATCGCCGAGGACCCGCCAGCGCGGGAAGTCGGCGACGACCTCGCACAGCGCCCGGGCGGCGGCCCTGCGCTCCTCGGCCATCTCCGGCTCACGGGTCAACTGCACAAGGCCGAAAGCCGCTTGAAAGTCCGTCAGCTTGGCGTTGTAGCCGACGCGCAGATGGATGTACCGCTCCTCTCCACCCACCCGGCGCCGACCCACCGGGTAGCGCATCCGCTCACCGCTGTAGGCGAAGTCCCGGCCGAAGGCGCGCAGGCTGCGCAGCAGTTCCGCGTCCTTGGGGTCGTCGCAGGCGATGACGCCGCCTTCGCCCATGGTGAGGTGGTGGCCCGCGTAGAAGCTGAAGGTGGCCAGCGCCCCGGTGCCGCCCACGCGGACCCGCCCGTCGGTGGCGCCCAGCGATTCGCAGCAGTCCTCGATGAGGACAGCGCCGCTCCGCTGGACGAGGTCGCCGAGCCGCCGGGAGTCCAGCGACTGCCCAAGGGCGTGCGGGAGAAGCGCCGCCTTCGCTCCGTGCTGCCGGACGGCCTGGTCCACCAGGTCGAGGTCGACGTTCACCCCTCCCGGTTCGGTGTCCGCGAAGACCGGTGTGAGGCCGAGTTGGACCACGGGGGTGACCGCGCTGATGAAGGTGGCTCCGGAGACCACCACCCGGTCTCCGGGGCGCAGCCCGTGGCGTTCGGCCACCGCGGCGAGGGCCAGGAGGTTGGCGGTGCTGCCCGAGGTTACGGCCACGGCGTGGCGGAAGCCGAAGCGCGCGGCGAAGGCGGCTTCGAACTCCGCGGTGGTCCGTCCGGTCGCCAAGTCCCCCGACCGGAGGGCCGCGGTGACCGCGGAGATCTCGCGCTCGTCGTGGCGGGGACGCCCGAAGGGCAGGGCCCAGTCACGGGTGCCGACCGCCACGGGACTTCTGACGGGACTTCTGTCGTGCCGCACGGGTGGGGCGTGCCGCTCCAGCGGCTCGCTCATGGTCCGGCTCCCTTCGGAAGGCGAAGCGGTCAGCTTCGGAAGGCGAAGCGGTTGGCTTCGGAAGGCGAAGCGGTTGGCTGGTGTGCGTACGGGTTCGGGGTCGCCCTTGAGCCGGGGCGCGGCCAGGTCGTGGGGGGCAGACGTGTTGCGTCGCGAGAGCGGAGCGGTGCACCGCAGTACTGTGACCGGTCCGATGGCGCATTCCGGGCATGGCGGGAGCGATTCACCCCGCACCTGGCAATGACGTGATACTCAGTTGACGTGGGCCCGCCTGGCGCTTGGCGTACTTGCGCCACCGCGTGCGCCCGGTCGGCGAACGGCTTGACGGAAAGCTGTGCGCGCCTTTCGTGGAATCGTGCCAACCTTGGCATCGCGGGTCCCTGTCACCGCACACATTCCTCAACGGGATGGCGTGAATTTACTAGCGGTCCGCGCACGCCAGGCGCAGCGGCCGCGTTCGTACGCATGCGGCGAGCGGGATTCTTCAGGTACGCGACGCCGGCTCCAAATCCACATGAGTCCTCTTCTGTTGCCGGGTAGCCGATGAGTGCTCGGCTTCTTCCTGGCGCGCAACGGACTTCGGAGTAGAGAGGTGAGTGAGCCCAGTTCACAAGGAGGCTGACCCTTACCAGAGGTGACATTGGAAGACTGACACGCTCACGAGAGATGGGTCAACGAAGTCGTTGGCCACAGAACCTTTTTGAACCCACAGGGAAACTTCCCTCCGGGGCGTTTGGCTCTGTATATTCCGGGTACTGCTTCTAGGCCGTCCAGCACTTTGCCCCCTCCAGCACCTTGCACCTCACAGGCCACAGGCCTATGGAATCCAGGCCGGTAAAACCTCGTCCTGTTCTTATCGACTCCGCGGCTCCTGGCCTGTCGATCGACGCGCCGCTGTGACTCGGGTGGGTAGCGGACTGTCGCGCGACGCGCGCCTCTCGGTACTCGCGGTAATCGTCGGACGCGGTCTCCCTCGCCTGCGCCCCCATCTGCTCCCCCGCCTCCGGCGTACCCGCAGCCGCCCGGTCGGGTTGCACCGTAGGGGGCGGCTGTCGACGGCAGGTGGCTGGGTACCCGGACGGGTTGCTGTTGCCCGGGCGCTGAAGGCTGGGGCCCTTCCCTGGCTCCGCCGGGAATGGGCCGCAGTCGGTGGCTGGCCTTTCCTGCAAGAACTCGTCGATATAAGAGGTGCCGAAAGGTACGACCTTGTTGAGGCCGCCGACTCGGCGCGCGACGCACCCGACCCCGCGGCTCTGCTCAGGCTGCAAGCAGCGTGTTCCGGAGCATGCGACTCGGCCTGTGTTTCGTTCTGTGTCCCACTGACCGGAACGATGCTTGATGGGCAGGGGACTTCCCCGGGATGCTGGGGGGAGCCCGCGTTCCTCTACGTCGTTCCATGACCGTCCTCACGGCTGTGATGCTCGCCAGCGTCTCCACAGTTGCCGTCGCGAGCGCCATCGAGTTGCGTAACGAGAGCACCGAGTTGTGCCTCGGTATCGACCAGAAATGGCGCCTAGCCTGGGTGGCTCCCACCGGACAACGGGCCCGCCTCGTCAACGTCAGGTCAAACCTTTTCCTGGGCATCACCAACGCAAGTCACGAATGGAACGCGAAAGCAGTCCAGTGGGAATGCAACGGAAATGCCGACCAGACCTGGCACTTCTGATCCGTTCCTGCGTTCTCACACGGGCCCGTGCAGTCATGCGCAAGGCCGGTGAGCCCGAGGGCTCCGGGTAGGGCGGAGAGCTGTTGACTGCTCTCCGCAACGCTCGCGGCACTGCTCCGTCGTGCTCGGTACCGCCACGGCCGCGCCTCAGCAAGGTAGTCGGCCGCTTCGGGCGACGGCCGCTGCGCTAGTGGGCGGACAGGAACCGCGAGCATGGACGGCTACCCGATCGAAAAGGACAGCAGTGAAGTTTACCCGTAACAAAAAGGCCTCGCACCATACGTCCGCTACCTGCACCCTACGCCTGGCCACATGGTTTGCCGTCGCCATGGCGCCGATTGCTGTTCTGGCACTATCGACGCCCGCACGCGCCGTGGTGATGTTCTCGAACGGGTTCGAGGGCACCCAACGCGACACGTGGGAAGGGACCTATGAAGGCGACGCCGGGAACGGCTTTGAGGTCAACCAAGGAATGTCCCACTCCGGCCGGAACAATGGATGGTCCTGGGCCCGCCAGGGCAGTGCACGGTTAGGGACCCGGGCCACGGTAGCCGAGCTCGATTGGGGCTGGTCCTGCAAGGCCCAGATCTGGATACAGCCGGAGAACAGCGCCTCGTTCATACTGCGGGCCAGGGCCGCAAACGGCAGGGTACTGGCCGAGACAACTCATTGACTCAACGCCGGCTACGCCTACCAGGCCGTCGAAACGACGTCCTGGAATGCACTCGGCAACACCAGGGTGTTCGTCGATGCCACCATCACTTCGCGCGATGGAGCCCTACGGACGGCGCGGATCGACGACCTGACAGTGGACTGCATCGTCGAAGGATAAGGCGTGTTGTGCATGGCCGTTGAGATCACACTGAGCGCGTCGGTGCCCGAGCCCTGACTGGACGATTCCGACCAGAAGGCCATCTGCACCGTCTGCACCGTCCCCACGGCTCCGTCAGAAGATCTCATCACCCCAACCTGCCTCCCCCCGACAAGAGTTGTCCCGCCGGGGCTCACAGCAAAAGTCCCCAGCGGGTCAGCCCGGCTATCGCGCCGCGCTGGACGTTCCCTCGGAGATAGCGGTGCGCATAGCCAACTGGCGTTGCAGTCCGGCGCTGAGGGCTGCGGGCAGCTCTCCGGATTGGGCCCAGGCCAGCAGGTCAGCGGCCAAGTGCCTGATCCGGATCAGAGCGAAGTTCAGAGTCCCCGTCAACACGTTGCTGATGCAGGAGGTCCTGGCCGGTCCGAGCCCTTGACCATGCCGGGATTGGCGTTGTAGATGCTCATGCCGTCGGGCAGGTCAGCCGTGTACGTCCTCGGCGGTTGCCGCGCCACCGCCCGCCGGGGCCAGGCCGTGCAGGCTGTCGGCGGCGGCCCGGGTGCGCGTCGCGTCCCGGCCGACCAGGACGACGCTCTGACCGGCCTTGACGAGGTGGCGTGCCCATCACCAGGCCCAGGCCCGAGGCTCCGCCCGTGATGACCGCGGTCTTGCTGCTCATCGCTGCTCCTCTTTTACGGTGTCCTTGACGCCGGCGGCCTGACCTGTCGGGCGGGAGCCGTCGATCACTTCGCGGAGAAGCGTGTGCAGGCGCAGCCTGCTCTCGTGGTCGAGGAGGGCGAAAGGTGAGTGCTCGGTGGTGTGCTGGATGACGCGATCGCGCAGTGCGCACCCCTCCGGGGTGAGCTGGACGACTTTCGCGCGGCGGTCGGTGGGGTGGGGTACGCGGCGGACCAGGCCGCGCTTCTCCAGCCGGTCAATCATCGACGTGGCGGTTGAGGCGTCGCACTGAAGGAGTTCGGCCAGACGGCCCGCGGTCGTCTCCCGCCCGCGACTCAGCCTCCACAGCGCATCGGTCTGAGTGTCAGTCAGCCCCGCTTCCCGGGCCAGCTCCTTGAGCTCGGCATGCACCTGGGTGCGGATCGGCCCGCGCCCGCCCGGCTGTCAGCTCAGACCGGGAGCGGCAGGCCGGCGGCGTGGAAGAGCCGGTCACGAGAGGCCGCAGCATCGTCGAAGACGGCATCGCCTCCCTTCAGCACACCGTTCTCCTTGAGGACGCCACCGGCCACCACGACCAGGTCGACATTGCCGGCGTGGCCACCCGCGACGATCGTGGCCGCGACGTCCGTGGCGGGCAGCATGTTGGCGTGATCGAGGCGGATCATGATCAGGTCGGCCTCCTTGCCCGGGGTCAGGCTGCCGGTCCTGTCGTCGATGCCCGCGGCTCGGGCGCCCTCGATGGTCGCGAAGGACAGCAAGTCGGCGGCGTTGAACGTGGGCAGGCCAGGAGCACGGTCCATGGGTCCGGCCGCACCGGCGAGGATCAGTTGCTGATAGGCGAGCGTTGCCCGCATGACGCCGAACATGTCACCGCTCACGATCGTCTCGGTGTCCACGCTGAGGCTCGGGCGGATACGGGCGGCCAGCAGCCGGTTGGTGGCCGGCTATCCCAGGCCCGGCGTGAAGACCTCCAGGGCGCCGGCCACGGACGCGGTGGCGCCGCGGGCGGCCAGCATTCTCAGCTCCTCGTCGGTCGACGTGCACAGATGGATGAATGTCATGTCCGAGGCGAGCAGCCCGGTCTCCTCCAGATGCCGTACGGCCTGCTGCTCCGCCCCCCACTCGCCGAGGCCCACATGCATGCTGATGCGCAGGCCCAGCTCACGGGCGAGCCGGATGTCATGCTCGGACACCTGGAGGGTGGTCAGCTCCGGTCCGCGGAGCATTGCGTTGAGGGTCACTCGTGCCGAGTCGTCGGAGAGCACCTCGTTGCGGATGCCCCGAATGTCGTCGGGATGAGTGCGGTCGCTGCCGAACTGCCACTGCTCGGCCTCCGTCGACAGCCAACCGTGGTCGAAGACGGCGCGAATGCCCGACTCCCAGTGCGCGGCGATCGCCGCGTCCGAGTGCTCGGGGCTGTTGCTGATGTGCGACTCGTCCCGCACGGTCGTCACCCCGGAGTCGAGGGACATCAGGTCCGCCGCCAGGTTACCGACGTGTACGTCCCGGGGGTCGAAGTACTGTCCGAGGCCGATCTGCACCTGGCTGCGATATTCCTGGTAGGTCCAGGCGGGGCCGAGGTTGCGCAGTGCTCCCTGCCAGTTGTGGCGGTGGGTGTCAATGAAACCGGGCAGCACGACGTTCCCTGTGCCGTTGATGACCCTTGCCCGGTCGTCGGACAGGTCCCGGCCGATCTCAAGGATTCTGCCGTCGTCGAGAAGGAGGGATGGCGGGTCGGGTCCGCGTCCGGTCCGGGTGCGGACGTGGATCACTTCGCGGGGGTGCCACGTGGGCGCCGGGAGGCAATCCAGACGGCGCCGAACGTGAGCAACGCGCTGAGAATGGTGAGGACGGAGGGGGATCGGCCGCCCGAAGGGACCAGGAAGTCCAGGGCGATCGAACCAGTGAGCTGCCCCGCGACAGAGGCCATGCTCAGCAGCAGGACACCGATCCGGCGTACCAGGAACGCCGAGGAGCCGATGAACACCACGCCGCACAGTCCGCCGAGGTAGACCCTCGAGCTGGTGGGCAGCGGGTGCCCCCGGGCTCCCCTGCACGAGTGTTCTCACCGCCCAGGCCGCCACGAGGAACACCGCACCGACGAGGAAGTTGAGCCAGGTCGCGGCGAGCGGCGAGCCCGACACGGCCGTCGTCGCTCCATTCAGGGCTTGCTGCACACCGAGGAGAAAGCCGACGGCGGTGGCGGCGAGGGTCGGCAGGATGATCGTGACCGGCGAGAGGGTGTCGGCGAAACGGGGCAGGGCGGACACGACTGCGGCCACCAGGATGACGGCCGCTCCCGTGAGCCGGGCGGCGCCCGGGCGCCGCACGCCGCCGCCGATACCCCGGCTGTCCACGATCAGACTGCCGAAGGTCTGACCGGCGATGGCCGACACGGTGAATACGGCGACTCCAGTGACCAGCGCGGCGGTGGACTGGGCCAGGGCGAACGCGCCGCCTAGCACACCGGCCAGCAGGTACCGGCGGGGGAGCCGGCCGTCCCGTGAAGCGCCGGCCAGGCTGCGCAGCGCACCGCGCAGCCTGGGGGAGAAAAGCGCGAGGAAGGACAGCAGGACGAGTCAGACCGAGAAACTGATCGCCGCCGCGGCGATGCCGTCGTGGAGGCGATGGCTCAGTTCACCGTTCAGACGGGCCTGTACCGGTACCACCAGGCCGACTGCGACGGCTGCCACGACGGCCGGCGAGCCGCCGCGAGGCACGGAGGGGCGGGGCGGCGATGACCCGACCCGGGTGGTGCGGTGGGAGTGCTCATGTCGAAATTCCTCAAGAAGGGCCGCGGCCGGACAGGGCCCGGTCGACCCGGCCGCTGATGGTCGGTCGGGTCCCGCCTGCGGTGGACCCGAGGCGGGGGTCTCTCAGAAGTCCGTACGCGCAGAAGTCCGTACGCGAGTCCGTATGCGCAGAAGTCCGTACGCGCGATGTCGTCGAGGACCGACGGTCCCGTGGGGAGCCAGCCCAGGACACGCCGGGCCGTGTCGCCCGAAGCGCGCTGGTCAAGGAGCAGGGCCTCGCCGAGCAGCCCGAGCCGGTCGAGCGTCTGCACGACCGGCTCCGGCTCGGGCTCGACGCGTCGCGTCCGGACAGGCCGACAGAGCGGCTCACGGCTTCGGTGATCTCCCGTACGATCGGGTTCGCGCCGCTGGCGCCCATGAAGTACGAACTGGCCGGGGCCTTCTCCAGCGCGAGCACGTAAAGCTCGGCCAGGTCGTCCACGTGCACGGTGCTCCCGTGCTGATCACCGGGACCGATCATGGTGAGCGCCGGGGTGTTTCCGGCGGTTCGAGGACCGGTGGCGACGAGGTTCAGCAAACCGCCGCCGTGGCCGTACACCGCCGGTGAGCAGTACGCGCATGGTCATCCTCCTTCGCTGACGTTTCCTGGCCGGGGTGTTGGCCCGCACGGCGACAGTCGCTCCGCCCGGCTATCGCGTCCAACGAACGTTTTCGAATGCTCGATCGCATATACCGATCAATAAGGAGGGGTGTGGACCAGAAGCGGACCGGCAACCGGCTACTGGGCGAGGCGTTCCTCCACCGCTCGCGCGTGCCGCTCGACCAGGCGCCGATCGATCATGTCACCGCCGCCGAATGGGCCGCCCTCCAGCAGGAACTCGGCGACAGTGAAGCAGACGCCCAGGAGTTGGAAGACGGCGTTATCGACGGCTGCTCCCCGTGGGCCTGCCGGGGCGAAGTCGAGCCGGTCCAGGACGATTTCGGGCTGGCCGCTTGATACTCGATCTGTTCGCCGGTCCCGGGGGATGGAGCCAGGCTCTGACCGTGCTCGGCGTGCGGGACGTGGGCCTGGAATGGGACGAGTGGGCGTGCAAAAACCGGGCAGCGGCAGGGCAGTTGACGATCCGCACCGATGTCGCCACCTATCCTCTCTGGCCGTTCCTCGGCAGGATCACCGGGCTGATCGCGAGCCCGCCGTGCCAGGCATGGTCGATGGCCGGCAAACGCCTCGGGCTCGTCGACCAGCCCCTGGTCCACCAGGCCGTCGCCGATCTCGCTCAGGGGCTGGACACCTGCGCCAAGCTGCTCGCCGCCTGCCGTGACGAACGCTCCCTGCTCGCCGCCGAACCCATGCGCTACCTGCACGCCCTGCACCAGCACGGCCAGCCGGAGTGGGTCGCGATGGAAGAGGTCCCCGACGTGCTGCCCCTGTGGCGCCAGTACGCCGCGATCCTGCGGACCTGGGGGTACTCGGTCTGGACGGGGGTGTTGAACGCGGCCGACTACGGGGTGCCGCAGACGAGGCGGCGGGCGATCCTGCTCGCCTCGCGCACGCGGACCGCCGCGCCGCCGCCCACGCACGCCAAACTCGACGAGCCCGACTCGCTGTTCGGCCCGGGCCGCGCCCGCTGGATATCCATGGCCGAAGCCCTGGGCTGGGGCGCCACCGACCGTCCCGTACCCACCGTCTGCGCCGGAGGCGGACCCGGTGGCGGGCCCGAACCCTTCCCCTCCGGCTCCCGCAAGACCCTCAGCGACGCCCGCGACCGGGGCACCTGGAAACCGCACCCGCCCGCCAACTCGGCCGTCGCTGCGGCGGATGGCCGGGGGGCGAGGGCCGTCCACGCTGAGCACCCCACCGCCCCCGTGATGCCCACGGCGTGGCGCTGGACCCTGCGCAACAACAACCAGGCCAACGCCACCGTCCGCACCATCGACGAGCCGGCCGGGACCCTGTTCTTCGGCCACCGGGCCAACGAGTGCGTGTGGCAGGCCGAGCCGGTCGCCCCCACACCACCGGGCGCAGACCCGGCCCCCGATCCGATCCGGATCACCGCCGCCGAGGCCGGCATCCTGCAGACCTTCCCCGCCGACTATCCCTGGCAAGGCAACAAGGGCCAGATCTTCAGCCAGGTCGGCAACGCGGTCCCGCCCCGGCTCGCAGCCCACCTGCTGGCACCGCACCTCGGCAAGTCCCTCACCCCCGACGACTTCACCCTGGCCGCCTAATGCCCCATTCCCCCTCCGACGAGAACGACGACCTGGACCGCCTTCCGCCGCCCCCACCCGTGCACTACGCCGAACAGTCCCTGCTCGGCGCCCTCCTGCCGGAGCCCCACCGCCTCGACGAGATCGGCCCGCTGGATCCGGGCCACTTCTCCAACCACACGCACGGCGAACTGTTCCGCGCCATGCGCACGGCGTCGGCCCCCGATGCCGAGCAGCACTGCACGAGCCCGGCCTGGCTGAACAGCGTCCTGGACGCGGCCCGCCCTCACGCTCCCGGGCTGACCGCCTCCTACCTGCACACCCTCATCCAGGTCTGCCCCTGGCCCCAGCACGCGGCCACGTACGCCCGGATGATCCGCGCCGACCACGCCCGCCGCAGCCTGCACATGCACGCCGAGCGCCTGGCCCAGACCGCGGTGGACACCACCCTGCCCCACCGCGCGAAGGCCACCGTCCAGCAGGCCGACGCCCTCGCCCGGTTCCTGGACGACCTCTCCGGCCGCTTCGCCTCGCACCCCGGCTCCCTGCCTCGCACCGCCCTGCCGCCATCCCCCGCCAGGGACACGAGCGAGGAAGCCCTCGACGAAGAACGCCTCCTAATCGCTACCGCGACCGCGTACCCTGCCGAGACCCGTCAGATGCGCTGGCTCGTTGCCGAAGACTTCGCGTTCCCCCTGCACGCGGCGCTGTGGCAGTGCCTGGCCGCGCTCACGCACCGCGGCGAAGCCGTCGACCCGATCACCGTGCTCTGAGAAGCCCAGCACCGCGGCCTGCTCGCACACGACATCGCCCCCGCCGGCCTGCTGACCCTGCTCTCCACGCCGGTCGGCTCACCCGAACACTGGGGCGAGAAGGTCCTGCAGCGCGCTCTGCTCACCCGCGCGCAGACCGTCGCCGTCAGCATCACCGCCTTCACCGACGATCCGGCCAACAGTCCCCACCAGGATCACCGGCAGCCGGCGGGCTCTGGCCGACCTCACCGCCGTGCGCTCCCGCTGGCAACAGGCCACCAGCCCAGCAGTACCGCGTACCGCCCGCCCGGCCCGAACCCCTGCTGCCCCTCGGGCCGGGCCGCCGCGGATCGCCCCCGCCCCCGTCCGAACCACCCGCTAGACCCCCGGCCCGGGCCGACCTCCTCATCGGCCCGGACCGGCGAAACGAGCCCCTATGCCCGACACCGCGCCCAACGCACACGTGCACCTCGCCCTGCACCCCCAGCACCCCAGCGCCGTCGTTGCCACCCTCACCGGCAGCACGCTGCACACCGCCCGCGCCACCCTCGCCTCGGAAGGCTTTAGAGATTATCTCATTTGGCTCGGTAGGCTTTGGGGCGTGACAGGGATCGTTGAGCGGTTGGTGCCGGATGAGCTGTGGGAACTGTTTCAGCGGGTGG
>NZ_JOAP01000003.1 GCF_000720475.1 Streptomyces aureocirculatus
GGTGGGGGGTGACCGGGGGTGCGGGTGGGGCGGCGGGCATGCGCACAGCATAGATACAAGACGTATACGTGGGGAGCGCGGTCCACGATCCGGACATGGGGGCGCGGGAGCGAGCCGGGCACGGGGGCGGACCGGGCAGGGGGCGGGCCGGGCAGGGGGCGCCGGATTGGGCGCGGTCCGCGCTCCCCTCCGCATCACTTGGCCGCATCTTTACCCGTTTAGCGTGCATCCCTTCCGGCCTCTCACGCGTCATCCCTGTGGCGGCTCTCCCATGTCGGCTGTATTTCAGGGGAATTTGGGACAAAGAGCCGTCAACTACCCCATCAGCAGGGACCAACGGAGTGTTCACCTTGAGAATCCGAACCCCGGGCGTGCGCGTGCGCCGTATAAGCGCAGCCGCCGCCGTCACCGCCGGAGCCGTCCTGACCACGGGCGTCGCGGTGTCGCCCGCCCAGGCCGCCGCGCCGCCCAAGCCGTCGATCGCCGCCAAGGGCGGCTTCCTCATGAACAACGGTTCGGGCAAGACGCTGTTCACGAAGGCCGCGGACACCCGCCGCGCCACCGGCTCGACGACGAAGATAATGACCGCCCGGGTGGTCCTCGGCCAGCGCAACCTGAACCTGGACTCGAAGGTCACGATCCAGAAGGCCTACAGCGACTACATCGTCAAGCACAACGCCTCGCACGCCCGCCTCATCGTGGGCGACAAGGTGACGGTCCGCCAGTTGCTCTACGGGCTGATGCTGCCGTCCGGCTGCGACGCCGCGTACGCCCTCGCGGACAAGTTCGGCAAGGGCTCGTCCCGTTCCGCGCGCGTGAAGTCCTTCATCGGCCAGATGAACAAGACGGCCAAGGACCTGAAGCTGAAGAACACGCACTTCGACTCGTTCGACGGCATCAGCAACGGCGCCAACTACTCGACGCCGCGCGACCTGACGAAGCTCGCGAGCAACGCCATGAAGAACTCGCTGTTCCGTACGGTCGTGAAGACCAAGACGTACACGGCGAAGACGAAGACGAAGACCGGCGGCACCCGCACCATGGCGCCGTGGAAGAACACCAACGCGCTGCTCGGTTCCTACCGCGGCGCGATCGGTGTGAAGACGGGCTCCGGCGCGCAGGCCAAGTACTGCCTGGTCTTCGCGGCGACCCGCAACGGCAGGACCGTCATCGGCGCGGTGCTCACGTCCACGTCCAACTCCGCCCGCGTCAAGGACGCGAAGAAGATCATGGACTACGGCTTCAAGGTCGCGTAGCGGCTCGTACCACCCGCATGACGACGGGGCCCACCGCGGGTGCGGTGGGCCCCGTCCTCGTGTCTACCGGCGGCCCGCGTGTCCGCGGACCGCCCTCGTGTCCGCGGGCGTTACGGCAGACCGACGCGACAGGACGACGCTACGACCAGGTCATCAGCCGCTTGGGCTGCTCCAGGATCGCCGCGACGTCGCCGAGCACCTTGGAGCCCAGCTCGCCGTCCACCAGGCGGTGGTCGAAGGAGAGGCCGAGGGTGGTCACCTGACGCGGCTTCACCTTGCCCTTGTGGACCCACGGCTGGAGCTTGATCGCGCCGACCGCGAGGATCGCGGACTCACCGGGGTTCAGAATCGGCGTGCCCGTGTCGATGCCGAAGACACCGATGTTCGTGATCGTCACCGTGCCGCCCTGCATCGCGGCGGGCGACGTCTTGCCCTCGCGGGCCGTGGACACCAGGTCGCCGAGCGCGGCGGCCAGCTCGGGCAGCGTCTTGTCGTGCGCGTCCTTGATGTTCGGCACGAGCAGACCGCGCGGGGTCGCCGCGGCGATGCCCAGGTTCACATAGTGCTTCTGGACGATCTCCTGGTTCGCCTCGTCCCAGGCGGCGTTCACCTCCGGGTTGCGGCGGATCGCCACCAGGAGCGCCTTGGAGATCAGCAGGAGCGGGTTCACCCGCAGGCCCTCGAAAGCCCGGTCCTGCTTCAGCTCATCGACCAGCTTCATCGTGCGGGTCACGTCCACCGTCACGAACTCCGTGACGTGCGGCGCGGTGAACGCCGAGCCGACCATGGCCTGCGCGGTGGCCTTGCGGACGCCCTTGACCGGGATACGGGTCTCGCGGGCCCCGGCGGCGGGCGCGGAGGCCGCAGGGGCCGCCGGTGCCGTCTGCGCCGCCGCTGCGGGCTGCTCCTGGGGCGCTGCCCACTGCGGCGCCGCCTCGGGCGCGGCCACGGCCGCGTGCACGTCCTCGCGGGTGATGATCCCGTCGGGCCCGGTCGGCGTGACGGCGGCCAGATCGACGCCGAGGTCCTTGGCGAGCTTGCGC
Organism: Streptomyces aureocirculatus; assembly: GCF_000720475.1. Taxonomy (GTDB): domain Bacteria; phylum Actinomycetota; class Actinomycetes; order Streptomycetales; family Streptomycetaceae; genus Streptomyces; species Streptomyces aureocirculatus. The sequence goes on from NZ_JOAP01000003.1 coordinate 2,300, forward strand.
ACCGGTGGCTTGGCGAGCGGCCGCGCACCGTGCCCGTTGACCCCGGCTTCGGCGGAAGCTTCCTGCACGGACGCGCCGCCACCGGCCGAAGCTCCCCTACGGGGCCTGCGCTTCGTGGAGGACTCCGCGACGCCGTACCCCACGAGGACCGGCTGGCGGCCGGTGGGAGCCGCGGCGTCCGCGGACACGGCCTCGGCGGCAGGCGCGGCCTCCGCGGGCACTACCTCTGCAGGCGCGGCCTCCGCGGGCGCGGCCTCGGGAACCGCGTCCCCGGCCGCACCGACGGTAATGATCACCTGGCCCACATCGACCGTGGACCCCTCCGGGAACCGCAGCTCCCGGACCGTGCCGTCGAACGGGATGGGCAGCTCGACGGCGGCCTTGGCCGTCTCCACCTCGCACACGACCTGCCCGTCTGTGACGGTGTCGCCGGGGGCGACGAACCACTTGAGGATCTCCGCCTCGGTGAGCCCTTCGCCCACGTCGGGCATCTTGAACTCGCGGACGGCCGAGGTGGTGTCAGTCATTGTCGTCACGATCCTCTTCCCTCAGTACGCCAGCGAGCGGTCGACGGCGTCGAGCACCCGGTCGAGGCCCGGCAGATAGTCTTCTTCGACCCGCGCGGGCGGATACGGGGAGTGGAAGCCACCGACCCGCAGCACGGGCGCCTCCAGGTGGTAGAAGCTCCGCTCCGTGATGCGCGCCGCGATCTCCGCGCCGGAGCCGAAGAACACCGGTGCCTCGTGCACGACGACCAGGCGGCCCGTCTTCTCCACCGACGCCTGCACCGTGTCGAAGTCGATCGGCGAGACCGAGCGCAGGTCGACGACCTCCAGGGACTTGCCCTCCTCCGCGGCGGCCGCGGCGGCCTCCAGGCAGGTCTTCACCATCGGGCCGTACGCCACCAGGGTCGCGTCCGTGCCCTCGCGGACCGTCTTGGCCTTGTGCAGCGGGCCGGGGATGGCGTCGGTGGTGACCTCGCCCTTGTCCCAGTACCGCCGCTTGGGCTCGAAGAAGATCACCGGGTCGTCGCTCTGGATGGCCTGCTGGAGCATCCAGTACGCGTCCGAGGAGTTCGAGGGCGTGACCACCTTCAGGCCCGCGACATGCGCGAACAGCGCCTCCGGGGACTCGCTGTGGTGCTCCACGGCGCCGATGCCGCCGCCGTAGGGGATGCGGATGACGACGGGCACCTTGATCTTGCCGAGCGCCCGGGCGTGCATCTTCGCCAACTGCGTGACGATCTGGTCGTACGCGGGGAAGACGAAGCCGTCGAACTGGATCTCCACGACCGGTCGGTAGCCGCGCAGGGCCAGGCCGATGGCCGTGCCGACGATGCCCGACTCGGCGAGCGGGGTGTCGATGACGCGGTCCTCGCCGAAGTCCTTCTGCAGACCGTCGGTCACCCGGAACACGCCGCCGAGCTTGCCGACGTCCTCGCCCATGACGAGGACCTTCGGGTCGGCTTCGAGGGCCGTGCGCAGGGATTCGTTGATCGCCTTCGCGAGCGGAAGTTTCTTTACCGTCATGACTACTTGACCTCCCCGCCCGTTACGGCGTCCACCGGCGCGTCCGCGAACGACGCCTCATAGGCGGCGAACTCGGCGCGCTCCTCGTCCACGAGCGCGTGACCGTCCGCGTAGACGTTCTCGAAGATCGACATCGGCTCCGGGTCCGGCATCGACCGCACCACGTCCCGCACTCGCTTGCCCAACGTCTCGCTCTCGGCCTCGAGTTCCGCGAAAAATCCCTCATCCGCGTGACCTTCGGACTCCAGGAACGCCCGCAGCCGCGCGATCGGGTCCTTGGCCTCCCAGGCCTCGCGCTCCTCGTCGCGGCGGTAACGCGTCGGGTCGTCGGAGGTGGTGTGGGCGCCCATGCGGTACGTGAACGCCTCGATGAGCGCCGGGCCCTCGCCCGCGCGCGCCCGCTCCAGGGCCCACTTGGTCACCGCGAGACAGGCGAGCACGTCGTTGCCGTCGACGCGGACGCCGGGGAAGCCGTAGCCCTGCGCGCGCTGGTACAGCGGCACCCGGCTCTGCTTCTCCGTCGGCTCGGAGATCGCCCACTGGTTGTTCTGGCAGAAGAACACCACCGGGGCGTTGTAGACCGCGGAGAACGTGAACGCCTCGGCGACATCGCCCTGGCTGGTCGCGCCGTCGCCGAGATAGGCGATCACGGCGCTGTCCGCGCCGTCGTAGGCCACGCCCATCGCGTAGCCCGTGGCGTGCAGCGTCTGCGAACCGATGACGATCGTGTAGAGCTGGAAGCCGTTGGTGTTGGGGTCCCAGCCGCCGTTGTTCACACCACGGAACATGCCGAGGAGGAGCGTCGGGTCGACGCCCTTGCACCAGGCGACGCCGTGTTCACGGTAGGTGGGGAAGACGTGGTCGCCCTCCCGGGTGGCACGGCCGGAGCCGACCTGGGCGGCCTCCTGGCCGAGCAGCGACGGCCACAGGCCCAGCTCGCCCTGCCGCTGCAGGGTGACGGCCTCGGCGTCGAAGCGGCGGGTGATGACCATGTCCCGGTAGAGGGAGCGGAGGTCGTCCGGGGTGATGTCGGCTACGTAGCTGTCGTACGCGGCGTTCTCGACCCGTACCCCTTCAGGGGTCAGCAGTTGTACGAGCTCGGGCTCGCCGCTGCTTGCCGCCCCGCCCTTGCCCCGGGCGGCGCTCTTCCCCCGCGGGGTCCCCCGGCCCGGAGCGGAGTCCTTCTTGGCGCTCACAGTCTTGGCGCCGGCGCGCTTGCTGCCGCTGCCTGCGCTGCGCGGTGTGCGCGCGGCGGTGCTCTCCACGGTCACGTGTGCTCCTCCGTCGGTCCGGCCCCCGGGGTCCACCGGCAGGCCAGTACGGCTCGCCCGATTCCGGCCCGTCGCACGGGGTGGGTGCGGCTCGGCCGGGACAAGGCGTGACAGTTGCTCCGGCGAGACCCTTCTCCAAGCACGTTACCCAGTGTCTCCCAAAACTGTGAAACCCCACCTGACCTGCAATTTTGCTTGGATATCCAAGTAAGCTGCACTAGGAAATCCAAGTAAATCGAGAAACGCGGGAACACAGCCTGGTCACAGCACTGAACACAGCCTGGCAGGGGGCCGGAACACCGGCACGTTATCCCGACCGGCTAGGGCACGGGAAGAGTCGATGTGTGACACTGACAGAGTGCGCGAAGAAGGAAAAATCACGGTATTCCTGCTCGACGATCACGAAGTCGTGCGGCGCGGAGTCCACGAGTTGCTCTCCGTCGAGTCGGACATCGAGGTGGTCGGCGAGGCCGGCACGGCAGCCGACGCCCTCGTCCGCATTCCCGCCACCCGCCCCGATGTCGCCGTTCTGGACGTCCGTCTTCCGGATGGCAGCGGGGTCGAGGTCTGTCGCGAGATCCGTTCCCAGAACGACTCCATCAAATGCCTGATGCTGACGTCGTTCGCGGATGACGAAGCTCTCTTCGACGCCATCATGGCCGGCGCCTCGGGCTATGTACTGAAAGCCATTCGCGGCAATGAACTCCTCTCCGCGGTGCGCGACGTGGCCGCCGGGAAATCCCTGCTCGACCCGGACGCGACGGCCCGCGTCCTGGAGCGCCTGCGGGACGGCAACCACGCGAAGGGCGACGCCCGGCTCGCGAGCCTCACCGAGCAGGAACGCAGGATCCTCGATCTGATCGGCGAGGGCCTGACCAACCGCGTCATCGGTGAGCGGCTGCACCTCGCCGAGAAGACGATCAAGAACTATGTCTCCAGTCTGCTCTCCAAGCTCGGCATGGAGCGCAGGTCCCAGGCGGCGGCGTACGTGGCACGGATGCAGGCCGAGCGGCGCTGAGCAGCCCCTCGTGGGCTTACACGGGACTTATGGCCCCCCGCTGTGGGGCGGGCGGCCCTTCTTCCGGCGCGGGCCCGTGCCGGAGGGTGGGGGGATGCCGACCGAAGAACAGCTCGCCCTTGAACTGCTCCGGCGCACCGACTACGGCCGGGTTGCCACCAGCATGCGGGCCCTGCCCTTCCTCGCGGTGGCCCGGCACGTGGTGGTCGACGGGCGGATCCTGCTGCGCATGCACTGCGGCCTCGGCCACCACCAGGCGTGCGTGGGCAGTGTCGTCGCGTACGGGGCGGACAATCTGAGCACCGGGACGGCACCGGGCGGCCAGTGGACCGTCCAGTTCCTCGGCCTGTGCGAACCGGCCGAGCCCACCCGCGCCGAACTGGACCTCTTCGGCCCGGGCCCCGACTACGTCGACGGCGAGGACTTCTCCCCGGTCTATCTCCGCCTCACCCCGCAGACGGCGAGGGTGCACACGTTGACGAGCCTGACCGCCGCTGTGAGCACACGTTGACCGGCCCTCACCGCCGCCGTCGCCAGGCGTTGACCGGCCTCACCGCCGCCGTCACCAGGCGTTGACCGGTCCCACCGCCGCTGTGAGCGGCTGACCCGCCCCGCTCCCCGCACCGTGGCGGTCCCCCGTAGGTTCACCCTTGCGGGTTCACCTCTGTAGGTTTACTCCGGGTCCCGGGTGGGTTCACTCCGGGTCCCCCTCGCCGCCCTGGGCGGCTCCCTCGCTGTCGCCCCCGCTGTCGCCACCCGGCGTGGTCACGGGATCGCTCGGCTCGGTCGGGGTGTCCGACGGGTCCGGCGGCGGGTCCGAGGGGTCCGGCGGCGGATCCGACGGGTCCCCGGTCGGGTCCGAGGGATCGGTCGTCGGCTGCGTCGGCTGCGAAGGCCGCTGTGTGTCCTGGGTCGGCGGCCCGGTCCAGTCCCCGGTCTGCCCGCCGGTCCCGTCCCCTCCGGGCTGTGTGGTCCCGTCGGGCGTCTCTTCTTTCTTGGTGCTCTTGGTGGGTGACTTCTCCTGCGACTGCTTCGTCGACGGCGTAGTCGGAGTCTTGTCCTTCTTGCCGCCGTTGTCGTCACCCGCGGACAGCGCGAACGCGACACCCGCGGCGATCGCGATCACGGCGAGGACCGCGAGGATCCACACCTTGCCGCGGCCGCCCCTGCCGCCACCGTCCCGGTGACCGCCGTCGAAGCCGCCGTCGTCGCCGCCCGGCGTCCGCAGCATCGGTCCGGGGATCTGCTGGGTGCCCGAGTCCCCGGGGTGCGGCATCGCGGTCGTGCCCGCGACGCCCATCGCGGGGGTGTGCCCGCCCTCGTGCATACCGGCGAGTGCGACGGGCCCGGTGTTCCACGTACCGGTGTGGCTGCCCTGCTCGGCCAGCATCTGGAGGCCGTACTGGACCAGGCCGCGCATCTCCTCGGCCGTCTGGAACCGGTCGTCCGGGTCCTTGGCGAGGGAGCGCATGACGAGCCCGTCGAGCTCGGGCGGCGCCGCCTCGGAGACCTCCGACGGCGGCACGGGAATGTCCTGGACATGCTGGTAGACCACGGACAGCGGCGTCTCGCCGGTGAACGGGGGCCGCAGCGCGAGGAGTTCGTACAGCAGACAGCCGGTCGCGTACAGGTCACTGCGGTGGTCGACGGCCTTGCCGAGCGCCTGCTCGGGCGAGAGGTACTGCGGGGTGCCCATGACCATGCCGGTCTGCGTCATCGTCGACTGCGCGCCGTGCAGGGCGCGCGCGATGCCGAAGTCCATCACCTTCACGGCACCGGTATGGGTGATGCTGACGTTCGCGGGCTTGATGTCGCGGTGCACGATCCCGTGCTGGTGCGAGTAGGCGAGCGCCTCGAGCACACCGGAGACGATGATCAGGGCCTGCTCGGGCCCCGGGGCCTCCGCGTTGATCAGCAGGTCCCGGATGGTGCGGCCCTCGACGAGCTCCATCACGATGTACGGCACGGAGTTGCCGTTGATGACGTCCTCGCCGGAGTCGTAGACCCCGACGACCGCGTGGTGGTTCAGACCGGCCACCGACTGGGCCTCGCGCGTGAAGCGGGCCTTGGACACCGGGTCCTCGGCGAGGTCGGAGCGCAGCAGCTTGACGGCGACCGTGCGGCCGAGCCGTACGTCCTCGGCCGCGAACACCTCGGCCATGCCACCGCGTCCGAGGCGCCCCGTCAGCCGGTACCGGCCGTCGCCGACAAGACCGCCATTACCCCACATCTCAGGCACATCCGACATACCGCCGCCAGCCGCCTCGGGGTCGGACGGGCCCTGAGCGGGGTGCGTCTGTGCCATCAGTCCTCGCCGTCGTTTCTGATCGTGGGCCGCCGTGGCCGCCGTGTACATGATGTACATCGTGTACGTGGTGTAAAGCTCGCACCGGTTACGTGATAGAGCGGTACGGGGTACTCCGGCGTGCCACGCTACAGCCTTCCGGGGGCCGACCGGTCCGGCGTGAGTCGCTCGGCAAACCCTCCGGGCGTCCGACGAGGCGAACTTGTAACGCTTCCGAGACGCTTCTTGCGCGTACGGTCACGGAACGGGCACCGAGCTTGACGTGTCAGGGCCCTCGGGCAGACTTGGCCTGGAATAGCGGATCGATCAGCGTCATCAGGACGTCTTCGGTCGGCCCTTAGCCACAGTCACAACCGCGGCGCCGTCTCGCGTCCGCGCCGATGGGGGACGCACGACATGAGCCAGGACGGCGCTCAGGGCCGGTACGCGGGCAGTTCACTGGCCGGCGGCCGCTATCAGTTGCGCGATCTGCTCGGCGAGGGCGGCATGGCGTCGGTGCACCTCGCGTACGACACCGTGCTCGACCGGCAGGTCGCGATCAAGACACTGCACACCGAGCTCGGTCGTGAGCAGTCCTTCCGGGAGCGTTTCCGGCGCGAGGCCCAGGCCGTGGCCAAGCTCACGCACACCAACATCGTGTCGGTCTTCGACACCGGCGAAGATGATCTTGATGGGGCCACCATGCCCTACATCGTCATGGAGTACGTCGAGGGCAAGCCGCTCGGCTCGGTCCTGGACGCGGCCGTCCGCCAGCAGGGCGCGATGCCGACCGACCAGGCGCTGAAGATCACCGCCGATGTGCTCGCGGCCCTGGAGATCAGCCACGAGATGGGCCTGGTCCACCGCGACATCAAGCCCGGCAACGTGATGATGACCAAGCGCAACGTCGTCAAGGTCATGGACTTCGGTATCGCCCGCGCCATGCAGTCCGGCGTCACGTCGATGACGCAGACCGGCATGGTCGTCGGCACCCCCCAGTACCTCTCGCCCGAGCAGGCACTCGGCCGCGGCGTGGACGCCCGCTCCGACCTGTACTCGGTCGGCATCATGCTGTTCCAGTTGACGACGGGGCGCCTCCCCTTCGAGGCCGACTCGCCGCTCGCCATCGCGTACGCGCACGTCCAGGAGGAGCCGGTCGCGCCCTCCTCGATCAACCGTTCCCTGCCGCCGGCCGTCGACGCGCTCGTCGCCCGCGCGCTGAAGAAGAACCCGAACGAGCGCTTCCCGACCGCCGAGGCCATGCGCGACGAGTGCCTGCGCGTCGCCCAGTCCTTCCAGGCGTCGCTCTCCCAGGCCCCCAGCATCGTGCCGGGCGCCCAGACGGCGAGCGGCGCGGGCGTGGGCGCGGCCGTGTTCCCGCCGGTCGACACCGCCGCACCGGCCTCGGGCGGCGTCCAGACGCCGTACCAGCCGGGCGCCTACGGACCGCCGACCCCTGCCCCCACGCCGACACCGGGCTACGGCTACCCCCAGCAGGGCTACCAGACCCCGGCGCCCGCGGGCGCCTACGCCCCGCAGGCGGCCCAGACCCCGCCCCCGTACAACCTCACGCCGCAGCCCACCACGGCCGCCGCGTCCGGCGGTCCTGGCGGCGGTCCTGGCGGTGGCCGCAAGCGGAACATGCCGGTGATCGTCGGCTCCATCGTCGTCGCGCTCCTCGCCATCGGCGGTCTGATCGCGGCCGTCTCGCTGAGCGGCGGGGACGACAAGGGCGGCGAGAGCGGCAAAGAAACCAAGAAGCCGGTGGCGGGCCACCGGGGCCCGGACCGGACGAACACCGTCGACAAGACGATGTGCACGGAGCCGGAGACGGCCACCAACGACCCGAAGAAGATCAAGATGCCGGACTTCACCTACAAGGACTGGCGCTCGGTCCTTTCCTGCCTGCAGGCGTCCGGCTGGCGCTACGACAAGATCGCGGTCGACGAGAACACGTACGGCGAGGACACGGTCATGCGGACCCTGCCGAAGGCGGGCGAGGACCTCGACCCCAAGAGCGTGAGCATCCAGTTCGACATCTCCACGGGCAATCCGGCCTGACGTCGGCACGCCCATCGGAAGCCGGACAGCGAGGCAGCCGCAGAACCGCGAAGGGCCCGGTACGCACCACGCGTACCGGGCCCTTCGCGTTCCGTCCTTCTCAGAGGTAGGGCCCACCGCTGCGGCCCGCGATGCCACCACCGATGTCCTCGGCTCCGTCGTGACCGCCCACGCCCGGCGGGAGCGCACGGCGCATCTGCTCGAGCTGGGCCCGCGCGGCCATCTGCTGGGCGAAGAGGGTCGTCTGGATCCCGTGGAAGAGGCCTTCGAGCCAGCCCACCAACTGGGCCTGCGCGATGCGCAGTTCCGCGTCGCTCGGGGTGCCCTCCTCGGTGAAGGGCAGCGAGAGCCGCTCCAGTTCCTCGACGAGCTCCGGGGCCAGACCGTCCTCCAGTTCCTTCACGGAGCTGGCGTGGATCTCCTTGAGGCGCACCCGGCTCGCCTCGTCCAGAGGCGCCGCCCGCACTTCTTCGAGCAGTTGCTTGATCATGCTGCCGATGCGCATGACCTTCGCCGGCTGCTCGACCATGTCCGTCACCGGGAGCTCACGGGACTCGTCGTCTCCGCCCCCGAGAGCCATCCCGTCCTGACCCACGACCAGGACCTGGGGATCTTCCGGCGACCGTTCGTTCCTCGGCATCTCCATGCGGCCATTCTCTCGCACCCGCTGCTCACACCTCCGTGGTGCCCCCGTACGACGTTGATCCACCGTGTACGAGGGCGTACGCCCTGTCCAACTCCGCTCCTCAGCCACGGCGCAGACGCAGCCCGAGGAAGCCGAGGCCAAGGCCGATCAGGACCATGCCCGCGCCGAGGGGCAGCACCCGCAGACCGGGGAACGCCGGGCCCTCGGCGGCCCGCTCCCGGGGCTCGTCGGCCGTGCCCGGTACGGACGGCACCGCAACGGACGGGGGCGGCCTGGTCCCTTCGGGGCGGCGCACCTCGCGGGGCGGGGGCGGCAGGGGGCGCCACACGGCCGGGTCGGGCACGGACTCCGGCTCGCCACGCCCAGGTCGCTGCTGCCCCTCACCCGCCCCGCTACCGGCCAGGGAGCCGGTGCCGTAGTAGGGGGCCGGGGCCGAGGGCGAGGGGGTGGGGGGCGCCACCGGGGCAGCGGCGGGCTGGGCGTACGCCGCCGTACCGAACCCGACGGGCCTGTCGAACCCCGCGGGCGTATCGGACCCCGCCGTCGTACCGAACGCCACGGGCGTACCGAGCCCCGCGGGGAGCAGCAGCGCGAGCAGCACCGGGGGTACCGCCGGGCGGAGCGCGACCCGCAGCCGTGATGTCACCGCGCTGGTCCCTCCCGGTGCCGGGTTGCCGCCTGGTCCGCAGAACGCCCGACCCCCACGCACGCGAGGGCCAAGGGGCGTACGGCCAGCGTCACATGAGCCACGGCATCCGGCATCTCGAAGGGCCCCTGCCGGGTGCCCGCCCGGAGGCTGCGGGGGCCCGTGACGGGCCCCCGCGCCAGGGTCAGGACGGGTTGGCGTCCCTGGTCAGGAGGACCTTGCCGATGTGACCGCTCTCCTCGAGTACGCGGTGGGCGGCGCCCGCGTCGCGCATCGGCAGGGTGCGGTCGACCACCGGGCGGACCTGGCCCGCGCCGATGAGCGGCCAGACGTGTTCCCGTACCGCCGCGACGATCGACGACTTCTCGGCGACAGGGCGGGCACGCAGCGAGGTCGCGGTGATGGCGGCGCGCTTCTTGAGCAGCGCCGCGATGTTCAGCTCGCCCTTCGCACCGCCCTGCATACCGATGATGGCGAGGCGCCCGTTGACGGCGAGGGCGCGCACGTTCCGGTCCAGGTACTTGGCGCCCATGATGTCCAGGATGACGTCCGCACCCGCCCCGTCGGTGGCCCGCTTGACCTCCTCGACGAAGTCCTGCTCCCGGTAGTCGATGAGCACGTCGGCGCCCAGCTCCTGGCAGAAGCCCAGCTTCTCCTTGCCCCCGGCCGTCACCGCCACGTTGGCGCCGACCGCCTTCGCGAGCTGGATCGCCATGGTGCCGATGCCGCTCGCTCCGCCGTGCGCCAGGAGCGTCTCACCGGGGCGCAGGTGGGCGATCATGAACACGTTCGACCACACCGTGGACGTGACCTCGGGCAGCGCCGCCGCCGTGACGAGGTCGATGCCGTCTGGCACCGGCAGGACCTGCCCGGCGGGCACGACGACCTGCTCCGCGTACCCGCCGCCCGCGAGCAGCGCGCACACCTCGTCGCCGACCGACAAGCCCCCCACCCCCGGGCCGAGCGCGGCGATGCGGCCCGAACACTCCAGGCCGGGGTACGGCGACGAGCCGGGCGGCGGATCGTAGAGCCCCTGCCGCTGGAGCAGGTCGGCACGGTTCACGGCACTGGCGACGACATCGATGAGGACCTCGCCCTCACCGGGTACGGGATCGGGGACCTCGGCCCACTGAAGCGCTTCGGGTCCGCCGGGTTCGGGGATCGTGATCGCATACATGCGGGCGAGGCTACTCCGGGGCGGCCCGTTCCGACCTGCTGAGGAGCGACGAGGGGTGCCCCGGGCGGGGCGGGGTGGCGGCCGCTCGGTCGGCGGCGGGACGGTCGGCGGCGGCAGGCCGGTCGGTCAGGGGCGGGGTGACCGCCTCGGGTCCATGCCGCCCGTCGCCGGTGTCGGTGCCGGATGCGGGGAGGCCCGCACGATGGTGATCAGACGGTCAGTCAGCTTGAGCTTGCCGATGGCCGGGTCGTCGTACCCGAGCACCCGATGGCCCCGTACGACACTGACGATGAGGTCGGCCGTCTCCCGCACTCCCTTCCCCACCTCGGCCTTTATCACCGGCCGCTCGACGAGGTCGAGCCCGCTGCCCTGCTGGATCAGGTCCTCCATCACCAGGCCCGCGCTCGGGCTGAGCACCGAGAGACCGAGCAGCCGCCCCGCCGCACTGGCGCTGGTGATGACGGCGTCGGCGCCGGACTGACGCAGCAGCGGCGCGTTCTCCTCCTCGCGCACCGCCGCCACGATCTTCGCCCCCCGGTTGAGCTGGCGCGCGGTCAGTGCGACAAGGACGGCCGTGTCGTCGCGCTGGGTCGCGATGATGACCTGCCGGGCCCGCTGCAACTCGGCACGGAGCAGGACGTCGCTGCGGGTCGCGTCGCCGACGACCCCGGCGAACCCCTCGGCCGTGGCCGCGTCCACCACCTTCGAACTGGGGTCGACGATCACGATCTGCTCGGGCTTGAGACCGGTCGCCTGCAAGGTCTGCACCGCCGACCGGCCTTTGGTGCCGAAACCGACGACGACGGTGTGGTCACGCAAGTTGGACCTCCAGCGGGAAAGCCGCCATTCCTCGCGGGTGCGTTCGGTCAGCACTTCGAGGGTGGTGCCGACCAGGATGATCAGAAAGAGCACACGCAGCGGCGTGATCAGCAGGATGTTGACGAGCCGCGCACTGTCGCTGTGCGGCACGATGTCGCCGTAACCGGTGGTGGAGAGGGTCACGGTGGCGTAGTACGAGGCGTCGAGCAGGTCGACCGTATCGTTCGCGTTGTCGTGGTAGCCGTCCCGGTCGATCCACACGATGAAGATCGTCAGTACGAGCACGGACAGCGCCATCAGCAGGCGCTTACCCACCTGGAGCAGTGGCCGCTCCACCACCCGCCTGGGCAGTTTCACCCGGTGTGTCACCAAGTGTTCGTCGGCTTGGCGCGCGATGGCGTCATGGCCGGGAAGTTTCACGTGAAACACACCTCGCCGTCGGCGCCGGAGGCGCCCAACTCACCTTGTATTCCGCCCGGTTCCGTCCAGGGCAGCTCGAGAAGCTCCAGCTCCTGCTGTCGGCCCGCGCCCCGCGGGGGGATCACCGCGAGCCCGTCGGCGACCGCGATGCTCCGCAGCATCGCGGGACCGTTGTAGTGCAGCGGCACCGCGTACTCCCCGCGCAGGGCGACCGGGACGAGCCGTGTGTCGTGCGGATGGCCGGGGACGTCGTCCCGTACGGGGGCGGTGTACGGCTCCGCGGCCGGGCGGCCCCCGAGCCCGCGCAGCAGGGGCTCGGCCAGTGTCAGCAGGCCGGAGACGGCGGCGAGCGGGTTGCCGGGCAGGCCCACGAGGTGCCGCATCCGGCTGTCGCCGGCCGTGGCGGGCAGCCGGGCGAGCAACATGGGGTGGCCCGGCCGCACGGCGACGCCGTCGACGAGCAGCTCGGCGTTCAGGCGGCGCAGCGTGGGGTGGACGTGGTCGACGGGCCCGGACGCGGTGCCCCCGGTCGTCACGACGACGTCGGCCGTCGCCGTGGCGAGGGCTTCATGGAGTGCCTCGGCGTCGTCGCCGAGGCGACGGACCGCGGTCACCTCCGCGCCGAGCGCCCGCAGCCACGGCGGCAGCATCGGCCCGAGTGCGTCCCGGATGTGGCCTTCCTGGGGCAGGCCGGAGGTCAGCAACTCGTCCCCGAGGACCAGGACTTCGACACGCGGTCGGGCGGTGACGTACAGCGCGTCGTACCCGGCGGCAGCCGCGAGGCCGAGCACGGCCGGGGTCACCAGGGCTCCGGGCGGCAGGAGTCGGTCGCCCGCCCGGCACTCCTGGCCGCGCGGCCGGATGTCCTGCCCGGGGGCGACCTCGCGCCGTGCGTGCAGGTAACCCTTGTCGTCGGCGTGGCCGTGCTCACTGCGGATCACGGCCGTGGTGTCCCGCGGGATGCGGGCCCCGGTCGCGATCGGCACCGCCTCGCCGTCGCCGAGCGGGTCGGGGGTGTCCTGTCCGGCGAGGATTCCGGGCGGGCGGTTGTCGGTGCCGTTGTCGGTGCCGTCGTCGGTGCGGATGGCGGTACCGGACAGCAATGTCCATGGTCCCGGGCCCGCCACGGCCCATCCGTCCATCGCCGAGGTGTCGAAGGAGGGGAGGTCGGTGAGCGCGGTCAGGGGGGCGGCAAGGGTGCGGCCGAGGGTGTGGGAGAGCAGGGTCGCCTTCACCTCCGGCGAGACCGCGGCCCTCGCGGCGGCGACACCGGCACGACGCGCGATGGCACGGGCTTCGGTCCACCGGGTGGAGTGGGCGGCGCGCTTGGGGGGCTCGGGGCTGTGCGGAGGCGGGGAGGCGGGGTTGGACTCGGCGTGGGGGTCGGGGGCGGCGGAGGTCTGCGCGGGAGCCGTTGCCCCGGCGGCGTCGGCACCACTGCCGCCACCACCGTCCCTGGCGGCGCCGTCACCCGTACCCGAACCCGAACCCGCGCCGGTACCGGTACCGGTACTGGCAGCGGCTCCGGCCCCGGCTCCGACACCGTTGCCTGCACCCGCGCCGACGGCAGCCGCGCGTGCAGGGCGCACGGCGCCCATCCCGGCCCGCTCCCGGTCCTCGTTCACCAGGGCCAACGCCTCATCGAGCTCGGCGTCGGCCGCGTTGCCGGTCATGGGGTGCTCGGCTGGGTGTCGGAGGGGGCGGAGGGCTCGGACGGCCCGGCAGTCCCGCCTGGTCCGGCAGCCCCGGAGGGCCCGGACGGCCCGGCAGTCCCGGCTGGTCCGGCAGCCCCGGAGGGCCCGGACGGCCCGGCAGTCCCGGAGGACTCAGCGGACTCGGCAGACCCAGCAGCCCCGGTGGGCCCCGTAGCCCCAGCAGCCCCGGAGGAACCGGTAGCCCCGGAGGACTCAGCGGGCTTGGCGGTCCCGGAGGGCGAGGAGAGCTTGGAAGGCTCGGCGGAACCGGCCACCCCAGGGGACTTGGCAACCCGGGAGGGCCCGGCAGTTCCGGAGAGCTCGGCAGATCCAGCGGCCGCAGTGGGCCCCGTAACCCCGGCAGCCCCGGAGGACCCAGTGGCTTCGGAGGGCTCGGAGGAACCGGCAGGCCCGGCAGCTCCGGAGGGCGAGGAGGGCCCGGCAGCCCCAGTGGGCCCCGTGGGCCCGGCAGGCTCGGTGGACCCAGCGGGCCCGGCAGGCTCGGCGGACCCAGCGGGCCCGGCAGGCTCGGCGGACCCAGCGGACTCGGTGGACCCAGCAGCCCCGGAGGGCGAGGAGGTCCCGGCAGCCCTGGCGGGCTCGGTGGACCCAGCGGGCCCGGCAGGCTCGGCGGACCCAGCGGACTCGGTGGACCCAGCAGCCCCGGAGGGTGAGGCAGGCCCGGCAGCTCCGGAGAGCGAGGTGGGCCCGGAGGGCGAGGTGGACCCAGCAGCCCCGGAGGGCGAGGCGGGCCCGGCGGCGCCGGATGCCAAGGGCGTGGTGGCGTTGGGCTTCGGCGTTGCGGGCGTCCCGTCCGCCGCCTCCTCGGCCCACCGCGCCGCCAGCACGGCTGCCTTGTGCGCGGCATCCGCCACGGCCCGCGGACCGCCGCCGCCCGCCCCGGCCTGCGCGGCCGCGTACCCGACCAGAAAGGTGGTCAGGGGCGCGGCCGGCCTGGCCACGCCGTGTGCTGCGTCGCGGGCGAGGTCCAGCAGGATGCCGGTGTCGACGTCGAGCTCGATGCCCAGTTCGTCCTTGACTGCGGTAATCCATTCATCCAACACGTGCCCATGCTCCCTGATCCGCGCGCGGGCCGCCGCGATGTCGTCCCAGGTGTCGCAGTCGAACGCGGCGAGGGGTTCGGTGATGCGCACCATCTCGAGCCGGGCGACGAGCCGCCGCAACGGCATCCCGGCGAGCCCGTGCCGCGCTTCTCCCTGCCCGGGCGTGCCGGGCCCCGCCGCCGCGTCGGCGGCATCGTTCGCGGCAAGCCCCCGAAGGGCCTCGCGGAGTGCCGCGGCCCGGTAGACCGCCACGAGAGGCTGATCCCGTCCTTCGGGGTCGGTCAGCATCGCGCCGTCGGCAGACCCCGCGCCGACCGCGCGCTGCGCGCCGCCGTAGCCGCCGCCGTGGCCGTGTCCCTCGTCCTGGCCGTCCGCCACGGACACCGCGGCGATCAGACGGTGGACGGTCCGCTCCCGCAGGAACGGCAGGTCGGCCGAGAGCACCACGACCAGCTCGGCGTTCGTGCGGCGGAGCCCGGCGTCGAGCGCGGCCAGGGGCCCGCCGCCCGCAGGGATCTCGCGCGCCCACACCACCGGCCGCGGCGTGGGCCGGGGTGCAGCCACGACGACAGTGGTCCCGGCACCCACGCACGCGGCGAGCACCCGGTCGAGCAGGGCGCGCCCGCCCACCCGCAGGCCCGGCTTGTCCGCGCCGCCGAGCCGCGCCGCCCGCCCTCCGGCCAGCACGACGGCGTCGAAGGGGGCGGCGTCCGGAACCGTGCGTGAGTTCACCCCACGAGTATGGACACAGCCGCGATCAATGCCACCCCCACGGGGGTGTCCGCGTCACACCGACCGCAACAGCACCGCCGGCTGCTCCACACAGTCCGCGACGAAGCGCAGAAAACCGCCCGCCGTACCGCCGTCACACACCCGGTGGTCGAAGGTCAGTGACAGTTGCACGACCTGACGCACCGCCAGCTCGCTCTGATGCACCCACGGCTTGGGCACGATACGGCCGACACCGAGCATGGCCGCCTCGGGGTGGTTGATGATCGGCGTGGACCCGTCGACCCCGAACACGCCGTAGTTGTTCAACGTGAACGTGGACCCCGTGAGTTCCCCCGGCGTCAGCGTTCCCGTGCGGGCGGCCTCCGCGAGGCGCGCCAGCTCGGCGCTCAGCGACTCCGTGTCGCGGACGTGCGCGCCCTTCACGACCGGCACGACGAGCCCCCGCTCCGTCTGTGCGGCGAAGCCGAGGTGCACTGCGTCGAGCTGGACGACCTCCCGCGCGTCCATGTCGACCCTGGAGTTGAGCTCCGGGTGGCGGGCCAGGGCCGCGGTGCAGACGCGGGCGAGGAGCGCGAGCAGGGAGACCTTCGGCCCGCCTGCCGCGTTCATCGCCGCGCGGGCGTGCAGCAGTTCCGTCGCGTCGGCGTCGACCCAGCACGTCGCGTCCGGTATCTCGCGGCGGCTGCGCGCCAGCTTGTCGGCGACGGCTCCGCGTACACCGCGCAACGGGATCCGCGTGGCCCCCGTGCCCGTCGTACCGTCCGCTCCCGCGCCGGACGCCACACCGGCCCCCGCACCGGCCGGTGCCGTACTCGTCCCGCCGGCCCCGAAGGTGACCCCGATGCCCGGCACCGGGCGCTCCGTTGCGGTGGACGCGGGGGGCGACGCGGACGCCGGGTCCGCTATCGACGCGACGACGGTCGCAGCGGCCCGCACGGCGTCCTCCACGTCGGCCCGCAGGATCAGCCCGTCAGGACCGGAGCCGACGAGCTGCCGCAGGTCCACGCCGTGCTCCCGCGCCAGTTTGCGGACGAGCGGGGAGATCACGGGGACGGGACCGCCGTCCCGCGCGGGAGCGGCGTCACCCCGTACGGGACCGGCATCACCCCGTACGGGAGAGGCGTCACCCCGTACGGGAGAGGCCTCGGAACCCTCGCTTCCCTCGAGGGCGGGCCCGTAAGCAGCCCTCTCCCCCGAGGCCACGGCCCCCGCCCCCGAGCCCGCGTCGGACGGCGAACCCGCGCCGACAGCGCCCCGGCCATCGGCTCCGGAACCGTCCCCCGCGGTCGCCCCGGAAACCTCCGGCGGCCGCACCCTGCGCCGCCGCGCGGGCGGTGCCGTCGTGCCGTACCCGACGAGGACGTTCCCCGAGGCGTCGTCCCCCACCGCCGCGGCCGCACCGCCCTCGGAACGGGAAGCAGGGCCGCCGGAGGCCAGGTCCGCGGCGGGGGCACCGACGGCGACCGTCAGGAGCGGCGCACCCACGGGCAGTTCGGTGCCCTCCGCGCCGAAGCGGGCCGTCACCACGCCCCCGTACGGACACGGCACCTCGACCATGGCCTTGGCCGTCTCGACCTCGACGACGGGCTGGTCGACCTCCACGACGTCGCCGACCTCCACGAGCCAGCGCGTGATCGAGGCCTCCGTGAGCCCCTCGCCGAGGTCGGGCAGCTTGAACTCCAGGACCTGCGCCATCAGCTACCCGCCTCCCACTGCAGCCGTGCCACCGCGTCCAGGATCCGGTCGACGCCCGGGAGGTGGTGCCGCTCCAGCATCGGCGGCGGATAGGGGATGTCGAACCCGGCGACCCGCAGCACCGGCGCCTCCAGGTGGTGGAAGCAGCGCTCCGTGACCCGCGCGGCGATCTCCCCGCCGGGGCCGCCGAAGCCGCCCGACTCGTGCACGACCACGGCGCGGCCCGTGCGCCGCACGGACGCGGCCACCGTCTCGTCGTCGAAGGGCACCAGGGAGCGCAGGTCGACCACTTCGAGGTCCCAGCCCTCGGCCTGCGCCGCCTCGGCCGCCTCCAGGCAGACGGGCACGGAAGGGCCGTACGTGAGGAGCGTGGCGCTGCGGCCCGCGCGCCGCACCACGGCCCTGCCGATGGGCTCGACGGTGGCGGGCACGTCCGGGTTCCAGTCGGCCCTGGACCAGTAGAGCCGCTTCGGCTCCAGGAAGACGACGGGGTCGTCGGAGGCGATGGCCGCCCGCAGCAGACCGTACGCGTCGGCGACGGTGGCGGGCATGACGACGTGCAGCCCCGGCGTCGCCATGTAGTACGCCTCGGAGGAGTCGCTGTGGTGCTCGACGCCGCCGATCCCGCCGCCGTAGGGCACGCGGACGGTGAGGGGCAGCGCGAGGCCGCCCCTGGTGCGGTTGCGCATCCGCGCCACGTGCGAGATCAGTTGCTCGAAGGCGGGGTAGGCGAAAGCGTCGAACTGCATCTCCACGACGGGCCGCAGCCCGTACATCGCCATGCCGACGGCCGTCCCCAGGATGCCGGCCTCCGCGAGCGGGGTGTCCGTGCAGCGCGTGTCGCCGAACTCGGCGGCGAGGCCGTCGGTGACGCGGAAGACACCGCCGAGGGTGCCGACGTCCTCACCGAGGACGTGCACGGTGGGGTCGTCGGCCATCGCGTCGCGCAGCGCGCGCCCGAGTGCCTGCCCCATGGTGGCCGGTTTCACGGCGACAGTGGTCATCGTCCCGCTCCGTACGCCTCGTCCTCGGCCGCCAGCTCGGCCCGCAACCGGGCCGCCTGTTCCCGCAGTTGGGTGGTCTGCTCCGCGTACACGTGCGTGAACAGGTCCATGGGGTCCAGGGCCGGTTCCTCGTTCATGCGATCCCTGAGGTCCGCGGCCATCGTCTCCGCGGAGGCGCGCACCGCGTTCCTGCGGTCCTCGTCGAGCAGGCCGCGCTCGGTGAGTTCACGCTCCAGGAGCACGATCGGGTCGTGGTCGCGCCAGGCGTCGACCTCCGCGTCCCTGCGGTAGCGCGTCGCGTCGTCGGCGTTCGTGTGGGCTTCCACGCGGTACGTGACGGCCTCGACGAGCGTCGGGCCGCCGCCCGCGCGGGCGGTGCGCACCGCGTCGGAGAGGACCTCGAGCACCGCGACCGCGTCGTTGCCGTCGACCAGGCGGCCCGGCATCCCGTACCCGACGGCCTTGTGGGCCAGGGAGGGGGCGGCCGTCTGCTTGGCGAGCGGCACGGAGATCGCGAAGCCGTTGTTCTGTACGAGGAAGACGACGGGGGCCTGCCAGACCGCGGCGAAGTTCAGGGCTTCGTGGAAGTCGCCCTCGCTGGTGCCGCCGTCGCCGACCAGGGCGAGCGCGACCACGTCGTCGCCCTTGAGGCGGGCGGCGTGCGCGAGGCCCACGGCATGCGGAAGCTGGGTGGCCAGGGGAGTACACAGGGGCGCTGTGCGGTGCTCGCGCGGGTCGTAACCGGTGTGCCAGTCGCCGCGCAGCAGGGTGAGGGCCGCCACCGGGTCGAGGCCGCGGACGACCGCGGCGAGCGTGTCCCGGTAGCTGGGGAACAGCCAGTCCTGCTCGCGCAGGGCGAACGCCGCGGCGATCTGGCTGGCCTCCTGGCCGGTGCTCGACGGGTAGACGGCGAGCCTGCCCTGCTTGGTGAGGGCCGTCGCCTGCGTGTTGTACCGGCGGCCGCGCACGAGCTCGCTGTGGAGGCGCAGCAGCAGTTCCTTGTCCACCGCGCCTGCGGCCCGGGTGCCCAGAACGCGATACGGCTCCGCGTCCGGCAGGAGCGGCGCGGGGTCGGTCCTCGGCTGCCATGCGGGGGGCGGGGCGGGCTGGTGGGCGCCCCGCTGCTCCATGACCGTCATGACGGCACCTCCTGGGGGAACTCGGAAAAACAGTCTCCTCATGGGAGCGGAATGAGGCGCGCCGACGTGATGCGCCTCACCTACCGATTGTTCGGTCGTCGGCACATTTTGGCTACAGGCACCTCCAGGCTGTGGACAAACGGTTCTCCACAGCCTGGGATGGGTGCAGTACGTCCATGGTAGGGAGGCGGGGGGACATGGCACCTGAACGAATGGCCGACGGCGGCGCCGGGGAGCGTCCGGAGCCCCAGCTCCGCCCGCTGGACTCCATCGACCGCGACATCCTGCAGATCCTGCACACGGACGGTCGCGCCTCGATACGTGCCGTGTCCGAGCGCGTGCACGTCTCCCGGGCCAATGCCTACGCGCGCATCAACCGCCTCATCGACGACGGCGTGATCCGCGGTTTCGGCGCCCGCATCAACCACGAACGTGCCGGCCAGGGCGCCTCCGCCTACATCACCCTGAAGATCGTCCAGAACGGCTGGCGCACGGTCCGCGAACAACTGCGGACTCTGCCGGGGGCCTCTCACATCGCGCTGGTCAGCGGGGACTTCGACGTACTGCTGCTGGTGCACACGCCGGACAACCGCGCGCTGCGGGAGCTGGTGCTCACCCGGATCCAGTCCATCCCGGAGGTCCTCAGCACCCGCACGCTGCTGGTCTTCGAGGAGGACGACCTGGAGGCGGAGGGCTGAGATCGCGGGCGGTGGCACCCGCCTGGGTCAGCCTTCGGTGCGCAGCCCCGCGAACGCTAGCTGCACCACGGCGTCGGCGACCTCGGCACCGCTGGCGGCGTTGCGTGCCTCCGGTTTGTACCACTCCACGATGGAGTTGATCATTCCGAAGAGCAGCCGGGTGGCGAGCCGCAGCTCGACGTCGGAGCGCAGGTCGCCGTCCGCGACGGCTTCCTTGAGCAGTTCGGCGACCTCGTGGTCGAACTCCCTGCGCCGCTCAAGGGCCCACCGCTCGGTGTCGGTGTTGCCGCGCACCCGCAGCAGCAGCGTCACATAGGGCAGTTCGGCGATCAGGACCTCGACGGTGCGCCGGGTCACGTGCTCCAGGCGCCGCACCGCGCCGCCCTCGCGCGCGTGCTCCTCGGTGAGGATCCCGAAGAGCCCGTCGAGCGCCCGGCTCACCGCGCGGCGCAGCAGCTCCTCCTTGCCCGACACATGGTGGTAGATCGACGACTTGGAGATACCGGCGGCCTTGGAGAGGTGCTCCATGGACGTGCCGTCGTAGCCACGCTCGTTGAAGACCCGTACGGCGACGTCGAGGAGGGTCTCGGGGGTGTAGGTGTCCCGCCGGGCGCTCATGCGTGGTCCTCCTTCGCGGCGGCGCGGCGCAGCCCCTGGGATGCGGCGTAGCGCCCCGTGGGGTACTCGTCGTGCAGGTGGTCGAGGACCCCCGTGACCCAGTACAGGCCGAGGTCGGTGCCCCAGGAGAGCGGTCCGCGCGGGTAGTTGACGCCCAGGCGCATGGCGGTGTCGACGTCGTCGGGTTCCGCCACGCCGCGCGCCACGGCGTCGTGCGCGAAGTCGACGAGCATGGCGACCGTACGGGCCACGATCATCCCGGGGATGGCGCGTACGACGCTGACCTTCTTGTCGAGCGCCTGGAAGAGGCCCACCGCCTCGCCGAGCGCGCGCTCGTCCACGCGTGCCGCGGGGGCGAGGGCGATGCGGGTGGCCGTTCCGTAGTCGAGGGCCAGGTCGAACTGGATGGTGGGCTGTGCGGCGGCGTCGGGGGACGAGCCGTCGGCGAGGGCCAGGCGGGTGCCCCCGGAGAGCTCGATCCAGCCCGGGAAGTCCGGGTGTGCGGACTGCCCGCGCTCCACCCGGACGCCGGCGCCCTCGATGAGCGGGAGCAGGGCCGCGGCCTGGAACAGCTCGCCGTGCAGGGCGACGGACCCCGGTGCGTCCGCGGGGCCCGCGGTGTGCGGCCGGGGCTGCTCGGCACCGTCCCCGTACGCGAACCAGCCCTGCCCCGTCTTGCGGCCGAGGCGCCGGGACTCGACGAGGCGCCGCTGGGCGAGGGACGGCGTGAACTTGGGGTCCTGGAAGAACGACTCCCACACCGAGCGGGTGACGGCTTCGTTCACGTCCTGGCCGATGAGGTCGGTGAGTTCGAAGGGGCCCATCTTGAAGCCGCCGGACTCGCGCAGGACCGCGTCGACGGTAGCGGCGTCGGCGGCGCGCTCCTCGTGCACGCGCAGGGCCTCGGCGTAGAAGGGCCGGGCCACGCGGTTGACGAGGAAGCCGGGGGTGTCGGCGCAGTGGACAGGCGTCTTTCCCCAGGCTCGCGCGGTGTCGTACGCGCGCGTGGCCGTCGCCTCGTCCGTGGCGTGACCGCTGACCACCTCGACCAGGGGCAGCAGCGGCGCGGGGTTGAAGAAGTGCAGTCCGACGAAGCGGCCCGGGCGCCCGAGTGCGCCCGCGACGGCCGTCACGGACAGGGACGACGTGTTGGTGGCCAGCACGCAGTCGTCCGCCACGATCTCCTCGAGGTCCTGGAACAGGCGCTGCTTGACGTCCAGTTGTTCGACGACGGCTTCGACGACCAGGTCGCACCCGGCGAGGGCGTCGAGACCGTCGACGGCTTCGAGGCGTCCGGCCGCGGCGTCCCGGGCGGGCGCGTCGAGGCGGCCCTTCTCCACGAGGCGGTCCAGGCGGGCGGTGATCGCGGCGGCCGCCGTGCGCGCGTGGCCCGGCGCGGCGTCGTACAGCCGCACGGGGTGGCCCGCCACCAGGGCGACCTGGGCGATGCCCTGGCCCATGGTGCCGGTGCCGACCACGGCAACGGGGCTGTCGAGATCGAGTGCTGTCATGCTCGCGATCCTCCCGCACTGGGGTCTCGGCCAGGGGCCCGGGGGTGGCCGGGGAAGGTTTTCCACAGGTTCGGCAGACCCTCTTGTCCCGACCGATCGTTCGGTTACTCTAGCTCTGTCCAGGTGTTCCCGCCCACTGCCCCTGCCCAGCTCGCCAGCTCGAAGGAGAGCTGACTCGACGAGGAGTTGGTCCCTCATGGCCGCCGAACTCACCGCGCACCAGTTGATCGAAAAGCACCGGCCCACCCTCGACCAGGCGCTGGAGACGATCAGCACCCGCGCGTACTGGTCGCCGCACCCCGAGCACCCCAAGGCCTATGGGGAGAACGGCAGCCTGAGCCTCCCCGAGGGCAAAGCCGCCTTCGAAGCCCTGCTGAACGAGCGCTTCGACCTCGACCAGCCGGGCACGGACGACTGGACGGGCGCGGAAGTGTCCCCCTATGGACCCGAGTTGGGCATCACCTATCCGCACCCGGACGTGGACGCCCTGCTGCCCGCCATGCGCGCGGGCACGGCCGCCTGGCGCGACGCGGGACCCGACGTGCGCGCCATGGTCTGCCTGGAGATCCTGGCCCGCATCAGCGCCCGTACGCACGAGTTCGCGCACGCCGTCATGCACACCAGCGGCCAGGCCTTCATGATGGCGTTCCAGGCGGGCGGCCCGCACGCCCAGGACCGCGGCCTCGAAGCGGTGGCGTATGCGTACGCGGAGCAGTCCCGCACCCCCGGCACCGCCGAGTGGACCAAGCCCCAGGGCAAGCGTGACCCGCTCGCCCTGACCAAGCGCTTCACCCCTGTCGGCCGCGGCATCGCCCTCCTGATCGGCTGCAACACCTTCCCGACGTGGAACGGCTACCCCGGCCTCTTCGCCTCCCTCGCCACCGGCAACCCCGTCCTGGTCAAGCCGCATCCGCGCGCGGTGCTGCCGCTCGCCCTGACCGTGCGTGTCGCCCGTGAGGTCCTCGGTGAGGCGGGCTTCGACCCGAACCTGGTCGCGCTGGCCGTCGAGCGCCCCGGGGAGGGCATCGCCAAGACCCTGGCCGTCCGCCCCGAAATCAAGATCATCGATTACACGGGTTCGACGGCCTTCGGCGACTGGCTGGAGACCAACGCCCGGCAGGCCCAGGTCTACACGGAGAAGGCCGGTGTCAACACGGTCGTCGTCGAGTCGACCGACAACTACAAGGGCATGCTCTCCAACCTGGCCTTCTCCCTGTCGCTGTACAGCGGCCAAATGTGCACGACCCCGCAGAACCTCCTGATCCCCCGCGAGGGCATCCGGACGGACGCGGGCGCCAAGACGTACGACGAGGTGGTCACGGACCTGGCGGGCGCCGTGAACGGCCTGCTCGGCGACGACGCCCGGGCGAACGGCATCCTCGGCGCGCTGGTCAACCCGGACGTGCGCACCAGCCTGGAGGCCGCTGCCGGGCTCGGTGAAGTCGCCCTCGCCTCGCGGGAGGTCGCCAACCCGGAGTTCCCGGACGCGGTGGTGCGCACGCCGGTGATCGTGAAGCTGGACGGTGCCAAGCCGGACGCCGAGGCGGCGTATCTGAGCGAGTGCTTCGGCCCCGTCTCCTTCGCCGTCGCCGTCGACTCCGCGGCGGACGCCGTGGAGCTGCTGCGGCGCACGGTCCGCGAGAAGGGCGCGATGACGGTCGGGGCGTACACCACCTCGCCGGAGGTGTCCGAGGCCGTGGAGGAAACCTGCCTGGAGGAGAGCGCCCAACTGTCGCTGAACCTGACGGGCGGTGTCTATGTGAACCAGACGGCGGCGTTCTCCGACTTCCACGGCTCGGGCGGCAACCCGGCCGCGAATTCCGCGCTGTGCGACGCCGCGTTCGTGGCCAACCGCTTCCGGGTGGTGGAGATCCGCAAGGAGGCGTGAGCCGGGGCGACAGCCATGGGTCCGCGCCCCTCGGGGCGCGGGCTCGGCCCCAGGCCGCCGGGGAGGGGGGCTCAGGCTCCCGGCGGTCGCCCTGATGACCAGTGGAACAGCGTCATGCCGACACTCGTCGCGAGGTTGTAGCTCGACACCTGTGGCCGCATCGGCAGCGACACCAGTTGGTCGGCCCGGGCCCGCAGTGCGGCGGACAGGCCGCTGCGCTCCGAGCCGAACGCGAGCACGGCATCGTCGGGGATCTTCAGCCCGCGGATGTCCGCGCCCTCGGCGTCGAGGGCGAACAGCGGGCCCGCGGGCAGTTCCGGGACGTCGAGGCGCTCCACCGCCGTGGCGAAGTGCAGCCCCGCACCGCCGCGTACGACCGTGGGATGCCAGGGGTCGAGCGTGCCGGTCGTGACGACTCCCGTCGCGCCGAAGCCCGCGGCGAGCCGGATCACCGCCCCGGCGTTGCCGAGGTTTCGGGGGTCGTCGAGGACGACGACCGGCGCGGACCTCGGCGTGTGCGCAAGGGCCCGGAGGTTGTCGGCACGTGCCGGGCGTACGGCCAGGGCGGCCACGGCGGTGGGGTGCAGCCGGGGCACCAGGGCCCGCAGCGTCGCGTCGTCGGTCTCGGCGAGCAGTGCGTCCAGGGCGGCCGTCACATCCGGCGCCAGGTCCTCGGCGAGAGCGAGGACTGCGGCCTTGTCGCCCGTCAGCGCCACGGGGACGCGGGCGTCGAAGCGCAGGGCGTGCTTCAGGGCGTGGAAGCCGTCGAGCAGCACGTGGGAGCCGGCGAGACCGCGCCAGACCCGGACCGGATCCTCCGCACCCGCCCACGACGCCCCACCGCGCCCCCCTGCCGCCGCTGCCCACGGCGGCTCGTCACCACCCTCGGTCGCCACCGCCCTCCGCGACTCGTCGCGCCCCACCGCCGCTGCCGTCCGCTTCGACCCGTCGCGACCCGGAGGCGTCCCCTGCGGCTCGTCGCCACCTACTGCCGCTGCCGTCCTCCGCGCCTCGCCATGCCCCGCCGCCGCTGCCGTCCGCTGCGGCCTGTCATTGCCCTCTGCCGCGCTGCCGCTCATGCTCCGAAGCCTACGCGCGCGGGCTCGGTGACTGGGCTGACCTGCTCCTCTTCCTTCGGTAGCGGCGACGGCGCGGACTTGCGCGGCAGTCGCGGCGCCCGGGCGAGCACACCGTCACGCGCGCGTGCCACCCGGCCGCCTAGGCGGCGCAGGAAGGACGTGGGCAGGAAGACCGCGTCGGCCGCGATCATCGCGAGCGAGAAGAACGGCAGCCCCAGAACGACGGCGATGGCCGCGTGCTCGAAGATCATCACGGCCAGGAGGACGTTCTTGACGCGCCGGTTGAACAGGGTGAACGGGAAGGCGACCTGCACGGCGACCGTCCCGTAGGTCACCAGCATCACCAGTACACCGTGCGAGGCCAGCAGGTCGGCGAGCGCGGGCCAGGGGGAGAAGTAGTCGAGCTGGAGGGGGTAGTAGACGGCGGTACCGTCCTGCCAGCGGCTGCCCTGGATCTTGTACCAGCCCGCCGTGGCGTAGATCAGGCACGCCTCGGCCATGATCACCAACAGGGCGGCGTTGTGCGCGAGGTTGGCGACGACGTCGAGCAACAGCCGGGGTTCGCCGTTCGGGGCCCTACGACCGGCGAACCACCACAGGCCGTGCGCGAGCCACAGCCCCCAGAAGAACACCGGCCAGTACCCGTCGAGTTCCCCCATGAACGTCACGGCGGACAACGCGAGCCCGAGGACCCACCACAGCACGGGCCCGACCCGGTCCTCGCGGTTCAGCGGGGCGGCGTCGCCGTTCTCCTCACGGCCCGGCGGGGCGGCGGCATCGCTTCCCCCGCCCCGGGAGTCGGCGCGTGCCGCACGCCGCGCGTCCAGGGACCAGACCTGGCCGCACCGCGTGAACACCAGGTAGATCGCCATGAGATGGATGACGTTGTCGCCGCCGTCGCCCATGAAGATGCTGCGGTTCTGCAGCGAAAGGACGCCGATCATGAAGAGTACGGACATGGTGCGTGTGCGCCAGCCCACAAGGAGCAGGGCGCTGGACAGTATCGCCAGGAAGTAGACGATCTCGAACCACACCCGCCCGTCCGACCACATCAGCGCGGTGAAGGCGTCATTGGCGGAGATGAGCCGCTGGGCCATGTCCCAGCTCCAGGGCCCTTCGGGTCCGTACAGCTCATGCCGGTGCGGCAGTTCGCGCAGCAGGAACAGCAGCCAGGTGGCGGCGAAGCCGATGCGGACCATCGCGGTCTGGTACGGGCCGAGGGCGTGCGCCGTGACGCGCTGCACGCCACGGGCGAGTGGGTCGAGACGGATCACCGGACGGCTCCCTTCCCTTCGGCGGCCACGTCTCCGCGCGCCCGGTCCTCGTCCGCGAGCGGCAGGTCGGACGGGGTCACCGACCACCACGGAAGGACCCGCTGCACGGGCTTGATGTTGATCTTCTCGTCACTCCACTCCGGTGGCGGCACCGGCGTGGTCCGGGACCTGACCTGCACCTGGTCGAAGGCCTCACCGCGGGCGAGCGGCTCGTGCCGGTCGAGGCGGAGCAGCGCGATACGGCGGACGTAACGCTCGGACAGCTCGCCGCGCAGGCCGGTGGGACGATTTTGCGCGTCGTGGGTGGCCACGAAGAAGTCCCAGCCTCTGCGGAGTTCGTTCTGCTGGGTGTGGCTCGGCAGCGGGTTGTGGTCGATGGCGGCGCCGTCCTGCGCGGACAGGTTGTACCAGCGGGTGGTCCTGGAGGTCCCGTCAGCCGTACGGATCTGCGCGCGCACCTCCACCGCGACGTTCTGCTGGAGCGGGTTGGGCGCGAACAGCTTCCAGTTCTGCTCGAACTCGGGATAGATCCAGTCCTCGACCGTCCGGCCGTGTTCCTTGGTGACGGTGTTCGACGGCGCGACGTGCAGGAACAGCATGCCGACGTGGACGCAGACGGTGGCCACGACCACGGCGAGGACCAAAGCAGCGACGACTTGCGACCCGCGGGAGAGGGCGGCGATGCCCGCCGGGGGGCGGGGCGGGGTGGGGTCCGGCGGGGGCTCGGCCGGGGGTCCGGAGTCGGCGGGCACGTCCAGTTCCGGGTCTGGCTCGGTGGGCTTGGCGAGCGTCGGGTCCGGCTCGGTGGGCTCGTCGAGCGTCGGGTCCGGCTCGGTGGGCCCGGCGCGCCCTGAATCCAGCTCAGCCCGTTCGCTGAGCTCCGGGTCCGGCTCGGTGGGCTGGGCGGGCTGGGAAGCACGCCTGGCGGGCTCGGTGGGCTCGGCGGCACGCCTGGGCTCGGTAGGCCCGGTAGGCCCGGTGGGCTCGGCGGGCTTGGAGGCCCGCCCGGCGGGCTCGCCGCGCGGACCCTTGTCGTACCCGTCCATCTCGCCCCGTTCCTCAACCCTCCACCGGCCCCTGCATCGGGGCCCCGCAACGGACCCTGCCGCCGGAACGGTACTCAGACCCGCCCGCCAGGCCCAGGCGTCCCGGAGGTTATCCACAGGGTTGACACCTTAAGGCGAGCCACCGCACCATTGAATTCGCACGAACCGAACGATCGGTCGGTAAGTTGCTCGACCGTCGAGTTCGTGGGAGTCGGACGATGCCCGAGGTCGAGGGGGACCGAGATGCCTACAGCGCAACGGCCCGTGAGCCCGATGGACACCACGAGCGCCACGGGAACGGCAGGGGCTGCCGGGACAGCGGGCACGGCAGCGGCGGACGCCGTGACGCTGGAGGCGGCGTTCGACGCGGCCGTGGCGGCCGACGAGCGCATCGAGCCGCGTGACTGGATGCCTGACGCCTATCGCGCCACGCTCGTGCGCCAGATCGCGCAGCACGCCCACTCCGAGATCATCGGCATGCAGCCGGAGGCGAACTGGATCACGCGTGCGCCCTCGCTGCGCCGTAAGGCGATCCTGATGGCCAAGGTCCAGGACGAGGCGGGCCACGGCCTTTATCTGTACAGCGCGGCGGAGACGCTCGGCGCGAGCCGCGACGACCTGCTCGACAAGCTGCACTCGGGCCGCCAGAAGTACTCCTCGATATTCAACTACCCGACGCTGACCTGGGCGGACGTGGGCGCCATCGGCTGGCTCGTGGACGGTGCGGCGATCACCAACCAGGTCCCGCTGTGCCGGTGTTCGTACGGCCCCTATGCCCGCGCGATGGTCCGGGTCTGCAAGGAGGAGTCGTTCCACCAGCGCCAGGGGTACGAACTGCTGCTCGCCCTCAGCAGGGGCACCGAGGCCCAGCACGCGATGGCTCAGGACGCCGTGGACCGCTGGTGGTGGCCGTCCCTGATGATGTTCGGACCGCCGGACGCGGAGTCGTCGCACTCGGAGCAGTCCATGACCTGGAAGATCAAGCGGCACTCGAACGACGAGCTGCGCCAGCGGTTCGTGGACATCTGCGTCCCCCAGGCCGAGTCGCTCGGCCTCACCCTCCCGGACCCGGACCTGAAGTGGAACGAGGAGCGCGGGCAGCACGACTTCGGCGCCATCGACTGGAGCGAGTTCTGGTCGGTCCTGAAGGGGAACGGCCCGTGCAACGAACAGCGCATGACCCAGCGCAGGCTGGCCCACGAAGAGGGCGCCTGGGTGCGTGCGGCGGCGGCCGCCCACGCCGCCAAGCACGCCGCCCGCGCCGCCGAGCACAGTGAGCGCAAGGAGGCGACCGCATGAGCAGCTCGACCGAATGGCCGCTGTGGGAAGTGTTCGTGCGCTCGCGCCGCGGCCTGTCCCACACCCACGCGGGCAGCCTGCACGCCCCGGACGCCGAGATGGCCCTGCGCAACGCCCGCGACCTGTACACCCGCAGGAACGAGGGCATCTCCATCTGGGTCGTCCCCTCCGCCGGGATCACCGCGTCCTCGCCCGACGAGAAGGACTCCTTCTTCGACCCGTCCGCCGACAAGCCCTACCGCCACCCGACGTTCTACGACATCCCGGAGGGAGTGAAGCACCTGTGACCGCCACCCCGTCCACGAACACGGCCGCGACCGCCACCGCCGCCTCCGCGTCCCCTCCCGCCCCGGCTCCCCCGGCCGCGGCCCTCCCCCTGGGCGACGACGCCCTGGTGCTCTCGCACCGCCTGGGTGAGTGGGCGGGGCACGCCCCCGTCCTGGAGGAAGATGTCGCCCTGGCGAACATAGCCCTGGACCTTCTCGGACAGGCCCGGGTGCTGCTCTCCCTGGTCGGTGACGAGGACGAGCTGGCCTATTTGCGGGAGGAGCGCGCCTTCCGCAACGTCCAGCTCGTCGAGCAGCCGAACGGCGACTTCGCGCACACCATCGCCCGCCAGTTGTACTTCTCGGTGTACCAGACCTTGATGTACGACCGACTCGCCCGCACGGTCAGCCCCTTGGCGCCGCTGGCCGCGAAGGCCGTCAAGGAGGTCACCTACCATCAGGACCACGCCGAGCAGTGGACGCTCCGCCTCGGCGACGGCACGGCGGAGAGCCATGAGCGGATGCAGCGCGGTCTGGACGCGCTGTGGCGGTTCACCGGGGAGCTGTTCCAGCCGGTGACCGGCCTCGATCTCGACTGGGAGGCCCTGCGCGCGCAGTGGACGGCCACGATCACGGCGGTGATCGAGAGGGCCACCCTCACCGTCCCCGAGGGGCCGCGGAGCGGGGCGTGGCAGGCCGGCGCCGGACGCGAGGGCCTGCACACCGAGCCGTTCGGCAGGATGCTCGCGGAGATGCAGCATCTGCACCGCAGCCACCCGGGGGCGTCATGGTGACCACTCCGTCCCGCGCATCCGCAACGTCCACCACACCCCCTGCCCCCAGCGCCTCCCACACTCCCGCCGCACCCACCCCGTCCCCCGGAACCGCCGCACCCACCGCCCTGGAAGCCGAGCTGTGTGCCCTCGCGGGGTCCGTGCCCGACCCCGAGCTGCCCGTCCTGACCCTGGGAGAGCTCGGCGTGCTCCGCGCCGTCCACGTCAGCGGCACGGGCCACGTCGACGTGGAGCTCACTCCGACATACACGGGCTGCCCCGCCATAGAGGCCATGTCCGCGGACATAGAGCAGGTGCTGCGCGAGCACGGCAGGGACGACGTCACCGTGCGCACGGTGCTCTCCCCCGCCTGGTCCACGGACGACATCAGTGCCGAGGGCCGCCGCAAGCTCGCCGAGTTCGGCATCGCCCCGCCGCGCCCGCACGCCGCCGACGGGCCGGTCCCGCTCTCCCTCACGGTCCGCTGCCCGCACTGCGGCTCGACCGACACGGAGCTGCTCAGCCGCTTCTCGTCCACCGCCTGCAAGGCGTTGCGCCGCTGCGTCGACTGCCGGGAGCCCTTCGACCACTTCAAGGAGTTGTGATGGCGCGCTTCCACCCGCTCCGCGTGGCGGCGGTCGAGCAGCTCACCGACGACTCCGTGACGCTGACGTTCGCGGTGCCCCCCGCGCTGCGCGAGGAGTACCGGCACGCGGCGGGCCAGCACCTCGCCCTGCGCCGCGTCGTCGACGGCACCGAGATCCGGCGCACGTACTCGGTCTGTTCCCCGGCGCCGGACCCGCGGGCGGCCGGTGAGCCGAGGGAGTTGCGGGTGGGCGTGCGGGTGGTGGAGGGCGGCGCCTTCTCGACATACGCGCACAAGGAGATCGTCGTCGGTGACGAGCTGGAGGTGATGACCCCGGCGGGCCGCTTCACGCTGCAGCCTGCTCCGGGACGGTATGCCGCGGTGGTCGGAGGCAGCGGCATCACGCCGGTGCTCTCCATCGTCACGACGCTCCTTGAGCGCGAACCGCGGGCCGAGTTCTGCCTCATACGCAGCGACCGTACGGCGGCGTCGACGATGTTCCTGGACGAGGTGGCCGACCTCAAGGACCGCTGGCCGCACCGCTTCCAGTTGGTGACGGTGCTGTCCCGGGAGGAGCAGCAGGCCGGGCTCGCCTCGGGACGGCTCGACGAGGAACGCCTGGGACGGCTGCTGCCCGCGCTGCTGCCGGTCGATGAGGTCGACGGCTGGTTCCTGTGCGGTCCGTACGGGCTTGTGCAGGGTGCGGAGCGGACGCTGCGGGGGCTCGGGGTGCAGCGGCGGCGCATCCACGAGGAGATATTCCACGTGGACGACGGGATCGCGGCCGTGCCTGTCGCCCCGGCGCCGGAGGACAGCACGGTCACGGTCACCCTCGACGGGCGCTCCGGCTCCTGGCCGGTGCGGGCGGGGGAGTCGCTCCTGGACACGGTGTTGCGCAACCGCGCGGACGCGCCGTTCGCCTGCAAGGGCGGGGTGTGCGGTACCTGCCGGGCGTTCAAGGTGTCCGGTGAGGTGCGGATGGACCGGAACTTCGCGCTGGAGCCGGAGGAGACCGAGGCCGGTTATGTGCTGGCGTGCCAGTCGCATCCGACGACGGACAGGGTGGAGCTGGACTTCGACCGCTGAGCGGAGCCCGGGGCGAGCAGTCGGTCGGACACCCGGGCCCGACTCTCCCCCGCCATGCGGTCGTTCTCTCCCATGCGACTGTTCCCTCCCATGCGACTGTTCCCTCCCATGCGACTGTTCCCTCCCATGCGGCTGTTCGCTTCCATACGGCTGTTCCCTCCCGTGCGGCGGCTGTTCGCTTTCATCCGGCTGTTCCCTTCCACTGGAACTTGTTCTACCTTGACGACCCGTCAGGGCCGGGCCGTGCGGAGGGACGAGCTGTGGACTTCAGTTTCACCGAGGAGCAGCAGGCGGCGCTTGAGGCGGCGAAGGCGGTGTTCGCCGATGTCGTGCCGGACGGGGTGCCAAGTCCCGCGCTCACCCCGGGGGCCGTGGCCGAGGACTTCGACCGGGAGCTGTGGGGCAGGCTCGCCGGTGCCGATCTGCTGAGTCTGCTGGTGGCGCCGGAGTACGGCGGTTCGGGTCTTGACCCCATCGCGCTCTGTCTGGTGTTGCGGGAGTCGGCGAAGGTGCTTGCCAGGGTGCCGCTTCTGGAGAGCAGCGCTGCCGCGTATGCCGTACAGGCCTTCGGGAGCCAGGAGTTTAAGCAGGCCGTGCTGCCTGCGGCCGCGCGGGGTGAGACCGTCCTGACCGTGGCGACGAACGGCCGCACGGGCCACGACGACGCCGCGCTGGCCGTCACCGCGCGTCCCGATGGTGACGGTGACGACGGGAGTGGCGGGTGGGTGCTCGATGGGGTGCAGAGCGGGGTTCCCTGGGGGTTCGATGCCGACTTCATCGTGGTTCCGGCCACGTCGTCCGAGGGAATGGCGGTTCTCGCGCTGGTGCCGGGTGCGGGGGCAGGAACGAAGACGGGAGCGGGTACGGGTGCGGGGGCGGGGCTCGGTTTCGCCGAGCAGTTCTCGACGAGTGGGGAGCGGCTCGGGGAGTTGCGGCTGGACTCGGTGCGGGTCGGTGCCCGGGACGTCATCGCGGTGGAGGGGGCGTGGGACTATCTGCGCGACCTGCTGGCGACGGGTACCTGTGCGCTGGCGCTCGGCCTTGGTACGGGGGTGCTCGGGATGACGAGTGAATACACCGGGAAGCGGGAGCAGTTCGGGTTTCCGGTCGCCACGTTCCAGGCGGTGGCGATGCAGGCGGCGGACCGTTACATCGACCTGCGGGCCATGGAGGTCACGCTGTGGCAGGCCGCCTGGCGCCTGAGTGAACCGGGGCGCGGGGCCGCGGGCGAGGGCGGGCCGCTGCCCGCGTCGGGGGATGTGGCGGTGGCCAAGATCTGGGCGTCGGACGGGGTGCGCCGCGTCGTCCAGACCGCGCAGCACCTGCACGGCGGCTTCGGCGCCGACGTCGACTACCCCCTGCACCGGTACCACGCCTGGGCCAAGCATCTGGAGCTGGCACTCGGCCCGGCGGCGGCGCACGAGGAGGCGCTGGGAGACCTGCTGGCCGCCCACCCCCTGGCCTGACCGCCCCCGGCCCGACCGGCACCGGCCCGACCGACCCGCCCACCGGGCCACGGCCCCGACGTCCCGGCCACCGGCCACCGGCCACCGGCCACCGGCCACCGGCCACCGGCCACCGGCCACCGGCCCAGGATCCCCCGACCGACCGACCGACCGGCCCACAGCCCACGAGGTCACGGCCCATTGGGCCACCCGGCCAGAGTTGCCCCGACCGCCCGACCCACGGCCCACGAGGTCACGGCCCACCGGGCCACCCGACCACCCGGCCCGGGCCGCCCCGACCGACCCACGGCCCACGACGTCACGGCCCACCGGACCACCGGGCCACCGGGCCACCGGGCCACCGGGCCACCGGGCCACCGGGCCACCGGGCCACCGGGCCAAGATCCCCTCGACCGACCGGCCCACAGCCCACGAGGTCACGACCCATTGGGCCACCCGGCCAGAGTTGCCCCGCCCGACCGAGCCACAGCCCGCGACGTCACGGCCCACCGGCCCACCGGGCCACCGGGCCACCAGGCCACCAGGCCACCAGGCCACCAGGCCACCAGGCCAGGATCCCCCCGACCGACCGACCCACAGCCCACGACGTCACGGCCCACCGGATCACCGGGCCACCGGGCCACCGGGCCACCGGCCACCGGCCACCGGCCACCGGCCAAGGGTCGCCCCGGCTTACCGGGCCAGGGTCGGGTCGCCCGGCCCACCGGCCGGGGTCAGACCACCGTGCCCGGCTGGCCCTTGTCGTCGACGATGGGCCGCCCCTCGGCCTCCCAGGCCTGCATGCCCCCGTCGACGTTCACCGCGTCGATGCCCTGCTGGGCGAGGTACATCGTCACCTGGGCGGAGCGGCCGCCGGAGCGGCAGATGACGTTCACCTTGGCGTCCTGTGGCGCGGCGTCGGTCAGCTCGCCGAAGCGGGCGACGAAGTCGCTCATCGGGATGTGCAGCGCGCCCGCCGCGTGGCCCGCCTGCCACTCGTCGTCCTCGCGGACGTCGAGGAGGAAGTCTCCGTCCGTGAGCGCGTCGACGCCGACCGTGGGCACACCAGATCCGAAATGCATGGCCCCGACGCTACCCGACCGCCGGCACCCACCGCCGCCCACCCGTGGCCCCCCACGGCCCCACCCCCGGGGGCCGACGGCACCGCCACCGGGACGGCAGGCCTACGCGCTGGCCCGCTCCAGCTCCGCCTCGCGCTCCGCGACCTGCGCCAGGAGCTGCTCGGCGATCTCGTCCAGGAGCCGGTCCGGGTCGTCGGGCGCCAGCTTGAGCATCGAGCCGATGGCGCTTTCCTCCAGGTCGTGGGCCACGACCGCGAGCAGTTCCTTGCGCCGGGCGAGCCACTCCAGGCGGGCGTACAGCTCCTCGGCGGGCGTCGGCTGCTGCTCCTCGGGCGCGGGCCCCGCGTCCCACTCGCCGAGCAGCTCCCGGAGCAGCGACTCGTCGCCGCGGCCGTACGCGGCGTTCACCCGGGTGATGAACTCGTCGCGGCGGGCGCGTTCCTGCTCGTCCTGGGCGAGGTCGGGGTGTGCCTTGCGGACAAGCTCGCGGTACAGCTTGCGGGCCTCGTCGCTCGGCCGCACCCGCTGCGGGGGCCGCACCGACTGGTCGGTGAGCATCGCGGCGGCCTCGGGGAACAGGCCCTCGCCGTCCATCCAGCCGTGGAACAGTTCCTCGACGCCCGGCATCGGAAGGACCCGGGCCCGCGCCTCGTCGGCCTTGCGCCGGTCCTCGGGGTCACCGGAGCGCGCGGCCACGGCCTCGGCGATCAACGCGTCGAGCTCGTCGAGGCGGGCGTACATCGGGCCGAGTTTCTGGTGGTGCAGCCGGGAGAAGTTCTCCACCTCCACCCGGAACGTCTCGACCGCGATCTCGTACTCGATCAGAGCCTGCTCGGCGGCGCGCACCGCCTTCTCGAGTCGCTCCTCGGGCCGGGGCGCGCCGTCGGGGCCGTCGGCGCCGTCCGCGCCGTCCGTGGGGTGGGGCGCCGCCGCATGCGGTTCCTGGGGCGTGGGCTCGGCTTCCGGGGTCGTCACCGGTCCAGCGTAGGCCACACCGATCCCTCGGACAGGCTCCAGGCCCAGGCCACACCGACCACTCGGACGGGCTCCAGGCCCAGGCCACACCGACCACTCGGACGGGCTCCAGGCCCAGGCCACACCCACCCCCGGACGGGCTCCAGGCCCAGGCCACACCCACCCCCGGACGGGCTCCAGGCCCAGGCCACACCACCCCTCGGACGGGCTCCAGGCCCAGGCCACACCCACCCCCCGGACGGGCCCTAGGCCTCCGCCCGCAGCCGTCCCTCCCGTACCGCCGCGATCAGCCGGTCGTGATCGGCCTCCGTACGGTCCGCGTACGTCACCGCGAACGCGGCCACCGCCTCGTCGAGCTCGTCGTTCTTGCCGCAGTATCCGGCGATCAGGCGGGGGTCGGCACTGTGCGCGTGGGCGCGGGCGAGCAGGGCGCCGGTCATCCGGCCGTAGTCGTCGAGCTGGTCGGCGGCGAGGGCGGCCGGGTCCACGCTGCCCTTGCGGTTCCTGAACTGACGTACCTGGAAGGGGCGGCCCGAGATCGTCGTCCAGCCCAGCAGGAAGTCGCTGACGACCTGCATCCGCTTCTGCCCGAGCACGACACGGCGGCCCTCGTGACCCCCGTCGCCCTCCTGCTCCTTGAAGCCCGCCACCGGCAGGTGCGGAAGGAGCGCGGACGGGCAGGCCTCCTTGACCTGGAGGACAAGCGGCTCCCCCCGGTGGTCCAGGAGGAGGACCACGTAGGAGCGCAGTCCGACGCTGCCGGTGCCGACGACGCGGAAGGCCACGTCCTGGATCGCGTACCGGGTGAGGAGGGGCAGGCGGTCCTCGGCCAGCGTGGAGCGGTACGCGCCGAGGGCGGCGGCGACCGCGGCGGCCTCGGCGTCCGGCACCCGCCGCAGCACCGGGGGCGCGTCGACGAAGCGCCGCGGCGTGACGCCGCCCGCCGGGGCTTCGGCCTCGGTGTCGGGGACCGGCTCGGTCGACTTGGCGGCGAAGCGGGCGCTGGTGTTCTGCCGGGCCTTCTCGGAGACCCGGTCGAGGGTGCCGAGCAGGTCACGGGCGTCCGTGTGGGAGACGAGTTCCTCGTCGGCGATCGCGTTCCACGCGTCGAGCACGGGCAGCTTGGCGAGGAGCCGCATGGTGCGGCGGTACGCGCCGACGGCGTCGTACGCGGCCTCCTCACAGGCGTCCTCCTCGGCGCCCGCCTCGCGCCCGGCGAGCACCAGGGAGGTGGCGAGGCGCTTGACGTCCCACTCCCAGGGGCCGTGCACGGTCTCGTCGAAGTCGTTCAGGTCGATGACGAGGCCACCGCGGGCGTCGCCGTAGAGACCGAAGTTGGCCGCGTGGGCGTCGCCGCATATCTGGGCGCCGATGCCGGTGAGGGGGGTGCGGGCCAGGTCGTACGCCATCAGGCCCGCGGTGCCGCGCAGGAAGGCGAAGGGGGACGCGGCCATCCTGCCGACGCGCAGCGGGGCGAGTTCCGGGATGCGGCAGCGGTTGGTCTCCTCGATGACCTGTACGGGGTCGGGGCGCCGGTCGTCCGGCGCGTACCGCGCGTGCGCGGAGCGCGGGGTGCCGGCGCGCAGGGCCTTG
Organism: Streptomyces aureocirculatus; assembly: GCF_000720475.1. GTDB lineage: Bacteria > Actinomycetota > Actinomycetes > Streptomycetales > Streptomycetaceae > Streptomyces > Streptomyces aureocirculatus. The sequence continues at coordinate 38,718 of NZ_JOAP01000003.1, forward strand.
CCCTCCTGCTTGGGCTGCCCGGGTCCGGGGTCGCCGGGCGCGGGCAGGCGCGCGAAGCCGTCCACGTGCGGGAGGCGGCGCCCGCCCGCCCCCGCTTCCGGCACGGCCCCGGCGCCGCTCTCGGCCCCTGCTCCGGTCCCCGTACGTATCGCGTCAGCCATGTTTCCCGCCCCCGGTCACGAACATCAGTGCGCGTCGAAGGTACCGCCGGGGGCCCGGGGCGCCCACCCCCGCTACGGGACCGCCGCCACCCGCGTCCGGCGGAAGCCCTCCGTACGGAACCGGCCCGCGAGCTCCTCGTCCGCGACGCCGGACGCCATGGACGCGCCGGATACCCCGGACGCCCCGGACCCCCCGGACCCCCCGGACAGGATCAGCAGATCGTGCCCCGGCCCCGCCGCCCCGACCTCGGGCCACCTGGGCGCCGTCCCCGCATGCCGCCCCCACGTCACCACGAGGGCCGGGTCCGACAACGACCGCAGGCTGAGGAACTTGTCCACGAAGCCGCCGCCCAGCTTCGGCGTGAGTACCTGCGCGGGGACGGGGGCGAAGCCGAAGCGGGTCTTGAAGTTGAACAGGCCCGGCTGGACGACATGGCCGAAGAGCGAGGGGTCGTTCCCCAACGAGGCGTACGTCAGGCCCTGTTCGCGGGCGAACTGGAGGGCCTGCGCGTACGCCACCCGCATCACCCGGCTGGACCGGGCGTCCGCCGCCGACGCGGAGTAGCGCATCTGGAGCACCGACTCCTCGGGCCTGATCCACCAGAGGGACCCCACGAGCATGGCGCCTTCGCGGGTGGTGACGCAGACGCTGACGTGCTGGTCGGCGCCCGCGAGCAGCCGGTCGCGACCGCGCCGCGCGAAGTTCTGGCCGCGCGGCATACCGGCGATCTGCTGCTCGTACAGGACCAGGAACTCGTCCACGAGCTCCTCGGTCAGGCCCACGCGGACGTCGACCCGCAGCCCCTCGTCGTGGACGAAGCGGGTGCCGAGGCGGATGTTGCGGCGCTCGGTGCCGGAGAGTGCCGCCTCGAAGTCCGCCCGGGAATCCCCCACGGGGGCGCACCAGTTCAGCCACTTCGGGCGGGCCACGAACCCCAGGTCGGCCAGGCTCGCGTCGATGCCCCCGGCAGGGTCGACGTCGGCCTCGGCGAGCCGCACGATGTCGATCCGCCCGGCCGCCCCCTCGGCCGAGTCCTGGCCCGACGCCTCGGCCGCCTTCCACGCGTGGCTCTCCGCCTCCGCCCGGTCCACCACGGCGATGACGAGGTGGTCCTGCTCAACGATCTCCACTTGCCGCTCCTTGTGCTGGCACTTCCTGTGCTGCCGCTCCTCGTGCTGGCACTTCCTGTGCCGCCGCTCCTTGTGCCGCCACTCCTTCGGAGGAATCCGGCGCCCCCCGCACACAAGTCCTCGCGCCCCGCCGCGCATGCACCGCCCAGATCACATTCGCCGTGGCCCACAGGCCGAGGGCGGGCAGCCAGTACCAGTAGCCGTCCAGGCGGCTGGCCCAGGCGTAGAGGAAGCCGGACAGGGGAACGGCTCCCGTGATGAACATGCGGATCGTGGCGTTGGCGCGGCCCGCGACGTCGGCCGGGATGGTCTCCTGGCGGTAGGTGATGGACGCCACGTTGCTCACGGCGATGGCGAAGCACTCCACCATGAAACCGACGACCCGCACGGGCAGTACCGGTACGGCGATCAGCGCGAGGCCCGCGAAGCCGATCAACTGGCACACCAGGATGCGCCGTTCGGGGGTCCACAGCGGCAGGAAGTGCGGGGCCACACGGCTCGCCACGGCGCCCGTGAGCAGGCCGATCGCCATCACCACGGAGATCACGGTGGTGTTCATGCCCTGATCGCCGAACTCGGTGATCAGGGCGGGTTCCAGTTGGCCGATGGCCAGATTGGTCATCGACATGGTCACGACGAGCCACAGGATCTCGCGCTTGCCGACCCAGCGGAAACCGATCGCGAGGTCACGACGGATGTTGATCTTCTCCGGGCTCGCCGCGACCGCGGGCAGCAGCATCGCGACACAGCCCGCGATCACGTACAGGAGCGCGATGCACAGCGTGGCGGCGGCGGGCCCGAGCAGGGTGAAGCCGACGCCGCCGAGGACCAGGCCGATGACCTTCGACAGCTCGATGGCGGAGTTCAGCTTGGCCACGGCGAGCGGGCGGCCGGGCGCGCTGATCAGCTTGGGGATCAGTACGAACTGGCCGGTGATGGCGCTCGCGACACCGCCGACGCCCGAGAGCAGCACAAGCACCGCCACCGACACCTGGCTGGACAGCGTGGCCGCGAGCACCACCAGGCACAGGGCTTGCTGGAGCTGGGCGAGCACGAAGATCAGGCGTTTGTCGAAGCGGTCGATGACCGAGCCGAGGAACGGCGAACCCACATAGGTGACACCGCGCAGCGCGAAGGAGACGAGGGACAGCGCGACGGAGTCCGACTCGGCGAGGACCGCGAGCGGGATCACGATGCCGAGCTGCCAGTCCGCGACCTTCGAGAACATCGACGAGGTGATCAGGACGCGCAGGGTCCGCTTGTCCTCCGGCGCGGCGGCCGGGGTCCGGTCCACGGCCGGAACCGCGCCCGGCCCGCCCGGCCCGGGGGGCGGGACCGTCATGCAGTCACATCGCCGGGTCGCGCCGGGGCGCCGAGGCGGCGGGCCAGCTCCGGGTGGGCGCACAGGGCCGCGAGCCCCCGGGCCGTGTTGGCCTCCACGCCGCCGTCGTCGACCTGGTGCACGATCCAGCCCCAGGAGTCGGCGTACTCACGGAACAGCTTGGCCGTCTCGTCCTGCATCCGGCTGAACGACTCCTCGCTGCGCTCGCCCGCGGGCCCGTAGTCCTCCAGGGCACCGACGGCGCCGTTCTGCGCGGTGCGCCAGCGGTAGGCGTACGAGGAGGGGCCGTCGACGAGGATGCCGACGTCGGGACGGAGCAGCGACGAGCCGAAGACCAGGTCGAGGAGGCCGCGCAGGGTGCGGGTCAGCTCGCCGACGGCCGCGGCGGCCGGGTCACCACCCTCGCCGCCCTCGCCGCCGGTGCCCTCCCCGGCCAGCCGCTCGGCGACCGCGAGTTCCTTCAGGACGTGCTTGATGGGGTACGACTCCTGGACCACGATCGCACCCCTGGCCAGGGCCTTGCGGGTCACCTCGGAGGCCAGCAGCACATTGCCCGCGATCTCCACGAACGCGGCCGCGAGGGCGCCCGACGCCTTGTTGCCCATGACGGGCTCCGCGGCCAGGTGGCGCTCCCAGTCGTTGTCGCGCCAGTCGTCGTAGCCGCGGGGGATGTCCAGCGGCTCGCCGTCGCGCAGGCCCGCCCCGTACAGGGTACGGAAGGACTCCAGCCAGAGCTGCTGGAGCGGCACCGCGGGCCAGGGCGCCGCGGTCTCCTCCAGGGCGGACCGCCAGGTGACGGTCACCACCTCCTGGCCGCTCTCGCGCACGCGCTCCTCGAAGGCGCGGCACAGGGTGCTCTTGCCGATGCCGTCGATGCCGAGGAAGGCGACGGTCAGCCCTTGGCTCATGGGTATTCCTCCTGATGTTCCTGGTCCGGCTTCCGTACTGCTGATGCGGCTCGTCCGGTTCCGTACTGCTGGTAAGGCCTCAGCACTCGTCGTCGAGCCGCCGCGTGATCTCCTCGACGTAGCAGCGCAGGCCCGTCACGCGGGCGCCGTCGACGGCCTTGCGCACGAGGCGGGCCGCGGCTGCGCGCGAGGTGTCGGCGGCCAGGGCCTGGGCGAGGATGAGTTCATAGGTGACGGGGCGCGCGGGGTCCACCGACCAGGCGTACGCGACGCCGTCGACGTCGGGCAGTTCGAAGCGGTCGAGCGTGCCCACGTCCGGGAAGTCGGCGAGCTCCTGCGGGTGGACGAAGAGCCGGGCCTCCAGGCAGTGCCGCGTCCGGTCGAGAGGGTGCGCGGCGGCGGAGACGGACTCGCCCCGTGCGATACGGAGCTGTAGCTCCACGAGGTCGGTGCCGGGCCGACTCCCGGAATCGGTGCCGAGCTGGCTCTCGGACATCTGGTAGGCCAGCGGCAGCCTGCCGTTGACCTCCAGGAAGTAGTAGCGGTCGGGGCCGACGATGAACTCCACCGTCATGACGTTGGTCAGCCCGAACTCCCGCGCCACCAGGGCCGCGTCGGCACGCATGGCCTCCAGGACCGGCGCGTCGACGCCCGCGACCGGCGACGCCTCCAGGAGCTTGAGGCCGTCGGCCACGAGCAGGCTCTCGCGTTCGCCGAGGGGAAGCACATCGCCGTCGTGGTCCACGGCGAGGGTGACCCCGACGACCTGGTTCACGGGCAGGTACTTCTCGATGTACCACGAGGTACCCGCCGCCCCCTCGGCGCTCCCCGCCACCGCCCGCTCGACGTCGGCCTCGGTGTGGGCGATGCGCACGGCCTGTCCCCCGTAGCCGAACTCCGGCTTGAGTACGACCGGCAGGCCCATCGCGCGGACGTGGGTGAGGACCTCGTCCCGGCCCCGGCCCGTGGCGTGCGGAAGCACCGGGACGCCGATGCGGCGAGCGGCCTCGGCGGCGGCGGCCTTGCTGCCCGCGAGCCGCAGCGCCGCGGCCGAGGGCCCCACGAAGGTCACGCCCCGCTCCTCAAGACCGGCGACGAAGTCGGCGTTCTCGGCGAGCGAGCCGTAGCCCGGGTAGACGGTGTCGACCCCGCTGCGGTCCACGGCGTCCAGGACGCGCTCGGCCGAGTCGTAGGTGTCGGGCAGGCCCCTGCCGTCGACGGTGACCTCGTGGTCGGCGGCGGCGACATGGGCGGCTGCCTGGGCGTCGGTACGGGCGGCGAGCGCGGTCGTCCGCAGGCCGAGGCCGCGGCAGGTACGGGCGGCACGCACCGCGATCGCGGCGCGGTTGGCTATGAGGATGTGCTGCATGGGGTCGGGTCTCCTGTCAGGGACAGCTCAGTGGCAGCTCAGTGGCAGCGGGCCAGGCGATCGAGGAGCCGCGCGCACGAAGCGGCGATACGCCGGATCCGGGACTCGTCGTCGACGTCGGCGCTGTACTGCCACTTCAGCCGTACGGTGACCGCGGCGCTCTCCGCCTTCGTTTCCGCCTTCGTTTCCGCCTCGGTCTCCGTCTCGGTCTCCTTCTCCCTCTCCGTCTCCGTCTCCGCGTAGATCTTGATGCGGTACGGCTGGGTGCGGTCGAGGGTCATCTCGGTGCCGACGTCGCCGTGGCGCGGCCGGAAGGGGCCCGCGGCCTCCAGTTCGCGCATGTGCGAGCCGAGGAAGTTCAGATAGACGTCCGGGGCGGGCAGCGCGGCGAGCCTGGCGCGTACGCCCGCGTCGTCGTGCAGGTGGCGCAGGGCTCCCCAGGTCTGCTCCAGGTCGCGGATCTCGGCGATCTGCGCCCGCAGCGCGGCGGCGGTCCCGGCACCCGTGGCGCCGGGTCCCGGCAGGGCGAGTACGTACGGCGTGATGCTGTTGAGCCAGCCCACCGCGTCGAAGTGGCCGGGCCCGCCGGTGAGGTCGGTCCTGCCGTGGCGGCACACCTCGACGGCGCCGCCGCGGGTGCCCGACTCCTCGGCGACGGCCGCCGCGACGGCCGAGATCAGCAGCTCCTCCTGGCGCGGGGCACTGATGCCCGCGGGCAGCGGGACCTCGGTGTCGAACGCCCTGATGTGGCTCAGGTGCATGCTGCCGTCAGGACGGTCGGCGGGCAGCGGGGCGCACTGCGACCAGGGCAGGGACTCCCAGCGGCGTACGAGGAACTCGTCGAGCGGGCCGTTGGCGAACCGGCGCAGTGTGCCCGCGTGCGCCGCCCAGGAGGACGCGGGGGCGGGCGGCACCGCCCCCTGCTCCGCGCCGGCGGCCGCCGCGTAGAGCGCTCCGAGGTCTCGGGCGATGATCTTCAGGGACATGCCGTCGGCGATGAAGTGGTGGAACACGAGCAGCAGTTGGTGGCCGCCGCTCCCGGAGAAGTGGGCCGCACGCCAGACGGGTCCCTCGCGCAGGCTCAGCGACTGCTGGAGGAGGTCGGCCTCCTTCAGGAAGGCCCGCTCGACCGCGTCGACGTCATCGGTTTCGGGGAGTTCGTACCAGAACAGGGGCGCGCCCGTCGGCCGGTCCGTGACCGGTACGGGCGCCCCGGCGGGGCCGGTGAGCCGCAGGCGCAGCGCGGGGTGCCGCTCGGCCAGCGCGTCCAGGGCCTCACGGAGCGCGTCCCGGTCCACGGTGTCCGCTACGTCCAGGAGCAGCGAGACGTTGTAGTGGTCGGCGTCCCGGTAGTCCCACTCCAGGAAGCGGAGCTGGGCCGGGGACAGCGCCGTCGGCAACTCGGCGGTGGCCGCCGGAGCGGCGGAGGGGGCGGGGCCGCGTGCCCCGACCGTGTCCGCGAGCTCGCCGAAGGTCCGCGTGCCGTACAGGTCGGCGACGCGCAACTGGATGCCGAGGTCCCGTGCCCTGATGGTCATCTCCATCGCGCTGAGGCTGTCCCCGCCGAGCGCGAAGAAGTTGTCCGCGGCGGTGACGTCGGCGACACCGAGGACGTCGCGCCACACCCCGGCGAGACTTTCCGCCCCCGCGGACCGGGGCCGCGCCGCCGCACGCAGCGCACGGCGGTCGGTCTTGCCGTTGGGGCTGAGCGGTATCTCGGGGACGGCGACGATGCGGTGGGGCAGGGCGTGGGCGGGCAGGTGCCGGGCGAGGTGGGCACGCAGATCGGCGGTATCACCCGCCACGCCTCCCACGCCCTCGGCGCCCTGCGCGCCCGCCACGCCTCCCACGCCCTCGGCGCCCTGCGCGCCCGCCGCGCCTCCCGCGCCCTCGGCGCCCTGCGCGCCTCCCGCGCCCACCGCGCCTTCCGCACCCACCGTGCCTCCCGCGCCCTGCGCGCCCACCGCCCCCACCGCAAGTACGACATAAGCCACGAGCCGCAGCGCATGATGCCCCCGCTCCGCGACGACGGCGGCGGCGCGGACCGACGGGTGTCGCAGCAGCCACCCCTCCACCTCGCCCGGTTCGACCCGGTGCCCCCGGATCTTGACCTGGTCGTCGGCGCGCCCCTCGTAGGCGATGCGGCCGTCGGGCAGCCTGCGGCCCAGGTCGCCCGTGCGGTAAAGGCGCTCGCCGGGGCGGAACGGGTCGGGCAGGAAGCGCCCGGCAGTCAGCTCGGGACGGTCGAGGTAGCCGAGGGCGAGGCCGGGACCGCCGAGGTGGATCTCGCCGGTCTCGCCGTCGGCACAGCGCGCGCCGTCGCGCAGGATCTCGACGACCGTGTGCGGCACGGGTCGGCCGATGGTGATGTCGGCGCCCGGTGCCTGTCCGGGTACGGAGGTGGCGGCGCCCGGTATCTGTCCCGGTACGGAAGTGGCGGCGCCCGGCCCGCCGGATGTGGGCACCCGCTCGTACAGGGAGAAGATCGACGTCTCGGTGGGGCCGTAGATGTTCCACAGCGCGGCCGCGGGCGCGAGTGCCTCCGCGAGGGCGGGCGACAGGCTCTCGCCGCCCGAGACGATGCTGACACCGCGCGGCGGCCGCCAGCCGAACGCGGTGAGCGCGGCGAACATCGAAGGCGTGCCCATCACGAACGAGGCCCGACGCGCGTCGAGCGCCGCTTCGAGCAGTTCGGGGTCGCGGGCCACGGCCCGGTCGAGCAGATGCACCGTACCCCCGCTGATCAGCGGGAGCAGCAGCTCCAGTTGGGCGAAGTCGAAGGAGAACGCGGCCATGGCGAGCACCGAGTCGTCCTCGGTGAAACCGAACGCGTCCCTGCTGTGCCGCAGGATGTCGACGATGCCGCGGTGGGCGAGCACGGCGCCCTTGGGGGTGCCGGTGGAGCCGGACGTGTAGATGACGAAGGCCGGTTGGTCCGGCGAACAGGCCACCGACGTGAGCCCAGTGGAAGCCACCGGCGCGCTCCCCGGGGAAGCCACCGGCGTGAGGCCCGTGGAGACCACCGGCGTGAGCCCCGCGGCCTCCCCGCTGGGCGCACCCGGCTCGTCGACGTGCACGAGCCGCGTCCCGTCCCCGTACGGAGGCTCCGGCAGGGTCCTGCGGGTGAGGACGGCCGCGGGCCGGGCGTCCTCGATCATGAAGCGCAGCCGGTCGGCCGGGTACTCGGGGTCCAGTGGCAGGTACGCGCATCCGGCGCGCAACGCGGCGAGCAGCCCGGCCACGAGGTCACGCGTACGGTCCAGATGGATGCCGACCCGGTCACCGGGACACACCCCGGCCCGACCCAGCAGCACGCTCAACTCGTCGGCACGGGCGAGCAGTTCGGCGTACGTCCAGGAGCCCGTGGTGTCCTGGACGGCGATCCGCTCGGGCGCGCGGGCCGCCCGGTCCGCGACGAGGCCGTGCACGGTCTCCGAATCAGGCGCCTCGGGAATCCCAGGCAGAATCTCAGGCTGAATCTCAAGCAAAATCTCACGCACCCCGAATGCCTCCTGGAACAACGCCAGTTCCGCCTCGACGCACTCCACGATGGTCGTGCTCCGCTTGAACCCGTGCCGTTCGCCGTCGAAGACCAGGTGCCGGTACGGTGCCGCCTCCGGCCGTACCCCCGCCAGGAACCGCTCGGCCTGCGCGGGCGGGCAGATCGGGTCGGCGCTGCCCTGGAGCAGCAGGAACGGCACGGCGACACGGTCGGCGGCGTGGGCGGGCGAGCGCGTCAGATAGTCGCTCTCGGCCTCGGGCCAGGGTCCGACGAGGGTGTCGAGGTAGAACGCCTCGAAGCCGTGGTTCTGGGTGTTCCGCCAGGTCACCGGGTCCAGTACGGGGTAGTGCAGCGCCGCGCAGCGGTAGGTGTCGAGGGTGGTCAGGGAGACGGCGGCGGTCCAGCCGCCGGCGCTCGCCCCGCGGATGGCGAGCCGGTCGGGGTCGGCTGCGCCCTCCGCCGCGAGCGCCTCGGCGACCAGGGCGCAGTCCGCGACGTCGGCGATGCCCCAGGCGTGCCGGAGGCGTTCGCGGTACTGCCTGCCGTACCCCGTCGAACCGCTGTAGTTGACGCCGACGACGCCTATCCCGCGGCTGGTGAGGAACGCGGTCCGCAGGTCGTACGCCATGGGGAAGCGGCTGGTGGGGCCGCTGTGGGCGAAGACCACGTAGGGCGGCCGTTCCCCGGGCGGCCCGGTGAAGGCGGGGTTGCGCGGCGGGAGGACGACGGCGTGCACCGGGCGGCCGTCACTCCCGTGGAAGGTGCGGGCCTCGGGCACCGGGAGCAGATCCGCGGGTACGGTCGCGCGCGGCTGCGACAACGTCGTGCACGTACCGTCCGAGGTGTCGACGCACACGGCCGTGAAGTCGCGGTCCGCCCGCGCGCCGATCGCGACCAGCCGGTGGCCCTGGCTCACGAGCAGGGGCTCGTACTCGGTGAACGGGCAGGGCAGTGCGGTGAGTTCCCCGGTGGCGGGGTCGAGTACCGAAAGGGACATGGAGTGGGTGCCGTGCAAGACGGCGAGCCGCCCCCCGGGCAGCGGTGCGCACCAGGTGAGCCCGATCTTGGTGAGCGCCCCGGCGAACTCCTCCGCACGCGGGCACACCGCGACCACCCGCGGGGAGCCACCGCCGAGGTCGGCGCGGTGCACGCCGAGTTCAGCCCGGCGCACGTTGAGTTCGGCCCGGTGCACGCCGAGTTCGGCGCGGTGCACGTTCCACCAGCCGGAGCGGTCGGTGATCACATAGAGGCCGCCGTCGTCGGTCCACTCGACCTGGGCGACGGACTCCCCGGGCCCGCCCGCGACGACGCGGGCCGCGGTCAGGGTGCCGTCGTCGCGGATCTCGGCGACACAGGCCTCGCTCGCGTCCCACGGCATGTCGGGGTGGTCCCAGCCGATCCAGGCGACGTGCCGCCCGTCCGGCGCGATGCGCGGCCCCGTGAGGAAGTCGTGCCCGGAAGCCAGTGTGCGCACGAGCGCGCCGTCCCCGGCGGCCGATCCGTCCAGCGGCACCGCCACCAGTTCCCGTACGGGAACACCTCCCGGAGCGGTCTGCTCCCGTACGCACCAGACCTCGGCCGGTACCGCCCCGGCGGCAGCGGGCAGCACCGGGTCGACGAAGGCCGGCCCGGCGCCGGGTGCGCACGCGGGCGTGAGGGGCCGGGGCGCGGCGCCGGGGGTGGCCGGGTCGTGGCGGTAGAGCCGCTGGTCGTCGGCGTGCACGAAGACGATCAGCGGGCCGTCCCCGGTGGCCGCGCCCGCCCAGGCCCGGCCGCCGTACTCCATGACCCTGCTGCGCACGTTCCACGGCGCGGGCAGGGCGCTGTGCGCGCCGCCGCCGGGATCGGCGCGCATGAGCGTCGTACGCCCGCCCTCCTGGGGCAGCCGCTCCGACCACCAGATCTCGTCGCCGACGAACCCGGGCCAGTTGGGGTGACTGTCCGTCGCCGCGACGTCAGCCGCCGAAACGGGTGAATTCCATGCCCCGTAGGGAGCGGCCTTGCTCATGACTGCTTCCTTCCGCTTCCTGCCGCGTCAGTGCACGGCGCGGAGCGCCCTCAGCACCAGCGATTCGTCGAGTCGTACGGGGTTGTTGGCGGCCCGTGCCGTGGAGCCGAGGCCCGCGGCGACGTAGTCCGGCAGCTCCCGGTCGGTCAGGCCGTAGTCGGAGAGCCGTGGCGACCAGGCCGACTGCGCGAGCAGCTCGCCGAGCCTGCCGGGTACGTCGACGGGGTCGAGGCCGAAGGCTGCGGCCACCGCGTCGAGCTGGGCCCTGACGTGGGCCCGGCCCCTGTCGTCCTCGCAGTGGGTGCCGTACCGCTCGGTGTTGTAGGCGTACAGCCACTGGAGGTTGAGCAGACAGGCCACGCCGTGCGGGACGCCGTAGCGGCTGGTGAGGCGGTAGGCGAAGGCGTGCGCCGCGGTGGTGCGGGTGACGTTGATGGCGCGGCCCGCGTCGATGGCCGCGCGGGCCAGTTGCTCCCGTACGGCGGGCGACGTGTCCTTGACGCCGTCGCCGAGCGGGCCGGTGAGGGCGCCGAGGGCACGCAGCGCGTCGGCCCGCGAGCCCTCCTGCGAACGGCGGGCCCACAGCGACTCGACGGCGTGGCACAGCGCGTCCATGGCGCAGCTCGTGGTGACCTCCGCCGGGCAGGTCGCGGTCAGCTCCGGGTCCACGACGGAGCGGGTCGCCGCGGCCGTCGGGTGGTCGAAGGAGAACTTGTGCTCCCCGTCGAAGACCGTCGCGAACTGCGTCACCTCGCTGCCCGTACCGCTGGTGGTGGGGACGAGGACGAGGTCCCCGGCCACCGGCAGCGGGGCCGCGCCCGTGCCCAGGCAGGCGCGGGCGGCGGCGCCGTCGGCGGGCAGGGCGCGCACCATCTTGGCCACGTCCATGGCGCTGCCACCGCCGAGCCCCACGACGAGGTCGGGGCCGACGCGGTCGCGCAGGGCGCAGCCCGCCAGGACGTCGTCGAGCGCCGGGTTGGGCCGGAAGCCGGAGAACAGATGGTGGCGCGGGGACTCCAGCCAGTGCCCGAAGCCCGCCCGCCGCAGGCCGCCCTCGGTGGCCACGACCAGGACGCGGCGCGCGCCGTAGGAGTCGACCATGGCGTCGAGGCGCCGCACCGCGCCCGCCCCGAACACCACCTCGACACCACTGTGCCTGCCCGGTACGCCGTGCCCGTCGTGTCCGTCGTGTCCACCGAGCCCGCCGTGCCCTCCGGAGTCAGCCGCCACCGGAGTGCTCCTCGCCCCGCAGCCGGGACCCACCCCGAGGCCGGGACTCACCCCCAGGCCGGGACTCACCCCCAGGCCGGGACTCGCCCCGCAGCCGTGCCGCGAAGCCCTCGCGGATATCGGTCGTGGTCATGGCGGCCGTGGCCCGGGAGAAGGCGGAGGCCCCGGCCTTGGCGACGGGGACGACGATCAGGTGCGGCCCGCCGCCGCCGAGCGCCGTGGTGAGGGCCTCGGTCACCTCGTCCACGGAGTCGCAGACCCGTGCCGAGGCGTAGCCGGCGCCCTCGGCGACGGTGGCGAACCTCGTGGTGTGCGCGGTGGTGGCCTGGCCGCCGGTGGACTCGTACGAGCCGTTGTCGAAGATGACGTGGACGTAGTGGTCCGGTGCCGCGGCGCCGACCGACGACAGCGTGCCCAGGTGCATGATGGCGGCGCCGTCGCCGTCGAGGACCACGACCGGCGTACCCGGTTCGCGCAGGGCGACGCCCAGGCCGAACGCGGCGGCGTGCCCCATCGAGCCCTGCATGTAGAAGTGGCTCTTGGAGCCGGTGACGCCGAACAGCTCGCGGGAGGTGTAGCCGGTGGTGGAGACCACCGCGGCGCCTTCCAGGAGGTGCTCGATCGCGCGCAGCACCTCGACCCGGCCGAGCCCCGGCTCACGGGGGGCGGCAGCAGCCTCGGCGGGCTTCTCGCCGTCCTTGCCCCCTGCTCCGGCGGCCTTCTCGATGGCCCCCTTCTGGGTCAGGACGAACACGGTGCGCCCGGCGGCCAGTTCGGTCTCCGCGTGGTCGAGCACGTCCGCGAAGTCCTCGGCGGTGGCGGTCGCCGGGACGGTCAGGTGCGGTACGTCCAGCGCGTCGAGGAGCTTGTGCGTGGACGTACCCATGATCTCGTGCTGGGGCTCGTCCTGGCTGGGGTCGGGCCAGCCGCGCAGGCTCATGAAGACCAGGACCGGGATCCCGTACGTCTCGGTGAGCGAGGCCAGCGGGTTGACGAGGTTGCCGAGCCCCGAGTTCTGGGCGATGACCGCGGCGCGGTGCCCGGCGACGGCGGCGCCCGCGGCGGCGGCGAGGGCCGCGCCCTCGTTCGCGGCCGGGAGGTAGACGCCGTCTCGGGTCAGCCGCTCGATCGGGCCGCTGAAGTAGGAGCAGGGGACGCCGGCGACGAAGTCGAAACCGCGGTCCGCGAGCGCCGTGCAGAAGTCGTCGTTGGATATCACGCTTCCAGGGCCAGCCAATCCTGAAGTCGCTGTAGGGCGAACACGTCGGACACGGGGGCGATCTCGGACTCGACGCCGAGGGACGTGCCGTCCCGGTAGATGGTGCCGAAGGTGGTGCGCAGGGCCTGGACGGTGGCGCGCAGGCCCTGGTTGGCGTAGATCACGACGGAGACGCCGTGTTTGGTCGCCTCCGCGGCGGACCACTGCGGGTAGGTGGTCGGCACGATGACGACGGGCTTGCGGCCGTCCCAACCGTCGAGGAACTCGACGATCTCGCCCTCGTCCTTCTTCTTGGAGTGGATCAGGATCGCGTCGGCGCCCGCGTCGGCGTACGCCGTGCAGCGCTTGAGTGCCTCCTCGACGCCGAGGCCGTCGATGAGGGCCTCGGTGCGTGCGATGACGTAGAAGTCCTCGCCGCGCTGGGCGTTCTTGGCCGTCTCGATCTTCTGCGCGAAGTCGGTGAGCGGCAGCAGGGTCTGTGCGACCTCCGCGAAGCTGTTCACCTTCGGGTACAGCTTGTCCTCGATGGCCACGGCGGTGATGCCGGCGGCCTCGTACTCGTGGACCATGTGCGCGACGTTCAGGTTGTTGCCGTAGCCGGTGTCCACGTCGGCGACGACAGGGATGTCGATCGCCTTCTGCATGTTGGCGGCGGCGGCCAGGTACTCGGTCATCGTCAGGACGCTGGCGTCCGGCAGGCAGCGCGAGGCGGAGACCTCCAGGCTCGATGACCAGACCGCCTGGAAACCGGCCTGCTGGGCGAGCGTCGCGCCCATCGCGTCGTGTGCGCCCGCGACCCGTACCAGGTCGCCTTGGGACATGACTTCACGGAAGGAGGCCCGATGAGAGGTCAAGGTTGCTGCTCCTTTGGGTCTCGCCGGAGGCACGGTCGTACGACCGTTTCCCGACGGCGGTTGGAAGGTGCGTTACGGCACACGGATGTGCGGCGGTGAACGGCGAAGAAGCGAGCGGACGGCAGGGGGCCGCCGCCGTGGTGCCCCGGCGGCGACGGTGGACCAGGAGATGTCGGACGTCGGACGTCGGGTCAGGAGACGCCGGACGTCGGACCTGGAGACGGTGGACGTCGGACCAGGAGGCGTCGGACGTCGGGTCAGGAGACGTCGGCGGCGATCCACGTGCGCAGCATCAGCCGCTGGTGGCCCTGGTCGCTGTCCTGGAACTCCACTCTGCCGTGCAGGGTCCACCGGTTGTCGATGAAGATCATCTCGCCCTCCCCGAGCCGGTCCTGCGACCGCAGCTCCGGATCGTCGAGCAGGGCGTCGAACTGGTCGAACGCCTCGATCTGGGCCTCGGTCAGGGGCGGAACGCCGTCCCTGCGGTGCCCGATCTCGATGTATTCGCGCAGGTAGTGCACGCGGTCCCGGCCGTCGTCGGTGTGCTCCAGGACGGGGCGAAGGACCGTGCGGGCGGCGCCCGGGGTGTCGTCGCGGGTGTCGAAGTACACGGGCCTGCGCAGCGTGTCGAGCACGCCGGGCCGATCGCTCAGGCGCGCCACGATGTCGGCGAGCCGCACGAGCACGAGGTCACCGCCGACGGCGGCCTGGTGCACGCAGGCGAGGGCGAAGTAGTCCGGCACGTCGGTGGGCCGGTGCGGGGAGTCGGTGTGCAGGCTGCCGCCGGTGCGGGAGTCGGAGTAGCGTCCCGTGGCGCCCTCACCGAGCTCGACGCCCCGGTAGCGGACCTCGCGCAGCAGCGTTCCCTCGCTGTCCTGCGGGACGAGGTCGCCGAGGGCGGCGGAGGCGGTGACGGCGAACTCCCGGTACTCCTCCTCGTCGAAGTGGCCGAGGCCGGTCAGGACGAAGAAGCCGGGGTCGCCCTCCAGGCAGCGGCGGGCGTGGGGCAGGAGTTCGGCACGCAGTTCTTCGCGCGTAGCACCCTTGCGCAGGTGCGCGGGGAGCTCGAAGCGCACCGGGTCGAAGGCGTGGTGCGTGGTCATGTGGGGGCCCTTCACAGAACTCGGCTTACGGAACGCGGCTTACTCGGGGCACGGAACTCGGGTCACAGAACTCGGGTCACAGAACTCGGCCGGACATAACCGCGGGCGGCTCGATGCCCAGGAGGTGGAGGCACGTCGGCGCGATGTCCCGGAGGTCGCCGGACGGCGCGAGAGCGCGGTCCGCGCCGAGCACCCACAGGGGTACGGGGCTCGATGTGTGCCGGGTGCTCGGCGTGGTGCCGTCGGCCTCGCGCATGGACTCGCCGTTGCCGTGGTCGGCGGTGACCACCAGGTACGCGCCGTGCTCGGCGGCGGCCTCGGCGATGTCCCGCAGACAGGCGTCGACCACCTCGGCGGCCTGCCGCACGGCGTCGTAGTTGCCGGTGTGCCCGACCGTGTCGATGTTGGCGATGTTGGCGACCAGGAACTGCGCCTCGCCCGAGCGGAGTTCACTGATCAGTTGCGCGGTGATCTCCCGCGCGGACATCTCGGGGGCCAGGTCGAAGCTCGGCACGTCGGTCCTGCTGGCCACCATGATGTGCCGCTCGCCCGGTTGGCGGTGCTGGGTGTAGCCGTTCAGGAGGTATGTGACGTGCCCGTACTTCTCCCGTTCGGCGATGTGCACCTGGGCGAGCCCGGCCGCGGCGACCGCCTGGGCCAGGGTGCCGTCCACGTGCTCCTGGTCGAAGACCACGGTCGCCGGGATGTCGTCGCTGTACCGGGTCATCGTGGTCAGCGGGCGCCCGGTCGCGGCCAGCGCGGTGGCGAGCTGGCGCAGCCCGTCGGGGCGGAAGTTCGTCATGACGATCTCGTCGCCGGGCGCGATGCGGGGCGCGTCCAGGACGATCGGCGGCAGGTGCTCGTCCGTGCCGCCCGCGGTGTAGTGCTCCGCGACCGCCGCCCGCCAGTCCCGCGTCGTCGCCGGTGCCGTCGCCGGCGCCTCGCCGTCGTCCACGCTCTCGCCCGTCAGGGCCGCGACGACACTCGCCGTGCGGTCCGTGCGGCCCGAGCGGTCCATGGCGAGCTTCCGCCCGACCACCGTGGCGAGCCGCGCGCCCTTCTCCTCCAGTCGCGCGAGGTCTTCGAGGGCGGTGCGTGCGGGTACGTCACGTCCGTCGCTGACGGCGTGCACATAGGTGCGGTCCGACCAGTTGTACTCCGCTGCCAGGTCGAGGACCGCGCCGATGTGGTCGATGTGCCCGTGGGCGCCGCCCTCGGAGGCGATGCCGAGCACGTGTACCGGGGTGCCCGCCGCGCGTGACCTGGCGAAGACGTCCGCGAGGGCGGGACAGCCACGGAAACCGCCCTCGGTGACGGCCCGGCGGATTTTCACCGAGGCCTGCGCGATGGTGCGCCCGGTGCCGATGGTGAGGTGCCCGACTTCGGAGTTCCCCACTTGCCCGGGCGGCAGTCCGACCACCGAACCCGATGCTTCGAGGAGAGTCGGAGGCGTGTCATCGGCGAGACGGGAGATAAATGGAATATCTGCTTCCAACAGCGGATTGTGGCTGCCTTCGGGAGCCCATCCCAGCCCGTCAAGCACCAGCAGCAGAAGGCGCTGCTTAGCGTCACGCACCCGAACCCCCCGGTTTCCGATCCGAAGCGCCTGATCGAGTCGATCAAGATCGCAGCATGCAGCTTCACTGAATGAACAGTGGGAGTCAAGGGGGTAACTTTGCGTCGTCAAACAAGTGAGCTAATGTCCAGTTTCGGACAGTTCTGACGGTTGATTCTCAAAGAAGCCGATAGTGACTGCTCATCGAATCCGGCTGCCGATCAATGACCATTGACGTGCAATGTCGGCACCGTTTAGTGTGCGTCGTCGTTGTGATCAGCAGGCCGCCAGCGGTCGAATCCACACTGATCCATCCGGCTTTTCCCGCGCGGCGGAACTTCCGGCTCCGGCGCAGTACACGCGCCCGCCAAGGCACCCAATGCCTTTATCGCCCGACATTTTCGAAGCGTCCGCGCGGAGTTGTCCGCCGCATTATCCGCCCGCATTATCCGCCGATAATTTCCGGTGTCCCGAGTATCCCTAGGAGTTGCTTTGACAGCGCAGTCGAACGCCGGCGTCGGGGAAGCAGGGACCATCGTCACCAGGCGCCTCGTCATCGCCGACATGGCCCACCAGTACTCGGTCACCCCGGTCACGGACGCCCCGGCGCTTGTGGCCGAGCTCGCCGCCGAAGCCGGTGACGCCACCCGGGCCATGGAGTTCCTGCGCCCGGAGCAGACCGCGTCCCAGGCCCTCGCGGTGGTCCGGGCGGCGGGACAGGTGCGGCCGCTCAGCCCGCCCGCCGCCCCCCTGCCGACCTGGTCCTGCACCCACTTCCCAGCGGATTTCACCGCCTATCTGGGCAGCGTTCTCGCGACGGAGGGCGGAATTCCGGATTCTGCCGACGCCACCCTTTCCGCGCTCGGTCCGCTGCTGCTCCTCCGCACGCACACGGCCGCTTCGGGGCCCTTCACCGAAGTCCTGATATGCGCCAGATACCGCACGAACGGCACCTTGTTCGTGCGGACGGCACGATTCGCGCACGCCGCCGACATCGGCCTCGCCGACCTGGTCGCCCGCGCTCTGGAGTACCGCACCGAGCTCCAGGACCACATGCGGATCGAGAGCAACGCCCATATCAACTGCGAAGAGGACATCGAGATCGAGCAGAAGGTCACCCTGCTCGACGAAGCCTCCATTTGGTCCCTCACCAAGGACATGTGGACGGCCGTGGAAGCGGGCGACTTCCCCGGCTTCATCACGTACCCCGGTTACGAACTGACCCGCTGGCATTTCGTGCAGCACAACTTCGAGGTCACCGGGCCCGCCGACGAAGTGGGCCACTACGCCTTCCAGGAGAATCCCGGCAACCGCTACCAGCTCAAGATGAAGAAGTTCCCCGCCGACGCCCTGCGCCGCGAGGAGACCTTCCGCAAGGGCGTCGAGGTTCCCGGCGGCGACTTCGACGCGTATCTGTCCCAGGAGTTCCCGGCACTGACCTTCCGGCGCCTTCCGAGCTTCCGGCGCACCCGCTTCGACGTGAACGTGCACTCCCTGGCGACCGGCCACGGCTTCGGCATCGAGACGGACGAGGTGACCGTCGACGCGGCCGGCGGGCGCAAGCTGCGGCAGGTCGAGATGGAGTACCTGGAGACCTACCGGCACGAGGGACTCGACGCCGCCACCATCGACGGCGAGATGGAGCGGCTCACCCGCCTGGTGGAGGCCCACCTCGCCAAGGCCGGTATCGCCTACGAGCGCAACCACTACTCGAAACTGTCGTTCCTGCGCGACTGCGTGGCGGCCGGCGCGCCGGTCCCGCCGGCCACCTCCCGGCCCTGACCGGCTGCTGGACGATTAAGGACGTACGGCGTGAAGACAAGCCGACGGGGCATCCGCTCCTTCCGCGACATCACCCATGGCGATGTCGACCTGCGGCGCCCCATCGTGACGCTGTTCAGCGGCGGTCTGGACAGCTCCTACCTCCTGTACCGGCTGGTGCAGGCGGGGGCCACCGAAGTGCACGCCCTCAGCGTGGCGGTGGGCGGTGACGAGGAGCGGTCCCACATCGAGCGGGTCACGACCGCGCTCGGGGTGCGCCTGCACCTGGTGGACGGCCGGGCCGCGTTCGTCGAGGAGTTCGTACGGCCCGCGCTCACCGCACACGCCGTGTACCTGGACACGCACCCCGTCAGCTCCACCCTCAGCCGCCCGCTGATCGCCCGTATCGCCACCGAGGTGGCCGGGGACCTCGGCGCCGGGGTGATCCTGCACACCGCCAACCGCTCGCAGAACACCCTGCGCAGGCTGAACGGCGCCCTGGAACAGCTCGGCTTCGACGGGCACTTCGGCAGCCCCTACGACCTGGATCCCGTGGACCGCGAGCAGAAGATCAAGGAGCTGCGGCACATCGGCCTCGACGAGATGGCCGAGCGCTCGGCCAGCGGCGACTCCAACCTGTGGTGCCGTGAGTTCGAGTCCGGCATCCTCGACGACCCCGAGGACCACGCCGTACCCGAGTCCTTCTACCGGTGGAGCGCGCGGCCGTCACCGGGGGCCGCCGCCGGGCCCCGGAGCCTGATGGTGGCCTTCCGTGCGGGCCTGCCGGTGGCCGTCGACGGGGACGAGCTCTCCCTCACCGACGTCATCGCGCGCCTGAACACAGCCGTGGGCGCCCACGGTCTCGGCAGGTACACGGGCCTGGAGCACCTGCCCGGCGGCGTCAAGGTCCTTGAGGTGCGCGAGATGCCGGCGGCCTGGCTGCTGCTCGCCTCGCGCCGCCACCTGGAGACCGCGGTGCTCGACGCCGAGGTGCTCAGGGAGAAGCTGCACATGGAGCAGCTCTGGGTCCGCGAGGCGCTCGAAGGGCGCTGGTTCGGCGAACTCCGCGCCGCCTGCCAGGCGTTCGTCACCGAGGCCGTGGCGCCCGTCACCGGCTCGGTGACCTGGCGGCTCGACGGCGCGAGGACCACGACCACCGCCATCGTCGCGGACGCCCCCCGCTACGTACGCGACCGGGAGCACTGGGAGCGGGCCTCCATCAGGGACGAGCTCTCGCACCTGGGCGAGGGTTCGCAGACCGCGTACACCGCGTACACCGCAGATAGGGACATGCAGTGGTAGACCCCGCAGAAGCCCCCGCCCATCTCGACCCGGCCGCCAGCCCCGCCCACCCGGACCGGCGCCTCGTCCTCATCGACGCGAGCGTGGCCGCGGCACGCACCGCGCACTCCTTGCCGTACCAGACGTTCTTCGTGCAGCGGTCCGGCTCCCCCGTACAGGACCTAGTCGACGACCACTCCGGGTACTACACGGCGGACTACACGGCGGACTTCGCGGAGGACTTCGCGGAGGACGGCGCGGGGGACGGCGCGGAGGACTCGGTACCAAAGGCGTTCACCGACTTCGTGACGCAGGTGCTGCGCCCGCTCGCGCCCATGGCGGTGGTCGGTCTCTCCCCGGCGGGGCGGCGAGCCGCGGCGATGGCGAACTCCCTGCTCGGGACGGCCGGTGTCCCGCCCGAGGACCTGGAGCGCCTGACGGAGCCCGCACCGGAAGCCCCAGCGGGAGCCGCACCGGAAGCCGCACCGCCCTCCGCCCCGACCGGCCTCCTCGGCAGCACCGGGACCCGGACGCCGAACCGGACATCGAAGCCCGCCGCCCTGTTCATCAACCACCACTCCTACGCGCACTTCCACCGCGGCGGCCGCCACTTCCTGCCGACGTCGGAGCTGGACGTCCACCTGGTGACCCGCAACCAGTTCCACGGGGGCGTGCGCGGGCTCACGGAGAACCCCGTCGCTCAGGTCGCCATGTGCGACCCGGAGGAGGAGGACCGCTGGCGCGCCGTCTGCGAGTGGACGCTGCGCAACCACCCCGTCGGCCGGGTCGTCGCCGTGCACGAGCGGGCGGTGCTGCTCGCGGCGGAGATGCGCTCGAAGTTCGGGCTGCCGGGGATGGACTTCGAGACGGCGACCCTCTTCCGCGACAAGCTGCGCATGAAGGAGGCGGTGCACGCCTCCGGGGCGGCCGAGGTGCCCGTTTTCTCCGCGCTGGACAGCCCGGACGACCTCCTGAACGTGGACTGGAGCACCGGCCGCAAGGTCATCAAGAGCCGCTGGGGCCTGGCGGCCAAGGACCTGTTCATGGTCGACACCCTGGACGAGGCCCGCGGCGTCGTCGCGGGCCTCGACCTGTCCGGTGCGCACTACGGCATCGAGGAGTTCGTCACGGGCCAGATCTACCACTGCGACTCCGTGGTGCGGGACGGCGAGATCCGCTTCAGCAGCGTCGGCCGCTATCTGACCGACCCCGCCGGGTACCGGCCCGGCGGCATCTTCGGCACCGTCCTGGTGCGCGAGGGCGAGCTGGCCAAGCGCATCACCGAACTCAGCGCCTCCGTGCTCTCCGCGCTGGGGATCAAGGACGGCACCACACATCTGGAGCTGTTCCACACGCCCGCGGACGAACTGATCTTCTGCGAGGTCGCGGGCCGCCCGCCGGGCGGCGTCATCCCGCCGGTCATCGAGTGGCAGTACGGCTTCAACATCGTCGAGGCGCAGATCCGCCTCGACGCGGGCCTGGACGTCTCCCTGGGCACGGACTCGGCGGCGCCGGGCGGCGGCACCTGCGGTTTCCTCGCGTTCTACCCGGGCGGCGGCGAGAGCCGCGCCATCACCCCCGGGCGCCTGGCGGAGCTGGGCGTCGTCGAGCACATCGCGACCAGCGGCGCGGGCAACGGCCGCGGCGGCGTCCGCCACTCGACGGACTTCCTCGACTCCTACGTGATCAGGGCGCCGGACGATGAGACGCTGCTGCGGCGGATCGACGACATCCAGGACGAGTACAGACGGTGAACGGCCGTGGGGCGGCCCCGCACGGCGCCGCCCCACCTGGGCATGACATAGGTCACAGCGATCGACACGCCCAAAGCGAAACGGCCGCCATCGTGAATCACGATGACGACCGTTTCGTCGTGGTGCGCGAGGGGGGAGTTGAACCCCCACGCCCTTTCGGGCACTGGAACCTGAATCCAGCGCGTCTGCCTATTCCGCCACCCGCGCATGGGTGTTGTCTTTGGGTCCCTCACTGAGTGGTGCGAGCGCCTGCCGACATCCAGAAGATTAGCACGCTGGACAGGGTGGATTCACATCCGTATTCGGGGGCACCTGCGAGCCGAGGAGCAGCCCCGGAGTACGCCACCCGGACGAGGGCGGGACGAGTTCCGGCCGAACCCCCCGCCCGAAGCAACCGAGCCGCCCGTCAAGTCCTCCTCCCAGGTCCACAGCCGCGTGCGGGACACTGTCATCGGACCCCCTCTACGATCCCTGTTAAGAGGGAACCCGGAGGATCGCGGAAGACCGGTGCGGGCAGGCCTTGTGAGAGGCGACACTCGTGGTCTGGGCGGACAGGGGGAACCACCTGATTTCCCGGCGCGTGGATACGATCAGTAAGCAGTACGAGGATGACAACGACGGAGGAGGTGCCTCATGGGAGTCCTGAAGAAGTTCGAGCAGCGACTCGAAGGTCTGGTCAACGGCACCTTCGCCAAGGTCTTCAAGTCCGAGGTCCAGCCCGTCGAGATCGCCGGTGCGCTCCAGCGTGAGTGCGACAACAACGCGACGATCTGGAACCGCGAGCGGACCGTGGTGCCGAACGACTTCATCGTGGAACTCAGCACGCCCGACTTCGAGCGTCTGAGCCCGTACTCCGGGCAGCTCGGCGACGAGCTCTCCGGCATGGTGCGCGAGTACGCCAAGCAGCAGCGCTACAGCTTCATGGGGCCCATCAAGGTGCACCTGGAGAAGGCGGAGGACCTGGACACGGGCCTCTACCGGGTGCGCAGCCGCACGCTCGCGTCCAGCACCTCACAGACTCCCGAGCACGCTCCCGGCGGCCCCGCGGGCCCCGGCGGAACCCCCGCACCCGCCGGCGGCGGCCCCACGAGCGCGGGCCGGGCCCCCGGTGGCTTCGGCTCCCCGCAGGGCCCTTCGGGCGCACCTCCCATGCCTGCCGCGCCGCCTCCCGGCGCGGGTGCGGGCCGCGGCGCGGGGCAGGCGCCGGGCAGACCGCCGGGTCCCGGCGCCGGCGCGGGCGGGCAGGTGCGGCGCTGGATCGAGATCAACGGCAACCGCCATCAGATCTCCCGCCCGACGCTGGTGCTGGGCCGCAGCACCGACGCCGATGTGCGGATCGACGACCCCGGCGTCTCGCGCCGGCACTGTGAGATCCGGACCGGAACGCCCTCGACGATCCAGGATCTCGGGTCCACCAACGGCATCGTGGTGGACGGGCAGCACACCACCCGCGCTACGCTCCGCGACGGCTCGCGGATCGTCGTGGGCAGCACCACCATCATTTACCGGCAAGCCGAAGGGTGAAGCGGGGGCAATGTCAGAGCTGACCCTGACGGTCATGCGGCTGGGTTTCCTGGCCGTTCTGTGGCTGTTCGTGATCGTGGCCGTCCAGGTCATCCGCAGCGACCTGTTCGGTACGCGCGTCACCCAGCGCGGCGCGCGCCGGGAGGGCGCCGGGCGGGCGGCGGCCCGCCAGCAGGCCGCGCCCCCGCCACAACGCGCGCAGAGCGGCGGCCGCCAGCGCCGCGGCGCCCCCACCAAGCTGGTCGTCTCGGAGGGCACCCTCACGGGTACCACCGTCGCCCTCCAGGGCCAGACGATCTCCCTCGGGCGGGCGCACGACTCGACCATCGTCCTCGACGACGACTACGCATCGAGCAGGCATGCCAGGATCTACCCGGACCGTGACGGCCAGTGGATCGTCGAGGATCTCGGGTCCACCAACGGCACGTATCTCGACCGGACCCGTCTGACCACCCCGACGCCCGTTCCCCTTGGCGCGCCGATCCGCATCGGCAAGACCGTCATCGAGCTGCGGAAGTAGTACGAAAATGAGCGAGCGGAGCGAGCGAGCCGACGCGGTCCAGGACTTGGACGCCAGCGCGCTCCCGACCGGAGGGTGGGCACCGTGCGGATGTACCCGGAGCCGACGGGCGAGGTGCGCATGAGTCTGTCACTGCGCTTCGCCGCCGGATCGCACAAAGGCATGATCCGGGAGGGGAACGAGGACTCCGGTTACGCGGGTCCGCGCCTCCTCGCCATCGCCGACGGCATGGGGGGCCAGGCGGCGGGCGAGGTCGCGAGCTCCGAGGTGATCTCGACGCTCGTCACGCTCGACGACGACGTACCGGGCTCGGACATCCTCACCTCGCTCGGCACGGCCGTGCAGCGGGCCAACGACCAGCTCCGGCTCATGGTCGAGGAGGACCCGCAGCTAGAGGGCATGGGCACGACGCTCACGGCCCTGCTGTGGACCGGCCAGCGCCTCGGCCTCGTACACGTCGGCGACTCGCGCGCCTATCTGCTGCGCGACGGCGTGCTCACGCAGATCACACAGGACCACACCTGGGTGCAGCGGCTCGTGGACGAGGGCCGCATCACCGAGGAGGAGGCGACGACGCATCCGCAGCGCTCGCTCCTGATGCGTGCGCTCGGCAGCGGCGACCACGTCGAGCCGGATCTGTCGATCCGTGAAGTCCGCGCGGGCGACCGGTACTTGATCTGCTCCGACGGCCTGTCCGGGGTCGTGTCCCACCAGACGATGGAGGACACCCTCGCCAGCTACCAGGGCCCCCAGGAGACCGTGCAGGAGCTGATCCAGCTCGCCCTGCGCGGCGGCGGCCCCGACAACATCACGGTGATCGTCGCCGACGTCCTGGACATCGACACCGGCGACACCCTCGCGGGCCGGCTCTCCGACACCCCCGTGGTGGTCGGCGCGGTCGCCGAGAACCAGCTCCAGGCGAACGACGACGGCGCCATGCAGACGCCCGCGGGCCGTGCCTCGGGCCTCGGCCGTCAGGCCTCGCCCCCTTCCGGCGGCGGCTTCGGCCCGCCCGGCAGCGGCGACGGCACTCCCGGGTACGACCCGGAGGGCGGTTCCTTCGGGGCGTACGGCGACGAGGACCTGATGAAGCCCGGCGGCGGCCGCAAGTGGCTGAAGAGATCGCTGTACACGGCGCTCGCCCTCGCCGTCATCGGCGGCGGCCTGTACGGCGGCTACCGCTGGACGCAGACGCAGTACTACGTCGGCACCAAGAACGAGCACGTCGCGCTCTACCGCGGCATCGACCAGGACCTCGCGTGGGTGAGCCTGTCGAAGGTCGAGAAGGACCACCCCGAGATCGAACTCAAGTACCTGCCGCCGTACCAGCGCAAGCAGGTCGAGTCGACGATCTCCGAGGGCAACCTCGACGACGCCGAGAAGAAGATCGGCGAGCTCGGCCTCCAGGCCTCGGCCTGCAAGAAGGACGCCGAGCGGCGCGAGATCGAGCGGGAGAACCGCGAGAAGGAAGAGCGCGAGAAGAAGGAACGCGAGAAGGAGAAGCGCGACGGCACGCCCGGCGCGGGCGGAGCGGGCACGGGCGGGGGCGGGTCCGGCGGCCAGGACGGCCAGGAACGCCAGGGGGAGTTCCCCGAGAACGCCGGCAGCTCCAAGCCCGACTTCCGCAACGCGAGCTTCGTCAGCGCCGCCACGCCTGTCACCTCGTACGCGTCGGTCACGTCCGTCGTCGACGAGAACGACGAGAACACCCGGGACGCCACGTCCAAGTCCACCGCCGCACCGACTCCCACACCCGGCCCCAGCCTCTCCGAGCAGGAGAAGGATCTGGTCCCGCAGTGCGGTAAGCAGTAAGCAGCCGTTGGGGGCCCTTGCACGCCATGAGCAGTAGTAGCAATTCACACACGTCGACGATCGGCGCCATCGGAGCGCCGAGCCGGCGCAACACCGAGCTCGCGCTCCTGGTGTTCGCCGTCGTCATCCCGCTGTTCGCCTACATGAACGTGGGCCTCGCCATCTCCGGCGAGCTGCCGCCCGGCATGCTCGGCTACGGCCTGGGACTCGGCCTGCTCGCGGGCGTCGCGCACCTGGTGGTGCGCAAGTTCGCACCGTACGCGGACCCGCTGCTGCTGCCCCTGGCCACGCTGCTCAACGGCCTCGGCCTCGTGGTCATCTGGCGGCTCGACCAGTCGGAGCGGCTGCAGCAGCTCGGCAAGGCCTCCTTCGGCGCGTACAACGCGGCGGCTCCCAAGCAGCTCCTGTACTCGGCGATCGGCATCGCCCTGTTCGTCGCCGTGATGATGCTCCTGAAGGACCACCGCGTCCTCCAGCGGTACACGTACATCTCGATGATCGCCGCCATGGGCCTGCTGCTGCTTCCGCTCGTGCCGGGCCTCGGCAAGAACATCTACGGCGCCAAGATCTGGATCCAGGTCGGCGGTTTCTCCATCCAGCCGGCCGAGTTCGCGAAGATCGTCATCGCGGTGTTCTTCGCCGGGTACCTGATGGTGAAGCGGGACGCGCTCGCCCTGGCCAGCCGCCGCTTCATGGGTCTGTACCTGCCGCGCGGGCGTGACCTCGGCCCGATCCTGGCCGTGTGGGCCATGTCGATCCTGATCCTGGTCTTCGAGACCGACCTCGGTACGTCGCTGCTGTTCTTCGGCATGTTCATCGTGATGCTGTACGTGGCCACGGAGCGCACGAGCTGGATCGTGTTCGGTCTGCTGATGTCGGCCATCGGCGCCGTCACCGTGGCCTCCTTCGAGCCGCACGTGAAGGTGCGTGTGGACGCCTGGCTCGACCCCTTCTCCAAGGAGGTCATCAACCAGACGGGAACCGACCAGATCGCCCAGTCCATGATGGCGTTCGGCTCCGGCGGCACCCTCGGCACCGGGCTCGGCCAGGGCAACTCCGACCTGATCGGCTTCGCCGCCAACTCCGACTTCATCCTCGCCACGTACGGCGAGGAGCTGGGCCTCGCCGGGGTCATGGCCGTCCTGCTGATCTACGGCCTGATCGTGGAGCGCGGTGTCCGCACGGCCCTCGCGGCCCGCGACCCGTTCGGCAAGCTGCTCGCGGTGGGCCTGTCCGGCGCCTTCGCCATCCAGGTCTTCGTCGTCGCGGGCGGCGTCATGGGCCTGATCCCGCTGACGGGCATGACGATGCCGTTCATCGCGTACGGCGGCTCATCGGTGATCGCCAACTGGGCCCTCGTCGGCATCCTGCTGCGCATCAGCGACACCGCGCGCCGCCCGGCACCGTCGCCCGCCCCGAACCCCGACGCCGAGATGACCCAGGTGGTAAGGCCGTGAACAAGCCCCTGCGCCGCATCGCGATCTTCTGTGGCCTGCTCGTCCTCGCGCTGCTCGTCCGCGACAACTGGCTGCAGTACGTCCAGGCCGACAACCTCGCCGAGCACGAGATGAACCGCCGCGTGCCCATCGAGCGGTACGCCCAGCCGCGCGGCGACATCATCGTCGACGGCAAGGCCGTCACCGGCTCCAAGAAGGTCGACGGCGGCGACTTCAAGTACAAGCGGACGTACAAGGACGGGCCCATGTGGTCGCCCGTCACCGGCTTCGCCTCGCAGCGCATCGGCGCCAACCAGATCGAGAGCATCGAGGACGGCATCCTCACCGGCAAGGACGACCGGCTCTTCTTCCGCCGCAGCCTCGACATGCTGACCGGCAAGAAGAAGGAGGGCGGCAACGTCGTCACGACCCTCAACCGGGACGCCCAGAAGGCCGCGTACGACGGCCTGAAGAGCAAGGGCAAGGGCGCCGTCGCCGCGATCGACCCCTCGACCGGCGCGATCCTGGCGCTTGCCTCCACCCCTTCGTACGACCCCTCCAGCTTCGCCGGCAACTTCAACAAGGACGCCGAGACCTTCGGGAAGCTGGACAAGGACCCCGACAAGCCGATGCTGAACCGCGCGCTGCGCGAGACCTACCCCCCCGGCTCCACCTTCAAGGTGGTCACGGCCGCGGCGGCGATGGAGCACGGCCTGTACACGGACATCGACGCCAAGACGCGCTCGCCGCTGCCGTGGACGATGCCGAACACCACCACGCCGCTGAAGAACGAGGGCAACATCCCCTGCAAGAACGCCACGCTGCGCGAGGCGCTGCGGGTGTCCTGCAACACCGTCTTCGGCAAGATCGGCTCGGACCTCGGCAAGGACAAGATGCTGGAGACGGCCGAGAAGTTCGGCTTCAACGAGCAGCAGTTCGTCCCGGTCCGCTCCAACGCCTCCACCTTCCCCAAGGAGATGGACCGGCCGCAGACCGCGCTGTCCTCCATCGGCCAGTTCGAGACCGCCACGACGCCGTTGCAGATGGCGATGGTGACCTCCGCGATCGCGAACGACGGCACGCTGATGGAGCCGTACATGGTCAAGGAGCTGCAGGCGCCGAACCTCGACGTGATCGAGAAGCACTCGCCCAAGGAGATGAGCGAGCCGCTGTCCAAGGAGAACGCGCAGAAGCTCCAGGACATGATGCAGACCGTGGTGAACGAGGGCACGGGAACCAGGGCCAAGATTCCCGGCGTCACCGTGGGCGGCAAGACCGGTACGGCGCAGCACGGCCTGAACAACAGCAAGAACCCGTACGCCTGGTTCATCAGCTATGCGAAGACCGACTCGGGCTCCCCGGTCGCGGTGGCCGTGGTCGTCGAGGACAGCGGGGCCTCCCGTGACGACATCTCCGGCGGCGGTCTCGCGGCGCCGATCGCCAGGGACGTGATGAAGGCGGTTCTCGACAGCAAGAAGTGACCCCTGTCACGGCCCCTTCGCATCGGTGCACGTTGCGATACCGGTCCTGTATCGGGTGACGGTTGCGGCCGGGTCACGTAGGGCGAGCCGGGTACGGTATGCCGGACAGCACACCGCCGGACCGCGCAACACGGTGCGGTCGGGGACCGACGGAGAGGGCTGGAATAGCTATGGAAGAGCCGCGTCGCCTCGGCGGCCGGTATGAGCTGGGCCAGGTGCTCGGCCGCGGCGGGATGGCGGAGGTCTACCTCGCGCACGACACCCGTCTCGGCCGGACCGTGGCGGTGAAGACGCTGCGGGTGGACCTCGCCCGCGACCCGTCGTTCCAGGCCCGGTTCCGCCGTGAGGCCCAGTCGGCCGCCTCGCTCAACCACCCGGCGATCGTCGCGGTCTACGACACCGGTGAGGACTACGTCGACGGGGTCTCCATCCCGTACATCGTCATGGAGTACGTCGACGGCTCCACGCTGCGTGAGCTGCTGCACTCCGGGCGGAAGCTGCTGCCCGAGCGCGCCATGGAGATGACCATCGGCATCCTCCAGGCCCTGGAGTACTCGCACCGCAGCCAGATCGTCCACCGTGACATCAAGCCCGCGAACGTCATGCTGACGCGCAACGGCCAGGTCAAGGTGATGGACTTCGGCATCGCCCGCGCCATGGGCGATTCCGGCATGACGATGACGCAGACCTCCGCGGTCATCGGCACCGCCCAGTACCTCTCCCCGGAGCAGGCCAAGGGCGAGCAGGTCGACGCGCGCTCCGACCTCTACTCGACGGGCTGCCTGCTCTACGAGCTCCTGACGGTCCGGCCCCCGTTCGTCGGCGACTCCCCGGTCGCGGTGGCCTACCAGCACGTGCGGGAAGAGCCGCAGTCCCCGAGCGTCTTCGACCACGAGATCACGCCCGAGATGGACGCGATCGTCCTGAAGGCGCTCACCAAGGACCCGGACTACCGGTACCAGTCGGCCGACGAGATGCGTGCCGACATCGAGGCCTGCCTCGACGGGCAGCCCGTCGCGGCGACGGCCGCGATGGGCGCCGTCGGCTACGGCGGCCAGCCCGGTGACTACGGTGACCAGGCCACGGCCATGCTCCGCCCGCAGAACGGCGCCGGGGGCCACGGCCAGACGTCCATGATGCCGCCGGTCAACCCCGACGACGGCTACGACGACGGGTCCCGGCGCGGCCGCCAGAAGAAGAGCAGCACCTCCACGATCCTGCTCGTGGCCGCGGGCATCCTCGTCCTGGTGGGCGCGATCCTCATCGGGAAGTGGGCGTTCAGCGGGACCAGCAGCAGCAGCGACGACAAGAAGGCGCCGAACTTCGTCGGGCAGACGCTGAAGGAAGCGCAGCAGGACGCGAAGAACGTCGACCTGAACGTCGCCGTGTCCAAGCGCGAGCCCTGCGAGAAGTACCCCAAGGGCGAGATCTGCTCCCAGGACCCCGGCGCGGACACCAAGGTCGAGAAGGGCGACACGATCAATGTGGTCGTGTCCACGGGGGCGCCGAAGGTAGCGGTTCCGAGCGTCATCGGCCTGGACGCCGACGAGGCGCGGGAGAAGCTTGAGGGCGACAAGTACCAGTTCAAGGTCGAGCAGAAGCAGAGGGTCTCCAGCGAGACCGAGGGCGAGGTCCTCGAACAGGACCCGACCTCGGGCGCCGAGCGGCAGAAGGGCAGCACGATCACCCTGATCGTCGCCAAGAAGCAGCAGAAGGTGACCGTCCCTGACGTCTCCGGTCAGAGCTGGGAAGCGGCGAAGAAGCAGATCGAGGCCAACGGTCTCACCGCGCAGCGCACCGACGTCGAGAGTGAGAGCGTCGACGAGGGCAAGGTCATCCAGACCTCGCCGTCGGCCAACACGCAGGTGGACCCGAACTCCACGGTGACGGTCCAGGTCGCGAAGGCGCCCGAGGAAGAGGAAGAGGAGAACGTCGCGGTCCCCGCGCTGGGCGGCCAGAAGCTCTCCGACGCCCGCGACGCCCTCGAGGACGCGGACCTGTCCGTCGGCAACATCACGGGCCCGCAGGACGACGACGCCACGGTGATCCTCTCCGACCCGCCCGGTGGCCAGCAGGTCAAGACCGGCACGTCGATCAACCTGGTGACCACCGGCGGCAACCCGGGCGGCGGCGACCAGGGCGGCGGCAACGGCAACGGCGGCGGTGACAACGGCGGTAACGGCAACGGTGGCGGTGACAACGGCGGCGGCTTCATCGAGGGCGCCGGCGGCTGGGGCCGCCACGGCCGGGACTGACCCGGTACGAGACACATGACGAGGGCCCCGGCACCGTGCAGTGCCGGGGCCCTCGTCATGTCCGGGGGGCCGTGAGCCCTAGTCCAGCTCGGGCGGCGGCGTCCGGTCGTTGTCGACCTTCTCCACGCGCTCCAGCTTGCCCCACACCACGTAGCGGTAGTTCGAGGTGAAGACGGGGGTGCAGGTGGTGAGGGTGATATAGCGGCCCGCCCGCTTCGCGCCGGACTCCTTGGGGACGGGGTCCAGGACACGGACGTTGTACTTCGAGGTCTCGGGGAGGGTCTTGAAGACCTTGTAGACGTACCACTTGTCGCGGGACTCGAAGACGATCGGGTCGCCTTCGTCGATCTTGTCGATCCGGTGGAACTTCGCCCCGTGGCCGTCCCGGTGGGCGGCCAGGGTGAAGTTGCCCTTCTTGTCCTGCGGCAGGGCGGACTTGATGGGCTTCGTGTAGTAGCCGGCCACACCGTGGTTGAGGGTCTTGGCGTTGGTGCCCTTGGTGACCAGGATCTCGCCACCGCTCATCGTGGGTACGTGCAGGAAGCCGATGCCGTCCTTGGTGTTGAAGGCCGTGGGGCCCTTGGCCTCCCAGTGGTCACGGACGCGGTTGCCCTGCTTCTTCGCCTCGCGGTCCGCTATGACGTTCGTCCACCAGAGGGAGTAGGCGACGAACAGGCCGAGGATCACGCCCGCGGTGATGAGGAGTTCACCGAAGACGCTGACGGCCGTCGCGATCCGGCCGCGGCCGCGCCGCGGCGCGACGGGCGCGGGCGCGGGGTCCCCGGGCGCGGGGTCCCCGGGCCGCTCCTGCTCGTCCTCTTCGGTGGTGGCTGCCACTGCTCTCGCCCCGTCCGTCTCAGCGCCTAGTCGACCAGCGCGGGCGGTTTGCCCTTGTCGCGCGGCCGTTCCTCGACCATCTTGCCCCACACGATCAGCCGGTACTTACTCGTGAACTCGGGGGTGCAGGTCGTCAGGGTGAGATAGCGGCCGGGTCTCGTGAAGCCGGAACCCGGCGGGACCGCGTCGAGCACCGCCGTGTTGGCGGGGGAGGTCTGCGGCAGCATGCTCGCCGTCTTGTAGACGAAGTACGTGTCCTGCGTCTCGACGACGATGGGGTCGCCCGGCTTCAGGCGGTTGATGTAGCGGAACGGCTCACCGTGGGTGTTGCGGTGTCCGGCGACCGCGAAGTTGCCCGGGTTCGCCTCCGGCATGGGGGTCTTGGTGCCGCCCTTGTTGTAGTGGCCGACCATGCCCCGGTCGAGGACCCGGTGCTTGTCGATGCCCTCGGCGACCGGCACGACGACGTCCAGCTTCGGGATGTGCATCAGCGCGAAGCCCTGCCCCGGTTCGAAGGCGCCCGGCTTGCCCTCGCCCTTCGCCCAGTCCTCCTGGAGCTTGCGCGCGGCCGCGTCGGCCTGCTGCTGAGCCCTTATGTTCGTCCACCACAGTTGGTACGTGACGAAGAGGAGCATCAGGACGCCGATGGTGATGAAGAGCTCCCCGACGGCACGGCTGGCCACCGTGGCGGGCCCCGGCCTGGCCGCACGTGCGGCACGCCGGGCCTCCACGCGGGTCAGGGGCCGCTCGGGGCGCTCCACCGTCCCCGCGGGCCCCGTAGCCCCCGTAGCCCCCGCTGCGGCCGTCGGCGCCCCGGCTCGGGCCCCGGTGCCACTCCCGGCGGACACCCCCGCCTTCGCGCCCCGGCGCCCCTTGCGCCGGGCGGCCTTGCGGCGCGCGGCGCGCCCACCCGGCACGACGGCCTCCGGCGGCCCGGCGGTCTCCGGCGGCCCTGTGGTCTCCGGCGGCACGACGGCCTCCGGCGGCCCTGTGCCCGCTGTTCGCCGCGTGTCCACCGTGCGCAGCGCGATGGTCTCGTCGTCGGCGGGCGCGGACACGTGGACGTACGCCACTTGTTCCGGGGGCTCAGGGCCCGCCTCAGAAGCCCCGGGCTCCCCGGGCTCCCCGGGCGGCGCAGCGCGGAACCACGGCGACGGATGCTCCCCCGCCCCGTCGGCGTCGGCGCCCCCGTGCGCCCCCGGGGTCACGCCGTGGCCCTGCCCACCACCGGGGCGAGCCCGCTCGACCGGGCGACGGCCCCGGTGTCGCCGCACTCCGCGAGCCAGTTGGCCAGCATGAGGTGGCCGTGCTCGGTGAGAACGGACTCGGGGTGGAACTGGACGCCCTCGACGGGCAGTTCACGGTGGCGCAGGCCCATGATGATGCCGTCGGCCGTGCGCGCGGTCACTTCGAGGTCGGCCGGGACCGTGGCGGGCTCGGCGGCGAGGGAGTGGTAGCGGGTGGCGGTGAACGGTGACGGCAGGCCCGCGAAGACGCCCCTGCCCTCGTGCGTGACCGGCGAGGTCTTGCCGTGCAGGAGTTCCGGCGCCCGGTCCACCACACCCCCGTACGCCACCGCCATGGACTGCATGCCCAGGCAGACGCCGAAGACGGGCACCCCGGTCGCGGCGCAGTGGCGCACCATCTCCACGCAGACACCGGCCTGCTCGGGCGTCCCCGGGCCCGGCGAGAGCAGCACGCCGTCGAAGCCGTCCTGGGCGTGCTTCAGCTCGACCTCGTCGTTGCGCACGACCTCGCACTCGGCGCCGAGCTGGTACAGGTACTGCACGAGGTTGAAGACGAAGCTGTCGTAGTTGTCGACGACGAGAATGCGGGCGTTGTTGCTGGTGCTCACTGGCCGTCCACCGTCACATCGTTGAAGGGCAGCAGCGGCTCCGCCCAGGGGAAGACGTACTGGAACAGCACGTAGACGACCGCGAGGGCGAGCACGAGCGAGAGCAGTGCCTTCACCCATGCGTTCCCCGGCAGATGCCGCCAGATCCAGCCGTACATGCCGTCCCTTCCGTCGCCGTACGGCACCAGACTAACGGCGCAGTGCCCCGGGTTTCCCGGCCTCCACCGGCTGGGTGGCGTCGAGGCGGGCCCAGGCGATCAGGCGGTGGCTGTGGCCCCACTCGGGTTCACAGGTGGTGAGGGTGAGGTACCGGCCGGGCTCGCGGTAGCCGGATTTGCGGGGTACGGGGTCGATGACGCCGGTGTCCCCGGGGAGGGTCCGGTAGGGCTCCCTGTCGATGCGGTACGTGAACCAGGTGGTGCCGTCGGTGAGGACCACGGCGTCGCCGGGGCGCAGCTCGGGGAAGTCCTTGAAGGGGTCCCCGTGGGTGCGGCGGTGCCCCGCCACGGCGAAGTTGCCCTTCTGGCCGAGCCGGGCGGTGCGCGCGTAGTGGCCGAGGCCCTTCTTCAGGGTGCCGGTGGCGGTGCCCTGGAGCACGGGCTTGTTCCACGTGAAACCGAAGCGGGGGACGTACATCACGGCGAAGGGGTCGCCGTCCTTGTAGGGCGCGTCGTTCCGGGCGAGGAGGGGGGCGTCGCCGTCGCCCTTGCCGTCGGCGCCGAGGGACTGCTCGGCCCACCGGTCCTGAAGGCGGTCGATCTGCCGGTCCATCGCCCGGTCGGCCCGCACGCCGGTCCAGAACAGCACGTAGACCACGAACAGCACGATCAGGGTGCCGACGGTGATGCACAGTTCGCTGAACGTCCTGACGATCACTCGCACCGGCACGGGGTCCCCCCAGGGGCTACGGCTGGTTACGGCTCCACGGGCTTCGCGTGGTGGAGATCCACTGTGCCCGAGTAGCCGGGAAGAGTCACCGCTCCGTCGTCGTCGACTTTCCAGCCGAGTCCATAGGCGTTGACGTACAGCATGTAGTTCTGGATCTCGGGGGAAGCGGCGAGGGCCTTCCTGAGCCGGTCCGGGTCGCCGACGGCGGTGACCTTGTACGGCGGGGAGTAGACCCGGCCCTGGAGGATCAGGGTGTTGCCGACGCAGCGCACGGCACTGGTGGAGATCAGACGCTGGTCCATGACCCTGATCCCCTCGGCGCCGCCCTGCCACAGGGCGTTCACCACCGCCTGGAGGTCCTGCTGGTGGATGACCAGGTCGTTGGGCTGAGGCTCGGGGTAGCCGGGGAGCTTGGCGGTGGCGTCGGGCGGGGCGTCGGCGAGGGTGACCGTGACGGCGTCGCCGCTGAGCTTCTTGGTGCCCGCGTTCCGCTCCAGGGCCCTGAGGCGGGCCTCGTCGGCCTTGGTCGCGGGGCTGTCGCGCTGGGCCAGGGAGTCGACGTCGTCGCGCAGGGAGCCGTTGGAGTCCTCCAGGTCCTTGTTCTCGCGGCTGCGTTCCTGGATCAGGTCGGAGAGCTTCAACAGGGAGGCGTCCGTACGGATGTTGGTGCCCTTGGCCGTGTTGAAGCTGGTGACGAAGATCAGACCGGCGAGGGCGAAAACGGCGATCGTCAGAAGCCGCACGGGCCGCCAGGGACCACGCCGCTTCGTGCCTCCGGGGAAGTCGGCAGAATTGCTCAACGTACCCTTATCTCCTTCACCGCCGCGGAAGCACTACGCTAACGGACGCCCGGGGGGAGGACTTGGCGCACCTGAGTGCCCCCAGTGCCCGCCCCGGCGCCACGCCCCGTTCCCTGCGCGGCCACGCAGCGCATCGACAGGAGAGACCCTCGTGCCGAAGTCACGTATCCGCAAGAAGGCAGACGACTACACGCCGCCGGCGAGCAAGAAGGCGACGACCATCAAGCTGACCAGCCGTAGCTGGGTGGCCCCGGTGATGCTGGCGCTGTTCCTCATCGGCCTGGCCTGGATCGTGGTCTTCTACGTCACGGACGGGGAGCTGCCGATCGACCCGCTCGGCAACTGGAACATCGTCGTCGGCTTCGGCTTCATCGCCGCGGGCTTCGGCGTCTCCACGCAGTGGAAGTAACGGTTCCACTGAGCTGAGGGCAGGGCGGGGCGGCTGACGCATGCCGTGGAGCGGGCGCTCCACGGGAGCGTACGCATGCCCCCGCCCGCAAGCCCTGGCCTGAGTTATCCACAGCGCGAGCACTGCCATCCACAGACCTGGGGAAAGGTCTGAAGATCTGTGGATAACTCTCCGGCGGTTGACGCCGGTGTGACCGGTTCCGCATCCGGGGCCGACCCACCATCCCCTGTCCTGCCTGGGGAAACCCGGATCAGCGACCTTCGGAACACGCGTTCCCCACTTCGTGCACAAGATCGGGCACAGACTGTGGACAACGTGCCTCAGCCGAGCTGGGCCGTCCGCACCACCACGACCACCACGATCGCCAGAAGCACCAGCGCACACGTGCCCCACTGCACCAGGGCCCGCCGCTCCCGCGGGGCGTGCACCATGCCGTACGCGATGGCGACACCGGCGATCAGTCCGCCGACGTGCGCCTGCCAGGCGATGCCACTCCAGGTGAAGGTGAAGAGCAGGTTCAGCGCGAGCAGGAACACGACCGGGCGCATGTCGTAGTTCAGGCGCCGCATCAGGACGGCCGTCGCGCCGAGCAGGCCGAAGATCGCACCGGACGCCCCGAGCGAGGCCTCGTGGTCGTTCGCCACCAGATATGTCAGGGCACTGCCCCCGAGGCCCGACAGCAGATAGAGCGCCAGATAGCGGGCGCGGCCCAGCGCCGCCTCCAGGGGTCCGCCGAGCCACCACAGGCCGAGCATGTTGAACGCGATGTGCCAGATCTCCTGGTGCGTGAACATCGACGTGACCAGGCGGTACGGCTGGCCCTCCGCGACGCCCTCGGTGGGCACGAAGGGGTAGGGCGGCCACTGGCCGATGAGGACCAGGTCGTTCAGGAGGCTGTCACCGCGCACCCGTACCGCGACGAACACCAGCAGGTTGACCGCCAGGATGATCTTCGTGAGCAGCCGGGGGTCCTGCGCGACGGTGCCGCCCGCGATCGTGCGCGGCCGGGCGGCGGCGGGCGAGTGCCCGGTGCCGGAACCGTCTCGGACGCACTCCGGGCACTGGAAGCCGACGGAAGCGCTGATCATGCACTCCGGGCAGATCGGACGCTCGCAGCGGGTGCAGGTGATGCCGGTCTCCCGGTCCGGATGCCGGTAGCAGCCCGGCGGCCCCTGTGCGTCCCGCGGCTCCTGCGGGTTGCCTGGCGCCTGGTCCATTGCGGTCCCCTCATTCTCCGTACGAAGGCGCGGCGTGACGAACGCGCCGCCCCGCCCTTCCTCTACGGACGGGCGGGGCGGTTTGGTTCCCTCGTGGGGCGCTGCCGCGCGGCCGCCCCCGGAGACCTCGCGTCGGCGCTCAGCCCTCGCGCGTCTCGATCACGACGGACTCGATCACGACGTCGTTGACCGGGCGGTCGGTGCGCGGGTTCGTCTGGATCCCCGCGATGGCGTCCACGACCTTCTTGCTCGCGTCGTTCGTGACCTCGCCGAAGATGGTGTG
Source organism: Streptomyces aureocirculatus (assembly GCF_000720475.1). Lineage (GTDB taxonomy): Bacteria > Actinomycetota > Actinomycetes > Streptomycetales > Streptomycetaceae > Streptomyces > Streptomyces aureocirculatus. The sequence continues at coordinate 75,213 of NZ_JOAP01000003.1, forward strand.
CTTGCGCGTCAGCCAGGCGGTCGGCGAGACCGTGACGAAGAACTGCGAGCCATTGGTGCCGGGGCCCGCGTTGGCCATGGCGAGCAGGTACGGCTTGTCGAAGGCCAGGTCCGGGTGGAACTCGTCCCCGAACTCGTAGCCCGGGCCGCCGGTGCCGTTGCCCAGCGGGTCGCCGCCCTGAATCATGAAGCCGCTGATCACGCGGTGGAAGACCGTGCCGTCGTACAGCTTGTCCGTGGACTTCTTGCCGGTGGCGGGGTGCGTCCACTCGCGCTCGCCCTTGGCGAGCTCAACAAAGTTCTTGACCGTCTTGGGCGCGTGATTCGGCAGCAGCCGGATCTCGATGTCGCCCTGGTTGGTCTTGAGGGTGGCGTAGAGCTGCTCGGCCACGATCTGCCTTCCGTTGTCGTCTGTGACTGCACGATCCTCGCACGGACTTGTTTGGGACCAGTAGCTGACGAGTACTCGCAGGGAAGGCTCCTCCGTCGGCGAACCGTGGCATTGTCGCCGGGGAACCCCCGTACCCGGATGCCCGCCCTCATATGCCGCGGAGCCATATGGCAGGCATGATCTTCGAAAGGGTGGAAAGGTGACATACCTATACGCCACCGAGGAGGAGGAACCCGTGACCCGCAAGGACAGCGTGCGCGCCGCGACGAGCACAGCCAAGGACAGCGTGCGTCACGCCGCAGAGGTGGTGGCGCCCTACGCCGGCACGGCCAAGGAGACGGCGGCGCAGTACGCGCACGAGACCCGGGCCAAGCTCGCGCCCAGGGTGTCGCACGCGGCGCACGAGGCGGCGGAGCAGGCCCGCGCCCAGTACGGCACCCATGTCGCGCCGCGCCTGGAGCAGGCACGTACGCATGTGCCGCCGAAGGTCGACCTCGCCGCGCACCAGGCCGCCGCCCGCACCCGCAGGGCGGCCCGGCAGGCCGCCGACTTCTCCAAGCCGCGCATCGAGCAGGCCGTGGCCGCGGCGGGCCCGGCCCGCGAGGAGGCCGCCGCCCGTGGCGCCGCGGCGCTCGCCGCGCTGCGCGGACAGGTCACCCCGCAGGAGATCGAGCGGCTCTCCCGCCGCCATGCGCGCCGGGCCCGCACCGGCCGGCTCGCCAAGCGCCTCGCCGTCGTCGGCCTGCTTGCCGCCGGCGCCGTCGCCGCCTGGAAGTGGTGGGACAAGCAGGCCAACCCGGACTGGCTCGTCGAACCCCCGGCCGCCACGGAGGTCCCCGACCGCGCGCCCCTGACCTCGGTCGACGGCAGCGCACAGGCGTCCCTCGACCCGGAGGTACAGGCCAAGCAGGCGGAGGCGGAGTCCGAGCCCGAGGGCCACGACAAGCGGAGCTGACGGCACCGCACGACGACCACCGCCGCGGCGCGCCCACGCTCGTGGCACACGAGTGGTAGGTGCGCCGTGGCGCAGGCGGGGTGGTGGCCGCGGTGGCGGCCGGTGCGAGCGCGGCGCCAGCCACAGCGGCCGGTCAGAGCCCGGCGGCCACCGCAATGATCAAAGCCCGGCACCAGCCGCAGTGCGCGGCGGCAGCCGCAGCGGTCGAAGCGCGGTGGTGGAGGTGCGGCGCGCGGTGGTGGAGGTGCGGCTCAGAGCCTGGTGCGTCGTGGCGTCGTCATGACGGCCCCTCCGGGGCGAAGCCCTCCGGGGCGAAGGTGAGGTCACCTGCGACGATCGCCCGGGTGAGAGCCTCCAACGGCATCCCGCGGGAGAACGCCCGTGCCTTGATCAGTGCCAGCGCGTCGTCGACGCGACAGCCGACGTGCACCGAGACCATGCCCGCGGCCTGCTGCACGCTGTCGCGGTGGTCGGTCCCCCCGTACAGCTCGGGGTCGGCGTCCGGGTCGCGGAGCACCAGCCGGGTCAGCGCGCCGACGAGCTCGTCGAAGGCGCGGGAGCCGACAAGGCCGGGGGGCGGGTCGAAGACCGCGAGGGCGCCGAGGCAGCGCGCCGAGGCAGCGGTGTCCAGGGGCGCCGCGGCGACCTCACGGACGCCGAGCGCGGTGAGCGCGGGCCCGTAACAGGGCCAGCGGGTCTCGATCGCGTCGCCCGTCGCGACGACGAGACTGCGGTGCGTCGTGGCGTCCCGGGAGGGGCCCTCGCCCAGTACGAACTCCAAGTCCTGTGCGGCCCGCGCGGGTTCGCCGGACGCGGCCACCGCGAGCTGGCTGTTGCGCGCGTCCACCAGGATGAGCGCCGCGCTGTCGGCGCCGCACGCCTCGGCGACACCGGCCATGAACCGGGGCGGCTCCCCGCGTCCCTGCGCCCACTTCGCCATGCGTCTGGCGAACGCCTCCTGGAGTTCCGCCGAGGAGCGGTGACAGGCGGCCGACCTGCGCAGCGCGGCGGCGAGGTCGGCGTTCGGCGCATGGCCGGACTCCAGCGCGTACGCCTCGTACCGTTCGGCTGACTCCTCGGCACGCTCCGCTCGCAAACGCGCCGCCGCGGCACGCCGCCAAGCGGCAGCCACCTGGCCGGCACAGCCGTCGCCCGGGGTCATGACTCAAGCCTACGCCCGGACTTTCGGGCTCCGCGGGCGTTATCGGCATGTCTTGCCGCAGGTCGTCCTGTTCCCTGAGCCCAGGGAGCGGGCCGGAACGGACGCTCTCCTTGGGCGAGTCGAGCGGGCCACCGGTCGAGGCGGCGACGGCCACGACCGCGCGGGATTAGCCCAGGCGGCGCAATCGGCCGTGCGGGCCGGTGCGCGCCCGGGTGTCCTTGCAGCTATGGGCTACCACATAGACGGCCCGCACCAAGCGGGCACCACACGACGGGACGCGCTCGGGCTTGCCGCGGGTCTGCTGGTCGGCGGGGCGCTGTCAGGAGCGATGGCGGCACCCGCGGTCGGCGACGAGGACGACTGGGTCCCGCGGGAGGAGGGCCGGCCGCCGCCCGAGGGGGACTGGGCGCTGCGGGACGCCGCCCCGGCCGCGCCGGGCGGGGACGGGTGCGTCGCGGACTTCGACGAGGAGTTCGAGGCCGACCTCGCCGCCGCCGAGGCCGCACTGCCACCCGGGGAGGACAGCCGGAGCCTCGGCGTCCCCGCGCGGCCTCCGGGCCGCTTCGCCCGGCCCCTGCGCCGCCGTTACCGCGTGACGTCGCGCTACGGCGTACGCGGCAACTGGGCCGCCGGGCACCACACCGGCATCGACCTCGGCGTGCCGAACGGCACTCCGGTGTACGCCGTTGGCAGTGGCGTCGTGGTGCTCGCACGCTGGTCGGGGGCGTACGGCAAGGCGGTGACGGTGCGGCTGCGGGACCGGCACTACGCCGTGTTCGGGCACCTGTCGCGCATCTCGGTGCGCCAGGGCCAGCGCATCCGCACCGGTACCCGGATCGGCTACAGCGGCGCCACCGGGCGTGCCACGGGCCCGCACCTCCACCTGGAGATTCGGGCCCGGCGCGGCTACGGCTCGGACGTCAACCCGGTGTCGTACCTCGCCAGACGAGGGGTGTGGCTGCGGTAGGCGATGCACCGGTCCGGCCACACCTTCGCCTGCCGTCAGGGCATGCGTGCCGCGCACGGACGACACGAACACCACGCGCATACGACGTGCGGACACATCCTCCCGGAGAGCGCTCCTCGGCATCGCGCACCAAGTATGAGCACGTGTTTCTCCCGGCGCCCGGCGCGCCGGTGGAAGGAAACCCACTCGGTCACGGACGCCGTGACCTCGCGTCAACACCGCGCGTTAAGGGACTACGGCCGTCCCCTATGCGGCCGCATAGTTCCCACTCAAAGGAGAACGTGATGTCTCGCATCGCGAAGGCAGTCGGCGTCACCCTCGGCGCGGGCGCCGTGGTACTCAGCGGCGCGGGTCTGGCCGCGGCGGACGCCGGAGCGCAGGGCGCGGCCGTCGACTCCCCGGGCGTGCTCTCGGGCAACCTGGTCCAGGTCCCCGCCCACATCCCGATCAACGCCTGCGGCAACACCGTCAATGTCGTCGGTCTGCTGAACCCCACCTTCGGCAACAAGTGCGTCAACAGCGACGCCGACCACCGCCACCACGGTCACGGATACGGTCACTGAACCGGCGCCGAGGCCCCCGGTATCGACCGGGGGCTTTTCCGTGCCCGGGAGACGGCGCCGGGCCCGTCGCGCACGGGTGGCGGCGTTACTCGGCGTACCGGTAGATCCCCTGGTGGCCGAGCATGTCCTGCGGTGTGGTCCGCCACGGCGGCATCGGCTCGCGACGCGCCACGACGCGTCGGTGCTGCGGCTCGTCGGGAGCGGGTGGCCGCTCCGGCAGGAACGGGGCGGAGTCCGGGTGCTGCCGCTGCCACCTGCTCCACAGCAGGTCCACGAAGGCGTGGTGCAGCCAGAACACCGGGTCGTTCACGGAGGCACCGCCGAGCATGTGGCCGCCGACCCAGCGGTGCACCCGGTTGTGGTTGCGCCACCGCGCGTCGCCGGTACCGGGTGCCCAGCCCTCGAGCCGGTTGCGGAACCCGCGCGACGCGGTGGAGTCCCAGGGCGACACGTCGTACACCGTCTCCCCCATCGCCCAGGCCACGTCCTGCCTGGTCGGCAGTGCCAGCGGGGCGGCGGGGCGCCCCAGGTCGCGGGTGAGGAAGTCTCCGTCGGTGACGCTCTCCTTGATGATCCAGCCGTTGCCCCGGGCGAACGGTCCCGTGCTCACCCGCCGGTCGCCCCGGCGGCCGGTCCCGCCCATCAGGTCCTCGCCCCACAGGGACGCGGCCGGCGTGCGGTCCTTCGTCCAGTCCCAGTACGGCACGGTGACGCCCGCGTCGACGCGGCGCAGGGCACGCTCGAAGTCCAGCAGGAAGCGGCGGTGCCAGGGCAGGAAGGTGGGGGTCATATGGGCGACCCGCCGCCGGTTCTCGCCGTCGGAGACGTAGTGGTCGATGTGCGTGCGGACGAACGCGTCGTACTCGCCGCGGCGCTTGAGCCGGAGCACGGCGTCGACGAACCGCCGCCGCTCGGCCCGGCTGAGACTCCGCTGGTTCCTGCGCGTGTACGCCATGTCCGTCCGCCCCGTCTGTTCTGTCCGCTCTGTATGCTCTGTCTGTTCTGGCCGTCTTGGCCGTCTTGGCCGTCCTTGCCGTCTTGGCCGTGCTCTGGTCAGGGACGCGGGGCGGGGCTCAGTGGAGACGGCCGGCCAGGGACTGGCGCGTGCCGAGTTCGTCGACCGCGCCGCGGGCGGCGGCCAGCGGCGTCGAGTACGACCGGTAGTGGTCGACCATGCTCAGATAACTGCCGTCGGCCCGGCGCATCAGACCGAGCGGCTTCCCGTCGACGGTGACCCGCCAGCCGCCCGGGCCGTGGACGCCCCCGCCCGTCGTCGGCTCACCCTGGATCCGCCGTCCCCGGTACGTCTCGTCGAACGCGGGCCCGCCCGGTGCCCCGGGCCGTCCCCGCTCTTCCTGCGCGGGCCCGCGCAGGACGCGGAAGGCGCCCGCGGCGCCGAGGGCGGCCGTGGCCGCGACCACGATCAGGTGACGGCGCCGCACTGTGCCGCTGCGTGTCCCCTTCGCCTCCACCGGCCCTCCCGATGTCCCCTTCGCCGTGTCTTTCGCCGAGCCTTTCGCCGTGTCCTCCGCTGTCCCTTCCACCGGGCCTCTCCACCATCCCTCTCACCGTCGGCCGGTACGCATGACGACAAGGAATCAGCTCATCCAGAAGTCCCACCAGCGCGTGAGGATCAACATGCCGACGACACCCGAATGCAGCACGGGAAGCACCCAGGTGAACTCGTCCAGGAAGGTACGCAGCCACGCGGGCGCCGGCAGGTGCGCGCGGCGCACGTTGTGCGAGGTCACGTACCAGAACAGGACGATCGTGGCCGCCCAGGCCAGACAGCACCACAGGCAGAGCGCGTTGATCCGGTAGAGGGACTGGAATTGCAGCCAGGTGCAGAAGCCCACGCCGAAGGCCGCGCCCGCGTTCAACGTCAGCCAGTACCAGGCCGGAAGGTGGGCCCCGGCCAGCAGGCTCATGCCGACGCAGCAGACGACGGCGTACGCGGCCAGCCCCAGCATCGGGTTGGGGAATCCGAACGCGGCGGCCTGCTCGCTCTTCATGATGCCGCCGCAGGCCACCACCGGGTTCATGCTGCACCCCGGTACGTAGTCCGGGTCCTGGAGCAGCTTGAACTTGTCGAGGGTGATGACCCAGGACGCGAGCAGGCCCGCCGCGCCCGTGAGCACGATCAGCAGCGCGAGTCCGCGCCCGGCCGCGGGGGAGGGATCCGGCCCGGCGGCGGTCGTGCGGACGTCGGCGGAGCCCTGGGCCGGTACCCGGCCCGCCGGAGTGACGGTGCGCATCAGCGGCGCGGCCCGGGTACGGGCAGCAGGCAGTGGGCCGCGTTCAGCATGGTGTCCTCGGAGCCCGCGAAGTCGCGTAGAGCTTTCTCGGAGACGGGACTGCCGGGTGTGCCCTCGGGCCAGGCCCGGGTGGTGATCATGAAGTAGGCATGGCCGCGCTGCCGGACAGCGGCGAGCCACTCCGGCGGGACGACACACTCCGCCCGGACGTGCGGCATGTGCACCAGTGCCTGCTCGTCCTCGATGCGGAGGCTGACGGGCAGGGAGGGGTTGCGGGCGCCATCGAGGACGGGGCCGCCGAGCGGCAGTTCCTCACTGCGCAGGAGGGTGCGCATGGCCTCGGCCGTGGCCTCGGGGCCACCTTCGGTGTCTCCCAGGGAGTAGGCCAGGAGGAAGGCCATGTCCTTCTCGTCCTCCGGGTGTTCACCGCTCCAGGCGAGGACGGCGAGGGTGCCGAGGTCGGTCACCCGGAAATCGCGCTGCTGGTCGGACGTTGAGGTCATGGGGTGCACGCTATAGACGCGCGGGGGCCATCCGGCCCCTTTTGTCACCTGTCTGGCGGAACGCGGCGACGGCATCACCCGATGGGGTCACGGGGCGCGGACGCTTGACATCGCCATCCCGGAAACACCGAAGGGCCGACCCGGCGGTGAGGCGCGGGGACCGGCCCTTCACGGTCGGGCGAGACAGCCGGGTGCGACAAGTGCCCTTACTTGGCGAGCGGAAGCCCGCCGAGGAGCTTCGCTGGACCGTTGCCGGAGTTGACGCTCTTGGCCGCGTCGCTGACGGTCTTGACGACGGAGTCCTTCTTCTTGCCGTCCAGCGCCTGCTCGGCGTTCGCGGTCACCGGCTTGGTGGTCTGCACGGCCTTCTCAAGAACGGGATTCAGGCCGACCTTCGGGCTGGTGGGCTTCACGTCGGTCGCGAAAGCGGGCGCGGCGGCACCGGCGATGACGATCGAGCCGGCCAGGACAGCGGCAGCCTTGAGGGACTTCATCGTGTTCCTTTCTTCGGCGACTTCGGTCGCCTGTAGGGGCACCGTTCAGGCAGTCATTGCCTGTCGTCTCACTTCCCTACGCCTAACGAGCGCAGGACGGTACGGAAACCCCTGTGCGGGAAACTTCCAGGGGCCCGCACGGCTGACAGCGGGCCGCCTTATCTCATATCAACCGGTGTACTGCCCGGCGGCGTCGCCCTCCGTCACGGCGCCTCACACCGTGGGCCTGCGCAACTCGGCGAGGCCGGGGAACTGCCGTGCCGGCCATGCGTCCGGACGAGTGACGCGCCGCTCTCGCCGAGCGGCCACACGCTTCACCTCTCGACACACGCGGACAAATAGGCAGTAAATCTCGTAAAAGGGGCTACTGTTGCGCTTCCTTCTCAGTCTATTTACGTCATAAGCGGTCAGATACACGCATTTAATCTGATCAACCCTTCTCCGCTGGGGTTCGCGCCTCTTCACACATGGAAGGCAGGTGCCGCCATGCGCCACCCTCCGGGCCCGCGTCGCGACGCGCGGCGGTAGCGCGCGTCTTCGTCGTCCTGGCTCACGGAACTCAGGGAGTCGTGCATGCGCCCGCCCTCGAACTCCTCCCCCGCGCCGCGGGTCCTGCACATCAGTCAACCGGCCGACGGCGGTGTGGCCCGCGTGGTCACCGACCTGGTCAGGGCGCAGCGCGCCGCCGGTCTTGACGTGCGGCTCGCCTGCCCGGGCGACGGCACCCTGGCCCGCTCGGCCGGTCCCGTGCCCGTGCACACCTGGGCGGCGGCCCGTTCCCCCGGACCCGGCCTGTGGTCCGAGGTTCGCGACCTCGCGCGCCTTGTCGACGCCGTCCGGCCGACGCTCGTGCACGCGCACAGCGCCAAGGCCGGGCTCGCCGCCCGTGCCGCCGTGCGCGGCCGGGTGCCCACCGTCTTCCAGCCACACGCCTGGTCGTTCGAAGCGGTCGACGGCGGTGTCGCGCTGCTCGCCCGCGCCTGGGAGCGGCACGCGGCCCGGTGGACGGCGCGCACCCTCTGCGTCAGCGAGGCGGAACGCGAGACCGGCCGCCGTGCGGGCATCACCGGCCCCTTCTCGGTCGTTCCGAACGGCATCGACCCGGAACGCTTCGTACCGGCGGACGATCCGTACGAGGCGCGCGCCCGGCTCCTCGCCCCGGACCGCTCCGTCGCCCGCGCCCCGCTCGTGGTGTGCGTCGGACGACTGTGCAGGCAGAAGGGTCAGGACGTCCTGCTGCGCGCCTGGTCCGAGGTGGTCGCGCGGCTGCCCGGGGCCCGTCTGGTGCTGGTCGGCGACGGCCCGGACGCGGCGGCCCTGCGCGGTCTCGCGCATCCGTCCGTGACGTTCGCGGGCGCGGCCGAGGACACGGCGCCCTGGTACCAGGCGGCCGACGTGGTCGTCCTGCCGTCCCGCTGGGAAGGCATGGCGCTCGCCCCGCTGGAGGCCATGGCCTGCGCCAGGACGGTCGTCCTCACCGACGTGGACGGCGCCCGCGAGAGCCTGCCGGCCGCCCACCACGACCGCGCCCTGGTCCCGCCGGAGGCACCGGCCTCGTTGGCGACGGCCCTGACCGCCCTGCTGCGGGACCCGGTCCTGCGCGACCGGCTGGGCCGCGAGGGCCGCGCGCACATCCTGGACCACCACGACGTGCGCCGCACGGCGGCCGCCGTCGAAGCGGTGTACCGCGAACTTCTGGGCACGGCGCCCACCGAACACAGGGAGTGCAGTACCACGTGAGTGCGGAAAGAACCGTCACCTCGTCGTCGGGACAGCCCCGCCAAGCCGAGCGCCACCGGACCGGCTCACTCGTCGTCGCCCCCCGGGGAGCACCGGTCGGCCGTGCCGGGCGCCGGAGCGGCCGGCCCTCCCCCCACCGGCGCCGGGCCCTGCCCCTGCTGGCCGCCGACGCACTCGCCGCCCTGACGGCGACCCTGCTGCTCCCCGGCCCGCTCCGCTCCCCGGCGCTCATGGCACTGCTGCTCGCCGGTGTCCTCGCCCTCAACCTCCAGGGACAACTGTACGAGGACACGCTCGCACCCTCCCTGCTCACCGAACTGCCCGCGCTGGGCGGCCGGATCGCCCTCGCCTGGTGCGCCACCGCCGTCCTCACCCCCGCCGCCACCCCGGCGCTGACTCCCGCCCTGGCCCCGGACCTCGCCCTGGCACCGGAACTCGTTCCGACCGTGCCCCCGCTCACGCCTCTTTCCCTGTCACCGGCCACCCTGCTCAGCGCGGTCGCCCTGCACGGGGTACTGGGGGCGGGTGGCCGTGCCCTGGTGCACTGGCACCGGCGGTCGGTGGTCCGGCGCCGGCCCCGACCGGTCCTGGTGCTCGGCCACGGTGGACAGGCGCGGAGCGTGGCGACGGCGCTGCTGCGGCGACCGCGGTGCGGGCTGCGGCCGGTGGGCGTGGTGGGGGAAGCCACCGACGGCGAACAGGGGCCGGGTGCGGGCCGGGGCCCGGCCGCCACCGGCACGGGCGTGGGCACGGGCGGCGCAGGGAGCGCGGGCGGGGCCTCCCCGGACGCGGGTGCGGGCATGGCCCCGGTCACCGGTGCGGGCGTGGCCGGGGGCGCGGGCACGCCCTCGGGCACAGGCGCGGGCATGGTCCCGGGCACAGGCGCGGGCACAGGCGCGGGCACGGTCCCGGGCACCGGCGCGGGCACGACCATCGGCACGACCATCGACACGGCCCCCGACGAGGAGCAGCAGGCGGGTGCCATGCCCGGACTCCCCCTGCTGGCCGACGACGACGAGCTGAACCGCGCCGTCATCCAGAACGACGTCCGGACCGTGCTCCTCCTCGCCGACCGTGCCCCCGACCACGAGTCACGGCTGACCACCCTGCGCGCCCTCGGCTGCGAACTGTGGGAGATCGATCCGCGCGGACCGACCGCCCCCACCCCGCGCGCCCCCACCCGCCCCCTGTACGTCGCCGGGTTCCGCTGCCACCCCCTCGTGTCCACGCACCGGCCGCGGCCGAGCGTGGGCAAGCGGGCGCTCGACGCGGCCGTGTCCGGCACCCTGCTCCTGCTGACCGGGCCGCTGCTCCTGACGTGCGCGCTGGTGCTGCGCGTCACCGAGGGGCCAGGGGTGATCTTCCGTCAGGAACGCGTGGGCAAGGACGGCCGGCTGTTCACCCTCCTGAAGTTCCGCACCCACCGCCCCGCCGACCCGCAGGAGTCCGCCACGCGCTGGAGCGTCGCCGACGAGCACCGCATCAGCCCGTTCTGCCGCTTCCTGCGCAGTACCTCACTGGACGAGCTGCCGCAGCTCTGGAACGTCCTTCGCGGCGACATGAGCCTGGTCGGCCCGCGCCCCGAGCGCCCCTTCTTCGTGGACCGGTTCAGCAGGCGCTACCCGCACTACGCGCACCGCCACCGGATGCCGACCGGCGTCACCGGCCTCGCCCAGGTGCACGGCCTGCGCGGGGACACCTCCATCGAGGACCGGTGCCGCTTCGACAACGCCTACATCGACAGTTGGTCGCTCTGGCAGGACCTGTGCATCCTGCTGCGCACCATCGGGTGCCTGCTGCGCCGCACGGGGAGTTGAGACCCGTGGACCACGCCCCGCCGTGCCGGAGCGGGCCCCTTCTCCCCGCCCGGGCCGCCCTCCCCTCACGCACCACTGCGGTTTCTTCCGCTCAGCCCCTCCGGGCCATCCGAACCGTCCTGACGGTCCTGCCCGTCGTTCTCCTGGTGGCGCTGCTCGCGCTGCCCGTCCCTACCGACGGCGGCGCGGGCCCCGGGGGCACACCGGCCGACGCGTTCTCCGCCGTGGTCGTCGGCTGCGCCGTCCTGAACGCCGTCCGCGGCGCGCGCCGCCCCCTGTCCCGGACCGCCGCCGTCGTCCTCGGCCTCCCCGTCGTCGGCATCACCGCGGCCGCGTGCGCCTCCTCGTCGGCGGCCACCGCGCTCACCGGGACCGCGCGCTACCTCCAGGTCTTCGTCCTGGTGCCGGCGGCCGTCCTGCTCCTGATCCGCGACGCACGCCAGTTCCGGGTGCTCGCCTGGGCGTTCGTCGGACTCGCGCTCGTCCAGGGCGCCATCGGCGTGCACCAGAACCTCACCGGGACCGGGGCCTCGTACATGGGCGCGGACATCCGGGCCGTGGGCACCTTCGGTCCCACGGACGTCATGGGGATGGCGACGGTGGTGTCGTACGGACTTGTCGCCGCCCTGGCCCTCGCCTTCCGCCCGCACGCGCCCCGGCAGCGGGCCGCCGCGCTGACCTGCGCGGGCCTGCTGACCGTGCCGCTCGCGGTGTCCTTCAGCCGGGGCGCGTGGATCGCCACGGCGGTGGCCTGCGGCGTGGTGCTGCTGCTCGCGGGGGCCCGGCACGCGCTGCGGGCGGCGCTCGCGGCGACGGCGGCCGCCGTGGTCCTGGTGGCCGGGCTGGGCCTGGGCTCCCAACTGCTCCAGGACCGGCTCAGCAGCATCACCCAGGTCACGGACGCCCCCGACCAGTCCGTCACCGACAGGTACGCGATGTGGGCCGCCTCCGTCGACATGTGGCGGGACCACCCGGTGACGGGCGTGGGCCTCAAGGGCTTCCCCGAGCACCGCGACGGCCACGCCTCCCTCGCGCTGTCCTCCGGCAGCGACACCGCGGGCGCCGGCAGCGGGTTCCGGCGCCAACCGCTGCTGTCCCCGCACAACATGTACCTTCTCGTCCTCAGCGAACAGGGCCTCCTCGGTCTGCTCACCCTCGCGGGCGGCTGGCTGGCGCTGCTGGTGTGCGCGGTGCGCCGGTGGGCGCGGGTACGGGACCGGCGGGGCAGTCCGGTCAGCGGCACGGGCGGACCGGGCCGTCCGGCGGGCCGGGGGGAGCTGGACTGCGCGCTTCTCGCCTGCGGGCTGCTGGTCTGGCAGTTGGCCGACTTCATGTACGCCGACATCGGCGGGCCTTCCACGGTGCTGACGGCGGTCGCCCTCGGGGCGTGCGGCTGGTGGGGGCTGCGGCCCCGGGCGGCCGAAGGGGCGGCCCACGAGGCGGGCGTACCGCACGAGGCGGGCGTACCGCATGAGGCGGGCGTACCGCAGGCAGCACCGGGGGCACGATGACGACGTCTCCGTCACCCGCCGCCGCACCGCGGGAACCGACCGCCGGAGCGGATGCCGCACACGGCAGGAAGGTCGCACAGGGCACCGACGCCGCCCCCGGCACGAGCGCCACCCGCGGTGACATCCACACCGCCGCCCTCCTCACCCGCCTCGACACCGCCCCCGGAAACGGCCCCGCATCCGGCCCGGGAACCGCATCCGGCCCAGGAACCGCGCCCGGCCCGGGAACCGAACACAGCACCGGTCCCAGCACCGACCCCGACCCCGGCGCCGACCCCGGCAACGCCTTCCTCGCCAGGGCCGCCGTCGTGACCGCAGCGCTGACCGTCGCCGGGTCGCTCCTCGGGCTCGTGCGCGACCAGGCGCTCGCCCACTTCTTCGGGGCCGGGAGAGACACCGACGCCTTCCTGGTGGCGTGGACCGTGCCGGAGATGGCGGCGACGCTGCTCATCGAGGACGGGCTCGCCTTCTTCCTGGTGCCCGCGTTCAGCCTCGCCCTGGCGCGCCGTGCCGCGTCCCCGGACCCGGATCCGGTACGCGCCCTGGTCGCCGCCTCGCTGCCGCGGATGGCCCTGTGCTTCGTGGCCGCCGGCCTCGCCCTCGCCGCCACCGCCCCGCTCCTGGTCGCGCTGCTCGCGCCGGGCCTCCCGGACCCCGGGCTCGCCGTGGACTGCACCCGGCTGACCGCCACCTGCACCCTGACCTTCGGCCTCGCGGGCTACTGCAGCGCGGCGCTCCGCGCCCACCGGCGCTTCGTGGCCCCCGCGTCCGTGTACGTCGTCTACAACACCGCCATCATCGCCGCCCTGTTCCTGCTCGCCGCGCCCTTCGGCGTGCGCGCGGCGGCGGTGGGCGTCGCCCTCGGCGGGGCGTTCATGGTCGCCGTACAGGCCCCCTCACTGTGGCGGCAGTTGCGCCGCCGGGCCGTAACCGCGCCACGGACGGAGAAGGCGACCGCCGTGCGCCTGGAGACCGCCGTCATCTGGACGGTGCTGCTGTTCGCGCTGTGCCGCCAGTCGCAGGTCCTGATCGAGCGCTTCCTCGCGTCCTCGCTGCCCGCCGGGGCGATCTCGCACCTGAACTACGCGCAGAAGGTCGCGCAGATGCCGATGGTCCTGTCGCTGATGCTGTGCACCGTCACCTTCCCGGTGGTCGCGCGGGCGCTGGCCGAGGGCGACACGGACCGGGCGCGCGACCGCGTCGAACGGGACCTGGTGCTCGCCGGGTGCGTGGTGCTGTCCGGCGCCGCCGCGATCGTCGCGTGCGCCCCCGCCCTGGTGCAGTTGCTCTTCCAGCACGGCGCGTTCACCGGCGCGGACACCGCCGCCACGGCGGGCGTGATGCGGGTGTACGCGCTGGGCCTGCTCGGCCACACCCTTGTGGGCGCCCTCGCCCGCGCGCACTTCTCCGTCGGCAGGACCACCTGGGCGCCGCTGGCCGCGATGGGCGTCGGCATCGTCACCACGGCCGGCCTCGGCTTCCTGAGCGTGGGCGCCTGGGGCGTGTACGGGATCGCGGGCGCCAACGCGACCGGCATCTGCGTCACCGCGCTGCTCCTGCTGCTCGCGCCGGGGCCGCGCGGCGTACCCCTGCGCACACGCGCCGTCACCGGACAGCTCGCCCGGCTTGTCCTCACCGCCGCCGCGTCCGCGGCACTGGGCGCCGCGTGCGCCCACCCGGTCCGGCCGCCCGCACTCGCCGTCCTGGTCGGTGGCCTGGTGGTGGCGACCTCGTTCCTGCTCGTCGGCCGGGCCCTGGGGGCGGGCCCCTGCGGGTCGGCCCTGCGCTTCTTCGGGACCCGGCTGCGCGGCTCCGGTCCCGCACCGCGCGGGTACGGGGCCGCCGCGCTGCGCGCCGCCGTCGTACGCGCCCGTGCCCTTCGCCCCGACACACGAAAGCGACGCCATGACCGTTGACCTCACGCCGACCGGTGACCACCGGCGCCCCGAGGACCACGGGCACCACGCCCGCCACGCCACCGCGCCCGCGTCCCGCGCCCCCTGGGTCGCCATGTACCACTCCGTGGCCGACCCCGCCGACGACCCGTACAGAATCACCGTCTCCCCCGCGCGCCTGGACGCCCAACTGGCCTGGCTGCGCCGCCGGGGCCTGCGAGGGGTCTCGATGGAGCAGCTTCTGGCAGCCTGCCGGCAGGGGCGCGGGCGCGGCCTGGTGGGGCTCACCTTCGACGACGGGTACCGCGACTTCCTCGACCACGCCCTGCCCCTGCTGCACCGGCACGACTGCACCGCCACCGTCTTCGTCCTGCCCGGCAGGCTCGGCGGCGACAACGCCTGGGACCCGCTCGGCCCCCGCAAGGCCCTCCTCGACGCCGACGGCGTCCGCCGCGCCGCCGGACACGGCATGGAGATCGCCGCGCACGGCCTCACCCACATCGACCTGACCCGGGCCGACGACCGCACCCTGCACCGTGAGGTCGCCGGCAGCCGGGCCGCCCTCGCGGAGCTGACGGGACGGGGCGTACACGGCTTCTGCTACCCGTACGGCCTGGTGGACCGGCGCGTGCTGGCCGCCGTGCGCACGGCCGGGTACTCCTACGCCTGCGCCATCGACCCCGGGCCGCTGACCGGCCCGTCCGCCGGACCCTTCGCGCTCCCCCGCATCCACATCGGCCAGAACGACACGGCCTGGCGGCTGCGCCTGAAGCAGGCCACCGGCGGCCCGCGCGGTCGCACCCTGCGCCCCGCGGCGGTGACCGCGTGAGGATCCTGCACGTCATCACGGGGCTCGGCATGGGCGGGGCCGAGCAGCAACTGCGTCTGCTCCTGCGCCACCTGCCGGTCACCTGCGACGTCCTGACGCTGACCGACGCGGGCAGCGTGGCCCGCGGCATCACCGCCGACGGCACCCGTGTCACCGACCTCGGCATGGCGGGCAACCGGGACATCGGCGTCCTGCCCCGCCTGACCCGGCTCATCCGCGCGGGCCGCTACGACGTCGTCCACACCCACCTCTACCGCGCCTGCCTGTACGGGCGGCTCGCGGCCCGGCTGGCGGGGGTGCGCGCGGTGGTGGCCACCGAGCACTCGCTGGGCGACTCGCAGATGGAGGGACGACCGCTGACCGCGGGGGTCCGTGCGCTGTATCTCGCGGGGGAGCGGCTCGGCAGGCTGACCGTCGCCGTATCACCGGCCGTCGGCTCCCGCCTCCACCGGTGGGGCGTGCCGTGGCAGCGCATCCGGGTGGTGCCGAACGGCATCGACACGGACCGCTTCCGCTTCGACCCGGCCGCCCGCGCCGCCGCGCGCGCCCGGATGGGCCTGCCCGCCGACGCGTTCGTCGTGGGCGGCGTCGGCCGTCTCACCGAGGGCAAGCGCTTCGACGTCCTGCTGCGCGCCGCCGCCCGGCTCCCGGAGGACGTCCGGGTCCTCCTGGTGGGCGCGGGACCGCGGGAGCGGGAACTGCGCCGTCTCGCCGGGCGGCTCGGCCTCACCGACCGGGTGCGGTTCGCGGGCGAGACCGCGCACGACGACGGCGGTGCCGAGCAGGCTGCCGCGGACCTGCCGTCCCTGCTCGCGGCCATGGACGTGCTGGCCTCCCCCTCACCGGAGGAGGCGTTCGGGCTCGCGCTCGTGGAAGGCCTTGCCTGTGGGCTTCCCGTCCTGTACTCGTCCTGCCCCGCCATCGAGGGGCTGCCCGCGGGGGAGCGCGTCAACTCCTCGTACTGCGCGAGCCACCCCGACTCCTTCGCGCGGGCCCTCCACGGCCTGCGCCGGTCCGGCGCCCCACGGCACCGTCCCGCGGCGACCGCGGTGCGCCACTACGACATCACCCGCAGCGCCGGTCGGCTGACGGACGTCTACGCGTCCTTGCTCTCCGGCCCGAACCAGGAGGTGAAAACCCGATGAGCGCCCCTTCGAACACTTCTCGAAACACTCCTCGCACCAGTCCCCGGACCAATCCCAGAACCAGTCCTCGCACCAGTCCCCCGGGCAGCGCACGCGACGGCTCCTCCGACAGCGCCCCTTGCGGCTGCTCCGCGCAGACCGCGGCCGGCGCCCCGCCCGCCCCCGCCACCGACACGTCCGGGCCCCCGTCGGGCCAGGCCCCGCCCCCCGGCTCCCCGCGCGCCCGCCTCACCCGCGCTCTCGCCTTCCTCACCCGACTGCCGCGTTGGACCGTCCTGCCCGCCTGCGCCCTCCTGGGGGCCCTGGCCGGCAGTGTGTACGGACTGGGTCAGACACCGGTGTACACCGCCACGAGCTACGTCGTCGCGGTGCCGCGGGCCAAGAGCGACCCCGCCACGGCCCTGGGCTTCGCACAGGCCTACGGCAAGGTCGCCACGCAGCTCGCCGTCCTCGGTGACGCGCAGGTCGCCGCCGGAGTGTCGCCCGCCGAGCTCCGGGACAGAGTCAAGGTCGCCACCTCCCCCGACGCGCCGATGATCTCTGTCTCCGCCTCGGACACCCGGCCCGACACCGCCGCCACCCTCGCCAACGCCGTGTCCCGCTCGCTGACCACCAGCGCCAACCACACCGTGAAGAGCACCAAGGTCGAGCTGCTGCCGTTCTCACGCGCCGTCGAGCCCACCGCGCCCTCCTCGCTCTCCACCCCGGTGAGCGCGCTGGTCGGTCTGTGCGCGGGCGGGCTGCTCGGCGGCCTCGTCCTGCTGGTACGCCCCCGTGCCGCCGCCCGGCCGGGCCCGGGCACCACCGTGCCGGGCCCCGCGTCCGCCGGGATCCGGGGGAGCGCATGAGCACCATGGCTGAAGGCACGCTCCCCGTCGCCACCGGTGGCCCGCTCACCACCGGGCTCTGTGTGGACGAGGCCGAGTTCGCGTCCCTCTCCGGCTCGTGGCAGCGGCTGTACCGGGTGTGCGGGGAGGCGACGCCGTTCCAGAGCCACGCGTGGCTGACCTCGTGGTGGCGGTCGTACGGGCGGCCGGGGCGACTGCGGGTGCTGCTGGTGCGTGACGGCGGTGAACTGGTCGCCGCCGCGCCGTTGATGCGCGCCCCCGGACCGGTCCCCGTGCTGCGCCCGCTGGGCGGCGCCATCTCGGACTTCGCCGACGTCCTGCTCGCCCCGGACTGCCGCGAGCGGGCGGCGGACGCCCTGACGGCGGGCCTGCGCGGGCTCGCCCGCACCGCGCTGATCGACTTCCGTGAGGTGCGGCCGGGCGCCTGTGTGGAGAGCGTCCACGAGCGGTGGCGGGGTCCGCGCCGCGAACTGGCCGACTCCGTCTGCCTCGAACTGCCTCCGCTGCCCATGGCCGGACTCGCGGAGCGGCTGCCCGCGGGGACCGCGCAGCGCGCCCGCGCCAAGTTGCGCAAGCTGGCCGCGGCCGGCGTGCGCGGACGTGTCGTACCCGCCGACGAGGTGGAGAGGTCCCTGGGCACGCTGCTGCGGCTGCACGAACTGCAGTGGCGGGGACGCAAGGTGACGTCCGAGCACCTGCGACCGCGGTTCCGCGAGCACCTGCTGCGCTCGGTGCGGCCCATGGTGGCGGCTGGCGACGCGGTGGTGACGGAATTCCAACTGGACGGTGAGGTGCTCGCCGCCGACCTGACCCTGCTGTCCTCCCGGCTCGCGGGCGGCTATCTCTACGGCGCGCACCCGCGCCTGCGCGAACTCAAGATCGACGTGGCCACGATGCTGCTCGACGCGTGCACTCGGCACACCGCGGGCGAGCAGCCCCGCACCCTGAGCCTGCTGCGCGGCGACGAGCCGTACAAGCACCGCTGGCGGCCCGAGCAGGTCACCAACCGGCGCTTCCTGCTGGCCCGTGGGCGTACTGCCCCGCTCCTGGCGGCGGCGATGGGTGAGGCGTCGGCGCGGGAGTGGGCACGGCGCAGGCGTGCCGCCGCCCCGTCGTCGTGACGCGTACGCCGCACCGGGCACGGACGGCGGCGGTGGCCGCGCACGACACGTCCACCGCCGCGCCCACCCCCGGCTCTCAGGTGCCCGGCCGCTCCCACCAGTCGACCCGCAGGCACAGCTTGCCGCCCATCCAGTACTCGATCCACCGGCCCAGGTCGAGCGGCGAGCAGCGCCGCGCCCCCTCCAGCTCCGGTCCGGTCGGCCGGGGCGTCGGGTTCACCGGGGAACCCGAGAGCGCCTCCCGGTAGACCTTCGCGGACCGGGGGTTGTCCTCGCACTGCCACACGCCGTGCGGGCAGTAGTCCGTGACCGTGTTGTACAGCGGCTTGTGCTCGTCCATCCACTTCAGCATCCGGCGCATGTACACGTCGTTGTCGCCGTTGCGGAAGAGCCCCCATTCGGGATACGAGACGGGCTTCTTGTGCTCCTTGGCGAAATCGACGTGGTGCTGGAGGCCGTATTCCTCATTCACCTGCTCGTCGAAGGTCATGCCGCGCGGCTGGTCGTACGCGTCCATGCCGATGATGTCGACCTGGTCGTCCCCCGGATAGCACCGCGTCCAGGGAATGGCGTCCCGCCCCCGGCTCGGCGCGAAGTCGAACGAGAACTTCTGTCCCGGGACCGAGCGCATCACCGTGACGATGCGTTTCCAGTACGCCTTCCAGGACTCCGGGTCCGGACCGCAGCGATGGGTGTACGTGATGCCGTTCATCTCCCAGCCGAGCACCACCACCGTGTCCGGCACCTCCAGGTCGACGAGGCGCTTCGCCAGCACGCGGAAGTGCTCGTCGAAGGCCCCGGCCGCCCCCTGCCGCAGCAGTCCGCGCACCTCCCGGTCGCTGACACCCTCCTCGTTGCGCTCCAGCATCGGCACGTTCAGGACGAAGAGCCGGTCGTCCTCGGCCTTGCGCCAAGCCGCCCAGCTCTCCAGGAAGCGCGGCGCGCCCTCGATGTTGCTCCACCGGTCGCCCGGCAGATACGTGTGCCCGACCCGCAACTCGGTCCCGCCGAGCCACTTGCCGAGTTCGGCCATGCGGTCGATGCCGCGGGGGCCGTAGTCGAGGTAGGCGCCGATGGCCGGGGATTTCACGGGCGGGGGTGCGGGCGAGTCGGGGGCCGGGGGCGGACCCGCGGTCGACGACTCGGCCGGGGCCGGGACCGGGGGCGGGGCCATTGGATTCCGTTCCGGCACGCCCACCGCGTCGGCGGTGTGTCGGGGCACGGCGACGACAGCCGTCGACGCGATGATTCCGGCAGCGATAAAAGCCAGCCGCCTGCCACACGGGCCCGGTGTCCGCTTGCCGCGCTTTCGAGGTCGTGGGGTCATGCCTGCTCCTCATGGACCGGCCGCACTCTACTGACTTTCCGTCATATGTATTTCTATTGCGCCAATCGATTCCTTAATCCTCCGCGACAGCGCTTCGCCCCCTTTGGGCGAGCGACCACGGTGCGGCGGCAGATGCGGCGCCGGGGCGGGGGGCCGTAGCGGACATGCCGGTACCGGTACACCTCGCCAGGTGAATCACGGCACCGATGTATCGGCCGAACGGGTGGAAACGCACCTGAAGGCACCGGAAACCGCCACTACCATCCGGGCGCATGACCTCAACCACCGCCGTGAAGCCAGAGCAGCAGGGTTCCCTCCTGGGCACCCTCATCATCGTCCCTTGGGCCAATGAGACCGCGTCCGCCTCGGGCGGCACCGTGACACCGTTCCTCCTGGTGTGCTCCCGCGGGGACGGGCGTGAGGGGCCCGAGGCGGGGGCGGAGGCGCTGCGGACGGAGCTGGAGAAGTCCGGTCTCACGATCGGCGGCGGGGCCACGGACCTGACCCGCAGTAGCAGGACCCCGATCTCGCTGCTGGTGGAGGCCGGACAAGCCGTGCTCCACCTGCCCTTCCTGCGGGTTCAGTGCCCGGTTTCCCCGCAGTGGCAGCAGGCGGCCCACGAGGGCGGCACGGCCCACCTGATCTGCGCGCTGCGCCCCTGGCCCGAAGCCGTGCAGGGAAGGACGCTCGCCGCCGACGAGCTGCGCGCGTTCGTCTCGGACGAGCAGATGGTGCCGACCAGCGCCCGCTGTCTGCTGCCGGTGCGCAGGGTACGCACCTGACCGAGGCGCGCACTTGACGTGACCGGGGTGCGTACCTGACGCGCGGGACCTGACACCCGCCCCTGAGCATCCGAAGGCCGGAGCGGCGCCGTCCACACGAGCGCGCCGCTCCGGCCGTACTTCGTCACCGGGGCTGCCGTACTTCGCCGGGGCTGCCGCACTTCGCCACCGGGGCCTTGGCCGTAGGCCCCCCACAAAAGACTTCGCCCCGGAGGCGGAGGTGATCGTCCGCGCTCCGGGGCAGCCGCCGGGTACCGTTGAGGCCTCACCTGGCGGTACGGAAGCCGAGGTGTTCAGGAACGGGTCAGTTCTGAACCTTGCCCAGCAGCGGCAGCGCGGGGGCGGAGGAGTCGTCGATGACCTTCGACTTCTGCCGGATCTCGTTGCACTGGAAGGCACGGGCCTCGTCCAGCACCTCGATCGTGAGGACGTCGATGTCCTGGAGTCGCGGCCAAGGTCAGCATCGACCCGGCAAACACCTTCTTGGCGTTCATTATTACTGAGCCCTCCTAGCTGGGATGACGTGTCACCCGACCCGGGTGCAGTCGCCAGACCCAACCGTGGTGTCGAGCCGGAAGTTGCGTGCCGGACGCTTTTTCACCCGGTTGCCGGGATTCGCGGCGCCCGAGAAATACGATCGTGGACTTAACCGTAAAGACACACCGCTGCGGCAATTGGGTGATCGTTGCGCCCATACAGAAACGCAACGACAAGCGCCCCCGTTATGCGGTGTGCTGGCGCACTCACTGGGAGACGCCCACATATGCGAGGAAGGTACACACCATGAGTGTGAAGAAGCTTGTTGCCGGTTCCATGCTGACCCTGACGGCTACCGGTATGGCTGTCACGCCGGCCATGGCTGACGAAGAGGCGCACGGGCACTACTCGCAGAATATCGAGATCATCCGCGACATCTGCCCGACCGTCCAGGACATCGACGTCCTCACGATCGAGGTGCTGGACGAGGCCCGTGCCTTCCAGTGCAACGAGATCCGGCAGAAGTCGAAGGTCGTGGACGACTCCGCGGCCCCGGCGCTGCCCCTTCTGGGTCAGGTCGTGGACCAGTAATTCCGAGCACCCGTGCGGCGCTTCTGAAAACCCTTATCACGAGGGTAATTGTGCCCCGAGTCGGCGTTTACCGCACGCTCGGGGCACAGGTGTGCGGAAACCCGGACGACGCGTATCCGCCGCACCGCGAGTACCACCCCATTCCCCTGTAAAAAAATATCTGCATTGCCGTCACCGGCACCCGCTGCTGCAAAAGGGTGAATGAGTTTTATCCGTCGGAACCCCGGGCACGGCAAGGCAGTTAGGAAAGCTGTCGACGCTTACTCATCGGCGTCGCAGCTACCGGACGCAAGGAAGGCACATCCCCGTGAACACCAAGAAGATTCTCGCCGGCTCGATGCTGACGCTCGCCGCCACCGGCATGGCGACCACCCCCGCCCTGGCCGACGAAGAGGCCCACGGGCACTACTCGCAGAACATCGAGATCATCCGCGACATCTGCCCGACCATCCAGGACATCGACGTCCTCACGATCGAGGGGCCGCTGCCTTGGCAGCGGCCCCGGCGCTAATTCCCTCAAGTTGTCATGCTCATGACTTACAGCCACAGCGGTGCCCGTGGCCCGCCGACTGATCCAGCTTGGTCCTCGGGACGTTCCAGGCTTGGTCCTCGGGACGTTCCAGGCTTCAGCCGACAGGAGCCAGGGACACGAGCCGGGTGCGCGACTGTATGCGACTTGGACCTCGGCACGAGTGGCGACCTGCTCGCAGCCCGCGACGTCACGGTCGAGCACGGTTCGCAGGACGGTACGCGGAGATACTGCCGGAGCACGGGCCGCGGGGCTGGTCGAAAAAACACCCCTCTGACCGCGTTTCCGCAGGTCAGAGGGGTGCGTACAAGTGGAGCCTAGGGGAGTCGAACCCCTGACATCTGCCATGCAAAGACAGCGCTCTACCAACTGAGCTAAGGCCCCGTGAACGCCGATGCCAGGGCGAAAAAATCGCGCCTCGGCGGGCGTCGGAGTCCAGAGTACCGGGTCTCCCCCCGGATCTCGCAAAAAGGATTGGGGGTCCCCGTGCGCGACCACTCTCCGTAAGATGCTCGACGTGGTTCGCGGCAGCGAACTGCGGTCCTATGGGGAAGCGATGGGGAGACGCAACATGGACGCAGCTCAACAAGAATCGACTGCGAGAGCACGGGAGCTCCAGCGGAATTGGTACGGGGAACCGCTGGGGGCACTCTTCCGTCGCCTCATCGACGATCTGGGCCTGAAC
This sequence comes from Streptomyces aureocirculatus, assembly GCF_000720475.1. Lineage (GTDB taxonomy): Bacteria > Actinomycetota > Actinomycetes > Streptomycetales > Streptomycetaceae > Streptomyces > Streptomyces aureocirculatus. The sequence goes on from NZ_JOAP01000003.1 coordinate 97,799, forward strand.
CAGGCCCGGCTCGCCGGGGTGCTCGGCCTTTCCGCACCCATGCTGTCGCAGTTGATGAGCGGTCAGCGCGCCAAGATCGGCAATCCGGCCGTCGTCCAGCGCGTCCAGCTCCTGCAGGAGCTGGCGGGGCAGGTCGCGGACGGCAGTGTGAGCGCCGCGGAGGCGACCAACCGCATGGACGAGATCAAGAAGTCTCAGGGGGGTTCCGTACTGACCAACACGGCTCAGTCCACCACCAGTTCGGGCGCACCCACGGTGAAGCGTGTGGTGCGTGAGATCCAGTCGCTGCTGCGCTCCGTCGCGGCGGCGGGCGACATCATCGATGCCGCGGACACGCTCGCCCCGACCCACCCGGAGCTGGCAGAGTTCCTTCGGGTGTACGGAGCGGGCCGCACCGCGGACGCCGTCGCCCACTACGAGGCGCACCAGAGCTGAGCCGTCGACCGGGCCGCTGCCGGGCGGCCCGGAAGGGGGGCACGACCATGGGTGAGGTCTTCGCCGGCCGGTACGAACTCGTCGACCCGGTCGGCCGCGGGGGAGTGGGCGCCGTGTGGCGTGCCTGGGACCATCGCCGGCGCCGCTATGTGGCCGCCAAGGTCCTGCAACAGCGGAACGCTCACACACTGTTGCGCTTCGTTCGGGAGCAGGCACTGCGGATCGACCATCCGCACGTGCTTGCTCCCGCCAGTTGGGCCGCCGACGACGACCAGGTCCTCTTTACCATGGACCTGATCACCGGCGGCTCCCTCGCCCATGTCATCGGTGACTACGGGCCGCTGCCCGCCCGCTTCGCCTGCACCCTGCTCGACCAACTCCTCGCCGGTCTCGCGGCGGTGCACGCCGAGGGTGTCGTGCACCGTGACATCAAGCCCGCCAACATCCTTCTGGAGGCCACCGGAACGGGGCGGCCGCACCTGCGGGTGTCGGACTTCGGCATCTCCATGCGCAAGGGCGAGCCACGGCTCACCGAGACGGACTACGTGGTGGGAACACCCGGTTACTTCGCGCCCGAGCAGATGATGGGCGCCGAACCGGACTTCACAGCGGACCTCTTTGCCGCCGGTCTGGTCGCGCTGTATCTCCTACAGGGTGCCAAGCCGGACGCCAAGGCCCTCGTCGAGCACTTCGCGGCGCACGGCACCCCGGGGGCACCGCGGGGCGTGCCCGAGCCGCTCTGGCAGGTTCTCGCCACGCTCCTTCAGCCCGATCCGCAGACGCGGTTCCGTACCGCCACGGGGGCGCGCAAGGCGCTCGCCTCCGCCGTCGAGATGCTGCCCGAGGCCGGGCCCGACGACGAGATCGTCGAGATCTTCGACCAACTCGCGCCGCTGCCCACGGGGTTCGGCCCCGACGGCCCCCTCACACGCGCCCCCCAGCCACCACCACAGCAGCCACCTCCGCCCCCACCCCGCACACCGGGCCCCGCCACGCTCTCACCCCGCACGCCGGGCCCCGCCCCAGCTCCGCCTCCGCCGACGGGCCTCGCCACAGGCCCCGCCGCGGTCCAGCCGTCCACGCCCCCTTCCTTCACGCCACAGCCCCACGCACCGCGGCCCCACACACCGCGGCCCTCCGGTTCTCAACCGCCCCCGCCGCAGCCGTCCACGCCGCAGTCCTTCGCGCCACAGCCCCACGCACCGCAGTTCCACGCGCCACAGTCCTCCACGCCGCAGCCGTCCACGCCTCAGCCCCACGCGCCACAGCCGCGCGCAGCGCAACCCTCCACGCCTCAGCCCTTCACGGCACAGCCGTCCACACCGCCCCCCGTGGCCCAGGACCCGATGGGCCAAGCCCAGGTGACACAGGACCCGATGGGCCAAGCCCAGGTGACACAGGACCCGATGGGCCAAGCCCAGGTGTCACAGGACCCGGTGGCCCAAGCCCCGCTGTCACAGGCCCCGATGGGCCAAGCCCCGGTGTCACAGGCCCCGGTGGCCCAAGTCCCGGCGTTCCAGGCCCCGATGGCGCGCCCTCAGGTGACACAGGCCCCGGTGGCACAGCCGGGCGCACCCACCGCACCCAGCACCCCCAGCGCCGTACCCGTACGCCCTCCGGCGCCCCCCGCGCACCCGCCGATGCCGCACCCGGCGATGTCGGAGTCCGGCAGCTTCCCGCTGCCCCCACCGGCCCTGCCGCCGCAGGCGCCGCCTCCGCACCCCGCGCAGCCCCCCACTCCCCCCACACCGCTTCCGACGCACCCCCCTGCCTCTGCCGCTGCCTCTGTCCCTGCTCCTGGCCCGGCCCCAGCCCCGGTGGTCGCCGAACCCGCCTACGCCGCCGTCTCTCCGTACGCCGCGCAGCCCGAGCCCGTGCACGTCGGCGGCGGCCCCACACCCGGCCCCCTGCCGGAAGCCAAGCCCCCGGCCCGGCGTCAGGCGCGCCACGCCGCCGGTGCCGCCGCACGCACGGCGCGTCCCGGGCCGCCCGCCAAGGTGGCTCTGCCGATGCTGCTGGCCGCCCTGGCCTGCTTCGCGCTCGGCTTCTGGGCCCTCAGCCGGATCTGATTCCCGTACAGGGAGACGTCTCTGACGCTCCATCAGGACCTTCAGGCCGACGTACGTACCCGCCGCCGCGCCACGGCCCGCCACACCCCGAGAACCGCGAGCAGCACGGTCCCCGTACCGAATCCGGCCCCCGCGAGCACCTTCATGGCCATGCCGCCACCCTCACCGCCTGACGCCCCCGAGGCACTGTCCCCGTCCGCCCCGGGCCCGGCGGAACCATCCCCACCGTCCCCCTTTCGCGCTGCCGATTCGTCACGCTCCGTAATGGTGAACGCGTCGGCGGGCCGCGGCGTTCCCGCGTACGCGGGTCCAGAACGGTGTGCCCCGTCGACATTCACCCGCAGCGTCAGGCCGACGGCATCCGTGCCGAACCGGGTGCCCACGTCGCGGTCGAGGTGCACCGCGAGGTAGTACCACCCGGCGAACCGCATTCCCGAGACCCGGTTGAGGGCCTCGTAGCGGTTCTCGTGGGCGACCGGCGGCAGCGCGGGCAAGGAGGTCCTCCGCTGACGGCCGTCGTACGCGGAGTCGACGTCCTCGACCCGGCTCCGTACCGGGTTGAACAGCTCCATGACGAGCGCGGACGTCACATAGTCACCGCTGCGCGCGCCGCCGCCGATCTCCAGGGTGGCGGAGAGGCGCCTGCCCCATCCGACGGGCACGCGGTAGTAGCGCGTCTGTCCGGCCCGGACGCGGTCGGCCCACGCGCCCGCGCTCAGAGCCCTGGCGGTGGCGAAGCCGCTGCCGCCCTCCCTGGGCAGCGGTGCCCCGGCGGGCGGCTCCGGCGGGGCCGAGTCCCAGGTCTGCGGTGGGGTCGTCGGGCCCGCCTTCGCCAGGGCGGGCTCCGAGGCGACGTACAGCTCCAGATCCCAGTCCTCCGGAGAGGACGGTTTCTCCGTGGGCGCCGACGACACCGGCGACCTGGAGGAGGTGGTCCGCTCGACCACGACGTAGTACGTACCGGCCGTCCCGCACCGCCTCTCCTCCGGTCCTGCCCTGCGGACCGCGGACGCGGTGAGGGGCCGCGGATCGAGCGACGCACCGAACCGCGCGGAGCCGTAGTCGCAGGCGAACCCGTCGGCGTCCTGCACGGACACCTTGATGCCGTCGGCGAAGACGACGCGGCTGCCCGGCGCGGGCAACGCGGTGACGGAGACGTACACGGTGTCCCGGGCCCCGAGTTCGAGCCGGTAGAAGAGCTCGCTCCCCCGAGCCGCCCCTGACGACGAAGCCCCCGAAGGGGCGGACCCCGAAGGGGCGGACCCCGAAGGGGCGGACTCCGAAGACGTCGGCCCCGGCCCCGGGTGCCCGATGGCGCTCTTGTACGTCGCCCCGGGGACGAGCATCCGGCTCCCCGCCGTACTCGTCGCACCGGCGACGCTCTTCACATCGTCGGCGAACGCGTACGGATCCGGTTCGGCCCGGGCCACGGCCGCCGCCCCCTGAGACCGGGCCACCGCGCCGTCCACCAGCAACGTTGTCGCGCAGAGCACCCCGCCAAGCACCGCCCCGGCGAACCGCACCGCCTGGGCCCGCGCGCCCCGACCCCCCACCGCTCACCCTCCACTGATTCGCTCAAGCAAGGAATGAAATAACGCGAGTGAACTATCCGGGTGACGTCACGAAGGGCAGGTGGCGAGAAGGCGGCCCACCCGCACCGCGCCGGGAATCGCGCTCGCGTCGCCAGCCCTTTTACACGCGGCGGAGGAACCCCGCCACCCGGGAGAAGAAGCGGGGCAAAAGGGCCCCGGAACGTCACAGGGCCCCGACCGCTCTTGCGGTCGGGGCCCTGTGACGAGACTGCTGTCGATGCTCACGAACCCGTGGGCACGGAGTCAGTCGCCTCCGTCCACAGATCCTGCTCGGCGCGATCCGCCTGGATCTGGCGGTACACGAGGAGCCCGCCGATGGCGGCCAGTGCGACCAGGAGAAGCTTCTTCACCGCGCGACCTCGTCTTTCCTTTGACGTAGGGGACTTCTGCCGCCCGACTATACACACCGCCCGATACCGGTCGGTGACCTGGATCGGCCCTTCCTGCCGCCCTCAACTCCCGGGCCGCTTGCACCCATCCGGGTGGTGTTCATCTGAACATCGACGGCGCGGCGGCGTCGGTCCCGCACTTCGGGCTCGACATACACATCATGAGGAAAGTACGCAAATCGCCCAACCTGAAAGTGAGGGGCCATGACCGCCTCCGCCTCCAAGGCCATGAAGCTGTGGACCGCACTCGTCACCGCCGTGCTCGCCCTGTTCGCGACGCTGGGACTCACGACGAACGCCACGGCGGCCGCCCCGGCAGAACGGGCCACGACGACGTGCGAGAGCCCCGCGAGCCCGACGGCCGCGATGGCGGCCCTGTGGACGGCGGCGTACGAACGGTCCTTGCCCCCCACGATGAAGCAACGCATCCGTGCCGAGGCCCACGGCGCCACCCCGAGCTGCCGCCACCTGCCGACGACGGACACAGAGGCCCAGGACGAAACCCAGGTGCCCACGGAGGAACATCTGGCCCCGGAGCCGTAGGCACACGCTCCACCTCCCAGGGAGAAGCCCCCCGGCCGATGAGGCCGGGGGGCTTTTCGCTGCCCTCGGGGGCTTTCACTGCCCTCGGGGTCTTCTTCGCTGCCCTCAGGGGCTGCCGGGGCGACTTACGACTGGCCGCCGACCACCCCCCTGGCCGAGACGTCACCCGTACACGCCGGGGACCGTGCACGCCGAGGCCCTCCCCAGCCCGCGCGCGTACGACAAGCCCCTGCATGCCGCCGGAGGCCCCCGCACGCCAAAGACCCCCAGTCGTAACCGACTGGGGGTCTTCTGGCTGGTGGGGCTAACAGGATTTGAACCTGTGGCCTCATCCTTATCAGGGATGCGCTCTAACCAACTGAGCTATAGCCCCGCCGCGCTTTGCGGGATCGCCCCGCGCGCTGACCACTGAAGATTAGCGCACGTCCGGGCCAGTCCCAAAATCGATGAGTTCCGGCGCCCGCGGAACCCTTATTCGTCCTCGGCGAGCGTCAGCTCGATGCCGCCCACGAAGCCCGCCGACAGGTTGTAGATGAACGCGCCGAGCGTCGCGAGGGCCGTCGCGAGGACGACGTCGATGACCGCGATGATCGTGGTGAAGATCAGCACGCGCGGCAGCGAGAGGAACGCCTGCAGGTCGAAGCCGTTGGACTCGTTCGAGCCCGTGGCCTCGGAAATCGTGCCGCCCACCGTGGAGAAGACGCCCATCGCGTCCATGACCATCCACAGCACGGCCGCCGCGACGATCGTGCAGATGCCGAGCGCGATGGACAGCAGGAAGCTGACCTTCATCACCGACCACGGGTCGGCCTTGGCCACCCGCAGCCTGGCCTTGCGCGTACGCGGGGTGGTGCGCGCCCCGGTGCGGGGGCGCTTCACCGAGCCGGTGGGCGCCGCCTGGTACGCCTGCGGCGGATGGTACGGCTGGCTGCTCTGCTGCGGCTGCCGCTCGCCCGGCAGGGCACCGGAGGCGCCGGAGGCACCGTCGTCGGTGTCCGTACCGACGCGGCCTCGGGTGTCTGTCACAGTCCCCCCCTGGGATCCATGAGACTCATGCGAGTCGGGTGCATCGGTGGCTGAGCCACGGGCACCTTCCGTACCGGTTCCACTCGTCCCAGCGGCTCCGGTGCCCGTGGCTCCACTCACGATGACTCTCTCCTCGCGCTACTCGGCGGGGGACTCGGTGCCCTCGTCCGTACCGACGGCCGGCTCGCCGTCGGACGACTCGTCGACGACGATGTCACCGTCGACTTCCTCGGCCTCGCGCCCGGCCTCGGCATTACGAGCGATACCGACCACGGCATCGCGCTTGCCCAGGTTGATCAGTTGGACGCCCATGGTGTCACGGCCCGTCTCCCTGACCTCGTTGACTCGCGTGCGAATCACACCGCCGGAGAGGGTGATGGCGAGGATCTCGTCGGTCTCCTCGACCACCAGCGCGCCGACGAGCTCGCCGCGGTCCTCCACGATCTTGGCGGCCTTGATGCCGAGGCCACCGCGGCCCTGGACGCGGTACTCGTCGACGGCGGTCCGCTTCGCGTACCCACCATCGGTGGCGGTGAAGACGAACGTACCGGGCCTGACCACATTCATCGAGAGCAACTGATCGCCGTCGCGGAAGCTCATGCCCTTCACGCCGGAGGTCGCGCGGCCCATCGGACGCAGTGCGTCGTCGGTCGCCGTGAAGCGGATCGACTGGGCCTTCTTGCTGATCAGAAGGAGATCGTCCTCGGCCGACACCAGTTCGGCGCCGATCAGTTCGTCGTCCGCGCCGTCGTCCGTCTCACGCAGATTGATCGCGATGACGCCGCCGGAGCGAGGCGAATCGTAATCCTTCAGTGGCGTCTTCTTGACCAGGCCGGCCTTGGTGGCGAGAACCAGATAGGGCACGGCGTCGTAGTCGCGGATCGCGAGGATCTCGGCGATCTGCTCGTCCGGCTGGAAAGCGAGCAGGTTCGCCACGTGCTGGCCGCGGGCGTCCCGGCCCGCGTCGGGCAGCTCGTAGGCCTTCGCGCGGTAGACACGGCCCTTGTTGGTGAAGAAGAGCAGCCAGTGGTGCGTGGTGGACACGAAGAAGTGGTCGACGATGTCGTCTTCCTTGAGCTTCGTGCCGCGCACGCCCTTGCCGCCGCGCTTCTGCGAGCGGTAGTCGTGCGTCTTGGTGCGCTTGATGTAGCCGCCACGGGTGATCGTGACGACGATGTCCTCCTCGGCGATCAGGTCCTCCATGGACATGTCGCCGTCGAAGGGCACGAGGGTGGAGCGGCGGTCCTCGCCGAACTTGTCGACGATGGCAGCGAGTTCCTCGCTCACGATCGACCGCTGCCGCTCGGGCGAGGCCAGGATCGCGTTGTACTCGTTGATCTTCTGCTGGAGGTCGTCGTGCTCGGTGACGATCTTCTGGCGCTCCAGGGCGGCCAGGCGGCGGAGCTGCATCTCCAGGATGGCGTTCGCCTGGATCTCGTCGATCTCCAGGAGGTCCATCAGGCCCCCGCGCGCGACCTCGGCGGTGTCACTGCGCCGGATCAGCGCAATGACCTCGTCGATGGCGTCCAGGGCCTTCAGCAGGCCGCGCAGGATGTGGGCGCGCTCCTCGGCCTTGCGCAGCCGGAACTTGGTGCGCCGGACGATGACCTCGATCTGGTGCGCGACCCAGTGCCGGATGAACGCGTCGAGGGACAGCGTGCGCGGGACGCCGTCGACGAGCGCCAGCATGTTGGCGCCGAAGTTCGACTGCAGGTCCGTGTGCTTGTAGAGGTTGTTCAGTACGACCTTGGCGACCGCGTCGCGCTTGAGCACGATGACCAGTCGCTGGCCGGTGCGCGAGGACGTCTCGTCGCGGACGTCCGCGATGCCGCCCACCTTGCCGTCCTTGACCAGGTCGGCAATCTTCTGCGCGAGATTGTCCGGGTTCGTCTGGTAGGGGAGCTCGGTGACCACCAGGCACTGGCGGTTCTGGATCTCCTCGACCTCGACGACCGCGCGCATCGTGATGGAGCCGCGTCCCGTGCGGTACGCCTCCTCGATGCCCTTGCGGCCGACGACCAGGGCGCCGGTCGGGAAGTCCGGACCCTTGATGCGCTCGATGAGGGCGTCGAGCAGCTCCTCGTGCGTGGCCTCGGGGTGCTCCAGGGCCCACTGGGCGCCCGCGGCGACCTCGCGCAGGTTGTGCGGCGGGATGTTGGTCGCCATGCCGACCGCGATGCCCGCCGAGCCGTTGATCAGCAGGTTCGGGAAGCGGGCAGGCAGGACGGTGGGCTCCTGGGAGCGGCCGTCGTAGTTGTCCGTGAAGTCGACGGTCTCCTCGTCGATGTCCCGGACCATCTCCATGGACAGCGGCGCCATCTTGCACTCGGTGTAGCGCATGGCGGCGGCGGGGTCGTTGCCCGGGGAGCCGAAGTTTCCGTTGGAGTCCACGAGCGGCATCCGCATCGACCACGGCTGCGCGAGGCGGACGAGCGCGTCGTAGATCGAGGAGTCGCCGTGCGGGTGGTAGTTACCCATGACGTCGCCGACGACGCGGGCACACTTGTAGAAGCCCTTCTCGGGGCGGTAGCCACCGTCGTACATCGCGTACAGGACGCGCCGGTGCACGGGCTTCAGACCGTCGCGCACGTCGGGCAGCGCACGGGACACGATGACGGACATCGCGTAGTCGAGGTACGAGCGCTGCATCTCCGTCTCGAGCCCGACGGGCTCGATCCGCAGCGTCTGGCCCTCGTCGTCCTCGGGCGTGGTGGGGTTGTTCTCGTCGGCCATGGCCGGTCAAGATCCTTTCGTACGTCAGTCAGCAGCCGTCGGGGCGCCTGACCGGCTCAGATGTCGAGGAAGCGGACGTCCTTGGCGTTGCGCTGGATGAACGAGCGGCGCGCCTCGACGTCCTCGCCCATGAGGACCGAGAAGAGGTCGTCGGCCTGGGCGGCGTCGTCGAGCGTGACCAGACCGAGCACGCGGTGCTCCTGGTCCATGGTCGTGATGCGCAGCTCCTCGGCGTTCATCTCGCCGAGACCCTTGAAGCGCTGGACCGAGTCCTCGCGGATGCGCTTGCCCGCCTGGCGGCCGATCTCGATCAGCGCGTCGCGCTCGCGGTCCGAGTACGCGTACTGGAAGTCGTCCTTGGTCCACTTGATCTTGTAGAGCGGCGGACGGGACAGATAGACGTGTCCGGCCTCGACGAGCGGCCGCATGAAGCGGAACAGGAACGTCAGGAGCAGGGTGTTGATGTGCTGACCGTCGACGTCGGCGTCCGCCATCAGGATGATCTTGTGATAGCGGAGCTTCTCGATGTCGAAGTCCTCGTGGACCCCGGTGCCGAAGGCCGAGATCAGCGCCTGGATCTCCTGGTTCTGCAGGATCTTGTCGACGCGGGCCTTCTCGACGTTCAGGATCTTGCCGCGGATGGGCAGGATGGCCTGGTACTGCGGGTTACGGCCGGACTTGGCCGAGCCGCCGGCGGAGTCACCCTCGACGATGAAGATCTCGCACTGCGTCGGGTCGCTCGACTGGCAGTCCGAGAGCTTGCCGGGCAGTGAGGCGGTCTCCAGGAGGCCCTTGCGGCGCGTGAGGTCGCGGGCCTTGCGGGCGGCGACGCGCGCGGTGGCGGCCTGGATGCCCTTGCGGATGATGTCCGCGGCCTCGTTCGGATTGCGGTCGAACCAGTCCGTCAGGTGCTCGTGCACCACCTTCTGCACGAAGGTCTTGGCCTCCGTGTTGCCCAGCTTCGTCTTGGTCTGGCCTTCGAACTGCGGCTCACCGAGCTTGATCGAGATGATCGCGGTCAGACCCTCACGGACGTCCTCACCAGTGAGGTTGTCGTCCTTCTCGCGGAGCAGCTTCTTGTCGCGCGCGTACCGGTTGACGAGGCCGGTCAGCGCGGCGCGGAAGCCCTCTTCGTGCGTGCCGCCCTCATGCGTGTGGATGGTGTTGGCGAAGGAGTAAACGCCTTCGCTGTACTGAGAGTTCCACTGCATCGCGATCTCGACCGAGAGCATGCGCTCCTTGTCCTCGGCCTCGACGTCGATGACGGTCGGGTGGATGACCTCGCCCTTGCGGGAGTTGAGGTACGTCACGAAGTCGACGATGCCGCCCTCGTAGTGGTACGTGACCGTGCGGACCTCTTCGACGGTGTCGTCGACGGCCTCGGTGGAGTCGGCGCCCACCGTGGCCTTGGCCGACTCACGCTCGTCGGTGAGCTTGATCGTCAGGCCCTTGTTGAGGAACGCCATCTCCTGGAAGCGCCGCGACAGCGTCTCGAAGGAGTACTCGGTCGTCTCGAAGATGTCGCTGTCGGCCCAGAAGGTGACGGTCGTGCCCGTCTCCTCGGTGGCCTCGTGCCGCTCCAGGGGGGCCGTGGGGGCGCCGCCCTTGTAGTCCTGCGTCCAGCGATAGCCGTCGGTCCTGATGTCGACGGAGAGCTTGGTGGAGAGCGCGTTCACCACGGAGACACCCACACCGTGCAGACCGCCGGAGACGGCGTACCCCCCGCCACCGAACTTGCCGCCGGCGTGCAGCACGGTGAGCACGACCTCGACCGCCGGCTTCTTCTCGACGGGGTGGATGCCCACCGGGATGCCACGGCCGTTGTCGACGACGCGCACGCCGCCGTCCGCCAGGATCGTCACGTCGATGGTGTCCGCGTACCCGGCCATGGCCTCGTCGACGGAGTTGTCGACGACTTCCTGCACCAAGTGATGCAGACCACGCTCACCGGTCGAGCCGATGTACATGCCCGGCCGCTTGCGGACGGCGTCCAGACCCTCGAGGACGGTGATGGCACTGGCGTCGTACGACGACGTGACCCCGCCGGAGGCGTTGCCCCCGGCGGGTGTGCCACCGGCACCGGCACCGGCGCCGGCAGAAGTGGACGGGATGTTCTCGTTGGGGTTGCCGGAATCGGCCACGAAGCGCCCTTTCTGGCACAGCACAAGCCAAGCTCCCGGCGCTCGCCGGAGCGGCTGCGGCGTGTTGCGTTGGTAAGCCTGGTTCAGCTCTTGCTCAGCTTCTCCCGTCGCTCCCCACGCTTGGGGCGGGATTGGCTTCCAGTCTACCGGTAGCTCTGACAGTGATGGGGGTTTGCCGGTACCTGAGTCCGCATGTGCCGCCCTGAACCGGGCTCAGCCGACTCCCCATATGCGGCCCCGGGGTCCCAGAGGCTCACAGCGGCACTCAGCGCTTCGGGAGGTCAACCGCCAGCTACAGCCCGGACCACGTCATCCGTAGGTGTCGCCGGGGCCCGTGCTGCCGGGGGCGCGCAGGGGCCCGTAGCGGTGCCCGGGACCGCCGGGGCCGAGCACCTTGATGATGCGTACGGTGCCGTGGCCCAGGTCCTCGTTGAGCCGCGCGACCAGTTGCGGAGCAAGCAGGCGCAGGTTCGTCGCCCAGGCGGTGGAGTCGCAGAGGACGGTCAGGACGCGCTCGTTCTCGTCGTACCGCTGTGGCACGCAGTGGTTGGCCAGGTCGTCGCCGACGATCTGCGGCCAGCGGCCCATCACGCCGCCCACGGCGGCCGGGGTCTCCCAGCCGCGCTCGGTGATCAGACGGTTGATGGCGGACCCCAGGGGCAGTGGGTCGCGCCCGTCAGCCCGCGCACCCGAGCGCAGGCCGCCGCGTCGCGCCTGCTTCTTCTGCTGCGTCGCGTCACCACGCGCGCGTGCCTGCTCCTTGGCGGCGCGCAGGGCGACCCGGGCGAGATCGACGCCGGAGGGCTCGGGGGGCTTGGGAGTGTCGGGAGCACCCGGAGCACTCGGGACGTCCGGGGGCCCGTCGCCGGGGGCGCGCCCGGAGCTGCCGGGCGCGGTGGGCCCGGATGCGGTGGGCCCGGACGCGGTGGGCCCGGGCGCGGTGGGCCCGGACGCGGTGGGCCCGGACGCGGTGGGCCCGGGCGCGGTGGGCCCGGACGCGGTGCGGCCGGATGTGGTGGGCCCGGGCGGTCCGTCGCCGCCCTGCCACGGCCCTGCGCCGGTCATACGCGCTCCACCGCGCCCTCGGCCACCGAGTACCGCGCGCCGCTGAGCACGCCCGGCACGTCGTCCTCCACGGCGGCGGTCACCAGGACCTGCTCACCCGGGGCCACCAGCTCCGCGAGCCGCTCCCGGCGCCGCGTGTCCAGCTCGGCGAAGACGTCGTCCAGGACGAGGACCGGTTCGTTGCCCTCGGCCCTGAGCAGGTCGTAGGAGGCCAGGCGCAGGGCGAGGGCGTACGACCAGGACTCGCCGTGGCTCGCGTACCCCTTCGCGGGGAGCTGGCCGAGCTTGAGGAGCAGCTCGTCGCGGTGCGGGCCGACCAGCGTCATGCCGCGCTCGATCTCCTGCTTGCGGGCCTCCACGAGGGCGGCGGTGAACTGTTCGTACAGCTCCTCGCGCGCGTGGCCGACGATTTCCGCGCTGGAGGGCTTGTACTCGAGGGCGAGCGGGCCGCCGCCGGGGGCAAGCTGCTCGTACGCCTTGTCGGCGAGCGGCTGGAGCGCGGCGATCAGGTCCAGGCGCTGGGCGAGCAGCTCGGCGCCCGCGCGGGCCAGGTGCTGGTCCCATACGTCGAGCGTGGACAGGTCCATGGAGCGGCCGCCGTGGCGGCGCGCCAGCGCGGCCGACTTCAGGAGGGTGTTGCGCTGCTTCAGGACGCGGTCGTAGTCGGAGCGCACACCGGCCATGCGCGGCGAGCGCGCGGTGATCAGCTCGTCCAGGAAGCGCCGACGCTCCCCGGGGTCGCCCTTGACCAGCGCGAGATCCTCGGGCGCGAACAGGACCGTCCGCACGATGCCGAGTACGTCACGGGGCTTGACCTGCGAGGACCTGTTGATCCGGGCACGGTTCGCCCTGCCCGGGTTCAGTTCGAGCTCGATGAGCTGCTGGCGCTCGCCCTGCCGGACATTGGCTCTGATGATCGCGCGGTCGGCGCCCATCCGTACGAGCGGCGCGTCCGAGGAGACCCGGTGGCTGCCGAGGGTGGCCAGATAGCCGACGGCCTCGACCAGGTTGGTCTTGCCCTGGCCGTTGGGGCCCACGAACGCGGTGACGCCCGGGTCGAGCGGGACCTCGACCCGGGCGTAGGAGCGGAAGTCGGCGAGGGACAGGTGCGTGACGTGCATGGTGTGCCCGGACCTCCCCCGGCCTACTTCATCTGCTTCTCGGTGCTCCGCCCCCGCACACAGGCTGTGGACGGAAGACCGGGCTCGATCAGTTCTCGCTCTTGGACTCGACCGCGTGGCCGCCGAACTGGTTGCGCAGCGCGGCGATCATCTTCATCTGCGGCGAGTCGTCCTGCCGCGAGGCGAACCGGGCGAACAAGGACGCGGTGATCGCGGGCAGCGGCACCGCGTTGTCGATCGCCGCCTCGACCGTCCAGCGGCCCTCTCCGGAGTCCTGCGCGAAGCCGCGCAGCTTGTCCAGGTGCTCGTCGTCGTCGAGGGCGTTGACCGCGAGGTCGAGCAGCCAGGAACGGATGACCGTGCCCTCCTGCCAGGAGCGGAAGACCTCACGGACGTCGGTGACCGAGTCCACGGCCTCCAGGAGCTCCCAGCCCTCGGCGTAGGCCTGCATCATCGCGTACTCGATGCCGTTGTGGACCATCTTCGCGAAGTGGCCCGCGCCGACCTTGCCCGCGTGCACCGAACCGAAGTCGCCCTCGGGCTTGAGCGCGTCGAAGACCGGCTGCACCTTGGCGACGTTCTCCTTGTCGCCGCCGTACATCAGCGCGTAACCGTTCTTCAGGCCCCAGACGCCGCCGGAGACGCCGCAGTCCACGAAGCCGATGCCCTTGGCGGCGAGCTCCTCGGCGTGCTTCTCGTCGTCCGTCCAGCGGGAGTTGCCGCCGTCCACGACGACGTCGCCCGGCTCCAGGAGCTCGCCGAGCTCGTCGACGGTGGACTGGGTCGCGGCTCCGGCCGGCACCATCACCCACACCACGCGCGGGCCCTTGAGGCGGCCCACCAGCTCTTCGAGGCTGTCGACATCCGCGAGGTCCGGGTTGCGGTCGTATCCGATGACGGTGTGGCCTGCGCGGCGGATGCGCTCGCGCATATTGCCGCCCATCTTGCCGAGACCGACGAGACCGAGCTCCATCAGTGCTTTCCTAACTAGCGACGTGGCGTGGGGGCACCTGCAGTGCCCGCGGCACTTTCGTACCCGCGTCCGAGCCTACGCCCGGACGCGGCCACACACCTGTGGGCTCAGCCGCTCAGACGTACGGGCATGATCAGGTACTTGTACGCGTCGTCGGCCTCCGCGTCGAAAGCGGGCCTGCCGCTCAGGAGCGCGGGCTTGGTGGAGGTCGTGAACGACAACTGGGCGACCGGCGAGTCGATCGCGCTCAGGCCGTCGAGCAGGAACGTCGGGTTGAAGGCGATCGAGATGTCGTCGCCCTCGAGCTGGGCGTCGACCCTTTCCACAGCCTGTGCGTCGTCGCTGGAGCCTGCCTCCAGGATGAGCACCCCCTGCTCGAAGCTGAGCCGCACCGGGGTGTTCCGCTCGGCGACGAGGGCCACGCGCTTGACGGCCTCCACGAAGGGCGGCGTCTCGATGACGGCGATCGAGTTGAACTCCGTCGGGAACAGCGTGCGGTACTTCGGCAGGTCGCCTTCGAGCAGCCGCGTGGTGGTGCGGCGGCCCGCGCCCTCGAAACCGATCAGACCCTCGCCCGCGCCGGAGCCGGAGAGCGCAAGGGTGACCGTGTCGCCGCTCGTGAGCGCCTTGGCGGTGTCCTGGAGCGTCTTGGCGGGCACCAGGGCGACCGCGGAGGCCTCCGGGTCCTCCGGCTTCCACAGGAACTCACGGACCGCGAAGCGGTAGCGGTCGGTGGACGCCAGGGTGACCTTGTCGCCCTCGATCTCGATGCGCACGCCCGTGAGCACCGGGAGGGTGTCGTCGCGTCCTGCGGCGATCGCGACCTGGTTCGCGGCGGCGGCGAAGACCTCACCGGGGACCGTGCCGGTCGCGGTGGGCATCTGCGGCAGCGCCGGATACTCCTCCACAGGCAGGGTGTGGAGTGTGAACCGGGAGGAGCCGCAGACCACCGTCGCCCGTACACCGTCTGTGGAGATCTCCACCGGGCGGTTGGGCAGGGCGCGGCAGATGTCGGCGAGCAGCCGGCCGGACACGAGGACCGTGCCCTCCTCGTCGACCTCCGCGTCCACGGAGACCCGCGCCGAGACCTCGTAGTCGAAGCTGGACAGGGAGAGGGCGCCCTCCTCGGCCTTCAGCAGCAGGCCCGCGAGGACGGGCGCTGGCGGCCGAGCCGGGAGGCTGCGTGCCGCCCACGCCACCGCCTCCGCGAGTACGTCGCGTTCCACCCGGATCTTCACTTAGCCGCCCTCCTGCTGTTGCTGGCACTGGGGACCAGTCTGACGCACCGCACTGACAGGTGGTGCCCGTCAGGGTCAAGTCGTGCCGAGAGGCGGAAGCGGGCCGAGCGGCGAGTTGTGCACAGGCCCCACTTCGAAACGGATTCTCAGCTCACTCTAGGGGGTAGTAGTAGTAGGGCCTGTGGAAACCGTGGATAACCGCGAAAGCGCAGGTCAACACCGGTTTTTTGTCCACCGACCCTGTGGGTGGCGGCGGTGGATAACCGGTGGAATCTGTGGACGGGCGAAAGTTCTGCACACCCGATGCACAGGGAAGGGCCACTTCTCCCCAGCCCTGTCCCCAGTTTTACCCAGCTTCCCCACAGGCCAACCCGGCACCTTGGTGTGACGCCTTTCACTCGTCACGGTGAGAGGGCGCGTCGCGTTGCCGAACAGTGGACAGGCCTGTGGGGAAGCTGTGCACAACCGGCCTCCGCCTGTGGGCCGCCGGTGGACAACCCTTCGGAGGCCCTGTGGACACGACCTTCATCCACAGCCTGTGGAAAGTCTTCGTCCACGAATCCACAACCCATTGACCTGGTCTGATGAACATTCAGCAGGGTCCCCTGTGGACACGATCTGGACAACTCGCCTCTCCCCAGGGTGTGGAAGGCGCAAAGGCCGCACTTCTGTGGAGAACGTGCCGTCGGTGACCCGTAATCGAACAGCAGGTGTCGGCGAGGTCGCGCCCACAGGCGTGTGGACAACGCGAAGGGCGCTCCGGAATGCCTTCCGGAGCGCCCTGAAGCCGCGTGACGGGCTTGCTGTCAGCCGTTCTTGATGCGGTTGGTGAGCTCGGTGACCTGGTTGTAGATCGAGCGGCGCTCGGCCATCAGCGCGCGGATCTTGCGGTCGGCGTGCATCACGGTCGTGTGGTCGCGGCCGCCGAACTGCGCGCCGATCTTCGGCAGGGAGAGGTCGGTGAGCTCCCGGCAGAGGTACATGGCGATCTGTCGTGCCGTCACCAGGACCCGGCTGCGGGAGGATCCGCACAGGTCGTCCACCGTGAGGCCGAAGTAGTCCGCGGTCGCCGCCATGATGGCCGTCGCCGTGATCTCGGGTGCGGCGTCCTCGCCGCCGGGGATCAGGTCCTTCAGGACGATCTCCGTGAGACCGAGGTCCACCGGCTGCCGGTTGAGCGAGGCGAACGCCGTGACCCGGATCAGCGCGCCCTCCAGCTCACGGATGTTCCGCGAGATGCGCGACGCGATGAACTCCAGGACCTCCGGCGGGGCGTTGAGCTGCTCCTGCACCGCCTTCTTACGGAGGATCGCGATACGCGTCTCCAGCTCGGGCGGCTGGACATCGGTGATCAGACCCCACTCGAAGCGGTTGCGCAGCCGGTCCTCCAGGGTCACTAGCTGCTTGGGCGGCCGGTCACTGGAGAGCACGATCTGCTTGTTCGCGTTGTGGAGCGTGTTGAAGGTGTGGAAGAACTCCTCCTGCGTCGACTCCTTGTCCGCGAGGAACTGGATGTCGTCGACCAGGAGGATGTCCATTTCGCGGTAGCGCTTGCGGAAGCTGTCGCCCTTGCCGTCGCGGATGGAGTTGATGAACTCGTTGGTGAACTCCTCCGAGCTCACATAGCGCACGCGCGTGCCGGGATAGAGGCTGCGGGCGTAGTGCCCGATCGCGTGCAGCAGATGCGTTTTGCCGAGTCCCGACTCCCCGTAGATGAACAGCGGGTTGTACGCCTTCGCCGGTGCCTCCGCCACGGCCACCGCGGCCGCGTGCGCGAACCGGTTCGACGCGCCGATGACGAAGGTGTCGAAGAGGTACTTCGGGTTCAGGCGCGCGGTGGGCTCGCCAGGGCCGGTCGCGGGTGCGGGCTGCGCGGCCAGCGGTCCCGGTGCGCCGCTCGACGCGGGCAGGGGGGTGCCGCCGCGGCCCATGGGTGGTCCGCCCGGTCCACCGCGGCCGCCCTGCCCTCCGGGGCCGGAGGGGCCTGTGTGGCCTGTGTGGCCTGTGTGACCCGAAGGGCCGGTGTGACCGGATTGGCCGCCGGAGCCCGTGCCGCCGGACGGCTCGTTCCGGTCGTGCCGCTCCCGGCGCTCGTGCCTGTCCTGCGACTGCCGCTCTCGTTCCCGCTCCTGGCGCTGGCGCTCCTGGTCGTACGGTCCGCGCTCGGGCGGCTGCGAGCGGTAGTCGTGCTGCGGCTGCTGCGGCGGGTTCGCGTACGGGTCGCGGTCGGGGTAGCCGAGCCGTGGCTGCTGCCAGCCGTAGTCGTCCTGAGGCTGCTGCGGCCAGGCGCCGGGGCGCTGATAGCCCGGGTAGGCCGGGCGGGCGGTGGGGAGCTGGTCGCCGCGCGCGCCGTGGTCGTCCGCGGGGCGGCGGCCGTAGCCGTCGTAGGCGTCGTGCGGGTCGCGAGAGTCGCGGGAGTCGCGAGGGGCGTGCGAGTCGTGCGAGTCGTGCGGATCGCGGGTGCCGCGGGTGTCATGCCCCTGACCGGACGAGGGCAGCTCCTGCTCCTCGTAGCGCTGCGGGTGCTCCTCGTACCGGGGAGGCTGGCCGTCGTAGCGGGGCGACTGCTCCTCGTACCGGGAGGACTGCTCGTCGTAGCGCTGCGGCTGCTCCTCGTACCGGGAAGGCTGCTCGTCGTAGCGGGGCTGCTGCTGTGCGGACGGGGCCGGAGGCGGCGCGGGCTCGCCCATGGAGTCGTCGACCGTGATCGCGATGCGGATCGGCCTGCCGCACTCACGGCTCAGCGTCTCGCTGACGACGGGGGCGAGACGGCCCTCGAGGACCCCCTTGGCGAACTCGTTCGGTACGGCGAGCAGGGCCGTGTCGGCGACGAGCGCCAGCGGCTGGCACCGTTTGATCCAGTGCTCGTCCTTCGCCTCTACGTCCTGCCCCCGCCCCTCTCCCAGAAGTTGTTCCAGTACCCGTGGCCACACTGCGGCAAGATCGGCAGGTACGTCAGCCACAGGGCACGCTCTCTCACGGGTCCCACGAACGTGTGGTTCTTGGGACGGGTAGTGACGGAAATCGGGAGGGGCAGGGGGAAGGGAACGAAGACGGAGTTCAGCCACGGTAGTCAGGGCGACGGGTGCGGTTCAAGTTGTTGTCCACAGCCTGTGCACAGTGTCTCTCCAAGGCTGCTGGTTTGACCGGATGGCGTAGCCCCGCGTACCGTAACCAGGTCGAGTTGTCGATGGCTGCTGCCGCCTGCCTCCGATGGGCAAAGATCACGATCTGTGATTGTGAAGCGGTGCACTCGGTGCGTATTCGCGAGCTTCTCGTGGGCGCACGGTGACAGCCAGGCGATGTCCCGCCATCACACACATCATTTCTGGAGCCCCCGAGTGAGCAAGCGCACCTTCCAGCCGAACAACCGTCGTCGCGCGAAGACCCACGGCTTCCGGCTGCGTATGCGCACCCGTGCCGGCCGCGCCGTCCTGGCGTCCCGCCGTAGCAAGGGTCGCGCCCGCCTGTCCGCCTAAGCAATCAGGTCATGACGTCGTGCTGCCTACCGAGCATCGGCTGAGGCGGCGCGAAGATTTCGCGACCGCGGTACGACGAGGTCGTCGGGCCGGCCGCCCGCTTCTCGTCGTCCATCTACGCAGCGGTGCAACGGACCCGCACGTGCCGGGGGAGAGCCTTCCCCCGACACGTGCGGGTTTCGTCGTGAGCAAGGCCGTGGGTGGAGCCGTGGTCCGCAATAAGGTCAAGCGCAGACTTCGCCACCTCATGAGCGACCGGGTGGCCGAGCTGCCCCCCGGTAGCCTGGTAGTCGTACGAGCGTTGCCCGGAGCGGGTGACGCCGACCATGCAAAGCTGGCCCGAGACCTGGACGCCGCTCTTGAGCGGCTGCTGGGAGGGGGCGCGCGATGAAGTACCCGCTGCTGGCGCTGATCAAGCTGTACCAGTGGACGATCAGTCCACTACTGGGCCCGGTCTGCAAGTACTACCCGTCGTGCTCCCACTACGGCTACCTGGCCATCGACCGCCATGGCGCGATCAAGGGCACGGCGCTCACTGCCTGGCGCATTCTGCGGTGCAACCCGTGGTCGCTCGGCGGTGTCGACCATGTCGCCCCGCGCAAGCGTCCGCGGTGGCACGAGATGCTGCGTACCGCCTGGCGCGAACGCAAGGGCGGGCCCTCCGCCGTAGGCGTGCCGTCCGGAGACCTTCCCCCGGCTCCCGCGAGCCCGGCCGCCGAGACCCCGTCCCATGCTCAAGGAGCCTGATTAGTGGACACGATTGCCGGTTTCTTCAGCTTCATCACGACACCCGTCTCTTGGGTCATCGTCCAGTTCCACTCGCTGTACGGTGCGATCTTCGGCCCTGACACGGGCTGGGCCTGGGGCCTGTCGATCGTGTCCCTGGTGATCCTGATCCGTATCTGCCTGATTCCGCTCTTCGTGAAGCAGATCAAGGCGACCCGGGCCATGCAGACGCTGCAGCCCGAGATGAAGAAGATCCAGGAACGCTACAAGAGCGACAAGCAGCGTCAGTCCGAAGAGATGATGAAGCTGTACAAGGAGACGGGCACCAACCCGCTCTCCTCGTGCCTTCCCATCCTGGCGCAGTCGCCCTTCTTCTTCGCGTTGTACCACGTGCTCAACGGCATCGCGTCCAACAAGAAGGTCGGCGTCATCGACCAGCAGTTGCTCGACAGCGCTCGTGACGCCCACATCTTCGGTGCTCCGCTCGCGGTGAAGTTCACGGACAGCGCGGACAAGGTCGCCTCCCTGGGCGCCTCGCTGACCGACGTGCGTGTCGTGACCGCGCTCATGATCATCATGATGTCGGCGTCGCAGTTCTTCACCCAGCGCCAGCTCATGACGAAGAACGTCGACACCACGGTGAAGACGCCGTTCATGCAGCAGCAGAAGATGCTGATGTACGTCTTCCCCATCATGTTCGCCGTCTTCGGCATCAACTTCCCCGTCGGTGTCCTCGTCTACTGGCTGACCACCAACGTGTGGACCATGGGCCAGCAGATGTACGTGATCCGCCAGAACCCGACGCCGGGCTCCAAGGCCCAGGCCGCGTACCTGGAGCGCCTGCAGAAGCACCTGACGGACACCAAGAAGACCCGCAGCCGTGGCCAGGTCCGCGCCGTCAAGGCCGTCGTCGCCAAGGGCCGCGACCGCAACGAGTACGAGCGCAAGTTCATCAACGGCCTGAACAAGGCCGGCCTCGCGGCCCAGCCCGACGGCACGGTCGTGGTCAGCGAGACCGCCGTCGCCACCGCCGAGGACGGCTCCCCCGCCACCGGCGGCGCGCCCAAGCGGCAGCAGCCCAAGCGGCAGAGCAAGGCCAAGCGCCAGGCCGGTCCCGCAGCCGGGGCCGCGAAGACGGACGCGGACACGGACACGGAAACGGACACGGATTCCGGCACGAAGACGTCGCTGAGCAAGTCCGATGACGGGGCCGCCGCCAAGGCCGAGGACAAGCCCGTCGCGACGGCCAAGAGCGCCAAGGGCAAGTCCGGCTCCGGAAACCAGCAGCCCGGCCAGGGCACCCGCAGCAAAGCCAAGTCCGGGCAGCGCAAGGGCCAGCAGCGGCCCAAGCACCCGTCCAAGAAGTAGAAGGAGTCCATCCCGTGACGGAAGGCACCACCACCTCCGCAGTTGAGGCCGGCGACACCCTGACTCGCCTGGAGCAGGAGGGGGAGATCGCGGCGGACTACCTGGAGGGTCTGCTGGACATCGCGGACCTCGACGGTGACATCGACATGGATGTCGAGGCCGACCGCGCCGCCGTGTCGATCATCAGCGACGGCGGCACCCGCGATCTGCAGAAGCTGGTCGGCCGCGACGGTGAGGTCCTGGAGGCCCTGCAGGAGCTGACCCGCCTTGCCGTGCACCGTGAGACCGGTGACCGCAGCCGCCTGATGCTCGACATCGCGGGCTACCGTGCGCAGAAGCGTGAGGAGCTGTCCCAGATCGGCGCCCAGGCCGCCGCCGACGTCAAGAGCTCCGGCGAGCCGGTCAAGCTCAAGCCGATGACGCCCTTCGAGCGCAAGGTCGTGCATGACGCGGTCAAGGCCGCCGGACTGAGCAGTGAGTCCGAGGGCGAGGAGCCGCAGCGCTTCGTCGTGGTCCTCCCGGCCTGATCACACACGTTTTCCCCGGCCCCGTCTGTTCGCAGGCGGGGCCGGTCTTTGTCAGCCTGATACCCAGCGATCCAGCGACCAGTGTGGTACGGAAGGACGGTCCCCGTGACGGAGGCAGCGGAGCTCCCCCCGGCGCCGGAGGAGGCGCGGACGGTTTTCGGCGAGCGGTTCCCGGATGCGGTCCGGTATGCGGAGCTGTTGGCAGAAGCGGGAGTGCAGCGCGGCCTGATCGGCCCTCGTGAGGTGCCCCGGCTGTGGGAGCGGCACCTGCTGAACTGCGCGGTGCTGTCCGAGGTGGTGCCCCAGGGCGTGACGGTCTGCGATGTCGGCTCCGGTGCCGGGCTCCCGGGTATCCCGCTCGCTCTCGTCCGTGAGGACCTGAAGATCACCCTTCTCGAGCCCCTGCTGCGGCGCACGAACTTTCTGAGCGAGGTCGTCGAACTCCTCGGACTCGACCATGTGACGGTCGTCCGTGGCCGCGCCGAAGAGGTCCTCGGCAAGCTGCCGCCCGTCCATGTCGTGACCGCGCGGGCCGTGGCGCCGCTGGACCGGCTCGCGGGCTGGGGTGTCCCCCTGCTGCGTCCCTACGGTCAGATGCTGGCTCTCAAGGGCGACACCGCGGAGGAAGAGGTCAAAGGTGCACGCGCCGCCCTGAACAAGCTCGGGGCGGAGACCGTATCCGTCGTGCACGTCGGTGAAGGCCTCGTGGACCCCCTGTCCACCGTGGTGCGGGTCGAGGTCGGCGAGAGCCCCGGCGGCGTACGGTTCGCCGCCAAGCGAGCCAAGGCCGCACGAGTCGGGCGCGTTCGCCGCCGCCGCTGATCCTTCCTGACGACGAGCCGTACTCCACACAAGCTGCCAAACGTACGCATACCGGGGTGTCGCGCCAGCGGCACCCCGGTCGCCGTGCATCGTGTTTCACGTGAAACGTCGCTCACTGCTGCATGGCATCATCAGTCGCGGCCGCGCTGCGGAACCTCGCGAACGTCGGCCGCTCGGTTCCCTCGATAAGGGCACGGAGTTGTCCACAGAGGGGGATTCGTCCACAGAAGACCGGGCCTCGCTGGTTCACGACCCCGAAAGCATGGGAGGCTCTGTTCATTGCGAGCCTGAAGTCGAGGAGAGTGAATCCTTGCGGTCCGACGCCAACATCGCGGGACCGATGACCGATCCGGTCCCCGGTCCCCGTACCGAGTCGGCGGGGGAGGATGTTTCACGTGAAACACCGAGCCCGATGGACGACACCCCCATCGGTCGTGCCGCCCAGTTGGCGGTGGAAGCTCTTGGCCGTGCCGGCGAGGGGCTGCCGCGACCGGAGCAGACCAGAATCATGGTGGTCGCCAACCAGAAGGGCGGAGTGGGCAAGACGACGACAACCGTCAATCTTGCCGCCTCGCTCGCCCTGCACGGCGCACGCGTTCTGGTGATCGACCTCGATCCGCAGGGCAACGCCTCCACGGCCCTGGGCATCGACCATCACGCCGAAGTGCCTTCCATCTACGACGTGCTGGTCGAGAGCAAGCCTCTCTCCGAAGTCGTACAGCCGGTCCCCGACGTCGAGGGCCTCTTCTGTGCCCCGGCAACCATCGATCTCGCCGGTGCCGAGATCGAGCTGGTGTCCCTGGTGGCACGAGAGAGCCGACTACAGCGGGCCATCCAGGCCTACGAGCAGCCGCTGGACTACATCCTCATCGACTGCCCGCCGTCGCTGGGACTGCTGACGGTCAATGCCTTGGTGGCCGGTGCGGAGGTACTGATCCCGATCCAGTGCGAGTACTACGCACTGGAAGGTCTGGGGCAGCTCCTGCGCAACGTCGACCTGGTGCGGGGACACCTCAATCCACTGCTGCGCGTGTCGACCATCCTGCTCACCATGTATGACGGCCGGACCCGACTGGCATCGCAGGTGGCGGACGAGGTGCGCAACCACTTCGGTGAAGAGGTGCTTCGTACGAGCATCCCGCGCTCGGTGCGCATCTCCGAGGCGCCCAGCTATGGGCAGACCGTACTGACCTACGACCCCGGCTCCAGCGGCGCCCTGTCGTACTTCGAGGCGGCACGCGAGATCGCCCTTCGAGGAGTCGGTGTGCACTACGACGTGCAGCACGCCCAGACGGGCAATCAGAACGAACAGCACAGCATGACGGAGGGGATCCAGTGAGCGAGCGACGGAGAGGGCTGGGCCGTGGCCTTGGGGCTCTGATCCCTGCGGCTCCCACAGAAAAGTCCGCTGCCCCGGCCGCGGGTGGCGGAGCCTCCACCTCCCCCTCGTCCGTGCCGGTCCTCACCGCCGAGCGAGGTGTGGCAGCCGCCAAGGTGACCGCTCTTCCGCAGAGCCCCGTTTCCCGTGAAACCGTTTCACGTGAAACGGAGGAGCCGGTGAACGGTGTCTCCGGGGTGGATCCGGCGAGCGCGGCGGGCGCGCACTTCGCGGAGCTCCCACTCGACTCCATCACGCCCAACCCGCGGCAGCCGCGTGAGGTCTTCGACGAGGACGCTCTCGCAGAGCTGGTGACCTCGATCAAGGAGGTTGGCCTTCTCCAGCCGGTCGTTGTGCGGCAGCTTGGTCCGGCGCGCTATGAGCTCATCATGGGTGAGCGGCGCTGGCGGGCCTGTCGTGAGGCGGGCCTTGAGCGCATCCCGGCGATCGTCCGGGCGACGGAGGACGACAAGCTCCTCCTGGACGCGCTCCTGGAGAACCTGCACCGCGCCCAGTTGAACCCGCTGGAAGAGGCCGCGGCCTACGACCAGCTCCTGAAGGACTTCAACTGCACGCATGACCAGTTGGCGGATCGCATCGGCCGGTCGCGCCCGCAGGTCTCCAACACCCTGCGGCTGCTGAAGCTTTCGGCGACGGTGCAGCGCAGGGTCGCCGCCGGGGTCCTCTCCGCGGGACATGCCCGTGCACTGCTGTCCGTGGAGGACTCGGAGGAGCAGGACCGGCTCGCGCACCGCATCGTGGCCGAGGGACTCTCGGTGCGTGCCGTCGAAGAGATTGTGACCCTCATGGGGTCGCGGCCCCAGAGCAAGCCGAAGGCGAAGGGCCCGCGGGCGGGAGCCCGGCTGTCCCCGGCGCTGTCCGGGCTCGCCAACCGGCTCTCGGACCGGTTCGAGACACGGGTGCGAGTCGATCTGGGGCAGAAGAAGGGCAAGATCGTCGTCGACTTCGCCTCGCTGGAGGACCTGGAGCGCATCCTGTCCACACTCGCCCCTGAGGAGGGCCCGGTCCTCAGGAACGGGATCGCGGAGGCCGAAGCCGCGGAGTCCGCTGAGGACGAGCAGGCGTAAGCAGTCTGGAGCCACGGAGCAAGCTTCCGTGGCCGGTGGGAGCAGGCCGTGTCCGGTGTATGCCGGAACACGGCCTGCTCTTTCCTTTCTTGCGGTATCGGCGCAATCGCTTCGTGGATACGATGCGATCGGGTATGGCGCATCCACCTGACGACACCTCTTAGGGGAGGCAGGAGCCATGCGATCGGTGGGCCGCACAGGACTGATGACAGCAGGGCTGGGGCTCGGAGCGATCGGAGGGTTCGTGGGCAGCCTGCTCCGAGAACGGAGCGCACTGACAGCAGCTCGTGGCGCCGCGAGCGAAGGAAGTGAGGAACCGCCTTCATGGGGCGACGGCTCGTACCGCTCACGCTGGACAACCTTCCGGACCTTCCCAAGCGTTGCCGCACGTGTGTCTTCTGGGAGCTCGACCCGGTCAGTGGCCAGGCCGCGGTAAAGGCCGGGACCCCGGAGCTGGAGAAGGAGGCGTGGATCTCCGCCGTCCTCCTGGAATGGGGATCCTGCGGCCGGGTCGTGTACGTCGATGACGTGCCGGTGGGCTTTGTGCTCTACGCCCCGCCCGCCTATGTGCCCCGCTCCACCGCATTTCCCACGAGTCCCGTCTCGCCGGACGCCGTCCAACTGATGACCGCCTGGATCATGCCGGGCTATCAGGGGCAGGGACTAGGCCGTGTCATTGTGCAGACCGTCGCCAAGGACCTGCTGCGCCGAGGGTTCAAAGCCATTGAGGCGTTCGGTGACGCCCGCTGGGAGAAGCCGGCCTGTGTGCTGCCGGCGGACCATCTGCTGGCGGTGGGCTTCAAGACGGTCCGCCCTCACCCCGCCTACCCCCGGCTGCGGCTGGAACTACGGACGACGCTCTCCTGGAAGGAGGACGTCGAGCTTGCCCTGGACCGGCTCCTTGGTGCGGTCCAGAAGGAACCGGTGCTTCGTCCGCTGTAAGGACCCAGACGACGAATGGGCCAACCCCACGGGGTTGGCCCATTCGTGTTTCACGTGAAACATCGCGCGACGTCATCGCGGTCGGCGCCGATTCACGGCGCCCTACTCGGCGACAACGCCTTCCGCGGTGTGCCCTACTCGGCGATGTAGTCCGCCAGGTCGCGCTCCAAGGCGGCCTTCGGCTTGGCGCCGACGATGGTCTTGGTGACCTCACCGTTCTGGTACACGTTCAGCGTCGGGATCGACATGACGCCGTACTTGGCGGCCGTGCCCGGGTTCTGGTCGATGTTGAGCTTGACGATCTGGATCTTGTCGCCGTGCTCGGCCGCGATGGCCTCCAGGGACGGCGCGATCTGCCGGCACGGGCCGCACCATTCGGCCCAGAAGTCGACCAGTACGGGCTTGTCGCTCTTGAGCACGTCCTCCTCGAAGGAGGCGTCAGTCACGTGCTTCACTACTCCGGCCACGGTGGGCTCCTATCTTGCTGGTGCTGTGAGGCTCAGGTGGGGTCAGGGGTCAGACAGCGGCGGCAGCGGCGGCTGCCTCGCTGTCCACGGAGGCGGCGAGGAAACGCTCGGCGTCGAGAGCGGCGGAGCAACCCGTACCCGCCGCCGTGATCGCCTGGCGGTACGTGTGGTCGACGACGTCACCGGCACCGAAGACGCCGGGTACGTTCGTCCGCGTCGACGGCGCGTCCACCTTCAGGTAGCCCTCGTCGTCGAGCGTGAGCTGGCCCTTGAACAGCTCGGTACGCGGGTCGTGGCCGATCGCGATGAACAGACCGGTCACCGGCAGCTCGGAGGTCTCACCCGTCTGCACATTGCGCAGCGTGAGGCCGGAGAGCTTCGGGTCGCCGTGGATCTCGGCGATCTCGCTGTCCCAGATGAACTTGATCTTCGGGTCGGCGAAGGCACGCTCCTGCATGGCCTTGGAGGCGCGGAGGGTGTCGCGGCGGTGGACCACGGTCACGGACTTGGCGAAGCGGGAGAGGAAGGTAGCCTCCTCCATCGCCGTGTCGCCACCGCCGATCACCGCGATGTCCTGGTCCTTGAAGAAGAAGCCGTCGCAGGTCGCGCACCAGGACACGCCACGGCCGGAGAGGGCGTCCTCGCGCGGCAGGCCGAGCTTGCGGTGCTGGGAGCCCGTCGTGACGATGACCGTCTTGGCGCGGTGCACCGTGCCGGCGGTGTCGGTGACCGTCTTGATCTCGTTGGTGAGGTCCACGGAGACCACGTCGTCCGGAACGAGCTCGGCACCGAAGCGTTCGGCCTGGGCCCTCATGTTGTCCATGAGGTCGGGGCCCATGATGCCGTCCCGGAAGCCCGGGAAGTTCTCCACATCGGTGGTGTTCATCAGCGCACCGCCCGCGGTGACGGCGCCCTCGAACACCAGGGGCTTCAGCGAGGCGCGCGCGGTGTAGAGCGCCGCCGTGTAGCCGGCGGGCCCGGAGCCGATGATGATCACGTTACGGACGTCGGTCACGGCTTGATTCCTCGTCTCTGGGGACTGCTGTGTACTGCCGGGGGCCTGTTCAGGACTCTCACCCCACCCAACGGATCCTACGGGGCGAGCATTCCCGACGTGTCCGAGCACACGGAAGCGGTACGTGCCGAAGGAGGCGAGGCAGGGAGGGGAGGAAGGGCGCATCCGTACGGAATGCGTGTCCGGCCCGACGGCGGGCAGTAGGTCAACACCGGCCGCAGGGTGTCACTGCCGGGGGTAGGACGCGGTGAGCAGCACCTTGCCGGTGGCGTCGGGCGCCGCGGAGGCACTGACGCAGGCGGCGTCGACGACGTAGGCAGAGACCTTGTTGCCGTCGGAGTCGTGCGGCACGACGACGAGGTAGGCGGCCTCGCCCTCGTATGTGCCCTTGTCGGCGGCGAGCGGCGTGCGACCGCCGAGCCCTCGCTCGATGCAGGGAGGCACCACGACGTAGTCCTCGCGCATCGTGGAGCCCTTCGAGGGGCTTCCCCCCGGGCTGGACTTCACGTCGTACGACGGCTGCGAGGGGCCGGGTTTCTTGGAGCCGCCCTGTTCGGTCGCGAGGAGCGTGGAGACCCGCTTCTCCAGCTTGTTCTTCGCGAACGTGCTGTCCGTGTCCGTCGCCGCGCTATTGGGGGACTCCTTCGAGTCATTGCTCCAGGGCTGGATCAGCAAGGTCCCCAGGCCCAGGGCCGCCGCGGTGAATACGGCACCGAGCACGGCTGTCCGACGACGGTGGCGTCGCAGACGGCCCCCACGGCCCGGCCCGGTCGCTGCACGGGGGTGCCCGGCGGGGCCGTTGGTGGCGGAGCCGGTGGGCGATGTTTCACGTGAAACATGCGTGGCGGGTCCAGCGTCCGCTGCGGTCGTCGCGTCCGAGGTGACCGTCGCGTCCGAGGTGACCGAGGCGTTCGAGGCGTTCGAGGCGTTCGACGTCGTCGTGGCGTTCGACGTGGCCGTGGCGTCCGACGTGACCGCAGTGGACGGGACGGAGGCGTCCAGGAGCGCCTCGGCCGCCAGGGCCGCGTCGATGCGCTCCGCGACATCCGTGGGCATCCGGGGCGGTCCTGGCAGAGTGCCGAGCATGCCGCGGATCTCTTCGAGGGATTCGTAGACATCCGTGCAGAGCGAGCAGCCGTCCAAGTGGCGGCGTACATCGTGGGTGCGGGACGGGGAGAGCAGGCCTTCGGTGAGGTCGGAGATCTCGGCGACGTCCGGGTGCCCCGCCGAGTCTGTCGTCGTGGTCACGCTCGCCCACCTCCGCCCTTCACTGCCGCTGAGTCGCTGGGTCCCGCATCCGGAGCAGACTCTGTGTCCTGGGGCTCCGCTGCGGGTGGGACGGTTGTCCCCTGCGTCCGGTTCCGTCCCGGGGCAGAGTTTCTGCTGTCTTCCCCGCCGCCGCTGTCCCCCGTGCCGCTGTCCTTACCGGCGGCACGGGTGTTCCCGCGCCGTGGCGGCGCCTCCGTGCGCAGATGCGTGAGGAGGGGAAGGAGCCTGGCCCGGCCCCGGGCACAGCGGCTCTTCACCGTGCCGGTCGGGATGTCGAGCACGTGGGCCGCCTCGGCCACGGGATAGCCCTGCATGTCCACCAGGACGAGGCAGGCGCGCTGATCGGGCGGCAGGGTGCCGAGCGCCTGCAGGAGCTCGCGGTGCAGATCGCCGCGCTCGACGGGTGCCGCGGCCGACTCGTGCGGTTCGAGGAGCTGGTCCAGGCGTTCGGCGTCGTCGACGGGAGAGGTCTTCCGGGACGCGGCCTTGCGCGCCCGGTCGAGGCAGGCGTTCACGGTGATGCGGTGCAGCCAGGTCGTCACGGCGGACTGCCCGCGGAAGGTGTGGGCGGCGCGGTAGGCGGAGACCAGGGCGTCCTGGACGGCGTCCGCGGCCTCCTCGCGGTCCCCGAGGGTGCGCAGGGCCACGGCCCACAGCCGGTCGCGGTGACGGCGCACGATCTCGCCGAAGGCGTCCTTGTCACCGTCCACGTGGCGCGCCAGAAGGTCATGGTCGCTCAGCTCGCCGAGCTCGGTGCCGTCCACTGCGCAACCCCCTCCCTCGCCCCTCGGCGTCCGCCGGAACAGTCAGCCCTTGAACTTCACTTCCGTGATGCCCTGCTTGTAGCCCGCGCCGTAGTAGCCGTCCGTGCCGGACTCCGGCACGTGCGTCATCCAGAGAAGCACGTACTGCGTCTTCACCGGCTTGTCGGCCTTGATCTTCAGGCTGCTGCCCGTGGTGGTCCCGTCGCCGATCTTCTTCAGCGAGCTGACCGGCCCTGAGGGCGACATCGAGTCGGCCGCGTACAGCTCGACCGTCGTGTCGGGACCCTGGTACTTGAGCCCGAGGGACGCGGTGGAGACGTTCTTCGCGGAGCCGAGGTCGTAGACGATGCCGACGCCCTTGCGGTACGGGGCCAGTCGCGGACCGTCCACGTACGACTTGGTGCGCCAGAGCGTGGAGGCGTCGCCGTCGTACGTCTTCGGGACGTTCTCCGGGTCCTGCGCCTTCCCGCCGAGCAGGGACTCCTGGGCGTTCTGGACGGCGATCGGCCTGCTGGGCTTCGGCTGCTTCTTGTCGTCGCCGTCGGTCGTCCTGGTCGTGCCGGATTCCTTGGACTTGTCCTGGTCGAGCAGGGCGTCGGCGAGCTGCCAGCTACCCAGGCCGAGGGCGGCGATGAGCAGCGCGGAGACGGCCCACTTGAGTGCCTTCCCGGTGCGGCTCTGCAGGGGCGGCGGCGGGGCCGGGACGGGCTGGGTGGCGCCGGGGGGCGGCGCGCCGCGGCCGTAGTTGCCCTGCTGGTACGTCGTGCGCTGGTACTCCGGCGGTGCCGTGAAGGCGGGCTCCGGCGGGCGGATGCGGGGGAGCTCGGCGATCGCCTTCACCAGGTCGTCCGGCGTGGTGCACGCGGGCTCCTGGCGGGACGCCGTCGCGCCGTCGTTGACGAGCGCGCGCATGGCGAGCTCCGACAGGCCGCGGTGCACCCCTGCCCGGACCTGGTCCGGCGAGATCAGGCCGATGTCCTTGGGCAGGCCGGACATCCCGTACGCGTCGTTGTCGTAGGGCCAGCGCTGGGTCAGCGAGGCGTACAGCAGGGCGCCGATGGCCTCGGTGTCGGTGCGCTGGGGCGCCTCGGACGTGATGCCCCGCAGCGCGGCGTTCACCGCGAGGCCGCGGATGCGGTACTGGCCCGAGGACGTGCGCAGAACGGCGCTCGGCGTCAGCCGAAGATGCGCGAGACCCTCCCGGTGGGCGGCGGCCATGGCCTGGCTGACCTGGCTGACGAGCTGGTAGGCGTCATGCGCCTCGATCGGACCCGCCGCGAGCAGCGCGGTGAGTTCCGTGGCGTCGGGGAGCCACTCGTGCACGACGTAGACGAGGTCGTTCTCCTCGACCGCGTCCAGGACCTGGACGAAGCGGGGGTCGCCGAGCAGCGCCGCGGAACGGGCCGCGGCGAGCACCGAGCGGGCCCGGGGGTGGTCGGCGGGGAGCAGGTGCACACCCACTGCCCGGCGCAGTTTCTCGTCGACCGCACGCCAACTGCTGAATCCGTCCAGACGGGTGACGCACTCCTCGAGGCGATAGCGTCTGGCGAGTTTGTGGCCGCTGTGCAGTTCGGGGGGTGTGGTCGCCCCGGACGGACTGGTGGGCTCGTTCGTCTTGGCTGTGCCGTCGTCCGCCGTGTCCCGCTCCCGGGTCTGGGCCTCCCCGTCGGCCGTGGACTGCCCCGCCTGCGCGGTCAGCGGCTTGTCGCCGCTGTTGTCGGCCACGTCGACGGCAGCCGTGCTCCGTTCCGCCACCGTCGTTCCTGCCTCCCCATCCGTTGCGCTTCGTCAGACGCCAAAGCCAATTGTGCCCACAGTCTGGCGCTATGCACGACACACGGTGGCCGACGATGGTTGTGCGGACTCCTTCACATCAGCGTCCCAACCGTCCGCGCACCATACCCACCAGGGAGTTCAGCTCCTGGATCCGCATGCGCCGTGCGGCGAGGAAGAAGACACCGAAGAGGACGGCGAAGCCGACGATCAGCGCGGCGAGGGAGCCGATGATGCCCTGACCGAGCGCCTTCGTGATCGCGTACCCGGCGGCGGCGCCGAGAATCGCCCCCGGAGCGGAGGCCATCGCGAGCCGGGCGTACGTACGGATCACGTTGGCGTCGTCCAGGTCGCCGCCGAGGCGTTTGCGCAGCCGCTGCCAGGCGACGCCCACGCCGATCGCGTAGGCGGCGCCGTACGAGAGCGCCATGCCCGCCACGGCCCAGCGGGCGGGCAGCACCAGGTAGCAAGCCCCGGAGGCGGCCGCGTTGAAGGCGGCCACGATGACCGTGTTGTAGAAGGGGGTGCGGGTGTCCTCGTAGGCGTAGAAGGCACGCAGGACGACGTACTGCACCGAGTACGGAATGAGGCCAAGACCGAAGGCCATCAGCATGTAGCCCATGCGGGTGGCGGCGTTGACGCCGGACGAGCCGAACATCAGGGTGCACATCGGGATGCCGAGTGCGACGAAGCTGAAGGCGATCGGCACGATGGCGACGGCCGAGGTGCGCAGGCCCTGGGAGATGTCGTCGCGGACGGCGCCGTTGTCCCCCTCGTGGGCCGAGCGCGACAGCCTGGGCAGCAGGGCGGCCATCAGGGAGACCGTGATGATGGCCTGCGGCAGCCCCCAGATGAGCTGGGCGTTGGAGTAGGCGGCGAAACCGGTGCCGTCCATGCCGCCGTGCTTGACCGCCGCGGTACCGAGCTGGATCACCACGATCGCGCCCGCCTGGTTGGCAAGGACGAAGAGCATCGTCCACTTGGCCAGCTTGGCGGCCTTGCCGAGTCCCTGGCCCTTCCAGTCGAAGCGCAGCCGGAGCCTGAAGCCGGTCTCGCGCAGATACGGAATCATCGCGAGCGACTGGACGACGAGTCCGAGCAGCACGCCGACGCCGAGGAGCTGCACGCCGTCGTCGGGGATGGACGTGACGCGCATGCCCGACTTCTCGGACGTGCCGTACACCCACAGGAACATGCCGAGCGTCGCGATGATGACGATGTTGTTGAGGACCGGGGTCCACATCATCGCGCCGAACTTCCCGCGGGCGTTGAGGATCTGCCCCATCACGACGTGTACGCCCATGAAGAAGATCGAGGGCAGGAAGTAGCGGACGAAGGTGACGGCGACCTCGTTGGCGGCCGGGTCGCTCGCCACCGGCGTGGAGAGCAGGTGGACAAGTTGCGGCGCGGCGAACCAGCCGAGCAGCGTGAGCACGCCGAGCGCCACCATGACGAGCGTCAGGAGCCGGTTGGCGTAGGCCTGGCCTCCGTCCTTGTCGTCCTTCATGGCGCGGACGAGCTGCGGCACGAACACCGAGTTGAGGCCGCCGCCGACGGTGAGGATGTAGATCATGGTGGGCAACTGGTAGGCCACCATGAAGGTGTCGCCGAGCAGGCCGATGCCCAGGGCCGAGACGATCATGGCCGAACGGACGAAGCCGGTGAGGCGGGACACCATCGTGCCCGCGGCCATCACCGCGCTCGACTTCAGCAGACCCGAGGCCTTACCACCGGACTTCCCCGCGGGGGCCGCGGGGGCGGGCGGCTTGGCCGGGGCGGGCACGGACGGGGCGCCGGCCGGCTCCGCGGACGGACGGGCGACGGTGGCTTGCGGGTCCTGGTGGTAGCCACCCTGATTCGGGTCCGGGTACTGGCCCGGATCCTGGTAGTACCCGCCGCCCTGCTGGTCGGCGTACGGGGCACCCTGCTGCTGGTGCGCGTACTGAGCCGCCTGCTGATGTCCGTAGGCGTCGTTCTGCGCGTACGGCGTGCCGTGCTGGTCGTACCCGGCCTGCTGCTGACCGGCGTACCCGGCCTGCTGGGGGTCCGCGTAGCCCGCCTGACCCTGACCCTGGAGGGGGTCCGCATAGCCTTCCTGGCCTGCCTGCGGGGGGCCCGGAAAGCTCGCCTGGCCGTGCTGCGGCGGATACGCGTAGCCGCCGCCCTGCTGCTGGCCCTGGTACCCGGCGTACTCCTGGTGGCCCTGGCCCTGATAGCCGGGCTGCTGTCCCTCGTAGCCGGCGTGCTGCTGTCCCTGATACCCGGCGTGCTGACCGCCGTGCTGCCCTTGGTAGTCGCCGTGCCCGCCACCCTGCTGGTCCTGGTGGCCGCCGTACGCCTGCTGTCCCTGGTCGGGCTGCTGGCCCTGGTATCCGGCGTGCTGCTGCCCGGGGTACCCGGGGGACTGCTGCGCGCGAGGGTCGCCGTAGGCACCGGCGCCCGGGTCCTGGTAGCCGCCGGCCTGCTGGTCGCGGAAGAGGTGGGCGAAGGCGTCCGGCTGGTGCCGCTCCTCGCCGGCCTGCGTGACGAGGTCGTCCACGCCCACGTACTGCGTGGTGCGCGGGTCGTCGCCGTACGGAAGATGACGGGTCGCGCCGTCCGGCTCGGGGGGCGGGGGCTGGGCCCACACGCGCGGGTCGGGCTGGTACTGCGACGACGGCGGCTGTCCGTAGAGCTGCTGCGGGTCGGGGTAGCTGCCGGG
Organism: Streptomyces aureocirculatus; assembly: GCF_000720475.1. Taxonomy (GTDB): domain Bacteria; phylum Actinomycetota; class Actinomycetes; order Streptomycetales; family Streptomycetaceae; genus Streptomyces; species Streptomyces aureocirculatus. The sequence goes on from NZ_JOAP01000003.1 coordinate 131,443, forward strand.
CGCGGGCGGGGGGTGTGCCGAGCGGTCGTAGAGCGCCTCGGCCACCGGGTCCTGGGCCGAGAGGTCCTGGGCCCGGTAGGGGTCCTGGGCGTACGCGTCCTGAAGATAGGCGTCCGGCGCGTGCTGCGGCGGCACCTGACCGTCCTCAGGAGTGCCGGGCGGCGGGCCCCCGGCCGAACCGGAGCTGCCCGCGCCCTGGCCGCGCTCACCGTCGTACGGCGCGTTCATGGTTTACCCCACCTCATGGTCCGCGGGCCCACCGGCCACGACATCGCTCAACGGTCCACTCTCTCACCCGTGTGCGACGGCTCGGTGCTTTCCGGTGCGGTGTCCGGGGTCGGGTCACTCGGCTGCTCGGGATCGTCCGAGCCGGGCTCGGGGTCGGGAGTGGTTCCTGAGGCGTCGCCCGCGTCCCCGTCGGGGCCGCCGTCCGGGCCCGCCTCCGCCCGCCGCTGCGCCGCGCGCTTGCGCTGCGTGTACATACGGAACCCGGCGAGGACGAGGAGCAGGACGCCGCCACCGATGACCAGCATCACGGTGGCGGTGAACTCGGTGACGTTGACGTCGAAGCGGACGGCGGCGCCATAGGGCTGTCCGTCCTCGGTGTAGAGCTGGGCCGAGACCGTGACGGGGCCGTTGGCGTTGGCCGTGGTGGTGAACTTCACGGACTGGGTGTGACCACCGCCGGTGATCTTGACCGGCTGCTCCTCGTAGAGCCCGTCGCCGACCTTCAGACGGGTGGGGTTGGTCGACGTGAGGCGCAGCATGAGGTGGTCGACGCCCTGGACCAGGTTGTTCTGCACCGTGACCGGGATGGTCGCGCTGCGGCCCGACAGTTTCACGTCGGACTTGTTGATCAGCTTCACCTGTCGGGTGAGGCTGGTCAGATAGCCCTGTACGCCCTTGCGGAAGTTCTGTGCCTCCGCCGGGCGGCCGCGCCACGACGCGGCCAGCTCACGGTCCATCGCCCGCCCGAACGGCGTGATGACGCGGTCGGGCTCGGAGAGGATCTGCTTGAAGCGGTCCAGCTTCTCCTGTGTGTCCTGGACCTCCTGGAAGGCCGAGCGGGGCAGCTCCTGCCTGCGCAGGTACGACGGGTAGGCACCGGTCGAGGGGACCTGCGTGGTGGCGGCCGGATCCGGCTGGGCCTTGGCCGCCGCCTGCAGGTCCTGCGGCTGCGACCAGCGCTTGTCGTCGAGGGCGGTCAGCGCCCGCGCCATCGACTGGGCCTGGCTGGCGGTGGGCATGCGCTGCGGCGCCACCACGATGCTGCGCTGCCTGCCCGGGTCCTGCAGCGTGACCATGAGGCTCTGGGCCAGGAACTCCTGGACGGCGAGCGTGGAGTTCTCGGCGCTCGTCATGTCGCCGCGGAAGGCGGTGGAGAGCCGGGAGTCGGCGACCACCGCGGTGGTGCCGCCGCCGATGGGCCGTGCCGCGTTGGGCGTGTACGAAAGGCCGGCCGTCTCACCCAGGCTGTCGCTGCGGGCGATCACCGAGTGCGCGCCCGCGGACGTGGCGATGTCGACGACCGACGGGTCGATCGCCCCCTCGGCCGGCCAGGCGAAGTCCGTGCTGACCTTGGCGGTGAGGATGTCCTTCACCGACTGGGCACCGACCTCGGTGGCCTCCTTGAGGTGGCCGAGGGAGCCGGTGACAGGCCTGCCGTTGTGGGCGAGCGAGGCGAGGTCGGGGTCCGCGAAGGGGAGCGCGACGACCTTCTTGCCCTTCACGGCCTTCTGGAGCTGGTTGAGCCACTGCTTCGCGACGGCCTGGTTCCTGCCCGCGACCGGGGTGCCGTCCGCGCCCTGGACGTCGTAGCTCGTCGTCATCGCATCGACGGAGACCAGCAGGTCGGGGTCCACGACCCAGGTGACGTCGAGCTGGGAGCCGAGCGTCAGAAGCTGCTGCAGGCGTCCGCCAGGCTGGAGCTCCTTGGCCAGGCTCTCGTCCTTGAAGAGCGGAGTCTGCTCCTCGTCCGAACGTGTCCGCGCGGTGAGGTGCGTGGACGAGATGAGCGGCCACAGGAACGTCGTCTTGGTCTTCGTGCCGGCCGCGCCGTCCTGCCACGGCAGGAAGGTCCGCTCGATGCCGAGCACCTGCGGGAAGGGCTGGGCCGCCGTCTGGCCGGTCAGCGTGACCCCGAGCTGGTAGACCCCGTCAAGGCCCAGGTCCAGGGCGCTCACGGGCACGGAGATGCTGAAGTCCTGCCGGACCCCCGGGGCGAGCCGGGAGAACTGCTCGGCGTACTTCCCACCGACCTCACTGCCCTCTGCGCCGGGCTGGTACGAGGTCCGCTTCGCGGCGCTGTCGATGGCTGTGCGGCCGCCGAGGGGGGAACCGATGCGAAGGCCCACCCGGGCGCCGGTGATCGTCTGGCGACCCTCGTTGGTGACCGTGCCGGAGACGGTGACGGTGTCGCCCTCGCGCGGTGCGCTGGGGGTGAGGGAGTTCAGGGACACATTGACGGTGCGGGATCCGGTGGCAGCGGTCTTCGGCCGCGAGGCGGTCTTCTGGCCGCTCACCGCGCCACTGGCCCGGTGTGTGGCGCCGGTCGCGGCCAGGCTCGCTCCGGGGGTGGCCGCGGACGCTGTGGGGCTTGCGGGCGCCTGCAGCAGACCGGCGAGCAGCGGTGCTCCGGCCAGCAGTGCCGCTGTGCGCCGGAACCACCGGCGGGCAGGTGAGGGGCTGGTCCCCGGGAAGTCTGCCGCCTCGGCCACGCGTCGCCCGTCCCTCGTCGTCGTCAGCTATGTCGGTGCTTGTCGTTCGCTGCGTCCACGCATGGTAACGAGGTGCGCCGGGCCTAAGTGCCGCGGACTGCTCCACAAGATCGCAACATCGGTCAGCCGCACCGGCGACGGCCGTGGTGAGCGGTGTGGACACCCCGGACGGGGGCCCTGGAAATCCGGGCGGCCGCGGTGGCCCGGGGCACGTACCCTTTTCTGTTGTGCCGAACGCCAACGAAGACAATCCCCGCGCCCTGAGTCAGGCGCAGCAGCGCGCCGTGAGCGAGCTGCTGCGGGTCTCCCCCGTCGCCGACGACCTCGCCCGCCGCTTCCAGGAGGCCGGGTTCTCGCTCGCCCTGGTCGGCGGTTCGGTCCGGGACGCGCTCCTGGGCCGGCTCGGCAACGACCTGGACTTCACCACCGACGCCCGTCCCGAGGACGTGCTGAAGATCGTCCGTCCGTGGGCGGACGCGGTGTGGGAGGTGGGGATCGCCTTCGGCACGGTGGGCTGCCAGAAGGACGCGCTGGTGGACGGCGCCGAGCAGAGCTTCCAGGTCGAAGTGACGACATATCGATCGGAGGCGTACGACAGGACCTCGCGCAAGCCCGAGGTCTCCTACGGCGACTCCATCGAGCAGGACCTCGTCCGTCGGGACTTCACCGTGAACGCGATGGCCGTGGCGCTCCCGGAGAAGGCGTTCATCGACCCGCACGGTGGCCTGGACGACCTGTCCGAGCGCGCGCTGCGCACGCCGGGCACGCCCGAGGAGTCCTTCTCGGACGATCCGCTGCGGATGATGCGGGCCGCGCGGTTCGCCGCGCAACTGGACTTCGAGGTGGCCCCGGAAGTGGTCGCCGCGATGAAGGCGATGTCCGGGCGGATCGAGATCGTCTCCGCCGAACGGGTCAGGGACGAGCTGAACAAGCTGATCCTGTCCGCGCACCCCGCCAAGGGTCTCGCCCTGCTCGTGGACACCGGGCTCGCCGGCCATGTCCTGCCGGAGCTGCCCGCACTGCGCCTCGAGCGCGACGAGCACCACCGTCACAAGGACGTCTACGACCACTCCCTGATCGTCCTCGAACAGGCGATGGCGCTGGAGACGGAGGGACCGGACCTGACGCTGCGGCTCGCGGCCCTGCTGCACGACATCGGCAAGCCGAGGACCCGCCGCTTCGAGAAGGACGGGCGGGTCTCCTTCCACCACCACGAGGTGGTCGGCGCAAAGATGACCAAGAAGCGCATGACGGCCCTGAAGTACTCGAACGAGCTCATCAGGGACGTCTCGCGCCTGGTCGAGCTGCACCTGCGCTTCCACGGGTACGGCACGGGCGAATGGACGGACTCGGCGGTACGCCGATACGTACGCGACGCCGGTCCGCTGCTCGACCGGCTCCACAAACTGACCCGCTCCGACTGCACGACCCGCAACAAGCGCAAGGCCACCGCTCTCTCACGCGCGTACGACGGCCTGGAGGAGCGCGTCGCCCGCCTCCAGGAGCAGGAGGAGCTGGACTCCATCCGCCCCGACCTCAACGGCAACGAGATCCAGGAGATCCTGGGCGTGGGCCCGGGCCCGGTGATCGGCAAGGCCTACAAGTTCCTCCTGGAGCTGCGCCTGGAGAACGGGCCGATGGAACGGGATGCGGCGGTGGCGGCACTCAAGGAGTGGTGGGCGGCGGAGGACTGATCCGCACGGTGAGGTGCGGAGGCTGACCGGCACGGTGGGGTGTGGGGGTCCGACCTGCGCGGTGGGCGGGGGGCGTGCTGTGTTTCACGTGAAACACAGCACTCTGCTCTGTACGCGTACGCCGAGGGGCGATGTTTCACGTGAAACATCGCCCCTCGGTAGCTGCGGAGACCTACGGCTGCCTGTAGGGCTCCAGGCAGAGCGTGAAGTCGTTGCTGCCACCGGTCTCCCGGTACGTCGCGTACTTCTTGATGTCGCAGGTGCCGCTGTCCTTCTTCTCGGCGACCTTGTACTTGGCGTCCTTGTCGCCGCAGTCCACGATCTTCAGATCGGGGTCCGTCGCGCTCTCCGGGTTCCCGATGCTCATGCAGTCGCCGACCTCGGCGGCAGCCGCCTCGTCCTGGCCCGCCCACACCGCGCCACCCACGATCGCGGCGACGGCCACGACCGCCACGATGCCGAATATCAGCTTCTTCTTGCCCTTACGGGGTGCCGCAGGGTCCGGGCCGCCCTGGTAGAAGGGGACGCCCTGCTGAGGGGCGCCCGGCTGGGGCGGGTAGGGCGCGCCGGGAGCCTGACCGTACGGCGCGCCGCCCTGCTGGGGCTGGCCGTAGGGGGCACCGCCCTGTGGCTGACCGTAGGGCTGCTGGCCCTGGGCGAACGGGTTCTCGCCCTGGGGCGGCGGAGTGGACACGGAAATCCCCCTAAAGAGAGTGCACGGCATGCGGGTTGGTTGCGCGATGGCGCGAATTGACCCCCCGTAAGCTATCGGCCTCCTGTACGCGGACTGAAGCCGGAAAAGGCTCTGTGGCACTGATGTGACACTTACTGATTGTCAAACCTGGTCATAGCGACAGCAATCGCTGCGTAGATCAAGGCCACCGTGACGACCAGCGGCGCCGACCTGCCGTCAGGGGGCAGCATCAACGCCGCCACTCCGGCCGCACTGACAAAGGCGACATTGAACAACACGTCGTACAGAGAGAAGATCCGGCCGCGGAAACCGTCGTTCACGGCCTCCTGGACGACCGTGTCCGTGGCGATCTTCGCGCCCTGAGTCGTCAGACCCAGGACGAAGGCGGCGACGAACATCGGCGCCGGTGCGAAGGGCAGCCCCAGCGCAGGTTCGAGGACGGCCGCGGCTCCCGCGCACAGCACGAGCCAGCCGTGCGGCCCGAACCGCCCGGCCGCCCAGGGAGTGATCAGCGCCGCCACGAAGAACCCGGCGCCGGAGACCGCCACGGCGACCCCGAGCAGCGCGAGCCCGTCGTCCTCCGTGGTCCCCCACGCGTACCGGCACAGCATCAGGACCATGACGGTCAGCGCGCCGAAGCAGAACCGCATCAGCGTCATCGACACCAGGGCGAGCGCGGCGGGGCGACGCGAGGCGAGATGGCGTACGCCCTCCAGCAGGCCGCGCGCGGTCCCCGCGAGCGCCGTGCCCAGGCGGGGCTGCACCATCTCGGGGCCGGGGCCGAGCAGTTCACGGGCGATGCGCAGCGCGGCGAGCGCCGAGCACAGATAGAGCGCGGCGCCGAGCAGGACGACGGCCGCGTCGGAGTCGGCCACCACGATGCGCAGCACAAAGGCGAGGCCCCCGCCCGCGGTGGCCGCGAGCGTTCCGGCGGTCGGGGAGAGGGAGTTGGCGAGCACCAGGCGATCGGCGTCGACGACACGGGGCAGGGACGCCGAGAGTCCGGCAAGGACGAAGCGGTTGACGGCCGTGACGCACAGCGCGGACGCGTAGAAGAGCCAGTCCGGCGCTCCGACGAGCATCAGGGCGGCAGTCGTGCCGGCGAGCGCGGCCCGCAGCACATTGCCGTGGAGGAGGACCTGACGGCGGCGCCAGCGGTCGAGCAGGACACCCGCGAACGGGCCGACCAGGGAGTACGGCAGAAGCAGCACCGCCATGGCGGAGGCGATCGCGGCGGCCGAGGTCTCCTTCTCCGGCGAGAAGACCACGTATGCGGCGAGCGCCACCTGGTAGACGCCGTCCGCGCCCTGGGAGACGAGCCGCACGGCGAGCAGACGCCGGAAGTCCCGCAGCCGCAGCAGAACACGCAGGTCACCGGCGACAGACATGGCGCACAGCCTCACATACGCGAAGGGCCCCCGGGTGCGTATGCCCCGGGGGCCCTCAACTGCCGTTCGGCGTGGCCAGCCCATGGTGTCGGACCAGCGCACAGTCGTACGCGGTACAGCGCACGCCCGTACGCGGTTCAGCGTACGGTCCAGCGCGCGTCTCGCACCGGCAGCGGCGCCGGATCTAGCGCTCGACCTCGCCCTTGATGAACTTCTCGACGTTCTCGTAGGCCTCGTCGTCGAAGTACTGCACCGGCGGGGACTTCATGAAGTACGAGGACGCCGACAGGATCGGGCCGCCGATGCCGCGGTCCTTGGCGATCTTCGCGGCGCGCAGGGCGTCGATGATGACACCCGCGGAGTTCGGGGAGTCCCAGACCTCGAGCTTGTACTCCAGGTTCAGCGGGACGTCACCGAAGGCGCGGCCCTCGAGGCGCACGTACGCCCACTTGCGGTCGTCGAGCCACTGCACGTAGTCCGACGGGCCGATGTGGACGTTCTTCTCGCCCAGCTCGCGGTCGGGGATCTGCGAGGTGACAGCCTGCGTCTTCGAGATCTTCTTGGACTCGAGGCGGTCGCGCTCCAGCATGTTCTTGAAGTCCATGTTGCCGCCGACGTTGAGCTGCATGGTGCGCTCGAGACGGACACCGCGGTCCTCGAACAGCTTCGCCATGACGCGGTGCGTGATGGTGGCGCCGACCTGGGACTTGATGTCGTCACCGACGATCGGGACACCGGCTTCGGTGAACTTGTCCGCCCACTCCTTGGTGCCGGCGATGAAGACCGGGAGGGCGTTGACGAAGGCGACCTTGGCGTCGATGGCGCACTGCGCGTAGAACTTCGCGGCGTCCTCGGAACCGACCGGCAGGTAGCAGACGAGGACGTCGACCTGCTTGTCCTTGAGGATCTGGACGATGTCGACCGGGGCCTCGGCGGACTCCTCGATGGTCTGGCGGTAGTACAGGCCCAGGCCGTCGAGGGTGTGGCCACGCTGGACCTGCACGCCGGTGTTCGGCACGTCGCAGATCTTGATGGTGTTGTTCTCGCTGGCGCCGATGGCGTCCGCGAGGTCGAGGCCGACCTTCTTCGCGTCGACGTCGAAGGCGGCGACGAACTCGACGTCACCGACGTGGTACTCGCCGAACCGGACATGCATCAGGCCCGGGACCTTGGCGTCCGGGTCGGCGTCCTTGTAGTACTCGACGCCCTGGACCAGCGAGGCGGCGCAGTTGCCCACGCCGACGATGGCTACGCGAACCGAACCCATTCCGGTTGCTCCCTGTGTGATCTCGGTATTCCGGATGAGACCCCGCCGAATGCGGGGCCTCACTTGGTGGTGTCGTCGGACGCATCCGGCGGCGGGGTGCTGCCCCGCCGCCGGGGCAGGACGCCCGACTCCCCAGATGTGCTGTTCTGCTGAGCGGAGCCTTCGGGGCCGGACCGTTGCTGGTCGCGTCCCGCGCGCTCGCTCTCGATGAGCTCGTTCAGCCAGCGCACTTCGCGCTCCACGGACTCCATACCGTGCCGCTGCAGCTCAAGCGTGTAGTCGTCGAGGCGCTCCCGGGTGCGGGCCAGGGATGCGCGCATCTTCTCGAGGCGCTCCTCGAGCCGGCTGCGGCGGCCCTCGAGCACCCGCATCCGTACGTCCCGCGAGGTCTGCCCGAAGAAGGCGAAGCGGGCGGCGAAGTGCTCGTCCTCGTACGCATCGGGGCCGGTCTGCGAGAGCAGTTCCTCGAAGTGTTCCTTACCTTCTGCCGTCAACCGATAGACGATCTTGGCGCGACGGCCCGTGAGGGGGGCCGCCAGAACCTCTCCGTTGGCAGTTCCCGACTCCTCGATCAACCAGCCGCTCGCGACCAGAGTCTTGAGACAGGGATAGAGAGTCCCGTAGCTGAAGGCGCGGAACACGCCCAGTGAGGTGTTGAGCCGCTTACGCAGCTCGTAGCCGTGCATCGGAGACTCCCGGAGCAGGCCGAGGACGGCGAACTCGAGGATGCCGGAGCGTCTGCTCATCGCTGCCTCCCGTCTGTTCCAGTTTGCCGCACACGGCCGTTTATGACGAGCTGATGTATCGGCTCGATACATCACGACGATAGAACGACGTTGCGCCTGCGACAAGAGGGGGCACGGTGAACGGCGTCACATCACCGATTCGTAGGAAGTAACTTGCCTGTTTTGGGGTGAACTTCGGTCCTAAGAGGGTTTTGACGGTGCGTAGTCTGTGCGCCATGAATACCGCCGGGAACCAAGTGACGCGTGGTCGCGTCGTCGTTCCCGGTGCAGTGCGGATGAGTGCCGGTACGGCCGCATCCGTACATCGGGGGGTCCGGAAGCCAGCCGCCGTTTCCAGGCGCGGGGGCCCGCGCCTGCCCGAGGAGTAGTCGTTCGATGAGCGAGCACCGTCGCAAACCGCCGCAGCCGCAGGGCGGCGGACGTGCCGCGGCCAGGCGTGGCGCATCCGGCGCGCCGTCGGGCCGCCGCGCAGCACCGCGTGGCGCCACTGGATCACCGGCCTCGCCGCCGGCACACGGACCGGGGGCTCCCGAGGGAGAGGAGCGCCCTTACGGCGGGCGCGCCGAGGCCCGGCGCGCTGCCCGGAACGGCTCCGTGGGAGGTGGTGGCGGCCGCCGCAGGGCCATGGAGAGCGGCGCCGGCCGGGGGCGCGGCAAAGGGAGTGGCCATGATCCCGCCAAGAAGCGCTTCATCGACTACCCGCGTGCGGGCAAGTACGGGGCCAAGCGCTGGATCCCCTCGTGGCGTCTGGTCACCGGCCTGTTCGTCGGTTTCCTCGGCAGCCTGATGGCGGTCGCGGGCATCGCGTACGCCCTCGTCGAGGTCCCGGAGGTCGCCAAGGCGGCCAAGGCCCAGAACAACGTCTACTACTGGGCCGACGGCTCGCAGATGGTCGCGACGGGCGGTGAGACCAACCGCCAGATCATCAAGTACGCGGACATCCCGAAGGCCATGCGCAACGCCGTCATCTCGGCGGAGAACAAGTCCTTCAACAAGGACAAGGGCGTCGACCCGATGGGCATCGCCCGCGCCTTCGTCAACATGGCGAAGGGCGGTCAGACCCAGGGCGGCTCGACCATCACGCAGCAGTACGTGAAGAACGCCCGCCTCGACGACCAGTCGCAGACGTTCACCCGTAAGTTCAAGGAACTGTTCATCTCCATAAAGGTAGGCCGGGAGGTGAGCAAGGAAGACATCATGGCGGGGTACCTGAACACCGCCTACTACGGCCGCAACGCCTACGGCATCCAGGCCGCCGCGCGCGCCTACTTCGGCAAGGACGCGGAGAAGCTGAACCCGAGCGAGTGCGCCCTCCTGGCGACGGTGCTCAAGGGCGCCACGTACTACGACCCGGCCGGCTACCCGGAGATCGATCCCGCGGCCAGCCCGAAGGCCAACAAGGAGCGCGCCGAGAAGCGCTGGAAGTGGGTCCTCGACGAGGAGGTCAAGGACGGCCGTCTGAGCGCCGAGGTCCGCAACAAGTACACCGAGTTCCCGAAGCTGCAGAGCCCCCGCTCCAACGTGAAACTGAGCGGTCAGATCGGTTACCTGGTCTCGCTCGCCAAGGCGTACGTCATCAACACCAGCGACGGGAAAATCACCGCCAGTCAGCTCGAACAGGGTGGCTACGAGATCCACACGACCTTCGACAAGAAGAAGGTCGCGCAGCTCGAGAAGGCCGTGCAGAAGGTCCGCAAGGCCAAACTCGATCCCAAGCTGCGCCCGGACAAGGACACGCACGTCCAGTTCGGTGGCGCCTCGGTGAACCCGAGGACCGGCGCGATCGAGGCCATCTACGGCGGTGAGGACGCGACCAAGCACTTCACCAACAACGCGGACATCACCGGCGCCCAGGTCGGTTCGACGTACAAGCCCTTCGTGCTCGCGGCGGCCTTCAAGAACGGCATCCGCAAGGAGACCGGCGGCGAGGTGCAGAGCGACGGCGAACGCACCGTCGTCAACCCGAAGAGCCTGTACAGCGGCAAGAACAAGCTCAAGATCAAGAAGTACGACGGCACGGTCTGGCAGGACAAGAACGGCAAGGAGTGGCTGCAGACCAACGACGGCCAGAGGTCGTACAACGCGCCGACCTTCAAGATCGACCTGCGCGAGGCGATGCGGGAGTCGGTCAACTCGGCCTACGTCCAGCTCGGCATGGACGTCGGGCTCGACAAGGTGAAGCGTGCGGCCATGGACGCCGGCCTCAGGGACGACCGGACCATGGCGGGCGCCACCTACCCGTCCTTCTCCCTCGGTACCTCGTCACCCAGCGCCATCCGCATGGCCGGTTCCTACGCCACGTTCGCCGCCAGCGGCAAGCAGCGGGACCCGTACTCCGTCAAGGAGGTCGAGAAGGAGGGCGAGACGATCTTCACCCAGGACGTCGACACCAAGAGTCCCTTCTCCCCCGAGGTGGCGGACAACGTCACCGACGTGCTCCGGACCGTCGTCGAGAAGGGCACCGGCTCCGCGGCGCAGCTCCCCGGCCGCCAGGTGGCGGGCAAGACCGGTACGACCGACGGCAACAAGTCCGCCTGGTTCGTCGGCTACACCCCGCAGTTGTCGACGGCGATCAGCATGTACAGGCTGGACGACGACGAGAACAACAGCAAGCGTGAGTTCCTGGAGATGTTCGGCACCGGTGGCGAGAAGAAGATCCACGGCGCCTCGTTCCCCGCACAGATCTGGCGGGACTACATGAGTGACGCGCTCAAGGGAGAGCCGGCCCTGAAGTTCCCCGTGCCGCAGCCGATCGGTGAGGTCGTCGGGGATACCCCGCCGCCCCCCTCTCCGACACCGACCAAGGAGACCGAGGAGCCGAGCGATCCTCCGTCGCCGACCAAGGAGACCAAGAAGCCGAGTGAGACCCCGTCGACGCCGACGAAGTCGCCCGACCCCACCGAGACCTGCAAGGACTGGGAACCGGGCTGCGGCAACGACGGTGGCAACAACAACGGCGGTGTGGAGAACGGTGGCGTCAACGGTGGACCCGGCGGAGGAGAGCCCACACCGACCACAGGACCGCCGAACGGCGGCAACGGCAACGGCAACGGCGGGAACAACGGCAACAACGACAACGAGGGCGGATGGTTCGGCGATCCGAACGACTGACCCTCCGCCGTGCGTACGTTTCACGTGAAACGGCGTGTTTCACGTGAAACAAGGCCGCCGCACCTGGTGAGGTGCGGCGGCCTTGTGTATCCCACCCGGAGCGACGCAGGGGGACATCACGCGGCCCGGATCTACCTGTCGGGGCGAAACCGGGACTTCTCGGGCACGTTCCATCGGAGTTCTCAGACCTGTACGGCAGGATGTGCGCCATGCCCAGCGCAGAGAAGATGCCCCCCACACGCGCGCATCAGCCAGCAACCGAGCGAGCGCCGCAGCCTGTGCTGCCCACGCAACAGGACAAGGTCGCCACGGCAGGCAGTGAACTGTTCGGTGGACCGATCGGCCGCAGAGCCCTGCTGGCGACGAGTCGGCTGACCCCCGTACGCGTCATCGCACTGGTCGCCATCGGGATGTTCGCGCTCGGGATGGTGCAGAAGGCACCGTGCTACAACGGCGGCTGGTTCGTGGGCGCGAGCTCGCAGTACACGCACGCCTGCTACTCCGACATCCCGCATCTCTACCAGGGGCGGGGCTTCGCCGACGGGCTTGTGCCGTACTTCGACCGGCTGCCCGACGACGTCGGCATGGAGTACCTGGAGTATCCGGTGCTTACCGGCCTGTTCATGCAGGTGGCGGCCTGGCTGACGCCGGACGGCGGGAGCATTCAGCACCAGGAGAAGTTCTACTGGATGGTCAACGCCGGAATGCTGATGGTCTGCGCCGTCATCATCGCCGTCTGCGTGGCCCGCATCCACCGCCGCCGCCCCTGGGACGCCCTGCTCGTCGCCCTGGCTCCCGCCTTCGCGCTGACGGCCACCATCAACTGGGATCTGTTCGCGGTCGCCCTCACGGCCCTGGCCATGCTGATGTGGTCACGGGAGCGGTCGGTCTCCGCGGGCATCCTGATCGGTCTCGCAGCCGCCGCGAAGCTGTACCCGGCGCTCCTGCTCGGGCCCCTGCTCGTACTGTGCTGGCGTACGGGGCGGTGGCGGGCCCTCTGGGCCACTGCCGCGAGCGCGGTGGGCGCCTGGCTCGCGGTGAACCTGCCCGTGATGATCAGCCATGACGCGGCGGGCTTCCACGTCCGCGAGGGCTGGGCGAAGTTCTATACGTTCAGCCAGGAACGCGGGGTCGACTTCGGCTCGTTCTGGCTGATCCTCTCCCAGCGCATGGACGACCCGCTGACCACGGACACGGTCAACTCGCTCGCGACCGCCCTGATGCTGCTCTGCTGCCTGGGGGTGGCCGCGCTCGGGCTGACCGCGCCCCGTCGCCCGCGGCTCGCGCAACTGGTCTTCCTGGTCGTCGCCGCCTTCGTCCTCACCAACAAGGTCTACTCGCCGCAGTACGTGCTGTGGCTGATTCCGCTCGCCGTGCTGGCCCGGCCGCGGTGGCGGGACTTCCTCATCTGGCAGGTGTGCGAAGTCGCGTACTTCCTGGGGATCTGGATGTACCTCGCCTTCACGACGAGCGGCGACGCCCACAAGGGGCTGCCCACCGAGGGTTATCAACTGGCCATCGCCGTCCACCTGTTGGGGACGCTGTACCTGTGTGCCGTGGTCGTACGTGACATCTACATGCCGGAGCGGGACGTGGTGCGCAGGACCGGGGAGGACGATCCCTCCGGAGGGGTCCTTGACGGCGCCCCGGACGTGTTCGTGCTCGGCCCGGCGGCACGTCCGCGACGCCAGGAGGCGCACGAGGGCGCGGGAGCGTATGTGACGTGGGGGACGGCTCCCGACGGAAAGTCGTGAGCGCGGAAGCACGGGACGGCGCCGAGGGGACCGCTGCGCCCTGAACCGCCGGAGGGCCGGTACGCGCGAGTCGCGCGTACCGGCCCTCCGGCGTGTGCCTGTGCGGCCTCTCAGCCGCTCCCGCTCACCCGCCCCGTGCGGGTCAGTGGTCGAGGATCCGGTCGAACTGGGTGGTCGTGTGCCGCAGGTGCGCCACGAGTTCCTCGCCCACCTGGGGCTCCGGCGCGTCCGACGGCACGAAGAGCAGCGACACCTGCATGTGCGGCGGCTCGGCGAACCAGCGCTGCTTGCCGCCCCAGACGAACGGCGACAGATTGCGGTTGACGGTCGCGAGGCCGGCGCGGGCGACGCCCTTGGCTCGCGGCATCATGCCGTGCAGCGCCTTCGGGGCCTCCAGACCGACACCGTGCGACGTGCCGCCCGCGACGACGACCAGCCAACCGTCGGACGCCGCCTTCTGCTGGCGGTAGCCGAAACGGTCCCCCTTGGCGACCTGTGTGACGTCCAGGACGGCACCGCGGTACTCGGTCGCGTGGTGGTCGCCGAGCCACAGCTTCGTGCCGATCCGCGCGCGGAAGCGGGTCTGCGGGAACTGCTGCTGCAGTTGGGCGAGTTCGTCCGCCTTGAGGTGGCTGACGAACATGGTGTGCAGCGGCAGGCGGGCCGCGCGCAGCCGGTCCATCCAGCCGATGACCTCCTCGACGGCGTCCGAGCCGTCGGTGCGGTCGAGCGGAAGGTGGATCGCGAAGCCTTCGAGGCGCACGTCCTCGATGGCGGCGTGCAGGTGGGGCAGGTCCTGCTCGCTGACGCCGTGACGCTTCATGGAGGACATGACCTCGATGACGACACGGGCGCCCACGAGGCCGTGCACACCGTCGAGCGACGACACGGAGCGGATGACACGGTCGGGCAGCGGCACCGGCTCCTCGCCACGCCTGAACGGCGTCAGGACCAGCAGGTCACCGCTGAACCAGTCCTTGATCCGGGCGGCCTCGTAGGTCGTGCCGACGGCGAGCACGTCGGACCCGAAGCGGGTGGCCTCCTCTGCGAGCCGCTCGTGACCGAAGCCGTAGCCGTTGCCCTTGCAGACCGGGACGATGCCCGGGAACTGCTCCAGCATGTGCTTCTGGTGTGCCCGCCAGCGCGCGGTGTCGACATAGAGCGTGAGCGCCATGGCTGGTCCCGGAACCTTTCTGGTGTCTGCGGTAACAGAGGTGTGGAAGGAGATGCGGAAGGAACTGCGGAAGGGACTGCGCAGACGACTGCGCAAGAAGACGGCGCGGGATCAGCGGCGCGACATGTAGATGTCGAGGGCCTTGTGAAGCAGCTTGTTCAGCGGGAAGTCCCACTCGCCGACGTACTCCACGGCTTCGCCGCCGGTGCCGACCTTGAACTGGATCAGGCCGAAGAGGTGGTCGGTCTCGTCCAGCGAGTCGGAGATGCCCCGCAGGTCGTAGACGGACGCGCCCAGCGCGTAGGCGTCGCGCAGCATCCGCCACTGCATGGCGTTGGAGGGCCGGACCTCACGCCCGATGTTGTCGGACGCCCCGTAGGAGTACCAGACGTGCCCGCCCACGACCAGCATGGTCGCTGCCGAAAGGTTCACGCCGTTGTGGCGTGCGAAGTACAGCCGCATGCGGTTGGGGTCCTCGGAGTTGAGGGCCCGCCACTGCTGCTGGAAGTAGCTCAGCGGCCGCGGCCGGAACTTGTCGCGGATCGCCGTGATCTCGTACAGGCGCTGCCATTCGGCCAGGTCCTGATAGCCGCCCTGGATGACCTCGACGCCGGCCTTCTCGGCCTTCTTGATGTTGCGGCGCCAGAGCTGGTTGAAGTTCTTGAGCACGTCCTCCAGGGAACGGTTGGCCAGCGGCACCTGGAACACATAGCGGGGCTGAACGTCACCGAAGCCGGCGCCGCCGTCCTCGCCCTGCTGCCAGCCCATCCGGCGCAGCTTGTCCGAGACCTCGAAGGCACGCGGCTCGATGGTCGTGGGCTCGATGTCGCGCAGCCGCTTCACGTCCGGGTTCTGGATACCGGCCTTGATCGCGGGAGCGTTCCAGCGGCGGATGACGACCGGCGGGCCCATCTTCACCGAGAAGGCGCCCTGCTTCTTGAGGTGCGCCAGCATCGGCTGGAGCCACTCGTCCAGATTCGGGGCGTACCAGTTGATGACCGGACCCTCGGGCAGATACGCGAGATAGCGCTTGACCTTGGGCAACTGGCGGTACAGCACCAGACCCGCACCGACAAGATGACCGGTGCGGTCGTCGAACCAGCCCAGGTTCTCCGAGCGCCATTCGCTCTTCACATCTGCCCATGCGGGGACCTGGCAATGGCTGGCCGAGGGCAGGCTCTGGATGTACGCCAGATGTTGCTCTCGGCTGATGGTCCTCAGGGTCAGGCTCATTCGCGGCGCTCCTCGGGCTGGTGTGTCCCCATGGGTTCAGGGGCTCCGGCTCTCGCGCCGAAGCCTACTGCGCCCTGTGAGCGCCCCGTCTGGGCGTATGGAACCTTTGCTCCCTGTCGGCCCCTGCCCGGCGGCCGTGGAACCCTTCAGCGACCGGTCCGGCCCCCGCCGGGGGCCGGACCGCGGCCGGGCGCGGGCTGGGTCACCAGAGCCCGCCGAAGAGCCCTCCGTGTGCCATGCCCAGGAAGAAGCCGATCGCTGCGGCGCCGAGGCCGACGATCAGGAAGAACCGCTCGCGGGTCGTCACCGAGATGAACTGGCCGTAGGCCCCGGTGAAGATCCCCACCAGACCGGTCCAGGAGCTCAGCAGATGCAGGTGGTGGAACATCGCGGTCACGAACGCGATGGCCCCGAGCACCAGCGTCACACCGAGCAGGGTGTCCTGGAGCGGGTGGGATTTGCCGTCGGTGGAGAAGAGAGAACTTGCGGTGTTGCGTCGCATTGCTTGTGCCATGGAGGCACCTCCTGCGGAAGGCGGCGCATCGTAGCGCCATACACACCCGATGTGTACAGATTCTGCCCGTCCGCCGCCGGATTTCAACCGGAAGCCCAGGTGCAGGTACTCTGTACCGTCTGCACCGGTGTCTGCCCAGGCCACAGTACGAGCTCCCGTTCGCGGGAGCCGATTGTCAGTGGCTGCCGATACCGTTGCGTACGCATCACGACCCTCCTGCCACGGAACGACCGTGGCCGCTGAGTCCAAAGGAGGTGGGTTCCACATGCGTCACTACGAAGTGATGGTCATCCTCGACCCCGACATCGAGGAGCGCGCTGTCTCCCCGCTGATCGAGAACTTCCTCTCCGTCGTCCGTGAGGGCAACGGAAAGGTCGAGAAGGTCGACACCTGGGGCCGTCGTCGTCTCTCGTACGAGATCAAGAAGAAGCCCGAGGGCATCTACTCGGTCATCGACCTGCAGGCCGAGCCTGCGGTCGTCAAGGAGCTCGACCGCCAGATGAACCTGAACGAGTCGGTCCTCCGGACCAAGGTCCTCCGCCCCGAGATGCACTGAGCCTCCTGGCTCAGACCCGTTGAGCCTCACCGCTCGACGGAACTCGGGATCCGAGTAGCAGCAACACAAGCAGCCAGCAGCAAACCCGCCGAGAGGTTCCCCCAATGGCAGGCGAGACCGTCATCACGGTTGTCGGCAATCTTGTCGACGACCCCGAGCTGCGCTTCACCCCGTCCGGTGCGGCGGTCGCGAAGTTCCGTGTCGCGTCCACCCCCCGCACCTTCGACCGGCAGACCAATGAGTGGAAGGACGGCGAGAGCCTGTTCCTGACCTGCTCGGTCTGGCGTCAGGCGGCGGAGAACGTCGCCGAGTCGCTCCAGCGAGGCATGCGCGTCATCGTGCAGGGCCGGCTGAAGCAGCGGTCCTACGAGGACCGTGAGGGCATCAAGCGCACGGTCTACGAGCTGGACGTCGAGGAAGTCGGCGCCAGCTTGAAGAACGCCACGGCCAAGGTCACCAAGACCACCGGTCGCGGCGGCCAGGGTGGGTACGGCGGCGGCGGTGGCGGCGGCCAGCAGGGCGGCGGCTGGGGCGGTGGCCCCGGTGGCGGTCAGCAGCAGGGTGGCGGCGGCGGTGCTCCCGCCGACGACCCCTGGGCGACCGGTGCGCCGGCCGGCGGCGGCCAGCAGGGCGGCAGTGGCGGCGGTGGCGGCTGGGGCGGCAGCTCCGGCGGCTCCGGCGGCGGCTACTCGGACGAGCCCCCCTTCTAAGCCCTGGGCCCCCGGGCCCGGGACGAGAAGGCGGGTCGTACCCACACTTCTTGATCACACAGGAGAAACACCATGGCGAAGCCGCCTGTGCGCAAGCCTAAGAAGAAGGTCTGCGCTTTCTGCAAGGACAAGGTCACGTACGTGGACTACAAGGACACGAACATGCTGCGGAAGTTCATTTCCGACCGCGGCAAGATCCGTGCCCGCCGCGTGACCGGCAACTGCACGCAGCACCAGCGTGACGTCGCCACGGCCGTGAAGAACAGCCGTGAGATGGCGCTGCTGCCCTACACGTCCACCGCGCGATAAGGGAAGGGTGACTGACACATGAAGATCATCCTCACCCACGAGGTCTCCGGCCTCGGTGCCGCTGGCGAGGTCGTAGACGTCAAGGACGGCTACGCCCGCAACTACCTGATCCCGCGGAAGTTCGCTATCCGCTGGACCAAGGGTGGCGAGAAGGACGTCGCGCAGATCCGTCGTGCGCGCAAGATCCACGAGATCGCGACCATCGAGCAGGCCAACGAGATCAAGGCCCAGCTCGAAGGCGTCAAGGTCCGCCTGGCCGTCCGCTCCGGCGACGCCGGTCGACTCTTCGGCTCCGTCACCCCGGCCGACGTCGCTTCGGCGATCAAGGCAGCCGGTGGCCCCGAGGTCGACAAGCGCCGCATCGAGCTGGGCTCGCCGATCAAGACGCTGGGCGCCCACGCGACGTCCGTGCGTCTGCACCCCGAGGTGGCCGCGAAGGTCAACGTCGAGGTCGTCTCTGCCTGAGCGGCAACATTGCGCTCGCAGGGCTTGCAGGACTGAGTGAAGGGGCCGCACCCACGGGTGCGGCCCCTTTGCCGTGTTCTGCCGTCTTCGATGTCTTGCCGTTGTTTCACGTGAAACTTGCCGCGGTTCCGCGTGAGACTTGGGTGTTTCACGTGAAACATGGTGCCCGAGACGTACGTCAGCGTTCGAGGACGTGAGCTTCTGAAACGTCAGCGCTCCGAAACGTCAGCGGGTCGCGCCCGTGACGACCCACCGGCCCGAGCGTGTCCGCCCCCACAGCGTCAGTGCGCGCACGGCCATCATGAGGGTCATCGCGGCCCACACAGCGGTGAGTCCGCCGCCGAGGCTGGGGACGAGAAGTGCGGCGGGTGCGAAGACCGCGAGCGTGACCAGCATGGCCCAGGCGAGATAGGGGCCGTCCCCCGCGCCCATCAGGACGCCGTCTAGGACGTAGACGATGCCGCAGATGGGCTGGGCGAGGGCTATCACCATGAGCGCGGGCAGCGCCGCGTCCTGGACGGCGGCATCTCCGGAGAACAGCGGGACGAACACGGGCCGGGCCGCGACTACCAGCAGGCCCAGAACGGCGCCCGAGACGAAGCCCCACTGGACCATGCGCCGGCAGACGTCCCGAGCGCCTTGGGGATCGTCGGCCCCCAAGTACCGGGCGATGATCGCTTGCCCGGCTATTGCGATGGCGTCGAGGGCGAAGGAGAGCAGGCTCCACAACGACAGGACGATCTGGTGGGCGGCCACGTCGGCGTCGCCGAGGTGGGCTGCCACTGCGGTGGCGATGAGCGCGATGGCGCGCAGCGCGAGGGTGCGGACCAGCAGGGGGACACCGGCCTGGGCGCAGGCTCTGATGCCGGCCGCGTCGGGGCGCAGGGAGGCGCCGTGACGCTTGGCGCCGCGAACGACGACGTACAGGTAGATGGCTGCCATGCCGCACTGGGCGAGCACGGTGCCCCAGGCGGAACCGGCGATGCCGAAGTCGAAGCCGTATACGAGGAGCACATTCAAGGCGCCGTTGGCGACGAAGCCGCCGACGGCGACGTACAGCGGGGTCCTGGTGTCCTGCAGGCCACGCAGCACACCGGTGGCGGCGAGCACGACGAGCATCGCGGGGATGCCGAGGATGGATATGCGCAGATAGGTGACTGCGTACGGGGCGGCCGAGGGGGAGGCGCCGAAGAGGTCGACGAGTGCGGGTGCGGTGGGCAGGGCGATGGTGATGACGGCGGCGCCGAGGAGCAGGGCGAGCCAGATGCCGTCCATGCCCTGGCGGATGGCGGCCTGCAGATCTCCGGCGCCGACACGGCGGGCGACGGCGGCCGTGGTGGCGTAGGCGAGGAAGACGAAGATGCTGACGGCCGTCCCCAGGAGGGCCGAGGCGATGCCGAGGCCGGCGAGCTGGGCGGTGCCGAGATGGCCGACGATGGCGCTGTCGGCCATCAGGAAGAGAGGCTCGGCCACGAGTGCGCCGAAGGCGGGAACGGCGAGGGCGACGATCTCTCGGTCGTGCCGTCGGCGGGCGGCCTTGGGCGCCGCGGGAGCCTGTGTCATGAGCACCAATCTAATCTTCCACAGGTAAGAGATGCAATTGCCTTAGGACCCTTACTTTGCCCGAGTCGGCGCAGCGGGTGGGGTGCTGTTCGCCAAGTTCTTGGGCCGACTGGGAAAGTTTTTCTTCTGCACAGCCGGTGGACGGGAAAAGTGCAGGTCAGGGTGTGTGTGGAAAGTGGGCTGAGGGCTTGTTCACAGGGCTGTCCACCGACCCGTGCACAGGTTTGGCGAGGTTCTCCACAGCATCGGGCCCGTCATCCACAGTGCCTGTGGATAACCAGATTGGCTGACGGTGCCCGCAGGCCTACCGTGGACCGGCGCCCGCCTCGTCCTGCCATCGCGGAAACCCCGCAAATCCGACGCGTCAGAGCCGGAGTTGGGCCCCCTTATTTGTCAGTGTCGTGCCCTAAGAAAGAGGTGCACGGCGAGGTCCGCGCGGCGGACGGGAGGAGGTGGCCCGGTGAGTATTTCCGAGCCCTTGGACGACCCGTGGGCCGACAGCGGTCCAGGTGACCGTCTGCCCGTCTCCCGGCCGCGCCGTGACTCAGGCCGCGGTCGCGAGGAGCAGCACGAGCGAGGTCGCGAGAGCACCTGGGACAACGGGGGCACGTCCTTCGAGCGGGTGCCGCCACAGGACCTCGACGCCGAGCAGTCCGTGCTCGGCGGCATGCTGCTGTCCAAGGACGCCATCGCGGACGTCGTCGAGGTGATCAAGGGCCACGACTTCTACCGCCCGGCGCACGAGACGATCTTCACGGCGATCCTCGACCTGTACGCGCGCGGCGAGCCGGCCGACCCCATCACCGTCGCCGCCGAGCTGGTCAAGCGCGGTGAGATCACCAAAGTCGGCGGCGCCTCGTATCTGCACTCGCTCGTCCAGACCGTCCCGACGGCCGCGAACGCCGAGTACTACGCGGAAATCGTCCACGAGCGCGCTGTCCTGCGCCGCCTGGTCGAGGCGGGCACGCGCATCACCCAGATGGGGTACGCGGCGGACGGCGACGTCGACGAGATCGTCAACAGCGCCCAGGCCGAGATCTACGCCGTCACCGAACAGCGCACGAGCGAGGACTATCTGCCGCTCGGCGACATCATGGAGGGCGCACTCGACGAGATCGAGGCGATCGGTTCGCGCAGCGGCGAGATGACAGGTGTGCCCACGGGTTTCACCGACTTCGACTCGCTCACGAACGGCCTGCACCCCGGCCAGATGATCGTCATTGCCGCCCGCCCCGCCATGGGTAAGTCCACGCTGGCCCTCGACTTCGCGCGGGCCGCCTCCATCAAGCACAATCTGCCCAGCGTCATCTTCTCCCTGGAGATGGGGCGCAACGAGATCGCGATGCGCCTGCTGTCCGCGGAGGCGCGGGTGGCCCTGCACCACATGCGTTCCGGCACGATGACGGACGAGGACTGGACGCGGCTCGCGCGCCGGATGCCCGAGGTGTCGGCGGCTCCGCTCTACATCGACGACTCCCCGAACCTGTCGATGATGGAGATCCGCGCCAAGTGCCGCCGGCTCAAGCAGCGCAACGACATCAAGCTCGTGATCATCGACTATCTGCAACTGATGCAGTCCGGTGGTTCGAAGCGCGCCGAGAGCCGCCAGCAGGAAGTCTCGGACATGTCGCGAAACCTGAAGCTGCTCGCCAAGGAGCTGGAGGTCCCGGTCATCGCGCTCTCACAGCTCAACCGTGGCCCCGAGCAGCGCACGGACAAGAAGCCGATGGTCTCCGACCTCCGTGAGTCCGGCTCCATCGAGCAGGACGCGGACATGGTCATCCTGCTGCACCGCGAGGACGCGTACGAGAAGGAGTCCCCGCGTGCGGGTGAGGCCGACATCATCGTCGGCAAGCACCGTAATGGCCCGACCGCGACGATCACCGTGGCGTTCCAGGGCCACTATTCACGGTTCGTGGACATGGCCCAGACCTAAAATGGGGCCATGGGGGAAGCAGAGCGACACAGTGTGTCCCTGGGCGGTCGGCGGTTGTCCTGCCTGGACTTCGGGGGGCAGGGGCGGCCGCTCCTCGCCCTGCACGGCCACTTCGACGACGGGTGGACGTTCGCCGCGCTGGCGCGTGACCTCGCGCCGGACTGGCGGGTCCTCGCCCTCGACCAACGAGGCCACGGGCACTCGGAGCGGACGGCGGACTACTCCCGCGAGGGTTATGTCAGCGACGCCGCGGCGGTACTCGCCCACTTCGGCGTCACCGACGCCGTGGTCCTCGGTCACTCCCTCGGGGGCATCAACGCCTACCAGCTCGCGGCCCGGCACCCTCAGCTCGTGCGTGCGCTCGTCGTCGTGGAGATCGGCGCGGAAGTCCACGGTGACCTGTCCTTCTGCCTGGGCTGGCCCGACCGTGCCTCCACGCGGGAAGCCCTGGAGGACGCCTTGGGGGACTCGGCGTACTACCTCGCGCACGCGATTCGGGCGTATCCGGACGGCTGGGGTCTGGCATTCGCGCCGCGTGACATGGTCAAGTCGCAGGAACAGGCCAACGGGGACCACTGGGGCGACTGGCTGGCCAGTGAGTGCCCCGCGCTCCTCGTCCACGGCACCCGGAGCCGTGTCCTCAGTGGACGGCATGCCAAGGACATGGCGGCTCGGCGCCCGCGCACACATCTCGTCGAGCTCGCGGCCGGGCACACCGTGCACGGGACCGACCCGGCAGGCTTCGCCGCGGCGGTCCGCGCGTTCCTCAGGGGCTTGTGACGTCGGCAGTGCTC
Source organism: Streptomyces aureocirculatus (assembly GCF_000720475.1). Taxonomy (GTDB): domain Bacteria; phylum Actinomycetota; class Actinomycetes; order Streptomycetales; family Streptomycetaceae; genus Streptomyces; species Streptomyces aureocirculatus. The sequence goes on from NZ_JOAP01000003.1 coordinate 154,068, forward strand.
CCTGTGGACTTGCCCCATGACTTACGAAGAGCTGCTTCCCAGTACGTGTCGCTCCCTGACCCATCGCATCGCCACCGCCCAGGCGGAGGGGCGGGCACCTTCCGTGGTCGCCGCGGTCGTGCGGGAGGGCGAACTGGTGTGGAACGGAGCCCGCGCGTCGGTGGCGGGCCAGGCAGCCGACGAGAACGTCCAGTACCGCATCGGTTCGCTCACCAAGATGTTCACCGCGGTGCTCGTGATGCGGTTGCGGGACGAAGGCGTCCTCGACCTCACGGACCCTCTGGAGAAGCACCTGCCGGGCACCGGCGTGGGCGAGTCGACGATCGCGGAACTCCTCTCGCACACCGCCGGGTTGGCTGCGGAGTCGCCCGGCGTGTGGTGGGAGCGCAGTGCGGGGTCGTTGCGTCCCGAACTGCGCGACGTGCTCGGGGCGCAGCCGCTCAAGCACCCGCCGGGGCGTCGGTACCACTACTCGAACCCCGGGTACACCCTGCTCGGGTCGCTGGTGGAGGCCCTGCGCGGCGAACCCTGGGAGGACGTCCTGCGCCGGGAGGTCCTGGAGCCGCTCGGTCTGCGCCGTACCAGCGGCCACCCGCAGGCCCCGCACGCCGACGGGTGGGCGGTCCACCCCTGGGCGGACGTACTGCTGCCGGAGCCCAGTGAGGATCTGGGGCTGATGGCACCGGCGGGTCAACTGTGGTCCACGACCGTCGACTTGGCGCGGTTCGCGGTCTTCCTCACGCAGGGCGACGACCGGGTGCTGAGCGCGGACTCGGTGTGTGAGATGAGGACACCTGCGGCACCGGCGGGCGCCGGGGACTGGGAGCGTACGTATGGGCTCGGGGTGGAGCTCATCGTCCGGGACGGGCGCGTGCTGGCCGGCCACTCGGGTTCGCTGCCCGGGTTCATCGCTGCGCTCCTGACGAGCGAGAAGGACGGGTTGGCGGCGGTGGCCCTTGCCAACTGCACCTCAGGGGTGCCGATGATCGCCTTGGCAGCGGATCTCGTGCGCATCGTGGCGGAGGCCGAACCGCGCATCCCCGAGCCGTGGCAGCCGCTGCCGGACGTCGACCGGTCCGCTCTGGAGCTGACGGGACCCTGGTACTGGGGGACCGGTGCCTACGTGCTGCGCCTCGCCAAGGACGGCTGGATCGAACTGGGGCCCCTCTTGGGCGCGGGCCGTGGCTCACGGTTCCGGCCCAACGGGGACGGCACGTGGACGGGGCTCGACGGGTACTACGCGGGAGAGCGGCTCGAAGCCGTGCGGCGCGAGGACGGCTCGGTGAGCCATCTCGACCTGGCGTCGTTCGTCTTCACCCGCGAGCCGTACGAGGCGGAGGCGCCGGTGCCCGGCGGGGTGGATCCGGAGGGCTGGCGTGGTTTGGCGTGAGGTGTGCGGGGGTCGGGGGCGGCCGCCCGGGAGGCCACAACAGCCGGGATGCCTGGGACCGAGTGAAACCGAGTGAAACCGAGTGAAGGGGTGCCCTGTTTCACGTGAAACAGGGCACCCCTTCACAGGGCACCCCTTCCTCGCGCACCCCTGCACCGCACTCGACGTCCGCTGCCCTTCGACGTCCGCCACGTTCGACGTCCGCTGCGCGCCCGGTGTCGTCAGAGCTCAGAGCTGCAACTTGAAGCCCACGTGGGACGCCGTGAACCCCAGGCGCTCGTAGAAACGGTGGGCATCGGTACGGGTGGCGTCCGAGGTGAGCTGCACGAGCTGGCAGCCCACGCGGCGGGACTCGTCGACGGCCCACTGGATGAAGCGCGTACCGAGCCCGCTGCCCCGCTCATCGGCGTGCACGCGGACGGCCTCGATGATGGACCGGGTCGCGCCCTTCCGAGACAGGCCCGGCACGATTGTGAGCTGCAGCGTGCCCACCACGCGCCCTTCGCGGACGGCGACGACGAGCCGTTGGTTGGGGTCCTGGGCGAGTCGCTCGTACGCCTCGCCGTAGGGCGTGAGGTCGTCCGGGGACTCGCGTTCGGCGCCCAAGGGGTCGTCGGCGAGCATGGCCACGATCGCGGGGATGTCGTCGGCTGCGGCGGGTCGTATCTCAAGATCTCCCATGGCGGCAGCCTAGAGCCCGTCCCAGGGGCTCCGGGCGTGTGTGGCGGCCCCCTGGCGTCTTTCCTGCCGGCCTCGGGCGCCTGACCTGCGGGCCCCTGGGCGCTACGCGGGGGTGTGGACCGCCTCGACTGCCCGGACCAGCGGGGCCAGCTCGGGCCGCTTGGCGGCCTCGTCCAGGGCTTCGCGCAGCGCCGCGTCATTGGTGGGCCGCGCCTCGGCGAGGAGCTGGGCGCCGCTCTCGCTGACGTCCGTGTAGATGCCGCGCCTGTCGGTGGGACACAGGTAGCGGGAGAGGAGCCCTCGCTCCTCGAGGCGGGTGACCAGGCGTGTGGTGGCGCTCTGGCTGAGGACGACGGCGTCGGCCACCTGCTTCATCTGGAGGTGGCCCCCCTCGCCGTCGTGCTGACGGTTGAGGACGTCCAGCAGGCTGTACTCCCGCACGCTCAGGCCGTGCTTCGCCTGGAGGGCTCGCTCGACATGAGCCTCGATCTTTCCGTGGAGGAGGGAGAGAGCACACCAGCCCTGGGCGAGGGCGGTGAGTGCGGGGTCTGTCGCTGTCATGACTGTTCCTCCGTCTTCCTGCGGCCCGACTTGCTCCAGGATAAGCCACCCGTGCAATATCCCGCGCTTGCAATTAACCCGCGTCTGCAACTATTGTGGACGCACGTTAAGCGCACCTGCAACCGTCTGGAAGGTAGCTCCATGCCTCTCGCGCTTCTGGCCCTCGCGATCGGGGCCTTCGGTATCGGGACCACGGAATTCGTGATCATGGGATTGCTTCCCGAGGTCGCGGGTGACTTCGACGTCTCCATCCCCACCGCCGGTCTGCTCGTCACCGGCTACGCCCTCGGGGTCGTCGCCGGAGCCCCGCTCATGACCGTTCTCGGTCAGCGGATCTCCCGCAAGCGGATGCTGATGCTCCTGATGGGTCTGTTCATCGTGGGCAATCTGCTCTCCGCCGTGGCTCCGTCGTTCGGCGTCATGCTCGCCGGACGCGTCGTCGCCTCGCTCGCCCACGGTGCCTTCTTCGGCATCGGTTCGGTCGTCGCCGCCGAGCTCGTCGCCCCGGAGAAGAAGGCCGGCGCGATCGCCCTGATGTTCACCGGACTGACCGTGGCCAATGTGGTCGGTGTGCCGCTCGGCACGTTCGTCGGCCAGGCCATCGGCTGGCGCATCACGTTCGTCGTCGTCGCCGCCCTCGGCGTGATCGGCCTCGCCGGTGTCGCCAAGCTCGTGCCTGACCTGCCCAAGCCCGAAGGCGTACGGCTCCGTGACGAGGTCGGAGCCTTCCGCAATGTCCAGGTGCTCCTGGCCATGGCCATGACCGTCCTCGGCTTCGGCGGCGTCTTCGCGGCCATCACCTACATCACGCCGATGATGACGGACGTCGCGGGCTACGCCGACTCCTCCGTGACCTGGCTGCTCGTCCTCTTCGGCCTCGGCATGGTCGGCGGCAATCTGATCGGTGGCCGGTTCGCGGACCGCGCCCTGATGCCGCTGCTGTTCATCTCGCTGGGCGCACTCGCCCTGATGCTCGCGCTGTTCACGGTCACCGCGCACGACAAGTTCACGGCCGCCGTCTCCGTCATGCTGATCGGTGCGTTCGGCTTCGCCACCGTGCCGCCGCTGCAGAAGCGGGTCCTCGACCAGGCCGCTGCCGCCCCGACGCTTGCGTCCGCCGCCAACATCGGCGCCTTCAACCTCGGCAACGCCCTCGCCGCCTGGCTCGGCGGACTCGTGATCTCCGGCGGGTTCGGCTATACGGCTCCGAACTGGGTGGGCGCCGCGCTGGCCGCTTCCGCACTCGCCCTGGCCCTCCTCTCGGCCACCCTGGAACGGCGGTCCACCGGCCCCAGCACGGTCGTCACCGGTGCTGCTCCCGGCGTCGAGCCCCGCACGGCCGAGGTCTCCGCGCCCGCCCCCGCCCATCACTGACCACGCGCACCCCCACGCCGCCCAGACGGAACCGCCTCTCCGGCGCGGGCGGAATACCTCCCCGCCCCGTCGGAAACACCTCCGCGGCCCGGGCGAAACCGCCTCTCCGCCCCGGTCTCAGCCCTGCAAGAACCACCGAGGAGCCCCCATGAGCACCACCTCCGCCACGGCCGTCGCCCCGCTGACCACCACCGACGCCGAGGCCCTCGTCACGGCCGCCCGGCGTGCCGCCGAAGCAGCGGACGTCACGGTGAGCGTCACCGTCCTCGACGCGGGCGGTCACCTCCTGGCCTTCCGGCGCGACGACCGCGCCGTGCTGATCTCCGGGGAGACCAGCACCCGTAAGGCGTACACCGCCCTCCAGTTGAACGCCCCGACCGCCGACCTCGTCGACGCGGTACAGCCCGGCGCGCCGTTCCACACCCTGCCCACGGCGCTCGACCGGCCGCTCCTGTTCATCGCGGGCGGCCTGCCGGTCCACCGTGACGGGCGCCTGATCGGTGCCATCGGTGTCGGCGGTGGCGCCCCGCAGCAGGACCACGAGTTCGCCACAGTGGCCGCGCGGTCCCTCGCATAGCGAATCGCCGACCGGGGCGGCCACAGATCTCGTACTCCCCCCGTAGTACGAGCGAGCCCGGTACCCGCCCGCGGCTACGAAGCCCGACTCCGGGCGCCCACAGGAACATGGCGCTCGGAGGCGGGCTTCGACGTGTGTGCGGCCGGTGGTCCGCTCAGCCGGCCGCCACCGTCAACGGCGCGAAGCGGCGCGTCCAGTCGCCGGGCAGCTCCGTGATGCCGTACGTCATCACGGCATTGAAGGCGACGGACCCCAGGCCGCGCGCCTTCACCCAGGCGAGCAGTTCCTCGTGGCGCACGTCGATGTCGGTGCGCAGCGGTCGATCGGTGCGGGTGCCGAGCGATGCGATGAGCGCCTTCGCCGTCTGTGTGTCCCGGGCGAAAAGAGGGCCGACGACGTGGGTCTCCATGTTCGGCCACGCGCCCGCGCAGCCGACGATCTCACCGTCCGCCTCCGCGACCCGCAGTTGGTCGGTGAATGCCGGAAGGCGGGTGAGTACGTGGGTGCGGTCCAGGCCGAAGATCTCTGTGTCGAGTCTGATGAGGGTGGGCAGATCCTCCGCGGTCGCCGCCCGGGTGGTGACCCCCGCCGGTGACTCGGTGTCCGAGGCGTCCGGAGTGAAGCGGCCCTTGACCATTTCGGCGCGGCCGGTCGTCTTGAAGCCGAGCTGTTCGTAGAGGGGGCGGCCGTTCGGGGTCGCGTGCAGGGTGAGCGGAGTGGTGCCCGCGGATTCGATGACGTTCCGCATCAGGTGGCGGCCGATGCCTTTGCGGGCATGGCGCTCTGCGACAAGGACCATGCCGATCGCCGAGAGTTCGGGGTTTTCGAGGGGGCCGTACTGGGTCACGACGCACGCGGCGATCAGTCCGGGGGCGTCGGGGTCGTCGATGCCGTAGCCCGTTCCGGCCGTGAGGAGCAGGCCCCATTTGTGCTCTTCACGGGGCCAGCCACGGTTCTCGGACAGATCGGCGCAGGCTGTGAGATCGCGGGGAGTCAGCCTGCGGATGGGCAGTGCGGAGAGGGAAGGTGTCGACACGCGGGTCAGGCTGTCTGACGCATGACCTCGGCGTCCACCTTTTTGTGGGTAGAAGCACGTTGCTTTTGGCCACGTTGCTTCCGGTCGGGCTGATGCGAGGTGCGTAGGCGCCGTCCTCGGCGGGTCAGTCCCCAGGGCTTGAGGACCGAGATGACCGTCATGAACAGATACGCGCTCAGCGAGACGATCGGACCGGCGATGAGGTCGGTCGAGGCTGCCAGGGGCTCTCCGGCGGACACGGTCGCTGCCGTGTCGTTGATGCCAGGACGCAGGGCGAAGGTCGTGGCGGTGGTCGTGGCCAGGGTCAGCCAGAACTTCGTATGGACCCAGCGGTGCCGTGCCAGCCCCCAGGGCGTGCCGAGGGAGAGCAGGAGCCCGCTCAGCAGGGTCAGGAAGGCCAGCGGGAGGACGAGCCAGTCGGTGAACACCTTCATCGCGCGGACGGAGGCCTCGACTGTCGGGTGGGAGTCGGTGGTGATGGCCGCCGCGGCGAGCGCGACAAGACCGAGCGTGAGCCCGAGCCAGCCGGCGGAGGCGGCGACATGGACGACGAGGGTGGCCCGGCGTGCGGGGCGGCGTAGTTTCACGTGAAACACGGTGCCGGGAGCGCGCGGCCGGGGCGTCTGACGGCGGGAGTAACCGCGGGTACTAGCCTCGGCGTACATGGCACGCCTGCATCTTTTCGATCTGGACGGAACGCTGCTGTACGGCACCGCCGCGCCCGTGGAGATTTCCCGCCAGCTCGGCCTGGAGCGGGAGATCGCGGAGCTGGAGCGGGACTTCGTCGCGGGGTGCATCGACTCCGGGCAGTACGCGGTACGGGTGCACGCCCTGTGGGAGGGGCTCACCGACACGCATGTGACGGCTGCCTTCGACGGGGCGCCCTGGCTGACCGGGATTCGGGAGACCTGGGAGGCGATCCGCGCGAACGGTGACTACTGCGCCGTTGTCTCGCTCTCTCCGTCCTTTTTCGTGGAGCGGTTGCTGGAGTGGGGCGCCCACGCCGCTCACGGCTCGTTGTTCCCGGCTGTGCCGTTCACCGAGCCGGTCGATCCCGCGGGTGTGCTCACCGCGGCCGCCAAAGTGGAGATCGCGAACCGGCTCTGTGAAGAGTTCGGGGTGCGGAAAGCCGACTGTGTGGCGTACGGAGACTCGCTGTCCGACCTGGCTCTCTTCGCCGCCATGCCCGTTTCCGTCGCGGTGAACGCGGACTCCCGGCTGGCCGACCTGGCCACACATACGTATGTCGGGCGAGATTTGTGGAAGGCGTACGAACTGGTGCGCATTCCGGTGATCGAGGCGCTCGCCGAGGGTGGAGCCTTGAATTCCGAGTGACGGAAGGGGACTTGTGCGCTGAGCTGCGGCCGGTAGGGTCGAATCCGGTTCGAGCCACGGGTGAAGGCGATTCGAGCCAGGCGTGGAAGTGCGCACCGAGGGGGCGTGGACGCAGGTCAACAAAGCCTATCGAGGCGGCGAGATCGAGAACCCGCACTTCCCGGTTTGCGGGCTGGGCAAGCGGCGCGGCTGCGATGCTGCGATTGAGGTGACTGCGGTCAATGTCACATTCCTCCCTACTTGTCCGTAACTCTTGGGGCACCAGGGTTCAATGTGGTCGATATGGGCTGCCGGGGCAGAGCGGGGAACGCACGCACCTTCCGTTGCGGAAGTGCACGGACCGACTGAGAGATGTTCGAGGCGAGGCACAGCATGGACGCTCCGACCACCACGTCGGCGGGCAACGGCACTTCCGGGGACAACGGCGGTTCTGGCGGCTGGTTCACGCCGCGGGTGGCGCCGCGGCGTCGGGAGGAGCGGGAGGGCGCGGAGTCGCCCGACTCCGCGCCGCAGACGGGGCAGGCGCCCGCCGACGAGGGCGGGCAGCGGGAGGCACCGCCGGGCCGACGGGTGTCGACAATACGTCCGGTCGGCAGGCCCGGGCCCTCCGGCGATGCGGAGCCCGGGCCTGGAACCGGACGAATACGCCCTGCGGAGACAGAGGCCCGCCCCGTGGCCAGGGTGGAGGCAGAGGCCGAGCCCGTGGTCGGGGCAGAGACAGAGGCGGAGACCTTGGCCGGGTACGGGGCCGAGGCCGAGACCTTGGTCGGGTACGAGGCCGACGGATCCGCGGGTGCGAACGAGGCAGACGAGGCCGACGGATCCGCGGGTGTGAACAAGGCAGACGAGGCCGACCGTGCGTACGTAGTCGACGAGATCGACATCGCTGAGGGTGCGTACGAGGCCGACGGTGCCGAGATCGCCGATGTCACGGAGGAGGCCGTGGGTGCGGACCGGGGTGAGGACGCCCCCGGAGGCCTCGAAGCCCACCCAGACCCCGCTGAGGGCGCCGCAGCCCCACCCGAGCGCTCTGAACGCGCTGACGCCCGACAAGAACCCCCGGAAGCCGCTCTCGCCCCCGCCGTAGCCGCTCCCGCCCCCGCCGAAGCCGCCCCCCACACCCCGAAGGCGTCCCCCGACGCCATCCTCGTACAGCGCACGATGGCCGAGATCGCGCCGATCTCCGACAAGGTCACCTCGTACTTCTACGCGCTGCTCTTCACCCGCCACCCCGACCTGCGTGCCCTGTTCCCGGCGGCGATGGACACCCAGCGTGACCGGCTGCTCAAGGCACTGCTCACCGCCGTGGAGCACATCGACCACACCGACACGCTCGTCGGCTATCTGCGCAACCTCGGGCGCGGGCATCGCAAGTACGGCACCAAGGCCGAGCACTACCCGGCCGTCGGTGAGTGCCTGATCGGCGCGCTGAGCCGGTACGCGAGTCCGGTCTGGGACGACGACACCGAGGCCGCCTGGGTCCGCGCGTACACGACGATCTCGCAGATCATGATCGACGCGGCTGCCGAGGACGAGCTGCGCGCGCCCGCCTGGTGGTACGCGGAAGTCGTCGCGCACGATGTCAGGACGCCCGACATCGCTGTCATCACCGTCCGCCCCGACCAGCCCTACGCCTTCCTCGCGGGGCAGTACACGAGCCTGGAAACCCCGTGGTGGCCACGCATCTGGCGGCACTACTCCTTCGCGTCGGCGCCGCGCTCCGACGGGCTGCTCTCGTTTCATGTGAAGGCGGTCCCGGCGGGCTGGGTCTCCAACGCTCTTGTGCACCACGCCCGCCCGGGCGATGTGCTCAGGCTCGGTCCGCCCGCCGGTTCCATGACCGTGGACCACTCGACCGACAGCGGCCTGCTGTGCCTGGGCGGCGGGACCGGCATCGCGCCGATCAAGGCGCTCGTGGAGGACGTCGCCGAGCACGGCAGGCGACGCCCGGTCGAGGTCTTCTACGGCGCACGCACCGATCACGACCTGTACGACATCGACACGATGCTGCGCCTCCAGCAGAGCCACCCTTGGCTGGCCGTCCGCCCGATCGTCGACAACCGGGCGGCCCAGTTGCCCGACGCCGTGCGCGAGTACGGACCGTGGAACGAGTACGACGCCTATCTCTCGGGCCCGCCCGGCATGATCCGCAGCGGAGTGGACGCCCTGCGGGACGTGGGCATTCCCGCGGGCCGCATCCGGCACGACTCGGTGGAGGAACTGGTGGCGGCGGGCGACCAGCTCGCGTGACACAGCCCCACATGGTGACGCCTCGCGGGCATCAGCCCAGGTCGGGTGCGTGCATCGCGCGTACGCCCTCGATGTTGCCGTCCAGGTAGTGGCGCAGGGACAGCGGGACGAGGTGGACCGAGGCGATCCCGACGCGTGTGAACGGCACCCGCACGATCTCGTATTCGCCGGCGGGCTCGTCCACTTCGGGTCCGTGTCGCTGCCCCGTGTCCATCGATTCCAGACGGCAGACGAAGAAGTGCTGCACCTTCACACCCGTCGCGCCGCCGTCCTCGCCGATGTGCTCGACCGTGTCCACGAAGCACGGCACCACGTCGGTGATCTTGGCGCCCAGCTCTTCGTGCACTTCCCGGTGAAGCGCGTCGACCACAGTCGCGTCCTCCGCCTCCACACCACCGCCCGGGGTGATCCAGTACGGATCCACACCGGGCTTGGTCCGCTTGATCAGGATCAGATGGTCCCCGTCCAGGAGGACGGCACGTGCGGTGCGCTTGACCACGGGTCGGACGGTCATGGGAGAAATGTGGCCCGGACTGTTCCACGTGAAACATCGCGAGCCGCGTGGAGACCACCTCAGGTCCAGTCACTGGCAGCACGCCGCAACCACTCGTGCGCCCGCGCGATGTGCGGCATCGCGAGTGTGCCGGTGCGGACGACCAGGAAGTACGTACGCAGTGGTGGAACCGCAGGGTCGAGCAGGGCCACGACGTCTCCGCGCTCCAGAGCGTCGGCGCACAGATAGCGGGGCAGTACGGCGAGCCCGGCGCCGGTGGTGACACAGGCCAGCACCGCCCGCAGTTCCGGCACGATCACGGCGCCCGAGGCGGCCGGCCGGGAGTCGAAGACGGCGGCCCAGTAGCGCGAGACGAGCGGCAGCGACTCGTGGACCTCGACCACCGGCAGGTTCTCCACGGCCCCGGCACCCTTGCGGCGCAGCTTGCCGGGGCCGATGCGGACGGCCCAGCGCGGGGCGGCGACGAGCACATGCTCCTCGTCGCACAGAGGGGTCGCGGTGAGCAGCGCGCCGCGCGGCCGGGCCGTGGTGAGGGCCAGGTCGTGATGGCCTGCGGCAAGGCCCTCCAGGACCTCCTCCGCGTTGCCGAAGGAGGCGCGCAGGGCGAACCCGTGGCCGTCGTCGCCAGTGAGTGCGGTGAGGGCGGGAAGGGCGCGCCCTGCGGTGAACTCCGGTGGTCCGGCGAGGTGCAGCGTACGGTCCGAAGAGTCCTCGTGGAGTCCTTCCTCGGTGATCTCGACGAGGGCGTCGAGGTGCGGGGCGGCCTTATGGGCGAGCTCGTCGCCCATGGTCGTGGGGGTCACGCCCCGGGCCTGGCGCAGAAAAAGCGGTCGGCCCAGTTGCCGCTCCAAGGTGCGGATCTGGGAGGTCACGGCGGGCTGGGAGAGTCCGAGGAGAGCTGCCGCGCGCGTGAAGGACCCGGCCCGGTGGACGGTCACGAAGGTGCGCAGCAGGGCCAGATCCATGGTGCAGCCGTCCTCTCCAGTCAGCCCCCGCGCACCGCACACCTATAAATTTGTCGATAGGTTGCTGTCGCTACTGTGATTGGACACTGACACAGAGTCAACTAGCCTTGTTTGCGCGGTTCTTCGCGCGCAGAACCGGGGACGGCCCGAGCCACGAGGGGGGAGGTTCGGGCCGTCCGTTGTGCGTAGGCGGCCCTCCCCCTGGGGCCCGTCGGATTCCCATGCCCCGGGTGGCCGCGAGCCTGCCGCGGTCGGACCGGCCTCAGTCCGCCGACTCGTCCAGCGCCCGCAGTACGTCCGCCACGAGATCCTCGGCGTCCTCCGCCCCCGCGGAGAAGCGGATGAAGCCCTCCGCGACGGCGTCCCCGCCCCACCGGCCGCGCCGCTCGGCGGTGGAACGTACGCCACCGAAGCTCGTCGCGTCGTCCACGAGCCGCAGTGCCGCGAGGAAACGCTCGGCACGCGCGCGTGAGGGCAGTTCGAACGACACCACGCACCCGAAGCGCAACATCTGCTTCTGCGCGATCTGGTACGAGGGGTCGCCGGGCAGCCCCGGATAGCGCAGGCCGGTCACCTCGGCGCGAGATCGCAGCGCCTCGGCAAGAGCCAGGGCGTTCGCGTTCTGCCGGTCGACGCGCAAGGGGAGTGTGGCGAGCGAACGGTGTGCCAGCCAGGCCTCCATGGGGCCCGGAATCGCCCCGACGATCTTGCGCCAGCGCCGTACGGAGGCCATGAGCCCGGCATCGCGGCCCGTCACGTACCCGAGCAGGATGTCGCCGTGACCGGTGAGCTGCTTGGTGCCGCTGGCCACGGAGAAGTCGGCGCCGAGGTCGAGGGGGCGCTGGCCGAGCGGGGTGGCGAGGGTGTTGTCGACGGCGACCAGGGCGCCGCGCGCGTGGGCGGCGTCGGCCAGGCGGCGCACGTCACAGACGTCGAGGCCGGGGTTGGACGGGGTCTCGATCCACAGGAGGCGGGCGCCGTCGAGCACGTCGAGCTGCGCGTCGCCGCCGGTGGGCGCGGTACGGACCTCGATGCCGTACGCGATGAGCTGCTCCCGCACGAGCGGCAGCGCCTGGTAGCCGTCGTCGGGCAGCACCACGACGTCACCCGCGCGGAGCTGGGAGAAGAGCACCGCGGAGATCGCCGCCATGCCGGACGCGAAGACGAGCGTCTCCACGGCGGGAGCGCTCTTCCCGGCCGTGCCTTCCTCGGCGTCACCGTGGGCGGTGCCGTGCCCGCCGGGCGGCTCCGGGGACTCGAGTTCCCCGATGGCACGCTCCAGATGGGTCCAGGTCGGGTTGGAGTCGCGGCCGTACGTGTACGGGCCGGTGGGCTCGCCGGAGAGGTGGAAGTGGGCCGCGAACACCGGGCCAGGCAGCGTGGGCTCGTACTGCGCGGGCTCGGGCAGCCCGGCGCGCACGGCACGGGTGCTGTCTCCGGCGCCTTTGGGGCTCCGCGCTGTAGGGGTGTTGGCCCCGGCGCCTTCGGCCCCCCGCGCCGCACGGGTGGTGCCCGCAGCGGCCTCATCGGCCCGCGCCTCACGGGTGCCGTCCCCGGCGTCCCCGGCGTCCCCGGCGTCCTCGCCGCCCCGCGGCGCGTGGGCGACGTCCGCCGCGCCGGGCGCGTGCTCCTGTGTCGGTGTCGGTGTCGGTGTCGGCTCGGGTATCCGCTCCGCGTCCGTCATGCCGCTCGTCCTTCCACCGCGTCCCGTACCGCTTCGAGCAGGCCTTCGCTCGCCGCCTCCACCATTGTCAGGCACTCCTCGAACCCGTCGCTCTCCCCGTAGTAGGGGTCGGGAACGTCCAGATCAACGCCTGCCGACGTGTCGTACGAACGCAGCAGACGGACCTTGTCGGCGTCCTCCGGCGTCGACGCCAGCCGGCGCAGGGACCGCTGGTGACCCCGGTCCAGGGCGATCACCAGGTCGAGCCGGGCGAACCAGTCCGCCTGGAACTGGCGGGCCACATGCTCGGTCTCGAACCCGGCGGAGTCCAGGACGGCGACGGTACGCGGGTCGGCACCGTCTCCCTCGTGCCAGCCGTCGGTGCCCGCGCTGTCCACCACGACGAACCCGTCGAGGCCCGCGTCACGCACCCGCGCGCGGAACACCGACGCGGCCATGGGCGACCGGCAGATGTTGCCGGTGCACACGAAGCAGACGGTGAAAGCCCTGGGAACGGACGTGCCGGGCGGCACGGGCGTTCCGGACGGCGCGGGCGGCACGGGGGCGGAGGAATGGGGCATGGCGTGTGGTCAGTCCTTGTGGTCGGGGAGCGCGACGTTCAACGCCCAGGACACGATCGAAATGATCAGGCCACCCAGTACGGCGGTCCAGAACCCCTCCACGTGGAAGCTGACGTCCAGCTTGTCGGCGAGCCACGAGGTGAGGAGCAGCATCAGGGCGTTGACCACCAGTGTGATCAGGCCGAGTGTCAGGATGAACAGGGGGAAGGTCAGGACCTGAACGATCGGCTTGACCAGGAAGTTCACCAGGCCGAACAGCAGGGCGACCGCGAGCAGCGTGAGAGTCTTCTTGCCCGTGCTGTCGCCGGTGAGCGTGATCTTGTCGAGCAGCCACACCGCGACGGCCAGGGCCACCGCGTTGGCGAGCGTCTTGACTACGAAATTCTTCATGTGTCTGATCGTGGCAGACGAAGGTCAACAGTGGCCGGTACGCGACCTGGGGCAAGGGGCAGACAGAGCGATGAAGGCTTTCCGACTGGACGAGCTGGAAGCGGAGCGGGCCGCGAACGACGGCGCGTATCTGCAATTTCTCCGTGAGCGAAACATGTCGGTAGGGCTGTACGCGCTGAATGCGGGCGAGAACGACCCGCAGCAGCCGCACCGGCAGGACGAGGTGTACATGGTCGTCAGTGGCCGGGCCTCGATAACGGTCGGGATGGAGACGACGGAGGTCGCGCGCGGCAGTGTCGTGTACGTGCCGGCCGGGGTGCCCCACAAGTTCCACCACATCAGCGAGGACCTGCGGGTTCTGGTCGTGTTCTCGCCGCCGGAGCGGTGAGCAGGGACGGGGCAAGGCCCTCCCCGAGCACTCAGGCCCTCCCCGAGCGCTCACCCTCCCCGAGCACCCGGCCCCGGGCCCAGGTCTCGGGGCTCCGGTCTCGGGGCTCCGGTCTCGGGGTTCCCTAGGGGGAGAGTCAGGGGAGGACAAGGGCTCACGCCGCCCCGAACTGGCTTTTTCCGCCTTAGCATCGAATGCGTGAAGTGGGAAATCTGCACATGAGCGGAGTTCCCGGAAGCTGCGGAGAAAGGTGAGGCAAGGCAATGCGAGAGATCTTCGCGGGTATGCCGTGGTGGGTGAAGTGGATCGCGGTGCCGGTCATCGCCCTGGTCGTCTTCGGCAGCCTGATAGCGAGCGTCATCGGCTTCGTCTTCAGCCTGCTCTTCAAGCTGCTGCTCTTCGTGGCCCTGGTCGGCGGAGTCGTGTACGTGGTACGGAAGTTCATATCCAGCTCATCGGCGTCACGCAGCGACTGGTGAGGGGGCAAACGCCGATTCCCTCCCCAGGGGGAAGTTTTCCGCCACGGCGCCCCACGCCGCGGGCCAGGGGCTAGAGTCCGAAAACCGACGCGGGGCCACCCCCGCAGGCGGGCCCACTGCGCCACTCTCATGCCTCCGGGCAGGAGTGGACCCCCATGTGCTCCGGGAGTGACCCATGGCCGCGGTTGACGACGCACCCCGTGACACCCAGCCGAGCGACCGCGCAGGTGAAGCACCTTCGAGCGATGGTGGCCCGTCAACTCCGCCGAGCAGTAAGCGCGTTCCACCGCCCCCTCTCAGAGGATCCGCCACCACCACAGCGCCCAAGGGTGTCGGCCCCACCCTCATCGGCTCCGTGCAGCGTGCGATGCGTCTCCTGGAGGCAGCCGCCACGCACCCGGACGGGGCGCCCGCGAAGCAGTTGGCCCGCGAGGCCGGCCTCGCACTGCCGACGGCGTACCACCTGCTGCGGACGCTGAACCACGAGGGGTACCTGCGCCGAGAGAAAGGGGTGTTCGTGCTCGGTGCCGCGACCGAGCGGCTCAGCGCCGGAGCGGCGGAGCAGAATCGTCGCGGCATGATCGCAGAGACCCTGGCGCACTGGTGTGAGCTCATCGGGGTGCCCGTGTACTTCGCGATCTACCGGGACGGTGAGATCGAAGTCGTGTCCGTGGCCGACACCGTGGGCAGTCCGGCGGTGGAGGAGTGGGCCGACTTCCGGGAGACGGGTCACGCCCACGCGATCGGGCAGTGTCTGCTCGGTCAACTCGACGACGAGGCGCGACGGAACCACCTGGATCGCCACCCGGTGCGCTCGCTCACGCCGAACACGGTGCGTGACGACAGGACGTTGCTGCGCCGCCTTGAAGCGCTGGGGCGGATGACTCCGGTGGTGGAGCAGCAGGAGTACGCGCTGGGGACGGTGTGCGCCGCCATTCCGGTCACGGTGGGCACGACCGCGGCCACGATGGCCATCTCGGTGCCGTCGTCGCAGGCCTACCGGTTGAAACCGGCGACGCGCCTGTTGCAGGAGGAGACGGGAAAGCTACTAAGGACACTCGCCTTCTCTATCAGCATCTGAAAACTCACTCCTTGTGATCTGGTGTGCACGTTAAGCAAGATGCCAAGAGTGTCAGGGAGTTGGTTCCTGCCACCTCAAAGCTACTGACGGGGTAGACGGCGATGCGAGAGTCGGTCCAGGCAGAGGTCATGATGAGCTTCCTTGTGTCGGAGGAGCTGTCGTTCCGTATCCCGGTGGAGCTGCGCTATGAGACGTGCGATCCCTATGCCGTGCGGCTGACCTTCCACCTCCCCGGAGACGTCCCGGTGACCTGGGCGTTCGGGCGGGAACTGCTGGCGGACGGGGTGGGCAGGGCGTGCGGGGACGGGGATGTGCGCATCTCACCCACGGGTGCCGATCCGTTGGACGAGGCGTTGATCCGGCTGCAAGTGGGGCATGACCAGGCCCTGTTCAAGGTGGGCATTCCGCCGTTGCTCGCCTTCCTCGACCGGACGGACAAGCTGGTGCCGCTGGGGCAGGAGCGGTCGCTGGTCGACTTTGAGACGCATCTCGACGAGGCCCTGGACCGGATCCTCGCGGAACAGAGCGCGGGCTGACCCGGCGTTCTCAACAAACCCTGGTATGTGGCAGATCAAGGCATTTCGTGGCACCTGGACCACGCCGGTGCCGGTGCCGGTCCCTGTGCCGTGGGATCACATCTTGCGGCGGCGGCCCTTGCCTGCCAGGGAGGGACGACGAGGTGCCGGGCGGCCCGGAGCGGCGGGGGGCATCGTTCCGGGCGGGGTCGAAGACGGGGGCGGGGGCGTGGAGGTGGACGTCGAGGAGGTGGCGGGGCCGGGGCGGTCGGCGGAGACGACCAGGGCCGCGAGCGCGGTGGTGACGGGGACGGAGGCGACGAGACCGATGGAGCCGATGAGGGTGCGGACGATCTCCTCCGCCACGAGCTCGCTGTTGGCGACGGTGCCGACACTGCTCTGGGCGATGGAGAAGAGCAGCAGGAGGGGGAGCGCGGCGCCCGCGTAGGCGAGGACGAGGGTGTTGACGACGGAGGCGATGTGGTCGCGGCCGATGCGGATGCCCGCGCGGTACAGACCGCGGCGGCCCATCGTCGGGTTGGCCTGGTGGAGTTCCCAGACCGCCGAGGTCTGGGTGACGGTGACGTCGTCGAGCACGCCGAGGGAGCCGATGATGACGCCGGCGAGCAGCAGGCCGCTCATGTCGATGTCGGGGTACAGGCCGTGGATCAGGCCGGTGTTGTCGTCCGTGTTGCCGGTGAGGGAGGCCCAGCCGATGAACAAGGAGCCGAGCAGGCCGATGAGCAGGAGGGAGACCAGGGTGCCGAGCACCGCGACGGAGGTGCGCGCGGTCAGACCGTGGCACATGTAGAGCGCGCACAGCATGATGGCGCTCGCCCCGACCACGGCGACGACGAGCGGGTTCGAGCCCTGCAGGATCGCCGGGAGGATGAAGAAGGTGAGGACCAGGAAGCTCACCGCGAGGGCGACCAGGGCCATGACACCCCGGAGGCGGCCCACGGCGACGACCGCGAGGGCGAAGATGCCGGCGAGCAGGGCCATGGGGAACTTGCGGTTCACATCGGTGACCGAGTACTGCAGGTCCTTGGGGGCCTTGGGCTCATAGGCGACCACCACGTCCTGGCCCTTGCGCAGTTGTCGGGGGGCGTCGGGCTGGACGATCTCCGTGAAGGTGCGGCCCTTGTCGGGTCCGCTGGTGACCTTGATCGTGGCTCTGCCGCAGGTGCCCTGGGTGCGGGCCTCGGCGGACTGGCCCTCGGCGGTGGAGGTGTCACCGCCCGGCGGGGTCTGCGAGGGGTTGAGGTCCTTGCAGGAGAGCTTGTCCAGCTTGGTCACGGTGGCCGAGTAGGTCTGCCGGTCGAAGCCGACACCGGTGCGCTCGTGGGCGGGCGCGCCGCCGGGCCACAGCACCACAAGGCCGACGAGGACCGCCGCGGCGAAGGGGATCAGGACGGCGGCGATGACCTTGCGCAGGTGCTGGGACACGGGGGCTGCGGGGCCATGGCTGTGGGTATGGCCGTGCGGCTCCGGGGTGGGGGGCCCGGTGGGCGTAGGTGTCGTCGTCACGGCCCGATCATCGCAAGAACGGTGGGGGCCCTCTGTTCACCGCGCCCGATGGGACGCTAGCGTGGGGGCACCTTTGCAATCGCGGGAGCTCGGAGCACCGGGCTGAGAGGGCGCTGACCTCCGTACGAACGGGCAGATACCGGTTCGGACCGTACGGAAACGGCTGCGTCGACCGCCGAACCTGTTACCGGGTAATGCCGGCGTAGGGAGTAGGTCTCATGACCACATCGGACGCACGCACGCCTGCCTCCAGCACCGAGGGTGCTGAGGGCGGGAAGTCCAACGGCTGGCACAAGGCATACGTGACGGGCCCGGAGGGCTCGCGCACGGATCTGCGGGTGCCGGTCCGCCAGGTGCACCTCACCAACGGCAAGGCCGTGACGCTGTACGACACCTCGGGTCCGTACACCGACCCCGACATCGACACCGACGTCCGCCGGGGCCTCGCACCGCTCCGGGAGAACTGGATCATCGCCCGCGGCGACACGGAGGAGTACGCGGGCCGTCCGGTCCGCCCCGAGGACGACGGCATCAAGCACACCTCACCCCGCGGCGGCCTCAGGAACCTCGACGCGGTCTTCCCCGGCCGCCCGCGCCAGCCGCGCCGGGGTCGCGCGGGCCAGGCGGTGACGCAGCTCGCGTACGCGCGGCGCGGGGAGATCACGCCGGAGATGGAGTACGTGGCCATCCGGGAGAACATGGCGCCCGAGGTGGTGCGGGACGAGATCGCCGCGGGGCGGGCCGTACTGCCCGCGAACGTGAACCACCCGGAGATCGAGCCGATGGTCATCGGCAAGAAGTTCCTGGTGAAGGTCAACGCCAACATCGGTAACTCCGCGGTCACGTCCTCCATCGAGGAGGAGGTGGACAAGATGACGTGGGCCACCCAGTGGGGCGCCGACACGGTCATGGACCTGTCCACCGGCCGGAACATCCACACGACCCGCGAGTGGGTCCTGCGCAACTCCCCCGTGCCGATCGGCACGGTGCCGCTGTACCAGGCCTTGGAGAAGGTCGACGGCCGGGCCGAGGAGCTGAGCTGGGAGATCTACAAGGACACGGTCATCGAACAGGCCGAGCAGGGCGTGGACTACATGACGGTGCACGCGGGCGTGCGCCTTCCGTTCGTGCCGCTGACCGCGAACCGCAAGACCGGCATCGTCTCGCGCGGTGGTTCGATCATGGCGGCGTGGTGCCTGGCGCACCACAAGGAGAGCTTCCTCTACGAGCACTTCGAGGAGCTGTGCGAGATCCTCGCCGCGTACGACGTGACGTACTCGCTCGGCGACGGCCTCAGGCCCGGGTCGATCGCGGACGCCAACGACGAGGCGCAGTTCGCGGAGTTGCGCACGCTCGGGGAACTCAACCGGATCGCCAAGCGTCATCACGTACAGACGATGATCGAGGGCCCCGGTCACGTCCCGATGCACAAGATCAAGGAGAACATCGACCTCCAGCAGGAGATCTGCGAGGAGGCGCCGTTCTACACGCTCGGCCCGCTGACCACAGACATCGCGCCTGCCTACGACCACATCACCTCCGGCATCGGAGCCGCGATGATCGGCTGGTGGGGCACGGCGATGCTCTGCTACGTCACGCCGAAGGAGCACCTCGGCCTGCCCAACCGCGACGACGTGAAGACCGGTGTCATCACGTACAAGATCGCGGCGCATGCGGCGGACCTCGCCAAGGGGCATCCGGGGGCGCAGGACTGGGACGACGCGCTCTCGGACGCCCGCTTCGAGTTCCGGTGGGAGGACCAGTTCAATCTGGCCCTCGACCCGGTCACCGCACGGGAGTTCCACGACGAGTCGCTGCCCGCCGAGCCGGCGAAGACGGCGCACTTCTGCTCGATGTGCGGGCCGAAGTTCTGCTCGATGAAGATCTCGCAGGACATCCGGCGTGAGCACGGCACGACACAGACGGAGATCGAGGAGGGCATGCAGCAGAAGTCGGAGGAGTTCGCGGCGGCGGGGAACCGGGTCTATCTGCCCTTGGCGGACTGAGCCCACAGCCACGGGGCAGGAACACAGGGCAGGAGCACGGGACAGGAGCACGGGACAGGATGGAAGGCGGAAGACGGTACCCTCGCGCCGCGGGGCTGGGCAGACTGGCCGCATGACTGCCAGTTCCCTGAGCAAGGGTGCCAACCTTCCCGTCGCCTCTCCCGCGGTACGCGCCGAGCTCGCCTGGTCCGACGGACCGGGCGTGCCGGCCGCCGACGCCTCCGCGCTGCTGCTCACCGCGGCCGGACGCGTGCGTGACGACGGCGACTTCGTGTTCTACAACCAGCCGCGGCACGCGTCCGACGCCGTACGCCACCTGGGGAAAAAGAGTGCCGACGGCGTCACGACGGACACGGTCGAGGTGGACCTGCGTGCCCTGGAGGGTGCGGTCGAGCGGGTGTTGCTCTGTGCCTCCGCCGACGGCGGGACGTTCGGCCAACTGACCGGGCTCACGCTGCGGCTCCGGGACGCGGCGACGCACGCCGAGATCGCGCGCTTCGAGATGACGGCCACCACGGAGACGGCCTTCATAGGCGGGGAGCTGTATCTGCGCGGCGGGCAGTGGAAGTTCCGCGCGGTGGGGCAGGGGTATGCCTCCGGACTCGCCGGGCTCGCCACGGACTTCGGCATCACCGTGGACGACGACCCGGCCCCGGCGCAGGCCTCCCCGCAGCCCGCCCCCGCCCCGGCGGCTCCCCCGCAAGCGACCGCCACGTTGGCTCCCCCGCAGCGGCCCGCCCGGCAGGCCGCCCCGGCGGGCGCCCCCCAGCCGTCCGCCCCGCCCGCACCCCCCGCGCCCCCGGGACCCCGTCTCAGCAAGGGCGAGGAGCGGCTCCCCGTCGACATGCGCAAGCGGCTCTCACTGCGCAAGGAGCAGGTGGCGGTCAGCCTGCGCAAGCACGGCGCGGAGGGCGTCACCGCGCGCGTGATCCTGGTGCTCGACGCCTCCGGGTCCATGTCGTTCCTGTACTCCAAGGGCATCGTCGCCGATGTGGTGGAGCGCATGGCCGCCGTCGCGGCGCAGTTGGACGACGACGGGGAGATGCAGGCCTGGACGTTCGCCTCGAACCCGGCGCGGTTGCCGGACCTGCTCATCGGGGAGCTGCCGGACTGGCTGCGGCTGCACGTCCGGGTCGGCGAGGTGGGTGTCTTCTACCGGCCCGGCAAGCGCAAGAAGGGGCTGCGGGACGATCAGGTGGACATGCGGGCCGTAGGCATCCAGAACGAGGAACAGAAGGTGATCGCCGAAGTACGGGCCTATGTACGGGAGAACCCGACCGCCGCCCCCACGCTGGTCCTGTTCTTCTCCGACGGGGGCGTCTACCGCAACGACGAGATCGAGCGGCAGCTCAGGGACGCGGTGGAGGAACCGGTCTTCTGGCAGTTCGTGGGCCTGGGGAAGTCCAACTACGGGGTCCTTGAACGGTTCGACACGCTGCCCGGCCGTCGCGTCGACAACGTCGGGTTCTTCGCGGTGGACGACATCAGCACCGTCCCCGACACGGAGCTGTACGACCGGCTGCTCTCGGAGTTCCCGGACTGGATGGCCGCCGCCCGTCGTGCGGGAATCCTCTGACCGGACGGGCTGAGGGGGGGGCAGGGGCGCACGAAAGGCGGCAACACCGTGCTGGGGCGGGCTTTCGCGCCGCCGCCCGCCGACAGCGGCGCGACGAAGCCCCTGGCGTCCGGGTGAACCGGGAGGCGATCCCGGTCGATCCCGGAAGCGACCCCGGTCGATCCCGGAGGCGACCCCGGTCGAACCCCGGACCGGTCCCGGTCGATCCGGTCAGTCCGGCTGGTGCTCGGGTCCGCCGTAGTCCGGGCTGGAGAAGTCCGGACTGGAGTAGCTCGGACGGGTCCCGGTGGTCGAGCCGCTCTCCGGGCTGCTGAATCCCGGCCTGTGGTAGCCGAGTTGCGGCATGCGCCCGGCAGGTCCCGGCGACGGCGTGCGGGTCGTGGACGCCGCTGTGGTGTCCGGGTCCGCGAGCGCCTCGCGCAGGAAGGGCAG
Source organism: Streptomyces aureocirculatus (assembly GCF_000720475.1). GTDB lineage: Bacteria > Actinomycetota > Actinomycetes > Streptomycetales > Streptomycetaceae > Streptomyces > Streptomyces aureocirculatus. Next base: position 175,389 of record NZ_JOAP01000003.1, read on the forward strand.
GAGGCCCCGCTCGAGGAGCGCCTGGCACCAGGCTTCCCTGGCCCGTTCCACCGCCTCGTCCCGCTCATGGTGCGAGCCTGCCTGGAGAGAGGTGGAGCCGTTGCGCAGGGCGGTGAGGAGCAGACCGACCGCGGCGACCAGGATGGCGCCCGCCGTGAGCGCGCCGAACAACCACCCGGCGGTGAGCAGGGTGTCCGCGAAGGCGGGCTCGGGGTCGAGCATCTTCAGGATGTAGCCGACGAGCAGGAAGATCGCGGCGGCCGTCCCGGCGAGGACGGGCGCGAGCACCGCGACCACGGCGACCAGACCGGCGCCCGCGGTTTCGGTGACCTCGCCCATGGTGGTGGCGAGGCCTATACCGCCGGAGCCCGACTCGGACGAGTCGGATCCGGATCCGCTCCTTTCACGCATCGTTGTCGCGGATGAGGGCCTGGGGTCGCGCAGTTCCTCCCGGGCCTTCACATAGTGGTGGTACTCGGTCGCGGCGGCGGCCGTGATCAGTGCGGTGGCGTTGAGAGCCATGGTGCGCAACTGCTCGGGGTTGAGTCGCTGGCCCACCGCGGCCAGCTCCGGGCGGTTCGGTGCGGTGCGCAGCGCCTCATCGAGGACCCGCTCGTACTGGGGGCGGTCCTCATTGAGCAGGTGTGGAGCGCTGTTCATGTGCATCCCCCGATGCTCCGTAGGGCTTGGGGCTCGCATGGTTACGAGCCGTCGGGCAGAAACGGAGGGGAGCCTGCTACGGATAAGGCGATGGTAGAGCGGTGACGGCACGCGGTGACAGGGGTTATCAAGAATTGGCCCTCTGGCCAGCGAGATCCTGTAAGGCGGCACGTGCCCCGTGAACGTTCGGAATGAACGTTCAGTTCCCCAGAGGAAGTTGGCAGACCAGTAGCTTTCCGGCCATGGTCACACCGCCGTCCATGGCGATGGCCAGGCCGTCCGCGTAGATGTGCGGGCCCTCGATGACCGGGCGCCCGTCGTCGTCCCCGTCGTACTCGGAGCCGACCTCGCCGAGGAGGTAGGGGATGGGGCTGTGGCCGTGGACGATGCGGCTGCCGCCGTAGACGTCGAGGAGTTCGCGTACGGCGGCGGGGCCCGAGTCGTCGCGGAAGGCGAAGCGCTTGGTGAACTTGCGGAACAGGTCCCAGTACTCGTCCGCGTCGTTGCGGGTGAGCGCCTCGCGGATGGTGTCGTTGACCTCTTCGATCGAGTCGCCGTAGTCGAGGTAGGCGGTCGTGTCGGAGTGCACGAGCAGATGCCCGTCCTCCTCCTCGATGGCGTCGAGGCGGGCCATCCACTGCAGGTGGTGGTCCTCCAGGCGCTCCATGTCGGCCCGCTGGCCGCCGTTGAGGAGCCAGGCGGCCTGGAACGTGGCGGTGCCCGCGCCGGAGTTGACCGGGGTGTCCCCGAACTTCTTGGCGCCGATGAGCAGCAGTTCATGGTTGCCCATGAGCGCCTTGCAGTAACCGCCCGCGGCCGCGGCCTCCGCGGAAAGCCGCATCACCAGGTCGATGACGCCGATGCCGTCGGGGCCGCGGTCGGTGAAGTCCCCGAGGAACCACAGGCGCGTGTTGCCCGCGGACCAGGTGCCGTCGGCGTCGATCAGCCCCTCGGCCGCGAGGGCGGTGATGAGCTCGTCCAAGTAGCCGTGCACGTCTCCGACGACGTACAGCGGGCCCATGCCGTCGCCATCCGGGGCGGGCGGCGGCTCCGGCATCTCCTGCACCTCGACCTGCAGGGTGTCACCGCGGTTGATGACCGGGAGGTCGCGCTCGGTGGGCGTGTAGCCCTCCGGGACCTCATCGGCGGATCCGGGGTGTGCGGAGGCCTGCGTCTCGGTCCGCGCCTCGGCCTGCGGGGCAACCCCTACCTCCGTCTGCGGGGCAACCCCGACTTCGGCCTGCGGGGTGACCCGTACCTCGGCCTGCGGGGCGGCCTGCGCCTCGGCCTGCGGCGCGATCCGCATCTCTGGCGGCGCCACGGGGGGCGCCTGCTGCGGGTTCACGGGGGGCTGCTGCGGCTGGACCGCGTGCGGCACTGGGAGCGGCTGCTGGGGCTGTACGGACGCTTGCTGGGCCTGTACGGGCGCTACGGGCGCTTGCGGGACCCGTACGGGGGGCTGCTGAGGTGGCACGGACGCCTGCTGCGGCGGTACAGGCGCCTGCTGAGCCTGCGCGGGCGGAACCTGCCCCTGCCCGAGCCCCTCAGCGGGCGGAACCTGCGCGAAGCCCTGGTCAGGAGCAAACCCCTGGTCAGGGGCGGGCTCTGGCGTACCGTCCTGCCCCTGCGTGGCGGGCAGGTCGGTCTCGCGGACGCCTTCATAGACGTACGCGGGCACGCGGAAGTCGCGCAGCGTCGCCGTCCGCACCTCGGGTCCCTGACCGGCCCCCTGAGTCATCGACCCCTCCACCACCATTGCGCCGCATCTGCACCGGGATCGGACTGCCTGGTCGCAGCGGCCCGCGGTGTCGTCCGCCCATCATAGGAATGCGGCTGTCGCTGTGTGGCGCACCAGGGGTGGTGAATCGGTGCGCGAAACCGGTTCACTGCGGTTTTCTCCCGAATTGGCCCGAGGTTTCCCCCTGCTTTCCCGCAGGTGGCGGGCCCCGGGCCGGTCGGAGGGAGCGGGGTCAGCTCTGGCCCGGTGACCGCGGCGGGCTGACCGTCGTACGTGGCGGACGTCGCTCGGACGAGGTGCGCACGATCAGTTCGGTCGGTATCACCTGCTCGACGGGTCGTCCGGTGTCGAGCCCCTCGATGGCGTCGATGAGGAGCTGGACGACGGCGGTGCCGATGCGCCGTGGCTTCAGCGAGAGCGTGGTGATGGGCGGTTCGGTGGTGGCGTACACGGTGGACTCGCTGCAGCACACGAGCAGCAGGTCGTCGGGTACGCGCAGGCCGTAACGGCGGGCGGCGGCGAGCAGGTCGGTGCCGTTCGGGTCGAACAGGCCGTACACCGCGTCCGGCCGGTCCGGGCGGGCGAGCAACCGGTCGGCCGCGACGGCGCCCGCACAGGGGTCGTGCGCGGGGTAGGACTCGTACACCGGGTCCTGGCCGACGCGCTCGCACCAGCGCAGATAGGCGGTGGTGGAGAGATGGGTGTAGGTGTCCGTGGTGGTGCCGGTGAGCAGGCCGATGCGGCGTGCGCCGGCCGCAGCGAGGTGTTCGAGGATCTCCAGGACGGCGGCCTCGTGGTCGTTGTCGACCCAGGCCGTGACCGGGAGCGAACCGGCGGGGCGGCCGTCGGAGACCACCGGAAGACCCTGCCGCACCAACTCGCTGACCACCGGGTCGTGGTCGGAGGGGTCGACGACGACGGTGCCGTCGAGGGCGACGTTCGACCACACGTCGACGGGGCTGCGGCGCGAGGTGGCGGGGAGGATGACCAGGGCATAGCCCCGGGCGAGCGCGGCCGAGGTCGCGGCTCTCGCCATCTCCGCGAAGTACGCGAATTCCGTGAAGGTGAAAGGTTCATCCCCGTACGTCGTCACGGTGAGGCCGATGAGGCCCGACTTACCGGTACGGAGGGTTCGGGCCGCGGCCGACGGGCGGTAACCCAGGCGGTCGGCGACCTCTCGGACATGGCGTCGCGTGGCGTCGGGCAGTCTCCCCTTGCCGTTGAGGGCGTCTGAGACAGTCGTGATGGAGACACCGGCTGCTGCGGCGACGTCTCTGATACCCGCTCGGCTTTGCCGGTTGGCCCGGCGGGAGGTCTCCGCTCGGCTCACCTGGTGCTTCCCTGCTGCTGTCATGGCGAGCCGATAGTAGGGCTCATGGGGGTGGGTAGTGCGGACGCATATGCACCCGTTGACAGGCACGTTTCTGCATGGTGGAAGTTGCGCAATGACCTTGGAAACCCAGGGAGTTGGCCGCATAGTGAGGCATCGGTACCTTGTCGTCGTGCAAGGGCCTGCCAAATGGCCCAGGTCTCGAAGAGGTCTCAACTCACCTTCACGGGTGATGCGCGCCACGGAGTGAGCCACCGGCGCGTGCCAGAGCGGGACGCGCTCCCCCTTGCGCCGCGCGCTGCCGCCCCCAGGACGATCCCCCTGCGCTGCGCGCTGCCGCCCTCCAGGACGGGCCTCCAGGACGTCCCCCAGGACGGGCCCCTTGGGTGGGTGCTCCCCGGGCGTGGGTCGGTGCCGTTGTCCGGACCGAGACCGACAGCCCATTCGCAGCGGCGCCGAATCCTCATAAGGTGAGAATCATTGAAGTTCGGATGATCACGAGGAGGACCGCGGTGAGCGAGACGAGCCCGAGGCTGCGCGCCGAGCTGGAGGGTATCCCCACCTACAAGCCGGGCAAGCCCGCCGCGGCCGGCGGCCCGGTGGCCTACAAGCTGTCCTCGAACGAGAACCCCTACCCGCCGCTGCCCGGCGTCATGGAGAGTGTGCTCGCCACGGCAGGAAGCTTCAACCGCTACCCCGACATGGCCTGCACCGGCCTGATGAGCGAGCTGGCCGACCACTTCGGCGTGCCCGTCTCGCACCTCGCCACCGGCACCGGTTCCGTCGGCGTCGCCCAGCAACTGGTGCAGGCGACCGCGGGTCCGGGTGACGAGGTGATCTACGCGTGGCGCTCCTTCGAGGCGTACCCGATCATCACGCAGGTCAGCGGTGCCACGTCGATACGGGTGCCGCTGACGACGGGCGAGGTGCACGACCTGGACGCGATGGCCGCCGCGATCACCGACCGCACGCGCCTCATCTTCGTCTGCAACCCCAACAACCCCACCGGCACGGTGGTGCGCCGCGCCGAGCTCGAACGTTTCCTGGACCGGGTGCCGGGCGACGTCCTCGTCGTACTCGACGAGGCGTACCGGGAGTTCATCCGCGATCCCGAGGTACCGGACGGCCTGGAGATCTACCGTGACCGGCCGAACGTCTGCGTGCTGCGTACGTTCTCCAAGGCCTACGGCCTCGCGGGCCTGCGGGTCGGCTTCGCGGTCGGCCACGAGCCGGTGGCCGCCGCGCTGCGCAAGACGGCGGTGCCCTTCGGCGTGAGCCAGTTGGCACAGGACGCGGCGGTGGCCTCGCTGCGTGCCGAGGACGAGCTGATGGAGCGGGTCGGCGCGCTGGTGGGCGAGCGCACACGGGTGGTCGACGCGCTGCGCGCTCAGGGCTGGACGGTCCCGGAGACGCAGGCGAACTTCGTGTGGCTGCGCCTGGACGACCGTACGGTCGACTTCGCGGCGGCCTGTGAGAAGGCCGGGGTGGTCGTGCGGCCGTTCGCGGGCGAGGGGGCGCGGATCACGATCGGGGAGACCGAGGCCAACGACATCTTCCTCCAGGCCGCGGAGACGTTCCGCAAGGAGCTGTAGCCGGAGCGGCCCGATCCCGGAGCTGCCGGACCCTTAGCGGCCCGATCCCGGAGCTGCCGGACCCGGAGCTGCCGGACCCGGAGCCTCCGGACCCGGAGCGGGCCGCACCTCGAAGTGGCCTGAACCAGAGCCGGACCGGAGCCGGACCGAAGCCGGACCGAAGCCGGACCGAAGCCGGACCGAAGCCGAGCCGAAGGGGCCGACGGCAGGAGACTGTGCCGTCGGCCCCTTCGGCGTGCCCGCTCCCGGGCGCCCGCGCAGCCGCCCACCTCGTTCCCCGCGGTAAGGGGGACCCCCAGTTCGGAGATCGTCCGCTCGTACGACATAATGCTTGTGAATGTGAACGCGTTCACAAGCGTGTCCTACTTGCTCCGAAGATGTCCCTGACAAAAGGAGCAAAACGCCGGTTCGGCCACGGCATGTAAGGAGAAGTCGACGTGGACCTGGCTCTGGCGCCGGAAACCCTGGCGCGATGGCAGTTCGGCATCACCACCGTCTACCACTTCCTCTTCGTCCCCCTGACGATCTCCCTGGCCGCCCTCACGGCGATCCTTGAGACGGCCTGGGTGCGGACGGGCAAGGAGCACTACCTCAGAGCCACCAAATTCTGGGGCAAGCTGTTCCTGATCAACATCGCGATGGGCGTCGTCACGGGCATCGTGCAGGAGTTCCAGTTCGGCATGAACTGGTCCGACTACTCGCGCTTCGTCGGTGACGTCTTCGGTGCCCCGCTGGCCTTCGAGGCGCTGATCGCCTTCTTCTTCGAGTCGACCTTCATCGGCCTGTGGATCTTCGGCTGGGACAAGCTCCCGAAGAAGCTGCACTGCGCCACCATCTGGATGGTGTCGATCGGCACCATCCTGTCGGCGTACTTCATCATCGCCGCGAACGCCTTTATGCAGCACCCGGTCGGCTACAAGATCACGGAGCGGGACGGCAAGAACCGCGCCGAGCTGACCGACTTCTCCAAGGTGCTGTTCCAGGAGACGGCGCTCGTCAACTTCTTCCATGTGATCGCCGCGTCGATCCTGGTCGGCGGCGCCTTCATGACCGGCATCGCGATCTTCCACCTGCGCAAGAAGCAGCACATCCGCACCATGCGGATGTCGCTGCGTCTCGGCCTGGTCACCGCGTTCGCCGGCACCCTGCTCACCGTCATCAGCGCCGACACCCTCGGCAAGGTGATGTACGAGCAGCAGCCGATGAAGATGTCGGCCGCCGAGGCCCTGTGGGAGTCCGAGAAGCCCGCACCGTTCTCGATCTTCGCGTACGGGGATGTCGCGGAGGGCCACAACAAGGTCGCCATCGAGGTGCCGGGCATCCTGTCCTTCCTCGCCAAGAACGACTTCAGCTCCGAGATCCCCGGCATCAACGACCTCAACCGGGAGGCGCAGGAGAAGTTCGGCCCCGGCGACTACCGGCCGAACATCCCCACCGCGTACTGGTCCTACCGCTGGATGATCGGCTTCGGCGGCGTCTCCATGGCCCTGTGCACCGCCGGGCTCTGGCTCACCCGGCGCAGGTTCTGGCTCGCCCCGGAGCACCGCACCGGCGCGGACGACATACCCAAGCTGATGCTCACCAAGAACAAGGAGCTGGCGCCCAGGATCGGCATCTGGTGGTGGCGTCTTTCGCAGTGGACGCTGATCTTCCCGCTCATCGGCACCGCCTGGGGCTGGATCTTCACCGAGACCGGCAGGCAGCCCTGGGTCGTCTACGGCGTCCTGCGCACCGAGGACGCGGTCTCCCCCGGCGTCTCGCAGGGCGAGGTGCTCACCTCGCTGATCGTCTTCACCCTCATCTACGCGATCCTCGCCGTCATCGAGGTCCGGCTGCTGCTCAAGTACGTACGCCAGGGACCGCCGCAGCTCACCGAGGCCGACCTCAACCCGCCCACCAAGATCGGCGGCCCGCCCGGTGGAGCGGGTGCGGACACCGACGCCGAGGCCGAGGCCGACCGGCCCATGGCCTTCTCGTACTGATGGCCTGCTCGTACTGAAGGAGAACAGGCGACATGGAACTTCACGACGTCTGGTTCGTGCTCATAGCCGTCCTGTGGATCGGCTACTTCTTCCTCGAGGGCTTCGACTTCGGAGTCGGCGTCCTCACCAAACTGCTCGCCCGTGACCGCACCGAGAAGCGGGTGCTCATCAACACCATCGGCCCGGTCTGGGACGGCAACGAGGTGTGGCTGCTCACGGCGGGCGGCGCGACCTTCGCCGCCTTCCCCGAGTGGTACGCGACGCTGTTCTCCGGCTTCTATCTGCCGCTGCTGATCATCCTGCTCTGCCTGATCGTGCGCGGTGTCGCCTTCGAGTACCGCGCGAAGCGCCCCGAGGAGCGCTGGCAGACCAACTGGGAACACGCGATCTTCTGGACCTCGCTGCTCCCGGCGTTCCTGTGGGGCGTGGCCTTCGGCAACATCGTGCGTGGCGTCAAGATCGACGCGCGGAAGGAGTACGTGGGCAACCTCTGGGACCTGCTCAACCCGTACTCGCTCCTGGGTGGCCTGGTCACCCTGTCGCTGTTCACCTTCCACGGCACGGTGTTCACGGCCCTGAAGACGGTCGGCGACATCCGGATGCGGGCACGGAAGCTGGCGCTCGCCCTGGGCCTGGTCACCGCGGTGCTCGCGCTCGGCTTCCTCCTCTGGACGCAGGCCGACAACGGCGACGGCAAGAGCCTGGCCGCGATGGTCGTGGCGGTGGTGGCCCTGGCCGCGGCCGTCGTGGCGATCAAACTCGGGCGCGAGGGCTGGTCATTCGCCCTCTCGGGCGTCACGATCGTCGCCGCCTTCGCGATGCTCTTCCTGACGCTGTTCCCGAACGTCATGCCGTCGTCGCTGAACGAGGACTGGAGCCTCACGGTCACCAACGCCTCGTCGACCCCCTACACCCTGAAGATCATGACCTGGTGCGCGGGCGTCGCGACGCCGATCGTGCTGCTCTACCAGTCGTGGACGTACTGGGTGTTCCGCAAGCGGATCGGTACGCAGCACATCGCGCCGGACCCGCACGCGCCGAGCCCCCGGACACCCGGACCGCACCCGACCGGCCCGCACGAGCCCGGGCCGCACGAGCCCGAGCCGCACGCGGTCGACGCCGCACGCTGACGACTTCGTGGCGAGGTCGTGCGTGGAGGTGACGAGGTAACGCGAGACTTCCGTGACGATGCCGCGCGTACAGCTAAGGTGACGAGACTGTGCACAGAGCTTGCGTGGCGAGGCCAAGTACTGACCCAACTCGACTGACGCACAAGCTCCTTGGGAGGGTGTGTTTCACGTGAAACCGATCGACCCGCGCCTGTTCCGGTACGCGCGTGCCACCCGGTTCTTCCTCACCGCCGTGGTGGTCCTCGGCCTGGCCGGCGCGGGCCTTGTCGTCGCCCAGGCGATGCTGATCGCCGAGATCGTGGTGGGCGGCTTCCAGGACGGGCTCGACGCCGGTGACCTGAGTAAGCCGCTGCTTCTGCTGGCGGTCGTCGCGGTGGGCCGGGCGCTGGTGGCATGGCTCACCGAACTCGCCGCGCACCGGGCGAGCGCGGCGGTCAAGTCGGAGCTGCGCGGTCGGCTCCTGGAGAGGGCGGGGGAGCTCGGTCCCAGTTGGCTGACCGGCCAGCGGACGGGCTCGCTGATCACGCTGGCGACCCGGGGTGTGGACGCGCTCGACGACTACTTCTCCCGCTATCTGCCGCAACTGGGCCTCGCGGTGGTGGTCCCGGCCGCGGTGCTCCTGCGTGTGGTCACCGAGGACTGGGTGTCCGCGGCGATCATCGTCGCGACGCTGCCGCTGATCCCCGTCTTCATGATGCTGATCGGCTGGGCCACGCAGGCGCGGATGGACCGCCAGTGGCAGCTCCTTTCCCGTCTCTCCGGCCACTTCCTGGACGTCGTCGCGGGTCTGCCGACGCTGAAGGTGTTCGGCCGCGCCAAGGCACAGGCCGAGTCGATCCGGAACATCACCGGGGAGTACCGGCGCGCGACGATGCGCACCCTGCGCATCGCGTTCCTGTCGTCGTTCGCCCTGGAACTCCTCGCCACCATCTCGGTGGCGCTCGTCGCCGTCACCATCGGCATGCGGCTCGTCCATGGCGACATGGAGCTGTACGACGGTCTTGTCGTCCTGATCCTCGCGCCCGAGGCGTATCTGCCGCTGCGGCAGGTCGGGGCGCGGTACCACGCGGCGGCGGAAGGGCTTGCCGCGGCGGAGGAGATCTTCGGGGTCCTGGAGACCCCGGTTCCGGCCGGGGGGACAGGGCCGGTGCCCGGGCGGGGCGGGCTGCGGGTGGACGACCTCACCGTGCGGTACCCGGGGCGGGCGGAGGACGCCGTCCGCGGGGCGTCGTTCTCGGTCGCGGACGGGGAGACGGTGGCCCTTGTGGGGCCGAGCGGCTGCGGTAAGTCGACCGTGCTGAATGTTCTGTTGGGCTTCGTCCGGCCTACGCGGGGACGGGTGCTGGTCGGTGACGGCGAGCTGGGTGCCAGTGATCTCGGTGACGTCGATCTGGAGCGGTGGCGGGAGCAGGTCTCCTGGGTGCCGCAGCGGCCGCACCTGTTCGCGGGGAGCATCGCGGACAACGTCCGGTTGGCTCGCCCCGGGGCGGACGACGCGGACGTGGCCGACGCGCTGCGTGCGGCGGGGGCCTGGGAGTTCGTGACCGGGTTGCCCCAGGGCGTCGAGACCGTCCTGGGGGAGGACGGGGTCGGGCTTTCCGCCGGGCAGCGGCAGCGGGTCGCTCTGGCGCGGGCGTTTCTGGCCGACCGGCCCGTGGTGCTGCTGGACGAGCCCACTGCCGCGTTGGACGGGGAGACCGAGGCGGGAGTTGTCGCGGCGGTCCGGAGGTTGGCCGTCGGGCGAACCGTGGTCCTTGTCGTCCACCGGCCTGCGTTGCTTGCTGTGGCCGACAGGGTGGTACGGGTGGGCGCCGACGTTGACGGTGCCCGGGGGGTTGGGCTGTGCCCACCCGTCCCACCCTGCGGGACGATCGCCCGTAGCGGGGGCGAGGTGGTTGCCCGCAGTGGGGGCGGCGGGGGCGAGGTAGTTGCTCGCAGCGCTCGTGGGAGCGGGGGCTTTGTTCGTGAGGGGAGTGAAGGGGTCGGCTCCGAGGGCGCGGGTGCCTGGGGGGAGTCGGAGCGTGGGGTGCTCGCTCGGGTCAGGGAAGCGGCGCGGGAGCGCAAGGGGCGGCTGGCGCTGGCGCTGCTGCTGGGAAGTCTCGCCCTCGGGAGTGCCGTGGGGCTCATGGCCACCTCCGGGTGGCTGATCTCGCGGGCCTCGGAGCAGCCCCCGGTGATGTACCTGATGATCGCCGTCACGGCGACCCGCGCCTTCGGCATCGGGCGGGCCTGCTTCCGCTATGCCGAGCGGCTGGTGTCGCACGACGCGGTCCTTCGGATGCTCGCCGATACCAGGGTCGCCGTGTTCCGGCGCCTGGAACGCCTCGCCCCCGCGGGTCTGCGGACGACCCGCCGCGGTGACCTGCTGTCCCGCCTCGTCGCCGACGTGGACGCCCTCCAGGACTACTGGCTGCGCTGGCTGCTGCCCGCAGGCGCCGCGGCCCTCGTCAGCGTCGGCGCCGTCGGATTCACCGCGTGGCTGCTCCCGGAGGCGGGGGCCGTCCTGGCGGTGGGGCTGCTGGCCGCCGGTGTCGGCGTGCCCCTCGTCAGCGGGGCCGTCGCCCGGCGCGCCGAACGCAGGCTGGCCCCCGCGCGTGGTGTGCTCGCCACCAGGGTGTCCGACCTGCTCACCGGCACCGCCGAGCTGACGGTCGCGGGCGCCCTGCGCGGCCGTACCGACCGGGCGAAGGCCGCCGACGCGGAGCTGACCCGGATCGCCGCGCGGACGGCGGGTGCCACCGCGCTCGGCGACGGGCTCGGCGCCCTGGCCATGGGCCTGACCGTGGCGGCGGCCGCACTCGTCGGCGTCCAGGGCGTGCACGACGGCCGGCTCAGTGGCGTGGCGCTCGCCGTGGTCGTCCTCACCCCTCTCGCCGCGTTCGAGGCGGTGACCGGGCTGCCGCTCGCTGTCCAGTACCGCCAGCGCGTCAAGAAGAGCGCCGAGCGGGTCCACGAGGTCCTCGACGCTCCGGAGCCCGTACCGGCTCCTGCCGCCCCCGCGCGGGGCGAGGCGACCGCCGCCCTCGCGCCGGGCCGGGCGGCAACCGAAGCCCCCGTGCCGGGCCAGGTGACCGGAGTCCTGGCGTCGGGCGAGGTGACCGGAGTCCCGGCGCCGGGCGAGGTGACCGGAGTCCCGGCGTCGGGCGAGGTGACCGGAGTCACGGCGCCGGGCCTGGCAACCGAAGTCACGGCGCCGGACCCGCGGGCACCCTTCCCCCTGCGGCTCCAAGCGGTGCACGCCCGCTACGACGGGCAGGACCGCGATGCCCTGGCGGACGTCTCGCTCACCCTGGAGCGCGGCCACCGCGTCGCCGTCGTGGGCCCGTCCGGATCCGGCAAGACGACGCTCGCCCATGTGCTGCTGCGCTTCCTCGGCACCGCGGGCGGGACGTACACGCTGGGCGGCACGGACGTGGCGGCGCTCGACGGCGACGCCGTGCGCCGCTCCGTCGGGCTGTGCGCCCAGGACGCGCACGTCTTCGACAGCACCGTGCGCGAGAACCTGCTGCTCGCCCGCAAGAACGCGGACGACGGCGAGCTGTACGCGGCGCTCGCGGCGGCACGCCTCGACGGCTGGGTGCGGTCCCTGCCCGACGGGCTCGACACGCCGGTCGGCGAGCACGGCGCCCGGCTCTCCGGCGGACAGCGGCAGCGCCTCGCGCTCGCTCGCGCGCTGCTGGCCGACTTCCCCGTCCTCGTGCTCGACGAGCCCGCCGAACACCTCGACCTGCCGACCGCCGACGCGCTCACCGCCGATCTGCTGGCGGCCACCGAAGGGCGCACCACGGTGCTCATCACGCACCGTCTCGTCGGACTCGACGAAGTTGACGAGGTGCTCGTCCTGGACGCCGGGCAGGTGGTGCAGCGCGGGACGTACGACGAGCTCCTGTCCGTCGACGGGCCGCTGCGGCGGATGCAGGAACGGGAATCGGCGGCGGACCTGCTGACCGCCGTGGGCGGCTGAGCGCCTGCGGTCGCGTGCCGGTAGCTGCGTGCCTGCGGCTGCGTGCCTGCGGTTGCGTGCCTGCGGTTGCGAGCCCGCGTCCGCGAACCGGCGGTTGCGAGCCCGCGTCCGCGAACCGGCGGTTGCGAGCCCGCCACCGCGAACCGGCGGTTGCGAGCCCGCCACCGCGAATCGACGGCTGCGAGCCCGCCTCAGCGATCCGCCTCCGCGAACCGCAGCCCAAGCAGATCGGTGGCTCACGGGCCGGTAAGGGCTCGACTTTCCCCGGCAAAACGGACTTACTACTCTCAAGGCATGCCCGTCCCCCCGGCCTCCACCCCCGCCCCGCCCCCCGACGGCGCCCCGGACCCGGCGAAGGCGGCGGCCCGGGCGACCCACGGTCCCCCGGGGCTTTCCACCGAGCTGACCGCGCGCGTACCGCAGCTCCTGGAGGCGATGCGTTCCGTCGGCACCGGGCTCGAACTGCACACCACCCTGGACCGCATCTGTGAGACCGCGGCCGAGCTGACGGACGCCCGTTACGCGGCGATCGGCGTCGTCTCCGAAGACGGCGACGGGCTCTGCGACTTCGTCTTCACCGGCATCGACGAGGCCACCGCCCGGCGCATCGGCCGACTACCCGACGGCCACCGCGGGCTCCTCGGTGCGCTCATCCACCAACCGGAGACGCTGCGCCTCGCCGACCTCGCCGGAGACCGGCGCTCCTGCGGCTTTCCCGCCCACCACCCGCCGATGAGCAGCTTCCTCGGGGTGCCGATCCGCGTGCAGGGCGAGATCTTCGGGAACCTCTACCTCACCGAGAAGCGCGACGGCGAGTTCAACGACTACGACGTGCACATGGTGCGCGTACTGGCCACGGAGGCCGGGATCGCGATCGGCAACGCGCGCCTGTACGAGGCCGCCAAGCAGCGCGAGCGGTGGATCGACGGGTCCGTGGCCGTCACCACGGCGCTGCTTTCGGGTTCCGACGCCGACGAAGCGCTCGCGGTCGTCGCGGAGCAGGCGCGCCAGTTGGCGGACTCGGCCGCGGGCATCGTGCTGCTGCCCGACGAGGAGGGCGGCATGGAGATTGTCGCCGTGTCCTCGGACCGGCCGAGCGCGGCCCTCGGCGTGACCGTGCCCCCGGAGAGCCGCATCGTCGCCGATCTGCTCGACGGGCGGGCCGTGTTCATCGACGACGCGGCCACGGACCCGCGCATCATGACCGACCTCGCGCGCGGCTACGGACCCGCCATGATGCTGCCGCTGCAGAGCGACGGCCGGGTCCTCGGGACGCTCGTCACGCCCCGCGCGCGGGGGGCACGGCCGTTCACGGAGGCGGAGCGGACCCTCGCCACCCAGTTCGCCTCGCAGGCCGCGCTCGCCCTGATGATGGCCGAGGCGCAGCGGGACCGGGAACGGCTGGCCGTCTACGAGGACCGCGACCGCATCGCCCGCGATCTGCACGACCTGGTCATCCAGCGGCTCTTCGCCACCGGGATGATGCTGGAGGGCGCCCAACGGCGGTCCCTCGTGCCGGAGGTCCAGCAGGGCGTCGGCAAGGCCGTGGACGAGCTTGACGTGACGATCCAGGAGATCCGCACGGCGATCTTCGCGCTCCAGCAGGGGCCCGCGGAGGCCCCCGCGGGACTGCGCACCCGGGTCCTGCGCGAGATCAACATGGCGGCGGTACCGCTCGGTTTCAAGCCCTCGCACCACTTCGCGGGCGCCGTGGACGCGCTCGTCGGCGAACTCACCGGCAAGAACCTCATCGCGGCACTGCGCGAGGCCCTGTCGAACGCGTTCCGGCACGCTCAGGCCGACCGTATCGACGTCGTCGTCGACGCCACGGTGCTCCTTCCCGACGGACAGCGGGGCGTACGCCTGACCGTCGCCGACGACGGCGTCGGCATCAAGGAGGGCGGTCGCCGCAGCGGCCTGAGGAACCTCAAGCGGCGCGCGGAGTCCCTCGGCGGCGACAGTTGGTACGGCCCTGGCATCGGTGCGCACGGGGGCGGCGCGACCGTGGTGTGGCAGGCACCGCACTGAGGGCCCACCCCTGTTCGGCGGTACGGGCGTGCCCCGTACGGGTCACGAGGTCCCCCGCGCGTACGAGTCGGCAGGATCGCCGGCCGTGCGTAGGGGCAACGATCCGGGACATGCGTCCATCGTCCTGCCGCCCGCTCGTCGTCCCGCTCCTGCTGTGCGCGTCGGCCGTCCTGACCGCCCTGTGCATGCCACCGTCGGCGGCCGCGGACGGCGACGACGGCGCCGCGGGCCCTGACGTCCCCACCGCGGGTGCCGCGGTGACCCACCTCTACGAAGAGGCGCAGGCGGCAACCGTGCGCTACGAAGAGGGCGAACGCGCGGCCGACGCCCAGCGCGCCCGCGTCCGGCGCCTTGACCGGCTCCTCGCCGAGGAGCAGCACGCGGTCGCCGTGTTGCACGAGGACCTGGGGCGGATGGCGAGCGCCCAGTACCGCACCGGGGGCGGGCTGCCGCTCACGGCCCGGCTGCTGCTCGCGGACGACCCCGAGCAGTTGCTGCGCGGCAGGCGCGTGGTCGGCCAGGCGGACCTGGCCGTCACCAACGCCGTCGAGAGGACACAGCGAGCCGTGGCCCGGCTCGGCGTCGCCAAGCGGTCCGCCGACCGCGCCCGCCACGTCCTCGACCGTCGCACGGCACACCTCGGGCGCCTGAAACGGGACATCGAGGAGAAGCTGGAGTCGGCGCGGTGGCAGTTGCAGGGCGAGGCGGACCGGTCGGCAGCGGCGGGCCGGTGCCGGGGCGCCGTGCGGCACGCCCAGCCGCCGTCGTCGTCCACGCGCGCGTGGGTGTCGCCCGTGGAGTCGTACGAGCTGTCCGCGGGCTTCGACAGCGTGGGCGAGCGGTGGGCGGGCCGGCACACCGGGCAGGACTTCGCCGTGGGCATCGGCGCTCCGGTGCGGTCGGTGGGCGACGGCCGGGTGGTGCGGGTGGCTTGCGGCGGCGGCTTCGGCATCGAGGTCGTGGTGCGGCACGAGGACGACTCGTACACGCAATACGCGCACCTGGCATCCGCCGCTGTCGACCAGGGGGAGCTGGTGCGCGTCGGCCAATGGATCGGGCAGGTCGGCACCACCGGCAACTCGACAGGGCCCCATCTGCACTTCGAGGCTCGCCGCACGCCCCACCACGGCTCGGCCGTGGACCCGGTGGAGTGGCTGGCGGAACGGGGAGTCGACCTCTAGCCGCCTCGGGGCCCTTCGGCCTGTGTGGGGCTCCCTGGTCCGCTGCCGGGCAGTCTGGTCCACTGCCGGGCCACGTCCGGTCCGCCACCCGCCCGCGTCCGGCCCGCCGCCGGTCCCTCCGGTCCGCCACTTTCCCGCGTCCGGCCCGCCGCCGGGCCCTCCGGTCCGCCACCCGGCCGTCTGTCCGCCGCCGGGCAGCGTCTGGTCCCCCTGCCGGGCAGTCCGTCCCGCTGCCGGGCAGTCCGGTCCGCCGCCGGTCCCTCCGGTCCGCCACCCGCCCGCGTCCGGTCCGCCACCGGTCCCTCCGGTCCGCCGCCCGGCCTTCTGTCCGCCGCCGGGCAGTCCGTCCCGCTGCCGGGCCGCGTCCGGTCCGCCACCCGCCCGCGTCCAGCCCGCCGCCGGGCCTACCGCTGCGCCAGGATGCGTTCGATGACGACCGCCACGCCGTCCTCGTTGTTGGCCACCGTGCGGCCGGACGCGGCGGCGATCACGTCCGCGTGGGCGTTGCCCATCGCGTACGAGTTACCGGCCCAGGTGAGCATCTCGATGTCGTTCGGCATGTCTCCGAAGGCGACGACTTCCTCGTGGCTGATGCCGCGCTCGGCGCAGCACAGGGCGAGCGTGCTGGCCTTGGAGACGCCCGGGCCGCTGATCTCCAGGAGGGCGGTCGGGCTGGACCGGGTGACCTCCACGAGGCTGCCCACGGCGATCCGGGCGAGCGTCAGGAAGGCGTCCGGGAGGATCTCGGGGTGATGGGCGAGGACCTTCAGTACGGGCTGGTCGGCGCCGTCGGACTCGGCCGCGAGCAGCTTCTCCGCGGGTGCCACGCCGGCGGCGGGGTCCAGGTGCAGCGGCGGGTAGGCAGGCTCGTGGTGCACCCCGCCGGTCCGCTCGATCGCGAACGACGTGCCGGGCGCCGCCGCGCGCAGGATGCCGACGACTTCCAGGGCCGTCGCGGGCGCCACGTCCCGCACCTTCACGAAACGGTGGCTGCCGGGGCCGCCGTGCAGGTCGACGACCGCCGCGCCGTTCCCGCAGATCGCCAGGCCGTGGCCGTGCACGTGGTCGCTGACGACGTCCATCCAGCGGGCCGGGCGTCCGGTCACGAAGAAGACCTCGATGCCCGCGGCCTCGGCGGCGGCCAGCGCGGCCACGGTGCGCTCCGACACGGATTTGTCGTCGCGCAGCAGGGTGCCGTCCAGGTCCGTGGCGATCAGCCGGGGCGGGACGGAGGGGGCCGAGGGCCGGGGCCGGGGGGTGGTTGAGGTCACGTACGCGATTGTCCCGCATATGCGCGCACGGCTGTGTGGCGGGGCGCACATCTGAGTACGCCACACACCCATGCACCCCTGCCGCCCCTCACGCCGAGCGTCCGCTCAGAGCTGGGCGAGCGCCTCCGTGGCGATGCGCTCGAAGAGCTTCTCGTCCGCGGCGAAGTCCGTGCCGGGCAGCGGCCAGTGCAGCACGATCTCGTCGATGCCGAGGGCGGCGTGGCTGCCCGCGAAGTCGACGAAGGCGTCGAAGGAGTCGAGCGGGCGGTCCGGGGTGAAGCCGGTGAGCAGCACCTTGCCGAGCTCGTCGACGTCACGGCCGAGCTCCGCGCAGGCCGCGCCGAGCCTGCCGACCTGGCCGCGGATGGCCTCCAGGGACTGCTCCGGGGTACCCGACTCGGAGATCTTCGGGTCGCCCGTGGTCACCCACGCCCGCCCGTGCCGCGCGGCGAGCCGCAGACCGCGCGGGCCGGTGGCGGCCACGGCGAACGGCAGCCGGGGGCGCTGCACACAGCCAGGGATGTTCCGCGCCTCGTACGCCGCGTACCGCTCGCCCTCGTACGTCACCGAGTCCTCGGTGAGGAGACGGTCCAGCAGCGGCAGGAACTCTCCGAAGTGGTCCGCGCGTTCACGGGGTGTCCAGGGCTCCTCGCCGGTCCTGCGCAGCGTGCTCGCGTCGAAGCCGTTGCCGCCCGCGCCGATGCCCAGCGTGATCCGTCCGTCGGAGACGTCGTCGAGCGTGATCAGCTCCTTGGCGAGCGTCACGGGGTGCCGGAAGTTCGGCGAGGTGACGAGCGTGCCCAGGCGTATGCGCTCGGTCACCGCCGCGGCCGCGGTCAGGGTGGGCACCGCGCCGAACCACGGCCCGTCGCGGAAGGTCCGCCAGGACAGGTGGTCGTAGGTGTACGCGGTGTGGAAACCGAGGTCCTCCGCGCGCTGCCAGCGCTCCTTGCCGCCGTCGTGCCAGCGGCGTACGGGAAGGATCACGGTGCTCAGACGCAGACTCATGGCTCCGAGGGTACGGCGGCGCCCGCCGTGACCACGGACCGGCTCCGGCCGGGCCCCAGGGTATGAGCGAGATCATACGGGCGAGCCGCCCGGGACGGCTTGTTCTCCGGGCACTCGATTTCGCGCCACCCACTCTTCATCCATGGAATTCGAGCAGGAGGTTTGATCCACAACCAACTCCAGTTATCCACAGGCTCGTTGATGATTCTGTGGATAACTGCTACTCAAATTGCGGCTTTTGGGCAACTGGCTGTTTATCGCCCTTACTTGCGGCCAACGCGTCCAATGTCCTGCTCTGTACCTCCCGTTCAGCGGCAGCCGCGATGAAGGCTGCGGCGTTCTCCACACCAACAAGGCTGTGCACGGCGCGCATTGTGTGGGCAGGCAGGGCGACATTCTGCGGCTCGTCGCTCGGCTGCGCGGCTTCCTCCGGGGTGAGGTGGCGGCGCAGGTACCGGGTCGCGAACGTCCTCATGGCGCGCGCCAGTTCGGCGTCGACCGACTGCTGGGCCAGCGGCCGCAGACGCCGGACGAGCGAGGCCGCCTCCGCGGCGTCCGCCTCGCTCGGCGGGCTGTTGCCGAGATAGCGCGCGAAGACGTGCTCGTTGGTGAACTCCAGGAAACGCGCGGCGATGTGCTCCACCTGCCCCCTCAACTCCCGCAGATGAGCCGCTATCGCCGACAGCGGCACCCCCGCCGCGTGCAACTCCGCCGCCACCGCGAGCTCTTGCGGGCTCGGCACCAGGAACTCGTCGTCGCGTCCCGGCAGCGGTTCGAGCACACCGAGCGCGACCGCGTCCGCGACCGCCGCGTCGTCCGGATCGCCGCCGAACGCCGCGTCCAGCTCCGCCCGCGTGATCCGGTCGGCCTTCTCGTCCGTCCAGGGGCCGTCGACCTCGGCGACCAGACCCAGCACACCCCCGAGGCCGCGGCCCGTGTCCCAGGCCTCCAGGAGCTCCTTGATGGACGCCAGGGTGTAGCCCCGGTCGAGCAGGTCGGCGATCTGGCGCAGCCGGGCCAGATGCGCGTCCCCGTACACATTGGACCGGCCCCGCCGCTCGGGGCGGGGGAGCAGACCGCGGTCCTGGTAGGCCCGGATGGTGCGCACCGTGGCGCCGCTGTGATGCGCGAGGTCCTCTATGCGGTACTCCACCCGCGGCTCACCCGGGGCGGGCACCGACTCCTCGGCGACTGCCGGCCGTTCCTCCACGCTCAAGACCTTCCCGACGCTCCGTACCGCTGGGCGATGGCCGCGCGGGCCGCCACCGCCGCCGCGGCCCGCGCCGCGGGCGACTGCGCCAGATACGCGACGGCCTTGCGCAGCGATCCTTCCTGCGACGGATGGTACGACCGCCGCAGATAGCGGGGTACGGCCGCGCCGAGCTCCCGCCAGGCGGGCAACAGGCCCCTGCCGACCGCTCTGTTGTACTGCCCTAGGGACAGCCGCAGTTGTCCGGCCAGGCGCGGGTCGTGCCGGATCAGATAGGTGCTGCCCCAGATCCACAGGTAGTCGGCCGTCTCCAGGCGTTGCGCCGTCAGGTGGTCGAGGACGTGCGCGTGCTGCACGCTGTGCGTGGCCTCCTGGCCCATGAAGCCCTTCACGTCCGTCAGCAGGACCGGGTCGGTGACCAGCGGCAGGCCCTCCTTGAACACCTTCACGAACCACCGCTCCCCCGCAGGGAGCAGCAGGTGCAGGACGTTGATGACGTGCGTGGCCGTGGGCTCGTCGGGTATCCAGTGCAGCGGTGTCCCGTCCCAGTCGAACGAGACGCGGCGGGGCACTATCGCGTGGTGATCGCTCACAGTGGTGGCTCCAGTCGGGCTATCGCGCGCAGGGCCTTGGGTGTGAAGCGGGACATCAGATGGGCGCCGCGTGCCTCCGGGGTGACGGGCACGACGGCCTGATTGCGGACGACGGCGCGCAGCACGGCGTCGGCGACTTTCTCCGGCGGGTAGTTCCGCAGGCCGTAGAGGCGGCTGGACTTCTTCTGGCGGCGCTTCTCCTCGTCGGCGGAGACACCGGCGAAGCGGGTGGTCGCCGTGATGTTCGTGTTCACGAAGCCCGGGCAGATCGCCGAGACGCCGATGCCCTGCCCGGCGAGCTCGGCGCGCAGGCACTCGCTGAGCATCAGGACCGCGGCCTTCGACGTGCTGTACGCGGGGAGGGCCTTGGAGGGCTGGAAGGCCGCGGCGGACGCCGTGTTCACGATGTGGCCGCCCTGACCGCGCTCGGCCATCTGCCGCCCGAAGAGGCGGCAGCCGTGGATCACACCCCACAGATTGACGTCGAGGACCTTCTTCCAGTCCTCGGTGCTGGTGTCGAGAAACGAACCGGAGAGGCCGATGCCCGCGTTGTTCACCAGGACGTCCACCACGCCGTACTCCGTGGCGACCTTCTCGGCGAGTTTCTCCATGGCCTGCTCGTCGCTGACGTCGACCGTCTCGGGCCAGGCCGCCGGGGCGCCGACGAGGCGGGACAGCTCCGCGGTGCGCGCGGCGGCCTCCGCGTCCCGGTCGACGGCGACCACCCGCGCGCCCGCCTCGGCGAACGCGAACGCCGTGGCCCGCCCGATGCCGCTGCCCGCGCCCGTGACGAGGACCAGTTGGCCCGCGAACCGCTCGGCGTGCCTGCCGGGAGCCGGGGCCGCCGCGCTCGCCGGGACGGCGGGACCGCCGTCCTCGTGCGCCGTGACGAACTCCGTGATCCACGCGGTGAGCTGGTCCGGGCGGGTGCGCGGCACCCAGTGCTTGGCGGGGAGCGTGCGCCGGGTCAACCGCGGTGCCCATCGGCCGAGGTCGTCGTAGAGCCTCTCGGAGAGAAAGATGTCGCCGGACGGGACGATGAGCTGCACGGGGGCGTGGGCGTACGCGTCGGGGCGCGGCCTGCGCAGCCGGGAACGAACGTTGTCGCGGTAGAGCCAGGCGCCGTGTGCCGCGTCCGACGGCAGCGACAGCGTGGGATAGCCGTCCGCGGGGACCTTCTCCAGGCGCCGCAGGAGCTTCGGCCAGCGCTTGCCGAGCGGGCCGCGCCAGGCCAGTTCGGGAAGGACGGGGGTGTGCAGCATGTACACGTACCAGGACTTGGCGCCCTGGTTGATGAGCTGGGCGGCCCTGCGCGGTGTGGGCCGGGACACACGCTTCTTGATCCAGTGCCCGAAGTGATCGAGGGAAGGGCCCGACATCGACGTGAAGGAGGCGATGCGCCCCTGCGTCCGCTCGACCGTCACGAACTCCCAGCCCTGCACCGAACCCCAGTCGTGGCCCACCAGATGCACCGGCTCGTCGGGGCTGACGGCGTCGGCGACGGCGAGGAAGTCGTCGGTCAGCTTCTCCAGCGTGAAGCCGCCCCGCAGCGGCTTCGGCGCCGTCGAGCTGCCGTGCCCGCGCACGTCGTACAACACCACGTGGAAGCGGTCCGCGAGGCGGACGGCGACCTCGGACCACACCTCCTTGGAGTCCGGATAGCCGTGCACAAGCAGCACCGTGGGCCGCGTGGCGTCCCCCAGCTCGGCGACGCACAGCTCCACGCCGCCCGTACGCACCCAGCGCTCACGCGCACCCAGAAGATCGACGGTGGTCATGCGGCAGCCCTTTCCTCGGCCCAGCGCCGCACATGCGGCAGATCGTCGTCCAGCCAGAAGGCGCTCTGCTCGGGGTCCGCGGAGTCGGTGACGACCAGGATCTCCTCGAACTTCGCGCCCGTACCGCGGAATCCCAGATGGGGCTCGACCGCCCAGAGGCCGGGCCGCGGCGGGTGGTCGGAGAACTTGTACGGCGACCACAGCGGGGACCAGCCGTCCCGGTGGCCGTGCAGCGCGTCGCTCGCCAGGCCCTTCAGGGACTGCGTGCCGAACCCGAAGACGTGCGGCGAGAGGCGGCGCTCCTTGACGCGGTCCACCTTGTGCGCGATGACGCCGAAGGGATACGCGCGATGGCGGTTGGCATACCCCTGGCGGACCATGAGGCGGTCCACGCTCTCGTAGATCTCCCGGAGCGGGCGGCGCTCGCGCACCTCCCGCAGGATCAGCTCGCGGTGCGCCTCCAGGTCCGCGAGCAGCTTGTCGTGCAGGGGATTCAGACCGAGGCAGCCGGCATAGCCGATGTCCGCCGTGAAGCCGTCGAGGACCGGCGCCATGTCGAGGATGAAGGGCATCCCCGGTTCGAGGCGGCGGTTGGTCGGGAAGAACTGGAGCGGTATGCGGAAGTTCACGAAGGCCGTGCGGTCCCCGAACCAGGCGAAGGGCAGATGGAACCAGTCCCGCACGCCCCGCGCACGCAGCCACTCGCGCTGCATCCGCGCCGCCTCGCGCTCCGTCACCCCCGGCTTGAGCTGGGCGGCTACCGCTTCCGCACATGCGTACGCGAGGGTCTGCACCCGCTGGAACCCCCGCAGCTCCGCTGAGAGCTCACCGTTCACCGCACCCTCCACCGCTGAGGTCATGCCACCGTCCGTCCGCCGTCTCCGCCATGCCGGGCCGCCGCACACCGCTGTGCCGACGTCCGTCTCCGTACGCGTTCGTAACTTGACACTGATGAATGTGACAATGCCTGGCGGCTGCGTCAATAGGTCTGCGCGACATGTGCGCGACCCTGCGGGACAGATCCGGGAGTTCCCTGAGGGAGCCTGGGGACTCGACTTCCGTCGGCCTCGGGGTCGACTTCCGGACGACCCCTACGGGCCCGTAATACTCGAGAGTGACGTCGGACCGGGTCTCAGGGCTGACGCCCGCTGTGGCCCGCGCCACTAGGTTCGAAACGTGACTGTGATCGCGACCGAAAGCCTGAGCAAGCGGTTCCCGAGGGTGACCGCGCTTGACCGGCTCTCCATGGATATCGGGCCCGGTGTGACCGGACTCGTCGGAGCCAACGGAGCCGGCAAGTCCACACTGATCAAGATCCTGCTGGGTCTGTCCCCCGCCACGGAGGGCCACGCGGCCGTGCTCGGCCTCGACGTCGCCACCAGCGGCGGCCAGATCCGCGAGCGCGTCGGCTACATGCCCGAACACGACTGCCTGCCGCCCGACGTCTCGGCCACCGAGTTCGTCGTCCACATGGCGCGCATGTCGGGCCTGCCGCCGGCCGCCGCGCGCGAGCGCACCGCGGACACCCTGCGCCACGTCGGTCTCTACGAAGAGCGCTACCGCCCCATCGGCGGCTACTCGACCGGCATGAAGCAGCGCGTGAAGCTCGCCCAGGCCCTCGTCCACGACCCGCAGTTGGTCTTCCTCGACGAGCCCACCAACGGCCTCGACCCGGCGGGCCGCGACGAGATGCTCGGCCTGATCCGGCGCGTGCACACCGACTTCGGGATCTCGGTTCTCGTCACCTCGCACCTCCTGGGCGAACTGGAGCGCACCTGCGACCACGTCGTCGTCATCGACGGCGGCAAGCTCCTGCGCTCCAGCTCCACCACGGACTTCACCCAGAGCACCACGACGGTGGCCGTGGAGGTCACCGACAACGACACCCACCCCGACGGCACCACCGCCCTCCGCGAGGCCCTGGCGGCCCGCGGCGTGGCCACGCACGACGACGGCGGCGGACTGCCCGGCGCCGGACACACCGTGCTGCTCGAAGCGGAGAGCGAGGAGACCTACGACCTGCTGCGGGACGTGGTGGCCGAACTCGGCCTCGGTCTCGTGCGGATGGAACAGCGCAGGCACCACATAGCGGAGGTCTTCCGCGCCCACGACGAACAGGCCGCACAGGGCGAGCCGGAGGCGGCCCCCGGCGCGGCCCCCGAGCCCGCCGCCAGGAACGCCACCGCGGCGACCGCGGCGGCACCGGCCACCGCGGCGGCCGCCGAGCAGACGGGAGGCGGCCGCGATGCCCGCTGACTCCACCCAGATCCACAACATCGGCTACCGCCACTACGACGGCCAGCGCCTCGGCCGCGCCTACGCCACCCGCTCCCTGTTCTCACAGAGCCTGCGCGGCGCCTACGGGCTCGGCCGCTCGGCCAAGTCCAAGGTCCTGCCGATGATCCTCTTCGGGGTCATGTGCGCCCCCGCGCTGATCATGGTCGCGGTCGCGGTGGCCACCAAGGCCAACGACCTGCCCGTGGACTACACGCGCTACGCCATCGTCCTCCAGGCCGTCATCAGCCTCTACCTGGCCGCCCAGGCCCCACAGACCGTCTCCAGGGACCTGCGGTTCAAGACCGTGCCCCTGTACTTCTCCCGACCCATCGAACGCGTCGACTACGTACGCGCGAAGTTCGCGGCACTCTCCAGCGCGCTGTTCATCCTGACGGCCGCGCCCCTGATCGTGCTCTACGTAGGAGCACTGCTCGCCAAACTGGACTTCGCCGACCAGACGAAGGGATTCGCCCAAGGACTGGTCTCCGTGGCTCTGCTCTCCGTGCTGTTCTCCGGGATCGCGCTGCTCATCTCGGCGGTCACCCCGCGCCGCGGCCTCGGCATCGCCGCCGTCATCGCCGTTCTGACCATCACCTTCGGGGCGGTGTCCACCGTCCAGGCGATCGCGCACGAACAGGGCAGCGACAGCGCCATCAGTTGGCTCGGCCTGTTCTCGCCGATCACTCTCATCGACGGCGTGCAGACCGCCTTCCTCGGAGCCACGTCCGCCTTCCCGGGGCAGGAGGGCCCCTCGGCCGGCACGGGCGTCGTGTACGTCCTCGTCGTCCTCGCCCTCATCGCGGGCAGCTACGCGGGCCTGATGCGCCGCTACCGGAAGGCAGGGCTCTGAGCCATGGCCCACCCGTCGCCCACCACCACCCTTCCAAGGAACGGGCTGCGCCCATGAGTTCTCTCACCATCGACCACGTCTCCCGCTGGTTCGGCAACGTCGTGGCGGTCAACGACATCACCATGACCATCAGCCCCGGAGTCACCGGTCTGCTCGGCCCGAACGGTGCGGGGAAGTCCACCCTCATCAGCATGATGGGTGGTTTCCTCGCCCCCTCCACGGGCAGCGTCACCCTCGACGGCCGGCCGACCTGGCGCAACGAGACGATCTACAAGCACCTCGGCATCGTCCCCGAGCGTGAGGGGATGTACGACTTCCTCACCGGCCGCGAGTTCGTCGTGGCCAACGCCGAGTTGCACGGCCTGGGCAAGAAGGCCGCCCAGCACGCCCTCGCCACGGTGGAGATGGAGTACGCGCAGGACCGCAAGATCTCGACGTACTCCAAGGGCATGCGGCAGCGCGTGAAGATGGCCTCCGCCCTCGTCCACGAACCGTCCGTGCTGCTGCTCGACGAGCCCTTCAACGGCATGGACCCGCGCCAGCGCATGCAGCTCATGGAGCTCCTGCGCACCATGGGCGAAGAGGGCCGCACCGTGCTCTTCTCCTCGCACATCCTCGAAGAGGTCGAACAACTCGCCTCCCACATCGAGGTGATCGTCGCCGGGCGCCACGCGGCCAGCGGCGACTTCCGCAGGATCCGCCGCCTGATGACGGACCGGCCGCACCGCTACCTGGTGCGCTCCAGCGACGACCGCGCGCTCGCCGCCGTCCTCATCGCCGACCCGTCGACCGCGGGCATCGAAGTCGACCTCGAAGAGGGCGCACTGCGCGTCCAGGCCGTCGACTTCGGCCGCTTCACCACCCTGTTGCCACGCATCGCCCGCGAACACGGCATCCGGCTCCTGACCGTCTCGCCCTCGGACGAGTCGCTCGAGTCGGTCTTCTCCTACCTCGTCGCGGCCTGAAGGGAGCCATCGTGTACGACCCCACTGTCGCCCGGCTCACCTACCGGGCCCTGCTCGGCCGCCGCCGGGCCCTCATCCTCTTCGCCCTGCCCCTGCTGCTCATCGTCATCTCCGTGGCGGTACGTGCCCTCAGCGGCGCCGACGACCAGGTCGCGTCCGACCTGCTCGGCGGCTTCGCCCTCGCCACGATGGTGCCGATCATCGGCGTCATCGCGGGCACCGGCGCGATCGGTCCCGAGATCGACGACGGCTCGGTGCTCTATCTGCTGTCCAAGCCGGTCAAACGGCCCACGATCATCGTCACCAAGCTGACCGTCGCGGTCGCCGTCACCATGGCGTTCTCGGCGCTCCCGACCTTCGTCGCGGGCATGATCCTGAACGGCAACGGCCAGCAGGTCGCCGTCGCCTACACCATCGCCGCCCTGGTCTCGTCCATCGCGTACGCGGCGATCTTCCTGCTGCTCGGCACCATCACCCGGCACGCGGTGGTCTTCGGCCTCGTCTACGCCCTGGTGTGGGAGGCGCTCTTCGGGTCCCTCGTCGCCGGTGCCCGCACGCTGAGCGTCCAGCAGTGGTCCCTCGCCGTCGCCCACAAGGCCGCGGACGGTGGTGACCTGGTCACCTCGGACGTGGGGCTGCCCGCCGCGGTGATCCTCCTGGCCGTGGTCACGGCCGGTGCCACCTGGTACGCGGGGCAGAAGCTGCGGACGCTGACGCTGGCCGGGGAGGAATAGGCCGCTCCACCGGCGTTCACGGGGGTGGGGGCCCGGCCCCGGGGCGGGTGTGTGCGGGTGCTGCTGTCGGCTAAATTCGGTGGCGGTTCGCCGTGGGGGTCGGCAGAGTTGGGGGTGTCACCGCGCCGGGTTCGTCCCGGTGCTCACCTTCTGGGAGTGGAGCCGACGGCGTCCCTTCGACGGTTCGTCGCGCTTCCGGCAGGGCGGTTCGGGGCGTGCTCCGGGGTAGTTAGTCACTCCGTGCGAGCGCGCTACGGGGGATCGCCCGGGGCGGCCGCTTCGAGCGCGCATCTTCGCTGCGCGGGCCGCCCACCCAACGTTGCGCCGGGCCGGGCCCGGGTCGCGGGAACGTTCCCGTGACCCCGGGCCCGGCCCTTGCGCGCGTCCACATCACGGGTGCCGTAGGCAGGGGCTGTGCCCACAGGGGGCAGGGGCCGCCCGCCGTCGTGGGCTGAAAGGCCGTGTTACGGCAGGAGGCGTTCCAGGACCCGTGCGATGCCGTCCTCCTCGTTGGAGGACGTCACCTCGTCGGCCACAGCCTTGAGGTCCTCGTGGGCGTTGGCCATGGCCACGCCGTGTGCGGCCCAGGCGAACATCGGGATGTCGTTGGGCATGTCGCCGAAGGCGATGGTGCCCGCGGCCTGCACGCCGAGGCGGCGGGCCGCGATGGACAGGCCCGTCGCCTTCGTCAGGCCGAGCGGCAGGAGTTCCACTATTCCCTCGCCCGCCATCGTCACGCCGACGAGATCACCGGCGGTCTCCCGCGCCACGGCCGCCAGGGCGTCGTCGTCGAGCCCGGGATGCTGGACGTACACCTTGTTGAGCGGAGCGGCCCACAGATCCGCCACGTCCGTGAACGGGACGAAGGGGAGCGGGCCCTCCTGCACCACGTACCCGGGGCCGACCAGGACCTTGCCGTCCAGGCCGTCGCGGCTCGCGGCCAGCGCCAGCGGGCCGACCTCCGCCTCGATCTTGGCGAGGGCGAGCCCGGCGAGCTGCCGGTCCAGGGTCACGGAGGTCAGCAGGCGGTGCTCGCCCGCGTGATAGACCTGCGCGCCCTGCCCGCACACCGCGATCCCGCGGTAGCCGAGGTCGTCCAGGATGTGCCGGGTCCAGGCGACGGAGCGGCCGGTCACGACGATGTGGGCCGCGCCCGCCGCGGTGGCCGCGGCGAGCGCGTCCCGGGTGCGCGCCGAGATCGTGTCGTCGGGGGACAGGAGCGTCCCGTCGAGGTCGGTCGCGACGAGCGGATACGGAAAGGCCGGTCCTGCGGTGCCGGTCGGGGCGGCGGGGGCGGTGCTCACTTGGCGAGGGGCTCCAGGATCTCCCGGCCGCCCAGATACGGCCGCAGGACCTCGGGGACGCGCACGGAACCGTCGGCGAGCTGGTGGTTCTCCAGGAGCGCCACGATCGTGCGGGGCACCGCGCACAGCGTGCCGTTCAGCGTGGCGAGCGGCTGCACGGCCTTCTTGCCTTCGCTCTCCGCACGCATGCGCACCGAGAGCCGGCGGGCCTGGAAGCTGTCGCAGTTCGACGCCGACGTCAGCTCGCGGTACTTGCCCTGGGTGGGGATCCAGGCCTCGCAGTCGTACTTGCGCGAGGCCGAGGCGCCCAGGTCGGCGCTGGCCACGTCGATCACCTGGAAGGGCAGTTCGAGGCCGGTCAGCCACTGCTTCTCCCAGTCGAGGAGGCGCTTGTGCTCGTTCTCCGCGTCCTCCGGGTCGACGTACGAGAACATCTCGACCTTGTCGAACTGGTGCACCCGGAAGATGCCGCGGGTGTCCTTGCCGTACGTACCGGCCTCGCGGCGGAAGCAGGGGGAGAACCCGGCATACCGCAGCGGGAGCTTGTCGGCGTCGATGATCTCGTCCATGTGGTACGCCGCGAGCGGGACCTCGGAGGTGCCGACCAGGTAGTAGTCGTCCTTCTCCAGGTGGTACACGTTCTCGGCGGCCTGGCCGAGGAAGCCGGTGCCCTCCATGGCGCGCGGGCGCACCAGGGCGGGGGTGAGCATCGGGGTGAACCCGGCCTCGGTGGCCTGCGCGATCGCCGCGTTGACCAGCGCGAGCTCGAGCAGCGCGCCGACGCCCGTCAGGTAGTAGAAGCGGGATCCGGAGACCTTCGCGCCGCGCTCGACGTCGATGGCGCCGAGGGCCTCGCCGAGCTCCAGGTGGTCCTTGGGCTCGAAGCCCTCGGCGGCGAAGTCACGGATCGTGCCGTGCGTCTCCAGGACGACGAAGTCCTCCTCGCCGCCCACCGGCACGTCCTCGTGCACGAGGTTGCCGAGGCGCATGAGCAGGCGCTTGGTCTCCTCGTCGGCGTCGTCCTGCTCGGCGTTCGCGGCCTTGACCGCGGCGGCGAGCTCGCCCGCCTTCTTCAGGAGCCCGGCCTTCTCGTCGCCGGCCGCCTTGGGGATGAGTTTGCCGAGTGCCTTCTGCTCGGAGCGCAGCTCGTCGAAGCGGAGCCCGGACGACCTGCGCCGCTCGTCGGCGGAGAGCAGGGCGTCGACAAGATCGACGTCCTCTCCACGGGCGCGCTGCGAAGCGCGAACACGGTCGGGGTCCTCACGGAGCAGGCGAAGGTCAATCACCCCTCAAGGCTACCGTCGCGTGGTTGCGGCCCACGAATCGATATTCTCGCTGTGTACCTTATGCCCGTTTTGCCGGATTGGCTTCGCGATCACCCCGGGTCTCGCGGGTCACTTCCGGCGTCGGTCGGGATGGCCGGAGATCGCCCCGCGTCGACCCGCATCGACCGGTTCGCGCAAGGTCAATAAAGCGGACACCATTCCCCGAAACGGGGCACAGGCCCCTTGTCGCCTTGACCGGATCGCCTTGTGCGCAACGGGACTTGGGGGCGCGGTTGTCCACAGGAGCGGGGGTTCCCGAAAAGTTATCCACAGGCTGTGCGAAAGATCTGTGGACGCCGGAATGGGGAGTTCCAAATACTCCTCCCGCGCCACTGGATTCCTCCCCCAAACCCCCTCCCGGCCAACTTTCGAGTGGAAATGGTTAACTCCAAAGAGTTGATCAATACAAAAGGGTGGACGAGGGGTGACGTGCGGGGGTGTGGACACAAGTGGGGGCCGAGTGCCGCTTTGTCGACGATGTCGCACTTCGTTGTCGACTTGTCCCCAGATCGAGAAGGGCACCTGTGGATAACTTCTGTGGACAACGTAAATCTGCAGGTAGGACCGCAGTAGCGCTCAGAATCGGCCGTCCTGGCACTGCGTGAGCCAGTCCGCCGCCGCCATGAATTCCCTGTCGGACGTGCCAGGACGCAGCGGTCGCACATCCTCGAGCGCCACACCGGCACGCGGGTAGGACCCGAGGAAGCGCAGCTTCGGGCAGATCCGCTTCAGGCCCATCAGGGCCTCGCCCACGCGACGCTCCGTGATGTGGCCCTCGGTGTCGACGCTGAAGCAGTAGTTGCCGATGCCCTGTCCTGTCGGCCGGGACTCGATGCGTACGAGGTTGACGCCGCGCACCGCGAACTCCTGGAGCAGTTCGAGGAGCGCACCGGGGTGGTCGTCGCCCAGCCAGATCACCAGCGAGGTCTTGTCCGCACCGGTCGGCGCGGCGGGCCGGGCGGGGCGGCCCACGAGCACGAACCGGGTCGCCGCGTTCTGCGCGTCGTGGATGTCGGTGACCAGGGGCTGCAGACCGTACGTCGCCGCCGCGAACTCACCGGCGAAGGCCGCGTCGTACCGGCCCTCCTGCACGAGCCGCGCGCCGTCCGCGTTCGACGCCGCCGACTCCCACACGGCGTGCGGCAGGTGCTTGGCGAGCCAGTTGCGCACCTGCGGCTGGGCCACCGGGTGGCCGGTCACCGTCTTGATGTCCTTGAGCTTGGTGCCGGGGCGTACGAGCAGCGCGAAGGTGATCGGCAGGACGACCTCGCGGTAGATCATCAACGGCTCGCCCTTGGCGAGCTCGTCGACGGTCGTGGTGACACCGCCCTCCACCGAGTTCTCGATGGGTACGAGCGCTGCCGCGGCCTCCCCGCTGCGCACCGCGTCCAGGGTGGCAGGCACGGACACCATCGGGACCAGCTCACGGGTGGCCGCTTCGGGCAGGGTGCGCAGGGCAGCTTCGGTGAAGGTGCCCTCGGGGCCGAGGTAGGTATATCGCGTCGCCGACATGCCGTCACACTAATGCGCCAGGTGGGACGGATGGCGTACGGCGACCGCGACAGCAGGGCGACGGCCACTGTTGACGCCGCCTCGCTCGACGCGACGCGCCTCGCCCGCAGCGAACCCCGGCCGCGTCACCCCTCCAGGAGCCGCTGCCCCACGTACTCCCCGGCCCCCGCCCCGCCCGGCACCGCGAACAGACCGCTCGCCTCGTGGCGGATGAACGCGGAGAGGGCGTCGCCGCGGTCGAGCTTGCGCTGTACGGGGACGAAGCCGTGCAGGGGGTTCGCCTGCCAGCAGACGAACAGGAGCCCGGCGTCGGGATCGCCCTTGGCGTCGAAGCCGTCGTGGTACGAGAAGGGCCGCCGCAGCATCGCGGCGCCACCGTTCTGGTCCGGCCGCGAGATACGGGCGTGAGCGTTGAGAGGGACCACGAGGTCACCGCCGGGGCCGGTCTTCTCCAACTGCATCTCGGTGGTCTCCGTGCCCCCGGTGAGGGGCGCGCCGTCGGACTTGCGGCGGCCGATGACCTCTTCCTGGGCGCGCGTGGACAGCTCGTCCCAGTCGTCGAGGAGCATCCGGATACGGCGTACGACGACATAGGAGCCGTCGGCCATCCAGGCCGGATCCGTGCCGTCCGGTCGGCCGGGCACGAAGATCCGCTTGTTGAAGTCGTCGTCGGACGGCTGGGGATTGTTCGTGCCGTCGATCTGGCCCATGAGGTTGCGGGTGGTCATGGGGCGGGTGGTGGCGCCGGGTGAGCGGTTGAAGCCGTTCATCTGCCAGCGCACCTTGGCCGCCGAACCGGCGAGGCGTTGCAGGGCGCGCAGCGCGTGGAAGGCGACGAGCGGGTCGTTCGCACCGATCTGTACCCAGAGGTCACCGTTGCTGCGGGCCTTGTCGAGGTGGTCGGAGGAGAAGTCCGGCAGCGGGTCGAGGGCGGCGGGGCGCTGCTTCTCCAGGCCGGTGCGGCCGAAGAAGCTGTGGCCGAAGCCGAAGGTGACGGTGAGCGCGGAAGGACCGGCGTCGCGCGCGATGTCCGTGTCCGGGCCCGCGCCGTTCACCGGCCTGCCCGCCATCAGTTGCTCGGCGGCCGTCGACCAGCGGCGCAGCAGGGCCGCCGCCTCTTTGCGCCCGGCGCCCGCGGCGAGGTCGAAGGCGACCAGATGGCCGCGGGACTGCGGGGGCGTGGTGATCCCCGGCTGATGTTTCCCGTGAAACATCACCTCGTCCGTGCCGAGCGTCGTCAGGGCCGCCCCGGACTCGCCGGAGCCGTCGGCGGAGTCCGAGGACGCGACCGCGTATCCGGCGGCGCTGCCCGCCGCGCCGAGGGCGAGGCCGGTGGCGCCTGCCGTGCCGAGCAGGCGCCGTCGCGAAATGGTGTGGTCCGCCATGAGGTCAGCCGATCTGCACGTTCTTGTCGAGGGTCACCTGGTCGATGTCGGAGGTGCGCACGGTCAGCTTGACCTGCCACTTTCCTGCCATCGGGAGCTGTACGCCGCTCGCGCTCCAGTGTCCGGTCGCGATGCGGTCGGGGGCGACGGGCAGCGGGCCGACGTCCTTGGCCTTGAGGGTGAAGGCGACCTTCACCTCGGGCAGGTCGAAGGCGCTGCCGTTGGGCCGGTTCGCGAAGACGTGCAGGTCGTTGCTGCCGGTGCGGCCCGGTGTGAGCTCCAGGCGCACGGTGCCCTTGCCGTCCTGGCCACCGGTGTCGAAGGGGATCTTGAGCTTGACGGGGCCTGTGGGCTGCTGCGCGGAGACCGAGGAGGCGTTCTTGGCCTCCTCCTCGGTGCGGCCGGGTTCGGTGCTGGTCAGAAGCGTGGTGACGGCGAGCACGACCACGGCGATGCCCGCCTCGACGAAGACCGTGCGCCGCAGGCCCGATCGGTGCGGGTCGGCGTCGCGGAGCCGCTTCTCGCGGGCGGCGTCCACGGCGGCCTGCTGCCGGGCGAGCTGCGCGGACCGCTTGTCCTGGCCGGGGGCCTTGCTACCGGTCCCCTTGCCGCCGCCGACTCCACTGCCGTGGCTGCCGACACCACTGCCGCTGCTGCCGCGCTTGCTGCCGCCGGTGCTGTCGGCCCCGCCGCGCTTGCTGCCGCCGGTGCTGTCGGCCCCGCCGCGCTTGCTGCCGCCGGTGCTGTCGGCCCCGCCGCGCTTGCCGCCGCCGCTGTCGTCGGTCCCGCCGCGCTTGCCGTTGCTGCCGTCGTCCTCGGCCTCCGTCGCCTCGACGCGGGCCGAGACCCCCGTCTTCGAGCTGTGCGCCACGGCGACGGGCTTCCTCCTCTTGGTCGTGCCCGTCGTGCCCGTGGTGCCCGTCCGCTGCTCCACGACCGCCGTGGCCGCCGCCTCGGGCGTCAGGCTTCCGGCCTCCGCGAGGATCCGGCCGGTCCAGCGCCGCGACATCGACGCGACGCTAACGAGGACGACGACGAGCCCGACCTTGACGAGCAGCAGTTGCCCGTACCCGGTCCCGGCGAGCGCGGACCACGAGCCGACCTGCCGCCACGACTGGTACAGGCCGGTCGCCACCAGGGCCACCACACTGCCGAATGCGACACGGGAGAAGCGCCGCACGGCATCGGTGTCGACGAACGGCGCGCGGTACAGGCACAGCAGGAGCGCGGCGAGCCCGCCGAGCCAGGCGGCGACGGCGAGCAGGTGCAGGACGTCGACGGGCATGGCGATCCCGGGCTGGATACCGGTGGACGCGTGCTCGGCGAGCGCCCAGGTCGCCGCGATACCGATGGCGACGACGCTGCCGCCGACGGCGAGGCCGAAGGCGAGGTCCCGCTTCTCCTTGGGGTCCTCGCGCCGCTCGTACGCGCCGAAGAGCACGGCGATGAACAGCGCGGCGGCCGCGAGCAGCAGCAGCCGCGAGACAAGGGCCGCACCGGTCTTGGTCTGGAGCACGTCGCCGAGCTTGGCCAGGTCGAAGGCATCGCCGAGCTTGCCGGAGCCGGTGTAGGGGGCGCGAAGCAGCAGCGTGACCAGGGTGGCGCCGGTGAGCGCGAGCCAGCCGCCGACCACGAGCCGCTGCAGCGCACGTACGCCGGCACCGCGCTGCCAGCAGCCGAGCACGAACGCGGCACCGCCGACGACGACGGTGAATCCGGCGTACGCGATGTAGCGGGCGAAGTCGTAGAGGCTGCCGACGAGTCCGCCGCCGACCTCCTGGTCGGACAGCGACACCTTGGTGGCCGACGGCGCGCCGATGGAGAAGGTGAAGGCTCCGGCGATGGGGTGGCTGTCGGCGGAGACGACCTGGTAGGCGACGGTGAAGGTGCCGTCGGGCAGCCCCGGCTTGAGCTTCACGCCGTAGGCGTGCGCGCCCAGGTCGCTGGTCCTGCCGGTGTCGACGCGCTTCCCGGCCGGGTCGAGGACCCGTACCGAACCGTCGGACATGGCGACCTTCTCGGAGAAGGTCAGTGACACCTGCCGGGGTGCCTCGTCGACCACCGCTCCCTGCTTGGGGTCGCTCCCGGTGAGCGCGGCGTGCGCGTCGGCGGGTGCCGCTGTGGCGAGCAGGGAGCCGAGGACGGCGCCGATCAGGGCGACGGCGACGATCAGCAGGCGCCCGTACCCGGTCAGGAAGGCCGGCCCCGGGCGGGGAGCGGTGGTCCGCATCAACTCTTCAGTCCCCTCAGTGCGACGCGTGCATGTCGGTCGGCTCGTCGGCCGCCGCGTGCTTGTCGGTGGTGGAGTGGGTCTTGGTGTTGCCGGAGTCGTGCTTCTCCGCGGCGCCGGAGGGGTGCTTCGCCGTGGCGCCGGAGTCGTGCTCGGCGCCCGCGTCCGGGTTGTACGTCGCGGCCCGCACCGCCATCGTGACGGTGATCGGCTTCGACTTCTCGAAGCGGAGGGTGACCTCGACCTTGTCGCCCTGCTTCGGCTTGTGCTTCAGCCTTTCGAGCATGATGTGGTTGCCGCCGCGGGCGAAGTCGAGCTCGCCGTTCGCGGGCACGTCGAAGGACTTCCGCTCCTTCATCGTGGAGCCGACGGTGGCGTGCAGGGTGACGCTGCCCGCGAGCGGGCTGGAGGCCGAGACGAGCTTGTCGGCCGCACCCTTGTTGGTGATTTTGAAGAAGCCACCGGCCATGTCGTCCATGGCGGGGGCGGGGATGTAGGCGCCGCTGACGGCAAGTTCGGGCTTCTTCGCGGCATTGGAGGAGGCGGAGGCCGAGCCGGAGTCGGAGGAGCCGGAGTCGTCGCCGCAACCAGCGAGGACGAGGACCGCGGTCAGCGCGAGGGCGCCGCCGCCAAGGAGACGGCGACGGCGGGTGGTGCGGTGGTTCACGGGTTCTGTCCCTCGATGATCTTGGGGAGGTCCTGCTCGTAGTCCTTGGCCGTCGCGTCCTTGCCGTTGTAGACGACGTAGCCGGTGTCGGACTTCGGCGAGAAGGCGATGACCTGTGTGCCGTGCATCGACTCGATCTTGCCGTTCTTGAGCTTCTTGGACGGCTCGATGCTGATGCCGACGGTGCGGGCGCTGCCCTGGATGGTCGGGAAGTCACCGGTCAGGCCGATGAACTCGGGGTCCTGGGCCTTCAGCCACTTGCCGAGTTCCTTGGCGGTGTCCCGCTTCGGGTCGGTGGTGACGAAGACGACCTGGAGCTTGTCGAGCTCCGCCTTCGTGACGGTCATCTTCTGCAGCAGGCTCTTCTTGGCGACCGCGATGTTGCTCATCGTCAGCGGACAGACGTCGGGGCAGTTGGTGTAGCCGTAGTAGAGGAGCACCGGCTTGCCCTTGGTCTGCTCGCGCAGGTCGTACTTCTTGCCTTGGGTGTCCTTCAGGACCAGGTCCGGCTTCTTGAACGGCTTGTCGAGGACGGTCGCCGCCCGCTTCGTCTCGGACTCCATCGACACGTCGGCGACCGGCTGGTCCTTCTTGCCGTCGCCCGAACCGCACGCCGTCAGGGTGAGGGCGGCCGCGGCGAGGAACGCGGCGGCGGTGAGCGTCTTCGTGGTCTGCTTGCTCGACTTGCTCGACTTGCTCAATTTGCTCAACTTGCGCATACGAAAATGTCCCAGATGTGAGGGGGCCGGGACGCGCCGGGGCCGGGGCCCGCGGCGCGTCCCGCGGGCGGCTCAGCTATTGGCGCGGCGACGTCCCGCGAGCACCCCGAAGGCCACGCCCGCGGCGCCGACGACGATGCCGACGATGCCGAGGGTCCGGGCGGTGGTGTCGCTGCTGTCGCTGTCGGACGCCTTCGAGGAGGCGGTCTCCTCGCCGTCCTTCACTCCGGTGGCCTTGGCGTCGTCGTCGGACGCGGCACCGCCGCCGTGGTGGTCGCCGGCGGCGCTCAGCGCGAGGGCGGGCGCCGGGAAGTCCGGCTCCTTCGCGCCCTTCTGCTGCGGCTCGATCCAGCGGACGACTTCCTTGTTGCTGTACGTCTGGAGGGCCTTGAAGACCATCTGGTCGGCGTCCTCGGGGAGCTGGCCGACGGACAGCGGGAACTTCTGGAAGGTGCCCGGCTCGATGCCCTTGCCGTCGGCGGTCCAGGTGACCTTGGAGACGGCCTCGTCGATCTTCTCGCCGTGGATCTCGATCGGCTTCTTCAGCTTGGTCTTGGTGACCTTCGCCTTCCAGCCCGGCACGGGCTGGGTCATCACCGAGGCGAGCGGCTGGTCGGCGGGGAAGGTGACCTCGAGCTTGGTCGTCGAGGCGTCGTCGCGCTCGTTGGGGACCTTGAAGTTGACGGTCGCGTAGCCGCCCTTGGCGGCCACGCCCTCGGCGGTGACGCTCACGTGCGCGAACGCCGGGACGGCGGAGAGCAGCAGGACGGCGGAGGCGGCGGTGCCGGCGACGACGGAGACGCGGGTCAGGGACTTCATGGCGGAGTGCTCCAGTTTCAGCAGGCGGGCACGGGGTCGTGTCCGTGATGAACGGTGAATACGGCCGTACGCACTGTGGTGTTCGGAAGGGGACGCGGCGGCGGGCCTTACGGCCACGCGGGCGCGTGTGGATGCGCGACGCGGCACCCCTCCGGGTCGTACGGGAGGAGCAGTCCGCGTCAGGCGGCGAGAGTGAGTGCGGCGGGTGCGGGCGGGCCCCGCCGGATCACCGTGTCCTCGAGCGCTGCGGTCCTGGGCCGCGGCGGTACGAGGGTGTGGGCGGCCCGCACCGGGCCTGCCGTGGGTGCGCCGGTGAGCCCGGCGCGCAGGACTCGTACCAGCGCGAGGGCGGCCCGCAGGGACCGCATGAGCGCCGCCTCGGTGACTCCGTACGCCCCCTGGGCGGAGAGCCGCACCAGGCGGGTGAGCGCGAGGTCGCCGCGGCGCAGCAGCCAGCCCGCGGCGAGCGCCGCGAGGAGGTGCGCGAGCAGCATCGGCAGGGACGGCAGCAGGGCGGCCGCGGTGCCGGTCTCCATCGAAGGCCCCATCGAAGGCCCCATCGGCTGCGGGGGAGCCGCCGTGGCCCCGGCGTGGGCGTGCGCCGCGTGCGCGCCGCCCGCCGGGCCGAGCCCCGCGCCCTCCAAGATCTGCCGGGCCTGGAGGGGGGTGATGGTCGCGCCGCCCGCACCGCACACGATGCGGGCGGCACGCTCGACGAGCGAACCGGTGTCCTGGCCGCCGCCCGCGGAGGCCGCGGCCATCGCTGTGCCGTGCTGCTGGCCGAGGCCGAACAGGGCGTGCAGCGCGAGCTGGCCCGCGGCGAGCGCGGCCGCGATCCCCGGCAGCGTCCGCTCGCGCCCGGCGAGGGGCACGGCGAAGGCGAGGACCGCGAGGAAGGCCACGGCCAGCGTCCACAGCGGTACGGCGGCACACGAGGCGAGCACATGGCCCCCGGCGGACAGCGCGACGCAGACCGCGGCGAACGTCGCGGCCCGCAGCAGCCGGAGGTCGACTCCGGCCCGCAGCAGCCGGAGGTCGGCTCCGGTGCGCGCGTGGCGCTGGTGGGGGGCAGTCATGGCCGGGCCATCATCGCACCAGGCTCCCCCCGCGCCTACGGCAGGTCGACAGGCTTCCTCCGCGCAGAACGGGTACTCGACTACACCGGGCGGGGTTGCCACCGCGTCCGCCGTATGGGCGGCATCACGTCAAGAGGGCGCTTATTCGCGGGTGCGCGCGGCAATACGTATCGGTATGTCGAGCCGCAGCCAGGAGGCTGGAGCATGAGCATCTGGTGGTCACTCCATTTGCGGCGCGAAGCTGCGAGCGTCCCGCTCGCCCGGCGCCTGCTGATGGGCACGATGGAGAGCGCGGGGGTGCACCCCGACGACTCCTACGACTTGTCGCTGGCGCTCACCGAGGCCTGTGCCAACGCCGTGGAGCACGGTGGGGCCGCGACTCCCGACGCGCCCGGCGGCGCCTACCGGGTCACGGCGTATCTCGACGGCGAGAAGTGCCGCATCGAGGTCGCCGACTCCGGCCCCGGGTTCCCGCCGAGCCGCGTGCACGTGTCCGCCGGGCGCCGGGGGCGGCGCCGCACCCGGCGCCCCGCTCCCGCTCCCGCCCCCGCGCTCACCCTGCCTTCAGAGACGTCCGAGAGCGGGCGTGGCCTGTGTCTCATCCGGGAGCTCGCCGACCACGTGGACTACGGCAACAAGCCTGGGCGCGGCGGCGCGGTGATCAGTTTCGACAAGGTCCTCAAGTGGCGTGAGGACGCGCCGCTTGTCACTGCGTGAGGCTTTGGCGGTTGGGGGTGCGGGGGGTTCTGCGGGGGGTTGTCGCGGCCTTCGGCCTGGCTCGTCCTCAAACGCCGGACGGGCTTGATCTGTCCTCATGCACCCACCTGTTGAAGGCCCTCGCGGACTGGTCGATCGCGCACCGCCCGGTCATCGCGGCGGCACGGGAGGCGTACGACGGGCGGAGCGCCGCCGACCCGGTGTGACGGCCCCGGCTCGCTCCCGGCGCCGCCCCGTCACGCTTCCGGCCCGCCCGAGGGCGGCGGCAGCACCCGGCACAGGGCCTCGACCGCCGCCGCGTACGCGTGCTCGGGCGGTGTCGCGTACCCGACGACCAGGCCGTCCGGTGCCCGGTTCGGCGCGGCGGGGTGCCGGTAGTCGGCCAGGCCCTCCACGCCGACCCCCTGCCACGCGGCGGCCTTCACGGCGGACGCCTCCGTGCCGGGCGGCAGCCGCAGCACGGCGTGCAGACCTGCCGCGATGCCGGTGACGGTGATGTGCGGGGCGCTCTCGGCGAGGGCGGCGACGAGGTGGTCGCGACGGCGCCGGTAGCGCTGCCGCATACGGCGGACGTGCCGGTCGTAGTGGCCGGAGTCGATCAGGTCGGCGAGGGTGAGCTGGTCGGGGACGCTCGCCCACGCCTCCCGCTCGCCCTTGGCGGTGACGGCGGCGTCGGCCAGATGCTCCGGAAGGACCATCCAGCCGAGCCGCACGGCGGGCGACAGGCTCTTGCTCACCGAGCCGATGTAGACGACGCGTTCGGGGTCGAGGCCCTGGACCGCGCCGACGGGTTCGCGGTCGTAGCGGAACTCACCGTCGTAGTCGTCCTCCAGGATCAGGCCGCCGCGGGTGCGGGCCCAGTCGACGGCGGCGCTGCGGCGCCCGGGGTGCAGCGGTCCGCCGGTCGGGAACTGGTGCGCGGGCGTCAGGAGCAGTGCCCGTACGGGTCCCGACAGGTCCGCCAACTCCTCGACGCGAGCACCGTGTTCGTCGAGGGGCAGTGGCAGGGTCCGCGCCTTCGCGGCGTCGAGCAGCGAGCGGTGGAAGCCGAGTCCGTACGCCTCCACGGCGACGGGCCCGCGCAGCACCCCGCCGCTCGCGCCACCGCCAGGCCCGCCGAACAGCAGCCGCAGCGCGTGCGCGAAGCCGGAGCACACCACGATCCGCTCCGGGGTGGTACGCACCCCGCGCGCCCGCGCCAGATACCCGGCGAGCGCCCGGCGCAGCTCGATGCGCCCCTGCGGATCGCCGGGCCCGAAGGCCTCGTTGGGCGCGGCGGTGAGGGCGCGCCGGGCGGCGGCGAGCCAGGCGGTGCGGGGGAAGGAGCCGGTGTCCGGCTGGCCCTGGACGAGGTTGTGCGCGGGGCGCGCGGCCGCGGCGGAGCGCTTGGGCACGCGCACGCCGGGCGGTGGGGCGGCCCGTTCGGCGACCCGGGTGCCTGAGCCCTGCCTGGCGGTCAGCCAGCCCTCGGCGACGAGTTCGGCGTAGGCGTCGGCGACGGTGTTGCGGGCGACGCCGAGGTCGGCGGCGAGGGAGCGGTACGGGGGGAGCCGGGTGCCGGGGGTGAGCCTGCCGTCCTGGACCGCCGCGCGCAGGGCGCGGATGACCGCGGCTCTGCGGCTGCCGCCGCCGGAGAGGTCCAGGTGCAGGTCACTGCCGATGCGCTCCGCCGAATTGACCCACGATTCCGCCATGAGAATGCACCCTACCCGCGGTCTTTCCGGGTCGTAGATTCATGGTCATGACGAACAACACGAACAACACGAACACCACGAACGACATGAACACCACTAACAACACGAACAACACGAACACCACGAACGACATGAACACCACTAACAACACGAACAACACGATGGACACCGCGGCCACCGGCCCCGTCGCCCGCATCGACTTCGCCAGGACCGCCCCGAAGGTCTTCAAGGCCGTCATCGGCCTGGACGCCGCCGCACGCGAGGGCCTCGACCCGGCCCTGGTCGAGCTGATCCAGATCCGCGCCTCGCACCTCAACGGCTGCGCGTACTGCCTGCACATGCACACCAACGACGCGCGCAAGGCGGGCGAGAGCGAGGACCGGCTGCACATGGTGGCCGTCTGGCGCGAGGCCCGGAACTTCTTCACCGCCAAGGAGCAGGCCGCGCTCGTCCTGACGGACGCGGTGACCCGCGTCGCGGACGCGGGGGTGCCGGACTCCGCGTACGCGGAGGCCGCGGCGCAGTTCGAGGAGGAGGAGCTGGCGCGGGTCCTCGCTCTGATCCTCGCGATCAATACGTGGAACCGGATCGCCCTCGCCACGGCGAAGGTTGCCGGGACGGATGAGCGCCGGGGCTGACCCCGGCGCCCCCTCCCGGCCTGGCCGTCTGCGGCCCGTTCCCTGCCGGGGTTCAAGAATCGGCCTTCGGCCTCGTCCTCAAACGCCGGACGGGCTGAAACCATCCAGCCCGTCCGGCTGTTTCGAGGATGAGGCCGTAGGCCGACAAGACGGCACACCCGGGTGCCGCCGCGGTCAAGCCTTCAGCGCGGCCATCCACGCCTCGACCTCGTCGGACCGGCGAGGCAACGCGGCCGAGAGGTTTCGGTTGCCGTCCTCGGTGACGAGGATGTCGTCCTCGATGCGCACACCGATCCCGCGGTACTCCTCCGGCACGGTCAGGTCGTCCGCCTGGAAGTACAGACCCGGCTCGACGGTCAGGCACATGCCCGGCTCCAGGGTGCCGTCGGCGTACGACTCGCGGCGGGCGGCGGCGCAGTCGTGGACGTCCATGCCGAGCATGTGACCGGTGCCGTGCAGCGTCCAGCGGCGCTGGAGCCCCAGCTCGACGACCCGCTCGACCGGGCCCTCGACCAGACCCCACTCGACGAGCTTCTCGGCGAGCACGCGCTGCGAGGCGTCGTGGAAGTCACGGAACTTGCCGCCCGGCTTGACCGCCGCGATCCCGGCCTCCTGGGCCTCGTACACGGCGTCGTAGATCTTTTTCTGCAGCTCGTTGAAGCGGCCGTTGATCGGCAGGGTGCGGGTGATGTCCGCCGTGTAGTACGTGTGCGTCTCGACGCCCGCGTCGAGCAGGAGCAGCTCGCCGGAGCGGACGGCGCCGTCGTTGCGCACCCAGTGCAGGGTGGTGGCGTGCGGGCCCGCGGCGCAGATCGAGCCGTAGCCGATGTCGTTGCCCTCGACGCGGGCGCGCAGGAAGAACGTGCCCTCGATGTAGCGCTCGCTGGTGGCCTCCGCCTTGTCGAGGACCTTCACCACGTCCTCGAAGCCGCGCACCGTGGAGTCCACGGCCTTCTGCAGCTCGCCGACCTCGAACTCGTCCTTGACCAGGCGGGCCTCGGAGAGGAAGACGCGCAGCTCCTCGTCGCGCTCGGCGGTGACCTTGTCGGTCAGGGCCGCCTCGATCCCGGCGTCGTACCCGCGCACGACACGGACCGGTCCTGTGCCCTCGCGCAGCGCGCCCGCGAGCTCGCGGACGTCGGAGGCGGGGATGCCGTACAGCTTCTCGGCCTCGGTGAGGGAGTGGCGGCGGCCGACCCACAGCTCGCCCTGGCCGTCCAGCCAGAACTCGCCGTTCTCGCGGTTGGAGCGCGGCAGCAGATAGATGGTCGCCTCGTGGCCGTCGGCCGTGGGCTCCAGGACGAGGACGCCGTCCTCCGTCTGGTTGCCGGTGAGGTAGGCGTACTCGACGGAGGCGCGGAAGGCGTACTCCGTGTCGTTGGAGCGGGTCTTCAGGTTGCCCGCGGGCACGACGAGACGCTCACCGGGGAAGCGTGCGGAGAGCGCGGCGCGCCGGGCGGCGGTCTCGGCGGCCTGCGGGACGGGCCGCAGGTCGTACAGCTCGGTGTCGGCCCACCCGGACTTCATGTTCTCGGCGAGCTCGTCGGAGACATCGGGGTAGAGGCCGTTCTTGCGCTGCTTGATCGGCTCTTCTTCGGTCTCCACCAGCTCTTCCGGGGTCTCCGGGTTGAGGGCGTCCGACACGGTCTGCCTCCTGTTTTCACGGCTGTGTACGTCACTGGAGCCCCTCCATCGTACGGTCGTACGGAAGGGGGCCCAGGGCCGGAAGACCCGTTACAGCAGGCTTACGCGGAGTACCCGGTTCCTTACTCGAAGCGCGCCGCGAGTTCTTACCCGAAGCGCACAGCGAGTTCTCACTCGGAGCGCACCGCGAGTTCTTACTCGAAGCGCACCGCGAGAAGCACCACATCCTCCTCGCTGTCCGCGCCGTGCACGCTGTTCGGGGCGTCCGGACCCTCCGGCAGCATCGTGCGCAGGACGTGGTCGGCGATCGCGCCGGGGTCCTCGCGGGCCGCCTTCGGAACGCCGACCGCCGCCGCGTGCAGGCGGGCGAAGGCGCGGTCCATCGCGTCACCGGTGCGGTGAAGGAGCCCGTCCGTATAGAGCAGCACCGTTTCTCCAGGCTCCGGGTTGAGCTGCACGGAGGGCGCCTCCCAGCAGGCGAGCATGCCGAGCGGCGCCGACAGGGAGGTCTCCACGAACTCCGTGCGCCGCTCGCCGATGATCAGCGGCGGGCTGTGCCCGGCCCCGGCGAGCACGATCTTGCGCAGCGCGGGTTCGCAGTACGCGAAGAGTGCCGTCGCCGAGCGCGCGGGTTCCGTCAGGCGGAGCAGCAGCT
Organism: Streptomyces aureocirculatus; assembly: GCF_000720475.1. Lineage (GTDB taxonomy): Bacteria > Actinomycetota > Actinomycetes > Streptomycetales > Streptomycetaceae > Streptomyces > Streptomyces aureocirculatus. The sequence continues at coordinate 218,065 of NZ_JOAP01000003.1, forward strand.
CCAGGTCGGACAGGACGGCGACCGGGTCCTCGCCCTCCATCACCGCGTACGCCCGCAGCGACGCCCGCAGTCGCCCCATCGCGGCGACCGCGCTCGGCCCGGACCCGGTGACGGAGCCGACCGCGAGGCCGAGCGCCGCCTCGGGCAGCGGCAGCGCGTCGAACCAGTCGCCGCCGCCGCGCGGTCCCGCGTGGTGCCGGGCGGCGAGCTGCACGCCGGCCACGCGCGGAAGCCGCGGGGGCAGCAGTTCCTCGCGCAGGGTCGCGGTGGTCGAGCGGGCGCGGTCCAGCTCCACCAGGCGCGCCAGGTGCTCGGTCGCGTACTGGACGTAGCGGCCGACCACACGCCGTCGGCGCTCGGCGGGCTCGGCGGGTTCGTCGTACAGCCAGACCACCGCGCCGACCCGCCCCGCCGCGTCGGTGACCAGCGGCAGCGCGTAGCTCGCGGCGTATCCGAGGCGGACGGCGACCTCGCGGTGGCGGGGGTCGAGGGTGTCGTCGGCGAAGAGGTCGGGCTGCACGATCTCGGTGACGGGCGGCCGGGGCGCGGGGGTGCCGTTGGTGGCCATGCCGGTGGTGTCCACCGCGTTCAGGGTGCTCGCTGCGTCGGCCGCGCCGGGGGCGTACGCGGCGGTGGCGTCGAGCAGTCGGCCGAACGACGTGGCGGTGCGCGGCACCGTCTCCAGATGGCCGAGGTCGGCGCGGGTGAGGCCGAGTCCGACCGTCGTGTCGGGGCCGCGGCCGTCGGTGGGCTCCAGGACGACGAGGCCGCGGCGGGCGCCGACCAGCGCGGCCCCGGCGCGCAGCAGTTCCTTGAGCGCCTCGTCGAGGGTGGCCGTTCGGGACAGGCGTTCGGCGAGTTCGTGCAGCGTGGTGAGGTCCGAGACCCAGCCGGCCAGACGGTCCTGGATCAGTGCCCCCGGCGCGCCCTGGGCGGTTGGGGCGGGCGAGGCAGTGTGGGCGGGCGAGGGAACAGTGGAATCGATTCCGGCCACTTTCGGAGGATGCGGGGCGTTCATGGCTGACGGCTTTCCGACCAGCGCGTATTGCTCGATAGCATCGCAAACCCCCTGTCATTCTGCGCCGCTGGCAATGTCTCCACATCTACACGCAGGGGAGCAGGGATGTCCAGCATTGTCCTGCGGGGATTCGTGGTGTCCAGGGGAGCGCGGGTGAATTCCGTGAACTGGAAGCGATCTTAAGAACTTGTCTGAAAACTGTTGCAGCGAACGGCATATTGCGGTCGACTGACATTGTTCGAAGGAGCGTCACAGCGGTCGCGTGGGGTACGTACTCGGTGATGGCCAGGGGCAGTTGTACGGTGCCCGGAACCTGGTGGCTGAGTCGAGCGTCTAAACCCACGGCGACCGTGCCCCATCCTCCCGTGGCACGGGCGGCATGAAATGCGCGGGACGGCAAACGCCAGGCGCCGCCACCCCTCGCCACGTTAACGCTCGGCCCATAGGGGAGCCCCATGCCGCAGGCTGGGGTGTGATGCGCCAGCTTGTACGCACCTGTACGCACCTGTACGCACTTGCATGCACCTAGTACGCGCACCTCGTACGCACGGCGATAGAGATCCACTCATGGTGTGATGTGGCCCGAAGTGTCCCTCTGCGTGTAACGGAAAGGAACGAGCGCTCATGCGCGAGATCCTCGGAAGGCGACGCAGGCTCCTGTCCTGGCGAGTCGGTAGGAAGCCTGACCAGAGTCCTGCTCTGCTCGCGGCGCTGACCTTCGCGACAGCATGGCGCTGGCCCGTGCTGCCGGGTGTCGGTACGGACGACCAGGTCAGGCGGGGTCTCGACACCCTCGACACCCTCGGCGCGCGCACGGACCGGCAGGGCGACACACGCGGCAGGACCGGTAAGGCCGCCAGAAAGGCAGCCGCCAGAAAGGCAGCCAAGGGCACCGGTGCGTCCGCACTGCGCGGCACCACCGCGCGCTGCGCCTGTCCCGACCCCGACTGCGCCTTCCCCGGCGCCCACCCGCTCGACCCGGGCCTGCTCGCCGCGACCACCGACGAGCGCCTGGTGCGCTGGTGGTGGACCAACCGGCCCGGCGCACCGGTGCTCCTGGCCACCGGCGGACGCGCCCCGTGCGCCGTGAGCCTGCCCGCGGTGGCCGGCGCGCGCGCCCTGGCCGCGCTCGACAAGGCAGGCGTCCGACTCGGCCCCGTCGTCGCCACCCAGGCCCGTGTCTTCATCCTCGTCGCGCCGTACTCGATGGAGCAGTTGGGCGCGCTCCTGTACGCCAAGGACTGGGTCCCGGGCTCGCTGCGGTTCCACGGCGACGGCGGGTACGTCGCCCTGCCGCCGTCGGAGACCGGCCAGGGACAGGTGCGCTGGGAGCGTGCTCCGGCCCCGGGCTCCGCGAGTCCCTGGGTGCCCGACGTCCAGGCCGTCGTCGACGCGGTCGTCGACGCGCTCACTCGTACGGGTGTGAGCGCACCCGAGTTGTAGGGGTATTGGGCGCGGGGTGGACGGGCCGGGTCTCCCCGGTCGTTATCTTCGGCCCATGCACCCCCGCCCGGCAGTGAACCCCCGCCTGCTCGCGCTCCTGGGCGTCGTGGCCGTGGCGGTGCTGCTGCCGCTCGCCGGGGCGTCCGCGGGGCCCGTGCTCAGGCAGGACGCCAAGACCCCCGAACAACCTGTACTCCGCGACGACGCCAAGTCGCCCGAGCGGCCCGCGCGCGCCGCTGCCCCGGCCACCGATGCACCCGTTGCCCCGGCCACCGATGCACCCCCTGCCCCGGGCGACGTGCCGCCCCCGGCCGAGACCACCGCGCGCTGCGGCCCGGAACTCTCCTCGCCGAAAGGCGTCGAAGCCCAGACCTGTGTCCTGACCCAGGCCGGCGAGACCTGGGCGCGCACGTACTACCGCAACGCCACCGGCGAGTCGATCAAGGCCGTTCTCAGCCTCATGGGGCCCGCGGGGCGCACGCTGCGGATGCACTGCCCGGTGGGCGCGGAGGACGAGCCGACGGCCTGCGACACACCCCGGGAGCGCACGGCGGGCGCCGGGGCGCGGTACTCGGCGGTGGCGGAGTTCGCGGCGGAGCACAGCGACGCCCTGCTGCTGAGGTCGGGCAGCAACTCGGCCGCATCCACGGGCAGTTGAGCATGCGACCGTTCGCAGGGCACAGAAACGCCCGGTTGCTGGCGACGGGGGATGCACCAGCAACCGGGCTACCAGAACGGTAACAAGAGATCGGCGCTTGGCAAATTCGATCTCAGTTATCCGGACAGGGATTTACCTGCTTCCAACGGGAGTTGTGACAGGAGTCACGCATTCCGATCCGACTGACTGGTGGGTCAGTGAGGAGTCGCAGCCGACGGGGCGGTCCACCTGTCCCAAGCCCCGCAGCCGGGTGCGCACGGACCGGCCGCTGAGCGGGTCCCGACAGACGTCTGAAAGTGCCCCGGCAGACGGCCGCGCGGGTCCGGACGGGTGGCGTCCACGCAGCCCGGCGGTCGCGCCTACGCCACCCCGGCGGTCGCGCCTACGCCACCCGGCGGTCGGCTGAGGGCGCCCGGCCGGTCGGCGTCCGGGCACCCCGCGGTCAACTGCCGGTGTCTCGGCCCTCAGCTCAGGGTGACCTGGCGGTTGGTGAGGCCGCCGCGGGCCCTGCGCTCCTCCGGCGTCAGCGGCTCGGTGGCCGCGAGCGCCGTGGCCAGGCGCCCGGCGAACTCGGCGGCGGGTCCCTCGACGTCGGCGGCGCCCACGCCGCTCGGCAGGTCCCACACCGGCACGGTCAGGCCGTGCGCACGGAAGGAGCCGACCAGTCGGGTGCCGTCACCGAGGCTCGACGTACCGGCCGCGTGCAGCCGTGCGAGCGCGTCGAGGAGCTGCTCCTCGGGGTGCGGCATGACCCACCGCAGGTGGTTCTTCTCCGGCGTCTCGCACCAGTACGCGGCGTCCACGCCGGACAGCTTGACGGTCGGGATGGCGGCGGCGTTCGCACGCTCCAGGGAGGCGGACACCTCCGGCGTCGTGTTCTCCGCGTCCGGCACCCAGAACTCGAACCCGGAGTGCACGACCGGCTCGAACGCGCTCTTCTCGTCGATCAGGTCCTGCATCCGCGGCCCGTCGGCGGGCGCGCGGCGGCCGGGGACCGGCTTGCCCGGCTCGGTGGCGAGGGCACGCTGCAGGGTGTCGGCGAGGTCGCGGCTGATGTCGCCGGAGGAGGTTTCGTTCTGCAGGCCGAGCAGGACCGAGCCGTCGTCGCGGCGCAGCGCGGGCCAGGCCATCGGAAGGACGGTCGCCAGGGTCACCGAGGGCACGCCGTCGGGCAGCGCCTCCTTCAGCGTGAGCTCGACGGTCGCGGCGGGCACCAGCTCGCGCAGGGCCACCCAGTCGCACTCGCCGGGCAGACCTTCGAACGGGCGCTGCACCAGCTCGGTCACCGCGTGCGCGGCGGACCGGCCGTGACAGGCCTTGTAGCGGCGGCCCGAACCGCAGGGGCAGGGTTCCCGGGCGCCGACCACCGGGACCTCGTGGTCCTTGAGCTGCGACTGCTTGCCCTTGTTGCCCTGGTTGCCCTTGGTCTGCGGGCGCTTCTTGGCCATCGTGGGTGTCTCCCGGTTACGGCTCGCTTGCGTACGGGCGCGAGCCTAGCCGTTCGCCGCGGACCGGACTGAGCGTCCGTGCGCACCGGCGAGGGGGCGGTCGTGGCGGTGCGGGACCGGTGCGGGTCGTGCCGGCGGACCCGGGTGTGTCCCGTCACGGGACCGCCGCGGGTCGGCTCGCGGGTCCGGTGCGAAGCGCGCCGCGGGATCGGCGGCCGTCGTACCGGCGGCTCTTGTGCCCTCCCGCGGCGGGACCGGCCGGTGTGGTGCCCCCGGCTGCTGTCCGTCCCGCATTCGGCCCGGTACGGGTCATGCCGTTGGGCCGGTACGTGTCATGTCTTGGGACCAGTACGTCTCGTGCCGGGGGGCCGGGGCGGCACCGGGCCGCCGGGGCGCCGCACCTCGTACCGAAGGACTGGTGGGCGCCGCGCCGCCAGGCGTAGCACTCTCCGCCCGCCCGAAGCCCCCGTCGTTCCGTCGCCGGTTCCGTCGTCAGTCCCCGTCGTCGAACGGGTCGGCGTAGGCCAGCTCGGACCTCGTCGCCGCGGCGGCGGCCGGTGCCGCGACGCGCGTAGCGAAATCCTCGTGGCGGTGCCCGGACCGCACGAGAGCCCAGACGGTGACCTCACCGTGGATGTCGTCGCGGACCCCCCAGTTCTCGGCGAGAGCGGTGATGATGTTCAGTCCGCGGCCGCCGTGCGCCGTCACCGACGGGGTGGCGGGGGCCGGGCGGGTCGGTCCGCCGCCGTCCGTCACCTCGACCGTGAGCCGCCCCGTATTGTCGACGCGCCACGCCGCACGTACGTCTCCGTCGCTGTCGCCGTCGTCTTCATGGAACCCCTGGCCCAGCGGCCTGCCATGCCGACAGGCGTTGCTGAGAAGCTCGGACAGGATCAGTACGGCATCGTCGATGACCGTCTCCGACACCCCGCTGACGCGCAACTGATCACGCATCCGGTGTCTTGCTTCCCCCACGCCCGCAGGACCATGGGGTACGGCCATGCTCGACGACGCGGGCACCTCCCGTGCCACCACAAACGCCACCCCCGAGACCTCCTTTGCCCCACGCCACGGTGTGGATGCCCCAATGGCCTGGACCGGAAACCGGCCAACGCCGGGATGGTGACGCACTCGACACGGTCGAACACGCAGCGAACGCGCCGGTGCACTCCCCGTGACGGGGTCTAGTCGCGGCCCAGTTGGGAGAGCACCTGCTTGGGGCGGTTGGTGATGATCGCGTCGACTCCGAGCCGGGCGCAGAGCTCGACGTCCTCGGGCTCGTTCACGGTCCACACATGGACCTGGTGCCCGGCGCGTTTGAGCTTGGCCACGTACCCGGGATGGTTGCGCAGGATCCGGACGCTCGGGCCCGCGATCCGTACCCCGCGGGGCAGTCGTCCTTCGCGGTGGCGGGGCGAGACGAACTGCATCAGATAGACCGTCGGCAGGGTCGGCGACGCGGCTCGCACGCGCTGGAGGGAGCGCGCCGAGAAGCTCATGACGCGGATGGGCGAGGGGCCGTCGGCGGGCGGCGCGTCGAGGTCGAAACGCTTGAGCAGGTGCAGCAGCCGCTCCTCGACCTGACCGGCCCAGCGGGTGGGGTGCTTGGTCTCGACGGCCAGTTGCACCCGGCGGCCGGAGGCGTTGTTCTCGGCCACGAGTTCCAGAAGTCGCTCCAGGGTGAGGACCGATGTGTCCGCCGGGTCCGGCGCCACGTCCCAGTCGAGCCCTTCCTCGTCGAGGCCTCCGGCCGTGCCGCCGGACACGCCCCCGGCCGTGCCCCCGGCGCCGCCGTTCTTCCAGGAGCCGAAGTCGAGGGCGGCCAGATCGGCGAGTTCCAGGGCGGAGACGGCGCCGCGGCCGTTGGAGGTGCGGTTCACACGGCGGTCGTGGACGCACACCAGATGCCCGTCAGCGGTGAGCCGTACGTCGCATTCGAGGGCGTCCGCGCCGTCCTCGACCGCCTTCTTGTAGGCGGCCAGGGTGTGCTCGGGGGCGTCCTCGGACGCGCCGCGGTGGGCGACGACCTGGATGTGGTGCTGTCGTGCGTGGGTCACCGCGTCATCGTGCCATCGCTGCCCGCCGCGCCTGCCGTGTGGGTCGGGGCGGGTCGTAGTGGGCCGGAGTGGGCCTGTGTGGGGCGGGGCGTGCCGGTTTCGCCCGCCGTGAACGCACAGCCTCGGCTTATGGTGCCCTGACAGCCCATGGGAAAAGCTGACTACAGACGAATCTGAACCGATCTGATCGTTTGCTGCTCTCAGGCCGTGACCGAGTACGACAGCGTGGACCGAGGAGAAGAAGCTGTGAGCACCGAGAACGAGGGCACCGAAGTACCACCGGCCCCGTCCGCACCTCCTGTGCCGGTGGACACTCCCGCTGCTTCCGCCCCCGACGCGCCGGCGCAGCAGCCCCCGGAGCAGTCTGGGGGAGCCGCCGCGCAGTCCGGGGCGACTGCCGCCGGGGGTGAGCCGGCTTCACCAGGCCACGCTCCGGCGCAGGCCCCGGCGCCCCCTGCCCCGGCGCCGAGCGCTCCCGCCCCGAGCGTCCCGGACCCGTACGCCCACACGACCGCGCACCTGGGCGCGGGCCAGAGCCAGGCACACCACACAGGCGCGAGCCGGCCCACCACCGGCCAGAGCCCGGCCGGTGCGTGGCCGCCGCCTCCCCCGCCGGCGGTGCCGACGTACGCGCAGGGCGGCGGGCACGACGGCGGGGCCGGTTCCCACTGGGGCGCGTCCTGGACGGCGGAGCAGCCGTCGGCGCCGAAGCCGAGCGGCCGCCGGGGCGGTCTGGTCGCGGCGGTCCTCGCGGCGGCGCTGATCGCGGGCGGCGTCGGCGGCGGCCTCGGCTTCTGGGCGGCGGACCGCAACGACGACAGCGGCACGGACTCGACGCCCGTCTCCGCCTCGGACGCCCCCGCGGACCTCAAGCGGCAGCCGGGTTCGGTGGCGGACATCGCGAACAAGGCGCTGCCGAGCGTCGTCACGATCGAGGCCCAGAACGGCAGCGGCGAGGGCGGCACGGGCACGGGCTTCGTCTATGACACCCAGGGTCACATCCTCACAAACAACCACGTAGTGGCGTCCGCGGCCGAGGGCGGCAAGCTGTCGGCAACGTTCTCGAACGGAAAGAAGTACAGCGCCGAGGTCGTCGGCCGCGCCGAGGGCTACGACGTAGCGGTGATCAAGCTCAAGGACAAGCCGGCCAACCTCACGCCGATCCCGCTCGCCAACTCCGACAAGGTGGCCGTCGGGGACTCCACGATCGCCATCGGCGCCCCCTTCGGTCTGTCGAACACGGTCACGACGGGCATCGTCAGCGCCAAGAACCGCCCGGTGACCTCCAGCGACGGCGGCAACAAGAGCTCGTACATGAGCGCGCTGCAGACCGACGCCTCCATCAACCCGGGCAACTCCGGCGGCCCGCTCCTGGACGCGCGCGGCGCGGTCATCGGCATCAACTCCGCGATCAAGCCCGCCGACAGCGGCGGCGGCCTCGGCGGGGGCGGCCAGTCCGGCTCCATCGGCCTGGGCTTCGCGATCCCGGTGAACCAGGCGAAGAACGTCGCGCAGCAACTGATCAAGACGGGTGAGGCCACCTACCCCGTCATCGGCGCGTCGGTCGCCCTGGCGGAGACCTCGGACGGCGCGACCATCTCCGACCGCGGCGCCAGTGGCTCGGGCCCCGCGGTGGAGCCTGGCGGCCCCGCGGCCAAGGCGGGCCTCAAGTCCGGCGACGTCATCAAGAAGCTGGACGACATGGTCATCGACAGCGGCCCGACCCTGATCGGCCAGATCTGGACCCACAAGCCCGGCGACACCGTGAAGATCACCTACGAGCGCGACGGCAAGGAGCGCACGACCGACGTGGTCCTGGGCGCACGCAAGGGCGATAGCTGACCCGCTACTCTTGACCCCGCGCCACGGCCACATCGGCCGCGGGCGCGGGGTGGGTTGCCCGAGCGGCCTAAGGGAACGGTCTTGAAAACCGTCGTGGTTCACACCACCGTGGGTTCAAATCCCACACCCACCGCGGGAACTGGCCCGCAGCTCGCAGGTCAGCAGGGGGTGCCGCTCATGGGAGAGGCACCCCCTTCCGCATGGTTCTGTCGCACCCCTGCTCGTTCGGCTCGCCGGTTCGGTGAGCCGCCCGGGTGAGGGGGCGGTACCTCGCCGGGGTGCGGCGGCTCAGCGGTGGTGGCAGGGCTGGGGCATCGGTGCACGGTGCCCCAGGGGCGCGACCGTCGTGCCCGAGGGCGTGCTGCCGGAAAGGACACCGGCATGAGGATCGCTGAGGCGGTGGCGGGAGCCGTCGGGACGGTCATGGCCCTGGGGGCCCGGGGGGCGGCCGCCGCGCCTACCGCGGCCGCCGATGCGTCGCGGGAGAAGGGGTTGCAGATCGCGTCGATCATCGCGTAGGGCTCGTTCGACGGGGTGCCCGGCAAGGAGTTGGTCGTGGGGCTCGACGACGTTGCCTGAGTCGTGGTTCGGCGGTGCGGGTCACATCCCGGCGGTCGCACCCCAGGCGGTGGTGCCTCGCCGGTCTTCTCCCGCCGGTCGCGTCCCGTAAGGCGCATCCCGTAGGGCGCGACCCGTGGTGGTGCACCCGGTAAGGCGCGTCCCCTCAGGCGTGGCCCGTGAGGCGGGCCGCCGAGGTGATCGTCGAGTGGGCCTCGCGGAGGGTGAGGCCCACCTGGACGGCCGCGTCCGTGAGTGGGCCGGTGAGGGCCTCGCCGAGACCGTTCTCGTACGCGCGGCACGCGGCCCAGAACAGCCGCGTGTTGCGCTGCCCCTCGTGCGCGGCGAGGACGAACTGGACCAGGCCCTGCCCCTGTTGCGGGTCCGGCCGGCCGCCGCCGCCCGGCGGTGACGACCGGTGGCGGGGCCCCGGGGCAAGCAGCCGCAGCAGCGCGGCCGGGCAGGCGGCCGGCGGGAGGTGGGCCGTACCGGGCACGGTGCTGTAGACGCCGTGTTCGGTACGGGAACCCGGGCCGACCAGGTACCCGCCCGCCCCCCGGATGTCGATGCCGGGAGCCAGGCGGCCCGCGGAGTTGGGCACGACGGTGTCAGGTGGCCCCGACAACCAGATGTGCCGGCCACCGCTCGGCGTCGTCACGACGACCGTTTCCGGGATCGTGAACAGGTGCCGCAGCGCCAGTTCGCGCAGCGCGGCCGGGGCGTCGGTGCCGGACTTGGTGTCCAGGTCGATGCCGATCAGGTGGTACGGGGGAAGTCCGCACGCGATTCCGTAACCGGCGGCCCAGGGCGCGGCGGCGAACAGCTCGCGGATGCGGTGCGGGTCGGTCGACGCGTCGTACACGCCATGTCCCGTGCGACCGCACTCGCCCCGGCAGGGTGGCACCGACGACGGCGGAGGCCCGACCTGCGGGCGGTCGTGGTGCGGGCGGTCGTGGTGCGGGCGGTCGTGGTGTGGGGAGCGGAGCGCGGGGAGCTTGGTCCGGGAGAGCGGGATGACGGCGAGTCCGCGCTCGGCCGCGGACAGGGCGTGGGCGAGCGCGAGGGTGGCGGTGTGCCGGGCGGCGATCCGCTCGGGGTGCGGGGCCGGGCGCCTGGGGGTCTCGTCAGGGGGGTTGCGATCTGCGGCATGGCGGTCGGAGGAGGCCATGCCTCATTTTCGTACAGACGTTCGATGAAGGGAAGAGGGGTGGCCCTGGGTGGCGCGTTCCGCGGGCGTGGCGGGCCTTTTTTCCGGTGGTCGCCGGGGCGCTACTGCCCGTGCGGCGCCTCGCTTCCGGCGCTCGCGAGGTTGCCGTACGGAGCGTCTGCTGCTGCAAAGCACGTTTATCGACTTGTCCTCACGCTTGCGGGGGAACTGTGTCTTACGGGGTGGTTCCGAGGGGATTCGGTGGGCAACTCTGGAGTCGCGACGTCGTGCAGTGCAGATATCGAGGTGGTCGGCCAACCGCCTTGCTGCAAGCCCTAGTTGAGGTGATTCCGGCTTTCTGCCGGGGTGTATCTCCCGTTCTGGAGGAATGACATGGCAAGCATCCGTACCGCCCGTGCCCTCGCTGCTGTCGCGGCCCTGCCTCTCGCCGCCGCTCTCTTCTCCGGTGTGGCGACGGCCGACAACGGTTCGTTCGCGGACGACGGATCCAACGCGGGTGTGGCCACTGTTCTCGGCAGTGGCGTCGGCGACGACAACAACGGCAACTCGTCCACTACGCAGCAGCAGGCGGTCGGCAACGGCGCCGCGAACCAGAGCAACACCGCTCAGGTCAACGGCTCCGCGTTCACAGCCATCGAGCAGACGAACGCGAACGTCGCCGTCAACTTCAGCGAGCTCTGGTGACCCGGGGCCTCGTCGGGGAGTGATCCCCGGGGGCCGGCGCTGTGGGGTGATGTGATGCTGCGCGGCGGTGCTTCGGCACCGCCGCGCAGTCGTGTGCGGGGCCTTGACGGCCGGGTTGTGTCTGACGGACAGTCAGAAGACCTTGTCGGTGTCCTGCTGGGCCCTGCTGGTGCCCTGCTGGTGCCCTGCCGGTGCGCCGGGCCGACGCGCCTTGGGTCTGCCTGAAACTGGCCGAAGCGCATGCGCGCCGCGAGCGGCGTGAGGGTCTGTGCCGAATGTGCCGGAGGTGCCTGACGTGACGGATGACGGGTTGTACGCGCGGCTGAAGGAGTACGTGGGGAAGCCCGCCGCCGTCGCCGGGCGCGGCAAGGACCCGGTGAACGCTCCGATGATCAGGCACTGGTGCGAGGCGATGGGGGACGCGCACGCCGCGTACGCCGGAGCGGACGCCGTCGCGCCGCCGACCATGCTCCAGGTGTGGACGATGGGCGGTCTCTCCGGGCACACCGACCGCTCGGAGGCGTACGACGAACTGTTCGCGCTCCTCGACGACGCCGGTTACGCCTCCGTGGTGGCGACCGACTGCGAACAGGAGTATCTGCGGCCGCTGCACCCCGGCGACGCGATCACCTTCGACGCGGTGATCGAGTCGGTCTCGGAGCGCAAGACGACCAAGCTCGGCACGGGGTACTTCGTGACCACGCGGATGGACGTCCGCGCGAACGGCGAGCCCGCGGGGACCCATCGCTTCCGGATCCTCAAGTACGCGCCCGCGCGCAGGCCGCCGAAGAGGGCGGAGCCCCCGGCCGCCGGGAGTCGGCGACCACGTCCCGTGATCAACAGGGACAACGCGGGATTCTGGGACGGAGTGGCCCGGCACGAGCTGCTCATCCAGCGCTGCGCCGCCTGCGCCCGACTGCGCTTCCCCTGGCTGCCCGGCTGCAACGGCTGTGGCGCGCCGGAGTGGGACACGGTCGCGGCAAGCGGTGCCGGCACGGTCTATTCGTACGTCGTGATGCACCACCCCCCGTTCCCTGCCTTCGACCCGCCGTACGCGGTGGTGCTCGTCGAACTCGCGGAGGGGGTGCGGATCATCAGCGAGGTGGTGGGGGCGGCACCCGACGAGGTGCGCATCGGGATGCCGGTGCGCCTGGAGTTCCGGCGGGTCGACGGCGAGGAGTGGGAGCTGCCGGTGTTCCGGCCGGTCGATCCGGACGCGGGCGGGGCCGGGGCGGCGGACGGGCCCGTACCGCCGAAGAGGCCCGTACCGCCGCGGGAGCCCGTACCGCCGAAGAGGCCCGTACCGCCGCGGGAGCCCGTACCGCCGAAGGAGGGCGAATGACCAGGTCAGGTACCACCCTCCCGCCGCGGGAGATACCGATCACCCGCACGTTGATCGTCGCCGGGGCCATCGCCTCGCGGGACTACCAGGACGTGCACCACGACGCGGAGCTGGCGCGTGAGAAGGGCTCCCCCGACATCTTCATGAACATCCTCACGACGAACGGCCTGGTGGGCCGCTACATCACGGACTGCCTCGGCCCGGAAGCCGTACTGCGCAAGGTGGCCATCCGCCTTGGCGCGCCCAACTACCCGGGCGACACGATGGTGTTGACGGGGAGGGTCGAGCAGGAGTCGGTCGGGCGGGAAGCACGGGGCGGCGGCGCGGAAGCCACCCTCACCGTCCGCGTCGTGGGCGCCAACAGCATCGGCAAGCACGTGACGGGCACGGTCACGGTGACGGTCCCCGTGCCCTTGGGGGGTGCGGCATGAGCGTACGGAACAAGGACGGCCTCGGCGGCAGGGCGGCGATCGCCGGGATCGGCGCCACGGAGTTCTCCAAGGACTCCGGGCGCAGCGAGCTGAAGCTGGCCGTGGAGGCGGTGCGGTCCGCGCTCGACGACGCGGGACTGCGGCCGTCCGACGTCGACGGCCTTGTCACGTTCACGATGGACACCAGTCCGGAGATCACGGTGGCGCAGGCCGCGGGCATGGGGGAGCTGTCGTTCTTCTCCCGGGTGCACTACGGCGGCGGCGCGGCCTGCGCGACCGTGCAGCAGGCGGCGCTCGCGGTGGCGAGCGGGGTGGCCGAAGTGGTCGTCTGCTATCGGGCGTTCAACGAGCGCTCCGGGCGTCGCTTCGGCTCCGGGGTGCAGCACCGGGAACCGTCGGCGGAGGGCGCGGCGCTCGGCTGGTCGCTGCCGTTCGGCCTGCTCACGCCCGCGTCATGGGTGGCGATGGCGGCGCAGCGCTATCTGCACGCGTACGACCTGACTCCGGAGGTGTTCGGCCGTGTGGCGGTGGTCGGCCGGAAGTACGCGGCGACGAACCCGGCGGCGTACTTCTACGGCAGGCCCATCACGGCCGCGGACCACGCGGCGTCGCGGTGGATCGTCGAGCCGCTGCGCCTCCTCGACTGCTGCCAGGAGACGGACGGCGGGCAGGCCCTCGTCGTGACGAGCGTCGAGCGCGCCCGTGACCTGCCGCATCCACCGGCGGTGATCGCCGCCGCGGCGCAGGGCGCGGGCCGGGCACAGGAGCAGATGACCAGCTTCTACCGCGACGACCTGACCGGCCTGCCCGAGACGGGCGTGGTGGCGCGGCAGTTGTGGCGCGCGGCCGGTCTTTCGCCGCGGGAGGTGGACGTGGGGATCCTGTACGACCACTTCACTCCGTTCGTCCTGATGCAACTGGAGGAGTTCGGGTTCTGCGGTCCTGGTGAGGCGGCGGAGTTCGTGGCGGCGGAGCGGTTGCCGCTGAACACCCACGGCGGGCAGCTCGGGGAGGCGTATCTGCACGGGATGAACGGTGTGGCCGAGGCTGTCCGGCAGGTGCGGGGCACGGCGGTGAACCAGATACGTGATGCCGCGCGCGTCCTGGTGACGGCAGGCACCGGTGTCCCCACATCGGGGCTGATTCTCGCGGCGGACGGCTGAACCGGCGCGTGTCCCGCGCTCGGCGGCGGGCCCGCCCCGTTCACTCGCCGTATGCGCCACCGAAAGATGCTCTTGGGAACAGTCCTCGCCCTGGCCGCGGGGACGCTGGCCATGGACACGACCACACCAGCCGACGCCGACGCCGACGCGGTCGTCGTCGGGGCGGCCGCTGCCGGATCAACCGGTGCCGGTGCCGGTGCCGACGCCGGGCTGCGGCCGGGTGCCGCCGCAGGGAGGACCCTCGGCGCCCCCGACACCTTCTACGGCCGGGCCTTCGACACCTGCCAGGCACCGGCCGTCGACACCATGAGGCGCTGGCTTGCGTCCGACTACGGCGCGGTGGGGGTGTACTTCGGGGGCCGCGGCCGGGCCTGCGCCAAGCAGAAGCACCTGAGCCGGGAGTGGCTGAGCTCGGTGGACGACATGGGCTGGCGGGTCCTTCCGCTGTACGTCGGCTCCCAGTCCCCGTGCGTCGTGGCGAAGAACAAGCAGCACGTCCGCATCGGCAGCAAACCCTGGGAACAGGGCACCCGCGAGGGCACGGACGCGGTCAACAGGGCCAAGGAGATGGGCATCGAACCGGAGAGCCCGCTCTACCTGGACATGGAGGCGTACCGGCACAAGCAGCGGGACTGCGCCAAGGCCACGCTCTCCTTCGTCCGCGCCTGGAACCGCGAAGTACGCAGCCACAACTACGTACCGGGCTTCTACAGCAGCGCCAATTCCGGCGTAACGCACATGGACGAGGCGCGGCGCGACGGCGTACGGGACCTGCCGTCGGTGATGTGGTTCGCGCGCTGGCACACAGCCCCCGACCTGAACGGCGAGCCCGCGCTCGGCCGCGACGCCTGGCAGCCCCGCAGCCGGATCCACCAGTACGCGGGCAATGTCACGGAGCGCCACGGCGGGCGCACCATCACCATCGACCGCAACCTCGTGGACGCACCGGTGGCCACCCTGGGCTAGATTTCGACGGGCGCCGTGTGCGCCGGAACCGCGCCCCCCGCGCGGGCGTTCGCGTACACCTCAGGGTTGAACCCGCAGGGGTCCGCTCCACCTCCTCCACCTTCAGGAGGTGGGGCAGGCTCCCCTCGTACAACCTGAGGCGGACAAGGCTTCGGGACCTGCGGCCGATCCGCTGATGTAGGGGTCGCTTCTAGCGTGGAGCCATGACCGCATCCATGGTGACCGTGTGCACCAGTGCATCGAAGGCCGCGACGCGGACCACGAGTCCTTCCGCCTACCCGTCGTTCGCCTCTTACGTCCGGGCGCGTCAGCCGGTGCTGCTTCGCACCGCCCGCTCGCTGACGGCGAACCCGAGCGATGCCGAGGACCTGCTGCAGACGGCACTGACGAAGACGTATGTGGCCTGGGACCGGATCGAGGACCACCGGGCGCTCGACGGCTATGTCCGCCGGGCGTTGCTGAACACGCGCACCTCGCAGTGGCGCAAGCGCAAGGTCGACGAGTTCGCCTGCGACGAGCTGCCCGAGCCCGAGACCGTGCCGGCCGGTGACCCGGCCGAGCAGCAGGCGCTGCACGACGCGATGTGGCGCGCGATCATGAAGCTGCCGGCGCGGCAGCGGGCGATGGTCGTCCTGCGGTATTACGAGGACCTGAGCGAGGCCCAGACGGCCGAGGTGCTCGGGGTCTCCATCGGCACGGTGAAGAGCGCGGTGTCCCGTGCGCTCGGCAAGCTCCGCGAGGACCCGGAGCTCACTCCGGTCCGCTGAGAGCGGTACGCGAGGCCGGTTCGCTGCGGCCGGTGTGCCGACGCGTCCGGCCGCACGCGGTGATTTTTCCCTTCATGTGCTCCCGCGGTAGTGACATACCGCGCGGTATGCGGCAAGAATCTGGGGCTACTGCCAGGCAGAGCGCCGGGAACGCCCGGTTGCCCGTGCCACGCCTCCGGGAGGACGCCGTGCTGAGCACCATGCAGGACGTACCGCTGACTGTGACCCGCATCCTCAACCATGGAACGGTCATACACGGGGATTCGCAGGTCATCACCTGGACCGGCGACGGCGCCCCGCAGCGCCGCAGCTTCCGCGACATCGGTGCCCGCGCCGCTCAGCTCGCCCACGCCCTGCGCGAGGACCTCGGCGTGGAGGACGACGAGCGCGTGGCGACGTTCATGTGGAACAACGCCGAGCACGTCGAGGCCTACTTCGCCGTCCCCTGCATGGGGGCCGTCCTGCACACGCTCAACCTGCGGCTCCCCGCCGAACAGCTCACCTGGATCGTCGGTCACGCCGCGGACCGCGTGATCATCGTCAACGGCTCGCTGCTCGGCCTCCTCGCACCGCTGCTCGACCGGATGACGACCGTCGAGCACGTGATCGTCTCCGGGCCCGGCGACCGCACCCTCCTCGAAGGCGGCCGGGCCCGCGTCCACGAATACGAGGAACTCGTCGCGGGCAAGCCCACCGCCTACGACTGGCCCGAGCTCGACGAACGCCGCGCCGCCGCCATGTGCTACACCTCCGGCACCACCGGCGACCCCAAGGGCGTCGTCTACTCCCACCGCTCCATCTATCTGCACTCCATGCAGGTCAACATGGCCCAGTCCATGGGCCTGACGGACGCCGACCTCAGCCTCGTCGTCGTGCCGCAGTTCCACGTCAACGCCTGGGGCCTGCCGCACGCCACCTTCATGACCGGCGTCGGCATGCTGATGCCGGACCGCTTCCTGCAACCCGCGCCGCTGGCCGAGATGATCGAGTCCGAGCGGCCCACGCACGCCGCCGCCGTGCCCACCATCTGGCAGGGCCTGCTCGCCGAGCTCACCGCCAAGCCCCGCGACGTCAGCAGCCTCACCCAGGTCACCATCGGCGGCTCGGCCTGTCCGCCCTCCCTGATGGAGGCCTTCGACACGCTCGGCATGCGCGTCTGCCACGCCTGGGGCATGACCGAGACCTCTCCGCTCGGCACCGTGGCCCGTCCGCCCGCCCATGCCCTCGGCACCGCGGAGGAGTTCGGCTACCGGCTCACCCAGGGCCGCTTCCCCGCCGGGGTCGAGGCCCGGCTCACCGGCCCCGACGGCTCCCACCTGCCCTGGGACGGCACGTCCGCGGGCGAGCTCGAAGTACGCGGCAACTGGATCGCCGGTGCCTACTACGGCGGCGCGGGCGGCGAGGTCATCAAGCCCGAGGACAGGTTCAGCCCCGACGGCTGGCTGAAGACCGGTGACGTCGGCGTCATCAGCCCCGACGGCTTCCTCACCCTCACCGACCGCGCCAAGGACGTCATCAAGTCCGGCGGCGAGTGGATCTCGTCCGTGGAGTTGGAGAACGCGCTGATGTCCCACCCGGACGTCGCCGAGGCCGCGGTCGTCGCCGTCCCGGACGAGAAGTGGGGCGAGCGCCCTCTCGCCACCGTCGTCCTCAAGGAGGACGCCACCACCGACTTCGCCGGCCTCCAGGCGTTCCTGGCCACCCGCGTCGCCAAGTGGCAGGTCCCCGAGCGCTGGGCGCTCGTTCCGGCGGTCCCCAAGACCAGCGTCGGCAAGTTCGACAAGAAGGTACTGCGCAGGCAGTACGCGGCGGGCGAGCTGGACGTGACCCGGCTCTGAAGCGGGGGCGGCGCCGCGTACCCCCGGGGGCGGCGCCGCGTACCCGTACGGGGTCGGCGTCGTGTTCCGACGCAGGTTCGGCGCCGGTGCTCCGTGGGCGTGCCCCGCGTGGCACCGGTGGTCGCGCGGGGCCCCGGTGTGTCGTCCCGTCGGCTCCTACTTGCGTATGCGCAGCGATGTCGCCCCCCAGCCCACCGCCAGGCAGCCCGCGGCCACCGCGCACACCCCGGACCAGTCCCAGTGGGCGAACGCCGTGCCCGCGAGGGCGGAGGCGAGGGCGCCGCCCGCGAAACCGGCCACCACATAGGCGGTGTTGGCGACCGCCGGGGTGGAGGTGGTGGTCAGGGCCAGGGTCTGATTGGCGACATGGCTCGCGACCAGCGCCGCGTGCACGAGGACCGCCGCCGCGCACAGCGCCCAGAGGCGCTCGCCGCCCAGCCAGAACAGCGGCACCGAAACCGCCGCGAGGCTGTAGGCCGACGCCACCACCTTGGCCGCGCCGAAACGGTCCACGAATCCGCCCGCGATCGGCGCCACCACGCTGGCCGCGAGTCCGAAGAGGCCGAAGAGCCCGGCCGCGCCGGTCGTCATGCCGTACCCGTCGCCCTCGTTCGTGAGGAGGAGCGCGAGGGAGGTCCACAGCGCGCTCCACGCGCCGTACATTCCGCCCTGGCGTATGCAGGCGCGGCGCAGCTCGGGTGAGCTCCGCACCACGGCGGGGAGTTGGGCGAGGCCGCCGAACAGCGGGCCCGTGCGGCGGCGGGTCTCCTTGGGCAGGGCGGCCGCGGAGGCCAGGCCGAGCACCGCCGTGAGCGCGGCCGCGCCGAGGAAGACCCAGCGCCAGCCGAAGGCCTGCCCGGCGAGCCCGCCGAGGACCCGGGCCGCCACGACGCCGGTGAAGAGCCCGGCTATGACGGCCGCGACATGGCTGGCCCGCCGGTCGGCCGGGGCGCGCTCGGCCACCAGCGGCACCAGCAACTGCGGGACGACCGTCGCCGTGGAGGCGATCAGGACGGCGGCGGCGAGCACGGTGGTGCCGGACGCCATCGCGCCGAGGACCAGCGCGGCGGTCGTCGCCAGGGACAGGGCGGCGACCAGGCGCCGGCGGTTGACCCGGTCGCCGAGCGGGGCGAAGAACAGCAGCCCCGCCGCATACCCGAACTGGGCCACCGACGCGATCCATGCCACGCCCGACGGGGTCGAGCCGAAGTCCTTGGCTATGAGGGGGAGCAGCGGCGCGGCGACGTAGATGTTCGCCGCGGTGACCGCCGTGCAGACGGCGATGAGGACGAGAAAAGCGCGGGGCGGCAGCCCGGCCGCCGGGGTCGTACCCGAGGTCGTGTGCGGTGCCGTGGCCGGACGAGGCTCCGCGAGCTCCGCCGTCAGGGCGCCCGGCGGGGACGGCGTGGCTGAAGTCATGGGCGACGGGCTCCTCTGTGCGTGGGGGCGGCCGTAGTGTGGACACGCTCATAACCAACTGGTTGGTTGCAAGTCTGCGCCCGTGTTCCGAAAACTGTCAAGCAACCAAACGGTTGGTTAGCGGTGAAGTTCGCTTACGCTGGTCCCATGGGAGTGAGAGACCCCGAGGCCACGCGGGCCCGGATCTTCGACGCGGCGGTCACGGAGTTCGCGCGGTACGGCATCGCCGGAGCCCGCGTCGACCGCATCGCGAGCGAGGCGAAGGCCAACAAACAACTCATCTACGCCTATTACGGCAACAAGGCGGAGCTCTTCGCGCAGGTCCTCGAGAAGCAAATGCTCGATCTGGCCGTCAGCGTGCCGCCGGACCCCGACGACATGGACGGCTGGATGGACCGGCTCATGGACTATCACGCCACCCACCCCGAGGTGTTGCGCCTGCTCTTCTGGGAGGGCATCGAGTACGGCGGCACCGAGGAGCTGCCGCACGAGTACGAGCGCCAGGCGCACTACGACAGCAAGGTCGCCACCTTCGAGGAAGGCCAGGCGCGCGGGGTCATCACGGACGCCATCCCGGCACGCGACCTGCTGTTCATGCTGGTCGCGCTGGCCGGCTGGGCCTCCGCGGTGCCGCAGATGCGGCGCGTCCTCGTGGGCGCTGAGGACGAGGACAAGGCGCGCCTGCGGGCCTCGATCCGCGCGGCGGCGCGCCGCGTCACGGAGCCGTCCGACTGACTTCGAGGCCTCCCGCTCTGGCCCCCGGGTTCCTGCTCGGGCCTGCGGGTTCCTGCTCGGGCCCCCGGGTTCCTGCTCGGGCCCCCGGGTTCCTGCCCGGGTCCGTGGCCTCCTGGCCCGAGCCCGTGGCCTCCCGGCCTCTGGGCTCAGTTCGTACCGATCTTCGCGAGCAGATCCACGATCCGGCTCTGCACCTCGCCGCTCGTGGACCGCTCGGCCAGGAACAGCACGGTCTCGCCCGCGGCCAGCTTCGGCAGGTCGGTCTCGTCGACGGCGGCCGTGTAGACGACCAGCGGGGTGCGGTTCAACTGGCCGTTCGCGCGCAGCCAGTCGATGATCCCGGCACGCCGGCGGCGTACCTGGAGCAGATCCATGACCACCAGGTTCGGCCGCATCTGCGCGGCGAGCGTGACCGCGTCCGCGTCGCTCTCGGCCCGCGCCACCTGCATCCCGCGCCGCTCAAGCGTCGCGGTCAGGGCCAGCGCGATCTCCTCGTGCTCCTCGATGAGCAGCACGCGCGGCGGATGCTGTTCGCTGTCGCGCGGCGCGAGCGCCTTCAGGAGTACGGCGGGGTCGGCGCCGTACGCCGCCTCGCGCGAGGCCTGCCCGAGCCCCGCCGTGACCAGGACGGGCACCTCGGCGGCGACCGCGGCCTGGCGCAGCGACTGCAGCGCGGTACGCGTGATCGGCCCGGTCAGCGGGTCCACGAACAGGGCGGCAGGGAACGCGGCGATCTGCGCGTCGACCTCCTCGCGCGAGTGCACGATGACAGGACGGTAGCCACGGTCGCTGAGCGCCTGCTGGGTGGTGACGTCGGGTGCGGGCCACACCAGGAGACGGCGCGGGTTGTCCAGCGGCTCGGGCGGCAACTCGTCGTCCATGGGCTGCGGCTGCGGCCGGTTGGACACCTCCACGGCGCCTCCGGGACCGTCCAGAAGCTCAGGGCCCTCGTCGGCGTCCTGGTCCGGGGCGCCGATCGCGTAGGCACGACCGGTGCCTTCGGTGGTCGGCGAGAGCCGGGGCTGCGGCTGCACCCTGGCCTGCTGGGCCGAGGCCTGCGGGGCAGCGGCCTGCTGGGCCTGGGGCTGGGCCTGAGGCTGGGCTTGGGCTTGCTGGCGGGCCGCGTCCTGGCGCTCGTCGGTCGCAGGCTCAGGCGGTGTGGACAGCCGACGCCGACGTCCCGAGCCTCCCGCGGAGGGCTGTGCCGGAGTCTGCGCCGGGTCCGGCTGCGCGGGCTGTGGCTGCGGCAACGGCTGTGCGTGCGGGGCCTGCTGGGGCTGTGGGGGCTGTGGGGCCCCCTGAGTGTGGGGCTGGGGCTGCGGGGCCGGTGCTGCCTGGCGAGTGCGTCCCGGCCGGTCGGGAGGAGCCTGACGCCCGAACGGCACACCCTGGCCGAGCGTGCGCACGCTGATGGCGCGCCCCTGCGTCGAGTTCGGGTCGACGGGAGCGGTCTCGGCGGGCAGCGGCTGGGCGGCACGCGCGCGTGGGTCACGTTCCGGCGGCAGCGCGGCGCCGGGCGGGGGTGTGGGGGTGCCCCCGGCGGGCGTATCGCTCGGCGGGGTGCCATGTACCGGCATGCCCTGAACCGGCATGCCCTGTGCGGGTGTCGACGGTACGGACTCGGCGGGCGGGGTCTGCCGGGCGCGGCGGCGGCCGGTGGGGTTCTGCTGCTGCGGAACCGGGGCGGGGCCGGGCGTGGCCGGACCGCTGGTGGCGCCCTGCGCGGGGGTGCCCGGCGCGGGGGTGCCCTGGGCCGTGCCCTGGGCCGTGCCCTGGGCCGGGGTGCCCGGTGCGGCCACCGGACCGCGCGGCACGCCCTGTGCGTGGGGAGCCGCCGGACCGTACGGCATCGGGGCCTGCGCCGGGTGCGGCTCCAGGGGTGTGTGGTCCTCGGCCGGGTCGTGGAGGGCGGCGGAGTGCTGCCCGGGGGTGTCCTGGCGGGCAGGGTTCACGGCGCCGGTGGGGCTTACGGAACCGGTGGGGTTCATGGCGCCGGTGGGGTTCACGGCACCCGTGGGACTCACGGCACCCGCGGCGCCCGTCTCGGGCATGACTCCCGGAGCCGCCCCGGGCGCGACACCCGGAGCCCGCGCGGGCGCGCCCACCGGCACGCCCCCCTGCGCTCCCGAGGCCGCACCGCGCCGCGCACCGGCGACACGGGCGCCCCGCGCTCCCGCTGCCGGGGCACCGTGTGCTGCCGCGGCCATGTCGTCCTGGACCTGCGCGGACCCCTCGGGCGCCCCACCCTGCGCGGGCACCGCGGGCACACCGCCCGGCATGGGCACACCACTCGGCATGGGCACAGCGCTCTGCGCGGGCGCGCCACCCTGCACGGGCACACCACCCCGAGTACGCGCCTGAAGTCCTGCCTGCACACCGGCCGGTACGTTAACCGAGGCACCGACCTGCGCGGCAGCGCCGTGACCGGCACCCACCTGCCCGGCACCCACCTGCCCGGCACCCTGCGCCACGCCCACCTGCCCGGCCACGCCCACCTGCTCCGCCACGCCGGCCGCACCGCTGCCCGCCTCGCGGTCGGCCTCGGCAGGCGGCAGCGCGAACACGCGCCCGCTGGTGGTCTCTTCCGCGGCGGCACGCTCGCGGGCGGCGGCCAGCGCACGCCGGGCCCGTCGGCCACCGGGGCGCGGCGCGTCCCCGCCGTCTGCCCCGGCAGGACCACCGGCTTCCGGACCACTGGCTTCCGGACCCCAGGCGGGCTGTCCCGTACCCGAAGGCAACGCCAACGCCTGCTGCTCACCACCGCGCCGGGCTCGCCGCCCTGACGCCACGGCGATCTCCGCCGACCCGTGGCCGCCGTGCGCCGGGCCACCCTGTGACGGCACTCCCTGGGGCGGCACGGTCTCGCCGAGGGCAGCCGCTCCGGCAGCGTGCTCGGCGGCGGTCTTCACGGCGCCCTCGGCCGGACTCGGCCGCCCGCGCCGTCGACCCGTACCGCCGGAAGCGCCCGAAGCGCCCCCCGACGTGTCACCGGCACCTGCCCCGACGCCCCCGGCAGCCCCGGAATCGGCACCACCGGCGCCCGCCACCGCCTCAGGACCGGCACTCGCAGGACCCTCGGCCACGGCCCGCCGCCTGCGCCGCCCGGTCCCACCGGAGCCGTCGCCGCCCGCACCCGCATCGGTGTCGCCGGAAACGGCACCGTCCAGGAAGGAGTCCACAGAGGACCGCCGGGCCCGTCGGCGCCCGCCTCCGGTGCTGCCGGAGTCCCCGGAGCCGCCCGCCCCCTGCGCGGGCACCAAGGCGCCCGAACCAGCAGTCTCCGTAGAACCGGAGGAACCGGAGGAACCGGAGGAACCGGAGGAACCGGAGGAACCAACGGAGGCACTGGAGGCACCGGCGGCACCGGAGGATGGCCCACCGGCGGACACATCCCCCATGGGCACCTCAAGAACGAACGCACTGCCGTTCGTGCCCGGCACCTCGTGCGTCTGGAGCACGCCTCCGTGTGCCTCGACGACGCCCCGGACGACGGGCTCGTGCACCGGGTCACCCCCGGAGTACGGCCCGCGCACCTCGATGCGGACGACCTCGCCGCGCTGTGCGGCGGCCACGACCACGGTCGAGTCGACGTACGCCCCCGCTCCCGCGCGCGTGTTGCCGGTGGCGTCGATTCCGGCGACGTCGGCGATCAGATGGGCGAGGGCCGTGGCGAGGCGGCGCGCGTCCACCACGACCTCGATCGGCGGCGCGTGCACGGCGAACTGGGCCCTGCCGGGGCCGATCAGCTCGACGGCACCGTCGACTCCGGCGGCGACGACGGCGTCGAGCAGCACGGGCGTGCGCGCCAACTGCTCGGTACCGGCTTCGAGCCGCTGGTAGCCCAGGACGTTGTCGACGAGCGTCGTCATGCGGGCGTAGCCGGCGGACAGATGGTGCAGTACCTGGTTGGCCTCGGGCCAGAGCTGTCCCGCGTCGTCGGAGGCGAGGGCGGACAGTTCGCGGCGGAGCTCGTCGAGCGGGCCGCGCAGCGACCGGTCGAGGACGGCGACGAGCTGGCTGTGGCGCGCGGCGAGCGCCTCGTACCGCGTCTGCTCCCGCTCGGCGAGCTCCTCGTAGCGGTCCTTCTCGCGCTCGGCGAGCGCGGCGTACCGCTCCTGCTCGGCCGCGAGCTCCTCCTCGCGCAGCTCGGCGGCGGCCCGCAGCTCATCGGCGCGCCGCTCGGCGGCGTCCCTGAGCTCCGCTTCGCGCTGCTCGGCGGCGGTCCGCAGCTCCTCGGCGTGCCGGGCGACGGCGGCCTCGTACTTCTCGGCGAGGGCGTCGTACGGCCGCCGGTCGGTGAAGGTCATCACGGCGCCGACGAGCTGGTCACCGTCGCGCACGGGGGCCGTGGTCAGGTCGACGGAGACCTTCTCGCCGCTCTTGGACCACAGGACCTGTCCGCGTACGCGGTGCTTGCGGCCGGAGCGCAGGGTGTCGGCGAGCGGGGAGTCCTCGTACGGGAACGGCTCGCCGTCGGCGCGGGAGTGCAGGACGAGCGGGTGCAGCTCCTGGCCGCCGAGGTCGCTGGCGCGGAAGCCGAGTATCTGGGCGGCGGCCGGGTTGACGAGGACGACGCGGCCGTCGGTGTCGGTGCCGACGACGCCCTCGGCGGCGGCCCGCAGGATCATCTCCGTCTGCCGCTGCGACCGGGCGAGTTCGGCCTCGGTGTTGAGCGTTCCCGACAGATCACGGACGACGATCATCAGCATCTCGTCGCCGCTGTAGCCGCCGTACCCGCCGTGGCTGCCGAACCGCTCGTCGTACGCCTGCCGGCTGTCCTCAAGGTTGGAGCTGGTGACCTCTACGGGGAACTCGCTGCCGTCCGTGCGCCGGGCGATCATCCGCTTCGGCTTGGTACGTCCCTGTTCGTCCAGCGTCACCGGGCGGCGCATGGAGCCGGGGATGAGTCGGGAGTCGAACTCCGGCAGCAGATCTAGCAGTCCGCGCCCCACGAGCGCGGTGCCGGGTGCCTCGAAGGCCTCGAGCGCGATGGCGTTCGCGTTCACGACGGTCCCGTTGGCGTTGACGAGCACCAGCGCGTCCGGGAGCGCGTCGAGTATGGCTGCGAGGCGAGCAGCGCCTCGGGATGGCCTGCTGCTCACGACGACGCTTCCTCCCTGATCACTGCACCTTGCCGACCGACCGGGCCATCTTGCCTCGCGGCCCGTGACGTGTCACGGGAGGGAGTCTACGGGGAGTGGTTGCGGGCGCGACGCCGGATGAGAGGGAGGTCGCACGCAGAAGCTGTGAGCCTTCAGTAGTGCCTGGTCACAGAAGGGTCAAGCGTGCCCTTCTTAAGAAGGGCACGCCGGACCCATCGCCTCCGGTTCCGGCCGGGGTGCCGTCCGCCACTGGCTCACGGGTCGCACGGCCCTGCTTCAGGCGCCGTCCGCCCTTGCCTAAGGCGCCGTCCGCGCCTGCCTCACGCGCTGTCCGCGCCCCGCCTCACGCACCGTCCGAAGGCAGCACCGGCACGAGGCTGTTCCACCGCGAGATCTCACACCCGTCGGTGCGGGAGAAGGCGGCGTCGATGTGCCGCCCCTGCCACTCGCCGCGGACGCGGGCGGTCTGCGGGCCGCCGTACTGCTGGGTGCACATGGTGCCGCGCGGGACCGCCTTGAACGGGTCCAGGCCCTCGGCCGCGAGCTGATCGAGCCGTTCGCACGCGGCACCGGGTGAAGCGTGCGAACCCCCGTCGGGGGCGCACCGCAGGGTGTACGTGCCGTCGCCGGCGCCCCCGGTCCCGCTCACGGTGATGGTCAGCCGATGCCTGCCGTGCTCACCGGGCCCGATGTCCTGGACGCCGGCTGCTTTCCCGACCTTCTCGACCTTCTCGACCTTCTCGACCTTCCCGGCTTTCTCGGCTTTCTGGACCTTCTCGACTTTCTCGACGGTGGCCGCTCCGGCCGGGCCCGCGGCGCCCGGTGGGCAGGCCTGCGCGGTGGTGGGGCCCGCGGTGAGGACGGCGAGGGTCGTGGCGGCGGTGAGGAAGAGGCGGCGTGGCGTGAGGTGCTGCACGGGGGCTCCCCTGGGGACGCGGTGGCGGCGAGGCGCGGCACGGCCAGGCCGTCGGCGCCGGAGCCGTGTCGGTCCCCGGCGCCCACCGCCTATAACGCCGTGAGCCCCGTCGCGTTGCGCCCCCGGTTTTGACTTTGCCCTGCGGGCCGCACGGCTAGTACCGTGGAGCCGCGATTGGTGACGCGCCCCCTGGCTGTGTCATCATCTGCACGCACCTCCGCGCTCGCGTGGAAGTGCAGGTTGGGAGGCGTCGCCTAGTCCGGTCTATGGCGCCGCACTGCTAATGCGGTTTGGGTCTTAAAGCCCATCGAGGGTTCAAATCCCTCCGCCTCCGCACCACGATCCGAAGCCCCGGTCACCCGACCGGGGCTTCGGCCGTATCCGCCACCCTTCACCCCGCACGCCTCCCCCGCACCGGCACAGCTTCGGTGGGACGCCCGTGGGTTCGAGGGGCGCCGGAGAGCCCCCTGATGGGTATTTGCCCAGGTCAGGCGGGATGCGGGAAACGGATTTCGCCTCACGGCGCAGGTCATGTAATGTTGTTCTCGCAACGCCGACCGGGGCGAAAAGGCCCGGGAGGAAGAGCAACACAACAGAAAAACCAAGCACTCGTAGCTTAACGGATAGAGCATCTGACTACGGATCAGAAGGTTGCAGGTTCGAATCCTGCCGAGTGCACACAGACAAGAGGCCCCGGATCACTCCGGGGCCTCTTGCGTTTCCGGGGCGTACAGCACCGAAGCACGGCAACGCCCGTGCCCGCCGCCGACCCACGCAGTCGGCGGCGTCTCGGCTCAGGGGACCTCGGGCGCACCCCACGTGCCGACCGTCACCTCGTCGCCCACGGACAGCTTGCCGGCGTGCAGTACGGCGTACTTCGTGCCGAGTGCGACCCCGCCCCGGGGTGCGCGGCGGTAGGTGGCGAGGGTGCGCAGCGGCTCCGGGCCCGCCCTGCGGCCGGCGTCCTGGTCGACCAAGGTGACGGCGCAGCGGATCGCTGCCTTTGTGTAGCCGAGTTCGGTGGTGCCGATCGTGAGGTGGTGGGCGCGGTCCTCGGTGTGCGGCTCGTCCCAGCCCGCCACGACGATGTTGGGGCGGAAGCGGTCCATCGGCAGTGGCTCACCGCCCCGCTTGACGATCTTCTCGTTCAGGAGGTCCACGGTCGCCAGGGAGATGAGGTGCAGCGCGCTGCTGTCGGCATAGCCGGAGGTGCCGGGCGTCGAGCCGTCGGTCACGCGGTCGTGTTCCGGCGGTACGCGGACCAGTCTGCTGGGGGTGCCGCCCAGCACGTCCGACAGCCACTCCGCCGCCGCGTCGCCCTGGTCGATGCCCTGGTACGGGGCTCCGAAGAGGTCCACGTCCCGGCGGGCGCCGGTCGTGTCCACGTCGATGTCCACGGAGCCGTGGGCGTCGGCGCGCAGCGTGAGCCGGTCGCCGTCCGCGGTGATCGTGGGGCGGATCAGCGCGAGGCGTGGGTCCCGCCGCTGCGTCCGGTACCCGCCGTCCTCGGTGACGACCATGAAGCTGCGGTCGTGCGCGAGGCCCGCGGCCGTCAGGACGGCCTCATCCGCCGCCGTTCCCGCGCAGCCCTTGACGGGGTAGTACGACAACTCGGCGACGACGGCCATGATGTGGTCCCCTTCTGCGGTCCCGGCGGGCGTGCCCTGTCACCCGTGACGGTAACCAATCACGGCAGGGAGCCTCGCGTGCTGTTCCACGGCACGATTGTCAGTGGCGTGCGGCATGCTCGTTTCCATGACGTGGTGGTGCACGGGGGTGCGGTGGCGGGTCGGTGCGGGGCCCGTCCTCGGGTGGTACGCGCCGGGGCGCGGCGAGCGGGAGAGCGCGCTGTCGGCCGGGGGCGAGATCGCCTTCCGGGTCCGGGGCGGGCGGCGCTGTCTCGGGGTGCGGCGGGGCGGCCGGTGGACGGTGTGCCCGACGGGCGCCGCGGTGGCCGGGCGGGCCACGCGGGCGCAGTGCGAGGAGTGCGCGCGCGTCGACCGGGCGCACTCGGTCGCGGCGGACACCTTCGCCGACGACCCGCGTCCGTACCACGTGTACGTGGCCTGGTTCGGCCCCGGACTGGTGAAGGTGGGCATCACGGGCGTCGCGCGGGGCGGCGCGCGCCTCCTGGAGCAGGGCGCCGTGGCCTACACCTGGCTCGGCCGGGGGCCGTTGATGGCGGCGCGCAGGACGGAGGAACTGCTGCGGACCGCCCTCGGCGTACCGGACCGGATTCCGTACGAGCGGAAGCGGGTGCTGCGGGCGCGACTCCCCGGAGCGGAGGAGCGGGCGGGCGAGCTGGCGGGGGTCCACCGGCAGGCGGTGGCGCTCGGCGGCTGGCCGGAATCGCTGGAGCGGCTGGCGTGCGAAGTCGTGGACCACGGCGAGGTGTTCGGGCTCGCCGCGCTCGGCCGTTCCGGCGGACCCGGTGGTCCGGGTGCCCCAGTTGATCAGGCGGCCCCGGGTGCTCCGGGGGGTCCCCACGGTTTCGCCGCCGACCTGGGGCAGGCCGTGGAGCAGTTGACCGACGGCGGAGTGGTGGCGGGGACTCTCCTCGCCGCGGCAGGACCCGATCTGCACCTGTCCGTGGATGCGGGCGGGCGGACGCGGGGGTCCGGCACGCGGGAGTCCGGGATGTGGGGGCCCGGCACGCGGGAGCTGGTGATCGACAGTCGGCTGATGAGCGGGTGGCCGCTGGTGGGCCTCGGCGACGCCGCCGCCGTGGACACGAGCGTCGCGGGAGCCGTGACGGTCCCTGTACGGGAGATACCTGTGGTGCAGGGCGGGCTGTTCTGATTCCGAGGGCTTCGTCGACCGGAAGGCAAAGTCCCGCCGCCCGTAGGGCGATATCGGGCACCGGAGGGTGGACAGGGGATCGGCGCGCACCCGACCGTGTGTGTCATGAGTGATCAACCTGATGATGATGCTGCTGCCGTAGACGGGAGTGACAGCCCCGGACCCGGCCCCGGGGGCCCTTTCCCACCTCCCTACTACACCGTCGTGTTCAGCTCCCTGCGCTCTCCGGGGGACAACGACTACGGCGCGACCGCCGAGCGTATGGAGGAGCGGGTGCGGGCCGTGCCCGGGTTCCTCGGGATGGACTCGGCGCGGGGCACGGGTGCGGGGCCGCAAGGAGTGGTACGAGGACTACGTCGTGCACGTCGCCAAGGTCGAGCGGAGTTACGGAATTGAGTGAGGAAGCGACCGCCCCGGCGGACGAGGCGGACCAGGTCACCGCCTTCTGGCGGCGTCTCGGCCTGCCAGGACTCGTCGACGTACACACCCACTTCATGCCCGAGCGCGTCCTCGCGAAGGTGTGGAACTACTTCGACTCGGTCGGCCCGCTCACGGGCGTGCAATGGCCGATCACCTACCGGCACGACGAGGAGCGGCGGCTCGCCGTGCTGCGGGGGTTCGGGGTGCGGGCGTTCACATCGATGCTGTACCCGCACAAGGCGGGCATGGCGGAGTGGCTCAACAACTGGGCGGCGGAGTTCGCTGCGCGGACGCCGGACTGTCTGCACACGGCGACGCTGTTCCCCGAGCCGGACGCCGCGCGCTATGTGCCGGAGGCGGTCGCGGCCGGGGCGCGGGTGTTCAAGTCGCATGTGCAGGTCGGCGCGTACGACCCGAACGACGCGCTCCTGGACCCGGTCTGGGGCCTCCTCGCCGAGGCCGGGATCCCGGTGGTGATGCACTGCGGCTCAGGTCCCGCGCCCGGCAAGCACACCGGGCCCGAACCGGTGGGCCGGCTGCTCGGGCGCCATCCGCGACTGCCGCTCGTCGTGGCGCACATGGGGATGCCGGAGTACGCGGACTTCCTCGACCTGGCCGAACGGTACGAGGGGGTGCGGCTCGACACGACCATGGCGTTCACGGACTTCGGCGAGCAGGCGGCACCGTTCCCGCGTGCCGATCTCGGCCGCCTCACCGAACTCGGGCTCGGCGGCAAGATCTTGCTCGGTACGGACTTCCCCAACATCCCCTACGGGTACGTCCATCAGCTCGAGGCCCTGGAGCGGCTCGACCTCGGCGACCACTGGCTCCGAGCGGTGTGCCACGGGAACGGGGCGCGGCTCTTCGGCCTGGAGTGAGAGTCCGACGACGCCCCGAAGGGATCCCGGCGGCGCCCCCGGCACCCCGCAGGGTTTTCTCAGGGAATTCACAGGCGGGCACAAGCCGTCTCTCACCGCCGCCGCCGACCCTTGGGGCATGACCACGACATCGCCCCGGGGGCGTACCGAACTGCTCAGGCCGGACGGGAGCCCCGTCCGCGTGCTCGTCGTGGACGACGAGGTGTCGCTCACCGAACTGTTGTCCATGGCGCTGCGCTACGAGGGCTGGGACATCCGCAGCGCCGGTGACGGCGCGGGGGCGGTGCGGGCCGCGCGCGGTTTCCGGCCCGACGTCGTCGTGCTCGACATGATGCTGCCGGACATGGACGGCCTGGCCGTGCTCGGGCGGCTGCGCAGGGAGCTGCCCGACGTGCCCGTGCTGTTCCTCACGGCCAAGGACGCCGTCGAGGACCGCATCGCCGGACTCACCGCGGGCGGCGACGACTACGTCACCAAGCCGTTCAGCCTCGAAGAGGTCGTCGCGCGGCTGCGCGGCCTGATCCGGCGGTCCTGGGCGTCGGGCCGCCGCAGCGAGTCGGTGCTCGCCGTCGGCGATCTCACGCTCGACGAGGACAGCCACGAGGTGACGCGCGGCGGTGAGTCCATCCATCTGACCGCCACCGAGTTCGAGCTGCTCCGCTACCTCATGCGCAATCCGCGGCGCGTGCTCAGCAAGGCGCAGATCCTCGACCGGGTGTGGAACTACGACTTCGGGGGCCAGGCCAACGTCGTGGAGCTCTACATCTCCTATCTGCGCCGCAAGATAGACGCAGGCCGGGAACCGATGATCCACACGCGGCGGGGCGCCGGGTACCTCATCAAGCCCGCCGTCCTGGTGGCGTGACCCGGCTGCGCGGCCCCCGAACGCCCCGCGCTCTCCGCACGCCCCGCACCCTCCGCACGCCCCGTACCCTCCGCACCCGCCTGGTCGTCTCCGCCGTCGCCCTGATCGCCGTGGTCTGCGCGGTGATCGCGACCGTCACGACGATCGCCCTGCGCTCGCACCTGTACGAGCAGTTGGACGGCGCACTCGGGCAGGTCGCGATGCGTGCGGCCGGGCCCCCGGCGGGCTCCGCCGGACTGCCGGACCACCGCGAGGGCAAGATCATCACGCCGGGCATCCCCGGCCTCGGTACCGAAACAGGTCCCTGCACAGACCCCGAAGCAGACCCCGACGCAGACCCCAACTCAAGCCCCGACACAGCCCCCAGCCCCGGCAAGGCCCCCGGCAAAACCGGCGGCCCCCTGCGCTTCGTCACCTTCGGCCCCCAGGAAATCGGCACCGTCGGTGCCGTCGTCGACGCGGACGGCACGGTCGGCGCCGGTTCCGTGAGCGCCGAGCGGGACGCGGCCGACGTGTCCCTCGGCGCCGTCGCCGTGGGGCTCGACGAGGCCCAGCTCGCCGCCCTCGCCACCGTCTCCCGGGACGGCGAACCGCACACCGTCGACGTGCCGGGGCTCGGCGAGTACCGCGTCGAGTACGCCACCGGCGGCAACGGCGACTACCTCGTGGGACTGCCCACCGCCAAGGTCGGCACCACCCTGCGCACGCTCGTCGTCACCGAGGTCAGTGTCACCGCGGCGGGCCTGGTCGCCGCCTCGTTCGCGGGCGCCGCCATGGTCGGGGTGGCCCTGCGCCCGCTGCGCCGCGTCGCCGCCACGGCCGCCCGGGTCTCCGAGATCCCCCTGCACAGCGGAGAAGTGGCCCTGCACGAGCGGGTCCCCGACGCCGAGGCCGACGCGCGCACCGAGGTCGGCCAGGTCGGCGCCGCGCTCAACCGCATGCTGGACCACGTCCACGCGGCGCTGCGCGCACGCCAGCACAGCGAGACGCGGGCGCGCCGCTTCGTCGCCGACGCCAGCCACGAGCTGCGCACCCCGCTCGCGTCCATCCGCGGGTACGCCGAGCTGACGCGCCGCGGCCACGAGGAGACCGGGCCCGACACCCGGCACGCCCTCGGCCGCATCGAGTCCGAGGCCGCCAGGATGACCGGCCTGGTCGAGGACATGCTGCTGCTCGCCCGCCTCGACGCGGGCCGCGAGAGCGGCACGGTGCCCCCGCCCACCTGCGGGAGCGGCACAGCGCCCCCGCCGACCTGCGGGAGCGGTACGGCACCCCCGCCGACCTGCGAGGGCGGTACGGCACCCCCGCCGACCTGCGAGGGCGGTACGGAACACCCGACGACCTGCGAGGGCGGTACGGAACACTCGCCGACCTGCGAGGGCGGTACGGAACACCCGACGCCCCGCGGGAGCGGCACGGCACGCCCGCTGACCCGGGAGAGCGGCACGGCACGCCCCCTGGACCGCGAGCCCCTCGACCTCTCCCCGCTCGTCGTCGACGTCCTGAGCGACGCCCGCGCCGCGGGCCCCGACCACGTCTGGCGCCTGGAACTGCCCGACGACCCGGCGCAGGTCCTCGCCGACCGGGCCCGCGTCCACCAGGTCCTCGCCAACCTCCTCGCCAACGCCCGCACCCACACCCCACCCGGCACCACGGTGACCGCACGGGTGCGCCACCACGGCACCTGGGTCGGCCTGGACGTCGTGGACGACGGGCCCGGCATCGCCCCCGACCTGCGCCCGCACGTCTTCGAACGGTTCGCGCGCGGCGACTCCTCCCGCTCGCGCGCCCATGGCTCGACGGGCCTCGGCCTCGCCATCGTGCACGCGGTCGTGACCGCGCACGACGGCACCGTGACGGTCACCAGCGAGCCCGGCAACACGGTGTTCGCGGTACGGCTGCCCGCTCACGAGGAGCCGCCGATCCTCTCGCCGTACGAGGTGGCGGCGCACCCGGCAGCCCCGTAGGGGGTACGCCCCTACGGGACGGACGGGATGAACGGGACGAACGAGACCCCAGCCGCCGCACCCGCCCCCGTACGGGTTCCATGACTCACAGTCGCGCCACAGCCCCACCACACAGCCCTGACAGCGCGGCCGACGAGCGTCGGCCGTATGCCAACCGACGCTTCCCCGGGGCCGTCGGGAGCCCCGCCGACCCGGGCCACCCCGCCGACCCGGGCCACCCCGCCGACCCGGGCCACCCTGCCGACCCGGGCCCACCTGCCGGTCCAAGACGCGCACGCCCAGAGCGGCGGCCCCCGCGACGTACCGAAACCCCCCGTCCTGGACATCGTCATCCCGGTCCACAACGAGGAGAAGGACCTGCCGCGGTCCGTGCGCGGACTGCACGACCACCTCACGCGGACCTTCCCCTACCGCTTCCGCATCACCATCGCCGACAACGCCTCCACCGACACCACACCCCGCCTCGGGGCCCGGCTCGCCGCCCACGTTCCCGACGTGACGTACGTACGCCTGGAGGAGAAGGGCCGCGGGCGCGCGCTGCGTGCCGTATGGGCCGCGTCCGACGCGCCCGTGCTCGCGTACATGGACGTGGACCTGTCCACGGACCTCAACGCGCTGCTCCCCCTCGTCGCACCGCTGATCTCCGGCCACTCCGACCTCGCGATCGGCTCCCGGCTCGCCCGCGCCTCGCGCGTGGTGCGCGGGCCCAAGCGGGAGTTCGTGTCGCGGACGTACAACCTCATCCTGCGCGGCTCGCTGCACGCCCGCTTCTCCGACGCGCAGTGCGGGTTCAAGGCGCTCAGGGCGGACGTGGCACGGGAGCTGCTGCCGCTGGTCGAGGACACCGGCTGGTTCTTCGACACCGAGATGCTCGTCCTCGCCGAACGGGCGGGCCTGCGCATCCACGAGGTGCCCGTCGACTGGGTCGACGACCCGGACTCGACGGTCCACATCCTCCGTACGGCGGCCGATGACCTCAGGGGCGTCTGGCGCGTCGGCCGCGCGCTCGCCGTGGGCGCGCTCCCTCTGGACCGGCTCGCGCGCCCCTTCGGTGACGACCCGCGCGACCGCGAGCTGCCGGGGGTGCCGGGCGGCCTCGCCCGCCAGCTCGTCGGCTTCTGCGCGGTGGGCGTGCTCTCCACGCTGTTCTATCTGCTCCTGTACTCCGGGTTCCGTACGGTCACGGGGTCGCAGGCGGCCAACGCGGGAGCCCTCCTCGTCTCCGCCGTCGCCAACACGGCGGCCAACCGCCGTCTCACCTTCGCCGTACGCGGCCGCGACCACGCCGTGCGCCACCAGGCGCAGGGGCTCCTTGTCTTCGCCATCGGGCTCGCCCTGACCAGCGGTTCCCTCGCGGCCCTCGACGCGGCGGCGCGGCACCCCGCGCACTCCGCGGAGCTCACCGTCCTCGTCGTCGCGAACCTCGCGGCGACGGTCCTCCGCTTCCTGCTCCTGCGCTCCTGGGTCTTCCCGGACCCCACCCGCACCACCGCACGCACGCAGCCCACCGCACGCACGCAGCCCACCGAACCCCCGCAGCCCACCGAACCTCCGCAGCCCACCGGCCCCCACCACCCGAGGACCCCCCGATGACCACAGTCCCACCACCCGCCACAGTCGCCACGCCCGCGGGAGCCCGACGCGGCCGGAGAGCGGCCGGGCTTCTCGTCCGACTGTGGCGGGGCCGCGCCGACGACGCCCGCTGGGTGCGGCCCGCCTTCCTCGGGCTGCTCCTGGCCACGGCCGTGCTGTACGTCCACGACCTCGCCGCCTCCGGCTACGCCAACTCCTTCTACTCCGCGGCCGCGCAGGCCGGCAGCCAGAGCTGGAAGGCGCTGTTCTTCGGCTCGCTGGACGCGGGCAACTCCATCACCGTCGACAAGCCCCCGGCCGCGCTGTGGCCGATGGCCCTGTCCGTGCGCCTCTTCGGCCTGAACTCGTGGGCGATCCTGCTGCCGCAGGCACTGTTCGGCGTCGCGACGGTCGCCGTGCTCCACGCCGCCGTACGCCGCCGCTTCAGCGCGGTCGCCGGACTGCTCGCGGGCGCCGTGCTCGCGCTCACTCCGGTCGCCGCGCTGATGTTCCGCTTCAACAACCCCGACGCGCTGCTCACGCTCCTGATGACCGTCACCGTGTACTGCGTGCTGCGCGCCCTGGAGCACGCCCGCACCAAGTGGCTGGTGTGGGCGGGCGTCGCGGTCGGCATCGCGTTCCTCACCAAGACGCTGCAGGCGTTCCTGATCCTGCCGCCGCTCGCGGTCCTGTACGCGGTGTGCGCGCCGACACGGCTGCGCCGACGCCTTGGCCAACTCGCCCTCGCCACCGGGGCGATGGTCGTCGCGGGCGGCTGGTGGGTCGCCGCCGTCGAACTGTGGCCCGAGTCCTCGCGCCCCTACATCGGCGGCTCACAGGACAACTCCTTCCTGGAGCTGACCTTCGGCTACAACGGCCTCGGCCGCATCAACGGCGAGGAGACGGGCAGCGTCGGCGGGCGCCGCGTCGTCGAGGGCGGCGGCTACGCCGGAGGCCCCGGCGGCGGCCCGGACGTCGTGCGTGGCGGTTGGGGCGAGAGCGGCCTCGACCGGATGTTCAACCCCCAGGTCGGCGGGCAGATCTCCTGGCTGCTCCCGGCGGCCCTGCTGCTCCTGGTCGCCGGGCTGATCGTGACGTGGCGTGCGCGGCGCACGGACACCGCGCGGGCGGCGTTCGTGGCGTGGGGCGGCGCGCTCCTGATGACCGCCGCGGTCTTCAGCTTCATGGCCGGGATCTTCCACGAGTACTACACGGTCGCCCTCGCCCCCTGCATCGCGGCGCTTGTCGGCATGGGCGCGACGGTCCTGTGGGAGGAGCGCGCCAAGCGGTGGGCGGCCGTGGCCCTCGGCGGCACCGCCGCGGTGACGGCCTGGTGGGGGTACGAACTCCTCGCCCGGACCCCGGACCACCTGCCCTGGCTGCGCACGGCCGTCCTGGTGGCGGGGCTCGCGGGAGCGGCGGGACTGCTGCTCACGGCGCGCCTCGGGCGGCGGCTCGCCCTCACCGCCGTGGGGCTCGGCCTCGCGGCGTCCCTCGCCGGACCGGTCGCGTACACCCTGTCCACGGTGGACAACCCGCACACCGGCTCGATCGTGACGGCCGGGCCCGCGGTGGCCGGGCGGACGGGCGGCGGGATGGTGATCATCGGCCCTGGCCCCGGCCAGGGTCCTGGCTGGGCGAAGGCCCAGGACGGCGCCCGCCCACCCGGCGGCAACCAGCAGGGCCAGAACAAGCCCCCCGGCAACCAGCAGGGCCAGCCGCCTGGCAACCACCAGAATCCGCAGGGCCAGCCGCCCGGCAGCCGGCAGAACCGCCGCGGCATGGGCGGCCTCCTCGACGGCGCCCGGGTCAGCCCGGCCGCCAAGCGCCTCCTGGAGCGCGACGCGGGGGGCCACACCTGGGCAGCCGCAGCCGTGGGCGCCCAGAACGCCGCCAGTTACCAACTGGCCACCGGCGATCCGGTGATGGCGATCGGCGGCTTCAACGGCAGCGACCCGTCACCCACCCTCGCCCGGTTCAAGAGCCTGGTGGCCGACGGCAGGATTGCCTACTTCATCGCGGGCAACGCCTCCGGCAACGGCTCGGGCGGCGGCGTGGGCACAGGCCTCGGCCCGGCCGGCGAG
Source organism: Streptomyces aureocirculatus (assembly GCF_000720475.1). Lineage (GTDB taxonomy): Bacteria > Actinomycetota > Actinomycetes > Streptomycetales > Streptomycetaceae > Streptomyces > Streptomyces aureocirculatus. The sequence continues at coordinate 254,205 of NZ_JOAP01000003.1, forward strand.
GGCGACGCGGCCCGGATCACCTCATGGGTGACGGAGAACTTCACCAAGGTCACGGCGGGCGACAGCACCTTCTACGACCTGACGGAACCCAAGCAGAAGGGCTGACGGGACCACGCGCCGCAGAACTAGCTGTACAGCGTATGGCACTTCCTCTACGGTGTACGTCGCACACATCGACGTACACCGTAGAAGAGAAGGAGTCCCGATGACGGCGACGACCGCCGACAGCCCCGGGGCGGCCGCCGAACCGGGCGGCCGCCACCCGCAGCGCTGGCTGATCCTGGGCGTCATCTGCCTCGCCCAGCTCACCGTGCTGCTCGACAACACCGTCCTGAGCGTCGCGATCCCCTCGCTCACCCATGAGCTCGACGCGTCGTCGTCCGACATCCAGTGGATGATCAACGCGTACTCGCTCGTCCAGTCGGGCCTGCTGCTCACCGCGGGCAGCGCCGCCGACCGCTACGGCCGCAAGAAGCTGCTGACCGCGGGCCTCGTCCTGTTCGGCATCGGCTCGCTGGTGGCCGGTCTGTCCCAGACCTCCGCGCAGTTGATCGCGGCGCGCGCCGGTATGGGCATAGGCGGTGCGCTTCTGATGACGACGACTCTCGCGGTCGTGGTGCAGCTCTTCGACGACGCCGAGCGGGTCAAGGCGATCGGCCTCTGGGCGACCGTCAACTCCCTCGGCTTCGCCGCGGGCCCGCTGCTCGGCGGCTTCATGCTCGACCACTTCTGGTGGGGCTCGATCTTCCTGATCAACATCCCGGTGGCGCTGATCGGCGTGGTCGCGGTGGTGCGGATGGTGCCCGAGTCCAAGAATCCGCAGGGCGACCGCCCCGACCTGCTCGGCGCGCTGCTCTCGACCATCGGCATGGCCTCGGTGGTGTACGCGATCATCTCAGGGCCCGAGCACAACTGGACGTCGGCGCGGGTCCTGGTCGCGGCGGGGGTCGGCATCGGCGTCCTCGCGCTGTTCGCGCTGTGGGAGCTGCGTGCCCCGTACCCCATGCTCGACATGCACTTCTTCCGGAACAAGCGCTTCATCGGAGCGGTGACGGGCGCGATCCTGGTGGCTTTCGGCCTCGGCGGCTCGCTCTATCTGCTCACCCAGCACCTCCAGTTCGTCCTCGGGTACGAACCCCTAGAGGCGGGCCTGCGCACGGCGCCCCTCGCGGCGACCGTCGTGGTGCTCAACCTGGTGGGCATCGGCGCGAAGGTGCACGCCAAGCTGGGCACGCCGGTGACGATCCTGACCGGCATGACGATGCTGGCGGGCGGTCTGGCCGTGGTCGCCTCGTTCGGCGGCCACGACTACGCGGGCATGCTCGTCGGACTGATCCTGATGGGCGCGGGCATCTCGTTCGCCATGCCCGCGATGGCCAACGCCATCATGAGCGCGATCCCGCCGGAGAAGGCGGGTGTGGGCGCGGGCATCAACGGCACCCTCGCCGAGTTCGGCAACGGCCTCGGCGTCGCGGTGCTCGGCGCGGTCCTGAACTCCCGCTTCTCGGCCCTGGCCACGGTGTCCGCGGCGTCGTTCCCCGCCGCCATGGCGGCGGCGGAGTCGGCGGGCGAGCGGGAGCGCATCGCGGACGCGTTCTCCTCCGGCCTTGAGACCAGCCAGTTGGTCGGCGCGGTGGCGCTGTTCCTCGGCGGCGCGCTGGCCGCGGCATTGCTGTGGCGGGCGGAGCGGGCAGACTCCCCGCGGCGCCCGGCGCAACCGGAGGACACGGCGGAGAAGACGACCGCGTAGCCGCGTCGGCATAGCATCGGGGACGGGCGGACCGGGACTTTCCGACCGCCCGTCTCCCCGGAGAATCAGCACCCACCCACACGAGCAGGACCAGGAAGGTGCGCCATGGCGAAGGCAGCCGACCGCGCGAAGCGAGCGGCGCGCACGAGCGTCTGGCTGGAGGGCAAGGCCCGCCGCGGCACCTCCCGCAGGGGCGAGAAACCGGCAGGGCTCGACCGCGACCGCATCACGGCGGCCACGGTCCGGCTCCTGGACGCGGAGGGGCTCGCCAAGTTCTCCATGCGCAGGCTCGCCGCGGAGCTCGACGTCACGGCGATGTCCGTGTACTGGTACGTGGACACCAAGGACGACCTCCTGGAGCTGGCGCTCGACGCGGTGTGCGTGGAGGTGCCGCTGCCCGACACCTCGTCCGAACCCGAGAAGTGGCGCGAGCAACTGCGCGAACTGGCCGACGGCTACCGGGAACTCCTGGTCCGCCACCCCTGGGTGTCGCCGCTCGTCGGCGAGTTCCTGAACATCGGCCCCAACTGGCTGAGGTTCTCCCTCGCCATCCAGCAGGCCGTCGGCAACACCGGCCTCCCGCCCGACCGGCGGAACGGGGCCATCGCCGCGGTGTTCCAGTTCGTGTACGGGTTCGGGACCATCGAGGGGCACTTCCTCGCCCGGTGCGCGGCGGCCGGGATGACCCAGGACGAGTACTTCCGGGACGCGGTCGGCACCGTCAACGAGGAGCTGGCCACGAACGAGGCGGTGCGGTCGGCCCAGGAACTCATGGCGGCCCGCAGCGAGGGCACCGTCGCTCAGATGTGGGAGCGGGACTTCATGATCGCCCTGGATCTGATGATCGCGGGCATCGAGGCACTCCTGGACCCGGACCGCCCGCTGACCCCGCCTGCCCCCGCCGGTTCCTGACCCCGCCTGCCCCGCCGGTTCCTGACCCCGCCTGCCCCGCCGGTTCCTGACCCCGCCCGGGGCGGGCTCCCGACCCGCCTGCCGCCGGGTCCTGGGACCCGGCGCCGGGCCCTACACCTGCGGCAGGCTCTCGCCCTGCACCGCCTGGATGTCCAGCTCCACCCGCAGCGTCGTGCCGATGGCCGAGATGCCCGCCTGGAGCACCTGGTTGTAGTTCATGGCGAAGTCCTCGCGGCGCAGCTCGGCGGTGGCGCGGAACGCCGCCCGGGTGCCGCCCCACGGGTCGGCGCCGGTGCCGAGGTAGGCCAGGTCCAGGTCCACGGGGCGCACGACCCCGTGCATGCCGAGCTCGCCGTGGACCGTCCACCGGTCGGCGCCCGCGGGTTCGAGGCCTGTCGACCGGTAGGTGATCTCCGGGTACGTCTCCACGTCCAGGAAGTCCGCGGACTTCAAGTGCCCGTCCCGCAGGGCGTTGCCGGTGTCGATGGACGCCGCCCTGATCACCGCGTCGACCCGCGACTTCTCCAGGTCACCGGGGTTCTGCGCGATCTCGATGCGCCCCGAGAACTCGGCGAACCGCCCCCGCACACTGGAGATCCCCAGGTGCTGGGCGACGGCGCCCACGGATGAGTGGACGGGGTCGATGGTCCACGGCCCGGGCGGCGGCAGCTCGGTGCCGCCGGCGCGGGCGAGCACCACGGTGCCGATCTCGGCCCGCCCGCTCGCCGTGACGAGGGCCGTGGCGGCGGCGGGCGCGTACCCGACCGCGGTGACGATGACGGTGTACGGGCCAGGCGCGAGCTCCGTGGTGTCCCGCACCGCGCCTTCCCCGTCGACCCCGGCCCGCAGCACCTGCGAACCCGTCATGTCCGTGACCGTCACGACGGCATGCGGCACGGCCCATCCGTCCCGGGTCCGAATCCGCCCACTGAGTCCCACGTTTCCCACTCCTCGTACAGGTCCAAGAACAGGTCCAAGAACCAAGGCCCGAGAACCAAGGTCCAAAAGAAATCGGCCCCCGGCGGTGGCGACCGGCCGTCCCCTGCCGTCGCGTCGCCACCGTTCCGGGGGCCCTCCACACCGCCCCGGGGCCGCGTCCGCTCAAAGCGCGGCCCCGGGGCGGGGTCGGTCACTCGCCGGGGTGGGCGAGTTCGATGTCGTGGCCTTCGACGACGCCGCTGTCACCGGCCACGGACAGGCTTGTGGCCACCGGCGGGTATCCGGTCGCGATGACCGTGTACTCGCCGCCGTCCAGGTCGGTGAAGGCGTACTCGCCGTCCGCACCGGTCGTCGCGGAGGCCACCACGTTGCCGGCCGCGTCCACGAGCGTGACCCGCGCGCCGTTCAGCGGACCGCCCGCGGCGCGCACGGTGCCGAGCACCCGGGAACCGGAGCGCAGCTCCACCTCGACGCGGGTGACACCCACGGTGGAGACCTCGACGGGCAGCGCCACCGGCCGGTGTCCCGCCGCGTTCACGGCGACGGTCACGGGCCCGGGCACAAGCTCGCTGAAGGCGAAGTCGCCCTGCTCACCGGAGGCGCCGGTGGCGAGCACGTCGCCCCGCACATCGGTCACGACCACCATGGCGCCCGCGACGGGCAGCTTGGCGTCCGCGGTGCGCACCAGTCCCGTGAGCCCGCTCGTACCGCTCAGGAGCAGGTCGTACGCGAGCGGCTCGGTACCGACCACGACCGTGGCGGCCTGCGGCTGGAAGCCGTCGGCGGAGGCGATGAGGACGTACGAGCCGGCGCCGGGGGCGTCCAGGGAGTACGAGCCGTCGCCCTGCGCGACGGAGCGGCCGAGCTGCTGCCCGCCGAGCGAGATCAGCGTGACCGCGGCGCGCGGCACGGGCGCGCTCTCGGCGCCGCGCACGAAGCCGCGTACCGGCACTCCGCCGGTGGTCTGCGCGGGCGCGTCACCGGACCCGGCGACGGACGCGACGGCGGCGAGCCGCTGCGTGCCTTCGGGGCCGGCCTGCGGGGTGGGCTCGGTGCGCGACGCCACGGAGGCGAGCACGGGCTCGTCGGCGGCCGCGGTTCCGTCGGCGTCGGCCCGCACGGCCGCGGCGGTCTCGGGGGAGACCGGGGCGGCGGAGGAGTCCGCGCCCTGCGCGAGGGCGCCCGCCGTACGCAGCGGCACCTCCTTGATGAACAGGGTCACGAGGAACGCGGCGAACGCGATGGGCGCGGCGATCAGGAACACGTCCGCGATGCCGTGGCCGTAGGCGCTCTCCATCACGGTCCGCAGCGGCGCGGGCAGCGCGTCCAGGTCCGGGATGCCGCCACCGCCGGTACCGCCGTGGCCGAACGCGGCGCCCTTCGGGCCGAGGTCGGCGAGGCCGTCCTTGACGTAGTCGCTGATGCGCGTGGCCATCACGGCGCCGAGCGCGGAGACGCCCATGGCGCCACCGAGGGACCGGAAGAAGGTGACGACGGAGCTCGCGGAGCCGATGTCCTCGGGCGCGACCTGGTTCTGCGTGCAGAGGACGAGGTTCTGCATCATCATGCCGATGCCGAGACCCATGAGGACCATGTAGCAGGCGATGTGCCAGTACGGGGTGTCGTACCGCATGGTGCCGAGCAGACCGAGGCCCGCGGTGAGCAGCACGCCGCCGCTGACGAGCCAGGCCTTCCACTTGCCCGTCTTGGTGATCAACTGGCCCGAGAGGGTGGACGAGACGAACAGGCCCGCGATCATCGGGATCGTCATGACGCCCGACATCGTCGGCGACTTGTCGCGCGCCAACTGGAAGTACTGGCTGAAGAACACGGTGCCCGCGAACATCGCGACGCCGACGAACAGCGAGGCGACCGAGGCGAGCGCGATGGTGCGGTTGCGGAACAGGCGCAGCGGGATGATCGGCTCGCTGGCCTTGGACTCGACGAGCAGGAACAGCAGGCCGAGGACGATCGAGCCGGCCACCATCGCGTACGAGGGCGTCGACAGCCAGTCGTACTTCTTGCCGGAACCGGAGCCCGCGAAGGTCACCCACACCAGGAGCAGCGAGACGGCGGCGGTGATGAAGAAGGCACCGGCCCAGTCGACCTTGACCTCCCGCTTCACGACGGGAAGCTTCAGGGTCTTCTGGAGCACGATCAGGGCGATGACCGCGAAGGGCACGCCGACGTAGAAGCACCAGCGCCAGCCGAGCCAGGAGGTGTCGGTGATGACGCCGCCGAGCAGCGGACCGCCGACGGTGGCGACGGCGAAGGTCGCACCGAGGTAGCCGGAGTAACGCCCGCGCTCGCGCGGGGAGATCATCGCGGCCATGACGATCTGGGCGAGGGCCGACAGACCGCCGACGCCGATGCCCTGCACGACACGGCAGGCGATCAGCATCCCGGCGTTCTGCGACAGACCGGCCGCGGCCGATCCGAGCACGAAGATGACCAGGGCTATCTGGACGAGCGTCTTCTTGCTGAACAGGTCGGAGAGCTTGCCCCACAGCGGGGTGCTCGCCGTCATCGAGAGCAGTGCGGCGGTGACGACCCAGGTGTAGGCGGACTGGCCGCCACCGAGGTCACCGATGATCTCGGGCAGGGCGTTGGAGACGATCGTCGACGACAGGATCGCGACGAACATGCCGAGCAGGAGGCCGGAGAGGGCCTCCATGATCTGCCGGTGCGTCATCGGGGCACCGTCGGCGCCACGGCCGTGTCCGCCGTGCGCTCCGTGCTTGGCATGGCTGCCCCGCACACCGGATGGTGTGGATGTTGCCATGGGGTTCCTTTTCCTGGTTCTTACGCGGGTGTACGGGTTGTTTCCTCGGTCGCGTGCGCGGGCCCGGGAAGCCGGGCCGAAGCCGCTCGGCAGTCCCCGAAGCTGGTGCGCAGGCGCCCGAGCAGCGCGCTGAGCCGGCCGACGTCCTCGTCGGACCAGTCGTGCAGGTAGTGGGCGAGGGTCCGCATGGAGAGCTCGGACAGCTCCGCGAACTTGGCCTCGCCCGCCGGGGTGAGCCGCAGGATGCGCGAGCGCTTGTCCGCCGGGTCCGGGGCCCGGTCGATCCAGCCCCGCTCGGCGACGTGCGCGACATGCCTGCTGGTCACCGACATGTCGACGGCGAGCAGCTCCGTGAGTCTGCTCATCCGCATCTCGCCGTGGCGCTGCAGCAGGGTGAGCACGGCGGCGGAGCCGCCCGGGCAGTCGGCGGGAAGTCCGCGACCCAGGCCGCGCTTCACCGCGCCGATCGCGCTGAGCTGGCGGGCCAGCTCCTCGTACTCACGCTGTGCGGCCACGGCACCCACCCTCACTACTATTCGTTGCTTAGGGCAACCATAGAAGCAGTTGGTTGCCACAGGCAAACTAAAATCGGGCGAAAGGTTTAAAGGCCTGGCAAAGGTCTACGCCGTCGGATGTAAAGTCGCCGGTCAGCGGGGGTTGGGCCGGGCGCGGGGAGTTCGCTAGGGTCCTGATTCATGGCACACAACCCCCATGCTCCTCAGGGTCCCGAGGGCCAGCACGACCCGGCGGGCTCCACCCAGATGTTCCGCGCCTTCGTCGACGAGCCGCCGCAGGGCGGCCGCGCTCAGCAGCGGCAGGCGGCGGCCCCGGCGGGCCCGCGCGTCGGGCTCATTCTCGGCGTGATCGTCGGCGTCGTGATCGTCGCGGCGGTGGCCTGGCTCGCGCTGAAGTAGCCACCCCGTAGCCGCTTCGCCGCTTCGGACTCGCTGCTTCCGCTGCGCTGCTTCGTGTTTCCGTTCCGCTGCTTCTGTTCCGTTCCGCTGCTTCTGTTCCGCGTCGTCCGCTTCTGTTCCGCGTCGGCTACTTCCACCGCACGTCGGCTACTTCCACCGCACGTCGACGTCCCGCGTCTCGATGTGCATACCTAGCGGAACACGCCACCAGTCGACACAAATCGGCCAAGTCTTCTGCACGGTTCTCCCGGCCCCGAGGGGCGCCGGGAGCTTCCGTGTGGACTCGATCGTTCCCCAGTCCACGCCGAGGCCGCCGATGATGTGCGTGCTGAGGGTAACGCTGCCCGAACGCACCGGTGCGCCACCGGTGTTGCGGAAGCTGAGGGTCACGTCCTCGCACCAGCGCTTGTCGGCGGCCTGGCGCCGGGGTGCGCCGACCTTCAGGGCCGCGGGGGCCGGTGGGGCGGGGGTGCTCGGCGGGCGGGTGGCCCCGGGGGCGGTCGGGTCGCTCCCGCTGCTGTTGCCGGGACGTCCGGGCCGGTGATCGCCTTCGCCGTTCCCGTTCCCGTTCCCGGTCGCGTTGTCGTTCCCGTCGAGGCCGCTGCTGCCCGGTGCCGGGCTCCGGCTGCCGGGGGTCGTGGGGCTGCGGTTGCCCGGGGTGTCCTGGGCGCGCGAACTCGGCCCCCGGTCAGGGGACTTGACGTCCCGGTCCGGGTCCGCGCCGGGCTCTCCCGGGCCCTGGCCCGGAGCCGCACCCGGAGGCCTCCCTGAGGGTGCCCCCGAGGGCCTGCCGTCCAGCGGTACGAACTCCACGCCCCCGCCGGGTGGTACCGCCCCGTCAGGGCCCGCCTCCGGGCCGTCCGCGGCCGCGCCGGTGGCCACATGACCCTCGCGTCCGTCGCCGCCGCACGCGGCGAGCAGCCCGCCCACGCACAGCACGACCGCCGAGGCCCCGGCCAGGGCACCCCGGCGGCCACGTCCGCCACTCCACGCACCAGGAAGCATCGCGCCAGTGTGGCTGACGCTCCGTCAATTAGGAACCCTGTCAACAGGACCGGGGGGCGGCAGTTCGGCCATGGGCGGCCAGGGCGGCCGGGGAGCGGCTCAGTCCGCGATGAGCCCTTCCCGCAGTTGTGCCAGCGTGCGCGTGAGCAGCCGGGACACATGCATCTGTGAGATGCCGACCTCTTCGCCGATCTGCGACTGCGTCATGTTGGCGAAGAACCGCAGCATGATGATGCGGCGCTCGCGCGGCGGCAGCTTGGCGAGCAGCGGCTTGAGGGACTCGCGGTACTCGACGCCCTCAAGGGCGGTGTCCTCGTACCCGAGGCGGTCCGCGAGGGAGCCCTCGCCGCCGTCGTCCTCGGGTGCGGGCGAGTCGAGCGACGACGCGGTGTACGCGTTGCCGACGGCGAGGCCGTCGACCACGTCCTCCTCGGACACGCCGAGCACGGCGGCCAGTTCGGGCACCGTGGGCGAGCGGTCCAGGCGCTGGGCGAGGTCGTCGCTGGCCTTCGTCAGGGCGAGCCGCAGCTCCTGCAGCCTGCGCGGCACGCGCACGGACCAACTGGTGTCCCGGAAGAAGCGCTTGATCTCACCGACGACGGTCGGCATCGCGAACGTCGGGAACTCCACGCCGCGTTCGCAGTCGAACCGGTCGATCGCCTTGATCAGGCCGATGGTGCCGACCTGGACGATGTCCTCCATCGGCTCGTTGCGGCTGCGGAAGCGGGCCGCCGCGTAGCGCACGAGGGGGAGGTTGAGCTCGATCAGGGTGTCTCTGACGTACGCGCGCTCGGGACTGTCCTGAGCGAGCGTCGCGAGCCGCAGGAACAGGGAGCGGGACAGGGTGCGGGTGTCGATGACTTCCGGGGCCGCGGTGGCCTCGGAACCGTGAAGCGCGTCGGGCGCTGATCCGCTCTCGCTGTCTTCGAGCGTGAGCGTGAGCACCTTCGAGCTGCCCTGGTCTGCGGACATGCCACCCCCTTGAGGTCGCGGACGGTCGTGGCTCGCGTTCCGCCGAGGAACGCAGCCTCCACCTGAATACCGGCGGCGAGGCCCCGGCAAACGCTGTTCCAGCAGAATGTCACATGTCGGCAACACGCTGTAGTGACTTGTCGACAAGTGAGGGTGACATCCGTGCAGGAAAGAGGGGGTCTGGGACTTTTTCTTCCGAGGCTCCGTCGGTAACGGCCAAAAGGCTGTTCCACCCGATACGGTTACGCCTCGATCCGATTTGCGGATCGAAGCCGCGCGAAGCTTCTGGCCAGCAGTCGTGACACATGCATCTGGGAAACGCCCAATTCCGCGCTGATCTGGGACTGCGTCAGATTGCTGTAGTAGCGCAGCAGCAGGATCCGCTGCTCGCGCTCGGGCAGTTGGACGAGCAGATGGCGTACGAGGTCGCGGTGCTCGACGCCGTCGAGGGCGGGGTCCTCGTACCCGAGCCGGTCGACGAGGCCCGGCAGCCCGTCGCCCTCCTGCGCGGCCTCCAGGGACGTCGCGTGGTACGAACGTCCGGCCTCGATGCAGGAGAGCACCTCCTCCTCGGTGATCCGCAGCCGCTCGGCGATCTCCGCGGTCGACGGGGAGCGCCCGAACGAGGTGGTCAGGTCCTCGGTCGCGCCGGTGACCTGCACCCACAGCTCGTGCAGCCGCCGCGGTACGTGGACGGTGCGCACGTTGTCGCGGAAGTACCGCTTGATCTCGCCGACGACGGTGGGCATGGCGAAGGTGGGGAACTGCACGCCGCGGTCCGGGTCGAAGCGGTCGATGGCGTTGATGAGCCCGATGGTGCCGACCTGGACGACGTCCTCCATCGGCTCGTTGCGGCTGCGGAAGCGGGCGGCCGCGTACCGCACGAGCGGCAGGTTCGCCTCGATGAGCGCGCCACGCACCCTGCCGTGCTCGGCGCTGCCCGGCTGCAACTGCTTGAGCTGGCCGAACAGGACCTGGGTGAGGGCACGGGTGTCGGCGCCCCGGGTGCTCGGCGCCTTGGTGCGCGGTGCCGTGTCGGCCGGTGCGGTGTGCGGTGCGTCGTCGGCCGGCGCGGCCTGGGCGGGGGGTGTCTCGGACGCCTGGGCGGGCGGGGCCTCGCATCCCGGGGCGGGCGGCGCCTCGGCGGCCTGGGCGGGTGGTGCTTCGGGCGCAGAACTGGCCGGCACGGTCAACGCCACCCCTTCTCCCGCGAGTCCGGCAGAGCTCAGTCGATCCCAGTCAAGCCCGGTCGCACTCGATCAACTCATCCGTCAAAAGCGGTCATAGCATCACAAGACATGTGCACTGTGTGCAAGCACCCCGAAACTCCGTGTTGACCGGGAAGTTGAGGCGCACGACATGCCACAGCCCCGCGCCGGTGCGGTGCGGGGTTGTCGTGGGACGGTGGAAAACGCGAGGTGGCGGAGGTGGACTCCGGCGTCGGGCGCGACTCGGGCGACGGGGCGCGGACGGCCTCAGAACTCGTAGTCGGCGATCACCCACGTGGCGAACTCGCGCCACAGCGCGACGCCCGCCTGGTGGGCCGGGTGCTCCAGGTAGCGCGTCAGCGCATCGGCGTCGTCGACGGCCGAGTTGATGGCGTAGTCGTACGCGATGGGGCGCGGGGAGATGTTCCAGGCGCACTCCCAGAACCGCAGCTCGGGGACGAGCCCGTCGAGCTCCTCGAACGCCTTGACGGCGGCGGCCACCCGCGGGTCGTCGCGCTCGACGCCGTCGTTCAACTTGAAGAGGACCAGATGGCGGATCACGGGCGCTCCCAGTGGTCGGTCAGTCGTCCTTGCCGCCGTTGGCCACCCAGGTCATGAAGTCGCCGATGGCCTTGGCGCCGTCCGAAATGCCCTCGAACCCTACCTGGACGTAGTCGGCGGCCTGCTCCGGGTCGGTGATGATCACGTAGAGGACGAACACCACGAGCAGGAAAAGAACGATCTTCTTCGGGTCCTTCACGCTGTGGCCTTCCCGTGCCCGCTCATCCCCGCACCCGTGTGCCTTCTGCCGTGTGCCTGTTGCTCCGTCTGTGCCGGGCGAGTCTAACGTGGCGCGAACTCACCAGGTTTTTAAGGACCGATGACCCGGCGGCCCGGGGGCCTCGCTGCCCTCTTCCCCCGCCCGTCCAATGCCTGCGTCCCATGCCTTCGCAGATATATGAAGGGCCCCGTCCATTGGACGGGGCCCTTCATATAAAAGCGGTAGCGGAGGGATTTGAACCCTCGGTGACTTGCGCCACACTCGCTTTCGAGGCGAGCTCCTTCGGCCGCTCGGACACGCTACCGAGAGAGATCCTAGCCCAAGGTGGGCCGTGGTCCGAAATCCGTTTCGGCTATCCCTGCCCCGGCGGGGTCCAGCCCTGCCCCCGGGGAGTGCCGCGGTCCCGGAAGAAGCCCGTGAGGAGTGCTCCGCAGTCCTCTGCGAGTACGCCCTCGACGACTTCGGGGCGGTGGTTGAGGCGCCGGTCGCGCAGCAGGTCCCACTGCGAGCCCGCCGCGCCCGCCTTGGCGTCGCGGGCGCCGTAGACCACCCGGTCCACCCGGGACTGCTGCAGCGCCCCCGCGCACATCACACAGGGCTCCAGGGTGACGACGAGCGTGCAACCGGGCAGCCGCCAACTGCCGAGCTTCGCCGCGGCCCGGCGCAGCGCCACGATCTCCGCGTGCGCGGTGGGGTCGTGGGCGGCCTCGCGCTCGTTGTGCCCGGTGGCGAGCACCGTCTCGCCGTCCGCGGACAGCACGACAGCGCCGACGGGCACGTCACCGCCCCGGACGGCCCGTTCGGCCTCGTCCAGGGCGGCCCGCATCGGCGCCCGCCAGCGGTCTCGTACCGGGTCTGGGAGTTGTGTCACACGGTGAACCTAACGGACGGTTTCGAGGACCTCCGCGGCTCCGAGGATGTCGGCGATCTCGTTGAGCGCGTCACCGCTCACCAGGCCGAGCAGGTCCTTCTCCGGCACGCCCAGGTCGCTGAGGATCTCCGTGTCGCCGAGAGCGCCGGAGGGCACGGCCTCGCCCGCGGTGTCCGTCCCGTCCGGCTCGGGGACGTCGGCCTCGGACTCGCCGTCCTCGGTGCCGTCGAGGTCCAGGGCGTCCAGGTCGTCGGCCACGTCGTCCGGGTCGCGGCCCAGCATCTCGTCGGTGAGCAGGATCTCGCCGTACGCGCTGCGCGATGCGGCCGCCCCGTTCGAGACGAAGATGCGCGGGTCCTCCTCGCCGTCGATGCGCACGACGCCGAACCAGGCGCCCTCCTGCTCGATGAAGACGAGCACTGTGTCGTCGTAGTTCTCGCTGAGCTCGGCGGCGGCCTCGCGGGCGAGGTCGGTCAGATCCGACAGGGTCTCCACATTGTCGAGCTCCGTGTCGCTCGCTTCCCACCCGTCTTCGGTGCGCGCGAGCAGTGCGGCGAAGTACACCGTGACTCTCCCACTGTTCATAGGCGCCGGTTGGGGATCCCCCCGGCGGACGTAGGGGGCGGGAGTGCTGTTCCAAGCCCCGCCCACTCGGAATCGTGGCAGAAACAACGGCTTCAGGAGAGGTCTTCCGGCCGCTGTGTTCGCGTCGCGTCTCGAATCGCGGGCCGCGGTCGGTGCCGCGGGCCCCCGCGGCTACCAGCGGAACGTACGCATACGCATCGCCTGTCGCAGTCTGGCCGCCCGGGCGCGGCGCGGTGTCACCCGGGCCCGCAGTTCGCGGGCCTCGTTCAGCTCGTGCAGGAACTGGGCGCGCCGCCTGCGGCGCTCGGCGTCGGTCTCTCGTGCTTCCCGCGTTTCCCGTGCTTCCCGGTCGGGCATCGGCCACACCACCCCAGTTCGTATTTCCACCTTCCCTCCGGGGCTGCGATTGATGCCAGTGGGGTGGTGGCAGTGCGGTGGGGCTGGGCTCGGGGGTGGGGTCGGGAGCTGGGGCTCCGGCTGTGGGCCGGGGCTGGGCCGGGAGCTTGGGCTGGGGCTGGGGGGCGCTTCGCCCGGTTACTGTTGAACAATGCGGATCCACGTCGTCGACCACCCGCTGGTGGCGCACAAACTCACCACACTGCGCGACAAGCGCACCGACTCCCCGACCTTCCGGCGCCTCGCCGACGAGCTGGTCACCCTGCTCGCGTACGAGGCCACCCGGGACGTGCGCACCGAGCAGGTCGACATCGACACGCCGGTGAAGACGACGACCGGCGTCAAGCTGTCCCACCCGCGGCCGCTTGTCGTGCCGATCCTGCGCGCGGGGCTCGGCATGCTCGACGGCATGGTCCGGCTCCTGCCGACCGCCGAGGTCGGCTTCCTCGGCATGATCCGCAACGAGGAGACGCTACAGGCGTCCACGTACGCGACCCGCATGCCCGAGGACCTCTCCGGCCGTCAGGTGTACGTCCTCGACCCCATGCTCGCCACCGGCGGCACGCTGGTCGCGGCGATCCAGGAGCTCATCAAGCGCGGCGCGGACGATGTGACCGCCGTGGTGCTGCTCGCCGCCCCGGAGGGCGTCGAGATCATGGAGCGGGAGCTCGCGGGGACGCCGGTCACCGTCGTGACCGCCGCGGTGGACGAGCGTCTGAACGAGAGCGGGTACATCGTGCCTGGGCTCGGTGACGCGGGGGATCGGATGTACGGGACCGCCGAATAGGCGCGCAGCAGGCTGCGTACGCCGAATCGGGTGTGTGCTTGTGCTCTGCTTGAGCTCAGCAGTTCTTGCCGTCCGCCGACGGCTTCGAGGGCGTCGATGAGGGCTTGGCGAGTGCCGCCAGGGCCTTGTCGGCGTCCTCCTTCTTCGCCAGGTCCTTGAACCGGCTCCCCAGGATCAGGTCGACCTCGCCGCCCTTGCGGGTGTCCGTCTGCCGCTGCGCCCCCGTGAGCTGCGTCGCGAGCACGGGCAGCGCGGTGTCCGTCGCCGACTTCGCGCCGAGCACTATCCCGGGGCCCTCGACCTTCTTGTCGTACGCCTTCGTCGCGTTGCCCACCTTGCCGATGGCGAAGCCGCGCTTCCTCAGCTCGTCCGCCGTGTCCTTGGCCAGGCCGCCTCGCGGGGTGGCGTTGAAGACGTTGACCTTGATCTGGGCCGGTTTGGGGAGTGGGTTCTGGTTCTGCTGGTTCTGGTTCTGCTTCTGGTTCTGCTTCTGGTTCTGGTTCTGGTTCTGGTTCTGCTGTTGTTGGTTCTGCTGCTGCCGGGGTGTGTCCGTCACGCAGTCCTTCGTTCCGCTCGCGGCGGACGCCTCGTCCTTGCCGCTGAACACGTCGATGAGCTGCAGACTGCCCCAGCCGAGCAGGCCGACAACGGCTAGTGCCGCGATCGCCGCGAGCACGATCCGGCGACGGCCGCTCGGGCGGCGCATTCGCGGGTACTTGTCCCCCGTGATGCGGTACTTGCCGCCCATGCCGGGGGGAGTGAGCATGCTCATGGGCGCAGCGTAGTGCTGTGCGGTGGGGATTCCTACTAAATGATCATTGCTCGGACGTCAGGGCAACCCGAAAGGGTCAATGTCGGGCGATGCCGGTCCGCGGATGGTCCGGAGATGGCCCGCGGATGGTCCGGAGGCGGTCCGGAGGCGGTTCTGTGGCGGGCCCCTGGGAGGTCAGCCCAGTTCGAGTACGCGGGCGTGCAGCACCTGGCGCTGCTGGAGCGCGGCGCGGACCGCTCGGTGCAGTCCGTCTTCCAGGTAGAGGTCGCCCTGCCACTTCACGACGTGCGCGAAGAGGTCGCCGTAGAACGTGGAATCCTCGGCGAGCAGGGTCTCCAGGTCCAGTTGGCCCTTGGTCGTCACGAGCTGATCGAGGCGGACCGGGCGCGGCGCGACGTCCGCCCACTGCCGGGTGCTTTCCCGGCCGTGGTCGGGGTACGGCCGGCCGTTTCCGATGCGCTTGAAGATCACACGGAAAGCCTACCGGTCAAGGCTCACCGGGCGCAGCCTCGACGGGCGAGTGCGACGCCGGGAAATGATGCCGGAAAGTGGGACAAACCGGGAAGACTCAAGCCCTGCCGTCTACGCCCGTGGACGGAAACCGCCCGAACGGGTTGGGTTCCGGGGGGTGTGTGTCCGCTGGGGGCGGGGGTTGCCCGTTTTCGCCTTTCCGTTTGTGGGGGTGGCGGGGTCGTGGCGGTATGGCCGTGCTCGCGTAGTGGACACTCCCTGGCTTCCCCGCACCGTAAGTGTGTCGCTTGGCACGCTGCGCTCGGTCATACCGCCACGACCCCTCCGGTCGCGACAGCGTCTGCGGCCCGGTGCCTCTTGCGGCTTCCGCCGCCCGTCCGTCCCCCTCTGTGGGCAACTGGTCCGCCAGGGGCGGAACGGGTGGGCACAGCCCAACTGCCGGGCGCCCGTTCTGTGGGGGGAGGGGCACAGCCCAGGCCCGGGGGCGATGGGCGGTGCCGGAAAACTCGGGTGCGGGGCGGTATCCGCTTCGCCTAGCCTCGGGGGCATGTCTACGCCCCGCATCTCCTAGCCAGGTCACACGCCTTCACGTCACCCGTGTGTCCTGCTTTGAGTGCGGAGCGTTCTGTTGTGATTGCTGTACGTGATATTGATCTTCGCGTGGGCGGCCGGACCCTGCTGTCCGGCGTCTCCTTCCACGTCGCCCCCGGCGACCGCGTCGGCCTGGTCGGGCGCAACGGCGCCGGCAAAACCACCCTCCTGAAGACCCTCGCCGGGCAGGGGCCCGAGCCGGACGCCGGCCGCGTCACCCGTACCGGATCCCTCGGCTGGCTCGCCCAGGACCCGGCCCCCGCCGACCCGGCCGTCACCGTCACCGACCGGATCCTGTCCGCCCGCGGCCTCGACCGGGCGGTACGCGCCCTGCGGGCCGCCGAGGCCGCCCTGGCCCGCGGCGGCGGCGAACCAGCGGCCATGGCCGCCTACACCCGTGCCGACGACGACTTCCAGGCCCGCGGCGGGTACGCCGCCGAGGCCGAGGCCGCCCGTGTCGCCGCCGGTGTGGGGCTGCCCGAGCGCGTGCTCGGGCAGGCCGTGGGCGAGCTGTCCGGCGGGCAGCGGCGCCGCGTCGAACTCGCCCGCATTCTCTTCTCCCGCCACGACACCCTGCTCCTCGACGAACCCACCAACCACCTCGACCGGGATTCCGTCGAGTGGCTGCGCGGATTCCTGCGCGGATATCCCGGCGGCGTCGTCCTCGTCAGCCACGACATCGCGTTGCTCGGCGACGTCGTCAACCGCGTCTTCCACCTCGACCCCGCGCGCGCCGCCCTCGACGTACACAACACCACCTGGCACACCTACCTCAGCCAGCGCGCCGCCGACGACCGGCGCCGCGCCCGTGAGCGTGCCAACGCCGAACGCAAGGCCGCCGCCCTCAAGACCCAGGCCGACAAGATGCGCGCCCACGTCGCCACCGCCACCGCCGCCAAGAACATGGTCCGCCGCGCCGACCGGCTCCTGTCCGGCACCGAGCCCGTACGCCGCGGCGAGAAGACCGCCCGCATCCGGCTGCCCGACCCCGCCCCCTGCGGCCGGATGCCCCTGGGCGCGGTGCGCCTGGAGAAGTCCTACGGCGCCGTGCGCGTGCTCGGCGGCGTCGATCTCGCCGTCGACCGGGGCAGCCGGCTCGTGGTCCTCGGGTTCAACGGGGCCGGGAAGACCACCCTGCTGCGCCTGCTCGCCGGGCGCGAGACCCCGGACTCCGGCCGCGTCGTGCACGGGCACGGGCTGCGGCTCGGATACTTCGGGCAGGAACACGACACCCTCGACCTGGCGGTGTCCGTACGCGACAACCTCGCCGCCGCCGCGCCGCACCTCACCCCGGGCGAGGTGCGGCAGGTGCTCGGGGCGTTCCTGTTCCGCGGCGACGACGCCGACAAGCCCGCCCGCGTGCTCTCGGGCGGCGAGAAGACCCGGCTCGCCCTCGCCGGGCTCGTGCACTCCGGCGCCAACGTGCTGCTCCTGGACGAGCCCACCAACAACCTCGACCCCGCATCCCGCGACGAGGTACTCGCCGCCGTGGGGACGTACCCGGGAGCCGTGGTGATGGTCACCCACGACGAAGGTGCCATCGACGCCCTGCGCCCCGACCGTGTCCTCGTCCTGCCCGACGGCACTGAGGACTGGTGGAGTTCGGAGTACCGGGAGTTCGTCTCCCTGGAGTGAGGCCTTCGTCGTTCACGGTGCCTTGCTCCTGTGTGCGTCTGCCCCGGCGGCGACGGCTGCTCCGCCTACTCGCTCGTCCGAGCCGTCGTGGCCGCCTCGCGCAGCGCCTCCAGGAACGCCTGGAGTACGGGGTTTCGCGGCGCCGTCGCCCGTACCGCCGCCCAGATCGAGCGGACCGGCACGGGGTCGCGTACCGCGCGGACGGCAAGCCCGGGGTGGGGCAGGACCGAGGCCGTCGCCGCCTGCGGCATCAGGCCCGTCGCCGGGACCAGCGCCACCCCGACGCCCGCCGCCACGAAACCCTGCGCCGTCGCGTAGTCCCCGCTGTCCATCACGAAATCCGGGGTGAACCCGGCCGCTCCGCACGCGTCGAGGACCGCGTCCAGGCACGGGGCCCGGCAACTCGCTTCCCACCCAAGGCAGCGGGTCGCCGGGTCGGTGAGGCGCAACTCCGCCTGTACGCCCGGGTGCTCGCGGCGCAGGCGGGCCAGCGCGGGTGCGGCGAGGCGGGCGCCCGCGGTGGCGACGTACCGTACCGAGATCTCCTCGGGGAGGGGATCGGTGCCCGGGTGGTGGGCGGCATGGCGGTGGTCCTGGTGGGGGTCGCCCTGACGCGGACCGGCCCTCACCGGCCGAGCAGGCCCCGTACCGCCGACCGGTCCACGCCCGTGAGCGCACGCAGCAGCAGCGGCGTGAGCAGGACGACCAGCACCCCGAGCGCGCTGACGCCCGCGACCTGCCAGGGCGACTCGATGTAGTACGCGTAGTGCTCGCCGCCCGACTCGAAGTCGAAGACGCGGTAGCCGGGCCAGTCCAGGTAGTGCGAGAACACCCAGGAGTACGTGGGGAACAGCGCCAGGGCCCAGCCGACCACCCAGACCGTCACCGACAGCACGAAGCTCGCCACCCGCCACGGGAACATGACGACCTGGAACAGCAGCGCCTTCCAGCCCGCCGCGTCCCGCAGTTGTGCCCGTATCCGCGCCCAGGCGCCGTCGGCGTCCGCCGTGCGTACGGGTGCGGGCTCCGCCACGTCCAGGCCGAGCAGGCTCCGCGCGCGCCGCCGTTCGCCCGCGCCGAGGCCGCGCGCACCGGCCGACATGGCTGCGAACACGGGCATCCCGAGCAGGGTGACCGCGAGGCCCGCGCCGAGCGAGAACAGCGTGACGGCGAAGACGAATCCGGCGACGGCCACCGGCAGCGACGTCAGGACGTATCCGAACGTACGGAAGGTGGGGGCGGCGAACGGGGCGTGCCAGAAGCCGGGCCGTGGCGTGCGGGCGGCGGTGCCTTCGTACGCCAGGTCCGTCCTCACCGGGGCGGTGGCGGTGGCGGTGGCACGGGGGAGCGTGTCGATCGTCATGGCGGGCCTCGTCTTCATCTCTTCGCCGAGTGGGGGACGCACTGCGCGGAGCGCTGCTCCCGATGCCCTCAACTCTGCTGCGTACGCGGCTCACAGGCCATGGGGGGAGGTGGTGTCCTGGGGTGTACCCAGGCCCCCTTTGTGTGCTCTGCTGCGACGCCGCACCGCCCCGGGGGAGGGCCCGGCCAGCCGGTCAGGAACGCTCTCGCCGCAGCGGCCCCGCGGCCGCGTCCCGGCCCGGCCGCGTACGGCGACCGGTCAGGATTCGAGAAGCGCGACACGCCGGGGCGCGCCTAGCGTGACGGACATGGGGATGCGCTGGAGCGGGCGGCTCCGCCCCACAAAGGGCCCACTAAGGGCCCACAAAGGGCCCCACACAGGGAGACGACGACACGATGAGCAGCACGAAGAGAGCGGACGGCGACCGGTCACCCGCGTCGCACGCCGCCGACAGCCACGAGTACATCCGGGTGCACGGCGCGCGCGAGAACAACCTCAAGGACGTCAGCATCGAGATCCCCAAGCGCCGCCTCACGGTGTTCACCGGCGTCTCCGGGTCGGGCAAGAGCTCGCTGGTGTTCAACACCATCGCCGCCGAGTCGCAGCGGCTCATCAACGAGACCTACAGCACCTTCGTCCAGGGCTTCATGCCGACAGCGGCGCGGCCCGAGGTCGACGTGCTCGACGGCCTGACGACCGCGATCAGCGTCGACCAGCAGCGCATGGGCGGCGACCCCCGCTCCACGGTCGGCACCGCCACCGACGCCAACGCCATGCTGCGCATCCTCTTCAGCCGCCTCGGCGAGCCGCACATCGGCCCGCCGAGCGCGTACTCCTTCAACACCGCGTCCGTCCGGGCGAGCGGCGGCATCACCGTCGACCGCGGCTCCGACAGGACGAAGACCGTGAAGGCGACCTTCAACCGCGTCGGCGGCATGTGTACGCGCTGCGAGGGCCGCGGCGCCGTCTCGGACATCGACCTCACCCAGTTGTACGACGACTCCAAGTCCATCGCGGAGGGCGCGTTCACCATCCCCGGCTGGAAGTCGGACAACGTGTGGACGGTCGGGATCTACGCCGAGTCCGGCTTCCTCGACCCGAACAAGCCGATCCGCAGGTTCACCAAGAAGGAGATGCGGGACTTCCTCTACAGGGAGCCCACGAAGGTCAAGGTCAACGGCGTCAATCTCACCTACGAGGGGCTGATCCCGAAGATCCAGAAGTCGTTCCTCGCCAAGGACAAGGAGGCGATGCAGCCGCACATCCGGGCGTTCGTGGAGCGCGCGGTCACCTTCGCCACCTGCCCGGAGTGCGACGGCTCCCGGCTCAGCGAGGGCGCCAGGTCCTCGAAGATCAAGAAGGTCTCGATCGCCGACGCCTGCGCGATGGAGATCAGGGACCTGGCCAAGTGGGTCCGCGGCCTCGACGAGCCCTCGGTGGCGCCGCTGCTCACCGCGCTCCAGCAGACCCTCGACTCGTTCGTCGAGATCGGCCTCGGCTATCTCGCGCTCGACCGTCCCGCGGGCTCGCTCTCCGGCGGTGAGGCACAGCGCGTCAAGATGATCCGCCACCTCGGCTCCTCGCTCACCGACGTCACGTACGTCTTCGACGAGCCCACCATCGGCCTGCACCCGCACGACATCCAGCGCATGAACGACCTGCTCCTGCGCCTGCGCGACAAGGGCAACACGGTGCTCGTCGTGGAGCACAAGCCGGAGGCCATCGCGATCGCCGACCACGTCGTGGACCTCGGGCCCGGCGCCGGTACGGCGGGCGGCACCGTCTGCTTCGAGGGCACCGTCGAGGGGCTGCGGGCCAGCGACACCGTCACCGGCCGCCACCTCGACGACCGGGCCGCCCTCAAGGAGGAGGTGCGGGCGCCCGCCGGGGCCCTGGAGATCCGCGGGGCCACGGCGAACAACCTGCGGGACGTCTCCGTGGCCGTCCCGCTCGGCGTCCTCTGCGTCGTCACCGGCGTCGCGGGCTCCGGCAAGAGTTCCCTGATCCACGGCTCGATCCCGGCCGACGCGGGCGTGGTGGCCGTCGACCAGACCCCCATCAAGGGGTCCCGGCGCAGCAACCCGGCGACGTACACGGGACTGCTCGAACCGATCCGCAAGGCGTTCGCCAAGGCCAACGGCGTCAAACCGGCGCTGTTCAGCGCCAACTCCGAGGGCGCCTGCCCCACCTGCAACGGCGCCGGCGTCATCTACACCGACCTCGGCATGATGGCCGGGGTCGCCAGCCCCTGCGAGGACTGCGAGGGGAAGCGGTTCCAGCCCTCGGTCCTGGGGTACCGCTTCGGCGGGCGCGACATCAGCGAGGTGCTCGCGATGTCCGTGACCGAGGCCGAGGAGTTCTTCGCCGGGGGCGAGGCGCGGACCCCCGCCGCGCACAAGATCCTCTCCCGGCTCACGGACGTCGGCCTCGGCTATCTCACCCTCGGCCAGCCGCTCACCACACTGTCCGGCGGCGAACGGCAGCGGCTCAAGCTCGCCACCCACATGGGGGACAAGGGCGGCGACAACACCGTCCTCGTACTCGACGAGCCGACCACCGGCCTGCACCTCGCCGACGTGGAACAACTCCTCGCCCTGCTCGACCGGCTCGTCGACTCCGGCAGGTCCGTCATCGTCATCGAGCACCACCAGGCGGTGATGGCCCACGCCGACTGGATCATCGACCTCGGCCCCGGCGCGGGCCACGACGGCGGCAAGGTCGTCTTCGAAGGCACCCCGCAGGAACTGGTGGCGTCGCGGTCGACGCTGACCGGGGAGCATCTGGCGGCGTACGTGGGTCGCTGACCGCACCGAACGGGGCGGCGCCGCCATGGCCGGCCACAGGCCGGGTGCGCGTCCGGCTGCTACTGCCCGCACGCGCACCCGGCCGCCGCCGCCGTCGCTGCTGCGCGTCGCTTCCAGGTCGCCGACACGCGGGGCGAGCTGAACGGGAAGCAGGGACGGGCGGGAAGAACTTCTACTCGGCGCCGCTCCGCTGCGGAACCTCGCAGTTCCGCTCCGGTGGGCTGCCCGTCGGCCACGCCACGCCCTGGAACCTCAGCTTCTTGACCGACGGGTCGAGACGGACCACGGAGACCGCCTTGTTGTACGGGTTGCCGGCTCCCGTGAGACAGATCCAGCCGCTGGCGCCCCGCACCCGGAAGGCCAGGTTGAGTGATCTGAGGTCTTCCCTGATCCGCTCGCGCGTCGGCACCTCCGCGCCACCGACCTGGACGGATTTCGTCAGCTCCTTGGCCGCGGTCAGGATGACATCGTGGGTGAGGATCGTCCGTCCGTCGTCGAGACTCACCTCTCCGATGTCCGCCGCGTCGGCGGAGTCCCGCAGCTTCGCCAACGCCTCCTGCGGCTCGGCCAGATAGCGCGGTCGGTCCCTGTCGGCGGTCCGCTCGCGTCCGTCCCGCACCGCGCGTTCCCGCCACCGGTCGACCTCGGTGTCCCAGGCGTCGGGGTGGGCCGGTGCCGCGTACAGCACGGACACCGAGGGCCGTCCGCCGCCCGCGTCGCCGCGCAGGAGCCGACGCTCGCCCTGGTCGAGGCGGCCGCCGAGGGTCGTGGCGTCGGAGCCCGTGATCACGGTGTAGCCCTTCCCGTCGGCCTTGCCGGCGCAGTACGTGCCCGCGAGCTTCTTGATGAAGATCTCCAAGTGGTGCGCGCGGCCCGCGAAGTAGACGTACCGGGCACGGGACTGGCAGAGATTGAGGGCGAAGTCCTCGAACTTGTTCGGGGTGATGCCCGGTTCTTCGAGGCCCGGAGACACATAGGTCATGTCCTGGACACCGGTCTCGTTCTTCTTGCCCTCCCTGGCCTCGGCGAAGGCAGCCCGCAGCGAGCTGTTGTAGTTGTCCTTCTTGCGGGTGTCGGCGACGAGTGCCGTCTGGGCGCCCGCCAGCTCCGGGTCGAACTGGAGCAGTGCGCTCGCCTGTTCCCGGGCGGTCGAGACGACCCTGGCCAGGCCGGGGAAGGGGTCCTTGTCCCGGTCGGCTGTCTCGGGGTTGGCGAAGTCGGTCGAAGTGACCAGGCTGGCGACGACCGGGACTTGCCGGACCCTGGTCAGGTCGGTCATGGCATCGAGGCTCGTGTCCAGGCTGAGGTTGAAGCCCGCGACGACTCGGAGCCTGGGCTCCTTGAGCAGGTCGTCGACGGTCTTCTGCCATTGCCCGTAATTGCGGCCGGGGTTGGCCAGAACGAGCCGGATGGGTGGTTTGGCGGCGGTGTCGGAGCCGGGTGCGTTCGTCTCCCGCTGGGCCAGATACGCCCCTTGGACCTCGCTCAGGATCTGCCGCTGCACCGCCGGGCTTTCCGACTCCATGGGGATCATCAGGGCGACCGTCGCGTACTTCAGCTTCGCGATGCGGTTGTTCTCCGCCTCGATGGCAGCGGAGACCTCGCTCATCCCGTCGACGTGCGGCATGTAGACGCCGGTGCCGTCCGAGACCCCGACGCAGTCCCGCCCCGCCATCCGCAAGCCCTCCCCGCAGCTCTCGGGCCCGCCGGGCGAGAAGAAGAGCAGGACTCCGTACACCGCCGTGGCCATGGCGGCGAGGGAGAGAGCCGTGACGGTGACCGGGCCCACACGCCCGAAACCGCGGCGAGGGCCGGGGGGTGTGGGGTGTGCGGGGTCCGCGGAGTCCGCGTCATCTCCGAGGTCAACGGGGAGGAGACGGCCGGGAAGCGGCACGTCCTCGCCGCGGCATCGCCGCTCGGCGGCCTCGTCCCGCGCCCGGAACAGCCTTGGGACGGCGGCCGCGAGTTCGCTCGCAGGGGCGGCGCAGTTCGCCCCCTTCGAGGGCGGGGCGGCACCCGGGGCCGACGTCGTGATGACGACAGGGTGCACGCGCAACCTGCGGGACTTGTCGTCGTCGTACGCCGTGAGCAGGGCGTCTCTGATGGTGCGGCGGGCAGGGACGCAGTCCACATCCGGCAGCAGAATGACGGGTCTGCGTACCCGGTTGAGGCGGCGGAAAAAGCCGTAGTGCGCGTCGATGTCCGCCAGAAGTGCCTGGACCAGGAGCAACTCCCGCTCCGCGCGTGGCTTGTCGCGCCACGCGCGCAGCTCCTGCAGAAGCGCCCGGTTGGTGGGTAACGGCAGGGAGTCGAGCGCCTTGTTCCGGTACCACCTCAGGGTCCTGAGATGAGGGAACCGGAAGGCGTCGATGACCCGCACGCAGAGCCCGATGAAACCACCTAGCTGTGCGTTGACCAGCAGGTCGTCGCCCAGTGCGAGGTCGGCAACGCGTTTGCGCAGCTCAAGGAGGGCGTAGCGCTTCGCGTCGCGGATGGCGTCCTTGATCAGACGCTCCAGCGTGTCGTTCTGCACGGCGCGGGTGCCGCTCCCGCTCTTCGGAGGCTGGTCCGGCCGCCATGCGTAGAAGGCCCCGTACGCCGCCGCGAAGCGGGGGAAGACGAGGGGAAGACGATAGGCGGGGCGGCCGTCGTAGCCGCAGCCCTGGGCTATGTCGAGGAGGTGATCGGCCACCTGGCGTTCGGAGGAGGCCGGCGTGGGGACCGCCTGGGGTTCGGGGGAGGCGGGGGCGGGGGTCGCCTGGGGGTCCTGGTCAGGGGGCGGATGCGGATCCACGGGGAGCGTGCCCGGCTCGTTGGGGGGCTCGTTGGGGAGCGTGCCCGGCTCGTTGATCGGCAGGACACCTCGGTACTTCCGGTGAAAGTCCCGGGGCCACTGCCGTACTCCGGAGCCCTCGCCCTCGAGCTGCAGCACCAGGGGACCCGTCTTGCGCCTGAACCGTAGCCTCCGGCCGAGGCGGAGCCGATCCCTGATCACCAGTTGTGCGAGAGCCTCGTCCAGTTGCCGTTCCACTACTGCCCCATCCGCACCGCGCCTTGAGTGGTCGGGACTCTACGGGGTACGGCGACGCGTTCGCCAACAGCAGATCGACGTTTGCGGGAGAAATGTCGAATCCGACACCCTTCTCGAACTCGGTGTGGTACGCCGGTAGTTGGGAACCAGACGGGCGTCTTTCAACGATGCAAACGCAACCGGCGGATTTGCATATGATCGGCTCGGGCGCACGGCCCCCGGGCAACGCCTGGACGGACGGCCGGGCGCCTGCACAGACGGCCGCGGGGCCGTCGCGCCCCCGCGCACGAAACGTCGAAGGGCCCCACCGCAAGCGGTGGGGCCCTTCGACGTTAGTGCCCGGTGAGGCACTGGCGGAGGATACGAGATTCGAACTCGTGAGGGGTTGCCCCCAACACGCTTTCCAAGCGTGCGCCCTAGGCCTCTAGGCGAATCCTCCGCGGCAAACAATACAAGACGTTGAGGAGTGCTCGCGAACTCGTTCCCACCCCCTGGCATCGGCTAGGGTGGGGGCCAGCCCCTCACGCGGCGCTATCTGACTGAACTCCCCCAGGGCCGGAAGGCAGCAAGGGTAGGTCGGCTCTGGCGGGTGCGTGGGGGGCGCTTGCGTTCCCCGGGGCGGTCCTGGTTGTCAGTGGGCGCCTATAACCTCGTATACGTGTCGTCTCTCGCGCTCTACCGCCGTTACCGCCCGGAGTCGTTCGCCGAGGTCATCGGGCAGGAACATGTGACCGACCCGCTGCAGCAGGCGCTGCGGAACAACCGGGTCAATCACGCGTACCTGTTCAGTGGCCCGCGCGGCTGCGGCAAGACGACGAGCGCGCGCATCCTCGCCCGCTGTCTGAACTGTGAGCAAGGTCCCACCCCGACCCCCTGCGGCGAGTGCCAGTCCTGCCGCGACCTCGCGCGGAACGGGCCGGGTTCGATCGACGTGATCGAGATCGACGCCGCTTCGCACGGTGGCGTGGACGACGCCCGCGACCTGCGCGAGAAGGCCTTCTTCGGCCCCGCAAGCAGCCGGTACAAGATCTACATCATCGACGAGGCCCACATGGTCACGCCGGCGGGGTTCAACGCCCTGCTGAAGGTCGTCGAGGAGCCGCCGGAGCATCTGAAGTTCATCTTCGCGACGACGGAGCCCGAGAAGGTCATCGGGACCATCCGCTCGCGTACGCACCACTACCCGTTCCGGCTCGTGCCCCCCGGCACGCTGCGTGACTACCTCGCCGAGGTGTGCGGCCGCGAGGGCATGGCCATCCAGGGCGGCGTCCTTCCGCTCGTCGTGCGCGCCGGTGCCGGTTCCGTGCGTGACTCCATGTCCGTCATGGACCAACTCCTCGCAGGCGCGCGCGAGGACGGTGTGACGTACGCCATGGCCACGGGCCTGCTCGGGTACACCGACGGCTCGCTCCTCGACGCCGTCATCGAAGCCTTCGCCTCCGGTGACGGCGGCGCCGCCTTCGAAGTCGTCGACCGCGTCGTCGAGGGCGGCAACGACCCACGGCGCTTCGTCGCCGACCTCCTCGAGCGGCTGCGGGACCTGATGATTCTCGCCGCGGTGCCCGACGCCGCCGAGAAGGGGCTCATCGACGCCCCCACCGACGTGGTGGAGCGGATGCAGGCCCAGGCCGGAGTATTCGGCGGTGCCGAGCTCAGCCGCGCCGCCGACATCGTCAACGAAGGCCTCACCGAGATGCGCGGGGCCACCGCGCCGCGGTTGCAGCTCGAGCTGATCTGCGCGCGCGTGCTGCTCCCCGCGGCGTACGACGACGCCCGCTCCGTGATGGCCCGCCTCGACCGGCTCGAGCGCGGCGGCCACTTCATGGCCGGCGGCCCCGCCGCCGCCCCCCCGATGGGGTACGTCCCCGGGCCCGAGGCCCACGCGGGCGTGCAGCAGCCCGGGGTTCCCGTACCGCCGCCGGGCCCCGGGGCGGACATCCCGCCGGGCGGCGGCGCCGCGGCTGCCCGGGCCGCGGTGCGGGGAGGCGCGGGTGGCGTGGGGGGTGCGGCGGGCGCAGGGGGTGCGGGTGGTGCAGGGGGCCATGGTGCTCCCGGTGCTCCCGGTGCTCCCGGTGCTCCCGGTGCTCCCGGCGCCCCTGGAGGCCCTGGCGCCTCTGGAGGCCCTGGCGCCTCTGGAGGCCCTGGCGCCCCCGGAGGCCCGGCTGACCCGGGCGCCTACGACGCCACCGGCGCCACCCACGCCACCCATGCGGCCCCCTCCGCGGCCCCCGCCCCCGACCAGGCACCCACAACCCCGGCCGCCGCACCCTCCCCCCAGCCGCCGACCCCGACCGCACCGCCGCCCACCGCGGCACCGGCACCGGCGGGCACCCCCGCGCCCGAGGGCGGCCCCGCCCCCGAGGGCAACCC
>NZ_JOAP01000004.1 GCF_000720475.1 Streptomyces aureocirculatus
TCGCCGATGTCGCCGACGCCACCGAGCAAGGCATCCACCGCATCAACACCAACCCCCCACTGCCATGGTCATACCTCGCCCATACCGGCCTGACCATCCGCCCACCACACCCACCGAACTTACGAAAAGATCAGTAGGTGGCGTAGTCGTGCCAGCGCGGGGAAGCGCCACCGGTGCACGTCGCCATGTAGAGGTCGTCGCTCAGCAACCGCGCGAGACACTTACCGCTCACCTTGTTCTGGATCAGGTCGACGGCAGGGTCGTGCTTGCTCTCAGTGGACAATTCCCCGTGGCCGTGCTGGGACGCGGCCTGCTCACCGGAACGGCTGTTCCGTCATGTCTATGGCCGATCCCGAGAGGCCGCGCTAATCATCCCAGACTGGCCGCACTCCTTTGCCGGCAGCCCTTCCGTGTCCGGCAGACCTCGATCATGACACGGCCGCTGAGGCCTTACTGAGTGTTTCGCCCTGGGTTTTGTGTTTGGTTCCGTGGGGTCAGGTTCCGCGCCAGTTTGGGGTGGCTTCGCCGGTGAGGCGGCGGGACATGAGGTTAATCATGGCGAAATGGATCACGGCTTCGGACCGGTGCGGGTGCCGCTCGTAGTCACGGACGAGTCTGCGGTGGTTAATGAGCCAGCCGATGCTGCGTTCGATGGTCCAGCGGCGCGGAATGACCGTGAACCCGCGGGTGCCCGGGGGGCGTTGGACGGGCTGGACGTCGATGCGCAGGCGGGCGCCGTGCTCGATGGCGATGATGCGGTATCCGGCGTCCACCCAGGCCTTGGCGACGCGCGGGTGGGCGGCTGCGATACGGGACAGCAGTGTCCGACCGGCGGCGGTGTCGGAGATGCTGGCGGCGGTGACCAGCACGGTCAGCAGCAGGCCGAGCGTGTCGCAGCCCAGGTGCCGCTTGCGGCCGATGATCCGTTTGCCGGCGTCCGTGCCCTGGTCGGCGAGGGGGACGTTGGCGGAGGTCTTGATGGCCTGGGAGTCCAACACACAGGCGGAGGGCTCGGCATCGCGGCCCTCGCGCTCGCGGACCAGGCCCCGCAACAGCCCGATGAGCTGGTCGAAGATACCGTCCTGCTGCCAGCAGGCGAAGTAGTGGTAGCTCGTGGGCCAGGGTGGGAAGTCGTGCGGCGGTGGCGCCACGGGATGCCGGTGCGGTCCACGTACAGGACGGCGTTCATGAGCGGGCGCAGGTCGTGTTCGGGTGGGCGCCCGATGTCCAGGCCGCGGTCGCGGCGCTCGTCGCGCCACGCGGTGAGGACTGGTTCGATCAGCACCCAGCGGTCGTCGGACAGGTCGCTGGGGTAGCCGCGGCGTGGGCTCATGTTTCCGATGTACCCCGTGCTGGCCGACCCGATCCAGCGGGCAAACGGCCGTGAGCTGGGTCGGCTTGGGATAAGACGGGAGGGGCCGGAACGAAACAACCCTCTCCTGCCACGGCACAGGAAAACCTTCTCCTCAGGAACTCGCGTCACGGGGCCCCGGGGTCGATGAATGCCCGCATTTCGCAGTGAGACAGGGCGAAACACTCAGTTGCAGAGCGTTTTGTCCCGGCGAGGTTGTTTGGTTCGAGGTTGAGATGTCGCGCCAGTTCAGAAGCGAGCGTTACCTGTGTAGCTCTGAGGCACATGGCGGCAAGCAAAACAGCATAAAAACGACCTCCAATCGCTCGCTACCAGGGCGGTATCCACGCACAGCGGAGGCCATCAACTGCCGCTTTCGCCAGGGCAGTTGCACCGGTTACTGTACGGAACGATCTGGTCGGCACCACCGGCGGTACGCGACAGCGCTTCGGTGACGCGTACGAGCCCTCTCGCCCCTGCTGACTGCTCAAGAAGGCATCCGACAGGCAACCGTAGGGAAGCAGGAAACATGAGCCGAACTCGCAAGATCGCCATGACGGGCGTGGCCACGCTTTCCGCCCTGGCCGCTTTGACCGCTCCTCTCCTCACGGCGGGCACCGCCACCGCGGCTGCCCCGTGCGACTACCCCGCTCAACAGCTTGACCTGACCAACTGGAAGGTAACCCTGCCCACGGGGGCCGAGGAGTCACCCACCGAGATCAAGCAGCCGGCGCTGGCCACCTTCTCCTCGGACCCGTGGTTCAGAGTGAACTCCGCCTGTACCGGCGTGCAGTTCCGCGCCGCCGTAAACGGGGTGACCACGCCGGGATCCAGCTACCCGCGCTCTGAGCTGCGCGAGATGACCAGTAACGGCACCTCGAACGCCGCATGGTCCGCCACCTCCGGTACTCACACCCTCACCTTCCGGGAGGCTTTCAACAAGCTCCCCGCCGACAAGCCGCAGGTCGTCGGCGCTCAGATCCACGACGGCAACGACGACGTCACGACGTTCCGTCTGGAGGGCACCAGTCTCTACATCACCAAGGGCGACGACAGCCATCACAAGCTGGTGACCAGTAACTACGCGCTGAACACTGTCTATGAGGGCAAGTTCGTCGTTAGCGGCGGCAAGATCATGGCCTACTACAACGGCGTCCTCCAGACGACCATCTCGCACACGGCGTCCGGGAACTATTTCAAGGCCGGTGCCTACACCCAGGCCAACTGCGGCAACTCCTCCCCGTGCGGCAGCTCCAACTACGGGCAGGTGAGCGTCTACAAGCTGCAGGTCGTCCATTCCTGAGTCTGTTCTGCAACCTCAGCTCCGGGAGGGGCGGTTGGGAACCTGCCGGGCTTTCGGAGACCGATGCGACCGTGGTGCGGCCTTGGTGTGATCATGTGCGTTGTCAAGACGCTGTTGATCATGCCAAGGCCGCGAGGGTCTACTGCACGATGCTGTCCGCGTCGGGTCCCTGACCATGCTGTTCCGGTTCCGGACCGACTTCTGATCTCCCGCAACTTCACTCGCCCACGCTGTCCCCGCCCTAACAAGGCTGTGCCGCTGTCCCACCCCAGCTCAGGTTCGTGGACGACGCGGGCCACCCGAGCCCGGACGGTCTGCATCCGGTGCTCTACGCCAATCAGCTCGCGGTCCAGGGCCTGGGAGTCTCCACGATCCAGATCGACAAGCAGCAGATCGCCGAGGGCGGCAAGGACGCACTCGACTACGACTCCGCGGACTGGCAATGGTGGGTGGGCCTGGGAGGCCGCGGCCGCGGTGGGCGCGCTCATCGGCACGCCCGGCGGCCCGGCGGGGATGGTGATCGGCGCGGCCGTCGCGGTCCTGGTCTTCCTCCTCGCCTGGCTGCTGAAGAAGCTTTTCGGCGGCGACAAGGACCGCGAGCAGGAGTGGACCGAAGGAGTCTTTCCGGGCAACGCGGCGAGCAGCACCCAGTACCAGAAGTCGGCTTGCCAGGGCATCGGCCCGCCCGGAGTGGTCGCACAGACCGGCGGCGCCACCCCCGGACGCACCTACACACTGCGCAACATCCCGCACTTCACCGGCGACAACCTGTACGGGCTCGCCTTCAGCGGCGCCGACACCTTCCGCATCGTCGACGACGCCACCCGGCGCGAGACCCGCGCCTGGCGCCCCTTCGAAGGCGGTGTCGGCTACCAATTCACCCGCCCCGCACCCGGCCGCTCCGACGTCTCGGGCACCTCACTGCGCAACTACTTCGAACTGTTCATCGCCAAGTACCAAGAGCTGCGGCGGCACAGGACCAAGTGGTGTACTTCGACACTGCCTGAGAAGTCGGGTCGCCCCGGGGGAAGGTCAGGAGTTCCCGTCGCACGACTGGCCTACCCTCGGGCGGCGGGCTACTCCGGAGGTTCCAGGTATGCGCGCTCACGTGGAGCGTCGCCGGCGCTGGGCGCAGCGGCGCTCGCCCGAACGCAAAACCGTGCAGGCTGTGATGGGCAAGGTCAGGACACTCTGCCGACAGATGGACACGAGACGGCCGTTCGACGCCATGTTGCGCCAGCTCAATCCACACCATGCCCTCGTGTTCGCGCCGAAGCCCCTTGAGTTTCCCTCAGCCCACGGGGCTCACCGGGTGTGCGTAGCCGCGGTACAAGGAGAGGCCGCTGAGATTGATCACGGTTTGCCAGGCGACGTGCGCCGCCTGACCGCGCTCCGGTGATACCCGACAAGGCGGTGCGGAGAATGTCGGGTGAACGGGTCCGGTGCCGCCGCACGATGGGGGCATGGACGACACGACCCTGGTATCCCGTTTCTCCGCGACGGCTTCGTGAAGTTGGAGGGCGCTGTCGTGCCGCGCGTGGCCGCGGACTGCGCGCGGCTGCCGCGGCGAGAGACGGGCTGTGCCCCGACGTCCCGTCGACGTGGACGCAGCCCGTGCACTGGGTGGGCGGTATGGCACAGGGGCCGTTCCGCCGCCGCGCCTAACTCCCCGTCGCTGCAGCGCGCGTACGACCTGCTCGTCGGCGCGGGACGCTGGGAGCCGCGCTACTCGCTGGGCACGTTCCCGCTGCGCTTACCGCACAAGGACGAGCCGGACGACGCGGGCTGGCACAACGCACCCCTGGAGATCGCGATCCGCCGGGGCCTGGAACAGGACACCCCCGGTCCGGACGGAGACGGCACCGAGCGCAGCGCCGGGTAGACGTGCTCACGACCATCGCTGGCAAGGTGATCGTGGAAGCGGTCTTCGCCACCTCCGGTCCCGCGCCGCAGGCCGTCCAGGAACTGTGGCGCGACGTGTTCATCGAGTGGTTCCCGTCGAACCCGTATCGCACCCGCACCGGCCCTGAGAGCCTGCCCACCCGCCTGTCACCGGACAAGACCGAGGCCGACGCCGAACTGTGGCTAGCCGTGGAACCTGAGCACTGCTGAACACAGCGGCAAGCCCCCGGGCAGGCGTGCGTGAGCGATTCGGGCTTCTTGGCCGCCTCCAGCACGGCGAACTGTTCCGGATTTAGCCGGCCACGGAAGGTCGGTCCCCTCGGCCGGAGCGACGTCGTTCCACCCTCGTTCCCAGAACGTCGCCACCGCTCCACGGACCGCACGGTGGCCCGCAGATCCGTAGCGATCGCCGCGCTCTTGTCGCCGCAGCCGAATCGCTTGTCGGCCTCCAGCCGCAACCGCTCATGCACTTCCCATCCCCCAACAGTCAGCCCACCACCCTGCGCATACCGCATGAACTCGTCATACCGCAGGGATCAACCACCCATCACTACCGGGCGACACCAGGCAGGAAAGGTCAGTGACCGCCAAACTTCCCGTGACGGGCGTGCCGCTGGCCGCGGTGCGCGAATAACGCCAGCCGCGCGTTCTGAGCGCGGCGGGGCTGCGTACCGCCACCGCGCACCCTGCGCGTATCGGATCACCGCCGCCCACATCCAGCTCCGGAAAAGCTGGTCCCATGGGCGGCTCGGCGTAGCCACCG
Source organism: Streptomyces aureocirculatus (assembly GCF_000720475.1). Classification (GTDB taxonomy): domain Bacteria; phylum Actinomycetota; class Actinomycetes; order Streptomycetales; family Streptomycetaceae; genus Streptomyces; species Streptomyces aureocirculatus. The sequence continues at coordinate 5,320 of NZ_JOAP01000004.1, forward strand.
AGGTAACGGCGGCCAGCATCTGCGCGGCCCGCGGCCCGCGTGCCGTCTCCAGCCCTGAGCCATGCGCGAAGGCGGCACCGGCGCCGCGAGGTACTCGTCCGCACACCCGTGGAAAAGCCCGTATTGTCACTGCCCGGGCGCACGGTCGCCCGGGCGCACGGTCGCCCACGGAGGCTTACGGGAATCGCGGCCCCGTCGCGCCCGCGGGACCGCGGTTGTCGGCGCGGCCGTACACTCAGGCTTATGGATCGTACGGGTTCTCCGAGGCAGCACATGCAGCAGGCCGCCTCAAGGCTGCGCCCAGGAGCCGTCGGTCACGTTCTCGCGGTTGGCGTCGAGGCATCTCGGGCCCGGCGCATCGCGCTGCACGAGCACGGCTAGCGGCGACTCTCGCGCGCGGGCTCGCCGTTCCCTCGCACCGTGCGTGCCCTTCTCCCCGGCTGGGGCAGCCTGCTCAGCCCGCCGGATGATCTTCGTTCCCGTTCCATGTCACCACAGCAGCCCTCCGGCATCCGCCGGCGCTGCCGCCTGGCTTCGACCGCATGGCCGGGTCGAGCCGTCTCGAAGGGATCCTTGTGCATCTGAGCGAGTTGCTGGCCGGCCAGGTTCATCACGTACTCCAGGGTGACCCGAGCAGGGCACCGATCACCGCGGGAGTGACCTTCGACGTCGACCGGGTGTGGCCTGGCTCCCTGTTCATCGCCGTGCCCGGACACCGGGAGGGCGGACCCGACTCTGTGACGGCCGCGTTCGCCCGCGGGGCCGTCGCCGCACTTGTCGAAGGGGAGGATGCGCGGCTCGGCGCGATGGTGTGGCCTGCGGACAAGTGCACCGTGCGCGTGGCCGACACCCGACAGGCGGCGGCGGTCGTGGCCTCCCGGTACTTCGGCGAACCGGGGCGGCTGATGGATATGGTGGCGATCACCGGGACCAACGGCAAGACGTCCGTCTCGTACATGATCGAATCCGCCCTGAGGATCTCCGCCGGGGCGAGGGTCGGGGTCATCGGAACGGCCGGCAGCCGGATCGGCGATGAGCTGATCCCGATGCCGCATTCGGTGCTCAGCACCCCGGAGTCGCCCGACCTGCAGTACCTCCTGGGACACATGCGTGACCGCGCGACCGGCACCGTGGTGCTGGAGGCCACCTCGATGGCGCTGTTGACCCATCGGGTGAACCGTACGTTCATCGACGTCGGGGTCTTCACCAATCTGACCCAGGACCATCTGGACGATCACGGTACGATGGCCAACTACCGCAATGCCAAGCTTCGGCTCTTCCGGGGCCTGTGCCAGCAAGCGGTGGTCAACGCCGACGACCCCGTGGGTGCCGAGATCGGCGTGACGATGCCCGGTGCGGTGACCACGTACGCCCTCGACGTACCGGCGGACTATCGTGCGACCGACCTTGCCGTGAGCGCTTCAGGCACACATTTCACCCTGCATCACGGCGGGCACGCGTACCCGGCGGCGATACCTTTCCCGGGCCGGTACTCGGTGGCCAATGCCCTCGCCAGCCTGGCCACCTGCCACGTCCTCGGGCACGATCTGGATACCCTCATCGCCGCGCTCAGCCATCTGCCGCCCGTCCCCGGCCGGTTCGAACGCTTCGAGACCCCGGAGGGCACCTCCGTGATCGTGGACTATGCCCACTCCCCGGACTCCTTGGACAAGGTTCTGGCCACCATCCGCAGCTACACGCGCGGCCGGGTGATCACTGTCTTCGGCTGCGGCGGCGACCGGGACACCACGAAGCGAGTCGCGATGGGCAGGATCGCCGGGACGCACTCTGATCTGTGCGTCCTGACGTCGGACAACCCACGCAACGAGGATCCGGAGGCGATCCTGGACCAGATCACCCCCGGCCTCGTCTCGACAGGAACACCCTTCGAACGGTTCGCCGACCGCCGCGACGCGATCGCTTTCGCTCTGTCCGCGGCGGGCCCCAAGGACACGGTCCTCATCGCGGGCAAGGGCAGCGAACCGTACCAGACCGTACGCGAGGAACTGCTGCCGTTCAGCGACATGGCGACCGCGCGCGAACTCGCCCAGGAACAAACCGCCGCCCGGTGCCCCGGCGGCCGGCCCGCCGCCGCTGTCCGTTCGTAGGTAGGCCTGGCAGTCGACGACCTCCTGGGTGGGCCGCACTGCCGCACCCGCGGGTGTGGAGGGCACGGCAGCCGCCACGGATGGCGGGTGTCCGCTCGACGAAGTGACTTCGAAACCGTGTCGGCCGGGTCAGGCCACGGTCCCGTCCTTGCTCCGATGAACAACCATGCAGCCCGAGGTCGACGTCACACGCGGCGGAGCGGACGGATCGGGGGCATGGAGCGACCCGGTCGTGCAGGCAGCATCACCAAGACCTTCATCGCGACCGTGCTGCTCCAGATGGAGGCGGAGGGGAGACTGAGCCTGGACGACAGCGTAGGGGCATGGCTGCCGGACATGGTCCGGGGCTACTACGTGAACGGGACCGGGGGCCTACCGTGCCCTGCCGGGTCCCACCAGGGCACGATGCCGAATCCGGGGGGGGCGCCGGTCGGCATGCAGAAGACAGACCTCACGACACCTGAATGACCGGCAGTAATACGACAGACCGGTAGTAGTAATACGACAGCACAACAACGGTTCTTGCATCACTGCGAGAGCGCGCCACAGGGCCCGGCGGAATGTTCTCCGCGAGGCCCCGGGCGCGCGAGGGACGTTGGTGCGTCGTTGAGCAGCCGCACCGAGTCCAGTTGTCAGGAGTTGTCAGAAGTAGTGCTTTCGACCGCCGACCATGCGTCCGGTCGCACCGAGAATCCACAGGACTGCGCCGACGACGACGAGTACCCCGCCGACGATCGTGAGCAGTGAGATACCGACCAGCATGCCGATGATTAGCAAAATCGCGCCAAGCACAATCATTTTCGGCTCCGCCCTAACGACTCTTCGGTGTTCGCGGGCCCTGACCTCACCAGGCCCACATCACCCTGTCCCCGCCCGCTTCGTACCCCGAACCGGGTGGCATTCCAGCCGACCGCGATCGGTCGCTGCTGGATTCCTGCCGTGCCACCACCGAGTGCCCTGCCATCCGTCACCCATGCATCCCGGACCGGGGCCCGGGCGACCGAAGACCGGAGCCCGGGCACCTGCACGACTCTTTCCTTGGTCTTCTGCGTTACCGGCGGGGTTGGGGGCACCCGCAGGCGCAAGGGGCACCGGAACCGGCACCGGCACCGGCACCGGAACACAGTGCTCCTGCCCGTACATCGCCGACGTGAGGAGCCGAACGTGAACGAGCGCATGTGGGGATACCAGCCGTCGAGCGGCTACAGCACAGGCGTCAACCTGATCGGGTTCAAGGTCGAAGCCACCGACGGTGGTATCGGCAAGGTCGACAAGCACTCCGACGAGGTCGGCTCCGCCTACCTCGTCGTCGATACCGGAGTGTGGATCTTCGGCAAACACGTGCTGCTTCCCGCAGGCACGGTGAGCCGGATCGACGCGGAGAACGAGACGATTTACGTCGACCGCACGAAGGCCCAGATCAAGGACGCCCCTGAGTTCGACAAGAACAAGCACATCGGAGACGCCGGCTACCACGACCAGATCGGCGGCTACTACGGCGGCGGCGGGCGCGTCTGACGCCGACCTCCCCGACCGACCATGGATTCGCTGCGTCCCACAACCACTGATCCATTCGCAGCCGGCCCGTCTCGCCCTCGACGAGACGGGCCGATCCACGTGGGCTTCCGCTCCCCCTGCGCACACTGCCTCGCGAGGGCCCATCAACCGCCGTGCCCCTCTGTTCACCTCACTCACACATGGTGCACCAGGCACATGATCCGAGCCCTCAGTGCCAGCGCCTCGAACGCGAGGCATCGGATCAAACAGAGGACTGACTGTTCCCCCCACAGGGTGGTTTCGACACATCCGTCAAGTTGCTTCATCCCGGTCCGCCGACACTGGGTGGGGCGGCACCGGACGCCCGGGAATGGGGGGCGATATGCCCGACAAGATTGTCCTTGTCGCTGTGCCGGAGCACTCGCGGGACGGCAGCGCAGGCGTGGACCAGCTCGTCAGGATCCGTGACGAGATCGAGTCCCACGGGCACAGCGTCCGCTGGGTGGTCACCGCCCGGGACGCCGAGGCGGTGCTGCACACCGAGGCGGGACTCGCCGCCGCCCTCGTGGCGTGGGATCTTCCGGTCGGCCGTGGTGCGAGCGTCCACGGCGCGGAGGACGAACCCGGCGGCGCGGCGGTGCTGCGTCGCATCGGCCGTCGTTTCACGAACCTGCCGGTGTTCCTCGTGATGGCTGACGACGGCCTGCGCGAACTGCCGCTGTGGGTCTCGCAGACCGTCGTCGGGTACGTATGGCCGCTGGAGGACACCCCGAGATTCATCGCCGGACGTATCACCACCGCCGCGCGCGCGTATCAAGAGGCGCTTCTCCCACCGTTCTTCAAGGCGATGCGACGCTTCGACGACGCACACGAGTACTCCTGGCACACCCCCGCACACTCCGGTGGCGTGGCCTTCCTCAAGTCACCGGTGGGGCGGGCCTTCCACGACTACTTCGGCGAACGCCTCCTGCGCAGCGACCTGTCGATCTCGGTCGAGGAACTCGGATCTTTGTTCGAGCACACCGGGCCGATCGGTGCGGCCGAGCGCAACGCGGCCCGGGTGTTCGGATCCGACTCCACCTACTTCGTGCTGCATGGTGACTCCACGTGCAATCGCCTGGTCGGCCACTTCAGCGTCACGCGCGACGAGGTGGCACTGGTGGACCGCAACTGTCACAAGTCCGTGCTGCACGGCCTCGTCGTCTCCGGTGCCCGACCGGTGTTCCTTGTCCCCACGCGTAACGGCTTCGGCCTCGCCGGGCCACTGCCGCCGGCAGAGATCACAGCGAACTCCGTGGCATCGCGGATTGCCACGAATCCGCTGACCAAGGGCCTTAAGGCGGCGGACTGCCAGTACGCGGTGTTCACCAACTCCACCTACGACGGCCTGTGTTACGACGCCGTCGCGGCGGCCAGGTCCTTCGCCGCCAGCACACCCCGGCTGCACTTCGACGAGGCGTGGTTCGCCTACGCCCGCTTCCACCCGCTGTATGCCGGACGCTACGGCATGTCGGTGGACCACAACACGATGCCCGGTCCGGAGCGGCCCACCGTCTTCGCCACCCAGTCCACGCACAAGCTGCTGGCGGCGCTGTCTCAGAGCGCCATGGTGCACGTCAGGCCCGCACCCAGAGCCCCGGTGGAACACGACCGTTTCAACGAGGCGTTGATGATGCACGGCACGACGTCACCGCTGTATCCGATGATCGCTTCCCTGGATGTGGCCACCGCGATGATGGACGGCGCGCAGGGGCACTGGCTGATCGACGAAGCGGTGACCGAGGCAGTCCGCTTCCGCCAGGAGATGGTGCGCATCGGCCGGCGGATCGACGACGCCGGGGACCGGCCGCCCTGGTTCTTCGGTGTGTGGCAGCCCGCAGTGGTGACGGACCCGGCCAGCGGTACCCGAGTGCCCTTCGACGAGGCTCCGGCCGACCTGTTGCGCACCGAACCCTCCTGCTGGCAACTGGAACCCGGCGCGGACTGGCACGGTTTCCCCGGCCTGACCGACGGTTACTGCATGCTCGACCCCATCAAGGTCACCCTGACGTGCCCGGGCATCGACGCCTCCGGCCATATGGGCGACTGGGGCATCCCCGCCCGTGTCCTCACCGCGTATCTGGCCCGCCGCAACATCGTCGTGGAGAAGACCGACAGCTACACCACCCTGGTGCTGTTCTCCATGGGCATCACCAAGGGCAAATGGGGCACGCTGCTCGACGCGTTGATGGACTTCAAGGCCCTGTACGACGAGGATGCCCCGCTCGACCGCGTCTTGCCGCCCCTGATCACCGAGCACGGCAGCCGTTACGCCGGCCGGACACTGCGCGAGCTGTGCCAGGAGATGCACAACCATCTGCGATCCGCCCGCCTCGTCGCCCTCCTGGACAATGCCTTCCAGCAGCTCCCCGAGCCCGTCGTCCCACCGCAACAGTGTTACCAGCGCCTCATTCGCGGCGGCACCGAACGAGTCCGCCTCGCCGAAGCGGCGGGCCGTGTCGCGGCCGCCATGGTCACCGTCACTCCGCCCGGAATCCCGGTACTCATGCCGGGTGAGAGCGTCGGCCCGCACGACGGGGCCTTGCTGCGCTACCTCTCCGCGCTCGAGGCCTTCGACCGACGCTTCCCCGGCTTCCGCAGCGAGACCCACGGCGTGACGCTCGACCCCGGCACCGGCGACTACCTGATCGAGTGCCTTCTCCCCCGGACCTCGGCAAGGCCGCCGGGTGCCACCCGCGCTCGTACCACCTCGACACCGGCACAGCGACGCGGCCCGGAGACCCGTGAGCCTTCCTCGTGAACCTCACGGGCGCGTGCGACCAGCAGCTATGCGCTGACGCTGCGCGACGGCCCGATCACCCCAGCCCGAGCTCGTTCCGACAGACCGCCGGTTCTGGTGCCGCAGGCCACAACACCGTGTTCTCCGTACGGATGCGCACGGCGAGCCAGGCCGTGTTGGCGAGCGTGAAGAGAAAGGCGGTGATCCACGCGGTGTGGACGAGGGGCAGGGCGATGCCCTCGCACGCGACGACGAGGTAGTTGGGATGCCGCATCCAGCGGTAGGGCCCGGTGGTGACCAAGGGGGCTGTGGGCACGACGATGACGCGGGTGTTCCACTGGGGCCCCAGTGCGCGCATGCACCAGGCACGGCCTGCCTGTGCGAGGGCGAGGACGGCCAGGCAGGGCCAGCCGGTCAGTGGGGTGAAGGTGCGGTCGGCGAGGGCGACCTCCGCGAGGATGCCGACGAGCAAGAAGACATGGAGGACGACCATCGCGGGGTAGTGGCGCTGCCCGTACTCGACGCCGCCTCGGTCGAACGCCCACCGTGCGTTCCGTCGGGCGACCGCCAGTTCGACCAAGCGCACGGCGGTGACCGCGGCGATGAGGAGGATCAGGCTCGCGGGGAGTGTCACGTGTGCGCGAGTCGGTCGGGGCGTTCGGCGTGTGCGCGGTGCCTGGCGGCGTGATCGGTCGGTTCCTCCGTAGAGGCGGCGGTGGCGTCTTCGGGGTGGGTGGGCATGGTCGTGTGTCACCGTTCTTCTTGTTGTGCAGCCGGGAGGAGTGGGGCCGTCCCCTACCAGCTCAGGAGAACCAGTTCGATGGCGAAGCCCGGGCCCATGGCGGCGACCAGACCGGGAGCGTTCGGCGGTGGGGGCGTTTTCATGGCCGCGTGCAGGATGTCCAGTACGGAGACGGACGAGAGGTTGCCGTGCTCGGCCACGGACCGCCGGGTGCGTTCCAGGGCGCGTGGCGGCAGGTGGAGGGCCTGCTCCACGGCGGTGAAGACTTTCGGGCCGCCGCCGTGGATGATCCAGCTCACGATCTGGTCCGGTGTCAGCGCATGCCGTTCCAGGAGGCTGTGGATGGCTGTGGGCAGGTGCTCCCCCGTCAGTGCGGGGATCTCCGGTGCCAGCAGGACACGCAGGCCGTGGGAGCCGATGTCCCAGCCGAGTACGTCCTCGGTGTCGGGGAGCAGCAGGCTGTAGGTGTCCACCAGTGCGGGTCCGGCGGGTCCGGGGTCCCGGCGGGCTCCGGTGGCCACGACGGCCGCGGCGCCGTCGCCGAAGAGGCTGCCGGCGACGATGTTGGCGACGGTGGGGTCCTTGAACTGGCAGGCCAGGCTACTCAGTTCCACGGCGAGCAGGACGGCGACCTGGTCGGGGTGGGCCAGGAGGTAGTCGTGGAGCCGGGCCAGGCCCACGGCGCCGCCCGCGCAGCCGCTGCCGAACAGCGGGACGCGCTTGATGTCAGGCCGCAGCCCCACCCGGTGGGCGAGGCGGGCCTCCAGTGAGGGCACGGCAAGGCCGGTGACGGTGGTGCTGATCACGGCGTCGACGTCCTGCGGGTGGATGCCGGCGGCACGCAGGGCACCGGTGATCGCCTGCTCCCCCAGGTCCAGGGCCACGTCGAGCCAGATACGGTTCTTTTCGGTGAAGTCGTCCTGGCGGGCGAGTTCGATCAGCTTCTCCAGTGGCAGCGCCAGGGACCGGGAGTCGATGCCCGAGCTGTTCGCGATCTTGCGGAGGACGAGGGTGCCCGCTTCGGACTCCAGCGCGGTGGTGCGGGCCAGGGTGGCGAGGATTTCCCGCTGGGGGTAGGTGTGGGGCGGGAAGACGGTCTGGATCGCGGCGACCCGCGGGGCGGTGGCCGGTGGCGGTCCGGTGCGGTCATGTGGAGGCTGATGCATCTGGTTCAGCCCTGCCTTCCTTGTCGGCTGCGGCGGTCCCGGGCCGGGACCCGATACGGGTAGGGGCCCACCAGTTGAGGGGGCCCAGGGCCGCCATCACCGCGGGCACCAGCACTCCGCGCACCAGGACGGCGTCGACGAGCGCGCCGAGTGCGACGCCGATGCCGATGAACTTGAGCAGGGCCACCTGCGAGGTGGCCATCGCGGCGGTCGAGATCGCCACGGCAGCCGCGGCGGACGTCATCAGGCGGCCGGTACGCGCGATGCCTTCGACGATCGACGTGCGGTTGTCGCCGCAGCGGTCGAACTCCTCCCGGATACGGCCGAGCAGGAAGACCTCGTAGTCGACCGACAGAGCCAGGGCGATGAACAGGACGAACAGGAGCATGGAAGCGTCCAGCGTGCCCGTCGTGGTGAAGCCGCCGAGCAGAGCGCTGCCGTGGCCGTCCTGGAAGAGGACGACCAGCGCCCCCAGGATCGCGCCGAGGCTCACGGCGGCGACGGCCAGCGCTTTGAGGGGGGCGACGAGCGTGCGCGTGAAGGCGCTCAGCAGGAGCATCAGCCCCGCTCCCAGCAGGAGCAGGCAGGTGGGGAGGGCGTCGAGGACACTGTGCGCGGTGTCGGTGACGTCCGCGGCTCGTCCGCCCACCGTGACGCTTCCCGGCGCGGGGGTGTCCCGTACCTGTCGCACCGCGGTCTGCGCCGCGCGGGTGTCGGGGGCGGCGGACGTGGCCGCCAGGAGGACCGCCCCCTCGCCTGCGGGCGCAGTGGGTGCCACGCGGACGGCGGTGACGCCGGGGAGGCGGGCGAGCCGCTCGCCGTATGCCGGGGCACCCCCGGCCGCCCTGGGGCCGGTCACCACCACGGTCAGGACCCGTTCGGGTGGTGCGGTGAACTCGGCGCGCACCCGCTGCGCCGCCGCGGCGGCAGGGGCGGATGGGGGCAGAGCGCGTTCGTCCACGATGCCGAGGCGGGCGTGGGTGAACGGCGCGGCGAGCAGGGCAAGGAGCAATAGCGCAAGGCCTCCCGCCAGCAGGGGCCGTGCGGTGACGGTGGAGGCGGTGCGGTGCCAGAAGCGGCTTCCCTCACCGGTACGGGTACGACGCCACCGGGCCAGCGGATCGAAGGCCTGGGCCCGGGGGCCGAGCAAGCACAGGCAGGCGGGCAGCACCGTCAGGGCGACCAGGGCCGCGAGCACGGCGACGGTCATGCCGGCCAGGGCCAGGGCGCGCAGCATCGGCACCGGCACGGCCAGGGCGGTGGCCAGGCATACGGTGACGGCGGCAGCCGAGAACACCACCGAACGGCCGCTGGAGCGCCGGGCGGCCGCCAGTGCCGTCTGCAGGTCCGCGCCCCGCGCGGTCTCCTCCCGTACCCGGGCCAGCAGGAAGAGGCTGTAGTCGACGGCCAGGCCGAAGCCGATCGCGGAGGCGGCGCTCACCGCGACCCGGGAGATGTCGACGACCTGCGCGAGCAGGCCCAGGACCGGAACGGCGCAGCCGATGGTGAGGGCGGCAACGACCACGGGCAGGAGCGCGGACACCACGGATCCGTAGGCGAGGACCAGCACGACGAACAGCACCGGCGCGGCCAGGAGTTCGGCCCGCCGCAAGTCGCGTTCGACGCTCTCGTCGATCTCCCGGTTGGCCCACGTCCCGCCACTGGGCTCCACGCTTGATGCCGGGGCGGCCGTGCGGGCCGCGGTCACCACGCGGGGTGCCGCCTGCTTGCGTTCCTTGTCCGTCCCCTTCAGCCGTACCAGGACGAGCAGGGTCCGCCCGTCCTTCGAGCGCAGCCAGGTGTTCTTCGTGGTGTGCGCGGACCATGCGGCCTTGACGTCTCCCTGCCCGGCCAGTGTCCGCACCACCGCTGTGGTGGCGTCCTGGACGTCGGCCTTACGGGCGGGGCCGGTGTGCTGGGAGACGGCCAGGATGAGATCGGGCGAGGGCACACCGAGCCGTTCGGCCCGCTGTGCGGCGCGGTCGGCCTCGGTGCCCGTGGCGACCGCGCCGCCCGTGCTCAGCGCCGAGAAGGCGAGCGGGGTCAGCGCCCCCGCGCACACCGCCGCCAGGAGAGCGCACACCAGCACCAGCCAGGCCCGCCGCACCACGCCGCGCTTGTGTGCCGTCTCCCTCGGGCTGTCGTCTGCGGACGTGTGAGCGGATCGCACTAGGCTACAGCCGAGAACAGCAGGACCGCGTTCTGGCCGCCGAACCCGAAGGAGCAACTGATGGCCGTGCCGCCGCGCGCGGGCCGCGGCCGCCCGGCGACGATGTCCAGCTTGTGATCGCCGTCCTGGCCCTGGAAGTTCGCCACCGGCGGGATCAGCCCGTGCCGCAGGGCGAGGACCGTGTAGGCCGCCTCGATGGCTCCGGCCGCCCCAAGCGCGTGTCCGATCACGCCTTTGGCCGCGGTGACGGGCGGCCCGTCATCGCCGAAGACCCGGGTGTAGGCCGCGGCCTCGGCCGCGTCGCCCAACGGGGTCGAGGTGCCGTGCGCGTTGGCGTGGGCGATGTCGTCCGGTCCGCATCCCGCGTCCGCCAGGGCCGCGCGGATGGCGCGGACCGCGCCGTCTCCTCGCGGGTGCGGGGCGATGGGGTGGTGGGCGTCGGCTCCGGCGCCGTACCCCCGCAGCAGTGCCTGGACCGGTGCCCGGCGGGCCCGGGCCGAGGAGGCGCGTTCCAGGACGAGAACGGCGGCGCCCTCGCCGAGGACCAGGCCGTCACGGCGCGCGTCGAACGGCCGGCTGGCCAGGGCCGGTTCCTCCCGGCGCCGGGACAGCGCCCGCATCCGGGTGAAGCAGGTGGCCGTCATGCGTGAGCGGGCCGACTCGCTGCCGCCCGCCAGCACGATGTCGCACGTGCCCGACCGGAGCAGGTCGCGGGCGACTCCGATCGCGGTGGCCCCCGAAGCGCAGGCGCTGGCGGTGGTGAAGTTGGGTCCGTGCACGCCCAGATCGATCGCGACCTCACCGGCGGCCATGCTCGGAACGCTGCGCGGAAGCGCGAGCATCGAGACGCGATCCGCTCGCCCCGCACCGAGATGAGTGAACTCGCCCACGTAGGTGCTCAGACTGTTCGATCCCACGCCCAGCACGACACCCACCCGCTCCGCATCCCACGTACGGCGGTCGAGGCCCGCGTCGGCGACGGCCCGCCGGGCGGCGACGAGGGCGAACTGGATGAAGCGGTCCGTACGCCGTGCCGGTGTGCGGCCGATTTCCGTTGCGGCGTCGAAGTCCGCCACCCGGCAGGAGAAGTCGACGGGGAGCCCCTCCAGTTCGGGGTCCGCGGCGGCCAGCGAGCGGCCCCGGCACAGAGCCGCCCAGTTCGCCTCCGCCGTGTGCCCGGCCGGAGTCACCAGGCCAAGGCCGGTGACCGCGATGTCAGGACACATGCTCGAACGCTTCGTCCGCCTCGCCCAGGGTGGAGGCCAGGCGGAGGTCCAGGGCGGTTTCGGGCAGGACGATCCCGAACTCCTCCTCCGCCGCGAGCACCAGCTCCATCAGTGACAGCGAGTCCAGGCCGAGACTCTCGAACGTCGTCGCCGGGGACAGTTCGTCCGGTCCGGCCTTCACGTTGAGGTGGCCGGTCAGCAGGGCCACCAGTTCCTCGGACAGTTCCGGCCGCTGCGGGGTCTGCGCAAGCGGCTCGTCGACGTGTGTCATGCCTTCGTCTCCTGGTTCTTCGGGGTGCGACGGGCGGGGGTGTCGCGCGCGTTCGTCGGCCGCGATCCTGGCCATCAGGTGTGTTCGCCCAGCCGGTCGCCACACGCCGCGCCGTCCACGGGGCCGTCAAAGTCCCGCGCTGCGCTCCAGGGCACGAACTGGTGCGGCAGCCAGTCACGAGCAGTGGCCAGGTGCCGCTCGAGGAGCCGCTCCACCGACGGCTCCAACTGCCGCAACACGGCGACGCCCACGGCATGGGCCACGTCCATATCCCCTCTTTTGTCACCTTTCGCAACCTTTTCATTACTGGGCCTGACAGTCCATCAGCGCGGATGATCTCCACTCATTCGGGGCAGCGCTCCCCCTTCGGTGCGGGAAGCACCTGTCCCCTCGACGCCCGGCGGCCTCAAGTCGTCGTTGCCGGCGCCGACCGGCCCGAAACTCGGCGCACGCGAGGCCCTGGCCGCCAAGTGCCCCAGGCCACAGGCCCCTTGAGCACCTCTCCACCTGCTCCTGTCGTGCTCAGCGCCCCGCCGAGCTGCATGAGCGCCCCGCCTTGAAGGCTTTGATCAGCGTGGCCGCCGAGGCGCCGGGTCCGATGGCGGCGACGGCGTCGCCGAGTGTGCTGGGCCGCCGTACGACGCGACTCGCTGTCGGACGGGATCGGTGCCGGGCACGGGTGATCAGTGGTCCTCGGAGTGGGCGTCGGCGAGAAGTTGTGCCGTGAGCTCCGTGCAGCGCATCCGGGCGGGAGAGAAGTCGTAGGGCATCCTGGAGACCGCTTCGAAGGCGCTCATCTGCGAGTCCTCCTCCCCCTTCAGGTCGGCGTCGTAGATCTCGAAGAGCTTCTCCTCGGCCGTGTCGAGCCCAGCCGCCTCGATGGCTTGATCCAGGGCCATCTGCTGGGCGCACCGCCGCACGGCGAGCTCTTCGACGCGCGGGTCGTCGGGCTCGACGCCGTCGTCGAGGGCGGCCTCGGCCGCGTCGAGACGGTCCTCCTCCGCGCGCAGGCCGGGGTGGGTGGCCAGTGCGATGAACACGCTGGCCTGGATGGCGGCGCCCAGCGGCCCGAAGATCCGTTCCGTGACCAGCAAGGCTTCCACGTCCGACGGTCGCAGTGCGCCCGGGTCCAGGTGGCTGAGCCGGTCCGTGACCAGTTCGGAGAGAAGCCCCAGCGGACTGCCCACCGCCCGCAGGCGCTGGACAGCCGCGCGCTGACGTTTGATGTCGGCCTCCTGCACCGCCAGGTTCTCCTCCAGCCTGCTCAGGATCTCCTCGATGTCCCCGGCTTCGTCGAAGGCGGCCCGCATGTCATCCAGGCTGATGCCGGCCGCTGCCATCTTGCGGACCCACAGCAGGCGGATCATGTCTTCGTAGCCGTAGCGGCGGCGCCCGTCCCCGCCTCGCTCCGGCTCCGGCAGCAGACCGATCTGGTGATAGTGGCGGATGGCGCGTGCGGCGGTACCGGCGAAAGCGGCAGCGTCACCGATCTTGACCTGGCGAGGAGGCGTGAGGAAGGGGTACATCGCAGGCAGAACCTTTCGTACGGGGTCTCCCGAGCTCACCACATGCCGCTACGGCAGGTGCAACAACATTCACCAGAGCCTGCGCCGGCCGCTGCCGGGACCCCGGGACCGGACAAGAACGACGAAGCACCCGGCATCGCAGAGCAGCCACCGGCGGCCAGAGGTGGACGGGCCGCTTGATGTGGTCGGCGCCACCGGTGGCCCTGGAAGGCCAAGCGGCCGCACGTACCGGGAACAACCGGTCCGGTCTGCGCGGTTGCATCGACCGAGGGACCGGCGCCGCACGGGCGGGGAACGCGGTGACCACAAGGTCGTCCGCCCCACCAGGATCCGGGCCCCGCGATCGCGGTACGCGCGCCGCGCTACTTGGACCAAGACGTATTCCTGCAGGAGGACTGTTTCATGACTGACCGGCCCTTGACGCTCATGGCAGTACACGCCCACCCCGACGACGAGGCCACCGGAACCGGAGGAGTCCTCGCGCGGTACGCAGCGGAAGGCATCCGCACGGTTCTTGTGACGTGTACCGACGGCGGCTGCGGTGACGGACCGGGCGGCGTCAAGCCGGGCGATCCCGGGCACGATCCGGCGACGGTCGCCTCTATGCGCCGGCAGGAACTCGAGGCGAGCTGTGGTGTCCTGAAGATCAGTGATCTGGAGACGCTGGACTATGCCGACTCCGGGATGATGGGCTGGCCGAGCAACGACGCCCCCGGATCCTTCTGGCAGACCCCCGTGGAGGAAGGCGCCGCCCGACTCGCGGAACTCATGCGGCACTACCGGCCCGATGTGGTCGTCACCTACGACGAGAACGGCTTCTACGGCCACCCCGACCACATCCAGGCCCACCGCATCACGATGGCGGCGCTGGAGATGACCTCGCTGACACCGAAGGTGTACTGGACGACGATGCCCCGGTCGGGGATGCAGCGGTTCGGGGAGATCATGCGCGAGTTCGGTGAGGACATGCCGGAGCCGGATCCTGCCGAGGCCGCCGCGATAGCCGAGATCGGTCTCCCCGACGACGAGATCACCACGTGGGTGGACACCACCGCGTTCAGCGATCAGAAGTTCGACGCACTGGCCGCGCACGCCAGTCAGGGCGAGAACATCTTCTTCCTCAAGATGGGCAAGGAGAGGTTCGGCGAGTTGATGGGCATGGAGACCTTCGTACGTGTCCAGGACGCCACCGGCGCGGCCATACCCGAGAACGATCTCTTCGCCGGACTGCGCTGACCCACCCGGCACCGCGTTCGTCCCCGAACCACCTGGCAACCACACAGGTGGGAGACCTGGGCTGCTGGCTCGGAAGGTGAGCGACAGCCCGGGTCGCAGGGTCGGCTGCGGTTACTGAGCTTGTAGGCGTGTTGTCGTTCTGATCAAAAAGGGGTTGAAGTCCGAGGCAGGTCCGCGACGCTGGCAGGATGAGCGGAGCGATCTCTTACACATGGCGCGGCCCCATCACTGACGAGGAGATGGTCGACCTTGTTCGGTCGCATGGCGGCAACGCCGTTGCTGGCTGGTGGAACGAGGTCAAGGAACACAGCCTCGGCTGGGTGGGGGCCCGTGATGGCGATGGCGTCCTTGTCGGATTCGTGAACGTGGCGTGGGACGGTGGAGACCACGCCTTCTTGATTGACACAAAGACTCGGGGCTCGCACCAGCATCGCGGTATCGGAACGGCGGTGGTCCGTCTGGCGGTTGCCCATGCGCGTGCATCGGGCTGCGAGTGGTTGCACGTCGACTTCGAGCCCGGGCTGCGAGGCTTCTATCACAGCGCCTGTGGCTTCCGCGCGACGGACGCAGGGTTGATCCACTTGCCCTCTACGAGGTGATGTGCGTGGGGTGTCGTAAGCGGGTGGCTGCGAGGCATCCGTCGATGAGGTCGCTGCGATATCGGATCTCCCGGAGACCGCGGCGAAGAACGCGCATCAGGTGATCGGGATCGGTGAAGGCAGTGTTGGACTGGCTGCTGCGCCACAGGAGCGACCAGATGCCCTCGACGGGGTGGAGGTCGGGGGCGTAGGCGGGCAGATAGTAGGCCGTGATCCAGTCATGTGCGTCCACGAAGGCACGTATCCGGGCGTCTTCCCTTGTCCCGTTCCTGCTCCAGCACCGCGAACAGTTCCTCGCTCAGCTTTGGCCGCGATGCCGGTCCTTTCGAACGCCAGGCGCGTTGACCGTCGTGCTGCCACGATCGATGCCATCGCTGCACCGACCGAACACTGACCCGTAACTGCTTCGCGATCACCAGGTTGGTCTGTCCATCTACGAACATCCCGGTCGCCTGCATTCGGATGCGCGCACGGAATGCCCGCCGTTCTGCGGTCAGCCCGCCGCCCTGCGGATACCTCATCATTTCGGCCTACCGCGACGACCAGTACCTGTCAGCCCTCTGCGACAACACGCCTACAAGCTCAGTAGCGGACGACTTTGCCGACGGCGTCGAGGCCGTCGAGCAGGTGCGGCGGCTGCGGCCGGGCGTGGTCCTGACGGATGTGCGGATGCCGCGGTGCAACGGGATCGAGGCCACCCAGCGGCTCCTTGCCGGGTCAGCCGGGTCGTCCCCGTCAGCCCCGCCGGACGGGTCAGCCGGGCCGGACGGGTCAGTCGGACCGGCCGGGTCAGTCGGACCGCCGAATGTCGTGGTGATCACCACTTTCGAGAACGACGGTTACGTCACTGCGGCGCTCAGCGCGGGGGCCAGCGGGTTCGTGCTCAAGCGGCTTCCGGTCCGGCAGATCACCGAGGCGGTACGGGTGGTGGCGGCGGGGGAAGCGACCCTCTTCCCGGCGGCCCTGCGCCGGATGGTCGCCGCCCGCCCGCTCGGCTCCGCCGAGGCATTGCCGAAGGCGGCGCTGACGGAGCGAGAGGAGGAGGTGCTGCGGCTGATGGCCATCGGCCTGTCCAACCCGGAGATCGCGCAGTCGCTCATGGTGGGCCTGGAGACGGTGAAGACGCACGTCGGGAACGTGCTGACCAAGCTCGGTGCGCAGAACCGTACCCACGCGGTGGTGATCGCGTACGAATGGGGTCTGGTGGTGCGGGGTTCACCGGCTGACGCGCGAGACGGCCGCGCGATCGCCACCGACTCAGGCACCGCCCGGTCTGGGCAGCGTCTCCGGATCGTTGGACACGCTGACAGCACACCACCCACAAGCAAGCAGTCCCACACCCGCGGACGTCACCCCCCTTGCCGCGCCGCTCCGGGCCGACCACTTGCAGGACTGCCCGTACACAGCAGGTCATGATGGCTTCGTGGCGGCAAAGGACAGGCAATTCACCGAAGACGGTCACTTCATCATCATCAAGGGCAGACGATGGCGGGCCACTGACCCCCGCCTGCCCGACGACGTGGAGAAACGCCTCACCCACCACCTCATGGCAGCCCGCAGGGCGGTAGCCGCCGCAGGCGACGACGAAGAAGCACGCAAGGCCGCTCGAACCCGCGTACAACTCGCAAAAACGGGACTAGGAGAGCGCGGCACCCCCTGGTGGGAACAGACCCTGCCCCAAAGACGCCAACGGTGGAACAGCAGCCTGCACCAACTAGACCAGGACGAAGGGGACTCCTCGCAAGACAGACCTGCGCGCACCTCATAGCCGTGGCAGCAGGGGCAGTGCACCGCGCTGTGGCCTCAGTGCTCGGCCAGGCCGGGCACCTCGGGCAGCACGTCGCGCAGTCCGGTGGCCACCAGTACCCGCCACCAGTACCCGCCGCGCCGTCAGCGTGCGACCGTCGGCCAGGGTGACGGTGAACCGCAGATCCCCCGTCCGCTGAGGGGACGGCGGATTGGGCAGTGCGTCGCTCTTGTAGCGGGAAGTGTGCGCGGGCATGTCGCGCCCTTTCGTCGTACGTGGCCCCCGTGCTGGACCATCTGCATTCGACGTTAAACCCGGGTTGCATCAAGGGCATACGATGTTGCTCATGACGCAAGAAGATGGGCAACTGGACAGCCTCGTACGCAAACGAATCCGTGCCCTGCGCGTCGCACAGGGCTGGTCACTGGAGCAACTGGCCACCCGGGCCAACCTCAGCCAGTCCTCACTGAGCCGCATCGAGAACGGTCAGCGCCGCCTCGCCCTGGACCAGCTCGTCACCCTCGCACGCGCCCTGGACACCACCTTGGACCAGCTCGTGGAGAACGCCGCCGACGAAGTCGTCATCAGCCCGATGATCGACGGCGCACACGGCCTGATGCGCTGGCCCATAAAGGGCGACCCCGGCATGAGCGTGATGCGCCAGCGGATGACCGACCCACCGCCCGACAACCCGGCCCGCATGCGCGCCCACCCCGGCCGCGAATGGCTGGTGGCGTTGTCCGGCACCGCCATCCTCATGCTCGGCCACCGGCGCTTTCGCATCGAGACAAACCAGGCCGCCGAGTTCCCCACCATGATGCCGCACGCCATCGGAGCCGAGGGCGGACCATGCGAGATCATGGGCATCTTCGACCGTGACGCCCGCCGCGGCCACCAAAAGGACGCCGGCCCCGACGGCTCCGAAGCCGACTGCACAGGCGTCCGGGGTCCCTGCGAATAACGGCGGCAGCCCTCGGCGCGATGGGCGATCTTGCGTGGCGGGCAGCACCCCAAGCCACCTTCTTGCTCATTCCGCAAGTGATCATGCCGCCAGAGCATGGCGGGCTTACGGTGAAGCCATGACCCACACGCATCAGCACACACCCCACCACGGCGAGAGCGGTCACTACGACCACGTCGGCCGCCACGAGCGCAGTGATGGCGGTCAGGCGGAGATCCTCGATCTGGACGCCGAGGTGCTCGCCGAGCACATAGCGTCCATCACCGCCTGGCTGCCGCTGAAGAGCGAGCCGCACCAGATCGTGGACCTGGGCTGCGGCACCGGCGCGGGAACCTTCGCCCTCCTCGAACGCTTCCCCGACGCGCATGTCACCGCCGTCGACACCTCGGCCGGCCACCTCCAGCTCCTGGGCGAGAAGGCATGCGCCCGCGGTATCGAGGGGCGCGTACGGACCGTGCAGGCCGACCTCGACGCCAGCCGCTGGCCCGACCTCGGCAGGCCGGATCTGGTGTGGGCCTCCGCCTCGATGCACCACATGGCCAACCCCGACCGCACCCTGACGAGCGTCCGTGAACTGCTCGCACCCGGCGGCCTGTTCGCCGTCGTCGAACTCGCGGGCTTCCCCCGCTTCCTGCCCGCCGACGCCCCGCAGAACCGGCCAGGCCTCGAAGAGCGCGCCCATGCCGCGACCGACAGCTTCCACGCCGAGCACGTTCCGCACCGCGGCGCCGACTGGGGCCTGATGCTGACAGCCGCCGGCTTCACCGTAGAGGACGAGCGCACCATCACCGTCAACATCGACGGTGCGCGCAGCGAAGCGATCGGCCGCTACGCCTACGGCAGCCTGCAGCGCATCCGCGGCGTAGCCGCCCCTGCCCTCAGCCCCGAGGACCTCGCCGCACTCGACCAGCTCCTGGACACCAACAGCCCGAACAGCCTTCTGCGCCGCGAGGATCTCTCCGTACGCACCGAACGCACCGTCTGGGCCGCCCGCCGCACCTGACCCCAACGGCCCGGATTGCCTGCCAGGCAGCCCCAGCACCCAATTTCTCGTCTCATACGCAACAACCACGGCCCGCACACGCTTCCCGGTATCCCCGGGGCCCAGCCAGGATCGGTCCGATCCGGGGAGTACCCACGTCTACGGTCCACCGCGTCCGGACTCGCCACTGCCTGAATCGACCGAGCTGGATGGACCGGCCCACCGACCAGGTCATCCGCCGCCACGAACGCCTACAGCTTCATCCACACCGCCATCGACACCCACTCCCGGCTCGCCTACAGCGAAGCCCTCACGGACGAACGCTAGGAAACCGCCTCCGAGTTCTGGCGGCGCGCGAACGCCTTCTTCGCCGCACACGGCATCACCGTCGAACGCGTTCTCACCGACAACGGCTCCCGCTGTCGGTCTGGGCTGTTCGGCCGGACTTTGCGTGCGGTCGGCATCATCCACAAACGCACCCGGCCATACCGTCCGCAGACGAACGGCAAGGTGGAGCGACGGGCAGCCGCCCATCAGTCGCGTCAACAACCCTGCGGGTCAAGGCAGCTAGGGTCACGCAGCCAGCGCCGGGCCGGAAGGTCACATGGTCCACCGGACAGTCGCCGGACGGTGCCCAGTGGGTCGTCGCGCGGGACGGCTGTCAGCCGAAGTCGTCGGGGACGATGCGGAGTTTCTGTGCGATGCGGGCGAGGGCCTTCTGGTCGGTGGCGTTGAGCGAGTCCAGGACGATGCGGCGTACGGCGCGCAGATGGGCGGGCGCCGCCTGGCGCACGATCTCGAAGCCGGCGTCGGTGAGTTCGGCGAGCGTGTAACGGCCGTCGGCCGGGTCAGGTGTCCGTACGACCCAGCCGCGCTGTTCACAGCGTTTGATGACGTTGGACAGGCGGGAGAGCGACCCGCTGGCGAGGAAGGCGAGTTCTCCCATCCGCAGCTTGCGCTGCGGGGCCTCGGAGAGGTGGCTGAGCACGAGGTACTCGAACAAAGTAAGGCCGTGTTCCTGCCGCAGCGGCGACTCCAGTTTGCCGGGCAGCAGCAGGACAAGGGAGATCATCCCCGTCCACGCCGCTTTCTCCTGCTCGTCGAGCCACAGCAGTTCCTCATCGTCCTCGTGTCCGCCCGCGCCGCTCATGGGCCCTCCCGTACTGGTCATAGATCTTCCCGCTCTCTCCAGCGAAGCCCGCCATCACTTTACGCTTGAAGTCATTGCGTGCTAGCTTCACTTTACGCGTGAAGTCATGTGCGAGGAAACGCACCCCTATGAACAGCAAGAGGGAGCATCATGAGCACCGTCACCTTCGGCATCACTCCGGGCTCCGGCGAGAAGCTGCACGAGGCCCTCGGCTACAGCGGGGCCGTCCGCGTCGGCGACCGGGTCGAGACCTCCGGCCAGGCCGGGGTGGACGACGACCTGAACATCCCCGACTCACTGGAAGACGAGATCATCCAGGCCTTCGACAACGTGGAACGCACGCTCGCCACGGTCGGGGCCACATGGAAGGACGTCATCCACGTCAACTCCTACCACAAGGTCGCACCGGGAGACGACGCCATCGGCGACGACCACAACACGGTCATGGCCGAGCAGTTCCGCCGTCGCCTCGCCGGCCGCGCGCCCATCTGGACCGAGACCGGCGTCACGGTCCTCGGCCTCCCCGCCATGCGCGTGGAGATCCGCGTCACCGCCATCGTCGACTCCGGGAACTGAACCATTGCCGCGGCCTCTCCGTCCACCGCGCCGCGGAGTCGGCACCTTGCCGTCCAGGCTTGTGACCGCGAGGCTTTCAACCCCTTGCGATCGCGTGCCGATGGAGGCCTTTCGATGATTACCTGGCGTCGGCTGACTGAGCGCGACTTCCCCTTGTTGCGGTCCTGGCTGGAACAGCCGCACGTGGCCCGTTGGTGGAGCCATGAAACCTCGATCGAGGCGGTGGTACGGGACTTCGGCCCCGCCGTCAGGGGTGAGGAACCTTCGGAGGACCTTCTCATCCACCTTGACGGCAGCCCGGTCGGCTTGGTCCAGCGTTGCCGCCTGTCCGACTATCCGGAGTATCTGGCTGAACTCGCCACCCTGGTAAAGGTGCCTTCGGGGGCAATGACCATCGACTACCTGATCGGTGAGCCGCAGCAGGCAGGCCGAGGACTCGGCCCACAGATGATCCACTCGGTCATCCAGGCGACCTGGAACGACCATCCCGATGTCCCATGTGTCCTGGTGCCGGTGTCGGCGGCCAACCGGCCGTCCTGGCGTGCCCTGGAGAAGGCCGGGCTGCGCCGGATCGCCGAGGGCGACCTGGAGCCGGACAATCCCGTCGACGACCGCGCCCACTACCTCTACCGAATCGATCGCCCGGCAGAGCCGCATCAGGCCGAAGCCAGAGCCAGTACTTGAGCGCGTCGATCGTCCGCTCCCGCCCCCCAGTGGCGACGGTCGGCGGGAAAGGGGAGCCGGGGACGATGTCCAGGCTGCCGCTCGGGGTCGGCGCCGTGCCCGGGACGGCCGCGGCACGCGCTCCGCCGTCCCGGACGACTGCCGGCCAACAGGTCGCGGCTACTCCGCGTAGGGCTGATCCGTTCCCTGGGCGCTGTAGCCGAGACTCCAGATGTAGCCGTCGGGGTCGGCGAAGGTACCGCCGTACCCGCCCCACGGCAAAGCTCCGGCAGGCTTGAGGATCTGGGCGCCCGCCTTCTGGGCCTCTGCCATGACCTCGTCGACCCGTGCCTCACTGCGTACGACATAGGTCAGGACCAGCCCGCTGAAGCCGCTGCCGTCCGCCTCCGTGCCCACCTGCTCGGCCAGGCCCTCGCGGCCGTAGAAGCCGACGGGCGAGGCGCCGTCCGACTCGAAGAACACCGAGATGCCGTAATCGTTCTTGATCTTCCAGCCGAGCCCTTCCAGGTAGAACTGCTTGGCCCGGTCCATGTCCCGGACAGCGAGGAGAATCGAGCTGACGTGCGCTTTCATGCCTTGTCTCCAGGTACTTCAGGTGGATGCGCCCGCGGTCGCCGGACCCCGGCCAGGGTCTGGATGTCACATCGGCGCGGGTTCGCCGGTCAATCGTTATGACAGGAGCGAACAAAGGAATGTGACAGATGGTCGAGCAGGACTGGCTGAGCCAGCGATTCACCGAGCACCACAAACACCTGCACGCGGTGGCCTACCGGATGCTCGGCTCTGCCAGCGACGCCGATGACGCGGTGCAGGAGGCCTGGCTGCGGGTCACCCGCGCCGACACCGACCAAGTGCAGAACGCGGGCGGGTGGCTGACCACCATCGTCGCCCGGGTCTGCCTGAACATCCTCGAAGCACGCAGGGCCCGGCGCGAGGAGCCTGCCGGGGCGCTGCCACCCGAGCCGACCGCAGCGCACCCGAGTACCCGACTGAGCGGCCGGGCCGACCCCGAGGACGAGACGCTGCTGGCCGACTCGGTCGGTGTCGCCCTGATGGTCGTGCTGGATACGCTGACCCCCGCCGAACGGCTCGCGTTCGTCCTGCACGACGTCTTCGCCGTGTCGTTCGCCGAGATCGGCGCCATCATCGACCGCTCCCCGGCAGCGGCCCGGCAACTCGCGAGCCGGGCCCGGCGCCAGGTGCAGGGAACGGCCGACGCGTCCGATGCCGCGCGCTCCCCCAAGCGGGAAATCGTCGAGGCCTTCCTCGCCGCGGCCCGCGGCGGAGACTTCAGCGCGCTGCTGGAACTGCTCGATCCGGACGCCGTGGCCATAGAGATCCGCGGCGCCCACGAGGTGGCGGCCTTCTTCGCCGGACGCGCTCAGGCCGCCCGACTCGCCCTGGTCGACGGAGTCCCGGCTGCCGTCTGGTCACACCGCGGCCGACCCAAGGCCCTCTTCACGTTCACCACCTACGACGGAAAGATCACCCGCATCGCCATCGACACCGACCCGGACCGCCTCCAGGACCTCGACATCATCTTCCTGCCCGCCAAGGAAAAGGAGCGTCGTTGACCGGCACGGATCTCCGACTCTCGGCCTGCACACTCCCCGTCCACGACCTCGATGAGGCGCTCGCCTTCTACCGTGACGTGCTCGGCTTCTATCGTGACGTACCCGGCCTCGATGCACGCGATGGCCTCGAAGCGGCGGGAACACAGCGGGTGAGCGTCCGCCCGCCGACGCAGCCGGACGTGCAGATCATCCTCGAAGTTCCCAGCACACACCTGAGCCTCCCACAAGCCGACCGGCAGGCGATAGCGGACCTGATGGCCAACGGCCACCTGGGCCGCCTCGGCTTCACGACCGACAACTGCGACGCCGCCTTCGAACACATCGAGGCCACCGGTACCGAAGTGATGCAAGAACCCATCAACCAGCCCGACGGCGTCCGCGACTGCGCCTTCCTCGACCCCTCCGGCAACTTTCTGCGAATCACCCAGTAACGGCGGGCAGTTGTGCCCCGACGAGAAAAGCGACCGGCCGCCCTCGCTCTGGTGTGCAACGGCCCGCAGGGCTGCTCCGCATGCGCGCCGACAGTGGCCGGCCTGCTGCGTCGGGCACCGCGGCCGTTCCGGGTCGAGTACGTGGGCCCCGGCACCGGGACTCCCCTCACCGCGGCCGCTCTGGCCGACGCGCAGCTCTACGTCCAACCCGGCGGCGGCGCCGACCTCGAAGGAACCTGGCGGCACCTGCGCGCCTCCGCCGGTGCGGTACGCGACTGGGTCCGCGACGGAGGCAGCTACTTGGGCCTGTGCTTCGGCGCTTACCTCGCCGGACGCAACCCACCTGGCCTACGAGTTGTTCGATGCCACCGCCGGGCGACGATGAATGACGGTGCCGGTGCCGTCCCGTCCGGTCAAACGCCCTGGTGCTGTCCGAGACGCCGGCGAGCACGACGCGGCAACCCTGTGCGAGGCGGTACGGGAGAAGGCGCAGGGAGCGGTGGATACGCGGCAAGGCCGTCCTGCTGACCGGAGGAGCACGATGAACGTCACCGAGTTCGCCGCCGCCCAGTGGACACGCGCCACCGGCGCCGGAGGCAAGACCAATGGCGGCCCGGTGGTTCCACCTCGCCACCCTGGCCCCGTACGCGGAAGCGGAACTCGCTGCCTCCGAGGCGGACCGGGCCTTGAGCAGGGCCCTCGCCGCGCTGGAGCCCGGTGCGCGGCGGTGCGCGGCGGTGCGCGGCGAGGGGTTCACCGGCTGGCTGCGCGGCCCGTCCGACGCGCCGGGGACCGTGGTCGGGCTCGCCGGGCTCGCCGGGCTGAGTCTGGGCGGCTCCATCGCCGCCCGGGCCGCAGCGCTCGAACCGCGCGTGGCGGCGGTCGCCACCGCCAGCGGTCCCTTCCGACTCGACTGGGATGAACTGCCCCCGCCGGTGCGGGACATCATGGCCGGGCGTGCCGGCGGACCGGTCCCAACGCCTCGGGCATCGCGGCCGATGTCACCGACCTCAGCGCGGTGGACGCGCTGAGGGAGACCGCCAAGGTCCGGTACGGCCGCTTGGACGGCCTCTTCGCAAAACGCGGGCACCGGCACCTTCCTGCCGTTCGAGAACAGCACCGTGCCGGGCTTCGACCACAGCATCGACGTCACCTTCGCGTATTCGTCGACCGGCGGTCGCCAGCCCGCTGGAGACGGAGTTGGCCGATCTCCGCAGCGTTCTTCATCAGTTCGGCGTTCACCCAGGCGACCATGTGCGCAACGGTGTGTCGAGGGTCGTTCTGCCACGGGAAGGGGGCGGTGGAGTCCAGGTCGGCGCCGGTGAACCGGTCCAGTGCCTCCAGCCACTCCGTACGAAGTCCTCGCAGCCACTCGACAGTCGGCTCGCCCGCACCCGGCCAGGTGATGTCACTGCGCTCCCGAGGCGCTCTGCCATGAGCGTGGTCGACGGCCACGCTCCACCACCAGCCGATGTGCCAGCTCAACCAGCCGATTGTCGGCACAGGAACGGGCTCGGGCTCACTCTCCGCCCAGTCCGGCACCCACGTTCCGTCGTCGGCCTGGCGTACCGTCCAGCAGCTTGCGGCGGGCTCCCACAGGAAGTCGTCGGCTTCGAGCCTCTCCAGGTGGTACTCGAACAGCGCCCAGGTCAGGTCGAATTGCCAGCGCAGCAGGTCGAGGGCGTACCGAGGGGCGGATTCGTTACTCGAGGCAGTCACTCGCCGACCCTCGCACGTCATCGATGCCTTGGGAATCGAGTATCTGACGGCACGGTAGCTCAACCGCTCCCTCCCCCGTGCGCGCCGAGGCGACGAGACGCGCCCTGGCGACGGCACGCGCCTGACGCCACGTCAGGCGTCGACCTGACCTGAACACCCTGTTTGCTTTCGATTTGATCACTTGAAGTGCAAAACATGATCAAATATGAAACCGGAAGGTCATGTTATGTCGCATATGACGAAGAATCTCCGTTCAGTGACCGTGTGGCGGCTAAATACAGTCCTCTCCTGGTTCCCGTCCTCAGGGAACTCTCATGTTCGCGTCGGGTAGGGGGCTGCGCGGTGGCGCGCCCGCCCCACACCGCGACGCGCCAACGGACGAGGAAAGCAAGGAGATTCCAATGCCCGTAGACACGGGTTCACGTAAAGTCCGCCTAGGGATCGCGGCCATGGCCGGGCTTGCGGCGGCCGTACTGATCACGTCTCCGGCGGCAGCCGGTGAGACCGACAACCTGTACAGCGCGGAGGCGTGCAAGAGCCCGGGCGTCTCGAAGTTCAAGTTCCACATCTGGTACAACTCCGGGCAGAACGGCTCGTACCGCAACATCGGCTACAGCATCTACGACTTCAACGACGCCCCGGACGGAGTGGTGGGTGCGCACTCGGCGCTCACCTTCTGTGTCAAGAACGGTGCGAGCGCCCCCTGGCCGGGATCCGGACTGAAGGTCAAGAACAACGGCGCGGCGGGCGAGAACGAGCACCACAAGTACAAGGCCCGGGTGTACGTCAACAGCGGATACAAGGGCGCGCAGGACGTGATGGCTCCGTACCAGCACATCGACCGGTTCCGGCACGTCTACAACAACAACGCCTCGTTCAAGTGGTCCAGCAAGTGACCGGGCAGCAGAAGGGAACAACGAGGATGCGGCTGACGGCCAAGGCAGCGGTTCCGGTCACGGCTCTCGTGCTCGCGGCCGGGGCGGGCGCCGCCTACTACACCTCCGTGGGTACGGAGAAGGGCAGCGGCGCCGACTCCGGCACGTACCAGGTCGCCGCTCCGGGCAAGGTCGCGCAGGCTTATGTGGGCTCCCCGGACGACCCGGCGACCTGGCGCCTGCCCACCGAGGCGTACATGCCCACCGCGACCCAGGCGCGCGTGGTGACCCAGTCCCGGGACCGGCTGCTCGACCAGTGCATGAGCGCGGCGGGCTACGACGCCTGGAAGCCGGCTCCCGACCTGCCCGAGATCGGTGGCAAGACGCTCACCGACTGGCGCTACGGCGTCCACGACGCCCGGCTCTCCGCCGAGCGCGGCTACCACCCCGCCGAGGGCGAGCAGGAGGCGTACGACAAGGCGATGGAAGCCGGGGCGGTGGATGAGTCCGGTGCCGACGACGCCACGCTGCGGGGCTGTGTGGAGAAGGTGGACGGGAAGGTCCCCGACACGACACCGCCGGCCATCGTCCAGGAGATCAGCGGCAAGTCGTTCCTGAAGTCCCAGAAGGCGCCCGAGGTCGTCGATGTCTTCGCCAAGTGGTCGTCCTGCATGAAGGACAAGGGCCACGGCGGGTACAAGCGGCCGCTCGACGCCAGCGACGACCCCCGCTTCACTGACCCCGACAAGGTGACGGACCAGGAGATCGCGACGGCCAAGGACGACATCGCCTGCCGCGACACCTACGACGTGGCCCGCACGTGGTTCGACGCCGAGTCGAAGATCCAGCGGGACGAGATAGCCAAGCACTTGAAGGACTTCGACAAGGCGGCCGCGGCGACCCGGGAAGCGGTCGCCAAGGCGAAGGAAGCCTGACCGGGTCCCGCTCCACTTCACCACTGCAAGGAACGTTTTGATACGCCGTCATCGCGTGTCGAGCCGTCTGCGCACACCTCTGCTCGTCACCACGGCCATGTTGGTCGCGAGCGGGCCCATGGTGTCGCAGGCACTCGCCGCAGAATCCCCACTGCCCACCCCCGCCTCCGCCAAGGAGGCGGAGACCGGACCGCAGTCCCCCGGCAGACCCGGCTCGAACCGTGTCACGAACCCGGACGCCAACCTCGGCAAGGACTGGAAGAAGAGCCAGGACCGGGCCGTCACCGCCGCCGCCGACGCGGACGGCCTGCGTATCCTCACCGCCGAGTCGAGCAAGGCGTACGACTGGAAGACGGCCGCAGTCCTCAGCGAGCCGGGGATCCCGGCCGACTCGTGGATCGGCAACCAGTGCGTCATGGACGACTCCCATGTCGCCGCCGTGTACGCCCCGCGCGCCTTCACGAACAAGCCCGGCCTGATGCAGGGCGGCGCGTTCACGGCCATCGTGAACACCAGGACGGGTGCGGTGACGAAGCTGCCGTTCACCGCCACGCTCGCCTACTTCGACCCCACCTGCAACACCACCACGCACACCGCCGCCTTCACCCAGTACCGCGACATGAACGACGCGTCGCAGGTGAAGACGCGGGTGATCACGGTGGACACCGCCGGGAAGACGGTCGCGAAGACCGGTGAGCTGCGCGGGCAGGTGTCGTCGGCGGCCCCGGTCAAGGACGGTGTCGTCGCCGGTCTCGGCCGCGACCTCGTGCACGTCAGCGACAAGGGCAAGGTGCGCAAGCTCGCCCAGGGCGACAGCATCCCCTTCGACATCCGCCCCCTGACGGGCGACCGGATCGGCTTCGTGGACCGCAAGGGCACCAAGACGGCGCAGGCGAAGGTGTACGACGGCCACACCAGGCCGCGCACCGTCGCCACCGGACGCCTCGGCGACCTCGATCTGGCGCCCGGCGCACAGGGCCGCGCCTTCCTCACCGGCGACGCCAAGGACGTCAAGGTGGCGGGGAGCGGCATCACGAAGATCGACGCGCCTGCCGACACCAGCGTCTCCTCTCACGGCCGCCTGGCCGTCGAACCGGTCCTCACCCCCGGCGTCCGCGCCGGTCTCACCCGTATCAAGGCTGCGGGGAAGGGCTTCGACAAGGCCGAGGAGCCCGAGGCCGGAGTGCGGTCCCGTACTGGCAAGGCCCCCGGGACGGCCGACGACTCCGCGATCAAGGTGACGTCGACCGCCACCACGACCGGCAGGAAGGTCGCGCAGCACGTCGCCCCGGCGCAGCCGGGCACGGGCAGCGGCCTCTCCCCGGCCCTGACCGGCGGCGCCACACCACGCACGCTGACCCGCGCGGCCGCGCCCGCCCCCTCGCCCGTCTCCCACGACCCCCGCGACACCGACCGCTGGTGCTCCGTCTCCCGCAACGACATGAACGCGCAGGCACTCCAGCCGACGCCGAACCAGGTCGAGTGGGCCGTGGACATGGCCGTACGCGGCGAGCTGCGCGGCAAGTGGCTGCGCCAGGGCGGTTACCGCAGCCAGGCCGGGCTCGGCACGATCGACCCGCAGGGGCTTTTCCCGCGGCCGACGCTGAACGGCGGCGGGCACATCCCCGCCAACGTCCTGCTCGGGATCATGGCGCAGGAGTCCAACCTGTGGCAGGCCGAGAACGGCGCGGTCCCCGGGCAGATGGGCAGCCCGCTGGCCGCCGTGGACGGCTACTACGGTCACAACGCCAAGGACACCCTCTTCGGCTACTGGCGCATCAACTGGAAGAAGTCCGACTGCGGTTACGGCGTCGGTCAGGTCACCGACGGCATGCGCCTGTCGGGGCACGAGAAGGAGGACGAGACGAGCAGCACCGACCCCAAGGTGCAGAAGCTCCTCGCGATCGACTACGCCTCCAACGTCGCCGCCTCGATGAAGATCCTGGCCGACAAGTGGAACGAGGTCCACACCAAGGGACAGACGATCACGGTCAACAATGACGACCCGTCCCGTGTGGAGAACTGGTTCACCGCGGCCTGGAACTACAACCTCGGTTTCAACCCCACGTCGGAGGCCCAGAAGCACGGCGGGCACTGGGGCCTCGGCTGGTACAACAACCCGGCGAACCCCATGTACAAGAAGGGTGCCTGGGACCACCCGTTCATGGATGTCAGCTTGAACGCGAACAACATCCGGGACGCGGCGAACCCGCAGAACTGGCCGTATGAGGAGAAGGTCCTCGGCTGGGCCGCCTGGTCCATGGACACCGGCCTCTCCTACGGCACGGACGGCCGTCAGGACTGGCCGGGCGAGTCCGGGTTCGCATCGGCCGGTTTCCGTCCTGCCTGGTGGAACTCCACTGCTGCCCGTTCCCGGGTCAGCCCACCGCTGGATGCCTTCTGCAACAAGAAGAACGGTTGCGACACGTCCAGCCCTCCGGACTGCCCGGACGCGAAGTGCTACGAGAAGTACTGGTGGAACCAGGAGAACGTGACGTGGAAGTCCGACTGCGCCCAGACGTGTGGTAACGAGGACATCAAGTACAAGACTCTGATCGCCGAGCCCGGCCGCGGCCACCGGCTGAAGTACGGTGAGCCGGTGTGCGACGCCGCACCGAAGAACGCCGAGGTCGTCGCATCCGTCCCCAGCGGCACGGAGACCTGGTCGTCGTGCGGCAAGGCGAAGTCAAAGGGCAAGTTCCAGTTCACCTTCTACCCCGACGGGGACGGGCACTACGAGGCGAAGGCCGATCTGCATTCGATCGGCGGCGGCCACGGTGGCCACTTCTGGTACACCCACACCCGCGATGAGGAGTCTCACCTCGGCGGGCCCGGCAACCGGATGACGATCGACGGCAAGTGGACGCTCGGTCACAAGCTCGACTGGGCGCGCGTGCTTGTGCACCTGCCCGACACCGGCGCGCAGACCCGGCAGGCCGCCTACGTCGTCCGCAACTCCGACTCCAAGAGCCCGAAGCGCCACGTGCTCCAGCGCGCCGGCGGCTGGGTGAGCCTCGGGGCGTTCCACTTCACGGGAACGCCGGAGGTCGAGTTGTCCAACACCACCAAGGACGGGATGGCGGACGAGGACATCGCCTGGGGCTCGATCGCCTTCCAGCCGCTGCCGGGTAAGCCGAAGAACTCCGTCGTCGCCATGGGTGACTCCTACTCCTCGGGTGAGGGCGCGACGGAACCCGGCGGAAAGAACTACTTCTCCGAGACCGACTACAAGAACAAGCTGACCGACAAGACCACGGACAAGTGTCACCGTTCAAAGCTGGCCTGGTCCCGGCAGGCGTCTCTGCCCGGAGCCTCGCAGTCCATCGGCAAACTGGCCGACAGCTTCGACCCGCAGATGGACTACCACTTCGTGGCCTGCTCCGGAGCACGCACCTACGACATGCTCAAGGACGGCCAGTCCAGCGAGGTGCCACAGGTCGACGCCGGGTACCTGGACCAGAACACCAGCCTGGTCACACTCAGCATCGGCGGCAATGACGCCCGTTTCACGGACGTCATCACGAAGTGCATCGACCTTCCCGTACCGTCCCTGAAGAACTGCCAGGCAGCCACGATCGGGAACGTCGATCCCGCCACCGGCGAGGACCGGCCAGGGAGTACTGACCGGCTGGACAAGTGGGCCCCGAAGTGGCTGCACGAAGCGGTGCGACCGCAGATCGTCAAGGTACTCAACAAGATCCATTCTGAGGCGCCGAACGCGAAGGTCGTCCTCATGGGCTATCCCCGGCTCCTGGAGCACGACGGGTCCTGCGTCCCGGCCATGGAAAAGACCGAAGGCCAGTTCGTGAACACGGTGGCCGACACCCTCGCCAAGGAGATGAAGGGCTCCGCCTCCGACGCGGGGTCGTGGGCGGCCTTCTCCGACCCGCGTGACGAGTTCGCGGGAAAGGCCATCTGCGGTGACCCGGAAACCATCCACGGCATCGTCATGACAGGCCGGTCACAGGCGGACAACGACGCGCCGGCTCCGTCTATGCAGTCCTTCCACCCCAAGCCCGCCGGAGCCCGCCTGTACGCGGACTCCCTGGAGCACACGCTCCAGGGCAAGGGCTGACCGCATTTCCGGCCAGGGGGCCTGAGCACGTACATACATCCGCTCAGGCCCCCTGGTTTCCCCCACAGAGGAAACTCACGAATATGACATTCCCCCCACGCCGCAATGACGGGACGCTGGCCGTGTTCGTGGCCGTCATCGACATCTTGATCGTGCTCTACGCGGGCTACGGCTACGTCCTGTCCGGACTGTCCTTCGGGGCGCCGAGCCCACGGGAAGCCCAGGACGCAGCGGCCGAACGCGAGAGCATCCTGTGGTTCCTGGCATGGCTGGCGGGCGGCGGATTCTGCCTCGCCGCGGTGTTCCGGTGCTGGAAGACCGCCGTGACGCACCTGGCCCTCGTAGCGCTGCCGCTCCTTGTGGGCCTGGGGTTCCAGGTGGCGAACTCACACTCGGCCACCGGCGCGGGCTGAGCAACTTGCCTGGCGGTATTTCGGGTCGTCGTGACCATCTCCGGCGCCCAAGTGCGCCCACACCAGCAATCGGGCAAAGTTCTTTGCATAAAACGCAAAACGCAGGCACGGTGAACATATGAGCGATGACTTCGATGCGGTGCTGGCCGCGGTCGGGCCCCGGCTGCGTGCATTGCGCCGTCGCCGCGGCGCCACCCTGACCGCTCTGTCGGAGAGCACCGGCATTCCGATCAGCACGCTGTCCCGGCTGGAGTCCGGGCACCGCAAACCGGGCCTGGAACTCCTGCTGCCCCTGGCCAAGGCCTACCGGATGCCGATCGACGAACTTGTCGGCGCCCCGGCCGATCTAGACCCCAGGGTGTATCCGCAGCCGTTCACCCGCAACGGCCTGACCGTCATCCCGCTGACGCGCAAACCCGGCGGGCTGCAGGCGTTCAAGCACATCCTGCCCGCCGGACTGACCGACGGCCGCGAACCTGACCCCCGCTCGCACGAGGGCTACCACTGGCTGTACGTCCTGCGCGGCAGCCTGCGCGTCGTACTCGGTGACAAGGACTTCATCCTCACCGAGGGCGAAGTCGCCGAATTCGACACCCACCTTCCGCACTGGTTCGGCAACTCCGACGAACACTCCGTGGAATTCCTCAGCATCCTCGGCCCTCAGGGCGAGCGCGTCCACATCAAAGCCCGTTACGACGGCCCCCTGCCCTTGCGCAGCGGCGGTGTTCAGCAGGAGTCCCCACCCGGCCCCCCGAAGAACAAGTAACTGCCCCAGTCGGACCCCGAGTTGTTGGTGATCTGAAGTGAATAACAGGGGCCGCTCACCGAACCCGCGTCCGACAGGGTCGCATGCACCGCACCGCCGCTCAGGGGGTTCACCGCCGCGACGCGCTGGTACGCCGCCTGTCCGAAGCCCGCCGACGCGTGTCGTCCGGAGCCCATCGGGGGCCACTGAGTGATCAGGGTTCCGACCTCGCCGCCGAACTTGGCACGGGCGGCGTTGGTGGCCATCGGCCCGTTGTTGAACCATGCCGCCGGGTAGCAGCCGATCGCATGGTCGTCGAAGTAGAGCCACCAGGCGTTGTTGGTGAAGTAGAAGCCCATCTTGTACTCGACCTGCGTGCCGCCGCTCTGCGACACCGCCAACGGGGCGCCCGGACGCACATAGGGGTTGGGGACCGGCTGGAACGCCTGGCCCGCTTCGTTGTAGAAGGAGTGGCCGGCTTCGTAGTTCCGCCTGGTGGAGAAGACGAAGAAGTGGGGCGTGGCGTTGCCGTACCGCGTGATGTCGACATGCCAGCCGCATTCCACGGTCTGCAGGACGGAGCCATCCAGGCCCGCGTAGTACCACTGCTGGCTGAAGGTCGACTGGTTCGACGCCGCAGCGAACGGGTTCCACACGTTGATGCGGCTTGCTCCGCCCAGGCAGGGGATGTTCTGCTCACCGGTCGCGTATCGCTTGCCGAGCGCGGCCGCCGGTGCCTCGGCACCGGCGGATGCCGCGAGGGCGGGCGGCCTTTGCTTCGCCGAGGACGCCGCGAGGTTCGGGAACCGGCACAGCGCCGAGAGCGTGGTGCGGTACAGCGGTGTCGTACCCGCGGGGGCGGTGCGTGCGGCCGACACCTGCCGCGGCGGCGGGCTCACGGCTTCTCGCGACCTCGGGTCCGCAGTCAGCGGCGCTTCGGATTCGGGCAGTTGAGGCGGGCCCTGGTCGGGGGCGACGGCGAGGCCTCCCCAGTGGCGTGCCGCAGGATGCGCTTCCTCGGGGACGCAGTCGACGACCTGGCCGTCGTTTTCGACGTAGCTCTCGACGGCGTGGACGCCCTGGTACATATCCATGACGTACGCCCGGATCTCGTCGAAGTCCCGTGAGCTCGCGACGGCCGCACCGGGCAGTCGGCGTGCTTCCTCGTACGTGGTCGAGGCGACGGACCCAAGAAATGCGTCCAAGGGCTGCGGAGAGAGTTCAGTGGTCATGGGGCGACGCTCCTTGGTCGACTATCCGCATACGCACGGTCAGCGGCCGTCGGCGGCCACTTCGATTACACCTTTGACTGCCGTCTGAACGTAGGGTTATCCGCCTACTTCACTCGTGTGAGGGAGAAGAGACGGCGCCGGGGGGCACTGCGCCAGCAGATGGAGGCCGATCGTGGTCACCGTCCGCGCGGCCGCCGATCGGCGCGTAAGAAGCTGAGCGATGGGCTTGAGGCTGCCGCAGCGGAAGCCTCTACCGTCCTGAGCAGGGCCGGAGATTCCGACCCGGTGAAGCACGGGTGAGGGAGGCGGCGATGGCCTGGCCGATCGCGGAGGTCGCCCGGATGTCGGGGGTGACGGCCCGGACACTACGGCACTACGACGAGATCGACCTGCTGTCGCCGGCCTGGACCGGGGCAAACGGCCACCGCTACTACGAGGAGCGACAACTGCTGCAACTGCAGCAGGTTCTCGTACTGCGGGCGCTGGGCCTCGGGCTGCCCGAGATCGGGCGGGTCCTGGCCGCGCAGGTCGACGAACTGGAGGCCCTGGGGGGCCATTACCGTCGGCTGCTCGAGGCGTACGCCGCGACTCGGCTGCGCTGAGCCGGGGCCGGGCCGCCGCCACGGGGGGGGCGGCGGCTCTGCCGGGTCGGGCCACTCTCGCCTGATGAGACCCGGTTGCCTGATGAGACCCGGTTGATTCCTCTCGGCTTGACGCATGCCGATATGGGCATACGATGGTTGCCATGGCACGAGCA
Organism: Streptomyces aureocirculatus; assembly: GCF_000720475.1. Taxonomy (GTDB): domain Bacteria; phylum Actinomycetota; class Actinomycetes; order Streptomycetales; family Streptomycetaceae; genus Streptomyces; species Streptomyces aureocirculatus. The sequence continues at coordinate 39,496 of NZ_JOAP01000004.1, forward strand.
GCGACGACGTCGGACGTCTTCAACGCGATCGCCGAGCCGCAGCGCCGGGAGATCCTGGTGCTGCTGCGGGCGGGTGAGCGGCCGGTGACCGAGTTGGCCCAGGAGCTGGGGATGACTCAGCCGGGGGCGTCCAAACACCTGCGGGTGCTCCGGGAGGTCGGCCTTGTGCGGGTTCGCGGGGCGGGCAAGCAGCGCCTGTACGGCCTGGACGCCCGCGGGCTGCGACCGGTTCACGAGTGGGCCGGCGGGTTCGAGCGGTTCTGGAACGAGAGCTTCGACCGGCTGGACGCGTATGTGCAGGACCTCAAACAGGCAAAGCAGGAGGAGTAGCTGATGAGCGCGACAGGACGAGGAGCGCCGGCGCAGTCCGCGGCCGGACGAGGCACGCAGTCCGCGGCCGGACGAGACGCGCAGTCCGCGACGGGACGAGGCACGCAGTCCGTGACGGCCGACCGCGAGATCGTGATCTCCCGGGTCATCGACGCTCAACGGGAGCTGGTGTTCCAGGCGTTCACCGAGGTGCGGCACCTGTCACGGTGGTGGGGACCGGAGGGGTTCACCACCACCACGCGGTCCTTCGAGTTCCGCGTCGGCGGGGTGTGGGACTTCGTGCTGCACGGGCCGGACGGGACCGACTACCAGGAGTGGATCTCCTGGACCGAGATCGCCCCGCCGGAGCGGATCGCGTTGCTCCACGGTGAGTCCCGCGACGACCCGGACGCCTTCGAGTCGGTCCTCACGTTCGCACCCGACGGCGCGGCGACCCGGATCGAGATGCGCACGGTGTTCCCCACCAAGGAACTGCGCGACGAGGCGGTCGAGAAGTACCACGCCGTCGAGGGCGGTCGGCAGACCCTGAACAACCTGGCCGCGTACGTCACCGAGATCGTGCGGAAGGGAGCGGAGGGCTGATGGCGGGGAAGGTGTTCTTCAGCGTGTCGATGTCGCTGGACGGGTTCATCGCACCCGAGTCCCCTGAGGACTTGATGGGCAAGCAGTGGAGGGAACTGCAGCAGTGGATCTTCCCGCAGCGCTTCTTCCGGGAGAACCTGGGGCTCGGCGAGGGCGGCGAGGAAGGGCGCGACAACGACATCGTGCGGGAGACGTTCGAGCGCACCGGCGCGAGCGTGATGGGCAAGCGCATGTTCGACGCCGGCGAGCAGATGTGGCCGGAGGAGGCACCGTTCCGCACCCCGGTCTTCGTCGTGACGCACGAGAAGCGTGACCCCTGGGAGCGGCCGGGCGGGACCATCTTCCACTTCGTCAACGACGGTATCGAGACCGCGCTCGACCTGGCCCGCCAGGCCGCGGGCGACCGGGACGTCCGCATCGCGGGCGGCGGCGCGACGATCCTTGAGTACGTGAACGCAGGCCTGGTCGACGAGTTCTCGATCGCGTTGTCACCCGTGCTGTTCGGCTCTGGGATCCGCCTGTTCGAGGGCGTGGACGCTGCTCGCGTGGCCCTGGAGCCGGTCCGCACGGAGCCCTCCCCAAGGGTGACGCACCTGACGTACACCGTCCGGGAGCGGTAACTGTCCCGGCCTCAGCACTCCCCCGCCGAGGCCGGCCGCCGGGGAGCCGGCCGACCTGGTGCGGTCCCGCTGGTGGTGGTGATCGACACCGATGGATCAGCTCGTGAATCCGCCGTCGGCGAGTGCGGTGGCGGAAAGCTTGCCGCGTGGTGCGGCGGCGTCCGCGCCCCCCAGGCACTGGCCACCGTGCTTGACGCGGTGCCTGCGCGCCAAGAACGAAGCTGAACCCAGCGCCGCAGCCCAGTCCGCCCAGGAGATCTCTGGTTCCTTCTTGTCCTTGGTGTCCCGGTGCGGGGCCGGAGTGGCCCCGCATGTGCAAGGTGCGGAGTCCTCAGGCGGTGTACTGGTAGGCCGGGTAGGTGAGGTAGCCCATGTCTCCGCCTTGGTAGTACGTGGTCTCGTCGGCGGGTGCGATCGGCAGGCCGGTGCGGAGCCGTTCGACCAGGTCGGGGTTGGCGATGAAGGCGCGGCCGAAGCTGATCAGGTCCGCGCCCAGCCCGAGCCAGTGGTCGGCGGCGGCCCGGTCGGTCTGCTTGGGGCCCATGGGGAGTACCGGGTTGACGATCAGAGTGCCGGGCCAGGCGCGGCGCAGCTCGACCAGCACCTCCTCCTCTGCGGTCGCCTCCAGGTGCACATAGGCGAGGTCGAAACGGGCGAGCTCTGTCAGCAGGGCCGCGTACAGCTCCGGGACCTCCGTCTCCTCCACGCCCCAGAACGTGCCGCCGGGGGAAAGCCGGATCCCGGTGCGGGCCGCGCCCACGGCGTCCACCGTGGCGGCGACGGCCTCGACCGCGAACCGCATGCGGTTGGTCACCGAGCCGCCGTAGGAGTCGATGCGCAGGTTCGCGTTGGAGGACAGGAACTGCGAGATCAGATAACCGTTGGCGTCGTGCAGTTCGACACCGTCGAAGCCGGCCTCGACGGCGCGCAGGGCGGCCTCGGCGTAGGAACGCGCCTGTTCGGGCACCTCGGCGGTCTCCAGGGCGCGGGGTACCGGTGCGGGCTGCGGCCCGTTGGGGGTGAACACCGTCCCCGTGGCGGCAACCGCGGACGGGCCGACCGGCTGGAGGCCGGTGGTGTCGGGGTGCGAGACCCGGCCGCCGTGCATGATCTGGGCGAAAATGCGCCCGCCGTTGACGTGCACGGCGTCGGTGACGGGCCGCCAGGAAGCCACCTGCTCGTCGGTGTACAGGCCCGGCGTCCCCGAGTTGGACTGGCCGACAAGGCTTGGCTGCACCCCCTCGCCGACGATCAGCCCGGCAGTTGCCCGCTGGGCGTAGTAGACCGCCATGGACGGGGTCGCAAGCCCCTCCCCGGCTGCTCTGACCCGGGACATCGGAGCCATCACAACGCGGTTGGGCAGCTCCAGATCACCGAGACGGTGGCGGTCGAACAACGTGGTCATGCCGGTACTCCTCGCACTGGTCCGTACTGGTCGGAGGACCCTGAGGGAAGGGCCCGACAGGTACGCTAGAACCTGACATCAATGTGAGAGGCAAGTCATGTGACCGAGGTCACGGGCAGGAGTGCGAGATGCGGATCGGCGAACTCTCGGCGCGGACCGGAGCCAGCGTCCGCTCGCTGCGCTACTACGAGGAGCAGGGGCTGCTCACCAGCACCCGCAGCGCCGGCGGGCAGCGGCACTACACCGACGACGAGATCGAGCGGGTCGTCTTCGTCCAGCGCCTGTACGCGGCCGGACTGTCCAGTCGCACCATCGTCGAACTGCTGCCGTGCGTCGACTCCCCCAGCGACGACCATTCCGACGCCGCGATGGAGCGCATGCTCCAGGAGCGGGACCGGCTCTCCGACCACATCGAGGAGTTGCAGCGCACCCGCGACGCGCTCGACGTACTCGTGACCGCGGCCCGGGCCTACCGGGACACCGGCCGGGCGAACTGCGGTGCCGCGGCAACTACGTTCGCCTGAAGCGTGTCTCACGAAAGCCCGCTTTCGCCGCCGCCCGGGTACTCGCCGACAGGGGGTGGCGCAGGAGCGCGCAGCGCACACGCCCCCTGTTCACCACTATGCGCCCCGCTCCGGAGACAACTGTCTGGCTTCGATCGCCACGGCCTTCGAGGAGGTGCCGTCCAGACGCGTGGTCGTGCTCGGAAGCCCTGGTTCGGGCAAGAGTGTGCTCGCCGTCTGCTGCACCCTCGACCTTCTCAGGAAGCGCACGCCCGGCACGGCCGTGCCCGTGATTTGCCCCCTTGGCGGCCTGGGTGGCGCAACACGGTCACGTGCAGCGACGTGCTCACCGGTGCGGAGGTCCGTGAGCTGCTGCCGCTGGAGTTCGCCGAGCCGAAGTCATATCTGGAGCGCGACGCGTCCCGCGACCCCCAAGAGCTCCTCGACGATCCTCGTTTCAGGACGACGGCCGGGATCGAGGAGCACCTCCTCGACGCGTTCGTACCAGCCGCGTTCGGCGACGAAGGTGTCGACTCACGGTGGCGCGCCGCGGACGCCAGGCGCTGGCCGGCCCGGCTCGCCCGCGAGTTGGAGCGGCGAGAGACCGAACGGCTCGCCTGGTGGGAGCTGTATCTCTGCGTGCCGCGGGCGCTGCCTTCGTCTTCGACGACAGGCCGTCGCTGGCAGCCAATCTGGTGGCAACCTGGTCGGATTCACCGGTGGGCTGGCCCTGCTCCTGCCCGTGTCGGCGGCGCGAAGGGCGCACGACACTGCCCCGGCAGCTCACGGTCTACATGGCGACGGCCGCCGCGGCCACCCTCGGGTACGGTCTCACCGGAGGCTCCGTGCAGTTCGGGCTGCGGTTCGGCACGGTCACGGACGGATGGGCTTGGGAAGTGGACGCACCAGGAAACACCTGACGGCGTCCGCACCATCGAGTCCTCGACGGAGATCGCCGTCATCCTGGTGTACCGACACGCAGGCGCCCGGCCCACTGCGTATCCGCACGGGAGCCGTCCGCCGAGCTGCGGCCAGCAGTGCGAGTCGTTCGACACGCGGGTGACCTTCCGCGTTGCCCAGGGCGACCTGCGCATCCTCGTCGACGGCCACAGCGCGGCCGATGCGGTGGACATGCTGCCGGAACTCCCCGAGCAGTCCCGGACCTGGCTCGCTCAGAGCGCTGCGCGGCACCCGCTCGACCGGTGCCTGCTCCCGGCGCCATGGGCGGAGTCCTGATCGCGTTGATCGGCGGCCCCGCTTCGGGTCTCCATCGTGCGCTCAGTACGCCTTCCGATCTCATCCGGGCAGCCAGTCCACAAGTCATCCTGCGCACGGACCGCATGGCGTCGCTGTCCCGGTCCGGAGTCGTGGCGGTCATGACGGGCGGGGTGTGTGTCCTCCTGGCCTGGGCGTTCGCGTCGCGTCGCGGGGCGGGGCGGGCTGGATCATGTCGCGGCGCAGATGTGGGTGCCGATGGGCACCGCCGCGCTCGCGCTCACCGCCTGGGGGCAACTGGCCGTTGCCCGTGTCTGGCTGGCCCTGACGAGGCGGTTGCCCTGGCGCATCATGACGTTCCTCGACGAGGCGCACCGCAGAGGAGTGCTACGGCGGTCCGGCGCTCACTACGAGTTCCGTCATCTGCGCATGCAGCAGCGGCTCGCCTCGGCCACCGAGGCGTCGCAGGAAGACCCCCGGGCTACCGCGCCCACGGTATGACGGCCCATCGCATCCACCCCAGCATGCCGACGTGCATGGCCTGATACGCCCTGTTGCAGAACTACCGATGAGGCGTCGCGGCATCAGCCCCTTGCACGCTTTCCCGCCCGACATTCGTTAAGACGCGCGCTGCCACGCGCGCCGTCACCACCTGCCGAGCCGGCATCGGAAGCTATATGGGAGCGGCCGATCTCGGCAGAGTCGCTGCGTAATGAGCTGCGGATCGGCGGCGGGCCGGGCAGGACAGCCGGTCGCTCTGTCGCGTGCCGGCCACAACGGTTGAGCTGCCGACGCGAGACCTTGGCCTTCGTGATCCCTATGAGGCCCCGTATAGCGTTCGGCATTCGTGGCGGTAAAGCTCACAGCATTGGCCCAAAATCGCTGTTCGCGCCGTCCTGATCTGCAAAGTATGCCAGCCGTAGAGACCGTCGGCCTTTCAAGTGCCGCGTACGAGGTGTGACCTGTCCGAGGCCCAGAGTCGACGCAGCCCCGAATGGTCGGCGCTGACCTCGATATCAAGACCCGGCAGCGCCCATTCCGTTTCTCTAGCGGCCGCGAAGTGGACCGTGACGCTTCTCACTAAGGCACAACCCGCAGAGCCGCAGAGCCATCTTACTCAGCAAACAAGTGGCCTCTATCCAATGCCCTCGCCCGTACGGCAAGCACGTACGTAAAGAGAAAGCAAAACCATTTCATGCTGGCCAAAGCGCGTGGCTTCCCGCATTCGTCCCGCAGGGACGTTCTCGCGTACCACAATCCTGTGCGCCATGGCCCCCGCCGGGGTGGCGACTGGCCCGCACACACGGAATTCGCCGTTCAGGCCGAGGCATCGGACCCCGTCGCTGACCACGGCAGCACCTGGCAGCCGCCCCTTGGCAACGGTCACCGGTGCCGCCGCCCTCGGCATCGAGTTCGTGCCGGGTTCCCCGCTCAACGTGCTTGTCAGCTTCATCGGGGCGATGACCGTCTTCACGCGACCCTCTGGTCGCGGTTCCTCCGCCGGGGGCTGCTGGTGCCTGACCACGATCGCCGAGGTCACCGAGCGTGTAAAGTGACGTGGGTCCCGTGCGCACCCCCGCCGGGTGGCGGGGCTGGCACCGCCACCAGGTGGGGCCCGCCCTGCCTTCTGCTGGACACCGGCTGACCTGCGCCTTCATCACAATTGACGACTTCTGAGCCCCTGACCACCGCTGACCACGAGGCACCCGATGAAGATCACCTTCCTGCTCTACAACGCGTACGGGATCGGCGGCACGATCCGCGCGACGACCAACCTCGCCACCGCTCTCGCCGAACGCCACGAGGTGGAGATCGTCTCCTACTACCGCACCGCGGACCGCATGAGCCTTCCCGTCGGCCCCCGCGTGCGCGTGCACGACCTCGTGGACCTGCGGCCCACCGCCCAGCACTATGCCGGCGACGAAAACGACCAACACCTCCTCGGCACGGTCTGCCCGCACGACGCCCCGTACACGAGCAAGACACCGCCGAGCCGGCTCGGCGAGCAGCGGCTCGCCGACTTTCTGCGCTCCACCGACAGCGACGCCGTCATCGCCACCCGCCCCTACCTGGTCTGCTTCCTGGCCGACCACGCTCGCCCCGACTCCTACCTGCGCATCGGCCAGGAACACCTCACCCACGCCTTCCACCGCGAAAAGCTGCGCAGCGACCAGGACACCGCCATCGCCAAGCTCGACGCCTTCGTCACCGTCTCCGAAGGAGACGCACGCGCCTACCGGGACGCCCTGCCCGACGCCCCGGCCCGGCTCACCCACATCCCCAACTGCTGCCCTGCGCCCGAAGCCGAGGCCTCCACCGGCGCCTCCCGCACCGTCGTCGCCGCGGGCCGCCTCATCCCCGTCAAGCGCTACGACCGCCTCGTCACCGCCTTCGCCAAGGTCGCCGCCCAGCACCCCGACTGGACCCTGCGCATCTACGGGCGCGGCCGGGAACGCGCGAAGCTCCACCGCCGCATCGACGAACTCGGCCTGCACGGCCGCGTGCTGCTCATGGGCCCCCACACCCCCATCGACACCGAGTGGGCCAAGGGCGCCATCGCCGCCGTCTCCAGCTCCACCGAGTCGTTCGGCATGACCATCGTCGAGGCGATGCTCCTGGGCGTCCCGGTCGTTTCCACCGACTGCGACTACGGCCCCCGAGAGATCATCACCCACGGCGTGGACGGCCTCCTCGTCCCCACCCAGGGGTCGGTCGAGGACAACATGGCCGACGCCCTGTGCCGCCTCATCGAGAACGACACCGAACGCCTCCGCATGGCCGAGGCAGCCCGCCACGCCGCCCGCCGCTACCTCCCCGACCACATCGCCCGCCAGTACGAGGCACTCATCGCCGATCTGCGCCCGCACCTCACCACCAGTGCCACCCCGCCGCCGCGCCCCCGCACCGAGCACACTGCCCTCCCGCTGCGCCGGCGGGCGGGAGTCCTCGCCGAGCGGCTCGGTGTCGCCGCCCTGCTCGGCAAGTCCCTGCCCCCCACCACGGTCGACTGTCGCGTCACCACGGACGGCTCGCTGCTCTTCCGCACCCCGACCCGCGATCTCCCGCACGGACCCTGGCAGTTGGTACTGCGACCTCGCGACGAGACGCTCGGCGCGGAGATACGTCTCCCCTTCCGCCACGGCCCCACCCCCGAGAGCGCCGCCGACACCGACACCGCCACGACACCGCGCCTCCACCGCAGCGGCCGCCCACTGGCCGAAGGCCGCTGGGACGTCCACCTCCAGCAAGGCACCGACGGCCGCATCCGACGCGTCCACGCCGGCCTGGTGGAAACCAGCCGCCTCCTCGGCTCCCCCGTACCGCACCCGTCCGGAGCGGGCTCAGCCGGCGTCATCCCGTACGTCACCGAGAGTGGCTACCTGGCGCTGCGCGCCTGGCACCGCCCCCAGCACGCCGAACTCCGCACCGTCACCACCACCCCGGACGGCATCGCAGTCGAAGGCACCCTGCACGGCACCCACGTCCGCGCCCACGACTACCAGCTCACGGCCCGCCTACGCGGCAGCAACGACCTCTGCGTCCACACCCGTTGTCACACCGACGAAACCGACGCCTTCCGCGCCGACCTGCCCCTGCACCTCCTGGCCGAGCACCACCGCGGCCGCAACGCGGTATGGGACATCCAGCTCACCCCGTACGACACGCCGGGCCCCGGCGTCCGGCCCGCCCGTCTCTCCGGCGACAGCGCGACGCACCCAGGCATCGACATCTTCCCCACCGCCCGGCACGCGGTCCCCGGCGGAGTCCTGACGGTCCAGCCTTACCTCACTGTGAACAACAACCTCGCACTGAAGGCAGCATTCAAGAGGCAGACAACCTGAACAACCCTGATCTCACGGTCCGAGCCCCACACCCTCGAGGCCCGCGGCCTGCGGCTGCTGCACGCGGCGCAAAGAGGCAGGCGTACGCCCGGTGAAGTCCCGCGCCGTACGCGTGAGGTGAGCCTGGTCGGCGAAGCCTGCGGTGGCTGCGGCCAGGGCAGCGGTCGAATCCGGCAGGTCGGCGATCGCGGTGCGGAGCCGCCCCCATTTGCGCAGGCGGGTCAGCGCGATGCCCACGTCCTGCCGGACCAGGGCGCGCAGCCGTGAGGGCGACAAGCCGACCTCGTTGGCGATGGAGGCGATGGCGGCGGTGGCAGCGAGGGAGGCGGTGGGCAGGGCCGGAGCGTGCAGCGTGCACAGGTGGACGGCGTGGGCGACTCTCGGATCGAGTGGGGCCGGGTGCCCGGCGAGTGCCCGCAACTCGGTGTATCCGGCGGCCAGATCCACACCGATGTCGGGGCCGTCGGAATCGGTGGTGCCGAGCGCGGCGAGCAGGCGGCGGACCTGGCCGGCATCGAGCCGTATCGGCTCCGGGCAGGAGGGCAGCAGCCAGGAGTCGACGAACAGGGCGATGTACGGCGAGGTCGCCGCACAGGCGTGGGTCAGTTGGGGCGGAACGACCAGCCCGGGCGCCGCCACCAGGGGCCGCCCCGGCTGGAGGAGTCGGGCGTGGCCGCCGATCGGCAGCACGGCTTTCCACGCGGGCAGTTGGTGTTGGGCGACGCGGAACGGGCGGGACTCGGCGAACATCGTCGCCTCGGTGCCGGAGGCGAAGACGACGCGGCGATCGTTTTGTTCAAGTGCCCAGGCACGAGGTGAATGGATCATCGTGCCACGCACGCTATCGCTGCTGACGGAGACTGGTTGTCCGAGGTGGCGGTGCAGGCCACCGCAGTTCAGAGAGGAAGTCATGCCATGAGCCATCGCATCGTCGTCGTGGGCGCCGGTTACGCCGGTCTGCCGGCGGCCGAGCGCCTCGCTCACAAGCTGCGCCACAGCGATGTCACCGTCACCCTGGTCAATGCCTCTGACCAGTTCGTGGAACGGGTCCGGCTCCATCAACTGGCCGCCGGGCAGCGATGGGCGGCGCCGTCGTTGCGGCAACAGCTCAGCGGTACACCGGTCCAACTCGTCGTCGGGCGTGTGACCGCGATCGACACCGCCGGCCGGACCGTGCGCATGGACGTCGCGCCCGGAGCGATCGGCTACGACACCCTGGTGTACGCGGTGGGCAGCGAGGCGCGGCTCGACGATGTTCCCGGGGTGGCCGAGCACGCCTACACTGTCGCCGGTCTGGAGCAGGCGACGCGGCTGCGGTACCGGATCGCCGAGATTGCGTCCGGCGGCACTGTCGCGGTGGTCGGCGGCGGTCTTACCGGCTTGGAGACCGCCTCCGAACTGGCCGAGAGCTATCCCGAGCTGCGAGTCCGGCTGCTGACCGGTGGCGATGACGTCGGTGCCGGGCTCGTACCGCGGGCCCGGACCCACCTGCGGCGCGCTCTGGACCGGCTGGGCGTCTCGGTTCACCCGGGGGTCGTTGTCGCGGCGGTGCGCAAGGACGGCTTGGACACCCGCGACGGCGCGTCGTTCGCCGCTGACGCCGTGGTGTGGGCCACCGGGTTCCGTGCGCCGGAGCCGGCCCGCGCGGCGGGGTTCGCCACGGATGAGAACGGGCGGATGCTCGTCGACGCCACCCTGCGCTCGGTCTCTCACCCCGAGGTGTACGCCGTCGGCGACGCGGCTGCCGGGATGTCGGTGAGCGGGACACCGAGCCGCATGTCCTGCCAGGCGGCCCTGCCCATGGGCCGGGGCGTGGCCGATGTCGTCGCGGCTCGCCTGACGGGCCGGGAACCCGGGCCTGTTCGTATCGGGTACGTCTTCACCAACATCAGCCTTGGCCGGCGTGACGGTGTCGTCCAGTTCACCCACGCCGACGACCGTCCGCGCAGATTCGTCCTGACAGGGCGCGCCGCGGCGGCTTTCAAGGAGATTGTCGTGCGCAGCACGGTACGTTCCGGGCGGCGCGGCGAGCCGCTGCTCGATGCGGTACACACCCCATAGGTTCCTCGGCCGACGCCCCGTCTCCGGCCCGGCTTCGCGTGCAGCTCCGGAGGACAGAGCCGTCGCCCACGCGTCGTGAGCGCGCTCCCTGTGCCGTGAGCGGAAACCCGGCGGGGCCTCAGGGGCTGGGGTCCGCCGGTTCCGTGCCGTCCAGGAGGTCTCCCAGCGCGGCCCTCCCCCGGCGCGGGTCCTGCCGCCAGAACTGCCACGCGGGGTGCCCGGTGAGCACCGCCGCCAGGGCCTCCTCCACATCGATCACCTCGCGGCCCACCGTTTCGCGAAGGATCACGACGGCGGCCACCAGGCCGTCCCTGCCGCTCCCGGCCAGATACCCGAGCGCCCGCGCCGGGTCCGGAGCCCCGCCCGCGCGGCTCTCCTCGATCAGTGGGTGAAGCCAGCGCACCGTGCGCGCGTAGGCGCTCCCACCGGGCCTGATCACCTCTGTGAGCAGCGGCGCCAGTGCACGGGCGAGCCGGTCCTCGTACGGCGCGGGCCCGCCGGTCACCCAGGGATACTCCGCCTCGAAGTGCTCCCACTCGTCCGCCACGCACATCCTGGCCATCCAGTCGGAGTCCGGAGGCCGCAGCCCGTCCTCGCCTCCGTGTACGAAGGCGGCCCGTACCGTCGCGTAGTCGGGCGGGGTGTGTTCGGCGAGCAGGACCGCGTCGTAGAGGTCCTTGCCCTGGGGGTGCGTGTCGGTGGTCAGCCATAGCAGTTTCCACGCCAGGGACAGTTGCGGGGACACCGCGAGTACGCGACAGCCCGGACCGTCGCCGAGCGGACCGAGCGCGGTGCGTCGGCCGGGCGTGGGCAGCGTCTCGTTGAAGACGACGTCGAGTTGGACCGTGCCGCCCGCCGTGCCCGCCGCCGTCCAAGGCAGCAGCATGCGGCGGCCCGGCACCCGGTCGTAGGTCCAGATGTCCTCCGTGACCGCCCCGGTGCCGTCGATGTGAACCGGGCCCTCCGCGGATGCGGCCTCGGCGTCTCGGGCGATGTCGTCGAACAGCGTCACCGTACGTGGATCGTCCATCGCCAGGTCCTTCGGTACGACGACGAAGTCGAGGTCGCCCGGGTCGCGGGCCGCGTCTCCGCACCAGTGGGCCAGGAGCACGCTGCCGCGCAGGACCAGATGGTCGCCCCAGGGGCCGTCGGCGATCGCGGCGAGCACGGTGTCGAGGGCGCTGTGGCGGGCGCGGCGCCAGCCACGCGCGGACTCCTCGTCGGGGAAGCGGGGTTCGCCCGCGCGGTAGGCGTTGGAGTACTGCTTCAGGGCGGGCTCGAAGACCAGGGGCTGGGCCATGCCGTGCGGGGCGGGCAGCAGGGTGCGCGGCAGGCTCTGCCGGTGCCGTACGTCCTCGCCGGGCTCGGTGTGCGGCACATCGCGGCGGACGGCCCACAGCCGCGTCCAGGGGGCTTCGTCCGGGGGCGGTGGTGGTGATGATCCGCTCGGAGTGGTCATGACGCGGTCTCCAGGTCCATCCAGCCGTCGTCGAGGCTGAGGTTGGTGTCGTACAGGACGTATTCGCGTTCCACTTCGAGGATGTGGGCATCCGCCAGATCCGCGAGCAGAGCCGCCAGCAGGTCCGTCGCGGTCGCCCGGCCCACTCCATGGCACCGCTGCGTGACGAACCGTTCTTCCCTGCCGTCGGCTCGCGTACGCCGTGCGTTCCACGACAGGTGTGCGCGATGCGGGGCGACAAGGGCCGCCAGCGCGCCGCGGTCGTGACCGGCCGGCAGGCGCAGTTTCACGTGGTGTTCGAAGTAGGGGCCGCTGCCCGCTCGTGCTGCCTCCGCGTCGTGGCGTGGCACCCCAGCCGCCCAGGGCGCCGCCTCTACCTTGACGCGTACCGCGCGGAACTCCGCCCGCGCGAGGTCGTCCACGACCCGCCCGGAGGCATCGAGCTGGGCGGTCAGGCCACCGGTGCCGCGCAGGTTCACCATGGGCTGCGACCGCGTCGTTCCGCGGGCGAGGACGATGTGCGTGAACCCCAGGCCCCGTGCGTGCGCCCAGCGCGCCAGTGGGCCGACGCCGCTTTCGGGGCTCTCCACGGTGATGTGGGTCTCCAGCGCGCCGTGGATGTCCGGGACGTCGAGTCCGCCCGGGACATCGAGCCCATCCGGGGCATCGATTCCGCGTGGGAGCGCGCGGACACCTCGCGGGGTCCGATCACATGGGTCTGGCTGAGGGTGCATGCCGGGCAGCCTTGCAGGCCGGGCACCTGCAGATCTCGGCAGGGCCACCCCGATGGCACGTGACCCGGCTCGGCATCCCGGTTTGCACGCCCCGTCTGCCTCGGTGTCCCTCCTTCTCTGAGATCCCCCATCGCGGGGTGAGTTCGGATCCGGCGACCGCTACAGCCGACGCCCGAGCCAGGCCCTTTTCAGCGGGTGAACCATGCCGTGCACGCGGCGATCAGCACATCGGCCTGGTCCCAGGAGCCGTCGATGATGTCGCCGGTGCCGTCGGGCAGGGAGCGCCGGTCCGTACCCGTTTCGGGTTGCCTGCTGAGACCGATCTCGACCGCGGCGCGAGCGACGGCGGCCGGTGCGGCACAACCGCCGACCGGCAATGCATGCTCACGCGCCAGGCTGCCGTCGTCGTTGGGCTCACTGCACTGCCAGAGCGGCCCGCTCTCCGGGCCGTCTGCCAGCCATCTCCAGATCAGGTCCAGACCGTTGGGCCACTCGCCACCCGGCGGCACGGACGGCCCGCCGCGGTCATGCTCCGGGTGTGGATCGACCCTGATCTCTGCGTAGAGATAGCCGTGCGAGTCCTTGTCCGGGCACCCCCAGGCCCGGGGGCGTCCACGAACGCGGAGGTGGGCGGCTTCGAGTGCCTCGACCACGGCCTTGATGTACGCGCTGTGGGGCAGGCCGGCCGTCGACTCCGAAACGGATCCTTGGGTCTGTCCGTCGGTTTGCAGGTTGCTCTCATGGGGACCCACTGCGTTCCCTTCGATCGTGTGAGAGGCCTGACCGGAGCAGCCGAAGAGCTCCAACGCCGCGTCGCTCACATGCCGTTTCCCCCATGAACGCTACCGGGCCCCTGGGTGGTTCCAGCGCACGACGAGTCGCGCGCCGGTCACCGCACGGGGACCAGGGCGGCACGCCGGGTGGGAGCAGGCTCTCACTCCTTCAGGCAGTAGAAGTGGATCGGTGAGTTCGGTGTGAAACCGATACGCGGATACACCGGGGCCCCGGCGACGGTCGCGTGCAAAGTGGCGCGGGTCAGCCCGGTGGCGCGGGCTCCCTCGTACAGCGCCTTGCGCGTCACCGCCTCGCCGTAGCCCCTGCGCTGCCACTGCGGGTCGGTGGCGACGAAGGCGACGAAGAGACGCCCTTCCGCTTCGACCGTAGCGGCGCACGCCACCGGGACGTCGCCCCGCATACCCAGGTAGGCGTACATCTCACTCTTCCAGTGCGCGGACCCGACCAAGCCGTCGCGGCTCTCCTCCAAGGAGAGCCCGTATGCGCGTGATTGGAGGTCCGCGTAGGCCCGCAGATGCTCGTCGGTGCGTACGCGCACGAACGTCAGGTCGGGGTGGACCGGTTCGGGGATCGGCAGCAGGTCTCCGGCCATGCCCCTGCCGGGGAAGGCGTACTGCAGACCTGCCTGCTCGGCCGCCGTGGCCAGCGCGGCGCGCGCCTCGTCGTCCAGGAGGTCCTCGAAGAGCCACAGGAAGCCCGGGTGTTTCTTCGCGCGCATGATGTCCGCCGTCTCGCGCAGGCGCTGTGCGACGAGATCCGCTCCTGTTCCCGGGTCGGTCAGGGTGATGCAGTTGTAGAACGCGAACCGGCAGTCGGCCCAGCGGACGGCGATGCCGGGGAGGTCGCGCACATCCGCGTCCGCGTCGCGGTCGAGCACCAGGGCACGCCAGGCCACGGCGAGCTGCTGTGCCGATTCGATGGACTCCGTGATTGCAGGCACCGTACTCCCATGGGTTGTTGGGGTCGTAGAGGTCGACGAGCTCGTTGGGGCCTCGGGGCCGGGAGCGAGCGGCGCTGGCGGCTCCGGCGCCTTCGGGCCGCTGGGAACCGCACTTGCGGCACGCGGTGTCACCGTCATCAAATGATGCCTTCGAACTGCTTGTCGTCGGTGGGGGAGTTTGAGCGTGGCACGTGGTAGGAGCCGCTTCCGAAACGCCGCCACAGGGCGGCTATGAGGAAGGCCACCACTACGGCGACGGGAGTGTAGTTGAAGGTGGAGGCGGTGACCGGGCTGCTCTGCGGCAACAGGAACAGCACCGTGACCGCAGCCGCCCACACCACCGCCACCCAGCCGATCGGCCGGCTCCAGCGGCCCAGGTGCCAGGGTCCTGGGGTGAATCGGTCGCGGTGGAGCAGGCGCAGCAGCACCGGGATGGCGTACGCCGAGGTGAATCCCACCACCGAGATGGCGGTCACCGCCGAGAACGCCGTTGTGGAGTACAAGGACGGCAGCGCAAGTACGAAGGCCACGGCGACCGCGAGCCAGACCGCGTTGGCGGGGATGGCGGTGCGGCGGCTGACCTTCTTCCAGAGCGCGGACCCGGGCAGGGCACCGTCCCGGGCGAAAGCGTAGATCATCCGACTGGCGCTCGCGGTCACGGTGTAGCCGCACAGGAACTGGGCCACGATGATCACAAGGAGCAGGGCCTTGGCCGCCGCCATGCCGAGCGCGTCCAGGAGGATCTGTGCCACGGGTACGCCGGTCGGGCTGTCCAGGGTCGTGGTGTAGTCCTGGATGGCGAAGAGCAACGTGGTCAGCAGGATGCCGCCGGCGATCCAGGACACCGCCACCGAGCGGAAGACCCCGCGGGCCGCGGCGACGGAGGCGTGGTTGGTCTCCTCGCTCAAGTGGGCTGAGGTGTCGTAACCGGCCAGGGCGAAGACAGGAAGGAGCATGCCCAGCAGGATCACGTACACCGGGGCGCTCCAGCCGGTGTTGTTGGTGAACTCGGAGAAGACGAAACCGGCCGACTGGTGGTGCGACGGGGCGAGCGCCAGGGAACCGATGATGACGACGGCTCCTGCCAGGTGCCACCACGCGCTCAGGGACGTCAGGATGTTCATCAGCCGGGTGCCGAAGAGGTTCAGGACGGCGTGCAGCGCGAGGATGACCGCGTACAGGGCAAGGAGGGAGCCCGGGGTCGGCGTGTAACCGAATTGCAGGTTCATCCACGCGGCGGTGAACGTCGCGATGCCGTAGTCCTGGGCGGCGATTCCGCCGAGCAGGCCCAGGAGGTTCAGCCAGCCGGTGTACCAGCTCCACCGCTCGCCTCCGAGCTGGCGGGCCATGTAGTACAGGCCGCCGCTGGTGGGGTAGCGGGAGGTGATCTCCGCCAGGGACGCGGCCAGGCACAGCACCAGCGGCCCGACAGCGAGCCACCCCCACGTGATCACCGCGGGGCCTCCCGAGTTCAGGCCGTAGCCGAACAGCAGCAAGGTCCCCGACATGATCGAGATGACCGACAGGGACGCGGAGAAGTTGCCGAACGCCCCCATCCGGCGGTGCAGTTGCTGGGTGTAGCCCAGCGATTGGAGGATGCGCGCGTCCTCCCCGTCGTCGTTGGCCGCGTTCGGTTGCTGGTGCTCTGTTCTTGCCGAAGTCATTGGTTCTCCGCACAGGAAAGCTGGAAGAAGGGGTGCAGGCGGGGTGGCTGCCGGGCCGTCGGCGGGTCGTTGGCGGCGCCCGCCCGCGGGGCCGAACCGGCAGTCATGGGTGTTTTCCCGTGTGCCGCGGGTGGGATCTCAGGCAGGCGTCGCGGTCCTCCTCGAATGCCTTCCGCCACTGGTCCTTGGGGTGCCGGGCGTCGTACTGCCACGGGGCGGGCGTGGCGAAGTCACCGATGGCGTCGAACACTTCGGTCGCCCACCGGGGGAAGCCGCCCCTGGTCAAGGTGTAGGCGAGGTAGTTGAGATCCTGCTGGGAACTGGCAGCCGGATCGCACTGCTGGAACCAGCCCTCGAACGCTCGCGTAATGGCTCGGGTGGTGTCCTCTCTGGTCCACAGCAGGTTCAGCGCGACCTCGGCGCCTCTGTCCCGTCGCTCCCGGTGCTCCTGCACACGGGCGTAGAGGGGCAGCAGAAGCAGTGGTGAGTCGGACGGAGCGAAAGAGACCGTCCAGCGGGCGAAATCCACCGCGACTGCCTGGCGGCCCGCGGGACCTGGGCGGGCCTGGAGCGCCTGGGACATGCGGTGCCACGCCTCGCGGTTGAACGGATCTCGTCGGTGCACTTCCCCGAGGAGTCCCCATGGGCCGCGAGGCAGCAGATACTCGTGCGGTGGCGGAGCCATGTGATGCTCCGGGTAGTGTTCCGATGTGTCCGTTTCGGCCAGGGCCAGGCGGCAGATCCAGGGCACCGAGTCGTGGGGGTTCTCCTCGGCCGCCCTGTGGCACGCCTGCCGGGCCCGGTCTGCCAGTTTCTCCAGGTCCCGTGCCTGCCGGGAGTCGTGCGCCCAGTGCCTGCGGTGGGCTTGCAGCACCCGTTCGGTGGCGACTCTGGCGTACATCACCCGGGCCGCGAGGCTCTCCGGTTCCTCCTTCAGCCACAGCTCCACGACGTTGGTCTGGGCCGCGGCGACCCCCAGCACCTGCGTGCGGGATGTCCACTGTGGCCAGCTTCCCGTCCGGGCCAGCACTTGCCGCATCTGCATCCAGTAACCCGCCCGGATGTCCTGCACGGCCGCATAGAGCTCTGTGTCTCGGCCTGCCGGGCTCGAACCCGCCATCAGTGCCCCCTTCGGCCGGCCGGCGCCTGTAGCGGCACGCCGTACGCCTTCGGCCGGCACTTCTGCGCGCGGCGTCTTGACGGCCTGGGCGCCTTCACTGAGCACGACACCGTACGGTGTGCGCTGGCGGCCATAGGTGGAGGACCCCTCGGGCAGTCGGGACGGGGAGGCACGGGCGTGCCAAGGACAGGGCGCGGGCTGACGAGCAGGGCGGAGACGACCGCCGGCGCATCGCCCGGCTGTGGGCGTCGCCCTTGGCTAGTGCGAATGCCTGACAGGTACTTAAGTGCCTGGAGAGGCGCATGACCAGAGAATCCCAAGATTGTTCGGTTGTTCGGGTGCAGGTTTCGGCCATGGGGCGGGCGAGCGTCGCCATGCGTGACCGGACCCGCCGGCCGCGGCACCCGGACGGTGCGCCGCCCATGGCTCGGACGCTCGCAGCCACGTGCACGACCGCTCACCACGAGCGCGCCAAGCTCGTCGCCGAACCCGCCCGAACTGGCCGCACAGCGCTTCCTCCTCACCGGTGGGGGCCGCGGGCCGGACAGCGAGACCATCCATCGGCGCCGTCAAGTTGGCGGGATGCCCTGTGACGGTCTTCTTCGTGGGTGCCGATGCCGCACCATCTCCCGGCGATACGTCACCGTAAAGCCCCTTGTGCGGTGTGCAAGTTGAGCAAGTCCCGGCGTGCTGATGGTGTGCAGGGGCCGCGTTGAGCCTCCGCGCTCGGGCGGGCACGGGTACTTCGGTGACGGCCTCCGAGACGCGGATCATTCGGCCAGTTCGGTGCGGTGGTCACTCACTGTGAGCACATGTGGGCAATCGGCCATGGAACTGCCCTCCCCAGCCTGGTTTCCAGAGCCACGACGCGGCAGCGCTTTCGTGACGCGGGCCTTCGCGGTGCCGCCCGACGCCATCGGACGACAGAGCGGCGCTGGCGTCGGGTCATGGAGTGATGAGGACCTTCAGAGCCTCGCGGTCAGCCATCGCGCGGTAGCCGTCGGGGGCCTCGTCGAGACCGGTGGTGTGGTCGAAGACCTTGCCGGGTTCGACGCGGCCCTCCAGCACATCCGGGAGCAGTTCGTCGATGTGCGCGCGGACAGGAGCCACGCCGCCGGTGAGGGTGATGTTCCGGAAGAAGTCGCGGGTGCCCGACGCCACCTGCTCGTACTGCGGTACACCGACCCGGCTGACCACTCCGCCGTCCCTGACGACGGCGAACGCCGTCTCGACGGCCTCGGTGAGGCCGACGCACTCCAGCACCGTGTGAGTGCCGTCGCCGCCGGTCAGCTCGTGGACCCGCTCGACGCCCTCCGCGCCGCGTTCGGCGACCACGTCGGTGGCGCCGAACGTGCGCCCAAGGCCCGTGCGGCCGAGGTGGCGGCCCATCAGAATGATGCGCTCCGCGCCGAGCCGCCTCGCGGCCAACACCGCGCAGAGACCGACCGCGCCGTCGCCGATGACGGTCACGGTCGTGCGGGCGCTCACGCCCGCGGTCACCGCGCAGTAGTGGCCGGTGGGGAAGACATCGCTCAGGGTCAGCAGGGAGGGCAGCAGCGCGGTGTCCGCGCCAGTCGGCAGCTTGACGAGTGTGCCTCGCGCCTGCGGGACCCGCACGGCCTCGCCCTGGCCGCCGTCGACGCCGTCCGCGGCCCACAGGCCGCCGTGGCGGCAGGAGGTCTGCAGTCCTTCCTGGCAGAAGTCGCAGGTGTTGTCGCACCAGACGAACGGCGCGACCACGATGTCTCCTCGGCGCAGTCCGTCGACCTCGGTTCCGGTCTCCTCGACGAGGCCGAGGAACTCGTGACCTATGCGCGTGCCTTCCTCCGAGACCGGCATGGAGCGGTACGGCCACAGGTCGCTGCCGCAGATACTCGCGCGCAGCACCCGCACCACCGCGTCCCCGGGATGCTGGATCTTCGGGTCGGGCACCTCCTCGACGCGTACGTCGCCGGCACCGTGCATCACGATTGCTCGCATGGCATCCCCTTCTCCTCTGTGCCGATTCCTCGTGCCGCTTCCTCGTGCCTCTTCGCCTCTTCGCCTCTTTCTAGTGTCCTTCTCCTCGGTCACCCCGCTCTGCGGGTCAGCTCGTCCAGCGCTTCGTCGGTATGGACGCGGAGCCGGCGCAGGTCCGGAAACGTGTCCCGGTCCGCGGTGATCGTCAGATGCAGGCGCCCGTTGGAGGAGCACGCGGCCATGAAGAGCGCCGTCCCGTGGCAGAGGCTCCCCAGGGCGTAGACCGCCTTCAGCTTCGCGCCGAGGAAGTACGACGGCCGACCGCGGCCCGGCACATTGGACACCACCACGTTGTACGGGGGCGGTACCCGCCCCGCCAGACCGACGAGGTGCTGGAGGACCAGGGGAACACTGATCCGCGCTCCGTGACGCTCGGCCGCGGACCGCGACATGGCCCGCAAGTCCGACTTGGCCTTGTCGCTCGCCCGGACTATCCGGCGCAGGCGTTCGACGGGGTCGGCCACATCGGTGGCCAGGTCGATCACCATGAGGGTGAAGACGTTGGCCGCGCGCAGGTCGGTCGGCTCGCGGACCGACATCGGGACACCGGCAGACAGGCTGTGCCGGGGCAGTTCGCCGCGGTCGTTCAGATACACACGCAGGCCGCTGCCGCACACCGCGAGCAGGACTTCGTTGACGGTCGCTCCGCTGGCCCCGGCGACCCTGCGCAGCCGGTCGAGGTCGTAGCTGCTCATCGCCACGGCCCTGGAGGGGCCGATACGGCCGTTCAGGACGGTCCGTGTGGCGGTGAACGGCATGATGCGCCGTCGCCGCCGCTGCTGCTGGCTAATGCTGTCGTCCGGCTCGCCCCGGCGCGGGCCGGTAACCACCCCGGGCGCCCCCGGGCCGGTAACCAACCCGGGCGCCCCCTCCACCCCGCCCGGACGCGAGGCGGTGTCCTGCGCCCCGGCCGGTGGCGCCGGAACCACGCCCCACAGGGGACGCATCGCATCGTCCGCCGGGTCGGCGCTGAGCATGTGACGCAGCCGCCGCAAGCAGCCCTCGCCGTCCAGGAGCGCGTGGTGGAACTTGAAGTACAGGGCGAAGTGCTCGTCGGCCGCCGCGTTCAGCCCGCCGATGAGGTGCATTTCCCACAGCGGGCGGGCCGGATCGAGCGGGCTCGAGTGCAGCAGGGAGACGGCACGGGCGAGTTCGTTCATGTCGCCCGGCGGGCGCAGCGTGTGGCACCGCACGTGATGGCGGAGGTCGATCGCGCTGTCCGCCACCACCTCCCAGGCGCGTGCCAGCCACGGGGCGCGGCGGCGCGGGAGGCGGTAGTTGAACGGCGGCGCGACGGGCTGTGCGGCACGCATTCGCCACAGTGTCCGTCCCAGGTGGCCGGGTTCGGCGCCGTGCGGCAGCCCGAGCGTGGCCACGAACGCGACATGCTGGCGGGTGCGGGGCGTGTCGAAGGCGAGGAACATCCGGTCTCTGCCGCTGATGGTCGTGGCGCTCCCGCTGATCGTGGTCATGGCGCTCCCGGTGTCGCTGCCCTGATCATGTCGGTCATGAGCTGGATGTCCGCCAGCGCGTCCGCACCGCTGGTGACCGGTCGGGCGGCCGTGGTGACGCAGTCGTGGAAGTGGCGGAGCTGGGCCCGGAACGGCTCGTCGTAGGAGCCGGTGACCGTCTGCTCGACGACGGTCCCGAGGGTTTCGACCGCCGCGCTCCGCGCCCGCACCGCCGCGGCCGTGTCGTCGCGTGTGACACGTACCGCCGCGGTGTCGTCGCGGGTGACACGTACCCTCGACGGCGTATGGCGGAGAAAGGGGTTGGAGATCTCCAACGCGACAACCCGGTCGGTCCCCCACACCGTGAGCTCCTCCTCGAACCGCCGCACGGTTGTTGCCCCGCACTGGAACACGGTCTGGAAGCCGTCCTCGTACTGGAGCAGCGCGCAGAAGACGCTCCCGTCGGGTGAGACATGGGCCTTGATCGAGTCGGGAGAGCCGGGGAACGCCGCCCGGTACATGTTGATGTCGTGGCTCCACACTCCGAACATGTTCATGTACGCGGTGAAGAGCGTGTCGCCGACCGGGCCGAGTTCGCGCAGCACCTTCGGTCGCCGCCCGTCGGCGTCGGAGGTGTCCACGGGCCCCGCCGGGCGGTCGAGGGACATGACCTGCGGGACGATCCAGTTGCCGTGATCCGGTCCGACGACCAAGTGCACCCGCGCCATCAGGGGCTTGTCGATCCGCCTGATCTCCTCCAGTCCTCGCTGCACACCGCTGTCGTGGCGCTTCATGTACCCGACCATCAGCTTCGCCCCGGTGCGCCGGGAGAGGTCCACCAGTCGGCGGGCCTCCGCCTCGGTGTAACAGAGCGGCTTCTCCGTGAAGGTGTGCTTGCCGCGCTCCAGCGCCGTGTACGCCACCTCGAAGTGGTCCCGGTTGAGGACGAGGACGGCGTCGATGTCGGGGTGGGCGTCGAGCATCTGCTCGCACGACCCGTAGGTGTGCGGCACCCCGAAACGCGCCGCGACGCGCCGCGCCAGATCGCCCGCCCGGTCGCACACGGCGACCGTCGTGAAGCGGTCCCGCAGTTCGGTCAGATACGGCAGGTGCATGAGCTGCGCGATCATGCCGCAGCCGACGACACCCACGCGGGCCCTGCGCTTCATCGCCCCTCCGTTCCGGATTCCTTGTCGTGGCCGCTGCCCTTGTCGTGGCCGTTTCCCGGCGGGCGCTCCGCGGCCACGCGTCTCAGCACCTCGACGACTCCTGCCGCCCCCGGCCTGGTGGCGGCGTGCCAGCAGGCGGCACGTACGGCGGCGGGCACGTTCGCGTCCGCGACGAACGCGCAGCGGACCCCCGTGCCGGGCGGCACCCAGTCGGCCGGTGAGTCCCCGACCATCACGACCCGGTGCCCCGCACGGGCGAGTTCGGCCAGCACGCGGCGCTTGCCGGAGCGCAGCGGCACGCAGGAGTGGATGCCGAGGTACGAGTGGCGGGGGGCCGCGTCGACCGCGAGGCGCACCCCGGCGCGCCGCCCCCAGCAGGTCAGATACCGGGCCCACACGGTCACCAGGTCCGGTGGCGCGAAGACACTGACGGACGACCGCCGGTTCGCCCCGAACGCCCACGCGTCCCCCGGTGGTCGGCCACCGCCGAATTCGGGCCCGACGACGTCCTGGCTCTGCCGCAGCCCTGCCGCAAGCGCCCGGCGGGACACCACCGCGCGGACGGCCGCGCGGTGCGGGAAGGGCCGCTTCGGCCGAAGGCGCCCGTCCCAGGCCACGATGGCGCCGTTCTCCGCCACGACGGGGAACCGTCCGGGCGGTCCGAGGCCGATGTGGTGGCCGAAGGCCCGCAACTGTTCCAGGGGCGAGTCCGAGCACAGTCCCACGGACACCCCTGCCTCGTGTGCCAGCGCGACGGCGCGGGCGAGGCGGGCGGCAATGCGTGGCAGGGGCGGCCCGGGGGTGTCGTGCGGGACCAGGGTGCCGTTCACATCGAGCAGGACGACGACTTCGGCCGGTGGGCTCGCCGGGGCCGTCACGGTAGGAGCCTCCTCGCGGAGGCACGCGCGTGCACGGCCTCCCAGGAGCGGGCGGTCTCGGTGTAGCGGTCGAGACCGGCGCGCAGGGTGTCGACGGCTCTCCGGACGGGTGTGTCCGGCGAGGCCATGTCCATGGAGCACAGCAGGCGGCCCACGGAAGGGTGGAGATGGCGTACCCGTACGGGGACGCGGAGCTCTCGTTCGATCCGCGCGTAGAAGCGGGCGTTGGCCGCGAGCATCGCGAGGGCGAAGGGGCGGTCGCGGTGGGCGTCGCGCAGACCGACACGGGCCGTGGTGCGTACGAAGGGCAGCCAGTAGGGGGCCCGGCCCCAGGTGCCGTCGGGGAGGAAGACGGCCAGTCCCGAGACGCCGAGCAGAAAGTTCCTCGGATCGGCGAGACCGACCCTCCCGGCGGCGCCCTCCCGTTCGTCGGGGTACCGGTAGGCGATGACGGGCGTGACGGGCACTCCGGTGACGGCCCGCCGCAG
The DNA here is from genome assembly GCF_000720475.1 of Streptomyces aureocirculatus. GTDB lineage: Bacteria > Actinomycetota > Actinomycetes > Streptomycetales > Streptomycetaceae > Streptomyces > Streptomyces aureocirculatus. The sequence continues at coordinate 62,771 of NZ_JOAP01000004.1, forward strand.
CCGCTCCGTGGTCCCGAGCTGGATGCCCGAGACGATCCGGCTCACCGCGATGTCGGCCGTACGCAGCAGCCGCACCGCCGCACCGACCGTTTCCGCGGTGCAGATGTCGTCGTCGAGGAGCGTGCAGCTACCGCCGCCCCACCGGGCACGCAGAGCACCCAGTTGTTCGCCGATCGCGCGGGCTCCCGGCCTCGTCACGAGGCCGACGGAACGCGTCCCGCCGAGCAGGAAGCCGCGGGAGAGCCGCAGCGGGGTGACGGCACGCCGCACCAGGGGGTCCAGGCTGATCACTCTGTCGCCACCGCCCGCGCTGTGGCGCACGGCGCGTTCGAGCGCGGACGCGTCGACGAGGTGGAACTCGGCCCGCTCCGGCCGGTCGGCGGCCGTGTGCAGGGCAGCGCGTACCTCCGCCTGAAAGCGCTGGTAGCCCGTCGTCAGGACGGTGGCGAGCGTGGCGGCGGAGCAGCCGGTGTCCCGGGCGATCCAGGCGGTGAGCCGGCGGACGCAGTACTGCGTGTCGTCGCGCATGACGACGGTGAACGGCGCCGGTGCCGGTGCCGGCGGCGCCATCGTATGGAGGGCTCCCGGGTCGGGGGCGAAAGAACGTACCCGCGGGGCGGCCATGGGTCAGCACCGTTCCCTGTGCACACCGATGCGGCTGCGCTCGATCTCCCGGCCGCCGTCGACGACGATCTCCAGGGGCATCGGGTGCGCGTGGAACAGCGTGAGCGAGGCGTGCAGTCCGTACGCTCCCACGTTCTCGACCGCCAACAGATCTCCCTCCGCGACCTCGGGCAGGCTGGTGCCGATCGCCCAGCGGTCCCGCGGATGGCAGAGGCGGCCCGCCACCAGGGTGGGCCCGGGGTGCGGTGGGCGGGGGCCCGTGGTGAGCAGCACCGGCTCGACCGGGTGCTCCCTGCTGAGTCCGGACATGCCGCCCAGGTGGTGCACCCCGGAGTCCACCACCACTACGCGGCGGCCGTGGGACACCTTCACATCCAGAACGCGGGTCACAAGGCGCCCGCAGGAGGCAGTGAGGTAGCGGCCGGACTCGAAGGCGACACGCCGGTGCGGAGAGCGCCAGCCGGGCCGTTCGCCGTCGAGCAGACGCTTCAGGGGCTCCCGCAGTTCGCCGAAGTCACGGAGCGGTCCAGGCCGTGCGTAGGGAGCCCCGAACCCGCCTCCCAGGTCGGTGACCGGGAGGTCGCGCCGCAGTGCTTCGCCGACCTGCCGGGCTATGTCCAGTGCGTACGAGAAGGTGGCGAGGAGGGCGCTCTCGCTTGTCAGATTGCTGCCCATGTACAGGTGGAGGCCCACCACCCGGGCGTGCGCTTCGCCCTGGAACTGCTCCGGGTGCTCGCAGACCCACGACAGGTCGGCGCCGAACTGGGAGGGGCCGCCGGTCATGGCCAGTCCCGCTCCGCCGGGCGGCAGCGGCTGGTTGACGCGCAGCAACGCGCGGGGGCGTTCGTCGTGTTGGCGGCCGATCCTGGCGAGCTGGCGCAGGGCCACGGGTGAGTCGACGGAGAACTCGGCCACCCCCGAGCGGATCGCTCCCGAGATGTCCACGTCGCGTTTGCCCGGGCCCGTGTAGAGGACCTCGTCGGGGCGGAAGCCCGCGCGGAGGGCCGCGCGCAGTTCGCCCGGTGAGCTCACCTCGGCGCGGCAGCCCAGTGCGGCGAGCTGGCACAGCACCGCCGGGTGCGGGTTGGCCTTGAGGGAGTAGTACAGGGCGCTGGGCGGCGGCAGGGCGGCGGCGAGCTGTCGGTGCGCCTTCCTGACCTCGGCCAAGTCGTAGACGTAGGCGGGGGTTTCTTCTGGATGGGCGAGGGAACCGGCGTGTGCTGGGGGGCCGGTCGGTGCGTGGGGGTGCGGGCGGGGCCGGTGGGGTGCGGGGGCCCGGCCCCTGTCATCTCCGATCTTCATGGATGCCTCCCGGGGTGGGCCGTGGTGTGTCCTGGCGCTCGTGCTCGTACCGGTACTCGTGCTGGTCCTCGTGCGGGTGCGGGTGCTCGTGCTGGTGGGGGTGCGGGTGTGGGTGTGGGTGTGGGTGGGGGGCTTCACCATCGTTGTCGGGTCGTTCCCCGTTCGTACGAGGCTCCGGGTCGTGGTGGGGAAGGCCGGGGGCCCGGACGGTGCGGGACGACCGCCACAGCAGGGTGGCGCCCGCCGTGGTGAAGGCGAGCGTCGCCAGGCCCATGCCGGGCCAGCCTGCGCCGGTGACGGCCGCTCCGAAGGCGGGCGGTCCGAGGAACGTGCCGAGGCTGCCCGTCTGGGCGACGAGGCCGTTGGCGACCTCCACGTCACGGGTCCGGCGGCAGACACCGGGTACGGCGGCGAACATCGCCGAGACCAGGATGCCGTTGACGGCGAGCGCGCAGCACGCGAGGACGGTGCCTGCCGCTGTCGGTACGTCGGCCGAGAAGGTCAGGAGGACCGCGACGGGCATGACCGCGGCCAGGGGCACCATCCCGGCGAGCGTGGCCCCCCTGCGCAGGGCCCATCCGGCCAGGAGGCTGCCGACGGCGCTGCTCAACGAGACGGCCGCGGTGACGGCACCGCTGGTCGCGGAGGACACGTGCCGCTTCTCGGTCAGGTACGTCGGCAGGAGTATGACGACCGCGACGGCGATGAGGCTGACGCAGGCGAAGGCCACGGCCAGCGTCAGCGGCCCCTGCCAGGAGACCGCCGTGGGCCGCCGGTTGCTGGCCGGTGGCGCGGGTGTCACCCGGAGCGGCAGGAGAGCCCCGGGTGGCACCTGGGGCAGCAGGAGAGCCACGGCCGGGGCGAGCGACAGCGGGGCCAGCGCCGTGACGGCAAGCCAGCCACGTACCCCCAGATCCGGTGCCACCGCGCCCCCGAGGCCGCTCGCGACGGCGAGACCGACCGGGATGCAGGTGCCCCACAGGGCCAGCGCCACGGACCGGGTGTGCCCGCTGGTCGTACGGGTCAGAGCGATGGGGCCCCCGACGAAGACGAGCAGATAGCCGAAGCCTTCGGCGACGCGCGCGGTGAGGAGGGCGGGCCACACCTCGGCAAGAAGGGCACCGCCGAAACCGGCGAACGCGATGACGACGAGGCCCGCGGACACGGCCCGGCGTGCGCCGACCCGCAAGGTCCACCAGCCCGCGGGCACCCCGAGGACAGCGCTGACAGCGGTCATGCCGGATGTCGCCCAGGCGACGGTGGAGAGGGACAGCCCCGTCTCGTCCCGGAGAACGGAGCTGACGGGCGCGACCGCGCCAAGCCGCATGGCCGCCAGGACCCCCGCCGCCCAGATCACGAGGACGTGGCGCCATGGGCGGACGTCGCCGTCCCGGTGACCGCGGCCGCTGCCTGCTTTCGCCCCGTACCTCAATGCCTCTCCCAGGCACGCGCCGCACGAGCCGACCGGCCCGGGTGCCGCGCCGTACGTACGCGTGCGCGCCTTTGGGCCGCTGCTGCCAGACATGCTGCGGGACGCGTGCGGGCGGGTCAACGACGGGTCACCGCCGGGCGTCCGCGGTCGGTGGATTCCGGCCAGGTCCCTTGCTGAGTGCGGTAGTTCGGCGGTGGCGGCTCCTCAGTCGCGCAGATGCCGGCCGGTGAGGGTGAGGAAGACGTCTTCGAGGGTGCTCCGGCGGATCGACAGTGTGGAAGGCTGCGTTCCGGCGTCCTCCAGGCAGGCAAGGACGCGCTGGACGGTGGACGGTACGTCCGCCGCGCGCAACGCATAACCCTGGGGGGTGGAGCGTGCGGACCGGATGCCGGGCAGGGCCGCCAACCGGTCAAGCGGCACTGGCCCGGGGGCCGAGAACTCGATCACTCCGTCGCTCGCCACCTCACAGATCAGCTCCTCGGGTCGTCCCTGGGCGACGATCCTGCCGTGGTCGATGACCGCGAGGCCGTCGCAGAGGCGCTCGGCCTCGTCCATGTAGTGGGTGGTGAGCACGATGGTGCGGTTCTCCTCCGCACGCAGCCGCCGCAGCAGTTCCCACAACTGGAGGCGGGCCTGGGTGTCGAGCCCGGCGGTCGGCTCGTCGAGCAGCAGGAGCTCCGGCCGCCCCATCAGGGCGCAGCCCAGGGCGACCCGCTGCTGCTGGCCGCCGGAGAGGCGGTCGTAGCGCACGGTGCGGCTCTCGGTGAGGGCCACGGCCTCCAGGACGGTGTCGACGTCGGGGCCCTCGCGGTAGAAGGACTGGAACAGTCGCAGCAGTTCGACGACCGTCAGCTTCTCCGGCAGATGCGTCTGCTGGAATGCGACACCGACGCGTTTCCTCAGCTCCCGCCGCTGCGACGACCAGTTCCTGCCGAGCACCCGAACCTGTCCCGATGTGGGTTCGAGGAGGCCGGAGACGATCTCCATCGTGGTCGTCTTGCCTGCGCCGTTGGGGCCGAGCAGGCCGAAACACGCACCCCGGGGGATCGTCAGATCGATCCCGGCGACGGCACGAACAGCACCGTACTCCTTGACCAGGCCACGCAAGACCACCGCCATGCCTTCCATGCTCAGGGAAACTAGCAGCGGGCAGACATCGCCGCAGGGCCGCGGTGGACGCTTCTTGACCAGTGGCTGCACAGCCTGCAAGCTGACCGGCGAGTTGTCCCCACGGCGGCGGGAGATCCCCGGTCATGCGTCAACGCCCGTCGCCTGCAGCACAGTTGGTGCTGACCAGGCTGCGTACGTACTATCGCGAGCCCGGCAGTGTCTTCTGGACGTTCCTCTCCCCCGTGCTGCTCGCCCTGGTCCTGGGAGTGGCCTTCACGGACCGGCCCAACGAGCCGATCGAGGTCGCCGTACGGGATGCTCCCGGTGCCGGGCGGACAGTCTCCATGCTCAACACGGATCCGCAGTTGCAGGCGCGGCCGCTCGACCGCACGGCGGCCGACGCCGACCTGCGCAGCGGCGCGGTGGCCCTGGTGGTCGTACCGGGCGACCCCCCGGAGTTCCACTACGACCCGCGGCGCACGGAGTCCCGCCTCGCGCGGGAGCTCGCCGCCACGGCGCTGGGCACCCGCCGCTCCGGGGCCCCCGCCACGGCGCCGGGAGAGACACCCGCGGCCACCACCACGACCCCAGAGGTGAACACCGCGGTCGACGTGGCGGAGCGTGCGCCCGGTTCACGGTACGTCGACTTCCTCATCCCCGGCCTCATCGGGATGGGGCTGATGTCGAGCGGCCTGTGGGGGGTGGGCTTCTCGATCGCCGAGATCCGGCTGCGCAAAGTCCTCAAGCGACTCGTGGCGACTCCCATGCGCCGGAGCCAGTTCCTGCTGAGCTTCGTCGTGGTGCGGGCCTCGTTCCTGCTCCTCGAACTGCCGCTCCTGGTCGGATGCGGAGTGCTCGTCTTCGACACCCCGGTCGTCGGGTCGTTCGCGCTGCTCCTGCTGCTCACGGCCCTGGGGGCGTTCGTCTTCGCGGGCATCGGTCTGCTGGCGGCCGCCCGGGCCTCCAACTACCAGACGGTCAGCGGCATTCTCAGCGTCGTCAGCATGCCGATGTACATCGGCTCGGGGGTGTTCTTCCCCGCCTCCCACTTTCCGGACGCGCTGCAAGGGCTCGTCCAGGCGCTGCCTCTGACCACGCTCAACGACGCGCTGCGCGGAGTGATGCTGGAGGGGCAGACCCTGGCGGACGTGGCCGTTCCCGTCGCCGTGCTCGCGTTGTGGGCGCTGGGGAGCTTCGCCGCCGCGCTGTGGTTGTTCCGCTGGTCCGACTAGGAATCGTCGTTCCCCCGGTTGGCTGTCAGGTCCGTCAGCGCCGTCAGGGCGCTCCGTGCGCGGCCGAGGCGGCGACGAACGGCTTCAGGTGGCAGTTGCGTTCGACGTGCACGACCTCTCCGGTACGGTCGAAGCCGAGCATGCGGTCGTAGACGTCGAGCACCGCGGCGTAGTCGACGCCGAGCACGGGGCCCTGCCCGGTGCGCCGGACCTCGGCCGCCGTCCAACTGTGGAAGTCGTCGGGGGCCCGCAGCGACCCGGCCGCCGCGCACTCGTCGTACAGCGCCGTGCCGGGCAGTGGAGTGAAGATGTTGGGGTTCGGGCTGTAGGGCCGTGCTTCGCTCAGGAAGCGCAGCGTCAGTTCGTGGTCCTCCGGAGTCTCACCGGGGACGCCGAGGAGGAGGTTCACGCCGAAGCGGATGCCCCGTTCGTTGCACATCCGGGCCGTGCGGCGGTTGCCGCGGGTACTGCCGGGTTTCCGCAGCCGCCGGGTCATGCGCGGCGAGGCCGTTTCCAGGCCGAACCACACCAGGCAGTTGGCGCCCTCCAGCAGGTCCGCCACCTCCCGGGTGAAGTGGACGGCTGTGGAGTTGAAGCTGAACTCCACGGCGGGAAACTCGGTCTTCATCAGTTCGACGAACCGAGGAAAGTGTGTGTAGGCCGGTGCGATGGAGTCGACCACGATCACATAGTTGGTGCCGAACCGCTCCACGTAGTGGCGTATCTCGTCACCCACGGCCTCGAAGGGGCGGTGCCGCACACGCTTCGGCGAGAACCAGTCGTTCTGCAGGGTGCAGAAGCGGCAGCGGAAGGGGCAGCCGCGGCCGAGCTCCAGGTAGATCGAGCGGAACTCCCGCCGTACCGGGAACAGATCGGGTGCGAGGCGGTGCAGCTCGCTCACGGGGACGGCTTTCCGCGGCGGTACGGGAGCTTCCCCGGCGGCGCTCAGCAGGCGCCGCAGGTCACCCTCCGGCAGCCCTGCGAGACGGGCCGCCTCGGGCATCGTCAAAGCCTCGGGCGGACGGTAGACCTCCCGGTAGAGCGCGACGTCGCGCAGCGGCGGGTACTGATCGAGCACGAACGGCTCACCCTCGACGACCCTGCCGCTCTCGCCCCGTGCGTGCCGCAGATCGTTCAGTACGCCGGTCAGTGCCCGTTCTCCCTCGCCGCGCACCACCACGTCGAAGAGTCCCGTACGCACGAGCTCACCGGGCCGCACCGTGGCGTGCGGTCCGCCCGCGACAGTGAGACGGCCCGCGGCGCGGCAGATCTCCGCGACCCGAAGTCCTTCATCGCGCGAGTGCGACATGAAGCTGATGCCCACGACGTCCCCGTCCGTCGCCGCCAGCCGTTCCGCCAGGGCCCTGTCCCACTGCGGTGTCCCTGCCGTCTGCTCCAAGAGGCGCGTGTCCAGCAGATCCACCTGGTGGCCCGCTGTCTCAAGGCGTTCGGCGAGCAGGGGGGTGGTCAGGGGCGCCGTCCACAGGGCGCGCCCGACCTGCTCGGGTTCCGCGACGAACACCAGGGTGATCTTCACGGCACGTCCCGCGTCGTTACCCGTGCACGCCTGGGCGTCGTTGCTCGTGCACGCCTGTGCGTCGACGCCCGTGCACGCCTGGGCGTCGTTGCTCGTGCACGCCTGTGCGTCGACGCCCGTGCACGCCTGGGCGCCGTCGCCCGTGCGCCGATGCGCGTACCGGGGCGTGTGGGGTGCCGCGCGCGGCGGCGGGCCTCAGTCACTCGGCACCCCCGGGTCGCTCAGCATCCCCCTGCGGCGTGCGTCCTCGATCAGCGCCTCCGTCAGGGGCCACAGCTCGGGCCAGAACGTCCTGATGCTCCCGGTGACCCTGCGCTCCTCCGCGGTGCTCACCCCTCGTTCCCGCCAGACCTGCCCGCCCGCGGCCCAGTGCATCAGGACGGGCTGGAACCGGTCGACGGCACGGGCGAAACGTGCCTCCGGAGTGGCGGCGTCCTCGAACTCCTGCCAAAGTCCGCGCAGTTGGCCGCCCTGGTCACCGGGGAGCCTGCCGTAGAGACGCTCGGCGGCCACGGCCTCGCGTTCCCGGGCGGCGGCACGCTCGTCGTCCAGGTAGATGGGGACGTCCCCGGCTTCGATCTCGACGAGGTCGTGCAGCGTCAGCATGGCGGCGACCCGGGCGAGGTCCACGTCCGGGGCCAGTGCTTCGCCGAGCACCATCGCCATCAGGGCCAGGTGCCAACTGTGCTCCGCGCTCGACTCGCCGCGGGTGCCGTCGAGCAGCCGGTTGAGCCGGTGGATTCCGGTGAGCCGGTGTGCCTCGACGAGGAAGTCGAGACCTTTCCTCAGTCTCTCCGGGCTCGACCGGCCCTCGTGGTCCCCGCCGTCGCCGCTGCCTGGCAGACGCAGCGTGGAGAAGTCAGGGCCGTCGGTCATACGGGTCTCCCACCGGGTCGTGTCCTTCCGTACCGCGTTCGGTCCTGTCGTACGTCACTGACCTGTCGTACGTCACTGAGTCCGTTCCGTCAGGCCGTGCGCTCGGGGAGCAGCTTGTCTTTGGAGCAGCTTGCCTTTGGAGCAGCTTGTTGGACTGGTAGAAGCATTCGACGCTGAGGGGTTGCCACCAGCCGGTGAGGAGGGGGCGCACGATGAGGTCGGGCCGGTGGAAGGGCAACCGTCCTGAGTCCAAGGCAGCTCGTGCCCTCCCGTGCGGCGCGTCCATCTCGCCCTCCCCCGGTGCGCGCACGCGCAGCAGGGCGTCCCCTTCGAACCAGCGGCCCAGCCGCACCAGAACCCGGCGCACGGCGATGTCCTGCAGGTGCGTGGCCGGGGAGGACTGTACGGCGTAGTCGAGGCCCGACGCGGTGTCCTGCTCCGCCTCGTCGTACACGTCGCGCGCGCATCCGACCAACGTGTCGAGCAGCTTCCGGTTCTGGGAGAGCGCGGTGAAGTACGCGTCCTCATAGAGCGCCAGGGCACCGTGGAGACCATGGCAGACGGGCCCTGTCCGCCACGCGAGGCGCCAGTTGCCGGGCCCGTACTCCTGTGTCCAGCGCGCGAACAGTTCGTCACGGCGCCGCCCCAGCCGTCCCGGACGGCCCACCGTGACCCACCGTCCGGACGTCTCGCCGTCCCTTCCTCCCCCGTGTGCTCCCCCGTGTCGCATCCTGCCGCCGAGCCCGCCTCAGCCGGTGACGAAGGAGGGCAGGGGAAGAGCGGGCCGGGTCTCGAGTTCCGTCTTGCCCAGAGGGGCGGCGTGGCCGGGCCTGCGGACCGCGACGGCGTCGGTCTCAAGCAGCGGGATGGTCAGGTCGAGTCCGCTGTCGGCCGAGGTACGTCCCGAGGTGACAAGGAGTACGCCCGCCGACTGTTCATCGACCCGGATGACCCCTTCGGAGGAGCCGTGCAGGACGACTGTCTCGCAGTGCGCGTGCTCTGCGCTGCCCGCCGCCCACGCCTTGGTGAGATGCGGGTACTCAGTATAGATGCGGTTCACCTTGCGCCCCTGCACAGTGGCGTAGGTGACAAAGGAGGTACGGGCAGGGGCGAGAGACCTGATTTCCAGCTCTGTGCCCAACGCCAGCGACCATTCGACCGCCATGTCATAGCCGGTGATACCCACGTCGGCGATACCCAGCGACACCAGCAGTGGCACATCCGTGCCCCGGCACAGCACCAGATCGACACCCGGGGCGACGGACCTGGTCAGAGTCCGGCGCGTGAATTCCAGGTCCACGTCACCGAAGGCGTCCTTCAGAACTCCCAGAACTCCCTCGTGAATGCGGCTGGTAACGCTAGGGATGGCTATGCGCACGGCGGTTCCTTCCTCTCCTCCGCCGCACTGTCAGATCAGTGCGACGGAATGCCGGGGCTGCTCCATATAGGAGACCCCGAGGCGCTCTTGGAGAATTCCTTCCCAGAGCAGCGACGGAGCGTCCGACTTCTCGTCGAGCTGCGGCAGACTGCGGCGGTCACGCAGGATCTCGTACGAGAGAATGAACGGGCGGACCGCGAGGCGCAGCGGAAGGCCGGGAGCGATGCTCCGCAGGCTCTCGAAGAGCGTCACCATGTCCTCGCGGGGCCAGTCGGCGCCGCCGATGGCCGGATACACGTCGAAGCCGAGCTCGACGGCCGCCGCCAGTCCCTGGATGACGGAGTCCCAGTCGCGGCCGCCGGGCCGGGAGTGCAGGGTCACATGGAGGGTGATGTCGGGTGCCGCGGCGCGTAACGCGTGCCGTTCCCGGTGCTCCATGCGGCTCATGGCGAACGGCAGCGCGCTGGCGTTGCTCTCGGCCTTCAGCACCACCGAGGTGTGCAGGAGTTCCCGTCGCACGAGTTCACCGTGGACACCGACCAGGAGCCGGGGCGCCAGCAGGGGTTCGCCTCCGCTGATCCGGAGGATCGCCAGGGTCCGCCCCTCCTCGCGCAACCGGCCCCGCAGCGCGAGGAATTCGTCGACCACGTCGGCCGGCGTCGCGGTGAACGCGTCGTGCCCCGCCAGGTGCCGGAAGTCCACATAGCAGTAGGTGCAACGGAAGTTGCAGGCAGCCACTTGTGTGATGGCGGCGAGGTTGTAGTCGGACCAGCGTCCGCCAAGGCGGGCCGCCGCGGTGACGGGGCTGTCCGAGAGGTTCGCGAAGTGCCGCAGCGTACGGAATTCGGGCAGCGCGGTCGGCAGGCGCATGCGCTGCTGCTTCACCGGGACGAAGAGCCGGAAGAATCTGTTCTGCTCGTCACCGATGCGCGTCTTGGTGAGGTCCGTGAAAGCGAATTCCTCCGGACCGACATTGACGATACGGTACGCCCGCGCCATGGCAGGCGTTGACTCGTGTTCCTGGACCGCGGGGGGCACTGCTGTCACGAGCACTCCTTGCAAAGGGTTTTCGTGATCTCAGGGTTTTTGTGATCTCAGTCGGTGAGCGAAGTCCACGATCCTGCTTCGTGATCTCACTTTACGATCTCACTTTACGATCTCACTTCGTGATCGAATTGTTTACTGGGTGATGCTTCCACTCCCCCGCGGGAGACGTCAACCCTGTTACTCTCGCGTCTTTTGAAGAGTTTCTGCGTTAATCATGGCCGGTTTTCTCGCCCGTGCGCTGTGTCCCGTGCCCGCTTCGCCGCCTTCCGTTCCGACGGTCGACCGGAACCGCGCTGGAGCCGCTGAGCGTCTCGGTCCCGGAACGTGGCTGATCTTTCGTGACCTGCGCGGCTTCACATGAGTACGTCCGCCTTGCACCGGTGCTGCAACGGGGACGGGTCTAGCCGCCTCACCCGCACTGTCCTCGTCGCGCAGACGACGGGCCCTCGTCCTCGCCGTCGCCGTCGCCGCGGTCGTGGGGCTCGGCGCCGCCGCTCTCGCCGTGAACGGAAGCGGTGACGGTGACGGTGACAAGCACAGGCGGAGCGGCGCCGGGCCCGCCGCCACACCGGAGGGCGAGGCTCTCGGGACCGACGAGCCGAGAGGTCCAGGCGGCGTTGGCGAACTCGGTGCCGTCTCGGCCCGTGACCAGTACATCGAAGTCACCTTGCAGGGCAGAGGCGAGGATCCTGTCGTCCTGAAGGGCATGAACGTCCGCGTACGGAACACCGGCGCGCCACTGGCCCGGAACGACTCCCGCATGGGGACGGGCTGCGGCGAGACGGTGGAGACCAAGTCCTTCGCTGTCGACCTCGACGACGCCGTGCCGCGCGCCACGCCCAGGGTGGACCAACGCGACTTCCCGTACACCATCAGCGAAAGCGAACCCCTGGTCTTCTACGTCGCCGCCCGGGCCGAGGAGCACGATGTTCGCTGGCAGCCGCAGCGGGCGTCCCACGTACACCTGGGGCGGTTGGGACAAGTGGTCGAGGGATGCGGGGATCCAGGGAGCATCATGAAACCTGCCGGGGCACCGCGGGGCCGACCGATGAGACTTGGGCCTGGGCGGATACCGTGGCGGCGGGCTCGTCGGCGCGCGGTGGACTGTCGGCGTGCCGAAGCGCGTCGGCGCAGGTTTCCTCGACCGCGGTGACGACTTTCGAGGAGTGGCGGGTGGGCAAGCGGTGGCAGCCGCTCGGGACCACGCGCAGCCGGGCGTTCGGGATGTGCGCGGCCAGGCGGTGGGAGTGGAGCGGCGGAATGGTCGGGTCGTTCTCCCCCACCAGGATGTGCACCGGGATGCGCTCCAGAACGCCCAGGTGTCGCGTCACGTCGTGCCGCATCAGTGCTTTGAACCAGTGAGCGGCGACATCGATGGGTGGTTGCGTGTCGAGCCGCGGCTGCCAGAGGTTGTGGAGGCGGTTCGCCATGCCGGGCGCGCGGATGCAGAGGCTCGCCATGGCGTGGCGCATCAGACCGACCAGGCGCGTTCGTGGCGGGTGTGCGGCGGCGGCGAGGTCGAGCCCTCCGCTGCTCGACGCGACGAGCAAGGCCGCCTTGACCTTGTCCCCGATGAGGCCGGGCCGGCTTGCGGCAAGGGCGAGGACGGCCGCGCCGCCCATGGAGTGTCCCGCGAGGACGACGGGGGTGTCCCCGGGCGCGGTGGTGGATATGACGGCCGCGAGGTCGTCGGCCAGGAGAGGGATTCCCGGTCGGGCTGTGCCGGTGGTGGAGCCGCCGTGTCCGCGTTGGTCGTAGCGGACGACAAGGGTCCCGGGGCGGGCGAACTGTTCGACGGTCTTGTCCCAGATGGCGGCGGTGGCTTGCCAGCCGTGGGCCAGGACGAGAACGAGGTCGGGTTCACGTGTCCCGTGCAGGTAGAGAGTGAGGCGGGCGCCGTCCGGTCTCAGCAGCTCGGTGCGGGCGCGGGCGCGGGGCAGCTCGGTCACAGTCATCTCCTCGGGGGTCGGCGCACCCGGCACGGCGGCGTCCCTTCCGGCGTCCCTTCCTGCGTCCCTTCCGGCTTCGCGCCGTCGGCGCGTCACTGGTCATCCAGGGATGCCTGCCGGGCGAGGAACTCCTCGAACGCCGCCCGCTGCTTCGGATCCATGAAGCCTTGGCGGACACTACGGGCCTTCTCCTGGAGCCAGTGCGCCTCTTCGGGCTCCAGAAGCTCTGCGACCACCACACCTTCACGAGCAACCGCCGTGCGCCCACCCACACGACGACGAAAGAGCGTAAAGGCGCCGAACTCCGTTGGATGGGCCAGTTCCGGCTCCTCCCCCACGGCCCGGTCGGCCTCCCCGACGCCACTCGCCGGGAAGGCGGCGGGGGCCCAGTGCTCCCAGAGCGCCAGTGTGGCCGCGGGCACCAGCACCGCACGCTCCGCCTCCCCGCGCCCTTTCCACAAGAACGTGACAGTGACGGGCTCACCGACCGCCTCGGCCAACCCCAGCACCCTCTCCACTTCATCGTTGATCGGGTAACTCACCACTACATCGATCTCAATGCCCATGGTGTCCGAGGCTACTGGCCGCGGCGGCTCCCGCCGAGCCGAAGGCACTCCCCGGCCAGGCCGGAGGCCCTCCCCGGCCGGGTCGGTGGCCGGTGCGCGGAGAGGGCCTGAGGCCCGTCAGGTGCGGTAGGCGAAGTAGCGCGCGTTGGGGTAGGACGCGATGATGCTCGCGAGCGACCGCCGGTAGGTGTCGGTGGAGTGGTAGGTGAGGTACGGCATGCCGCGGCTGTTGCGGTAGGTCACCAGCATGGAGTGGTCCTTGGACCCGTTCTTGTCGAAGTCCATCTGCAGGACGTCACCGACGCCCAACTGGTAGACGTTCGTCAGGTTCGGGGCGCGCCGGTTGGAAAGGGTGAACCAGGCCCACTCGTTCGTACCGACCCAGGACGTGCTCTGGCGCGTGCCGTCGTGCCACCAGTTCCGGTAGTCGGACGCGGAGCCGGGAACGTGCTTCCAGCCCCCCGCCTTCAGCGCCTGGCTGAGGAAGTTGGTGCAGTCGCCGCCGGCCCCGTTGAACCGCGCGTAGGCCGGGTTGTAGTCGCGCCAGTACTTCTCCGCGTACCGCGCCATGGCGGAGTAGTTGTAGCTGCCGCCGGTCTTCTTGGGCGTCGGGCTTGTGGGGACCTTGGTGGAAGCCGGGGTGCCGTCCGGGTACTGCTTGCCGTCGTCCTTGACGGTCTTCGTCCCGGCCGTGAGCGGTTCGACGACCGCGACGGGCCCGGTGTCCCGGGAGGCGATCGAGGTGAGCTCCCAGTCGCCGCCCTTCGTGCCGGTGAGTTTCAGCTCCTGGCGCGTCGTGAAGGCGGTGGTACTGGGTTCGTCACCGCGCAGCTTCTTGTAGGTGAGTGTCGAGGACGCGGTGACCTGGACGGTCGCCGTCCTGCCGGCGATGGTGGCGCGGTCCACGACCACACGGGTGTCCGCGTCCGTGTAGGCCTCGCCGAGTCGCACCAACCTGGACTTGCGCGCCCGCAGCGACTGGAGCGCGGCGGCCTCGTCCTTCTTGAGCCGGTGGGACATGTGTGACGTGGAAGCGCCCGCGTCCGCGGCGCCGTGCCCCTGGACCAGGGCCTCGGCGCGCCGGGAAAGAACGTCTTCGGCGATACGGGCGAAGGTGTCGGCCGTCTCGCGGTCGGCCTTGCGCGGCTCAGTGGGGGCGGTGTCGGCGTGCGCGGAGTACGCGAGCGTGGAGCCGGACATCACAGCCACGGTCAGACCGGCGACGACGGCGGGTCTGCATCTCTTCGATATCACTCTGTTTCCTCTTTTGTTGCCCGGTCGACCAAGGCCGGGGGACGAAATCGTCGCACAACTCGGCCCTTTTGTAGATCCGTTCGGCCTGCACGGTTTGCGGTGACCGCCGGGAGACCGGGACCCTGCCCCGCCCTGTCCCACTTCACGTACCTCTAGGGTGTGCCCCAAAGGGCAGCGGAGGAGGCATGCGGGGTGGGTGGGAGGAACACGGACACAGGGGGGCAACCGAGTGGTCGGCGGGCGGCGTTCGGGGGCCGTGGTGGACCGACGGGGCGGCGCAGGAAGCCCGGACCGCGGCGCCGGGCCCGGTCCGGCGGTGGCACACCCGGAGGCATACCTGCCGCGCTCTCCGTGGTGCGCGGGCAACTGCGGCGCCTGCGTCCCGCGTACCCCCGCCCTGGCCGCAGCGGATGGCGGCGGTGGGTGCCCTCGTGGCGCCAGTCGCTTGGCGCCTTCCTGTACGTGGTCGTCGGTTTGACCGGCTTCGTCGCGATCGCCTACGCCACCACGGACATACCGGATGACCTCAACTCGTTCGCCACGCAACAGGACAACGTCTATTACTGGGCCGACGGCTCCGTCATGGCCCGCACCGGCTGGGTCATCCGGCAGGAGATACCCCTGGACAAGGTGCCGCCCAAGGTCCAGGGCGCCGTCCTCGCCGCCGAGAACGCCAGCTTCTACTCGGATGCCGGAGTCTCGCCGACGGGTGTCCTGCGTGCTGTGAGCGCCGCGGTGACCGGCGGGGAGACCCAGGGCGGGTCCACCATCACCCAGCAGTACGTGAAGAACGTCTATCTGAGCCAGGACCGCACCGTCTCCCGGAAGTTCACCGAACTCCTGCTCGCCGTGAAGCTGGACAACCGGACGAGCAAGGAGACGATCCTGCGGAACTACCTCAACACGAGCTGGTTCGGACGCGGCACCTACGGCATCCAGCGCGCCTCGCACGCGTACTACGGCAAGGACGTCTCCCGGCTCAACCCCAGCGAAGGCGCCTTCCTGGCCGCCCTCCTCAAGGGAGCGGGGCTCTACGACCCCTCCATCAGCAAGGCGAACCACAAGCGGGCCGTCGAACGGTGGAGCTGGATCCTGGACCGCATGGTCGAGACCGGTCACCTCACGCGCGCCGAACGCGCCACGTACACGAAGTTCCCTGAGCCCACGGGGCCGGGCTCCGGCGGCATTCCGGGCGCGCAGACCGGCTATCTGGTGGAGCTGGCGAAGCGGCACGCGATCAAGGCCGGGCACATCGAGGCCGCCGACTACGACCTCGGCGGCTACCAGATCCGCACGACCTTCGACCGCGCCCGCACGAAGGCCCTCACCGCCGCCGTCCACAAGGCGGAGAAGGACTTCGACGCCGAGCGGCGGCCCCGCACCGACAAGCACGCCAGGATCGGCGCGGCGTCCGTCGCCCGGGACGGCAGCCTGCTCGCCATGTACGGCGGCGCCGACTACCTGAAACAGGGCTTCAATCAGGCGAACGCGACGACCGTTCCCGTCGGCTCGGCGTTCACCCCGTTCGTCTACGCCGCCGCGCTCGACGAAGGCGTGCAGCGCACCCGCGGAGCGGCCCGTACGCCCGTCTCCCCCACCAGTGTGTACGACGGCAACAACCGGATCGCGGTGCGGACGCCGGAGGGCCCGTACTGGGACCGCAGCGGCAAAGTGGTGAAGGGCCGCAATGAGGGCGGCCGCGACTGGGGGCAGGTGACCCTGCGGCAGGCGGTCGCCAGCTCCGTCAACACGCCGATGCTCCAACTCGGCCTAGACGTCGGCCTCGACCGGGTGGAGTCGTACGCCCTGCGCGCGGGGCTGCTCGAATCGAGCCTCGGGGAGCGGATCCCGTCGTTCGCGATCGGGGAGAACTCGACACCCAGCGCCATCCGGATGGCCGGCGCGTACCAGACCTTCGCCGCCGGAGGCACGCACACCGAGCCGTACTCGGTGCGCTCGGTCACCCACGCCGGTGCCGCGGTGCCGCTCGACAAGCCGAAGCCCGCCCGGGCGGTGTCGCGGCGGACCGCCCTGGCGGTCACGGACGCCCTGCGGGCCACGATGACCGAGGGCTCGGCCGCAGCGGCCGGCGGGGCGCACCCCGGCGCCGTGGGAAAGACCGGGACGACCACCGCGAACACGGCGGGCTGGTTCGTGGGAGGCACCGAGGCCGAGACCACGGCCGTGGTCGTGTACCGCATGTCGCTGACCGACCTGGTGCCGCTGCCGTTGCGGGGCCTTGGCGGCGACTCCCCCGAAACCCCCGGCAGCGAGCGGGCGGTCGACCTGTGGGCCGACTACGTCGAGGCGGTGGAGTAGGCGGCATCCGGCGGCCCGCCGGCGCCGCCCGCCCGGTGGCCCGGACCCGGGCCGTGCGCTACTTGACGAGCGACTTCCAGTCCGGCGCCTGTGCCGGGTCGAGCAGGCGCAGTTGGGCCAGGACCTTCGGGTCCTGCACGTCGAGCCAGTCCGCCAGCTCCCTGAAGGACACACAGCGGACGCCCTCGCGCGGGCACACGTCCCGCATCACGTCCTCCACGGCGTCCATGTAGATGCCACCGTTCCAGTCCTCGAAGTGGTTGCCGATGAACATCGGCGCCCGGCTGCCGTTGTAGACGCGATGGAAGCCGTTCAGGTACGAGGCCCGGACCTGTTCCTTCCAGGCCGGGAACTTCGCCGGGTCGCCCTGGGTGCTCTCGCCGGACTGGTGGTAGAGGAAGTTGAAGTCCATGGAGAGGACTTGCACCTCTTTGCCCTGCAACGGCAGGAGCTGGAGGGGAAAATTCCATATGCCGTCCAGCTTGGACGGCCATATCTGGAAGTCCCCCGACGAGCTCGCGTCGTAGCGCCAGCCGAACGGCTTGATCGCGGTCAGCAGGTTCTTCTGCCCCTCTAGGCAGGGCGCGCGGCCACCGACGATCTCCCGGTCCGGGTCGAAGGGCAGCGGCGCTTCGCGGGTGAAACCGGTGTTGGTCTTCCAGTTCTTGATGAACGCGTACGTCTGGTTGATCTCGCTCTTCCACTCCTCGGGGCTCCAGTCCCCGCCGCCCTTGGAGCCGCAGAAGTGCCCGTTGAAGTGCGATCCGATCTCGTTGCCGTCCTTCCAGGCGCCGCGCAGTTGCTCGAGCGTGGTCTGCACGTGCGGGACGGTCGGGTACGAGATCGCGGCTGACCCCGGGTTGTGCTGCGGCGGGCGGTAGAGCTTCTTCTTGCTCTCCGGCAGCAGATAGATACCGGTGAGGAAGAAGGTCATATGGGCCTTGCTCTCCCTGGCCACCTTGCGGAAGTGGGAGAAGCGGCGGTCGTCGCCCTCCAGCGCGCCGTCCCAGGAGAAGACCACGAACTGGGGCGGCTTCTCCCCGGGCTTCAGCTTCCTCGGCTTCAACTGCCCGGCCTGCGGCCCCGTGTACGAGGTGGAGCCGTCACCAAGGACCCGGACCTTGCCGTCCCAGTCCTCCTCCTCGTCCTCCTTCGCGCGCTTCGCGGCACCCGCCCCCTCGGCGGCGTTGTGCAAGGCCGTGGGTGCCGCGCGCCGGGCGTCGCCGCCGCTTTCCGAGGAGTCCCCGAGGGTGAGCACGTACGCGGTAGTGGTCCCGCCCAGGACGAGCACGGCCGCGCCGACGCCCAGGCGCTTGCGCTTCTGCGCCTTCTCGCGCGCCTTGCGAGCGGCGCGGGACTCCGCCGGGCCTTGTGTGGTTCTGTCGGTGTCAACCACTGCGGTCCTACCCAGTGTTCATCGCAGCAGGGCCGCGCACGGATGGTTTGTATGAATATAGGACCAGGCGGAGTGCCGCCGGACTCCGGGTTGCGCACAGAACCGCTGCCGACGACCGTCATCCCGGCGTCGCAGCCGACCCTTGCGCGCCTCAGACCTGCATGGGGAGGCCCGTACGGGGCATCCGGTCTTCCTGCGACGGGGAGGATGCCATGACCATGACGGAGCGGACGGTCGAGCCGGCGGACAAGGACACCGCCGGGGGCCTGCGCCAGCACGCCCAGGGCTCGGAAGCCGAGGGCGCCAAGGGCACCGAGGGTGAGAGCGCCCGGGGTGCCGGGGGCGCCGAGGAGCCGGAAAGTGCGAGTGAGCGGGCCAATCGCCGGTGGCAAGAGATCCTGCAGGAGACGCGGGTCGCCCAGACAGGGGTGCAGATCCTCTTCGGGTTCCTGCTCAGTGTGGCCTTCACTCCCCTGTTCCGGGAGCTGGGCACGTTCGATCGCACTGTCTACGTCATCACCGTGGTTCTCGGCGCGGCCGCCACGGGGTCACTGATAGCGCCCGTCTCCCTGCACCGCTTCCTGTCCGGTCAGCGCATGAAGGAAGAAGTGGTGGAAACCGCCGGCCGCTTGATGATGTGCGGCATGGTCCTCCTCGCGCTGACCATCGGCTGCACGCTCCTGCTGATCCTGCGGATCGTCATCCCGGGCCCGCTCGCCGAAGCCCTCGCGGGCGGGGTGATGCTGTGGTTCGCCATCTGCTGGTACGCGCTGCCGCTGCACCTGCGGCGCCGGGCCGCTCAGCGCTCCGGGACCGAAGGTTCGTAGCGCCGCTGGAGATACTGCGTCCGCAGCGGCTCGGCTTCTTCTCGTGGCTCACGAAAAGGCGCCTGACCTGGGCCTTGCCCGTCAGGCGCCGTTCGCTCGATCCGTCAGCGGATATTGACGTCGATGCACGCGTAGAAGGCGTTGGCCGTGTCGCCGATGTTCCACACCGCGAGAACCTTGTGCCTGCCGGTGAAGTTGCCGAGGTTGACCTGGTGCGAGACGGTCGACGGCGGCTGCTGGTTGCCGCCGTCGACGGTGGCGACCTTGGTGCCGTCGACGAAGTACTCGTAGTTCAGCGTGCGGTGCCTCGCGGTGAACGTCCAGGTGAAGGTCTGCGTCCTGCTGACGTCGCTGACCTTCCACCCCTTGCTGTCGTTGTCGAGCTCCGCGAACCTGCCGTTGCCGCCGCTACAACTGCGCAGACCCTTGGGGCCCTCGACGCTCTGCGGTTCGTACTTGATGTCGCCGCACGGCACCGTGCGCGCGGCACACTGCGCCTGGCGGCTCGCAGGCGCGTTGACGTACCCGTGCGCACTGGCCGAACCGGTCGGCAGCGTGAGGGCGAGGACCGGTGCCAGTCCGGCACCGATCGCGGCGGCCATCTTCCGCTTCTTGTCCATGCGTACTCCTTCACGACGATGTTGCGTAGGGGGGACGTGAAGTGCTCGGAATAGTGGGGGGTGGGGGGAGAGTGACGTGGGGGGTGGGGTCGAGCCGAGGGGCCAGATGTTCACGACGGCCGATTAGTCTGGACCATAGACTTTGGCAGACCACGGTCAAGGGCGGTTTCGAGCCAACCCCACGGCGGCCCGGACGCGCACCAGGGCTATCGCCGGGTGACGGAACGGATCCAGGCGAGTTGCTTGGAGATCTTCCCGGCTTGGGCAATCTTCTCCCGGTCGGAGCCGTTGAAGACGCCGAGGAGGGTCTCGGTACCGCGGGGGCCGATGCTCATCACCGGGCCTCCGGAGTCGCCGCCGGCGGGAATCCCGGACACCCTCTTCATGCAGAAGTCCGGGCCGCCCTCCACGACGTAGCCCTTGCAGCCGGGAGTGTCCGGCGACACGACCCGCAGCTTCGACTGCTTGAGTACGCGGGACTGGCAGGCGCTCTCGTCCCCGGTGCAGGTGGCGCCCCACCCGTACTGCCGCACGGTCTGGCCGAGGCGCACCGGGGCCGTGGCCAGGCGGGCCGTCTGGACCTTCATGCGTGACACCTTGATGAGCATCATGTCGGCGTGCGCGCTACCGACGCGCTTGCCGGGCACCGGGCGGACCTTGGTGCCTTTTCGTACGTCGAGGTTGCCGACGCGGAACGAGATCCGTTTGTCGGCGACGGGCCGCGCCTGCTCGTAGAAGCAGTGCGAGGCGGTGATGATCCATCGGTTCGTGATCGCCGTTCCGGTGCACGCCGGCTTGCCGTCGACGAGCATGCGCACCGCCCACGGACCGTAGGTGCTCTTCGACCCACCGATGACGGCCGAGGCCGGGGCACTCGACATCACTGAGCCCGACACCAGCAGCAGGGCGGACAACAGCAGCACTTGGACTCGACGCACCATGCGGAACGATTCCTCTCATCGGGGTACGGACCTTCCAGGTGATGAGATACCTGGCTGGACAGAAAGGTTCCGTCGCAAGGCCTTACGAGTTGACGCGTGACCCCCTGCCGTCCTCGCAGCCCCCGCTGTTGGGCAACCCGTACCGGATGGCGGCGCACGCGCACACCCCACACGACCCCGCCCCCGCGGGCACAAGCCGCGGGGGCGGGGTCGTGTGGGGTGGTGGGCTTCTCACCGCCCGGGGGGTGGTACCTGCCTCTGTTCTCCTTGCTGTGCCGTTCTACCTGTGAGATGCGCCGGACGAGTCCTTGGCCCGGGCGGCCGCGCCTGCGGCCAGGGCGAGGAGGGTCGCCACGACACCGGTGATGACGTTGCTGACCACGGTCCTCGTGGTGCTCATGTCACCCGCTACGACCCAGGGCGCGACGATCGTCCAGACGCCGAGCGCACACGCGGCCCACGCCATGCCGTGCGTGCGGTCGTAGGCCCGGCCGAAGCCGCCGCTCATCAGGAGGGCGTAGGCGAGGCCGACGATCAGGTTGATGACCGACAGCCGCGTCAGGCCGTTGAAGCCCGCGATCCAGGGTGATGCGGCGAGGTAGAGACCGGTGAGGAAGGCCAGGGCGTCGACGGCCTGCACCTTGGGAGTGCTCGCCGCGCGCTCGGCGGCCTCGTGGCGGGCGCGCATGTCCACGATGTCGGGGTGCGTGTCCATGGCGGACGGTGCCCCGGACGGCGCCCCGGACATCGGGGCGTGGGCCCCTGACATGGAGGACGCGGATTCGGACGGGGACCTCGGGGACGTTGTCACTGCTGCCACCTCCAACTAGGCGGTTTCGGGTGTGAGCGGGGCCGGGTCGGGCGCGGCTCAGGCCGACGGTGCGGCGGGGGCGCACACGGCTTCAGTGACGTCGCTGTACGTCTCCCCCGCGCAGCCGTCGGCTGCTCTCGTGCGTCCCGCGCAGCAGGTCGCCTGGCCCTTCGGCCGGGATGTCGTCGTCGCTCACCTCCTCGCACGGAGTGGTCGCAACGTCGGCGGATGTGGCGGTTGTCGAGAGCCTCAGCGTGCCGCCGGGACCGCCGGACGTACGGAGACGGGGCGCCGTCGCTGGGGGGCTTCGGCGTCGGGGGCCGAACGGTGTCGATCAGGCCACAGGCCTCGTCGCAAGCGGGACGGGGCTCGGTGGGCTCTGTCGGCGCGTGCGGTCGGCCGCGCAGTATGTTCCTACCCGATCAGAATACGCGCCGAATCCGGGCGGCGCCTCGGGACGGGAGCACCACTGCGGGCCCGTGTCGCCGCCGGAGCGACACCTCGGCGGCGGTGGCGTCTCCACCGGCCCCGCGCATGACGCCCGCCACTGGTCGGGGCGCAGCCTCACCCCTACCGTTGAGCATCGGGACCGCTACTCCCCCGCGTCCTCGGGAAGGCGACGATGGCACACCGGGAAGGCACACCGCAGTTCTCACAGCCACCCACAGGGTGGCGCCGTACCCTGGCGCGGCTGCCGATCCGCATGTTCCGTGCCGGGCTCGGTCCGGTCTTCGGGAAGCGGCTGCTCCTGCTGAACCACACCGGGCGTGTGAGTGGCAGGCGCCGCCAGGTGGTCCTCGAAGTGGTCGCCCATGACTCCCGGCGCGGCACCTGGACCGTCGCGTCCGGCTTCGGCCCCGGGTCGCAGTGGTACCGGAATCTGCGTCGGGAACCGCACACGGTCATCCAGTACGGCAAGCGCCGCCATCGCGTCACCGCGAGCTTCCTGTCCCCCGACGAGGGGGCCGACGTCATGGCGCGCTACGAGTCCCGGCACCCCCTGGTGGCGCGCGTTCTGGGCGTCTTCACCGCGCTCCCCACCAGCGGCAGCGAGGAATCGTTCCGCGAGGCGGCACGGTCCATCCCGTTCGTACGTCTCGACGCCACGCGGAGGCCCGGGGATCAAGAAGAGCGCCCCGTGGCGGCCGCGGACGGGTAGACGCCTTCGACTCCGGTGTCGAGCGTGCGCTGCTTCCCTCCCGCGCCGACCACCAGTTTGAACGCGCCTCCGTCGGCCGTGCGTGTGACCCGCTTTCCGCCGCCGACGGCCATGATCCGGGAGGGTTCGTTCACCGAACGCTTCCAGGACTCGGCGCCCGGCGCGAGGGTGTAGCGGACCGGTGCGCGGCTGGTGTCGACGGAGCACGTCGCCGCCCCCGTGGCCCTCTTCTCCGCCCGGTAGACCACATGGGCCGTGCCGTCGGGGTCGAACCACGTTTCGTGGACACGCCACCCGGCGCCGGGGCCTCTCAGCGGATCAGTGGCTCCGGAGGCGATGTCTAGTGCCGCCATGGAGTAGCCGGCCTCTCCGCACGAGTTGTACGCGGGCTCCCCGGTGGGCGGGTCGATGACGGCCCTCTCACCGTCCGGACTCACGGCCCAGACTCCGCCCGCGTGGTCGAGCCGCGGGAGCTCCTCGACCTGCCGGGCCCGGGTGGGCGAGTCCAGCTCGAACAGGAGGGTCCGCTCCCCCACCGTGCCCACCCTGGACACGGCGTACGTGCGCAGGCGGGAGCCGTTCCAGGAGGTGAGGAGCGTGGTGTTGGGCGGTCCGTCGTGCGCAGGACCGACCGGGATCTCGGGCAGGTCCCTGTTCTTGGGCTCCTCGCCGTCGGCGGGATGGTGCCGGATGTCCATGCTGCCGGAGACGAGTTCCCCGTCCACGAAGGCGATCGTGCACGAGTAGCACGTCCACGAACGCTCGCTGCCGGTCTTGAGGTCGCGCAGCTTGATCGTCGTGTCGTCCGCGAAGTCCTCGGCGCCCGGGGTCCGCACTTCCGTCCACGCCACCTCGGTGGCGTTCTCGGACCACACGACCTGGCCGGGCCGCTGCCCGCCGCTCAGGGACGCGAGCACCTGCGGGCGACCGTCCGGCTCGGCGAGGACCTTGACGTGGGTGTTCGTCGTCCAGGCCAGCGGACGGAACGCGACGGTCGGAGCGGGAGAGTCCGTGAGTTCGGCGCACCGTCTCCGGGCACCTTCGTCCTCGGGGCTGGTCGTGGTGGCGCACACATGCCGCTCGCCCTCGGCGGTGACCGAGCAGGAGTCCGCCTGCGGGCCTTCGTCGCAGCCCCAGTAGACGAGACTGACCCCCTCGGGGAGGGGTTGGGCGGGGTCGACGGAGACCGGTCCGGACTCGCCCTTCTTGGACGTGACGACCCGGGTGCAGTCCGTCGCACCGCCCTTCACCACACAGCGGCCCTCGGGGTCGCCGGGCATCGTCGCCTCGAGGACCCGGGTCGCCACGGTGACCCTGACCGGCACGGTGTCCGCGTCCGCCTGCTGGCTGAGGACGACTCCGCCCGCGGTGACCGACGCGGCGAGGCCACCACCGATGACCACCTTGGCGGACATGGTCATTCCGGTTTTGGCCGCCAAGCCGGTCTTGGCGGCCACCCCGCCCTTCGTGGCCACCGCCATGGAGCCCGGGTCGAACGGCGGCGCCGAGGAGACGAGCTGCGACGTCATCTCGTGCCCGAGGTCCGCCGCGGGCCCCGGGTCCGCGGAGCCCTGCCCCCCGGAGGCCAGGGCGTCGGCGCCGGAGTCCGCCCCGGAGTCGGCGGGGTCGGGCTGCGTGCCACCGTCGTCCGAAGGACCGCCCGGGTTCCCCGCACCGCCCGGTTCCCCTGCACCGGCGGTATCACCTGCACCGGAGGTATCGCCTCCACCCCCGGGATCTCCCGCTCCGGAAGGTTCACCTCCGCACGCGCGCGCCGCGTCATCCGCTGCGGCCGCGTCCTCCCCACTACCGAGCTCACGCCAGTACGCGGCGGCCGCGGCAAAGGCGGCCCCCGCGAGCAGTCGCTTGCCGGTGACCAGTTTGCGTACGCCGTCCTCGTGCGTCAGGTAGGCCGCGATGTCCCGCAGACCCGCGCGTTCGGCGGCCTCGATGCCGCGTTCCAGGACCCGCCCCCAGGCTCCGGTACGCAGGGAACAGGCAAGGACGGGGGACGCCGCACGCGCGAGCCGGGCGGCCTCCTGCGGACGCCCGGCCGCGGCGGCCGCGTCGATCGCCGCCGTGAGGAGCGCGGCGTCCTGGGCCACGGCTGACGGCTCCGTGCCCGTCGCCGAGACCCACTGCGTCAGTCGTACGGCGAGTGCCGCAAGCTCCGGGGGCCCGGCCCTGAGAGCCGTGAGCTGCCGGCCTCCGATCTCCGGCGCGAGGCGATGGCCGTACTCGGTGGCCACGACGACGCCGCGGGCTGCGAGCCGGTCGCACACGGCGGGGAGTCCGGTGACACCGCCTAGGAGGACCGTGAGCAGGCGGGTGCTCACTCCGCCGTCACGGGCGACGGCGAGGATCTCGACGACGTCGCGCTCGGCACCCGACAGTGTCGCAAGGAGCTGAGGCAGCAAACCGTCGAGTTCGGCTGCGGCTCTCAGCCGGTCCGGCAACGCCGCCCGCAGGAGCGGCAGCGGTGCGCCCGCCGTAGCCCGCCACAGTTCTTCGGCGACCGGTTCCTCGGCGGCCGTCAGGGGGCGCCCGAGGCTCCGGGACATCAGCTCCAGGGCGTCCTGGTGGCCGAGGCCACCGAGCGCCAGTGCCCTTCCCCTGCCCAGCAGCGTGCGCCGCCCGCTCGCGCACAGCAGCACGGAGGACGGCAGCGCGTCGAGCACTCCGTCGAGGTCGGCTGCCCCGGTCTCCAGGTCGTCCAGGACGACATCCACGGTGACGCGGGCCATGAGGCGGCGCAGTTCCGTGGGCGCGGGCCGGTAGCCGGGGGCGTCGTAGCAGGCCTCGAAGACGTCCTGGAGGACGTCGCCGGTTTCGCGGCCCGCGGCGTCCACGAACAGCACCGGGCGGTCCTCGTCGGCGAGGCGGTGGGCGGTCAGGCGCAGCAGGGTGCTCTTACCGATGCCGGGCGGGCCGTGCACCTGCCAGGCGTCGTGGTCGGCGAGCCCCCGGACGATCTCTTCGAGTTCGCGCTCCCGCCCCACGGCGGTGCGCGGGCGCCGGGGCAGCAGCGTCACGTCCTCGCGTACGGCCGGGACCGGGCGCTGTGCCGCGTTGACCACCTGGACGTACGAGCGGTCGCCCGACACCACGATGTTGTTGTCGCCGATGGTGACGTGGCCCCGGACGTCGCTGATCTCCACGGACGTCACCGGTCCCGGCATCAGCCCTCGCCGGAGGTGGAAGACCCGAGACTCTGCATCAGCCCGTCGAATCCGGCGGCGGCCTCGTCGCCCGCCGCCTGCGCGAGGAGCGCGATCGTCGGGTGCAGCAGGAGTCCGGTGACGGTTTCCAGCATCTCGGGCAGCTTCTCGGCGAACCAGGCCCGCACCCGCCCCATGGCCCGTACGTCGGGTTCGTCGTCCGTGGCCGCCGCCTCCAGCTCTTCAAGGCGGTCCACGGCGGCGCCCTTCTCGCGCTCGCTCACACCGTCGAGGTCCTCGATCAACTGGCGTACGCCCGCGAACTCGCGGCGCAGCTCCGCCAGTTGGGCCTCCGTGACCTCGCTCGCCTGACCGGCCGTGGTTCCGATGCCGCCGACGACACGGTTGTTCCGGCCGACGGTCGTGTGTCCGGTGACGTTCCGGACCGTCACTCGGTACGTGCTGTCGTCCCTGTCCTGCGGGTCCCCATGACTGGCCATCCGACGTGCTCCCCCCCAAGGCGCGCTACAAATCCGCTCGGAGCGAGGCGGGCTGACGCCACGTCACGTCGCCCGCGACCGAGCGTGTTCCGAGGGTAGTGTTTCGGTCACACCTGCCGCAGGGATTCACCGGAGCCCGTCACCTCCGAAGTCCGCCGATCGTCACCCGCCCCGACCGGCGGACGCGCGAGCTCACCGGCACAGCGTCCGGCGTGCCGGCTTCCGGAGGGCGCAGGCCGGGGCGAGGCCTCCGCTCGCCTCCCTGCCCAGTTGCAGTGCCGCGTAGGAGCGGCACACCTCCAGCCGGCGTTTCCGGGTGCAGGGCACGAGCGCGGCCTCCAGTGCGGCGGCGATGTCGGCGGCCGACTGTGCCATGGCCTCCGCGGCCAGATGGATGTGTACGTCGCCGTGCACGCCTGTGTGCGCGGCCGATTCCTGTGTCACCCGCCGGTCCGAGATCTCCAGGACTTCGTCCACCAAGGTTCCCGAACCGTTCACTTGGTACCGGACCGAAGGCTTCCGCACCGAAGGGGCGCACCGATTGGCCGAGCAGAGTTGGCCGACCGGCCCCTGCTCCTTCCCGGCCGGGCCCCCTACGGTCCCTGTGACCAGTCGGCGACGCCCAACAAGTCATCACTCGCTCATCGGTGAAGGAGTACCTGTGGAACGTCGCAATCTTCTGCGTGGCGCGGTGATCGGCGCCTCCGCCGCCGTCTTCGGTGGCACGCTCATGCACGGCGCCGCCTACGCGGCCCCGGCCCAGAACGGCGCCAGCCCCTACGGTGGCCTGTCGGCCGCGGACGCCAACGGGATCATGCTGCCGTCCGGCTTCAGCAGCCGCGTCATCGCCCGCTCCGGCCAGCGGGTTCCCGGCACCTCGTACACCTGGCACGGCGCTCCTGACGGCGGCGCCTGTTTCGCCGACGGAACCGGCTGGATATACGTGTCCAACTCCGAGATAGCCACCGGTGGCGGTGCGAGCGCCGTCAAGTTCAACTCCTCGGGTGCCGTCACGGGTGCCTACCGCATCCTGTCCAGCACCCGGAACAACTGCGCGGGCGGCGCCACCCCCTGGAACACCTGGCTCTCCTGCGAGGAGGTCAGCCGCGGCTACGTCTACGAGACCGACCCGTGGGGCGCGAAGGCCGCCGTCCGCCGCAACGCGATGGGCCAGTTCAAGCACGAGGCGGCCGCCGCCGACCCGGTGCGCAAGGTGATCTACTTGACCGAGGACGAATCGGACGGCTGCTTCTACCGGTTCATCCCCACCACCTGGGGCGACCTCTCCTCCGGCACCCTCCAGGTACTGGTCGCGGGCACCGCCGCCTCCGGCTCCTTCACCTGGACCAACGTGCCCGATCCGGACGGCTCTCCCACCCACACCCGCGACCAGGTCTCCGGCGCCAAGATATTCAACGGCGGCGAGGGCTGCCACTACGCCACCGACACCGTCTGGTTCACCACCAAGGGCGACAACCGTGTCTGGAAGCTCAACCTGCGCTCCAACACCTACGAACTCGCCTACGACGACAACCTGGTCACCAACGGCACCGCGCCCCTGACCGGTGTCGACAACGTCACCGGCAGCTCCTCCGGCGACCTTTTCGTCGCCGAGGACGGCGGCAACATGGAAATCTGCATCCTCACCCCCGCCGACATCGTCGCCCCCTTCCTGCGGGTCACCGGCCAGTCCGGCTCCGAGATCACCGGTCCCGCCTTCTCCCCCGACGGCAAGCGGCTGTACTTCTCCAGCCAGCGCGGCACGTCCGGCTCTTCATCGGGCGGCATCACCTACGAGGTCACAGGCCCCTTCCGCACCTCCGCCTGAGCCCCCTCAGCGCGGACGGTCACACCGCCGGCGCGGCCGTCCGCGACAGGGGGGAGGCATGGCATCACTCCCTGCGACAGCAAGGTGGCATCAATCCCTCAAGAAGGTGGAACAATTCACAGCGGCTGAAACTTTTCGGTGCATGACGCCGGTATTCGCATGGGAGTTCTGGGCACACCAGTTCCCGTACGCCTGGGTGACAAGTGTTCAGATATGGCTTGGGTGCCGGACATTGACAGTTGACTTCGCCGCCCACCATTCTGAGCAACGGCCACCGGGAAATGCCGTGACGCGACCGAACGCCGCATTTCGCGCGCCTCCCGCCGAGAAACCGTCAGGCAGGGATGGGAGTGCCGGATGGCACACGCCAAACTCGACGTGGAACTCGCCGCGCGCACCCAGGCCCTGAAAGGCGCGTCCTTCCGTGACACGGAGGACGAGCGCATCAGACGCGGCGAGCACATCAAGGTGCTGCTGCGGTACGAAGGCAGTCTCGCGGCCCTCGAAGCGGCCGGTTTCTGCCCGCACATCCACACGGCGCGGGGCGCGATGGGCACCGTCGCGGTCGGTGACCTGGAGCGCCTCGCCGATGTTCCGGGCGTCGTGTCGATCGTGAGCGACCGTGCGGCCCGGCCTCTGGCAGGGGTGAGGACGCCTCCGGCCGCTCCGCTCCCCGCGGCGGAGCCCGGGAGTCCCGGGGTGCCGGGCCTCGACGCCGCCACGGCACTTCCGCCGCTGCCCGCCGGTTATACGGGCCAGGGCGTGGTCGTCGGCATCATCGACACCGGCGTCGACATCTTCCACCCGGCCTTCCTCAAACCGGGAACCGGAACGGGCGGAGTCCCCCCGCAGACCCGCATCGTCTCGCTGTTCGACGTGACTTTGCGCCAAACCATCACGGTGACGGGGAATCCGACCGGCGGGGATATCGTCTTCATGTGGGAGGCACCCGGAAATCCGGACGAGAGAACCGCGCCGCTCCTCCTGCCGCTGCAAGCACCCACCCTCCAGACCGCTCTAGAGGCCTTCGCCGCCATCGACGCCGGTGATGTCCAGGTGACGGGCGGCCCCCTGCCCGCCCAGCCCTTGGTCATCGATTTCACCGGCAACTACGACGGCTCGCGCATCGAGAGCGAGACGATCCAAGAGATCCGGCACAGCGCCGCGCTGGTGGACGGAACCGACCCGAAGGTCGTGGTCACCCGCGGCCGGGTGTTCACCGAGGCCGAGATCAACACCGCGCTGCAGGCAGCGACACGCCCCCCGTTCCCCTCCCGGGACACCCGCAAGCACGGCACCGAGGTCGCCAGCGTCGCCGCGGGGTCCGGCACGATCGACGGAGGCTGCTGTGTCGCCGACCGGCCCCTGGGCATCGCACCCCAGGCCGACCTGGTCGTCGTCCACACGAACCTGACCTACTCGCAGGACATCCAAGCAGTGAAGTACATCTTCGGCCAGCCGTGGCTCGCCCCCGGGGTGCCGAGGAAGTGTGCCGTGGTGAACATGAGCTTCGCCGGCACCGAGACCGCCCACGACGGGACCGACCCGTTCGAGGTGCTGCTTGACGACCTGCTCGCCGGCTCGACACGGCGGTCGATCGTGGCCGCTGCGGGCAACGAGGGCGACTTCCACACCTTCGCCACCCCGGCTGAGCCACTGGTCATCCCCAAGGCGCAGCCGAGCGGCGGTCTGCACACGCTCGGCCGGGCCCCCGCACGGGGTCCCGTGGCACTGCAGAAGCGCTTCGCCGTCGAGTTCGCCGACCTCGAGGAGAACGATCTGCACCTGTGGTACTCGGGGCCGGGGGTACTGCGGGTGAATCTGGTGCCGCCGCCGAACCTCACCGGGACGAGAGCCCTGCCCGCCCCGCTCGACCCGGACCCGAACAACAGCGCGGCGAGCCACCGGGCGCCCCTCGGGCCTCCCGGGGACAGCGCCCACGAGCACACGATCCGATGGAACTACCGGCTCACCACGGAGCCGCACGACAAGCGGCACCTCACGCTGACCGTCGTGCCGCCGCCGCACGGCCATATCGCCATCGGCACCTGGACGCTCACGCTGCAGGAGACAGCCGGGTTCGAGACCGCCTTCGACATCTGGTCCCTCAAGACCTCGGGGGGCGACCCGCCCGCCCGCTTCCTCCGCGGCGACCAGGACCGGACCCGCACCATCGGCACCCCCGCGGCGGGCGTGCACGTCCTCACGGTCGGGGCGTACCACCCCGACGACAACTCGCTCGCGCCCTTCTCCAGCCGCGGCCCCACCACCGACCTCCGGCTCAAGCCCGAGGTGTGCGCGCCCGGCATGAAGATCACCGCGGCGCTGAGCGGCGCACGGGCGCCCGCGTCGTACACGGTCACCCAGGGCACCAGCATCGCCGCTCCCTACGTCGCCGGGGTCGTCGCGCTGATGTTCCAGGCGAACGGGAACACCGACCACGACACGATCGTCGGCACACTCGTCGAGACCTGCGACAAACCACCGCCGCCGCGCAGCCTGGACGACGGCTGGGGCGCGGGCCGAGTACATCCCGAGCGGGCTGTCAACGCCATCAGGGGCAGGCTGCGTGCGGACGAACCGGTGGGCGAGAGCGGGTTGCACGACGAGCCGCCGCTGGAAAGCAGGTTGCGCGACGGCGAGCCGGTGGTCGGGGGCGAGCTGCACGGCGACGAGCCGGTGGTCAGGGGCGAGCTGCACGGCGACGAGCCGGTGGTCAGGGGCGAGCTGCGCGGCGACGAGCCGGTGGTGCTGCCGCCAGCCGCCTACCCCGCGGCCAGGCTCCCCACGGCCGTGCGGCTGCGGCAGGTGCGCGAACGGGCCGAGCGCAGTGCGGCGGGGCGGCTCGCCGTCCGGCTGATCGCCGCGCACCACGACGAGGTGCGCCGGCTCGCCGCCGAGGACCGGCGGGTCCTGGTGGCCTGGCATCGCGCGCACGGGCCGCTCGTCCTGCGCAGACTGCTCCTGAGCGACCTCGATCCGGACGTACCGCTGCCGCGGAGTCTCGGCGGCGGACCGCTTGCGGACGGGCTCGCCCGGCTCCTCGACGCGTTGGAGAGCGCGGGCAGCCCGGCTCTGAGGGCGGATGTCTCCGCCTACCGGGACTTCGCCCTCGCCCTTCCCGGGGCCCGGCTCTCCCAGCTCGACACGGCGTCGTACGAGAGCGGCGGCGAGGCTTCCCCTTCCGTGCCGGGCAACCCCGTGACGGACAGCCCAGTACCCGGCAGCCCCGCCACGGACACCTCCGTGACCGACACCCCCGCGACGGACGAGGTGAGCTGACATGGCCGCAGCCGGCACGGTGGAACTCGTCGCCCGGGAGATCGCGCAGGCCCTGACCCCGCTGGCACAGCGTCTGGAGCCCGCGCGCAGGGACGACTTCTTCGAAGAGCTCGGCTTCTGGCTGCCGGGCGGCTTCGGCCCGGCGGCGGAGGCTGCCGGGCGCCTCGCCCTCCAGGCAGGAGGCCTCCCGGCAATCGTCGTACGCCTGAGCGACGCCATCCGTAACGACAAGCCCGTCCTCATCGTCCAGGAGGGCACCGCCCTGC
Source organism: Streptomyces aureocirculatus (assembly GCF_000720475.1). Lineage (GTDB taxonomy): Bacteria > Actinomycetota > Actinomycetes > Streptomycetales > Streptomycetaceae > Streptomyces > Streptomyces aureocirculatus. The sequence goes on from NZ_JOAP01000004.1 coordinate 94,185, forward strand.
TGGGCGCGCTCCAAGAAGTACTCTCCGCGATCTCCGCCCTGGAGCCCGCACTCGACGCGGCGGTCACCGGCTCGGGCGGCCTCACCGACGCCCAGCGGGCGCGGCTGCGCACCGAAGTGAAGCAGTTGCCCAAACGCCTGCTCGACCACAGCCTCATCACCTATCTGGAGGGCAGGAGCGGTGCCGTGGTCGAGGCGCTCACCCTCATCGGCATCATCGACGACCTGCCTCCGATGATCGACCCGCAGGACCCCACGGTCCTGCCGGTACGCAGGCGGATCCTGCACTTCGACCGGCTCCTGACCGTCTTCACCGACCCGGGTGAACTGCTGCGCGAGGTCTTCGACTTCGGCTCCCCGGCCTTCGACGGCACCAAGCTGTTCCGCGTCGTCGCGGAGCACCTCATCAAGCACGGACGCACCTTCCACTACACAGGACCACCGAAGGCACCGCCCGGCACGCCGCCCACCCTGGATCTCTATCTGGCGCGGCTGAGCGTCCTGCAAGGCCCGTCGGGACCCGCGCTCAGCGGCCTGCTCGACGTGCTGGCGGGCGAGAAGCTCACCCGTACCGTGGCGCTCGGCTCGCTGTGGACGTTCACGTTCGACGCCGAGGCCCGGCTCTCCCCCGGCGTGGAGGCGCGCCTCGTACCGCCCCTCACCGTCGAACTGCGGCCCGGCGCGCCCCTGTTCCTGAGCGCGTCGGCCGGTCTTGAGGCCCGGCGGGCGGACGGCAGGCCGATGCTGCTGCTCGGGCAGACCAAGGGCTCCCGGCTTGAGATCGGGCGGTTCGCCGCCGCGCTCGGCCTGAGCGCGCAGGCGGGCCCCGGCGGCAGCACCACCGTGGAACCGTCCGCCCGGATCGAGATCGACGGCGGGCACCTGCTCATCGACCTCTCGTCGGGCGACGGATTCATCTCCACCATCACCGGCGGCGTGAAGATCGAGTCGGCTTTCGCGCTGCGCGCCCTGTGGGCGCCCTCGACGGGTCTGCAACTCCAGGGCAGCGGTTCCCTCGACCTGGCGCTGCCCGTGCACCTCGAACTCGGCCCCGTCGAGATCACCACGCTCTACCTCAGCGCCGGCCTGCGCGAGGGCGGCGCGCTGCCCCTGGAGGTCTCCGGCGCCTTCACCACCGAGCTCGGCCCGGTCAAGGCCACCGTCGACCGGGTCGGCGTCATCGCCACCGCCCGCTTCCGCGACGACGGCGGCGGCAACCTCGGCCCCCTCGACCTCGGCTTCGCCTTCAAGCCGCCGAGCGGGGTCGGACTCTCCGTCGACGCGGGTGTGATCTCCGGCGGCGGCTATCTGTACGCCGACCCCGAGCGGGGTGAGTACGCCGGTGCCCTGGAGCTGGAGTTCGCGGGTCTCGTCGAGCTCAAGGCCATCGGCCTCATCAGTACCCGGCTGCCCGACAAGCCGGACGGCTTCTCGCTGCTCATCGTCATCACCACCGAGTTCGGCACCGGCATCCAGCTCGGCTACGGCTTCACGCTCCTTGCCGTCGGCGGTCTGATCGGCCTCAACCGCTCCATGAACCTCACCGCGCTCGCGGAGGGGGTGCGCACCGGGCGCGTGGAGTCGGTCATGTTCCCCGACGACGTGGTCGCGAACGCTCCCCGCATCCTGAGCGATCTGCGGGCCTTCTTCCCTCCCGAGGACGGCACGTTCCTCATCGGGCCGATGGCGAAGATCGGCTGGGGCACGCCCGCGCTCATCACCGTCTCCCTCGGCGTCATCATCGAGATCCCCGGCAACATCGCCGTGCTCGGGGTGCTGATCTGCGCCCTGCCCAACAAGGAGCTGCCTCTGCTGCTCCTGCAGGTCAACTTCATCGGCGCGTTCGAGTTCGACAAGTCACGCGTGTGGTTCTACGCGGAGCTCTTCGACTCCCGCATCCTCACCATGACGCTCGACGGCGGCATGGGGCTCCTTGTCGCCTGGGGTGACAACCCCGACCTGGTGCTCACGGTCGGCGGCTTCCACCCCGCCTTCACTCCGCCGCCGCTGCCTTTCCCCGTACCCGACCGGCTGTCGATCGACATCCTCAACAGCCCCGGGCGACTCATCCGCGTGTCCGGCTACTTCGCCGTCACCAGCAACACCGTCCAGTTCGGTGCCCGCGCGGAACTGCGGCTGATGTTCGCGGGCTTCGGCATCGAGGGGCACCTCGCCTTCGACGCCCTGTTCCGGTTCTCGCCGTTCGCGTTCGTCATCAGCATCTCGGCGGGCGTCAGCCTCAAGGCGTTCGGCGTCGGCCTGTTCAGCATCGACCTGCGTTTCCAGCTCGAAGGGCCCTCCCCCTGGCGGGCGCACGGGCGGGGCTCGATCTCGCTGCTGTTCTTCGAGATCTCCGCCGACTTCGACATCACCTGGGGCGAGGAGCACCACACCACGCTCCCCCCGGTCGAGGTCCTGCCCATCCTCGAACGCGAACTCGGCAAGACCGAGGGCTGGCAGACCCGGCTGCCCACCGGCGGCGCCGACCCGCTGGTGACCCTGCGCACGCCTCCCGGCACCGATCTCGTCCTGCACCCCCTCGGCACCCTGTTCGTGCGCCAGCGCTCGCTGCCCCTCGGCGTGCGGATCGACCGCGTCGGCGCGCAGCGCCCCAGCGACACCAGACGCCTGACCGTCGAACCGCACCGCGACAGCGGGCTCGTCAAGCTCTCCACGCCCGACGAGAAGTTCGCCATGGCCCAGTTCCAGGACATGGACGACGCGGCCAAGCTGTCCAAGCCCGCCTACGAGGACCAGGACGCCGGGCTCGAACTGACCGCGGACAAGGGCGCGTTCGTCTCGGTACGGGCCGTGCGCCGCAGCGCCCGCTACGAGCTGCACATCATCGACAACCGCCCCACCGACGACGGCACCCCTGCGGCCCTCGCGGCCACTCCCGCCACCCCGGCGAGCGGCCCCCGCCGCTTCCAGGACGTCGGCACCGCAGTCTTCCGCCGTCTGCTCGATGGCAGCAGCACCAGCCGCTCCCCGCTCTCGCAGCGACAGGCGCGCGCCAAGCAGCCCTTCGCGGCCGAGGACACCGTACAGATCACGGGGCAGCGGTTCGTCGTGGCGCAGGTGCGCAACAACCTGCAGGCGTTCGCGCCCACCGCGGGCACCACGCAGGGCACGACCACCTTCCGCAGCCGCGCCACCGCCGAGGACGCGCTCGCCTACTGGGTGGAGGCGGACCCGCGCCTGGCCGGGAGGCTCCACGTCATCCCGGAGTCGGACGCCGCGGGGCCGCTGCCCGCACCGGGCGGCTGGACGGCGTGCGGGCCCCTGTCCGCGCCGCGCGCCGACATCGACCCGGTGCTCCTTGCGGGCGGCGGCATCCTCGTCGCCGGAGGCAGCGGAAGCACGGGGGCCGCCCTCGCCACCACCGAGGTGTTCGACCCGGTCCGGGCCGTGTGGACGCCCGTACGGAACCTGGCCACGGCCCGCACCCTGCACACCGTCACCCTCCTTCCCGACGGCCGGGTCCTGGTGGCAGGGGGCCGGGGCGCGGACGGCAGGCCGCTCGCGTCCGCCGAGATCCACGATCCGGTCGCCGGCACCTGGACCGCCGCCAAGTCCCTGGTCACCGCGCGCCACTCGCACACCGCGACCCTGCTGCCCACCGGCACGGTGCTCGTCACCGGAGGTCTCGGCGCCCGCGGCGATGGCGAGCACGCGCTCGCGTCGGCCGAACTCCTCGACCCGCGGGCCGCCGTGCCCACAGGAGCCGCGGACAGCACCTGGACGGCGACCCGCACGCCGATGGCCGACGCCCGCTACGGCCACCGGGCCGTGGTCCTGCGGGACCGCCGTGTCCTGATCGTCGCCGGGGCCCTGGCCACGGGGGGCGCGCCCGCCCCGCTGGCGTACTGCGAGTTCTACGACCCGGGCCGGGACCTCTGGAGCGCGGCGCCGACGCTCGCCACACCGCGTGCCGGTCACGAGGCCACACTGCTCGCCGACGGCTCCGTCCTGGTCACCGGCGGCGAGCCGACCGGCGTTCCCGCCGCAGGCCGCTTCTCGGCCGGCGCCCTCACCGCCACCGAACGCTTCACCCCCGCCAGCAACTGGGAGCCCGCCGCACCCCTGCCCGACGGCAGGACCGGGCACCGGGCCGTCCTGCTGCGGGACGACCGGGTCCTGGTCCTCGGCGGCGCCGGAAGCCCGCACCCCACCACCGGGTACCGGGGCGCCCTCGTACGGGACGCCACCACCGGCGCCTGGAGCCACACGGGCGCGCTCGTCACCGGACGGCACTCCTTCGCCGCCGCCCTGCTCGCCGACGGCCGTGTCCTCGCCTGCGGCGGCGTCGTCCGCTCCGGCCCCGCGACCCCCGACGGCGCCGACGTCCGCACCGCCGCCACCGAGATCTTCACCCCGTGACCAGGGGCACCCAAGAAAGGGATCGACGCGATGACAAGTCCCGCAGTGGCGGCCACCGGAGCGTGGACCAAGGCCGGTGACCTGCCCGCGGCAGCCGCCTGGCACGGACAGGAAGACGGCGCCGTCGTCCTCAAGAGCGGACAGGTCCTGCTGACGGCGGGCGTGGACGCCTCCTCGGCCGCGACCGGCAGGACCGCGGTCTTCGACCCCACGGGCCGCAAGTGGACGGCGGGCCCGCCCCTGACGTTCCCGCGCAGGCTGCACACCGCGACCCTGCTGGACGGCGGCAAGGTCCTCGTCGTCGGCGGCACGAGCGGCGCGAGCCCGCTGTCATCGCCGCTGACGGCCACCGAACTGTACGACCCCGCGGGCCCGTCCGGCCCCGCCTGGAAGACCGTCGGGGACCTGCGTGAGGCGCGCAGCGGCCACAGCGCGGTCCTCCTCGCCGACAAACGCGTCCTGGTGACGGGCGGCACGGGCGCACGCTCCGGCGGCTCGGTGCGGGCGCTCGCCTCGGCGGAGATCTACGACCCGGTGGCCGAGACCTGGTCGGACGCCCCACCGATGACGGACGCCCGCACCGGCCACTGCGCCCTGCGGATCAAGGGCGGTCAGGTCCTCGTCGCAGGCGGGTCCGCGCCGGTCTCCGACGACGGCTCCGCGGCCCTCGCCTTCTGCGAGCTCTACAGCCCGGAGCAGAAGCGCTGGACGCCCACCGGCAGCCTGCCGCGCCCCCGCAGCGGACACCGCGCCGTCCTGGTCTCCGACACCACCGCCCTGGTCATCGGCGGCGCGACGCCCGGTGTCGCGGGAGACGGCACCTTCGACGCGTATCACGCCCTCACCGGCGAGAAATTCGACCTGTCGACCGGAGCCTGGACGCCGATCCCGTCGGCTGCGGGCGGCCGGGGCCTGCACCGGGTGGTCCCGCTCGGCTCGGGGCGGTTCCTCGTCGTGGGCGGCACCGCCGACCAGGACAACGGCGCCGGCTACCAGAGCGCGGTGATCTACGACGACGGGACGCGGAAGTGGGACACGGCCGCGGGCCTCGCCACCGGCCGGTGGGCGTTCGCGGCAGCTCCGCTCGGGACCGGCAAGGTCCTTGTCGCGGGCGGAGTGGTCGCCTCCGGCGTCGCGGGTGGCGATCCGCAGGGCAGCGAACTCACCGCCACCAGCGAGATCTTCACCGCGGAAGGTGTCTCGTGACCGCGAACGCGTACTCGTTCCTGCCGTGGCTGCGCACCGGCATCTCCACGAAGATCACCGGTAGGCCGGGGACCTCCGCGACCCGCGCGTCCATCTCCGTCAAGCTGCTGGTGGCGGGCGACCCGCTCGAGGGCACCCGGCGGCTCGAACGCACCGTGGACCGGCCCGTCCAGCTCTACGGTCCCGGGGACATCGTCGGCATCGACGCGAAGGCCGTCTCCCGCACCGAGCCCCGCCCCTGGGTCACCAACGCCGAACCCAACTACCTGGCCCACATCGAGTTCTACGACGAGGATCTGCCCTGGCGGTACTCCCCCGCGGGCCAGGACCCGGAAACCGGACGGCTGCCGCCCTGGCTCGCCCTGATCGTCCTGGAGGGCCCTGGGCCCGCCAAGGACAGCAGACCGGAGTTCGAGGACGGCACGCTGCCCGGGCGGCCGCTGCCCTACATCACCGTCCTCGACCCGGCCGCGACGCTGCCGGACCCCGCGCACCTGAGCGCCTGGGCCCACGTCCACGTCAACGGCGCCCTCGACGACGCCGTCCTGTCCGAGAACGAGCGGCTGCCCGGCGCCCTGGCCGCCCTTCGCGGTGTCCTGCGCGCCAACCCCGACCTCGCCTGCTCACGCCTGATGTGCCCCCGCAAGCTGCTGCCCGACAAGCCGTACCACGCGTTCCTCGTGCCCGCCTTCGAGACCGGACGGCTCGCCGGTCTCGGCTTCGACCCGATGCTCGCCGCCCGGCCCGAGGCGGGGGCACTGCACTCGAGCTGGGGCCCCGAGTACCCGGGGCGCCCCGCCGCCGGGCAACTCCCCTACTACCACCGCTGGTTCTTCGGCACCGGCCCCGCGGGCGACTTCGAGCACCTGGTCCGGCTGCTGCGCCCGCGCAGGCCCGACCTGAGGGTGGGCCGACGCGACATCGACGTACGCAACGAACCCGGCCCCGCCCTGCCGGGCATCACCACCCCCGCGCAGCTCGGCGGGGTGCTGCGGCTCGGCGGAGCCCTGAAGGTTCCCGGCCGCAAGAGGGATGTCTGGGACAACTGGGATGCCCGGTTCCCGCCGCCGCCCCCTCCGCCCAGCGATCCGCCGCCCACCTATCCGCACGAATTCCAGGAGGCCCTGGCCGCACTGATCAATCTGGCCGACGCCTATCTGGAGACCCCCCCGGCCCAGGCGCACCGGAAGCTGGCCACCCTCGCCGGGTCGCCCGAGGCGCACTACCTCGCGGGCCGCGCCGTCCCGGTCGTCACCCCACCCCTGTACGGGAAGTGGCACGCGCGCACCTCCCGGGTCCTGCGCAGGGCCGACGGGACGCCGGTGCCCGCCCCGGAGAACCAGAACTGGGTGCACCGCCTGAATCTCGACCCCCGCTTCCGGGTCGCGGCCAACTTCGGCACCCAGGTCGTCCAGACGCGCCAGGAGGAGTTCATGGCCGCCGCCTGGCAGCAGGTCGGCGATGTGATCGACGCCAACAACCGCATCCGCGCCGCCCAGTTGGCCCGCGAGGTCGGGCATGTGCTCCACCACAAGCACCTGGATCCGCCGTCGGCGCCCGGGGTCCTGGCCGACGACGGGACGCGCCCGGCCCGCTCACTGCGGCTGACCGCGCCCGCCCTGTCCCGGGTGACCGCCACCGCGCGGGGCGGTGCGCTGCGCGGGGCTTTCGACGGGGCGGGCGACGCCGTCGGGTTCCAGGTCGCCGGGAGCACGATGGCCTCGGCGCCGCTCTCGCCCGAGATGCGGCGCATCACCCGGCCCGGCGCCCGGCTCACCCAGGCCGTGCCCGCCGGCGCGCCCGTCCTGGACGCCCTGCTGACCAAGATGGACCTGCCGACGGGGCCGGTCACCGCCGCCCCGGCCAAGGCCGTACCGGCCGCCGTGGTCACACCGGAGGAACTCGATGGCGTCCTGCGCCCGCCGGGGCCAGGGGCGCGCGCCGGCGCCCCTGCTGCGGGCACCGCGGCCGGAAGTGCGGCGGACGGCTCGGCCGGAAGTGCGCCCGGCACCCCGGTGTCTTCGGCGGACCAGCGCCGGGCGCCGGAACCGGACGGCTCCGTGACGGAACCGGACGACCCCGTCTCGCGGCTGCCCACCAGCAGCGCCTTCGTCATCAGCCTGCCCGGCGAGGGTGTCGTCCCGCCGACGGGCGGCGCCGACAGTGAGGAAGCACTGCGCTTCAAGGAGGCCCTGCGCGACGTCCACCGGGCCTACGACGATGCCGCGGTCGGCGGCCGGACGCCCGCCCGTGAGCGCCTGGACGTCCCCCGCGCCACCGGCGAGGCCCTCGCGGGGCTTGTGGCCGACGCGACAGTGCCGCGTTCGCTGCTGACCTCCGTACGACTGCCCGAGCGGCTCACGCACTTCGCGGACGCGTTCCTGGAGGCGATGGCCCACCCGGTCATCGACCTGCCGATGTTCCAGTCCCTGATCGACATCTCGGTGGACACCTTCGTTCCCAACCTCCATCTGGTGCCGCCCGACAGCATCACGCTCCTGGAGAGCGACCAGGAGTTCATCGAGGCCTTCATGACCGGCCTCAACCACGAGCTCGGCCGGGAACTGCTGTGGCGCGAGTACCCGACCGACCAGCACGGCACGCCCTTCCGGCAGTTCTGGGACCCCCGCCCCGCGCTGTCGCTGCCCGGCGAGAGCGCCGCGGAGCGGCAGGAGCGGCTGTACGACATCGCGCCGATCGCATCCTGGACCGCCGACTCGCCCCTGGGCGCGCACGACAACCGCGACCGGGGCGGCGAACAGCAGGAGGAACTCGTCCTGGTCATCCGCGGCGAGCTCCTGAAGAAGTACCCCACGGCCGTCGTCTACGCCCACAAGGCCGACTGGGCCCGCGACGACGACGGCACCCCGCACCCCGAGCGCGAGCGGGTCCTCGCCCGCGTCGCCGACGAGGAGCACCCGCCCGCCCACCTGGTCAAGCTGCCCCTGTACGAAGCGAAGGTCGAACCGGACATCACCCTGCTCGGCTTCGACCTGACCAAGGAGGCGGCGCGGGGCCACATCCCCACCGAACCCGGCTGGTTCTTCGTCATCAAGGAGCGCCCCGGCGATCCCCGCTTCGGCGCCGACGACGGCGAAGGCACGGCCGTCGAGGTGTGGAACGACCTGTCGTGGAAGGACATCGCCCCGCGCGGGCGCTTCCTCGAACTCGATCCGGCGATCCAGGTGCCGCTCGTGCCCTTCGACGGCTCGGAGGACGACCCGGAGAAGGAGGTGCAGCGCCGTGAGGACATCGCCCTGCCCCTGTGGGACCACAGGCTCAGCTCCGCCGACGTCGCCTACATGCTCTTCCAGGCCCCGGTCCTGATCGCCGCCCACGCACAGGAGATGCTGCACGATGCCCCTGAGTGACGAGTACCCGGTGCTCCTCGGGCCGGTCAGGGTGGAGACCCGCTTCACCGAGACCGAGCTCCTTGTGCGGATCTTTCCCGACGAGTGGTCCATCGACAAGTTCGAACCGCTGCCCAGCCAGGCCGAGTTCGACGCCCTGCGCGCCTACTGGGCGGGGCTGTGGCGGGCGGGTGGCCGCGCGGTTGCCGAGCAGGCGGCCTGGCAGGAGTTCACCGCCCGTGTCCCCGCGGGCCGCGCGGTGTGGCTGGCGGACCAGCACCGGCCGGCCAACCAAGCCGACAGACCCACGGGTGTGCCCGACACCACCACCGTCCTCATCGTCGTCACGCCCACCGCGCTGCCGCCCGCCGACGTCCAGCCCACCGTCGTCCACTGGAGCGCGGTCTGGCGCGCCCACGGCGACCCGGCGAAGCTGCGTGCCGCCGAGGCGGCGCTCCTCGCCGCCGTGGGGGCCGCACGCGCCCGCGCCATCCGCGCCCGCACGCCGGTCGGCGTCGAGAACGCCGCCGACAGCGAGTCGGACGCTGTCCTGGTGGCCGTGCTCGTCCTGCCCGCACCCGCCCGGACGACCCCCGACTCATGGACCACCCCTGCCGTCGCGCACCTGCTGCCCGACCGGTTCACGGTCGTCGGCTACCACGGCAGCGAGCAGGTCCTGACCGTCACCGGAGAGCCCGTCCCCGAGCGCCTCGCCGTCAGCCCCGACCCGAGCTCGAACGACAGGCTGCGCCTCGACGAGGACACCGGTGAACTCACCGTCCCCGCCGACCTGAAGTGGCTCACCGAGTTCGGGGAAGCCGTCCGGATCGGAATGGGCCTGCGGATCCCGCGCACCGGGCCCGCCCACGACGGCTTCGACCGGCTCGTGGTCATCGGCCTGCGCGAACGCACCCCGCAGGCCACGGACACCGCCCGCGAACTCGGCAAGCTGATCACCCGTCAGCTCCACAGTCCTTCCGGCTACGCCCTGCTGCCGCAGGGCACCCCCACCAACAACACCGCGCAGGCCCCCGCGGGCACCGCCCCCCGCGAAGAGGCCGCCGCCGCGCTGCGCGCCCGCTCGGCGGCCCGCTCCCTGGCCGCGGCCGGGGACTGGACGGCCAAGTCCGACGGCCAGTGGTTCGCCGAACTCCTCGGCCTCGACCCGGGCGTGCTCACCGGCATGCCGCACGCGGACGGCACCGACCAGAGCGACGCGCGCGCCGCCGACACCGCCCTGTGGCCCGCCACCTGGGGCAGTTACCTGGCCACCACCCTCCACCCCGTCCTCACCCCGCAAGCCGTCGAGCAGATCCGGGAGTTCTTCCTGCGCCACGTGTCGGGGCGGGGCCCGGTGCCCGCCGTGCGGATCGGCCGCCAGCCGTACGGTGTCCTGCCCACCACCGCCTTCTCCCGTCTGACCTGGCCCGAGAACGCCACGCACCGGCGCGCCCTCGCCAAGGTGCTCGACGCCGTCCAGGAGGACTGGCGCGAGGCCGCCGCCAAGGTCGCACACGTGCTGCCGCCCGCTGAAGCTCCCCCGGGACACGACCCCCACCAGCGGCTCCTGGACATCCTCGCCCTGCATCCGACGTCCGCCGAGTACCACCAGCGGTACGCCCGGAGCGTGCCGGACATCTACAACCGGGAGAATCTCGGCGCCACCGGGCCCGCCGTCCTCGCCGCCCTTGAGGAGCAGTTGCGCATGCCGCAGCCGATCCGCGCGCTCCTCGCCCGCCTCGGCTACCCGGCCGCCCCGCCCGCGGTCCCCGATCCCGACCTGGTCAGGCGCCTGTTCACCGGCGCGCAGCACCCGCTGCTCGGCCCGCTGGTGGACGACCGGCCGCTGTCGGAGACCGAGCCCGTGCGCGCGTACACGGCGGCTCCCGAATCGTGGAACTACCTGCGCTGGCTGGAGCGGCACGGCCGCCGGAACCTGGACACCGTACGCCTGGAGAACGGGTTCGACGGGGGCCGTGCGCCCGCCGCGCTGCTGTATCTGCTGCTGCGGCACGCGGTGCTGCTCAACTGGGAGGAGGCCGGGCACCGGCTCGCCGCGGCGGCGGGCAGGCCCGTACCGTCACCCGCCGACCCGCTCTTCATCCACGTACGCACCCAGCGCGCCGGCGAGCCGCACCCGCCGCCCAGCGAGAGCCGCTACCGGCAGTTGTACGCCCCCGACCCCGAGCTCACGCACAACCCCGACCCGTCCTTCCTGCTGCACCAGCACATCCCGGCCGTCCTGGACTCCAGCCCCGCCACCGCCCGCCTCAAGGAGCAGCTCGACGCCGTCGCGCACCTCGCGGAGCTGCCGACCGCCCGCCTCGAACGGCTCGTCGCCGAGCACCTGGACTGCGCGACCTACCGCCTCGACGCCTGGCGCCTCGGGCTCGCCAACGAAAGGCTCTCCCAACTCCGTTACGGCGCCGACGGCACCGCTCCGCCCAAGCAGGGCGTCCACATCGGGGCGTACGGCTGGCTCGAACAGGTCCGCCCCCGGCGCCGCCCCGCCACCGAAGTCCGCCTCGGCGCCGAGCTGACGAAGGTCCTTGACACCCCTACCGTCCCGCACGAGACGAGCAACGGCGGCTACATCCACACGCCGTCCCCGGCCCACGCCCGCACGGCCGCAGTGCTGCGCGCCGGGTACCTCGCCAACGGGTCCCGGCGCGACCCGGACGCCTTCGCGGTCAACCTCAGCTCCGAGCGGGTGCGGGCGGCGCTGTCCCTGCTCGACGGGCTGCGCCAGGGCCAGTCGCTGGGCGCGCTGCTCGGCTACCGGTTCGAGCGGGGGCTGCACGAGGGGCACCCCCGGTATCCCGACGTCGAGCTGGACAAGTTCCTTCCCGCCCTGCGGGCCGCGTTCCCGCTGCGGGCGCGGAAGCTGTCGCACGTCCTGGAGGAGCCGGACGGCACCGAGGACGTGGTGGAGGCCCGCAACGTCGTCGACGGCCTCGCCCTCGTGCGCCGCGCCACCCGCCCGCCCATGGCCGCCACCTGGCCGTTCGGCGCACGGAACATGCCCGCCGCGACCGTGGACGAGGCGAACGCCATGAACGAGGAGCTGAGGAAGCTCCTCGCCCTCCACGACGCCCTCGGTGACCTGGCCGTCGCCGAAGGCACCCACCAGGCGCTCCTCGGCAACCCCGAGCGCGCCTCGGCCACCCTGGACGCGTACGCCAAGGAGGGGTTCCCGCCCGACCCCGCGGTGGTGCAGACCCCGCGCGGCGGCACCACGCTCACCCACCGGTTCGCCCTGAGCCTCTCCCCCGGCCTGAACCCCGGGCTCACCGACAGCCCCCGCGCCCGGGCCGAGCCCGCCGTCGAGGACTGGCTGCCCGCGCTGCTGCCCGCCGCGCAGGACGTGGTCGCCCTCGTCACCTGGACCGACCCGGTCAGCAAGCGGCCGCGGGAGCGGGTCGTCAGCCAGCGCGACGCCGACCTCTCGTCCATCGATCTGCTGTGGGCGCTGCGCCCGGCGGGTGAGGCCGCGATGAGCGACCTCGACGACCGGATCGTGGGCGTGGTCGTGGACCGGGACCAGCCGCGCCCGGACGCCGAGCTGACCATCCGTTACACCGTACGCGTCGACGACAAGGTCACCTTCTTCGAGCTGTCGCCGCTGGTCGACGCCCTGCGCACGCTCCTGACCACGTCACGGCCGCTGCGTCCCACCGACCTCGTGCCGGCCGCGGGCGGCACGGCCGTGGACCGCCGCGCCGACGAGGCCGTGACGATCGCCAAGGACCGGCCGCTCGCCGTACGGGACACACTGAGCGAGCTCGGCGAGGATGTCGCCGCCTTCCTGGAGGACCTCGCTCCGCTCTACCCGCCCGAGCCCGCGCCGCCCCGCCGCGCCGACGTGCTCGACAGGATCGACGCCTTCCTCACCGCGTACGCCGGTCTTGTCACCAGGGCGGGCGCCTTCGGCATGCTCCGCAGCGGATGGGGCGAGCTGACCCAGTGGCGGCGCGCGGTGTTCACCGATGTGCTCGCCGCCGTCGCCGAGACCGCGGCCCGGATGCGGCGCGCACTCGTCGAGGCCGAGGGGTTCATCGGCCGCCATGACGCACTGCCGCACTCCGCCCCGGACGAAGAGCGCTTCACCCTGCTCGAACAGGCCGAACGGCTGCTCACCACCGCGCCGACAAGTCCCCGGCCGCAGCACCCCGCCCTGCTGCGTGCCACCGTCGGGCAGCGCCACTCGTCGTTCGACAGCCGGCTGCGTTCTCTCGAAGGAGTGGCGGACACCGGGCGTGCCACGCTCAGCGGGCTGCTCGCCCAGGTCCGCGCGCTGCTGCCGCTGAGCGCATTCGACGCCCTCGGTCTCGACCCGGCCCCGTTCGAGGACCGCGTCGTCGTCCAGGGCCGTGAACTGCTCACCCGGGCCACGTCACTGGACACCGACATCGCCTGCCGCGTGCAGCACGCCGATGCCGCGCTGACTTCGTACGACTCGGCGGTCACCGGGCCCGACCGGGTGCAGTGCGCCCGGGACGCGCTCACGGCGATGCTCGGCGACGACGTGCTCGTGGTGCCGGAGTTCACGGCGTCGACGGCACTGGCCGCCGAGTGGAAGAAGGCCCGCGACGACAGTGCCCGCCTGGTCCGGCACCTCACCGCGGACTTCGACCGGGACTTTCCGGTGGACGACTGGGTGCACGGCGTCGCCCGGGTACGGGACAAGCCGCGGCTGTGGGAGAAGGCGATTCACCTCGGCGACGCGCTGCAGAGTTCCGGCAGCCCCTTCGGCGTACTCACCGACTGGGAGGAGCCCCAGCTCACCCCCGTACAGTTCCCGTACCGCAGGGACGACGCCTGGCTGGCCATGGAGTTCCGGCGCGGGACCGAGATCGACGAGGACAAGCTGCTCTTCACCGCGCACTACGCCGACGGGCCGCTGCCCCTGTCCGCCCAGCGGTGCGGGCTGCTCCTCGACGAGTGGACCGAGGTGATCCCCGCCGAGCGCGAGACCACCGGCATCGCCGTGCACTACGACGGACCCGACGCCGAGGCACCGCAGGCCCTGCTCCTCGTCGTACCGCCCGTGAAACGCCCCGGCGGCTGGGACACCGGTGACCTGCTCGCCGCCGTCAACGAGACGTACGACCTCGCCAGGCTCCGCGCCGTGGAACCGGGACACCTCGACGACACGGCGTACGCGCACCTCCTCCCGGCGACGGTGCTCTCCGCGACACGGCAGCCCATCACCCTCTCCACCGACCTGGCCGTGTCCAATCTGCGCTGGAAGGCCGAGGCCCATGACTGAGCCGCGCATCGAGAACCTCCGTGCGGCCCTCGACGGCCGCGAGGCGCCGACGGTGGGTCTGTGGAACCGCCTCGAAGGACGGCCCCGCACCACCGACTTCGCGCGGGCGCTGCGGGTGGAGGTGCGCGACGCGCTGTGGATGCTCACACGGCAGTGGCAGCTCGGCGAGTTCCGCGGCACCGACGCCGGCTCACCGGTCACCGCGGCCTACTCCGTCGACGCCACCACCCCGAGCCGGTTCCGCCCCGCCGGGGGCTTCGCCGAACCCCTGCCGGGCGACCGGCCCCTGGAGGCGGTCGCCGAGCGGCGCGTCCTGCCCTTCGCGCTGGGCGACGACCGGATCTCCTTCGACCTGCGGCTCGCCATCGGCCGCCGCTGGCTGAAGCTGCTCGACACCGACCATCTGCTCGGTGTGCTCGTGCGGCGGAAATTCGTCGACCGCTGGCCGATCGCGCTGCCCGACCCCGAGGCGGACGCCGACACCCCGCGTGTGGCGCACCCCGAGGTGTGGGCGGCGATGCAGGCGGTGGCGGGCCGCCGTATGGACGGGTACGAGTTCTACCGCCACCTCAAGGAGGGCAGGCCCGCCCACGAGGGCATCCCGGACCTCGTGGGAGCGCAGCGTGACGCCTTGGTCCCGCTCGCGGCCCGCCTTGTCATCTGGTTCGACCGGCAGTTCATCGAGCAGCCGTCCCAGGGCGAGGAGCAGCACGTGGTCAACTCAGCCTGGGACCCGGCCCGGCTCGAACACCGCTTCTCGGTGGCGGCCGCCGTGCCGGGGGCGGGTGAGAAGGTGCTCACCGCGCAGGAGTACCCCGGGGGCACCCTGGACTGGCACGCGTTCTCCCTGGACCCGGACACCGTCGTCGGCGGCACCGCACCCACGGCGGCCGCCTTCCACCGGACGGTCTTCCCGGCGCCGGTGCGGTTCTCGGGGATGCCGCTCGCGCGGTGGTGGGCGGTGGAGGACGGCCGGACCAACTTCGCCGCGGTCTCGCCCGACAGCACCGACCTGGCCCGCCTCGTCTTCCTGGAGTTCGCGCTGGTCTACAGCAACGACTGGTACCAACTGCCGTGCGACCTGCCCGCCGGGACGTTCGCCACGATCCGCGGCCTGGTGATCACGGATGTGTTCGGCGAGAAGCAGTGGATCGCTCCGGCCGGGACGGGCAGCGACCAGGACTGGCAGCGCTGGTCCATGTTCACGCTCGACACCATCGGCGAGGACGACGTCCCCGCGGACACCGGTCTGCTCCTGCCACCGAGCGTCCCCAAGGTCGCGGTCGGACCGGTACTCGAGGAGGTCGCCCTCCTGCGCGACGAGAGCGCCAACATGGTGTGGGGCGTCGAGGAGACCGTGCGGACGGCGACGGGCGACTCCCGGCGCGGCGGGGAGATCTCCGCCGAGGCGCGCGCCCATCTGCTGCGCCTGCATCCGCCCACCCCACCGGCCGATCCCGTGGCGGCGGTGGCGTACCGGGCCATGAACTCCGTGCCTGAGCACTGGATCCCGTTCATCCCCGTGCACGTACCGCCCAAGCAGCGGGCGGTCCGGCTCCAGCGCGCCGCCATGCCGAGCGTCATCGACGGCGAGCCGGTCCTGCCGCGCACCGCGCTGCTCCGCGAGGGCCTGGACGACGATCAGCAGTATTACGTGCACGAGGAGGAGGTCCCCCTGACCGGCACCCGCGTCGACGTCGCCTACAACCGCACGCGCTGGCGCGACGGCCGGGTCTCGGTCTGGCTCAGCGCCCGGCGCGGCACGGGCCGTGGGGAGGGTTCGAGCGGGCTCGCCTTCGACTTCCTCAAGGACACGGGCAAACGCCCGGGGGCGTGAGCGGGCCCACCCGGCGTCACATCGCCGGATGTCTCAGTCGTTGGGGTCGGCGGCGCTGATCCGGCCGAGAGCGGACTCGGGATCGCGTTCGACCGCCAGATCTCCCAGGGCGACGATCCCGACCGGTTTCCCGTTGTCCACGACCGGCAGCCGCCGCAGCGCCTTGGCCCGCATGAGGCGCAGCGCCTCGTCGACGTGGTCGTCGGGGGCGACGGTGACCGGTTCACCACTACAGGCCTCCACCACCGTACGGCGGGACACGTCGCCGCCGTCGGCGAGGATGCGCACGGTCAGGTCCCGGTCGGTGACCAGGCCCCGCAGCCTGCCGTCCTCGGTCACCAGGACCGCGCCGATGCCCTCGTCGCGCATCGCCGTGGCGACTTGGTGCACCGGGGTGTCGGGCTCCACCGCGGTGGGGTGGCCGGTCATGACGTCCCGTACCTGCCGAGCCATCTGTCCTCCTTGTCGTACCGCACGTGGCCCACGTGCCGCTCGTGCCGCGCGTGGACCTGCGGACCGGGTGGTCCGCATGGTGCGAGTACCACGGGTGCGGGCCGCTCACCCAGGTGATCCGGAATTTGTTCGCCAGGCCCCCACCATCGGAGTAACCCGGTAGGCCCCCACCATCGGAGAACCCGGTGCCGGTCCTGCGCCGTTCCCGTTCCGTGACGTGATCGGCACCGTCCTGCGGCCCGCACCGCACTAGCGTCGGACCTCATGATCGTATGGCTCAACGGTACCCACGGCGCGGGCAAGACGACGACCAGTGCACTCGTGCAGGGGCTGATCCCGGATTCACGGGTGTTCGACGCCGAGAAGGTCGGCGAGACACTCATGGACATCACCCCGGGGCTGCCCTGGACGGGCAACTTCCAGCACTGGCCGCCGTGGCGGCCGCTCGTCGTCGAGACAGCACGCCACGTGCTCGACTACACGGGGGGCACCCTGGTGATGCCCATGACGGTCCTGGTCGAGCAGTACTGGCGCGAGATCAGCGCGGGCCTCGCCGACCACGGCATCCCGGTGCGGCACTTCGTCCTCCACGCCGACCAGGACACCCTCCGCGGACGTATCGAGAAAGACACCGTCCTCGGCCCGTCCGCCTTCCGGCTCGAGTACCTCGAGCCCTACGCCGAGGCGGCCCGCACCTGGCTGCACAGCGAGGCCGAGGTCGTCGACACCACGCACCTCACGCCCACGCAGGCCGCCCTGGAGATCGCGGAGGCGCTCAAGAGGTAGCGGAAGCCGCGGCTGGCTCCGAAGGCGGCGTCGAGTCCGCGCGGCGAACGACGACGTCCCGGCCCACTCGATCGAAACCGCCTGCCCCGCAAAGAGCGGCTGGGCGCGTTCAGGTGTGTGGCCGCCGGGCGACGTCAGGCTCCGACGTACCGGGCGAGATGCTCACCCGTCAGCGTGGAGCGAGCGGCGACGAGGTCGGCGGGGGTGCCCTCGAACACGACCTTGCCGCCGTCGTGACCGGCGCCGGGGCCGAGGTCGATGATCCAGTCGGCGTGGGCCATCACCGCCTGGTGGTGCTCCACGACGACGACCGACTTGCCGGCGTCCACGAGCCGGTCGAGCAGGGCGAGCAGTTGCTCGACATCGGCCAGGTGCAGACCGCTGGTCGGCTCGTCGAGGATGTAGACGCTGCCCGAGCCCGCCATGTGCCCGGCGAGCTTGAGGCGTTGCCGCTCGCCGCCCGAGAGGGTGGTGAGCGGCTGGCCCAGGCTGAGGTAGCCGAGGCCGACTTCGGCGAGGCGGTCGAGGACGGCGCACGCGCTCGGCGTACGCGCGGGGCCGGTGCGGAAGAACTCGGCGGCCTCGGCGACGGGCATCGCGAACACCTCGCTGATGTTCCGGCCGCCGAGCCGGTGTTCGAGCACCTCCGCCTGGAACCGTTTCCCCGCGCAGTCCTCGCAGGTGGTGGCAGCCCCGGCCATGATCGCCAGGTCGGTGTAAAGAACTCCGGCGCCCTTGCAGGCGGGGCAGGCGCCCTCGGAGTTGGGGCTGAAGAGGGCCGGCTTGACGCCGTTGGCCTTGGCGAACGTCTTGCGGATGGCGTCGAGCATGCCGGTGCAGGTGGCCGGGTTGCTGCGCCGGGAGCCCCTGATGGGTGACTGATCCACCGTGACCACGCCGTCCCGGCCTGCCACCGAGCCCTGGATCAGGGAACTCTTGCCGGAGCCCGCGACGCCGGTGACGACGGTGAGGACGCCGAGCGGGATGTCGACGTCGATGTCGCGCAGGTTGTGCGCGTTCGCGCCGCGCACCTGAAGGGCACCGGAGGGCCGCCGCACCGACGGCTTCACGCGGGCCCGGTCGTCCAGGTGCCGCCCGGTGAGGGTGCCGCACGCGCGCAGGTCTTCGACGGTGCCCTCGAAGACGACCTCGCCGCCCTCCGTACCCGCGCCCGGTCCGAGGTCGACGACGTGGTCGGCGATCAGGATCGTCTCCGGCTTGTGCTCCACGACGAGCACCGTGTTGCCCTTGTCACGCAGGCGCAGGAGCAGGTCGTTCATGCGCCGGATGTCGTGCGGGTGCAGGCCCACCGTGGGCTCGTCGAAGACGTAGGTGACGTCCGTGAGCGCGGAGCCGAGGTGGCGGACCGTCTTGGTGCGCTGCGCCTCCCCTCCCGAGAGCGTGCTCGACGACCGGTCGAGCGAGAGGTAGCCGAGGCCCATCTCGACGAAGGCGTCGAGGGTCCCGAGGAGGACGGAGACCAGCGAGCGCACCGACGGGTCGGTCAGGCCGCGGACCCAGGTGGCCAGGTCGCTGATCTGCATGGCGCAGGCGTCGGCGATGCTGACGCCGTCGATCTTCGCGGACCGGGTGGTCTCGCTCAGCCGGGTGCCGTGGCACTCGGGGCAGGCGGCGAACGTCACCGCCTGCTCCACGAAGGCGCGGATGTGCGGCTGAAGCGTTTCCCTGTCCTTGGTCAGGAAGGACCTCCGTACCCGTGCGAGCAGGCCCTCGTAGGTGGTGTTGATGCCCCTCACCTTGACCTTGACGGGGTCCCGGTGCAGGAAGTCGTGCGTCTCCCGGTCGCTGTAGTCGCGGATCGGCTTGGCGGGGTCGAGGAAGCCCGACTCGGTGAAGGACCGCACGACCCAGCCGTCGGCCTTCCAGCCGGGCACGGTGATCGCGCCCCCGGCAAGGGACTTGGAGTCGTCGAAGAGCTGGGCGGGGTCGATGTCGGAGACGGTGCCCATGCCCTCGCAGCGCAGGCACATGCCGCCGACGACGCTGAACCCCTTCTCGATCCTCTTGCCGTTCACCACAAGGACGCCCGTAGCGTCGGCGGAGGCGACGTTGAAGGCGAACGCCTTCTGCGTGCCGATGTAGGGCTTGGCGAGCCTGCTGAAGAGGATGCGGAGGAGCGCCCCGGCGTCGGTCGCGGTGCCGACGGTGGAGCGGGCGTGGGCGCCCATCGGCTGCTGGTCGACCAGGATCGCGGTGGTCAGGCCTTCGAGCACCTCGACCTCGGGGCGGGCCAGGCTGGGCATGAAGCCCTGGATGAAGGCGCTGTACGTCTCATTGATCAGCCGCTGTGACTCGGCGGCGATCGTGTCGAACACCAGGGAAGTCTTGCCCGAGCCCGAAACTCCGGTGAACACCGTGAGCTGATGCTTCGGGATGTCGACGCTGACGTCCTTGAGATTGTTCTCGCGCGCCCCCCGCACCCGGATCAGGCCATGGCCCGCGACGGCACGCGGCGCGGGCGTCAGAGTGTCTTGAACTTCCCGTTCTTCAACTTCCCGTTCTTCAACTTCCCGGTTCATACCGCTCAACCGTATACCTGCAAACACGGTTGAGACTTTTTACGCGAGGGCAGAGCATCGCTGGGATAAAGTCTCAAACCATGAAGTACCTGCGTCCGTTCGATCTGGCCCGCGAGCACGGCATTTCGACCCAGGCCGTCCGCAACTACGAGCGGGACGGATTCATCCCGGCAGCCGGACGGACGCCCTCCGGCTACCGGACCTACACCGAGACCCATGCGACGGCCCTGCGCGCCTATCTGGCCCTCGTCGCGGCGCACGGGTACGCCATCGGGGGTCAGATCATGCGGGCGCTCAACACCGGTGAACTCGACGCCGCGCTGACGGCCGTCGACCGCGGCCACGCCCAACTGCTGCGCGACCGCGGGACGCTGGACGCGGTGGGGCAGGCCGTGGCGGATCTGACCTCCGGCACCGGAGCCGCCGAGCACGAGCCGTCCGACGGTGCGGCGCTCGACGGTGCGCCGCTCAGCGTCGGCGAACTCGCCCGGCGCCTCGGCGTCACCGCGGCGACCCTGCGCAACTGGGAGGCGGCGGGCATCCTCGCCCCGGCCAGGGAGCCGGTCACCGGACACCGCTCGTACGGCGCCCAGGACGTCCGCGACGCCGAACTGACCCATCTGCTCAGGCGCGGCGGCTACCCGCTGGAGCACATCCGCACGGTGGTCCTGCAGATCCGCACGGCCGGCGGCACGCAGGCCCTGTCCGCGGCCCTCGACGACTGGCGGCGACGGCTCACCGCCCGCGGCGTCGCGATGCTCGACGCGGCCGCCAGGCTCTCCGGGTACCTGGCCCTCGTGGACGTCGCGGACAGGACAACGCCCGCTCGTTCACGGCCGACGGCTGCTTCCGCACCGGTGACCTCGTCCGGCGTGGCCCGGACGGCGACATCGTGATCGTGGACCGTGATCGGCGTGGCGGACACCGTCCTCGGGGAACGGACGTACGCGTTGGTCGTCCGCTCGGCCTCCTGACGTCCAAGGGGGCCGCCCGCCAGGCTCACCAGGTCTTGCCGGCCTGCTCACGCAGCGTGCGATTGATCCGGTTGAAGAAGTTGGTCGTCGCGATCTCCAGGATGATCGTGCCCAGCTCCTTCTCGGTGAAGTGGTCGGCGGCGGCGTCCCAGATGTCATCGGTCACACCCGGGGCGCCGTCCTGGATCCGGGTGGCGGCCTCGGTCAGGGCGAGTGCTGCCCGTTCCTGATCCGTGTAGAAGGGCGTATCACGCCACGCCACCACGTTGTGCAGCCGCTCCGCTGTCTCACCGGCCTTCCTCGCCGCCTCGTTCGAGGCGAAGACGCAGGGGCTGCACCCGTTGATCTGGCTGGTACGCAGATGGATCAGCGCGAGCAACTGCGGGTCGAGGCCCCCTTTGTGAATCGCCTTGTAGAGGTGCTGGATCGCGGTGGTTACATCGGGATCGGCCGGGCTGGTCATACGTGCTTCCATCGGTGCTGCTCCTTCATCGGTCCGTCACCGGTCCGTAGTCGGTTACCTTCGCGCTTCCGAGCGCGTCATCACCCATGACGGAGCAGAGCCGAGGAAGGTAACAACATGCCCGAGAGCAGTACGAAGGACCCGCTGGCCGAGGCGTTCGAGATCGAGCGCGACCGGCTGCGCGCGGTCGCCCACCGCATGCTCGGCTCGCACGCCGACGCCGAGGACGTGGTCCAGGAGGCCTGGCTGCGTCTCTCCCGTCAGAACGCGGCGACCATTCACAACCTCGGCGGCTGGCTGACCACGGTGGTGGGCCGGATCAGCCTCGATCTCCTGCGCTCGCGCCAGGCACGCCCGGAGGCGTCCTACGACGACCGTCTGTCCGAGTTCGTGGTGACGCTCGACGACGGCCCTGTTCCCGAGGACGACGCGGTGCTCGCCGACTCGGTCGGGCTCGCGCTGCTCGTCGTCCTGGAGTCGCTCGGGCCGGGCGAGCGGCTGGCGTTCGTGCTGCACGATCTGTTCGCGGTGCCGTTCGACGAGATCGGCAAGATCCTCGGCAAGTCCACCGCGGCCGCCAAGATGCTCGCCAGCCGTGCCCGTAGGAAAGTGCAGGCGCACAGGCACCCGAACGGCACCGGGCGGGGGCAGCGAGAGGTCGTCCAGGCCTTCCTGACGGCGGCTCGACGCGGCGACTTCGAAGAGTTGCTGCGGGTACTCGACCCCGAGGTGGAACTGACCGTCGACACCCCCTCCGGTGTCGTGGTCACCCTCGGCGCCACCAAGGTCGCAACCGGCGCGCAACTGTCCGCCGACGCGGCCGCACAGGGGCGGACGGTGATCGTCAACGGCCGGCCAGGAGTCGTCTCCTGGCGCGAGGACGGCTCCCCGCTCTCGGTCCTCGCGTTCACCGTCGCCGACGGCCGGATCACCGGTATCACCGTCGTGATCGACCCGGCGAAACTCGTACGGATGAGCCTGCCGGAACCAGTGTGAGCTTCGAACCTCTACGGCGGGTCCGTATATGACTTCGACGGCGCCCGTTGCCTTGCCGGACAGAACCTCACAGAACCCCAAAGAGCTCGGGCACTTTCGTGCCTGCCCGGTCATTCCCGGTCTGCGCGCGGAGTCGGCCGGGTTCCGTTCTCCGGCAGGCGCCCCAAGGCCCTGGGCGGACCGCTAACGTGGGCCTGCGGACGGCCGCCGGGCCTTGGCCGCCGGGCCTTGGAGGTAAGTGATGGCCGCTGCCGAGGATGCGGCGTCTACCGGGACGATCCCGGTGCAGCAACTCCGGGCGGGCGACCATGCCTTTGCCGGTTACGGAGATGACGACGCGGGCCGCGACGTGGTGGCCGCGTTCGTCTGGGCGGGGCTCGCCAACCGCGAGAAGGTGATGGTCTTCGCCGCCCCGCGGCTGACCGAGGCCGAGGTGTGGAGCCGCCTCGACGCCCCGGGACCGCTGCTCGGTGCCGCCCGCGACCGCGGCCAGCTCGTGGTCAGCAGCATGCGCGCCCTCATCCACCCCGCCCGCAGCTTCACACCCCAGCGGCAGTGGCAGCGCATCGAGGAGGAAACCGACCGCGCGCTCGCGGAAGGCTACCGGGGCCTGCGCACGTACATCGACATGCACTGGGTCGGCGACCTCGACGCCGACATCGCGGTGATGATGTACCGCGAGTCCCATGCCGAGCATCTGTTCACCGATCGCCCTTACACCGAGATCTGCGCGTACGACAGCCGCTGGTTCTCCCCCGAGGTGCTCGCCGCCATGCACCGGGCGCACCCGTGCCGCCTGCTTCCGCACCTCGGAGCCCTGCACGCGGAACACACGGCAGCCATGGTGCGGCTCGCGGGCGAGGCGGACATCGCCACCCGGGAGGAGTTCATCGCCGCCGTACGCGAGGGGCTGGCGCGCAGCGCCGAGGCCCGACGGCTGACGGTGGACCTGTCCCAGCTCAGCTTCCTCAGCGCCGCCTGCGCCGTGGACCTGCTGCGGCTCGCCGCGTCAGCCGCACACGACCGGATCGAGGTTCGCTGCCGCTCGGCGGTGGCACGCATACTCCGTCAAGCAGACGCCGGTCACGTCCCCAACCTGTTCATCAGCGAGGTGAGCCGCTGATGACGGCGCCCACCCCGGACGAACCGCCTGCCTCCCGCGTCCTCATCGACTGTCCCTTCGTCCAGACCGACCTGCCCCGGCTGCGGGTGCTCGTCGACCGGTACGCGGACCGCGAGGGTCTGCCCGCACCACGCCGCGGCGACTTCATCGTGGCCGTCGACGCCGTGGCCAGCAACGCCATCGAGCACGCGGGCGGCACCGGGACACTGATCCTGCAACGGGCCGACGGCCATCTGGCCTGCCACATCCACGACTCCGGGCCCGGCTTCACCACGGACGTCGTTCCCCCGCCGGCTCCCGGGAACGGCGATCTCTCCGCGGGGCGCGGACTGTGGATCGCCTCCCTCATCACCGATCATCTCAGCATCACCAGTGACACCAACGGCAGCGTCGTCTCCCTCACCATGCGATTGCCCCACCGATCTGACCCGGTCTGAGCAGATCTGACCAGGTGTGAGCCGAGCCGCGCCGGACGTCACCCGACACGCGCACAGGGACAGTCGCGCCGAGGCCCCGGAGCGAGATCCGCTCCGGGGCCCGACGATCACCTGGCCGCGTGGTCAGCTAGGGGTGATGTTCTCCGCCTGCGGGCCCTTCTGGCCCTGCGTGATGTCGAAAGTCACCGCCTGGCCCTCCTGCAGCTCGCGATAGCCGGTGCTGTTGATGTTCGAGTAGTGCGCGAAGACGTCCGGACCCCCGCCGTCCTGCTGGATGAAGCCGAAGCCCTTTTCGGAGTTGAACCACTTCACGATTCCGCTGGCCACGCTGGTACCTCTCAGTCGATATCGGGCCCGCACCGCGCGAACCCGTAGGTGTCGTCCTCGTCCGCAGCCACTGCACAGCAAAAAAGCCCACGCCACCGCGTGGGCAGAACTGCGAACCACGACATCCACGAACGACGCTACACCGGGACAGGACTCACCACCAGAGAGCAACTGTCATTCCGTTTACGGACCGCTCGCGGTGCGGTCAGGGCGCGCACGCCCTGGTGACCTTCCCGGCCGCTCGTACGATCGGAGTCAGATCGGGAGTCCTGTCACCGTCGTTGACGGCGTCCTCCACATTGTTCACGGCCTCCTCCATGTCGTCGACGGCCGCAATCACGTCCTTGTCGCTCTGCTTGTCCCGGATTTCACCGAGGTTGTCCCTTATATGGTCGAATGCCTTGTCGTCCTCGTTCGGGTACAGCACCGCGTCCTGCGCGGCCTTCCTGAGTAACCCGACGCTGTCGGACGCCGCATCGGCCGCACGGACACAGTCCACCGCGTCGCCGGGATCACACCCCGCGAGCCCCACCCCCACGGGGGCGACGAGGAGGGCAGAGACTAGGGCGACAGTGATATGCCGGTGACGTGCGGTCATGCGAAGGTCCCTTCCGAGCGCAGGCGCGCGAGCGCGCAGGCATACGAGCGTGCGGCACACTGGCACACCCGCCTCTAAGAACGCCTGGTTCAGGTGGCAAGGTTGTCGCCCTCTGCTGAACGTGCTGGTGCAAGCCAATCTTTGACCGGAAGCCGCCCTTGGAGCTGAGCATGGACGCGCAAGACCCGCAGGACACGGCCAAGAGGCTGCGGGCGATCTGCGGCGAGTTGTCGGACCGCTTCTACGAGCGGGACGACGTGGTGCGCACGCTCCTCGCCACGCTGCTCGCGGGACAGCACTCGCTGGTGCTCGGCCCGCCGGGAACAGCCAAGTCCGAGCTGGCCCGGGAGCTCACGGGCAGAGTCGATGGGGCGTCCTACTGGGAGATCCTCCTGTCGAAGTTCACCGCGCCGACGAGGATGTTCGGACCCATCGACGTCGCCGCGCTGGCCCGCGGCGAGTACCGCCAGGTGTACGACGGCCGTGCCACGACCGCGCACATCGCGTTCATCGACGAGATCTTCAAGTGCTCCACGGCGGCGCTCAACGAGACGCTCGGCTACCTCAACGAGCGGATCTATCACCCCGAGAGCGGTGGCGAGCCCATCCGCTGCCCCCTCATCGGGGCCATCACGGCGAGCAACGAACTGCCCAGCGGGGACGACACGGCCGCGATCTACGACCGGCTCCTCGTACGGATCGAGGTCGGGTACCTGGAGGACCCCTCGAACTTCGCCGCGCTGGTCCGCTCCGCCGTCAGGCGCCCGGCGGCTTCGGCGCGGACCACGGTCGGCCTTGCCGCGTTGCAGCACGCCGTGGCCGGAAGCGTCCCGGCCGTGGAGGTCCCCGACGGGATCGTGGACGCGGTGTGCACGCTGCGGGCGGCCCTGCGCCGCAAGGAACTCGTCGCCTCCGACCGCCGTTGGCGGCAGGCGGTGGGCCTGCTCCAGGCGGCCGCGTACCTGGACGGCCGCCCGGCGGTGGCCGAGACCGACCTGTCGGTGCTGACCCATGTGCTGTGGGACTCCCCCGCCCAGCGCCCCGCCGTCGAGCGCGAGGTGCTGCACCTGGTCAATCCCGACGCCAAGGAGGCGCTCGACCTGGCCGACACCATCGAGGACATCGAGGCCCAACTCGACGCCATGGCCGGGCAGTCCCGCGAGGCGCTGAGCGAGTGGGTCATCAAGAAGGCCCACAACAAACTCGCCATGGCGGGCAAGCGTCTGGAGAAACTCCGCGAGGAAGCGGCCGTCGCGGGCCGGTCCACCGCCACCATCGACCGGGTCACCGGCCGCCAGCGGGCTGTCCGTGCGCGCGTCCTCACCGAGGCCCTCGGCATGGACGCGAGCACGGTGCAGGCCCAGTTCTGAACGGCGGGGAGGACTCCGGATCGACCACCACGGCCGTCGTCGCGGACCGGTTCGACCGGATCACGTGGCGCGACACGTACGAGCAGTCGGCCGGACTGCGCGAGCTGGCCGCGGAGTTGGAGGGGCGTCGCGAGGGGCTGGCGGGGCGTGAGAAGGAGTTGGCGGGGCGTGAAGAGGGGTTGGCGGGGCGTGACGTCTGCGCCACCGACCTTCTGGCCGACGCGTTTCTGGCCGCGTACAAGGTCAGCCCTCGGTTGCGCGAACGGGCGGAGATGGACCCTCGCCGACTGGTGAACCACCAGATCATCGCCGCCTTGCTGGATTCGCCGGAGTTCGAGGACCTGCGCCGGGAGACGGTCGGCGACCCGTACGCCGCCGCCATGGCCGTACTCGCCCAGGCCACCGCGCTGCGCCGCATCCTCGGTCGCCTGCGGGACGCCGGGGAACAGGCCGAGCAGGCGCGACGAGCCCAGCAGGACGGCGAGAGCGCGTCGGCCGCCGAGGCCGCCGCACAGCAGAACGCCGAGGCAGCCGAGACCGCCACGCAGCAGGACGGCGAGGCCACCGAGACCGCCGCGCAGCACGCCGCCCAGGACGCGGCGCGACAAGCCGCCCAGGACGCCACGCACGCCCTCGCCGCCGCGGCCCCCGGCATCGGTGCCACCGTACGGAACGCCGTGGCGAAGGCCTCGCGAGCCGCGCGGGAGGAGGCCGCGCTGATGCGGGCGTGGGGCGTCGGTCCCGGCGAGCTGGAGCGGATGCCGTTCGACGAACGTGCCCGGCTCGCCGAGCGGCTGCGCACCAGCCGACTCGCACAGTGGGCGGAGCTGATCGGCCGCTTCCGGCAGATGGCCGGCGGCGAGCGGGCCCGGAAGGTGGAGAACACCACCGGGGAGCTTGTCGGCGTCACGCTCGGCGATGACCTCTCCCGCGTCATCCCCTCCGAGCTGGCCAACCTCGGCCTGCCCGAGCTGCGTGCGGTGTTCGCCGCGCGCTACGCCGCAGGGGAGCTGATGCTGTACGACAGTCAGGGCGAGCAGGCCACCGGGCGGGGCGCCGTCATCGCATGCGTCGACACCTCGCACTCCATGTACATGGAGGGGCCCGGCGGCATCACCCGGGAGGCGTGGGCC
The DNA here is from genome assembly GCF_000720475.1 of Streptomyces aureocirculatus. Lineage (GTDB taxonomy): Bacteria > Actinomycetota > Actinomycetes > Streptomycetales > Streptomycetaceae > Streptomyces > Streptomyces aureocirculatus. The sequence goes on from NZ_JOAP01000004.1 coordinate 121,426, forward strand.
AAGGCGTGCGCCCTGGCCCTGCTCGACCAGGCCCGGCACGCGGGACGTGACTTCGTCGGCATCCTGTTCTCCGCCGCCGACAAGCTCCAGGTCTTCCGCTTCCCGGCAGGACCGCCCGCGGACATCGCCCAGGTGCTCGACTTCGCGGAAACCTTCCTGGGCGGCGGCACCAGCTACCAGACCCCTCTCACAGTGGCCGCCGAGCTGCTCAAGGAGGAGTTCAACGACGCCGCCCGCACGCGCGGCGACATCGTGATGCTCACCGACGACGAGTGCGGCGTCACCGAAGAGTGGATGCGGGACTGGAACGACGCCAAACGCCTCCTGGGCTTCCGCGTCTTCGGCGTGGCCATCGGCGCCCCGCCCGCCGCCGAGGCGGGCTCCGTCCTCGACGCCCTGTCCGACAACCTCCGCTCCATCGAGGACCTCACCGACCCCCACGCAGCCGCCGACCTGTTCCGCGTGATCTGACACCGAGCGTTCGGCCAAGCGTGAACGGTGCGGCGAGCGGGCGCCACGACCATGTCGCTGTCGCCGAGCAGTGACGTGGGCCCCGTCAGCCGAAGCTCTGGATGTGTTGGGCGTGATCGTCCAAGATCGGGAGAACCTCATCGGCCGGACCGGACGGCAACTGGCACAGCACCTCAGTGATGCCGAGCCGACGAAGGTGTTCCAGTTTTCCCTCGGTCGGAAGGGTGCCCGAAGGAACGACCCGCAGCGTGGACGGATCGCGGTCCATGGCGGCGAAGCGCTCCCGCAGGGCAGGTAGGAAACGAACTCCCCCTCGAAGCCCGCGGTTTCCGGCTGCCGGAGTGTACGCATCGCAGCCATACCAATGTGCATGGGTTCCCTGCTTCCCATGGGGGGCAGGAACAGGGGATGTGGCCCCAGCTCCACCGAGGAATACCCATGGTGGCCGTCACGGGTTCGCCAGGCCACCCTCTTCACGAGCTCGGCCACGTCATCCCGCACGAATGTCGCCTGCACATGCGTTGACCCATGACGTACTCCGCGCTTTCATCGCGTGAGTCCTCCGCACAGACGGTGCCGGAGCGTTACTGGGTACGAGGCCATGAGGGATGACTGCGGTCTTCCTCGGCCGAAGGGGGAGCTGCCTGATGAGACCTTCACCGCGCGTTTCCGTGACCGTCGCTTTGGCGGCCGCCCTCACCTGTCTCACCTGTACCGCGGGGGCGGCGAGCGAGGACCGGGCCCCGCGCACCGAGCGGATCAGCGTGGCGCCCGACGGCACCGGCGGCAACCACCACTCGGTGGATCCGTCCGTCAGCGCGGACGGACGCGTCGTCGCCTTCATGTCGTCGGCGACCAATCTGATGCCCGGAACCGACGTGCCCACCAGCGTCTTCTACCGGACGGCTGCCGGCGCGCCCCTCAAGCGCGTGGTGGTACCGGGCGAGTCGACGATGTTGCCCAGGGTGTCCGATTCGGGCCGCCACCTGACGTTCACCTCGTACTCGGCCGCAACCCAGAAGTACTCCGTCCATGTGATGAACCTGCGTACCGGACGGGTCGACCCTGTGGCGCCCGCGCTGGAGGACGGCTACCGCGCGAACTACGGCGCGGCCCCGCTCAGCGCGGACGGACGGTACGTCGCCTTCGTGGCCGAAACCGCCGCCGACGAGAACGGGACGTCCCACTGCCGGGTCATGCTCCTGGACCGCCGGACGCAGCGGCTGTGGCGGGCCGGTCCGCCCACGGACCGCGACTGCCAGGACATCTCCATGAGCGCCGACGGCCGCAAGGTGGCCTACCGGGTCGGCTACTCGGGGCCCTCCGACGGCGACGCGGCGGACATCCTGGTGTACGACCGCGTGACCGGGAGGACCGTGCAGGCCGATGTCACGTACAACGGGGCGCCTGCCGACAGGTCGGCGCTCTCTCCGGTGCTGAGCGCCGACGGATCCAAGGTCGGCTTCGACTCGGTGGCCACGAACCTGGTCCCGGGCACCGACCCCAACGGGGACTCCGGCACGTCCTGGAACGCCTTCGTCCGCGACCTGCGCACCGGCACGCTCCAGCGGTACGACGGCCGCTCCCCCACCGATCTCACCCTGGTGTCGGATCTGTCGGCGGACGGTTCGAAACTGCTCCTCAACACGGCCGACGCGGACCGCAGGACGCTGGGCCTCGTCCTGCGCGAGCCGCGCACCGGCCACGAGGAGCTGCTCTCTCCGGGGCAGGACGGCAAGCCCGTCACCGTGGGCCGCGCGGCACTGAGCACCGACGGGTCGACGGCCGTCTTCGACTCCTACCACCCCCACCTGGTCCCCGACGACAAAAACCTGATCGGAGACGTCTTCGTACGCACCCTGCGCTGAGCCCCGCCCTTCCGGTGGCACCACCCGGCACGCCGCCACCGTGCCCGGCCCCGGCCTGCTCGCCGATCGCGCTGATGCGGGATTGCGGTGGCAGCGCCGGGGCACCGGGCACTGGTACGCAGGAACTTCCTGTCGGCGGGCAACGGACACATCGGGAGTCAGGGATGGGCACGGCGACGGCGGTTCCCGAGACGCGGGACATGGAGGGCGAGGAACTCTCCGGCGACGAGGCATTCGTAGCACTGCGTCGCTACGGGGGCTGGAGGCTGCTGCACGACGCCTTCGTGCGGTTCCGCTACGCCGACGGGTTCAGCCACTCCCGGGCGCTGGCGCTGCAGACGGTCCTCGCGCTCGTGCCGCTCGCGATCGTGTTCGTCGGCCTGTCGAGCGTGCTGCACACTCAGGATGTCGGCAGGTTCGCCGAGGAGGTCATCCACCGCATGGCACAAGGGCCGAGCGCCGATGTCGTCGACGAGGCGCTGGCCCGCAGCCGCCGTACCGCGGACGGTGGCACGCAGGTCGCTCTCTGGTTCGGGCTCGTGTTCTCCCTGTCCAACGTCACCACGGCGATGTGCCAGATCGAGCGTGGTGCCAACCGGATCTACGGCAACGAACGCGACCGGCCCTTCCTCCGGAAGTACCTGCGCGGTCTGGCCATGGCCGCCACCGCGGGTCTGCCTCTGGGCCTGGGCTTCGTCGTGATGGTGGCGGGCCGTGACCTGGCGGCCGCGGCGGTGACGGTCTTCGGTGTCGGGCACGAAGTGAGCGCCGTGTTCGGTGTGGTGCGCTGGCCGCTGGGCTTCGTGCTGGCGCTCGTCTCGGCGAGCATCATCTTCCGGCGCTCGCCCCGGCGGCGCCAGCCGGGCTACACGTGGCTGGCGTTCGGCGCAGCGGTCTACCTCCTGCTGTGGACAGCCCTGACCGGCCTGCTGAGCCTCTACCTCTCGCTCAGCGGCTCCTTCGACACCGTTTACGGACCGCTCAGCGCCTTCATGTCCTTGCTGCTGTGGGCCTATCTGACCTCGATCGCCCTGTTCCTGGGCCTGGCCTTCGCGGCCCAACTGGAGGCGGCCCGGGCACGGCAGCCCGGTCCCGTCAAGGCCGACCCGGGTGTCTGACTCAGCGGGCGCGGCGGATGCGGATCGGGCCGCGTGCCTCTGTCGGCTCCACCGGGTGGCCGCCCTGGGTGATCTCCACCTCGCCGGCCGCGACCAGGCGCCGGGCCGCGCTGCGGGCCGGTTCCATGAGGGCGCGCCAGCCGTCGTCGTCCCCTGAGTACACCGCACGCGCGGCGTCGGAGGGGCAGATCGTCGCGGCCGGGCCACGGTGCTCCAGCAACTCCAGGATGGCTCGCTCCAAGCGCCGATCCTTCTGCTGTTCGCCGTCCTTCTGCCGTTCGCCGTCCGTCTGCTGTTCGCCGTCCGTCTGCCGTTCGCCGTCCGTCTGCTGCTCGCCGTCCATCACATCGCCAGTGTCACACCGGTGCGCCTGTGTCTCATCCTCATCCTCATCCTGTGATCAGACTTGACGTCCGGGACGCCCCGGGCCCTGCCTCGCCCGGCCCGGCGGCCCTCGGCTCTGGGCGGCCGCGGCGGCCGCTCCGAGGACTTCTCGCGCTTTGACAAACGACCTCAGGAATCAGCCGCATCCCGGGAGACGTCGGGGGATCTGGACCGGCGGCGGGAAGGTTCCCGACGGCCGTCGGTCTGCGGTGGTGCTGCCGATCGGCAGGTCTCTACCGACGGGCGCATGCCCCAGGGACAGCCGTCGGAAGGAGCAGCATGGGCGCCATCCGAGTGGGAGTGATCGGCGCGACCGGCCGGATGGGCCGCGAGGTGGTCGAAGCCGTCGAGGCCGCCGGCGACCTCGAACTGGTGGCGGCCCTGGGTCGCACCGACCAGTTGCGCTGCCTCACCCGGGCCGGTGTCGAGGTCGCCGTCGAGCTGACCCATCCTGACGGGGTCATGGATCACCTGGAGTTCTGCGTAGGCCAGGGCATCCACGGGGTGGTCGGTACCACCGGCTGGACCGACGAGCGGCTTGACACCCTGAGAGGCTGGCTCGCGAACTCTCCGGGACAGGCATGGTCGTCGGTCCGCTCTCCTTCGGCGCGATGCTGACCATGCGTTTCGCACGGTACGCGGCTCAATGGTTCGATTCCGTCGGGGTCGTCGAGAAGCACCACCCCGACAAGGTCGACGCCCCGAGCGGGGCCGCCGTGCGCACGGCCCGGATCGTCGCCGAAGCTCGTCGTGGGGCAGGCAGGGCCGTACAACCGGACGCCACCACCACCGCGCTGTCCGGCGCTCGTGGCGCGAACGTCGAAGGTGTTCCGGTGCACGCCGTGCGGGCGCGTGGGCTCGTGGCCCACCAGGAGGTCGTTTTCGGGGGCGCGGGCGAGACGCTCACGATCCGGCACGACTCCAGCGGCAGCGGTCTGCGCCTGCGCGCCGCCGGTCTGCATCCGCTGCGCAGCGGCGCCATCACACCGTACGCCCCGACCGGACACCGGCACGCCGCCGAGGTCACCGACTTCTTGCAGCGGAAGCGAGCCGGCTCGGTCGGCTCCCTGAGCATGTCCGCGTACGGCGTCCCCACCGTGCGGGGCCTGCTCGCCAGTCTCTACGTGTTCACCGACCGGGCCGTCGACCGGCGTGAACACCGCACCACTGCGGCACGCACGTCCCGGCCACGTCCCTCTGCTGACCCCGCTGGCACGCAACTCGGCAGGCCAGGAAGTCAACACCGCCGCGTTCGGGCCGCCGCGGCTGTCGCCGGTGCCGTCGGCGCCGCGGCGCTGGTGCTCGTCACCGACGTCAGCCACCTGTTCCAGCGGCACACCCTGTACGTGCGGCGGGCGCCCCAGGGCTTCCGGGGCATCGGCCGCTCCGCGCAGGCGCCCGTGGAGTTCCTCCGCTCCGGCGACGGCCGGCTCATCGGCTCCCAGGCCCATCTGGAATACCGGGCCGACGGGCGGGAGATCCTGCGGGGCTTCACGCAGTGCTACCAGTAGATGCACACCACCGGGGGCAACCATGCGCTCCAGGCAGGCTCATGCGTCAAGTCACCTACAGGTGCCGCACCGGGCACCCGAGCACCATCTCGGTACCCCACTCGAGTGAGTCCCGATTGGTGCGCATCACCTCGGGAATGCCCTGTCCGGTGAGGTGACGAAGACGGGGTGACGAAAACCGGACGGGCCTTGCCTACAGCAACCGGACGGGCCTTCCCCACAGCAAGGAGACAGCACCCGATGTCGCAGACTTCTACGCGAATCCGCAGGACCGGCCTGGCCGTTGGAGCCGCACTGCTCCTGTTCGGCTCCATGGCCTTCAGCCCGCAGGCGGCTCCGGGCGAGTTCGAGTACCTCAGGGCGGACAACAACCGCCCGGACACCATCTCCGACCCGTCGGCGGGCTGTAAGTCCATCCCCGGCGGGGCGGCCAACGCCAGCAACCGCACGGGTTTCACCGCTACCGTCTACAAGTCCCTCGGCTGCGGCTCCGGGAAGATCCAGGACATCGACGCCAACGGCGGGACCTGGAACGGCGCTCCGCTGACGGTCGCTCAGTCGGTGAAGTTCAGTTGAGACGCCGGTGACCGGGCGCCGACGCTCGCCGCCAACCGCTCACGGCATGATCGGGGCCGCCCCGGGCGGTGAAGAGTAACCTGCCGGTACGGAACGTGGCTGTCTTCGTGAGCAGGTCCGTATTTCCCCGTACCCCCCGCCCCTTGCGGTCCCGCGCTCCGTGACCCCGGCGTCACATCGAGGAGTGAGGGATGAGCAGGGAAGAGAAGATCTCCGCAACCTTCGTGGAGCTCGCCGACACCTTGGTGGACGGCTTCGACGTCACCGACTTCCTGCAGCAGCTCACCGCCCGCTGCCGCAGCATCCTCGCTGTCGCCGAAGCCGCGGTCCTCCTCGCTCGTCCCGAAGCCCCGCTGTACAACCCGGTGCCCTGCGACTCCTCTCCCACTCTCGCCGCGGTGCTCGAAGCCGCCCTGCGCGAAGGCCCCGCAGTTGACGCGCACCACACCTGCGCCGCCGTCGCCCCCGGCGACCTCGCCCGAGCGCCCGACGCCTGGCGGGGCTTCACCGCGCAGGCTGCGGGCGCCGGCTACACCTACGCCCCTGCCGTGCCCCTGCGGCTGCGCGAGGACGCCCTCGGCAGCCTGCTGCTCCTGCGCACCGGCCGGAGCCCGCTGCCCGCCGCCGATCTCGCGCTGGCTCAGGCGTTCGCCGAAGCGGCCACCATAGGCCTGCACCACGCCCGCGCCCTCCGGCTGGCCGACACCCTCAACGAACAGCTCCAAGCCGCCCTGCACAGCCGCATCCTCATCGAACAGGCCAAGGGATTCCTCGCCGCCCGCCACGGCATCTCACCCGACAACGCCTTCGACACCCTGCGCCGCCACGCACGCCGTCGCCGCCTGCCGCTGACCACCGTCGCCCAAGAGGTCATCGACATCCCGGACCTTCCCCGGCCGCCGTCCGTCGCCCGTCACACGGACCAGGGCACACCGGCCGAGTGATCCGAGGCCTCCGGTCGACGCAAGTCGGGTGCTCCGCCGCGGCGCGGACGGCGGGCCCGCCGGGTGGCGGACGCCGCGTACGCCGACCGAGGAGGACAGCTACGCGGAATGCCTCACTCCGGGGCTGCTCGACGACCTGCTGGACCGCGCCCGGAATCCGCCGCGCACCTGGCGGGAGCTGCGTGTTCGGCAGGTCTCAGCGGCTCGCGTCCAGCAACCGCGGCTGCCGGGCAGTGCCCACGCCGGCCGGGGCGCTTCGCAGACTCTCATCGGCGCGCGTCACCACCGTGTCGCTCCGGGGGGCACGGGTACTCGCCCGCCGCTCCCGGCAGCCGCCGGGGCGGAATTCGATTATCAGGAGAACGCGATGACCGCTGCTTCGCCAGCCGGCTACCCGGAATCCGGCGGTTCGCAGGCCACTGCGTCAGGGGCCGCCGTGTCACAGACCGCCGCGCCCTTCGCGCATCGCGTGGAAGAGACCAAGCCCGCCTTCAAGACCACGGAACTCTTCGTCTACCTGGCGTCCGTCGTCGCCGTCATCGTCGCGTCGGCGGCCGTGGGCAACGGAGGCGAGGGCGCCGACCGGTTCGCGGCCGATCAGGCGTGGCTGTACGTCACCCTGCTGACCATCGGTTATCTGATCAGCCGGGGCCTGGCCAAGTCCGGAGTCCGTGGGCCCGCGGACAACGGCACCCGCCAACGGTAGATCCCTGGGCGTCTCCAGCACAGCGGCGCACGCGCCACTCCGCCTCCGGCCTGTTCGGCAAGGCCGGAGGCGGTCCCGGCTTCTCCCGCGCCGCGGTCGAAAGAAGCAGCAGAGGACGCGGCGAGCGTGCGTGCCAGACGCCGCGACGCCGCGCCGACCCGTCGGACACGCCCTAGCCCTCCCGCAGACGGACCGTCGCGCGTCCTGACGCCGGATCACGTTCCAGCATCACGTAGCGGCTGAGGACGGCGAGGGCGACGAGGCAGCCACTCATCTCGAAGCCCTCCTCCACTATCGTTCCCAGCATGAGCGAGGTGCTGTGGCCGTTCGCGTGCGACCAGCCGTTGATCGCCTCGATCACCAGCGCTCCGCCCAGATATACGGCGAGGGCGCCGAGCAGCCCGTACCGCAGGTCCCGCGGAAGCTTGCGCGCCCACAGCACCGCGCACACGGTGCCCACGACCGCGAGGACCGCACCGGGCAGCACCCAGGCGTGCGTGGGCAGTGAGCCCCCGGCCCACTCCTTCCACGACTTGCCGACCTCGCCGAGGCGCTCGTGCAGCGAGACCGTCTCATCGATGCTGAGCAGCGCGGTCGCGGCGGCGAGCCCCAGCCAGGACAGCTTCCCGGGGCGCACGTCGCGCCCGCTGAGCAGCGCGGCGATCAGTGCCATGCCCGTCACGGCCAGCAGCAGCGTGCTGTTCCACCAGGTGGCCAGGTTGGCCTCGACGTCGACGTTGACCAACTCGCGGACGGTCGGTATGGGGTCGTAGTGGTTGTAGGCGCGCGTGGCGAGGTCGGCGACGAGTAACGCCGCGGTGGCGCCCGCGGCGATCCACAGGACGCGGTGGGCCCGGGGTCTCGGGCGCTCGACCACGCGTTGGTCGTGGGTTTGCATGTCGGTCATGTGTACGGAGGCTAGCGTCTTGGGCAGAGGCCGAAGCTCCCGGGGCACCACGTGGGGTGCGCCTCCGGGAGTTGACGGAAACGCCGGTGCGGGTCGCCGTCAGCCTGGTGTCAGCGGGGGCGGGCAGCATCTGGCGCCGTCATGCCCGCGTCCGGGCGGGCCGAGCCCGGGGCCCGGTCCGCCGGGCGGGCTCGATCCCCCAGGGTTGGAGAACTCGATGCTGAGGTTCCGTCAACCCCGCCCGCACGCGGCCGCCCCGACCCTGTACCTCGTCGTCCTGGCCCTGGTGTCGGCCCTCCTGACGGTCGGTCGCCGCGTACCTACCTGGCGCCGCCACGAGGAATCACGAGGAATCATGAGGAATAGGGGACCCTCGTCCTGGTTACTCAGGTTACGACGGGTTCGGCAGTGAGCCCGCCCCCCGCTCTCTGCCTCGCGGCAGGAGCGGGGTCGTCACGTGAGTGCGGTGGAGAGTTCGTCCCGTCCGGCGGCACCGGTCTTGCGCAGGACCGATTTGATGTGGTCGTTGACGGTGTGCGCCGACAGGCGCAGTTGACGGGCGATCTGTTTGGGTGCGGTGCCCTCGCACAGGTGGTGGACGACTTCGCGTTCGCGGGTGGTGATGCCGTACCAGTCGCAGAACGACGGCAGCAGATGCTCGCGCGCCGGTGCGTGCAGTACGACGGCCACGTCACCCTCGCCACCTTCGCCCGCGCCCGCGCCCGCGCCCGCGCCCTCAAGTAATTGCGCGTGACAGCCGATCCAGGTTCCGTAGGAGGCGGCTGGGCCGATGAGCAGCGGTGGACCGGCGCTGTGGCCGCGGCCGTGGGCGCGGGCGTGACTGGCCAGGCCCGCCAGGAACGGGGGCCCGGCCCACTCCGGAACACCGCAGGTGCGTAACCGCTCGTGCCAGGCGCCGGCCTGCGGGGTGCCCGCGCGGATGCCCCCGTCGGGGCCCACGATCACGACGCCTGGCGGTGGCGCGGGGGCGGCCGGGGTGAGGGGGCCGCTGATGACGTACGCGCGCAGGAACTCCCGTACGACCGGTCCGAGACGGGCGGCGCGGCGGATGTCGTCCCCGTCGAAGGTCCGGCCTCCTTGGGAGCGCAGCAGCCCGAGGAGCCCCCAGACGCCGCCGCGCGCGTCGCGGAGCAGCACCCGCAGTTCGCAGCCCACGCCGAGGGCCGCCGGCGCAGGGTGGGGTGACGCCGGGGGCGGCTCAGTGGCAGCGGAGGCCCGTACCACGCCGACGGGAAGAGGCAGCCGAGCCAGCAGGTGCGCGGGAAGTGGGTCCTGTCCGGCGTAGAAGCGGTGCATCAGGGCCTGTCCGAGGCCGGGTTCGACTTGGTGCCAGAAGCTGAAGGCGGGGATCCCGAGGCCCACGGCGGGGCTGGTGGCGATCAGGATCGACGCGTCGTGCGGCACGATCGGCGCGATCCACCGTGAGAGCACGGCGGCCAGCTCGTCGACGCCGGCTTTCTCGCGCACGGCTGCGAAGAGTTCCCGCCCCGGCCGGTCCGTCCGTCCTGCCACACGAGCAGTGTGTCCCATGCGGGTGCCGGTCAGCAAAGGTGCCGGAGGTAGATGTCGGTGATGCGCTCCGGGTGGCGGGGTACGAGGTTCGTGGCGTCCGACTCGAAGGCCACCTGGCATCCGCCCCACGCGGGGGCGGCGTCGTCCGCCTGGTGGTCGGGGAAGCCGCCGTCCGCGGCCACACTGACCCGCTGGGTCGCCGTGGGGCCCTGCTGCCGCAGATCGCGCAGATAGACCGCGGGCCGGCAGTCCGGCTCGGCGGTGGCACAGGCGCCCGTGGTGTACGCGACGTGCCGCCCGTCGGGGCTGATACGCGGTGACCTCGCCGCTTTGTCGAGCGGGCCCCCGTCGGGCGCCGTGCCGGCGAGCACGGTGCGGCCGGTGGTCAGGTCGTGGACGAAGACCTCCCACAGCACGCGGGGGTGGGTGGCGGGCTTTCCGTCCCGGTTGGTCACGTACGCGATGAAGCGCCCGTCCGCGCTGAGGGACGGCTGCCCGTACCAGCGGCTGACCGGCTGTGGGTCGCCGGGCGTGTGGTTGACGACGGCCAGCTTGCCCGTGCGGCGGTCCCGGACGTACACGGCACTGGCCACGCTCACCCTGCTGTCGTCATAGACGCGGAAGGCCACGTGCCGTCCGTCCGCGCTGAGCGAGACACTGCTCAACAGCGGCCCCGGGGCGAGGGGTTCACTGATGAGCTCCGTGGTGCCGCGCTCGCGGTCGCGCAGGTGGAGCATGGCCCGGGAGAAGGGCGGCTCGGGGATGTCGGCGTAACCGAAGAAGGCTGCGTAGCGGCCGTCCCCGCTGAGTGCGGCGACGCTCGACCGCTGGAAGGGCACGCCGTCCGGGCCGATGCCGATGGACTCGGTGTGCCCCGACCGCAGATCACGTACGTACGCGTAGCTGCCGCCGGGCGGGCGTTCGCCGGGCGCCAGGGCGGGGTCGCCGGAGTCGAAACCGACGGTGCCGCCGTCCCCGCTCAGTGCCGCGTTCCAGGAACCGTCCGTGCTCTGGCGTCCGTCGTCGCTCACCCCGGCACGGGTCAGGGTGCCGGAGCTAAGGTCGCGGACGAACACGTCACCGGTGTTGTTGGTGTCGCCGGGCACCAGGTTGGACGCCTCGGAGTTGAAAGCGGCGTACCGGCCGTCGAAGCTGACCCTGGCGGAGATGGAGCGGCTGTCGCCCCGCGTGCCGTCCGCGGCCGTGCTGACGAGGTCCGTTCGCGGGAGGGGGAGATGCGGGCGGGTGGGCGGCGGTGGTGCCGCGCCGAGCAAGGAAAGGACTGATGACAGCACTGCGGACAGTGTCACGGCTGCCACGACGGTGCGTCTGCGCGTGACCATACATATCCCCTTCGCCGATGCACGATGCCGATGCCGATGCCGATGCCGACAGGAGCCTTCCGCCACCACCCGCGAGGGCGGTGGCGGGGCCCTTCGACGCAACCGCATCGCCGGGACGCACGCAAGGGAGCTTTGCGCCTGCCGCCGGTCGTCTGCGCGTCCCTTGGTGGCGCGTTCAGCTTCCGTACAGCCAACTGCCGGGAGCCGCGCCGTCCACCAGGTGGTAGAGGCCGAAGGAACCGGGGAACAGGAGCAGTCCGAGCATGCCGATGCGGACGCAGGTGGGCGCGACGACGGCGAAGCCCTCGCTCTGGCCGCTGATCGTGCGCAGATCGCGCCAGCGCCGTACATCGCTGTCGCACGCCGACCAGAAGTAGAGGCCGGTCAGGAGCAGGGCACCGCCGCCGAGGAGGCCGGACCCGCTCACCGCCGCGAGGAACGTCTGGCGTTCGTCGCGATCGGCTACGAAGAGCATGCCGAGCACCGCCACGGCATTGGCGGCCGCTCCGTACAGCGCGCCGCGCAGCACCACGTCCTTGAACCGCAGCCGGGGCAGCAGCACACCTTCCTCGTCCCTGGCACGCGGCGACGGCTCCGGCCGCGCAGGAGAAGTCATGGGCGGAAGGGTATGCGAACGCCGCCGAGCGGAATTTGCCGGGCGAGCATAGGGTGCTGCCCATGACGCAAGGCCCCGACGAGCTCGACAGCCTCGTACGCAAACGCATCCGCGCGCTGCGCGTGGCCCAGGGCTGGTCCCTGGAGGAGCTGGCCGTGCGCGCCGGGCTCAGCCAGTCCACGCTCAGCCGCATCGAGAACGGACAGCGCCGCCTGGCCCTCGACCAGCTCGTGACCCTCGCGCGCGCCCTGGACACCACCCTCGACCAGCTCGTCGAGACCGCAGCCGACGACGTCGTCTCCCACCCGATGATCGACGCGGCCCACGGCCTGATGCGCTGGCCCGTCAAGGCGGAGCCCGGCATGACCGTCGTACGGCAGCGCATGACCGATCCGCCGCCCGACGACCCCTCGCGCATGCGCGCCCACCCCGGCCGCGAATGGCTCGTCGTCCTCTCCGGCACCGCCACCCTGCTCCTGGGCAACCGGCGTCTGCGCGTCGAGACCGACCAGGCGGCCGAGTTCCCCACGATGCTCCCCCACGCCATCGGCGCCGAGGGCGGACCGTGCGAGATCCTCGGCATCTTCGACCGCGACGCCCGGCGCGGCCACCAGCGCGGCGAGGAGGCCGGAAGAGACGCTTCCGGGACGACCTGACGCCGAGCAGGCAGCGCTCGCGCCTCCGCGCGGCTCGTCCCGGCGGTGCTGCGCGGTCGCGCTAAGCGCCGTATCCGCCGTCGATCCTCAGCACGGCGCCGGTGACGTAGGAGGCCTGCGGGCTGGCGAGGAAGACCACGCCTGCGGCGATCTCCTCCGGCCTGCCGTACCGCCCCATCGCCGTTGTCGGAAGGAACATGGGTGCGGCCGGGCCGTCGGCGGGGTTCATCTCGGTGTCGACGAACCCGGACTGGATGACGTTGACCGTGATGCCCCGGTGGGCCAGATCGCGGGCGGCGCCGCGGCTGTAGCCCTCGAGGGCCGACTTGGTGCCCGCGTAGTCGGTCATCCCGGGGAAGCCCACCCGTGTTCCTACACCCGAGCTGATACTGATGATCCGCCCGCCGTCGGGCAGCAGCGGGAACGCCGCTCGGACCGCGGCCACCACACTGGTGTAGTTGATGGCGAGCTGGCGGTCGAAGGCGGACTCGTCGGCCAGCTCGCTGTCGATCGGGCCACCGACGGTGACGCCCGCGTTGTTGACCAGAATGTCCAGCTTTCCGAACTGCTGGACCACGCTGTGGATCAGGCCCGCCGCCTGCGCCGCGTCCGACTGGTCCGCCTGGAAGGCCGCCGCACGCACCCCCTTCGCCTCCAGGTCGGCGACCACGGCCTTGGCCTGATCCGCCGAGGACGAGTAGCTGATCGCGACGTCGGCTCCCTCGTCGGCCAGCGCCAGCGCCGACGCCGCCCCGATCCCCCGCGACCCGCCGGTCACGATCGCCACCTTGTTGTCCAGCTTTCCCATGCGCTTCCCACTTCCCTGTGTGCAACGTGCCCTGGAGTTCTTGACCGTGCGGTCCACCATAAGCATGGTGGACCGCACGGTCAAGAACTCGTATCCTGTTCGCATGGCACGTCCGCGATCGTTCGACGAGAAGCAGGTACTGAACGCCGTCCGTGATCAATTCTGGGACGCCGGTTACGCCGCGACCTCGCTGGAAGACCTGATGCGGGTCAGCGGCCTGGGCAAAGGCAGCCTGTACGCGGCGTTCGGCGACAAGCGTCAGCTCTTCCTCCGGGCGCTGCGCAGTTACACCGACGACAGCCATGGCCATCTTCGAAAAGCCCTCGCCGAGGCTCCACGGGCCCTGGACGCACTACGCATGCTCCTAGAGGCACCGGTCGACGACCCGACCGGCGCCGGCACGCGGCGTGGCTGCCTGCTGGCCAACAGCACCTGCGAACTCGGTAACGCCGATCCGGAAGTCCTCGCCCACGCCCACCGCACCTACGAGACGTCCACCGCGCTGATCGCTGACTGCGTCGCCCGCGCCCAGGGTGAGGGCGACCTGGCCGGAGCGGATCCGATCGCGCTGGCTCGGGCCCTCCTGGCCGCGCAACAAGGGATCCTGTTCATGGGCCGGACCGGGCTGGACACGGCCACACTCACTGCCACAGCACGATCACTCGCGGCTCAACTCCTGCCGGACCACTCCGGCGACTGAACCGGCAGGCACCAACGGACCGTTCGCACCAAGCCTTGCCAGCCATGGGGAATCGCCGACCCGATGGGGCACGTTGATTGCGAACACCGGACCTCGGCGTTCTCGACTGGCGTGGCTTTCGCGGAATCGTGCTGATGGACGGGACAGCTCTGTTGATCGTGTAACCCCGTAGACCCGTTGACGAAGACCGGCCCGCGTGGCCTGACGAGGAACGACCGCGGCTTGCGCCGCGGCCAGGCGCGTCGGTGGCGTGGTCCCCACGCGTGACGACGCCGAGGCGACAGACATCGCTTCCATCCGTCGGGTAGGCGGCTCAAGAACGGCGATGGCAACGCCACCGTCGAGTCGCCCCTGACGGTCACCGGCGTCACCGGCAACGCGCCCTCCGACCTGGCCGTCACGGTCGACATCCGCCACACCTTCCACGGCGGCCTCAAGGTCGAGCTCGTCGCCACCTCCGGGGCCGGGCGCACCCCAGGGAGGCGACTCACGCTCGTGGACGCGTGGGTCGGCACCCGCTCACACGATCCGGACGACGTGCTTGCCGCGCACGCCACCTGCTTCCAGAGCCCGGTGGGCGTCGGCGACGCGGTCGAGAGGGTGGACGGTGTCCACGACGGGGACGAGGTCGCCGTGCTCCGCGTAGCGGGTGATCTCGGTCAGCAGATCGGTTCGGGGGTTGCCGCTGAAGGCGCGTATGCGTCTGCTCCCGTGGACGGTCGAGGCGAGGACCGTGGCGAGACTCGCGAGTGGCTCGGCGGGGTCGGGGGCGATGGCGACCATGCGCCCGCCGGGTGCCAGCAGGCGGCGGAGGGCGGACAGTTGTGTGCCTGCGGTGTCCATGATGACGTCGAAGCGGCCCAGTTCGGAGAGGGCAGTCGTGCGGTGGTCCAGTGCTTCGTCGGCACCCAGGCCACGTACGAAGTCGAGGTTCCCGCCGCCCGCGAGCGCGACGGCACGGGCGCCGAGGAGCTTGCCGACCTGCACCGCGACGCTGCCCACGCCTCCGCTGCCCCCGCGCACCAGGAGGCGTTCACCGGCCTTGAGGGCGGCCTTCTCGCGCAGCGCCGTCACCGCCGTGGTCCCGCCCGCGAGCAGCGAGACGGCCTGTACCGGGGTGAGGTTCTCCGGGGCCGGGGCGACCCGGCGGCGATCTACGGCTACGTACTCGGCCATGCTCCCCGTCCTGCGGCCCAGCAGCCCCCACACCCGGTCCCCCATCCGTACTCCGGTGCCCGGCGAACCCGCTTCGGCGACCTCCCCGACG
The DNA here is from genome assembly GCF_000720475.1 of Streptomyces aureocirculatus. Lineage (GTDB taxonomy): Bacteria > Actinomycetota > Actinomycetes > Streptomycetales > Streptomycetaceae > Streptomyces > Streptomyces aureocirculatus. Next base: position 136,834 of record NZ_JOAP01000004.1, read on the forward strand.
AAGTCGATCCCAGTCGCCCGGGGGAAACGGCGACCGGTCACCAGGCGCAGTTCCCCCGCCCTGTCGAGCAGTTCGCCGCCGTTCACGCCGACGGCGTGCACCCGCACAAGGACCTGCTCGGGGGTACGGGTCGGGGTCGGCCGCCTCCCCACGTAGAGGACCTCCGGAGGGCCGTAGCGGTCGAAGAGGGCCGCGCGCATGTCGCTCATGGTTCCGTCCCGGATCGTGTCGTCGAGCTGCGGAGGCGCTGTGTGCGCCCGCTGATACGTTGACGCTAAGCCGGTAAGTGGATGACACCGTCCGTTCGACGTGAAGTGAGAGACATTGCCCGACCAGCCGTCTCACAAGCCGTCCGGGCACGTCGGCGATGTGCCCGGCGACGAAGCTCCCGCGGTCCTGCGCGCCGATGCCCGGCGCAACAGGGAACGCGTCCTCGAAGCCGCGCGCGAGGTGTTCGCCGCCCAGGGCGTGGACGCCCCGATCAGTGCCGTCGCCCGCCGCGCCGGTGTCGGCGTGGCGACCCTCTACCGCCGCTTCCCCACCCGCACCGCGTTGGTCACCGCCGCCTACGCCGAGCAGCTCGACCTGTGCGCTGCCGCCTTCGACGAGGCGCTGGCCGACCCTGATCCCGGGCGTGGCCTGTACACGCTTCTGGAGAAGGTGTGCGCCACCCAGGCGGTCGACCGCGGCTTCGCCCCCGTGTTCATGGACCGGTTCACCGACTCCCTCGCCCACGACCCCGAACGTGCCTGCGCCGAGGAGAGGGTGGCGCACCTCGTCCGGCGCGCCCGCGAGAGCGGACAACTGCGCGCCGACTTCGACCAAGCCGACATCACCCTCCTGCTCGTGGCCAGCAGCGGCCTCGCCGGACAACCGCGGGACATCGCCCTCGCCGCCTCCCGGCGGCTTCTCGCCTCCTTCTTCCAGGCCTTCCAGACCCAGCTACCCGGCCCACTCCCGCCCCCGGCACGGTTGGAACCACCACGGAGGCCGTACTGAGCGCCGATACGCGGCTGATACACGGCTGAGCCCCTACGGAAGCACCGCTGCGCCCCGACGGAAACCGGCATCGCGCAAAGTGGCCCCGGTGCGTCGGCCCGGCACCATGTACGACGAGACGGCCCGCCCGTGCCGGGACACCCCGGCCGGAAGGCACCGGAGCCCCCGCAGGACTCCTGACGGCATGATGGAGGCCCCGCCACCCCCTCGAACAGGCCGGAGACGATGTCCCACTCAGCCCAAGGCGTCGGTGCCGGCGCTGCCGCTCCCGCGCCCGTCACGATTCTCCTCGTCGAGGACGACGAGGTGATCCGCAGGTCGGTCGCGATGGCCCTGGAGCGCTACGGCTACCGCGTCATCACGGCCGAAGACGGTCTGACCGGCCTCGAACTGTTCCGCGACGGACGGCACGACCTGCTGCTCCTGGACGTGATGCTGCCGGGGCTCGACGGCATCGGGCTCTGCCGCCGGATCCGGGAGACCGGCACGGACCCGATCCTGGTGATGTCGGCGCGTGGTGACGCGCTGGACGTCGTCTCCGGCCTGGAGGCGGGTGCCGACGACTATGTGGTCAAACCGGTCGACACGGCCGTGCTCGTCGCCCGGATCCGTTCACTGCTGCGGCGGGCCACCTTCACACCGGCAGCGGCAGCCACAGCCGCAGCCACGGGCCGACCAGTCGGGCCGAGCCGACCGGGTCAGTCGGACTCCACGGCCCGCCTCGCCCCGCCCGCCGAGACCGACCAGTCCAGCCAGCCCGGCCGCTCCGGCCAGCCCCGCGAAGCCCCGCAGCCTGCCCGGCTCGTCTTCGGGGAGCTGGCCATCGACACCGGCGGCCTGGAAGTGACCCTGTCCGGCGAGCGGGTCGCGCTGGCCCCCACCGAGCTGCGGCTGCTCCTGGAGTTCGCGGCGAACCCCGGCATCGTCCTGGACCGGCAGACCCTGTTGCGCAACGTGTGGGACTACGGCTGGGACGGCGACACCCGCGTCGTCGACCTGTGCGTGCAGCGGCTGCGGAAGAAGATCGGGGCCGAGCGGATCGAGACGGTCCGCGGCTTCGGCTACAAGCTGCGCCGCTGACATGGAATCCGTACGAGGCCTGCTCCACTGGCGTTCGCTGCGTTGGCGTATCGCCCTGCTCGTCGCCGTCGCGTGCGGCGCCATGGCGCTGACCGTCGGCCTGCTCGTGCACCGCAGCACGTACGAGCGGTCCGTGAACGACGGCGCGGCCAAGGCGTACTCCGTCCTGGAGACCGCCCTCGACCCGGCCGGCCCCGACGACGCGAGCGGCCTCGTCCACAACCCCGAGGAGATGCCGTCGGGCCTGGTACGGGAGGTGCGGACCCGCGGGGAGGCCCATGTCTTCGACGAGAGCAACCGGTACCGGCCAAGGATGTGGGCCGGGCGGAAGCTGCCCGACGGCCAACTGGTGGCGGTGTCCGTCGACATGACTCCCGACCAGCTCAGCCGTGCCGCCCTCGACCGGCACATGTGGAAGTACTCCCTGCTCGTCCTCGCCGTCGTCGTGCCCCTGTCGGCCCTCGCCGCCGAGCTGCCCAACCGGAAGCTGCGGCGCGTGGCCCGGACCGCCCGGCGCATCGAGGCGGGCGACCTGGCCGCCAGGACGGGGATGCGCGGCCGGGCCGGTGACGAGATCGCCGAGATCTCGGGCACCGTGGACTCGATGGCCGACAGCCTGCGGGACCGGCTCCTGAACGAACAGCGGTTCACCGCCGATGTCGCGCACGAGCTGCGCACCCCGCTCATGGGTCTGGTGACCTCCGCCGAACTGCTCCCTGAGAGCGAGGCCACCGACCTGGTCAGGGACCGGGTTCGGGTCCTTCGTACCCTCGTCGAGGACCTCCTGGAGATCTCCCGCCTCGACGCGGGCGTGGAACACGCCGAGCTACGGCCCGTGGCCCTCGTGGACTTCGTCGCGGAGTCACTCGCCCGCACCGGTCTGGAAGCACGGCTATCGGTCCGCGGCGCGCCCGTCGTGACCGACACCGACCCGCGCCGCCTCGAACGGATCCTCGCCAACCTGATCGTCAACGCACCGGCACGGCCGCCCGCCGGTCGACGTCGGCGTCGACGGCACGACGGTCGTCGTACGCGACCACGGCTCCGGCTTCCCGGACAGCCTCCTGACGGAAGGGCCGCAGCGCTTCCGCACCGGCTCGGCCGAGCGTGGGCGCGGCCACGGTCTGGGGCTGACCGTGGCCGCGGGCCAGGCGCAGGTCATCGGCGCGTCGCTGAGCTTCTCCAACGCCGCCGACGGCGGAGCCGTCGCCACGCTCCGGCTGCCTTCGAGCTGAGGGCTACCTTCGAGCTGAAGGCTGCCTTCGAGCTGAGGGCTGCCTTCGAGCTGAAGGCTGCTCGGGCCGATGGTTGCCTTCGGCCCGATCGTTGCCTTCGACCCGATCGTTGCCTTCGAGCTGATCGTTGCCGTAGAGCCGATACACGACGGATGACCGGCCGAGCGGTGCCGGACCCACGGCGACGAGCTCGCGGAGATCTCTCGCGGCCAAGGTGGTCGACGTGCGAACGCCGCACGTCAACCACCTTGGAAGGGCCGCCCCATGTGCCTTGTCCGCGTTCCTGGCTCGCGTGGTCCCCGCCAAGTGAGACCAGCCCTCCTCGCCGTCGGCGCCATGGTCCTGATCATCGTGGTCGTCCTCGGCACCTCTCTCATGCCCAGTGGCGACAACTCGACCACCGCCGGGTCGGTGAACCCCTCCACCCGGTCGCTGCCCTGGCCCGAAGAGGGCCAGTCGAGCGTCCTGGTCGAAGGCATCGGCGCCCGTGGTGATCTGGGCACGAAGGGCACACAGACACCGGTGCCCATCGCCAGTGTCACCAAGGTCATGACGGCGTACGTCATCCTCGGCGCTCATCCCCTGCGGGCGGGCGAGAGCGGCCCCGACCAGTTGAAGCTGGCACGGCAGGTCATGCGGAACAAGGTGTTCCGGTCCATCGTCGCGATGCCCGGCACGACCGCCCCCGACCGGCCCGGCCGCATCTCCAACTCCAACGCGCTCCTCGGCACGGACGGCGTCATCGGCGTCAAGACCGGCTCCAGCACCCCCGCGGGCGGCAACCTGATGTGGGCGGCCACCGCGCCCGACGGCAGCGGACGTGACCGTCTGGTCCTCGGCGTCGTGCTTCGTCAGGAGCCGGACACCAGCCCCCAGCAGGGCCTCCAGGCCGTCTTCACCAACAGCGGCGCGCTGATCAAGGGCGTGCGGCAGTGGCTCAGTACAACCACCGAACCCGGGAAGCGGTGAGGTCGCGGTGGCAACGACGCTCGGCACGCCTCCTGTACCACCGCCGCACTCTTCCGTGCCCGGCAGCGGCAGCGGCAGCGGCAGCGGCAGCGGCAGCGGCAGCGGCAGCGGCAGCGGCAGCGGCAGCGGCAGTATTGGCCCTGGCGGCGGTGCCGGCGCCAGCACCGGCAGGGGCGTCTGGCGACGCGGCCGGGTCGTCGCCGCCCTCGCGCTGCCCGCCACCTCGGTGATGTGGGCGCACCCCCACATCCCCAACCGGGTCGGTCACCTCGGCAGCCTCGTCGAGACCTTTCTGCCCTGGACGGGTCTCGCCGTGCCGCTCCTGCTGCTGTGCGCGCTGGTCCGCCGGTCGGCGACGGCCGCCGTGGCCGCCCTGCTGCCCGCGGTCACCTGGTGCTCACTGTTCGGCGGGACGCTCGTCGACAAGCGGACCGGCGGCGGAGACCTGACCGTCGTGACGCACAACGTCAACGAGCACAACGCACGCCCGGCGCGCACGGCGCGCGCCCTCGCCGCCTCCGGCGCGGATGTGGTGGCGCTCGAAGAGCTGGGCGGCACGGCGATACCGGAGTACGTCAGGACACTGGCCCGCACCCACCCGTACCACTCGGTACAGGGCACCGTCGGCCTGTGGAGCAGGTACCCGATCGCCGATGCCCGGCCGGTCGACATATCGCCCTGGGTGCGCGCCATGCGCACCACTGTCCGCACGCCCAAGGGCCTGGTCGCCGTTTTCGTCGCCCACCTGATGTCGGTCCGCTTCACCGCCTCGTCCGGTTTCACCACCGATGCCCGTGACGCGGCGGCGCGTCGCCTCGGCACCGCGCTGAGTGCCGAGACACTTCCCCGCACCGTGCTCATGGGTGACTTCAACGGCACCTTCGAGGACCGGGCGCTGTCCTCCGTCACCACGCGGCTGCGCTCGGTCCAGGCCGAGGCGGGCGCCGGGTTCGGCTTCACCTGGCCCGCCTCGCTCCCCGTGGCGAGGATCGACCAGATCCTGGTGCGCGGCGTTGACCCGCGCTCGTCCTGGACACTGCCCGCCACCGACAGCGACCACCTGCCGGTGGCGGCCAGGCTGAAGCTGTGAACCCACCAGGCCCACCAAGCCCGCCGGGTCCGCAGTCCGTACGCGGACGCAAATGGCACGTTTGACGACGGATGTCGGGGCAAGCCGTACCAAAGAGAACGCTGAACGGAATCGCTGAACGGTCGGACCGACCGGAGGGGAGTGCGCGGGGCATCGAGGGCCCGGGCCGCCCATGAGCAGGAGCGGCGCCACTCGAGATGCGCCCCCAGCACACCGCCCCTAGCGTGACAAACAGCAGTACACCGCAGCAAAGGAGTGACCGTGGGCGAGAACGCTATGGACAAGGCCAAGGGCAAGGCCAAGGAGATGGCCGGCAAGGTGACCGGGAACGACCGGATGAAGGCCGAGGGCAAGACGGACCAGGCCAAGGGCAAGGTGCGCGACGCCACCGACAACGCGCGCGAAAAGGCGGAAGGCGTCCGCGACTCTCTGCGTGACCGCGACGACGACAACCGCTGACGTACGCCGCAGGTGCCGCCCCTCCCGTTACGGGTGGGGCGGCGCCTTTGTACGCACCGTTCCCGTCCCTACACCATGCCGGGACGGCCGCCGGTTCCCCGTGGATAGAAGGCGGCCATGGCGGATTTATGGGAGAGGCTCGACTCCGGGCCGCGTCGGTGCCGTCAGGAGCAGGGCTTGTAGAAGTGCTTCCAGGCGTCGGTGGGCATGGTGGGCGGTTCGCCGGGGGCGCCGAACCGCCCGTACTTCTGCTGGACGTGGTCGCCGACGTCAAAGTGGCCGGAGGCACGGGAGCCGAGGTCGGCGCGCTTGAGGGGGCCGGGGCGGAAGTCGGCGACACGCCTGGTCGCCGGGTCGTCCCCACCCGAGGGCTGGACGATGTTGACGACGATGTCCAGGGTGCCGTCCTGGGTGAAGTCGGCGACCGCGGCGGTGGCGACCTGGTCCGTCCGCACGCCGAGAAGGTCGTCGACGGAGTGCTTCGGGCCGAACGAACCGCTCGCGGTGCCCCATTGGACCGTCATTCTGGTGCCGGTGTTCCCGGGGTTGCTCATCCTGTCCGGGTTGCCGTCCGCGTCGAGATCCCCGACCAACGTGGCCGCTCCGGCCAGGCACGGGACCGCGAGCACGGCGACGGTGCGGCCGGACCGGCTCGCCTCGCCTGTCTCGGGCCCGACCGCCCCTGCCTGGCAGGCGGCGTACGTCAGGGTCACGGAGGCCGCCCCGAGGGGCGCGGCGATCCAGCGCGAACGTACGTGCGACATAAACGAGGACCCTTCCATCGTTACCGCGCGGCGGGCGCCGTGGAGCTGTGGCCCGAGAACCGTACGGACCGCGGGTCCGCGGCCACGTCGGCGAGAATCGCGTAGCCCGCAACCTACGTAATCAGGGGTGCGCGCCGTGCTCCACGGCCTCGGACGAGGCGGAGGGCCGTTCCTGACTCGGCGGTAAAACTCGCGAGTAATGTCCCGGGCGCACCGGCATTCGCATGCTGGAGCAGGCAGCACTTCGCAGCACATTCCCGTGGAAGTGGTTTAGACCATACTCCTGGATCGATGCACGGTCAACATCTTGCCTACCATTCGGGGCAAGAGTAGATTCCCCCGCCAAGCACCAACCGGAATAGCCCGTCGTTGCACATGCTGAAATGCCTCCGTTGCACATGGTGAAATCTCGGCGTTGCACATGGTGAAATCGTCTCAAATGGCAGGATGAGGATGGCGAGCAACTGGCCTCCTGTGCTTCTCTGAGCCGAGCCGAATCACGGATTCCGCTACGGTTTCTTTGCGGTTTCTTTGCGTTTCTTTGCAAGGGAGGGTATGTGATTGCCGTTCGCAGGCACGGGCGACATTTACGCGTCACGCGCTCCTCCCGTGCCTCCTGTGCGAGATGTCGGCAATCCGTATCGGAGCATGACTCCCGGCACCGGGACGAGAGGCTGTTGCGGGCGGCGTTCATCATTTCCAGCAGTGGGGACTGGATATTCCGGTTCGCCTTACCCGTCCTCGTGCTCCAGCTCACCGGATCGGCCGCATCGGCTGCACTGACCTATGCAGTCGAATTCGTGCCGTTCGTAGTCATAGGCCTGTTCAGCGGAGTCGTCGCCGACCGGGCCGACCGGCGGAAACTGATGATGGCGTGCGATGTGGTCTCCGCGGCGATCGTCGCCGGGATCGGCGTGCTGTGTCTCCTCGATCCGCCGGCGGTCCTGGTGATCGTGGCCGCTTTCCTGCTGGGGTGCGTGCGGCCGTTCTCGTTCCCCGCGTTCCAGGGATTCATCACCGAGCGCGTCGCCAAGGACCGGCGGGCCACGATGAACGCCTGGGTCCAGGGCGCGGACGGCACCCTCGGCATGCTGGGCCCGGTCGCCGGTGTCGCGGTCGTCACGCTCCTCGGGCCGACCGCGGCGAGCTTCGTGAACGCGGCGTCGTTCACCGTGTCCGCCCTGCTGATCGGCGCCACCGCCGTCCTCGCGGCAGGGCCGCGGCTGCGGACGTCGATCCGCACCGCGTGCCGCTCGCTCCTCCCGGACTCCGTCGCGGCGCTGCGCATGCTGCGCGCCGAGCGGGCCCTGTGGTGGGCCACGATCCTGCTGACCCTGGCCAACTTCACGTTTCCCGCCGCCGCGGCCAATCTCGTCTACATCGTGGCGGGGCCCGACGGGCACGTCCCGGCCTCGCTCGCGGTGATCGCCGCCGCACAGGGACTCGGCGCAGCGCTCGGCGCCGCCGCTTCGCCCGTGCTGCTGCGGAGGTTCGCCCCGGGCACGCTGATGGCGGCGGCCATGGCCGTGAAGGCCCTGGCCCTGACGCTGCCCGCACTTCAGCCGGGCGTCGGGACGCTGACCCTGTGCTGGTTCGTCGTGGGCGTGACGACCTCCACGTTCATCGTGCCCTGGCGGACCTATCGGCAGGGAGCGGTCGATCCGGAATTCCTCGGCCGGGTGGTGGGGCTGCAGCGGGCCATCCCCTTTTCCGCCGTTCCGGTCAGTTCCCTGCTCGGGAGCTGGCTGGTCGTCGAATTCGGGGTCACCACGCTGTTCACGGCCATCGCGGCCGTCCAGGTGCTCGTCTGGCTCGGTACCCGCTTCTCCCCGCTGGGGAGAGCCGACGACGCCGACAACACGGCTGGATCCGGAACAGCGGAATCCAGAGCGACGGAACCCGACGCGTCGAAATCCGGCACGGCGGAATCCCGCGCCGTCGACTCCAGAGCTGTGGAGTCCAGAGCCGTGGAATCCAGAGCCGTGGAATCCAGAGCCGTGGAATCCGGCGCAGCACAATCCAGTGCGCCAGGACCCGATGTCGCCCGGCCCCCGGGAATGCCGATCGCACAGCGGATCTCATAAGCAGCCCTTGAGCGGCCCGATCTGCACTCCGTGCAGGCAGATCGCGCCGAAAACCTATGCACGTCCACTCCGTCATTGTTCGCCGTTATCAGTCACGGAAAGGTGTGAGTTGATGCCATTATTTTTCGAGGGAAACGGAACGGTGTCGGCACAGCGGGAGCACTTCGCGGAGTCCGGCTATCTCGTCCTGCCAGGTCTGCTCCCCGAATCGCTGCTCGACCGGCTGGTGCCGGAGGTGGACCTCTGGGTGGACGACGGACTGCGGTCCCGGTCGATCGCCGCCTGCCTGGACCCCGGCCCCGACGACGACCCGCCACCCGTCATGGAGCTTGAGCTGCCCGCACACGGCGAACTCCTCACCCACGAGCCGCTGTTGCAGGTCATCGCGGACCTCATGGGCGCCCCGTTCGTCTTCCACCACCTGCACAGCGACCGGCACAACCCCGGGGCCCCCGGCAAGCCATGGCACCACGACCACGAACCCAACGACCGCGACGACCCCGGCCTGGTGATGGTGCACGCACTGCACTACCTCGGCGGTCTCGACGGCACGGTCGGCAGCCTCACCGTGGTGCCCGGCTCCCACCACAGCCCCTGGAGCAAGTCCGCGCTCGCCCACCTCGACACCTCCGAACTGCCCGGCGAAGTGGTCATCGACGCGTTGCCGCCCGGCTCCACGGTGCTCATCAACTCCGCCCTGCTGCACGCCCGCAGACCCACCGCGAGCCCGCCCGGCACCCTGCCCCGCTACTTCGTCGACGCGTCGTACTGCCAGACGGGGGCACGCTGGCGGCCCGTGAAGCCGTACTGGCGGCACATGCTCGCCGCCGCCCGCGACCTCGACCTCGGCGGCGGGCGCTGGCCGGAGCTGTTCGCGGAACGGCACTTCACCGAGTACGCCCGGCCGGCGTGAGAGAGGACAGCGCGCATGCAGATCATCGGCCCCGCCACCTTCGACGAGGTACACGCCCACTTCCACCGGGACCACCCCGTCGCACGCGACCACGACGTCAACACCAACGCGGACGCGGACAGCGCACTGCTCCTGGCCGACACGGCCTTCCGCACCTGGTCGACGGTACGGCTGTCGCGCGCCGACGTCCGCTCGGTGCTGCTGCCCTGGCACATCGGCTGCGGCGGCGGACGCGAACTCGTGCCGCCCACCGGCCTCACGGTCGGTGAGACGGCGGACCTCCTGCGCGCGCACGAACCGGAGTTCGCGGCGGCCAACCCGGTGTGCACCGCCAAGCTCACCCTGTTCCGCACCCACCCGCTCTCCTCCATCTACCTCACCACCCGCCCCATCCCCCACGACCACTACGCGGGCCTGCCCACCGACGAAGGCCTGGTCCACCTCGACGGCCTGCACCGCCTGCTCGCCTGGGAGCTTGCCGGACGCCTGTCGCCACGCGAGGAACTCACCGCCTACATCGCCGGTGACCTCACCTTCCTCACCCTCCTCACCTCGGCCGCCACGAGTGACAGCGCACCGAACGCCACCACCGGAGGTCCACGCCCATGACGCGAGCGATGCGCTCCCCCGCCTCGCCGTCCGACGCCCCGCAGCCCGGACCGCTGCGGGCCACACCTCCCGAACAGCCCCGGACGACCCTGCCCGACCTGCTCCTGCGCAACGCCCGCGACCACCCGGACCGGCCCGCCCTCAGCGACGGGACCCGTACCCTCGACCACCGCGGGCTCGACGCCGCCACCGCGCACATCGCGGCCCGCCTCACCGGCCTCGGCGCCGTGCGCGGCGACCGGGTGGCGCTGCTCGGCCCCCGGGACGCCCGTATGTGCGCGCTGCTGCACGGCGTGCTCCGCGCGGGAGCCACCGCCGTCCTGGTCGACCCGGAGTGGAGCCCACGCGATGTCCACCGGCGCCTGGCCGCCGTCAAGGTGCGCCACGTCCTCAGCACCGCCGCGCACCTGCGTGCGCCCGAGCCGTACGACACCGAGTACGTGGACGTCGACGTGCTGCCCGCGAGCACGCGGGGCGAACCTGCCGCCGCGCCCCCCTGCGCCCCTGACGACCTCGCGTATCTGTCCTTCACCTCCGGGTCCAGCGGGGAGCCCAAGGCCGTCGCGGTCACCCACGCCAACGCGGTGCACTACGCGCTCGCCCTGCGCGAGAGGCTCGGCCTCACCGACGCCGACGCGCCGTGCGTCGCCCATGTCACCACCCTTGCCGCCGACCTCGGGCACACCGCGTGGCTGCTCGCCCTCGCGACCGCGGGCTCGGTGCACGTCGTGCCCGACGCGCGGACGCGCGACCCGGAGGCGTTTTGGGCGTCGCTGCGCGAGGCCGGGGTCGGCGTGCTCAAGACGACGCCCTCGCATCTGACGGCCCTGCTCGCGGGACGGCCGTCGGACGCGCCCGCCCTCGACACCGTCCTGCTCGGCGGGGAAGCCCTGCCCCGGTCGCTGGCCGCGGGCCTGCTCGCCGACGGAGTGACCTCCCGGATCGCCAACCACTACGGGCCGACCGAGACCACCGTCGGCGCCACCTGCTTCCTCGCCGCCACCGTGGCCGAGCTGCCCGCCGACGAGCCCACCGTGCCCATCGGAACCGCGATCGGCGACGTCGAACTGCGGCTCGCGCCCGAGACCGGGGAGGGCGAGCTGTACATCGGCGGCCAGGGCGTGAGCGCCGGGTACTACGGCCGCCCGTACGAGACCGCGCGCCGCTTCGTGGCCCACGAGGGGCGGCGGATGTACCGCACGGGTGACGTGTGCCGGCGCAGGCCTGACGGCAACCTCGTGTTCGTCGGGCGCTCGGACCGCCAGGTCAAGGTCCGGGGCTTCCGCGTCGACCCCGCCGAGATCGAGCGGGCCATCGAGGAGTTCCCCGGCGTCGGCCAAGGCGCGGTGATCGTGCGCGCCACCCCGGCGGGCAGTCAGCTCCTGGCCGCCGTGCGTCTCGCCGCCGGGTGCGAGGAGGAGCAGACGCTCGCCGCGCTCCGCACCCATCTGCACGACCGGCTACCCGGCTACTCCGTGCCGCAGCCGGTCCTCGCCCTTCCGGAGTTCCCCTTCGGCGCCAACGGCAAGCTCGACCGCGTGCGCCTGAGCGGCATCGTGTCCGGTCTCATCGAGTCCCGGGCCCGCACCGCACGCCCCGAGCCGTCCACGCCGCAGTCGCCCGCCGACCGTACCGCCGCCTCCCTCGCGCACGCCGTGTGCGAGCTGTGGGCGGACGCCCTCGGCCTGCCCGTGGTGGACCCGCACGCCGACGTGCTGAGCCTCGGCGGCGACTCGATCCTCGCCATGCGCACCATTGCCTTCCTGCGCCGCCGCGGTCACCGCGTCGCGTTCGAGGACTTCTACGAGCATCCGACGCCCACGCGCCTCGCGGCCGTCGCCGCGTCGTCACGGCGGCGTCCCCAGCCGCGTACGGGAACGACGGCCGCCGAGCCGCACCATCTGGCGCCCGCCCAGCGGTGGCTGTTCCGGCAGCCCGTCGACGAGCCGCGGCACTGGAACCAATCGGTACTGCTTCGGTGCCGTGCGCGCGTGGACGCGGGTGCCCTGGCACGGGCGGTCGAGGCCGTCCTGCACCGGCACACCGCGCTGCGCAGGCCCATCGGCCCCGGCGGTCTCGGCCCGCTGCGGGCCGCGGGCGACCTGGACGCGGTGAGCCACTCGCGGGTGCGCGCGGAGGAGCCGCCGGCCGAGGCGGTCGGCGCGGTCTGTACCGAGCTGCACCGCTCCCTGGACCCGGAGGCCGGGCGGCTGCTGCGGGTGCATCTGTTCGCGGGCGGGCCGGGTGTCGACGACCGGATCGCGCTGATCGCCCATCACCTCGTGGTGGACGGCCTCTCCTGGCGCATCCTCCTCGACGACCTCGCCGCCGCCTACCGCGCCGAGTCGGCGGGGCGCCGGGCCGAACTCCCGCCGACCGCCGACTTCTACGCCTGGGCCGCGACCGCGCCCCGGGCCGGGGCCGCCCGACCGGCGGTCGCGCCCCGGCTCCCGGTGGACGACGCCACCTCGGGCACCGAACCCGCCACCCTCGTCTGGAGCCTCGACGAGCAGGCAACAAGCCGCCTCGTCGGGCGCCACGGCCGCGCACAGGGCCTCGAAGCCCTGCTGCTCGGCGCGTTCGCCGACGCCACCCTCGCCTGGAGCGGCCGGCGCGGCCTCGGCGTGGAAGTGGAGACCCACGGCCGCGGGACCGACGGCGCGGACGGGCAGTACCTGGACACGGTGGGCTGGTTCACCGCCGTCAAGTGGCTGGCCGTCGCAGCCGTCGACGGCAGCCGGGACGTGGCAGCCGTCGAGGACCTCGTACGCCGTGCCCCCCAGTTGCCCATGGACGTCGAAGGGGCACGCCCCGAGGCGGCGTTCAACTTCCTCGGCACGTTCCGGCTGCCCGACGAGCCGTCCCTCGACTGGACGGTGGCCGACGAGCAGGCGGGGGCGGCCCGCTGCCACACCGGGGACTCCCTCTACCGGCTGCGGCTCACCGCCCGGATCGTCGACGGCCGCCTCGTGACGGACCTGGTGTACGCCTGGCCCCGGCTCTCGCACGACAGCGCGGAGCGGATCGTCGGCGCGTTCTCCCGGGCGGTCGCCGCCGCCGCGGACGCCGAACCGCCCCCGTACGTGCGGGCGCCGGTGTCCACCTCGGGGCAGTTGCTGCACACCGGTGCCACGCCCCCGCGGGGCCGCTGGAGCGTGGTGCGCGAGCCGGTCTCCGTGCTCCTGACCGGGGCGACCGGCTACCTGGGCGGGCATGTGCTCGACGAACTGGCCGGGCGTGGCGCGCACGTGACCTGCCTGGTGCGCGGGTCCGGTGACGCCGAGGCGGCCCGCCGCCTCGGGGGCGCGGACGTGGTGGCCGGAGACATCACCGCGGAGGGCCTCGGCCTGTCCCCCGCGGGGCTCGCCCGGGCCCGTGAGGCGCAGGTGGTCGTGCACGCCGCCGCCGACGTACGCCTCGTCGCCTCGCCGGCCGAGCTGGAGGACACCAACCACACCGCGGTGCGGCGGCTGCTCCACTGGGTCGACACCCACGCCCCCGGTGCCCGCTTCCACCACATCTCCACGCTGGCCGTCTCGGGCGAGGTGGAGGGGCCCGCGCGCCGCTTCAGCGAGGCCGACCTGCGCATCGGACAGGGCTTCCGCACCCCGTACGAGAAGGCGAAGTTCCACGCCGAGGAGACCGTGCGCGCCTGGGCCGCCGCGGGACGCCACGCCAGTGTGCACCGCAGCGGCCACATCGCGGCGCACAGCCTGACCGGGGCGTTCCAGCGCAATGTCGCGGACAACCGGATCTACCAGACCGTGCGCGGCTACATCCTCGCCGGGGCCGCGCCCAGCCGGCCCGCGACCACGTTCGAGTTCTCCCACGTGGACACGGTGGCGGCGGGGATCGCCGCGCTCGCGATCCATCCGTACGCGGCGCCCGGCGTCTACCACGTCGAGTCGCCGCACACCGTCGCCCACGACGACCTCGTGGCGTGGATGGCCCGGCACGGCTACCCGGTCCGGCTCACGGACGACGCCACGTTCGCCGCGGCCCTTGCCCGCGCGGAGCGGCACCACCCGACCGTGGCCCGGCTCGCCTCGACCTGGTCGCAGCTCGGCGACCGCAATGTCGTCGTCGACAGCGCGTGGACCCAGTCCGTGCTCGACCGGCTCGGGGTGCGCTTCACCGAACCGACCGCCGAGTGGTGGTCGGCCGCGCTGTCGTGGGCCGCCGACCAGGGCTTTTTGCCGCACAGATCCCCGGTGCCCGCCGACCCCGCGCACTGACCGCTCCCCCGGCCTCCGGCCTCCGGCGTCCGCCGACCCGGACGCCGCCCAGTCCGACCCGGCCCCGCCACGCGCGGGCAGCCGACAATTCCCTAGGAAGTGACGCGATGCCCCAGCTTTCCCCGGTGCTCCAGCAGGCCACACCCGTGGTCGCCACCCGCGGCGAGGGGATGTACCTGTACGACGCCGACGACCGGCGCTATCTCGACTTCACCGCCGGCGTCGGCGTGACCAACACCGGCCACTGCCATCCCCGGGTGGTCGAGGCGGTGCGGCAGCAGGCGGGGCAGTTGATCCACGGCCAGTACACGACCGTGCTGCACGACCGGCTGCTCGCCCTGACCGAGCGCCTGGGCGACGTGCTGCCGGAAGGACTTGACGCGCTGTTCTACCTCAACTCCGGCAGCGAGGCGGTGGAGGCAGCCCTGCGGCTCGCCCGGCAGGCCACGGGCCGGCAGAACGTGATCGTGTTCGACGGCTCCTTCCACGGGCGCACCATGGGGGCGGCGGCGCTGAGCACGGCGGGCATCCGCTTCCGCGCCGGGATCGGCCCGCTGATGCCGGGCGTCGCGGTGGCGCCGTTCCCGCACGCCTTCGCTCTCGGGCTGAGCGAGGAGGCCGCCGTCGAGCACGCCCTTCGCGGCCTCGACCACGTCCTGGCCACCGTCAGCGCGCCCGCCGAGACCGCGGCGATGTTCGTCGAACCCGTCCTGGGTGAGGGCGGTTACGTGCCAGCGCCGCCGGGCTTCCTCGCGGGGCTGCGGGAGCGTGCGGACCGGCACGGGATCCTCCTCGTGCTGGACGAGATCCAGACCGGCTTCGGCCGCACCGGGCGGTTCTGGGCCCACCAGCACTCCCCCGGTGTCACACCGGACGTGCTGATCACCGCCAAGGGCCTGGCCAGCGGCTTCCCGCTGTCGGCGATCGCCGCGCCCGCCGAGCTGATGGGCCGCGCCTGGCCGGGCTCGCAGGGCGGGACCTACGGCGGCAACGCCGTGGCGTGCGCCGCGGCTCTCGCCACCCTCGACGTCATCCAGGACGAGGGCCTGGTGGACAACGCCGCCGAGCAGGGCCGCCGCCTCGCGGACGGCCTGCGCAAGACCGCCGCCGACGTCCCGGCCGTCGCCGACGTACGCGGTACGGGCCTGATGCTGGCCAGCGAGTTCCGCCGCCCCGACGGCTCCCCGGACGCCGATCTCGCCCGGAAGGTGCAACGCGCCGCCGCCGAACAGGGATTGCTGCTGCTGACCTGCGGGGTGCACGGCAACGTCGTGCGGATGATCCCGGCGCTCGTCGTCACCGCCGAGCAGATCGACGACGCCCTCTCGCTGTGGTCCGCCGCCGTCGCCACGGCGATCCGGTGAGGGACCGGTGCAGGACCGCCCCCATTTCCGTACGCCTCAAGAAGGGACCGAACACGCCATGACGGGAACCACGATCGACGACATCGGCTGGACCAGCGAGTACCTGGAGTCCGCACGCGACGTCTGGTCGCTGTCGGTCACCGACGACGACCGGCGGCTGCTGTGGGCGGACGCCCTCGCCGGGCGCTGGGGCGCGGGCGGGGCCCCGTACACGTCCGTGCGCTCCTTCATCGGCAGCAGCCTCGACGCCGTCGGGTTCGTGAACGTACGCAACGTCATGTCCCCCGACGCCTCCGACGCCGACCTCATCACCGGCCTGTCCTTCGTCCTGGACGAGATCGGCGGGGCCATACCGCAGAACGCCCAGGGCGACCTGTGGACCATCCTGCGCGACCGCGACGGTGACGGGGCCACCGAACTCGGCTTCCACTGCGACACCTGCGACCTGCTCGTCCTGCTGTGTCTGCGGCCCGCCGCGGACGGCGGCGGCATGACGAAGCTGGCCAGCGCACGGCACGTGTACGACATCATCGAACGGGAACGCCCGGACGTCCTCACCCTGTTGCAGGAGGAGTGGCGGTTCGACCGCACCGGCCGCGCGGGCCAGCAGATCGTCACCACCCCCATCCTGTTCACCCAGGACGACGGGACGGTCGGCTGTTACTACCAGACCCGTACGGTACGGGCGTCCGCGCAGCTCGACGCCCGGCAGTTGGACGCCCTCGACTACCTGGACGAGGTCCTCTACCGGCCGGAGATCGCCTTCGGGCTCCAGCTCGGCGCGGGGGATCTGCTGATGATCCGCAACAGCCGCGTGCTGCACGGGCGTTCCCCGTACGTGGACGTCCCCGGGCCACAGGCCCGCCGGATCCTGCGCGCCTGGATGAACGAGCGATGAGCGGCGGTCACGGCAGGATCGGCGTCGTCACCGGTGGCGGCGGCGGCCTGGGGCGTGCCGCCGCGCTCGCCCTGCTCGACCAGGGCTGGTCGCTCGCGCTCGCCGGGCGGCGCAAGCAGGCCCTTGAGGAGACCGCGGCACTCTCGGGCGCCGCCGCGGACCGGGTGATCGCGGTGCCCACCGACATCGGCGATCCGGACCAGGTCGCGGCGCTGTTCCGCACGGTCGGCGACCACTTCGGCCGGCTCGACCTGCTGTTCAACAACGCGGGCGCGGCCGTCCCGCGCAGACCGGTCCCGGACGTGGGCCTCGACGACTGGAACCGCATCATCGCCACCACCGTCACGGGGACGTTCCTCTGCTCCCAGGAGGCGTTCCGCATGATGCGCGACCAGTCCCCGCAGGGCGGGCGCATCATCAACAACGGCGCGCCGTCCGCCCACGCGCCCCGCCCCCACGCCATCGCCTACACCACGGCCAAGCACGCCGTGCTCGGCATCACCCGGGGCCTGTCCCTGGACGGCCGCCCCTACGACATCGCCTGCGGACAGATCGACGTGGGCAACGTGACGCCGGTGGACGGAAGCCCGCAGCCGCCCTCGATGCAGGGCGACGGCACCACGGCGGTCGAGGCGACCATCCCGGTGGAGCGCTTCACCGATGCCCTGCTGTTGATGGCGTCGATGCCGCCGGGCACCAACGTGCAGTCCCTGACGGTGCTTCCCACGACCATGCCCTACATCGGCAGGGGGTGACGCGATGCTGGTCAGCGCCCGGTCCTTCGACGAGTACCGGGCCATGTTCGCGCTCTCGGACGACGACCTCGGACAGCGTGTCCTCGACTGTCCCGGCGGGGCCGCGAGCTTCGTGGCGGAGGCTGGGGCCCGGGGCGTCGACGCGGTCGGCGTCGACCCGCTGTACGGTCCGGAACGAGACGTGCTCGGCGCCCTCGCACTGCGCGAGATCGAGCACAAACACGCGTACGTGGCCGACAACGCGGAGGGCTTCGTCTGGGACTGGTTCGGCACCCCCGAGCGCTACACCCGGCTTCGGGCCGAGTCGGCGCGCGCCTTCACCGCCGACATCGCGGCCCGCCCGGACCGCTATGTCGCCGGCGCGCTGCCGCATCTGCCGTTCCCCGACCGCTCCTTCGACCTCGTCCTCAGCTCGCACCTGCTGTTCTCCTACGGGGCGCAGCTCAGCGAGGACTTCCACCTGAGCGCACTGATCGAGCTGGTGCGGGTGGCACGCCGTGAAGTGCGGCTCTTCCCGGTCGTGCTGCACACGAGCGACCACCGCTACCCGGCCCTGGACCAACTGCGCGCGGCGCTGGACGCCCTGGGCGTGCCGTCGCGCCTTGACCGGGTCGACTACGCGTTCCAGTTGGGCGGCGACGAGGTCCTCGTCCTCGACGCCGCCGCCCGCGGGCCGCTGCCCGCCACGCGACCGGGCGCGGACGCGCGTGATCCGGTGCGGTGGCGGCATCTGGGGGCGGCGGCCGGGGGCGTGGGCGGGGCGGCGTCCGGGACCGGCGCCGCGCCCGTGCCCGGGGCCTGAACCCGGCCCGCCACGAGGGAGGCGGGCCGGGTGCAGGGCCCGCCCGGGTCAGTGCGCGGTGATGTGCCCAGGGGCGGGAAGCCGCGTGGCCGTGGCCGGTTCGTGGACGTCGGCCAGCGCGGTGTAGAGCAGCGCCACCGCAAGGGCACCGGGGTCGGGGACGCCGATGGCGTGGTCTCCGACGTAGCTCGCCCTGCCCCGGCGGGCCCGCAGCGTGGCGGTGGCCAGGGCGCCGCGGACGGCGGCCTCCGCGGCACAGGTGAGGGGTGCGTCGGCGGCCTCCGGCGGCGGCGACGCGAGGGTGTCGGCGGCGGAGGCGAGGGCGTCGACGAGGGTGCAGTCGCCGGGGGCCGCGCCGCCGACCCGGCGGATCGCGGCGAGCGCGCCGGAGGTCGCCTCGGACAGCGCGGGCAGGGACGGCGCCCGGCCGTCGGCGGGCGAGACGGCGGCCAGGTGCTGGAAGAGCAGCCCGAACAGCGGTCCGCTGGTGCCGCCCACCTCGTCGAGGAAGACATGGGCGAGCGCGGCCGTCCCCTCGACGCCGGTCTCGTCGGCGCGACGGACGGCGCGGCGCACACCGCCCGCGAGGTTGTCACCGAAGTCGCCGTCCCCGACGAGCTGGTCGAGCCTGGTGAGGTTGTCGCGGACCTGCGTGACGATCAGCGCGTACCGGTCGAGCACCGCACGGCTGCCGTGCCCCTGCTCGTCGGCGGCCGGGGCGGCCGTCGGCGGCTGCGCGGCCGGGCCGGGGTCCGCGGTGCCGACACACTTGGGGAAGGTGAGGGGGGTGCCTGTGTCGACGTCCCAGAGGTCCGTCCAGCCCTCTTCGAGCCGCGTCAGGGTGAGCGAGAAACCGGCCATGTCCAGGGCGGAGGTGTAGGTGCCGGGGACCACGAGGGCGGCCCTGATGCCGCGTTCGGCGAGCAGGTCCACAAGGAGGGCGCTGAGGGAGTGCAGCTCCAGGCTGGTGGTGGCGCCCAGGCCGTTGACGAGGGCGAGCACCTCGTCGCGGCCGGGCGGGAGCGCGGCGAGGAGTTCGTCCGTCATCTGGCGTACGAGGGTGTCGACGGGCGGGCGGGCCATGGTGCGGACACCGCGTTCACCGTGGATGCCGACGCCGTATTCGAGGATGCCGGCGGGCAGGTCGAAGGCGGGCACACCAGTGGTCGGCGAGGTCTGTGCGCGGGCGGCGACGGCCAGGCTGCGTGAGCGGGACACGATCCGGGAGCCGAGTGCGGCGAGTTCCTCCAGGGTGGCGCCGCGGTCCGCGGCGGCACCGAGCAGCTTCTCCACGATCACGGTGGCGGCGGTGCCGCGGCGGCCGGTCGCGCTGTCCGCGATGTCGGTGGCCAGGTCGTCGTCGACCAGGACCGATGCCACGGGGATGCCGTCGTGGCGCAGGCGTTCCGCCGCGATCTGGAAGTTGATGACGTCACCGGTGTAGTTCTTCACGATGAGCAGGACGCCGTCCCGCTTCGCGACCGCCCGGCTCGCCTCGTAGATCTGCCGGTTGTGCGGGGAGGCGAAGACCTGCCCCGGACACACCGCGTCGAGGCCGCCGCACCCGAGCAGGCCGGTGTGCAGCGGCTCGTGACCTGACCCGCCGCCCGACACCAGGGCCACGCGCCGGTCGGGGTGGGGCGTGCGCGCGGTGAGGTGGAGCGGGGCGTCGTGCACCGCGATGGTGTCCGGGTGGGTCAGGGCGAGGCCGCGGGCCGCGGTCGGCACCGCGTCCGTCTCCGGCAGGAAGTAGGTCATGGCAGGAACCTCCAAAGGCGTGCGGGCAGGCGCATGCGAACGCCCGGGCGATGTGGTGACCGCCCGGCCCGGCGCCGCTGCGGCCCCACCATGACCGCCGACGACCGGCCACCACCGGAACTCTACAATTCCGGTACCCTCGGGTTCCGGTTCGTCCGCGTCGGCGCGCTGGCGCCACCTGCGTGCTTTCCACGCCCGCGACCAGCGCACTCGCCCACTCCTCCACCTGGGCGCACCGCTGAATTTACTGGAGCTTTGCCTTATGGATGCCCGTCGTCAGGACCTCGGACGGATGGTGCGCGCCTGGCGCGCGGCCCGGCCGCCGGAGGCGGTCACGGGCCTGGTGCCGGGCCGCGGCCGGCGCGCCCGCCTCACACAGCTCGACGTGGCGCTGCTCCTCGGCGTCTCCGAGCGTTGGTACCGCGCCCTGGAGAGCGGCGAGGACCGGGCCTACAGCCGGGACTTCATCGACGGTGTCGTACGTGTGCTGGGCCTCGGCCCCGCTCAGGCCGCCGCGCTCCACCGGGGCACCGGCCACTCGCCGCCGCGGCCGGGGCCCACGGATCCGGCGCCCGAACTGCTCGACCTGGTGCGGCGGCAGCACTGCATCAGCTTTCTGTGCGACGCGGCCTGGGACGTCGTCCACGCGAACGACATCGCGGCCCGCCACTGCCCCTGGCTCGTGCGCCCGTGGGCCAACGTCATGGTCTGGGCGTTCTCCGACGAATCCCGCTATCAGCTCCGCGAGTGGCAGAGCCACTGGGCAGGGCCACTCCTCGGGCAGCTCCGGCTGTCCTGGCAGCGCGGCGGCCCGAATCCCCGCCTGGACGAGGTCGTGCACACCATCCGCCGCGCACCGGACACAGAGCGCCTCTGGCAGTCCCACACCCCCACGGGCACCTTTCCCCTCGGCACCCCGCACCCCATGTACCTTCCCCTGTTCTCCGCACGCCCGACGCAAGTGCGCATCGCCGCCTGCGTCCCGTGCGACGCGCCGGGCACCCGCTGGATCATGCTCACTCCGGCGGACGGCGCGGTTGGTTTTCCGTGACGGGGACGCGCGAAGGCACGACATCCGCACTGGCGCGCCATCCCCTCACCCGATCGTGAGTTCTCCCCGCCCCCGGCCCCCTGTCACGCGACGCTGGCAAGAGCGGCGGGCGACCGGCGCCGCGTACGCGTGCTGTCGGCGGGAGGTGCCATGACATGGGGGTCGGAGCGGCGGGCCCGGCGGGCCGTCGATGACGCCTGAGAGGTGGGAGCCGGGCGCGTTCGAGGTCCGCATCGACGTCCTTCGCCGCCATGCCCGCCTGCTACGTCGCCCCCCATGTCGCGCGACTCCTGTCGGCCACGCAAGGGCAGGCCACGGGGTCACCGACACGGTGTCGCACAACGCCCGGTGGAACCCGCCCCGCCGCACAATCTCCTGACAACCCATGGGCCAACCGGGCGATGCGACGCTCCGTCCTCCCGGACGCGGCGGGAGATGTCCCGCCGCGGTGTCCGGAAGCACGAGGGCCGTCGAGCGATGGCCGAGGACTGGAGAGCCAGGATGAGACGACGGGTACACACGCACACAAGAGCGCGGGGCACCGTGGGCGGGGCACTGCTCGCCGCGCTGTTGCTGGGCGCGAGCCTGACGGGCGTGAACGGGGCGGCCGCCGCGGCCGGGGACGCCGACCGGGGGGCGGCCGGTGCCCGTGCCACGGGGCGGACCGCGGTCGTGACGGAGTCCTACGATCTGGGAGACACGGCGTTCACCGACCCCGCCGGCGGAACGGTCAGTGAGATCCGCGCGGTGGTGCACCGCCCCAGCCAGGTCAGCGGCAAACTGCCCCTGGTGGTGCTCTCGCACGGCTCCTGGTTCGCGTGCACCGACACCGAAGCGCAGGCGTGGCCATGTGACCGGGGCCGTCCGTACCCCAGTTTCCGTGGTTACGACTACCTCGGCCGGGCCCTCGCGGCGCGTGGGTTCGCCGTGGTCTCGCTCAGCGCGGACGGCATCAACATGACGTCCTTCGACTACGGGGACCGCGCCAGACTCGTCAACGAACACCTGCGACTCCTGAGCCAACTCTCCTCGGGGGGCGGAGCGTTGGCCCGGACCCTGCCAGCGCTTCGCGGGCACCTGGACATGCGGCGCGTCGGGACGCTCGGGCATTCCCGGGGCGGCAAGGGCGTGATGTGGCAGGCGTCGGACAAGCACCGGGACGAGGCTCCCGACGGTGTCCGGGTGAAGGCCGTCCTCGCCCTGGCACCCGTGAAGTTCGACTGGCCCGACGGCGACAACAGCGACACCCTCGTCACGCGGTCGTCCGTCGCCGTCGTGACCTCCGGCTGTGACGGCGCCGTGGGGGAGGCGGGCCAGCAGTACCTGGACGACGTCGAGGGGCGCACCCGAGAGCCCGCGTACTCGGTCGCGCTGCGCGACGGCAACCACAACTTCTTCAACACGCAGTGGACCCCGCCCGCCCAGCTCGGCGAGGACGACAGCACCTGCCCCGGCCGTGGCCTCGCCCCCGCCACGCAGCAGCACGCGCTGACGGCCTACGCCACCGCCTTCTTCGACAAGCAGCTCAAGGGCGATGCCACGAACGAGGGCCTGCTCACGGGTGAGCGCGCCCTGCCCGGGGTGGCCTCGAAGACCCGCATGGTCCGGCCGGACGTCTGGTCGGCGATGTCCAACGGTGTCCCCACCGGCCACGTAGCCGAGTCACCCCGCCCCCACGGCGCTGGGGGGTCAAGTCCCCGTACTGCTGCGCCCGTTGGACTTCCGCAGGCCTATGATGACTGACCAGTCGCCATACGTGGTCCGCGCAGGGCTGCGCACCCGGGAGGCGGTGTGATGTCAGGGGCCGCCCAGTGGGTGGACGAGCGGCTCATCGGGCCGGGGGCGCGCCCCGCCGAGCGGGTGGTCGGGTACGCGACCGGCGTGCTCGGCGGTGTCCTCGCCGGGGCAGGTGCGGTCGGCGCGGGGTGGTCCTCGCCGGCGGTGGCCGTCGTCGCGGTGGTCGCCTTCGACCTGTTCGGCGGGGCCGCGGTCAACGCCACCTCCGTGGCCAAGCGTCACTTCCACCGGCCGGGACGCACCGCCCGGCACCATCTCGGCTTCGTCGCCGTACACGTCCAGCCGTTCCTGTTGGCGCTCGTGGTCCCAGGATTCGGCTGGGGTACGGCGGCCGTGGTCTACGCCTTGGCGCTGACCGCCGCGCTGGCCGTGACCCGCACGCCCGCGGGACCACAGCGCCGCCCGCTGGCCTTCGCCGTGACGGTGCTCGCCATCGCCGCGGCGACACTCGTCTCGACGGTGCCGGACGAACTCGCCTGGTTCACCCCCGTACTGCTGATCAAATTGCTGCTCGCCCATCTGCTCCCGGAGGACACCGCGCCCTGAAGCGGCGCCGTCCCCCCTCCACCGGGGCAGTCATCGGGGCACCCGTCGGGACGCTTCAGGGCGCGACACGGCGCAGCGTCCGGCGGACGGCGTCGCGGAGCCAGTGGTGGGCCCCGTCCGCGGCGTGGCGGGGGTGCCAGGCCATGCCGAGGGTCAGGGGCGGCAGGGACAGCGGGATGTCCAGGACACGGAGGCCGAGCGTGGTGGCCGCCTCGGTGAGGGGCGAAGGGGCGGCGCCGGGGGGTGAGACGGGGACCAGGCAGACGGCGTCGGTGCGGGCGGCCAGCGTCATCGCCGCCAGGTGGCTGGGCAGGACGACGGTGACCCGCCGGTCGAGGCCGAGGTCGGCAAGGGCGGCGTCCAGGGGCCCGGTGAACCGTCCGCGGCGGCTGACCGCGACGTGTTCGGCGGCCGCGAGACGGGCCGGGGTCAGGGTCCCTTCGGTGAGGGGGTGGCCGGGGCGGACGGCTGCCGTCATGTAGAGGGTGGCCAGGTCCTCGACCTGGGTCTCGGGGTCGACGTGGTCGATCGAGCCGACTTCCAGGTCGATGCGGCCGTCACGCAGAGCCGGTCCGCCCTCCAGGTCCTCGGCCCTGAACCGCAGCGAGACCCCCGGCGCCTCCTGCCGGGCAAGGCGCAGCAGGCCGGGCGCCAGTGCCGCACCGACGACGTCGGCGGCCTGGAGGGTGAAGGTGCCGCGCAGGGTGGCGGGGTCGATGTCGGTGCCGGGCGTGAGCAGCGCCCCCAGGCGGCGCACCACGGCGGCCGCCTCCTCGCGCAGTGCCTGGGCGCGGGGGGTGGGCACCATGGTCTGTCCGGCCCGGACAAGGAGGGGGTCCTGGAGGAGGCGGCGGAGCCGGGCGAGGGTGCGGCTCATGGCTGCCGGTGAGGTGTGCAGGCGGGCGGCGGCGCGGGTGACGCTCTGCTCGGCCAGCAGGGCGTCGAGGGCGACTGCGAGGTTGGCATCGAGGACCGGGTCGACCGGCTGTGCGCTGTTCACCAGGGTCATTCCATTCCAGGCAATGATTAAGTGCTGAAGTTCCCATTGTGGCAACACCTTGGGCCTCCGCAGGATGAGGGCGTACCGAAACGGCACGACCTGCGAGGTTTTCATGATCGTCATCACTGCTCCCACCGGGAACATCGGCGTCCGGCTGCTGCCTCTGCTCCTGGAGTCCGCCCCCGCCCGCGGCGAGGAGCTGCGTGTGGTCGTACGTGACCCCGCCCGGCTCCCGGAGTCCGTACGCGAACACGTCGAGGTGGTCATCGGCTCGCACGGTGACGCCGAGGTCGTCGACCGTGCCTTCGAGGGCGCGGACGCCGTCTTCTGGCTCGTCCCGCCGGACTCCGCCAAGACACCGACGGACGCCTTCAGCAGCTTCACCCGCCCCGCCGCCGAGGCGCTCGCCGCCCACGGGGTCGGCCACGTCGTCGGCGTCTCCGCCCTCGGCCGCGGCACGCCGCTCGCCGACAGCGCCGGGCTTGTCACCGCCTCCCTCGCCATGGACGACCTCATCGCGGACACCGGTGTCGCCTACCGGGCCCTTGCCAACCCCTCCTTCTACGAGAACCTCCTGGAGGAGGCCGACTCGATCCGCGAGAAGGGCGTCTTCACCGACGTCGTCGACGCCGACCGCAAGGCCCCTCTCGTCTCCGTCACCGACATCGCCGCAGTGGCCGCCGGTCTGCTCCTGGACCGCTCCTGGACCGGCAGCGGCAGCGTCCCGGTCCTCGGCCCGCAGGACCTGTCCCCCAGTGACCTGGCCCGCGTCATGAGCGAGCAACTCGGCCGACCCGTCCGCTACGAACGCCGGCCCTTCGACGAGCTGCGCACCACCCTCGTCGCCCACGGCCTCGACGAGGCGTTCGTCGACGGCATCGTCGAGATGAAGCAGGCCAAGGACCAGGGTCTCGATGCGGGCGTCACCCGCGCCCCGGACAACGCCACCCCCACCACCTTCGACCAGTGGTGCGCCGAGGTCCTCAAGCCCGCCGTTCTCGGCTGAGGCCACCGGCCCGGCCCATCACCGCCACGACACGCGGCCCCGTACTGAACCGCAAGAGGAGAAGACCATGTCAGCTCAGGAAACCGCGCCGCCGGTCACCGCCTTCATGCTCGTCAAGACCACGCCCGAGTGGCTCGCCATGACTCCCGAGGAGCGGGTGCACGCCTTCTCGACGCAGGTCGTCCCTGCCGTCAAGGCCAGGACCACCGGTGTCCGCTCACGCTTCTACGACACGGAGTTCTACTCGACGCGCGTCACCGACGTCTGGGTCTGGGAGGCCGACGACCACCACTCCTACCAGCTCCTCATCGACGCGCTGCGCGAAACCCCGTTCTGGGACCGCTACTTCACGGTCGTCGACCTCCTCGTCGGCACCGAGAACGGCTACGCCCGCACCTACGGCACCGAGGCCGTCACCACCATCACCACCTGATCGGCACAGCACACAGCACACAGCGCCGGCGCGGTCGCACATAAGGACCCGCGTCCACGAACGGGTCCTGAGAGAAACTGCCCCTCGCCCGAGGGGCCGTTTCTCGTTGTGCGCTCGCGGGCGGCATCCGCTCATCGAGCTGTCGTCTGCGTCTGTTCGAGTGGAGAGCGCGCCCTGTCCCGTTACGCGGCCGAGCTGTCGCGGCAGGTGATAGAGCGACAGTAGCCGCATATTCCAGGAGGAATATCCTCATGCGTGTTCGTTCCACCATCCTCGCCGCCGCTCTCACCGTGTCCGTCCTGGCTGTCGGGGCCGGCGCGGCCGTCGCCGACGACCACGACCGCTACAACCCGCCCGTCGGGCAGAGCTACCACCACCAGGATGTCGACCGCACCTACGAGAGCATCGGCGGCCCGGACGGCGTCGTCTGGGCGACGCTCGAGGGTCACGACAAGAAGGGCCACGGTCACCAGCCCCGCTGACGACCGCGCTCGAAGAGCAGGCAGCACCACGCCCCGAGCGGGCGTGGACACGCAGTCCCCTCCCGGGGCAGGGCCGGCGCAAGGGCCCCTGCCCCGGGAGGTGCAGTTCGGGGGGTGCTCCCACCAGCTCACCGCCTCGCGGAACTCCTAGGGCCTGTCTGACCATTCCCGTCTGCCACGCGACGGGAATGGTCAGACAGGCCCTAGCCCAACCAGGTCACATCGGTGCCCAACCCTCCCCCCGCCGGTGCGTCCCCTTGGCCGGTGCGCACCGGCCGGACGATGTTGGTGCCCGGTGTGCGTGCCGGTGGGTGACCTCGGCACGGACAGGTACGAGAGCGAGGGAGCCCACGATGCCGGAACTGTTCGTCGACGGCGAGTGGACCGGGGCCGTCCACGGTGCGCGACGGGATGTGGTCAATCCGTTCGACGCCTCCGTGGTCCAGCAGGTCGACGACGCCGACGAGGCGGACGTCGACCTCGCCGTGCGGGCGGCGCGGCGCGCCTTCGACCGCGGCGACTGGTCGGGCGCGCCCACCAGGGTGCGGGCCGATGTCCTGCTCAGGGTGGCGCGGTTCCTGCTGCGGGACCAGGAGGAGATCGCCCACGTCGAATCGCTCGACACGGGCAAGACGCTCGCCGAGGCCCGGATCGACGTCGAGGACGTCTCGAACGCGTTCCGCTACTTCGCTGAGATCGCCGACAAGGACGGCGGCCGGGTCGTGGACGTCGGCCCCGATGTGCTCAGCCGGGTCACCTACCACCCCATCGGGGTCTGCGCGCTCATCGCGCCGTGGAACTACCCGCTGCTCCAGGCCTCCTGGAAGGTCGCACCGGCGCTGGCGGCGGGCAACACTTTCGTACTCAAGCCCAGTGAGACGACGCCGCTCTCCACGGTCCACATGTTGCGGCTGATCGCCGAGGCGGGCGCTCCTGCCGGGGTCGCGAACCTGGTGCTCGGCCCGGGCGCGACCGTCGGCGCGGCCATGTCGTCCCACCCCGAGGTGGACCTGGTCTCCTTCACCGGTGGTCTGGGCACCGGGCGTCGGATCATGGAGGCGTGCGCGCCGGGTGTGAAGAACCTCGCGCTTGAGCTCGGCGGCAAGAACCCGAACGTGGTCTTCGCGGACTGCGACTTCGAGGCCGCCGTCGACCACACCCTTGAGGCGTCCTTCCTGCACTCGGGTCAGGTCTGTTCGGCCGGGTCCCGGCTCCTCGTGGAGGACTCGCTGCACGACCGGTTCGTGGAGCGTCTCGCCGCCCGCGCGGGCGCGATCCGGCTCGGCAACGGGCTCGACCCGCGGACCGAGAGCGGGCCGCTCAGCTCGGCGGAGCACCGGGAGAAGGTCGAGGGCTATCTGGAGATCGCCCGTGCCGAGGGCGCCCGCCTGGTGTGCGGCGGGCGGCGCCCCGACGACCCCGAGCTGTCGCGCGGCTTCTTCCTGCTGCCCACCATCTACGCCGACTGCGACCGCTCCATGCGGATCGTGCAGGAGGAGGTGTTCGGGCCCGTGGTGACGGTGGAGCGGTTCCGCTCCGAGGACGAGGCCGTGGAACTGGCCAACGACACCCGCTACGGCCTGGCGGGCGGCCTCTGGACGAGTGATGCGAGCCGCGCCCAGCGGGTCGCCGCCCAACTGCGGCACGGCACCGTCTGGATCAACGACTTCCACCCCTATGTGCCGCAGGCGGAGTGGGGCGGCTTCGGCCGTTCCGGCTTCGGCCGCGAGCTGGGACCCACCGGCCTGCGCGAGTACCAGGAGGCCAAGCACATCTACCAGAACCTGCGGCCGGCCCCCGGCGGCTGGTTCAAGGGCTGACGCGACAAGGGCCGGCGGGACAACGGCCGGCAGAACAAGGGCTGGCAGAACAAGGGCTGACAGGGCCGGGTGCGAGGCGAAGGCGACAGCATGGACGACGAGACGACGACCTACGACTACCTGATCATCGGCGGCGGTACGGCGGGCTCCGTACTGGCCGCGCGGCTCAGCGAGGACCCCGCCTGCCGGGTGTGCGTGGTGGAGGGCGGGCCCAGCGACGTCGGTGACGAGCGCATCCTGAAGCTCCGCAACTGGATCAATCTGCTCGGCTCCGAGTTCGACTACGGCTACACCACCGAGGAGCAGGCGCGCGGCAACTCCCACATCCTGCACTCCCGGGCCCGGGTGCTCGGCGGCTGCTCCTCGCACAACACCCTGATCAGCTTCCTGCCGTTCCCGCAGGACCTGGACGAGTGGGTACGGAGCGGCTGCGAAGGCTGGGGCCCCGAGACGATCCTGCCGTACCGGTCGCGGCTGCAGAACACGATCGTGCCCGTCGGCGCGGCCGACCGCAACGCCATCGCGCAGGACTTCGTCACGGCGGCGAGCACCGGTCTCGGTGTTCCCGTCGTCGAGGACTTCAACGCCCGCCCGTTCACCGACGGCACCGGCTTCTTCTCCCTCGCCTACGACCCGGGGACCAACACCCGTTCCTCCGCCTCGGTCGCGTATCTGCATCCCGTCATGGACCGCCCGAACCTGACGCTGCGTCTGGAGACATGGGCGTACCGGCTGTTGCGCGACAGCGAGGGCCGCTTCACCCGTGTGCAGGTCCGCAACCCCGACGGCTCGGTGTCGACGCTGGAGGCCGAGGCGGAGGTGCTGCTGTGCGCCGGCGCCATCGACACGCCGCGGCTGCTCATGCTCTCCGGCATCGGGCCCGCCGACCAACTGCGCGACCTGGGCATCGAGGTCGGCGCGGACCTGCCGGGGGTCGGGGAGAACCTCCTCGACCACCCCGAGTCGGTGATGGTGTGGGAGACCCGTGGGCCGCTGCCGCCCAACTCGGCAATGGACTCCGACGCCGGTCTCTTCCTGCGCCGCGACGCGGCGGGCGGCCCGCGTCCTGACCTGATGTTCCACTTCTACCAGGTGCCGTTCACCATCAACACGGAGCGCCTCGGCTACCCCGTTCCCGAGCACGGCGTCTGTATGACCCCCAACGTGCCCCGTGCCCGTTCCGTGGGCCGCATGTGGCTGCGCAGCGCGGACCCCGCCGTCAAACCCGCCCTGGACTTCCGCTACTTCACCGACCCGGAAGGGTACGACGAACGCACGATCGTCGACGGCCTGCGCATCGCCCGCGAGGTGGCGGCCACCGCGCCGCTGAGCGACTGGCTGCTGCGCGAGGTGGCACCGGGCCCGGACGTACGGTCGGACGCGGATCTGTCGGAGTACGGGCGCCGGGCCGCGCACACCGTCTACCACCCGGCGGGGACCTGCCGGATGGGCGCGGAGGACGATCCCCTCGCGGTGGTCGATCCACAGTTGCGGCTGCGCGGGCACGACGGTCTTCGCATCGTGGACGCGTCCGTCTTCCCCACCATGCCGACCATCAACCCGATGGTCACCGTGCTGCTCGCCGCCGAACGCGCGGCGGACCTCATCAGTGCCCGGCCGGCTCCCGCGCCGTTGGGTACGGAGGGGATGGGCACGGAGGGGATGGGCCGGTGACCGCTCCCGGAACACCGGACGACACCGCGGAGACGGCCCCCGGGGAGCAGAAGTCGGAGTTCCGCAAGGAGATGGGTCCGTGGGCGAACTTCGCCCTCGGATTCACCTACCTCTCCCCAGTGGTGAGCACCTACACCCTCTTCGGCACGGCCCTCGCCGACGGCGGCCCGCCCATGATCTGGGCCTTCGTCATGGCGGGCTGCGGACAGTTCCTCGTCGCCCTTGTCTTCGGCGAGGTCGTCGCGCAGTACCCGGTCGCGGGCGGGGTCTATCCGTGGGCGCGGCGGCTGTGGGGCAAGCGCTGGGCGTGGATGACCGGGTGGGTCTACATGTGGGCGCTGCTCGTCACGATCACCAGCGTCGCGTACGGCGCGGGACCCTACATCGCGATCCTGCTCGGCTTCCGCCCCACCGTGCACACCACCGTCCTGTGCACGATCGCGTTGATCCTCATCTCGGTGCTCATCAACTACGCGGGCACGAAGGCCCTGTCGATGGCGGCGCTGATCGGTTTCAGCGCGGAACTGCTCGGCGCGCTCGTCGTCGGTGTCATCCTCCTGACCACCCACCGCTTCCACGGCCTCGGCGTGCTCTTCGACGACTTCGGCGCCGCAGGTGACGGGTCCTATCTGCCCGTCTTCCTCGGCGCGGCGATCATCGGCTTCTACCAGTACTACGGTTTCGAGGCCTGCGGGGACGTCGCCGAGGAGGTCAAGCATCCCGGCAAGGTGATCCCCAAGGCGATGCGCCGCACCATCTACGTCGGCGGGGCAGCGGCGACGTTCACGTGCCTGACGCTGCTCCTCGCCGTCGTCGACTACCGGGCGGTGATCTCGGGGAAGGACACCGACCCGGTGGTCAGGGTCCTCTTCGACGCCCTCGGCGAGGCGGGTGCGCGGACCGTGATGGCCGTGGTCCTCATCTCCTTCCTGTCCTGCACGATCAGTCTGCAGGCCGCGGCCGGGCGGCTGATCTACTCCTACGCCCGCGACGAGATGATCATCGGGCACCGGCTGCTGCGGAAGTTCTCCGCGGCGCGCGCGGTCCCCCCGTACGCCTTGCTCATCGCGGCGGTCCTGCCCGCCCTCATCGCCGTCGGTTCGCTGATCTCCACGGATGCCCTGACCAAGATCGTGTCCTTTGCGATCCTCGGTATCTACGCCGCCTTCCAGATGGTCGTCCTGGCGGCGCTGCGGGCCCGCCTCAAGGGCTGGAAGCCGAGCGGCGAGTACCGGCTCGGCCGCTGGGGCCTCCTGGTCAACGTCGGGGCACTCGTCTACGGGATCTTCGCCATCGTCAACATCGCCTGGCCCCGCACACCCGAAGCCGCCTGGTACGACAACTGGATCGTGCTGCTCAGCGGCGGCATCGTGGTGGTCGTGGGACTGGTGTACATGTTCACCACGCACCACTACGGACGCGGTGACGCCCCTTCGGGGAACG
Organism: Streptomyces aureocirculatus; assembly: GCF_000720475.1. Lineage (GTDB taxonomy): Bacteria > Actinomycetota > Actinomycetes > Streptomycetales > Streptomycetaceae > Streptomyces > Streptomyces aureocirculatus. The sequence continues at coordinate 168,100 of NZ_JOAP01000004.1, forward strand.
CCGTACCCGACTAGGGCCAGGGGCGCCGTCGACGGTCTTTTGCCATGCTGCAAAAAAGTTCGCAGATTCGTCACGGCGGATGCGACCGTCGGGTCATGACACAGACACAACGCCCCGGGCGCCGACTCGCGCGGTACCGCCTCGTCGGAACCGGCGCACTGGTCCTGGCACTCGGTGCGGGCAGTGCGATCCAGTGGGGCACACCGGACGCCGCGGCCACACCCCCTGCCGCGGCCTCCACCACTGCCTCGGCTGCGGCTTCGGCTTCGGCTTCGGCTTCGGCCTCGGCCTCGGCCTCGGCCTCGGCCTCGTACGATGCCGCCACCAAGCACGACAAGGAGTTCAACAAGACGTTCCAGCACAAGTTCGCCAAGGTCCGCGGCGTGCGCATGCACTATGTCACCGGTGGTCGCGGTCCCGCCCTTGTGCTCCTGCACGGCTGGCCGCAGTCCTGGTACGAGTGGCGCAAGGTGATGCCGTCACTCGCCAAGCACTACACCGTCTACGCGCTGGACCTCCCCGGCCTCGGCGACAGCCAGGGAAGCCCGCCGAGCTTCGACAAGAAGACGCTGGCGCGGTACGTCGACGGTCTGCTGCGTGACCGGATAGGGCTCGACAGGTTCGACCTGGTCGCGCACGATCTCGGTGCCGGAGTCGGCTTCCAGTACGCCTCGCAGTTCCCCGACCGGGTCAAGTCCTACGTACACATGGACTATCCGCTCCCCGGGCGCGGTCTTCCCGCCGCGCAGCGGAGCCTGGACCAGGACGAGCGCGACAACGCGGCGGCGCGCCCCGTGCACACCCGTACGCTCCTGCTCACGGCGACCGGTTCACTCGCCGCCACCGAGCCGACCCTGAGACCCAAGTTCACCGGCATCACCCGCGCGGTCGAGATCCCCAAGTCGGGGCACTGGCTGGCCGAGGAGAACACCGAAGCCGTGCGGGACGAAATCCTCGGCTTCCTGCGCAAGTGACGCTGCACCCGCGCTTGTCCCTGGTCTACTGAGGGTCCACGACAAGGTGACGGTCCACGAGGCAGTGCGGGGAGAGGGCGGCGGCGGATGGCGGAGGACAGGCTCGCGGCTTCCTACAGTGACGCCAACGCGTTCTTCCGGCTGTTCCGGCACTTGGGCTGGGGCGACCTGGTGAACCTCGGGTACTACACCCTGCCGACCCTGCCGGCGCTCCTCGGCGGCCTTGCCTTCTTCCAGCGCCGCCTGGAGACGCGCAGCCTGGCGCTCCTCGGGGCCCGGCCGGGGCACCGGGTCCTCGACGCCTGCTGCGGCCGGGGGCACACCACCGCCCGACTGGGTGCGGCGGGCTGCGGCGCGGTCGGTGTGGACATCAGCGCCCAGCAGATCGCCCAGGCCCGCACGCGTTACGCACACGCAGCGAACACCGTTTTCGCCGTGGCCGACGTCACCGACCTCCCCCGGCAGGCCGACGGGGTGGCGGTGGCGGAAACGCCGTTCGACCGGGTGCACTGCCTCGAGGCGGGCTTCCACCTGTCCCCCGCGGGCCGACAGGCTCTGCTGACCGAGGCCTACCGGGTGCTGCGGCCCGGTGGCCGTTTCGTCCTGGTCGACTTCACCTGGGCCACCGCGGACCCGGAGGAGATCCGGCGGCTCGATCCGCGGGGCCTCGCGCGCGCCTCCTGGCAGATCGACGGGTTCGAGCCCCTGGAGCGCTACCTGACGAACGCCGCCCTTGCCGGGTTCCTCGTCCGGCGTTCGCTGGACTGGACCCGGCCGGTCGTCGAACGCTCCCTGCGCCTGGGGACCGTCCTCACCCACCTCGCGGCGTCCCGCACCGGCCGCCGACTGCTGTGCTTGCGCTGGCCCGGCCTGCGGGAGTTCACCGGAGCGGACTGGAGTCACACCGTCGACGTGCTGAGCGCCCACCGATCAGTGGGGCGTGGCGTGCGCTACTCCGCGCTGGTGCTCGACAAGCCGGGCGGCCCGGGGAACGGCACGCCGTAGCCTCGGTCTCCCCAGCCGCGGGCGCCACCGTCGGCGCCCCGTCAGGAGCCGGGGAACGTCACATGGTCGCCGTACCAGGAACCCGGAGGCCGTTCCCAGGACCTCAACGGGCTGCCGAAGCCGCCCTCGGCCTTGCCGTGCAGCGTGAGCAGGGCCGCCACCCCGTTGTTCTCACCCTTGAAGAGGCCGATGTCCTGCCGTCCGTCACCGTCGTAGTCGCCGGAGACGATGTGGCTGTGCCGGAAGGTCCAGGTGCCGGCAGGTGCCTTCCAGGCCACCGCCGGGACCTCGAAGCCGCCCTGCGCGTTCGCCGCGAAGCGCCACAGGGACACCGCCCCGTCCCCGTAGCCGTAGAACGCGACCACCTCGTCACGCCCGTCGCCGTCGTAGTCACCGGCCGTCAGCTTCGTCTCGTGGCCCCACCAGTTGCCCGGCGGCCGGGACCAGGAGGTGTGCGGCGCCGAGAAGCCGCTGCCGTCCGTGCCGAGGAGGGTGGAGAAGGTCACCGAGCCGTCCCTGGTGCCCTTGAAGAGCAGGATGTCCTGCCGTCCGTCGGCGTTGTAGTCGCCCGAGACGAAGTGGCTCTCGTCGAAGTGCCAGGTGCCCTTCGGCGCGCTCCACTGGACGGTCGGGGTCAGGAAGCCGCCCTGGGCGGTGGTCTCGAAGCGCCACAGGGACACCGACCCGTCGGGGTAGCCGTAGAACGCGGCCAGTTCGTCGCGCCCGTCCCCGTCGTAGTCACCGGCTGTCAGCTTCGTCTGGCTGCCCCACCAGTTGCCCGGCGGACGCTCCCACGTCTTGACGGGCGGCGCGTACCCGCCGTCCTTGCGCCCAAGGAGGGTGAGCAGCGCGGCCGAGCCGTCGGCGGAACCCTTGAACAGGGCCGCGTCGCGGTAGCCGTCGCCGTTGAAATCGCCCGCGGCGAAGCCGCTCTCCCGCACGTTCCAGGTACCGGCGGGCGAGAGGTACGGGGTGCTCGGCACCTCGAAGCCGCCCGTCTGGTTCGTCGCGAACCTGAAGAGCGTCACGGCCCCGTCGTCGTACCCGTACAGAGCACTCAGGTCGTCCTGCCGGACCTCGTTGCCCGTACGGTCCGGACGCTGCCGGAAGGCGATGCCCTTCTGCTCCTCGCAGGCGGCCAGGACGATCGGGGCACCGCTGCGGGTGGCGGCGTGCTCCACCTCCAGGCAGGGCGCCGCCAGCGGCAGGGTGGACCGGATCCACGCGTGCTCCTCCCCACTGTCCAGCAGGAAGTTCACCCCGGGGTGGCCCGCACAGCCCCACTGCTCGACCCGTGGCCCCGCGGGCCTGCCCGGCACCGTCCGGGTCTCCACCGCCAGGCACTTGCCGCTGTGGGCGTTCACCAGCAGGACCGCGCCACCGCCCGCGGACGAGGACCGCACCAGCCACCGCGCCCCGGGCTGACCGGCACAGTCGCCCTGCTGGACGGGCGCGCCGTCGGCCGACGAGGAGTCGGCGACCTCCACGCACTTACCGCTGCCTACGTTGAGGATATTGACCGGGGTGTCCACGCCGCGCGGGTCGGGCGCTGAGGTGCGGGGTGCGGCGGCTCCCACGGATGCGGCTCCCACGGATGCGGCACCCGTGGACGCGGTTCCTGCGGACGCGGCCCCTGCGAACGAGGCCTCTGCGGACGCGGCGGCCGGTGCCGGAACCGTGGCGAGCATCGGCAGCACGCCCAGCGCCAGGGCCGCGCACCAGCGCCGCAGAGCTCTGCTCCCGGACGCACGCCCGGCTCCCGTTACCGACGCTCTTCGACGACCGGCCCTCATGACAACCCGCCCCCTCTTTCCCGCTCGGGCTCTTTCCCGCTCCAACTGCACAGCGACGGCCGACCCTGGCACTCGTCACTGACGGGCGGCTGACACGTCAGCCCGGGAGCAGGTGCGACACGAGGCTGCCGGTCCATGCGGGGATGAGGGGGAGGTCGGTGAAGACGGCGCGGTAGTAGAGGGGGGCGAGCACGGCGTCCGTGGTGTGTTCGCGTGTGGTCCGAGGTCCTCGGGCAGAAGAACGTCGGTGTCCACGACGACTACTACGCGCTCGGCGGCGACTCCCTCCTGGCCATCAGGATCCAGGCACGAGCCGCCCGGCTCGGCGTCCACTTCGCCCCGAACGACCTCGTCCAGAACCCGACCGTGGCCGCCCTGGCGGCGCACTGCACCGACGGACCGCGCGAACCGGCCCCGGACCTGACACCGTTCGCCCTGGTGTCCGAGGAGATACGGGACTCGCTGCTGCGGGCGGGGGACGTCGAGGACGCCTTCCCCCTGACCCGCCTCCAGCTCGGCCTCATCTACCACAGCGCGGCCCAGGAAGGGTCCGCCGTCTACCACGACGTCTTCCACTACTCCTTCCGGCTGCCCTGGTCCGAGCCCGCCTTCAGGTCGGCGTTCGACCGGCTGGTGGCCCGGCACCCCGCACTGCGCTCGTCGATCGACATCGGCGGGCACGTGGAACCGCTCCAGGTCGTCCAACGGCAGGTGACAGGAGGCCTGGCCGTCGTCGACCAGCGCGGCATGGCGGAGGCGGAGGCGGACGCCGCCATCGACGCGTACATCGAGCGACGGCGCCACCACAGCTACGACTTGTCGACGGCGCCGCTCTGTCACTTGCGCGTCCACGTCCGCGAGGACACCGTGGAGCTGGTGCTCGGCTTTCACCATGCGCTGCTCGACGGCGGCAGCGTGGCGAGCCTGCTGCGCGAACTCCTCGACGAGCATCTGCGCGCCCTGGGCGAGCCCACGGGCCCGGCGCCCGCCGACCCGCCGCCCTCACCCGCCCACCACGTACTGGCCGAACGCGCGGCACTGGAGTCGCAGGACGACCGGCGCCACTGGAAGGAACGCCTCGACGGTGCGCGCGGTGTGCGTCTCGACGGCTTCCGGTCCGCCGCACCGGTGACCGGCCCCGCCGGTTTCGTCAGCCACCGGACCGCCCTGTCGACCGGTCTCGAACACCGCGTCGCCGCCTTCTCGCGCGAGCACGCCGTCCCCGTGAAGTCGGTGCTCTTCGCCGCGCACTGCCTGACGCTGCGGCTGGTCTGCGGACAGCTCGATCTGACCACGGGTCTGCTCACCCACGGCCGTCCGGAGCGCGCCGACGGAGACCGCGCCGCCGGGCTCTTCGTCAACACCATCCCCGTCCGGATGAACGACACCGCCGACACCTGGCTCTCCGTGGTCCGCGAGGCCCACCGCGAGGAGCGGCGCGGCCATCCGCACCGCCGCTATCCGCTCAGCGCCATCCAGGAGGACTCACCGCGGGTGCCCGCCGTGCGGACCGCGTTCAACTACGTCAACTTCCACATCCTCGCGCCCGTACTCCACCATCCCTCCGTCGAACTGCGGTCGGTACGCACCTTCGAGGAGACCGACTTCCAGCTCCTCGTCAACGCCGTCACCGACCCCGGCGACGGCGGTCTGTGGCTGCGGATCGACGGGGACGGCCGTACCTTCACCACCGAGCAGGCCGAGTTGGTGGCCCGCGCCTACACCGAGATCCTCACCCGCGTCCTCGACCACCCGGACGACCCCGCCGACCTCGGCTTCCTCGCCACTACGGGCGCTCTCGCCGCCACCGGTGCTGTCACTACCACCGGTGCTCTCGCCACCACCGGTGCTCTCGCCGCACCGGTGACCGACGCCGCCGACGCGTCCGAGACGCCCGGGACGCCTGTGGACGTCGTACGCCTCTTCGCGCGGCAGGCCGCCCGTACGCCGGACGCCGTCGCCCTGGTGCAGGACACCCGGCGGTGGACCTACGGGGACCTCGACCGGGCGGCGGACCGGATCGCCGGGCGGCTGCTCGGCCTCGGCGCCGGGCCGGGCGCCCGCGTCGGCATCGCCATGGACCGCGCCCCGGAGACGGTGGCGGTGATCCTGGCGGTCGCCAGGGCGGGCGCCGCCTGTGTGCCACTGGACACCGGCTACCCGGCGGAGCGGATCGCCGCGATGCTGACACAGGCGCGGCCGGTCCTCGTGGTGGCGCACCGCTCCCATGCCCAACTGGTCGGCGACCTGGCGGAACTTCTGCTCGCGGAGGATCTCGTGCCGTCGCGGGACAGCTCACCCGCCGGGCCCGCGATCCCCGGAGCGGAGGCGCCCGGGGTGGAGGTCCCTGGAGGGGCGGTCCCTGGCGCGGACACGCGCAGGGCGGACGTTCCCGGGGTGCACGTTCCCGGAGCGCATCCGGACAGCACCGCCTACATCCTGTTCACCTCCGGCTCCACCGGCCGCCCCAAGGGCGTGGTGATGCCCCACCGTTCGCTCGCCGCCCTGGTGGACTGGCAGAACCGCAGGCCCACCGGCGCGGCCGGTGGCACCACGGTGAGTCACGCGCCGCTCAGCTTCGACGTCTCGTTCCAGGAGATCTTCTCCACGCTCTGCTCCGGCGGCACCCTCGTCCTCGTCACCGAGGCCGAACGGCGCGACATGCCGGCCCTGCTGCGCCTCCTCGACCGGCACGGCGTCGAGCGGATCTTCCTGCCCTACGTCGCCCTCCAGCAGTTCGCCGAGGCGGCGTGCGCGCTCGGCCCGGTGCCCCGGCGGCTGCGGACGCTGGTGTCCTCGGGCGAGCAACTGCGCGTGAGTGAGGAGATCCGCCGCCTGTGCGCCCTGCTGCCGGACGTGGTCCTGGAGAACCAGTACGGCCCGACCGAGACGCACGTCGTCACCAGCTTCACCATGACCGGCGACCCGGCCGCCTTCCCGCCGCTGCCGCCGATCGGCACGCCCGTCGACGGCGCGGAGGTCCATGTCCTCGACGACGCGATGCGACCGGTACCGGTCCGTGTCAAGGGGGAGATCCACCTCGGTGGCACCTGCCTGGCCGACGGTTACACCCGAGCGCCCGAGCTGACCGCCGAACGGTTCGTCCCGCATCAGGGCGGCGGCGGACGACGCCTGTACCGGACCGGCGACCTCGGATACCGCCTGCCGGGCGGCGACATCGTCTACGCCGGGCGCGCCGACAGCCAGGTCAAGGTACGCGGCTTCCGTGTCGAGCCCGCCGAGGTCGAACTGGCCGTCGCCCGCCACGCCGCACCCGGTTCCGGCATCCGCGAGGTCGCGGTGGTGGACCGGCGGCGGGGCACCGACTCCGTCCTCGCCGCGTTCCTGGTGGGCGACGGTGACCTGACCGACCTCGCGGGGCTCAAGGACCAACTGCGGGCGGCCCTGCCGGAGCATCTGGTGCCCTCCCACTTCCAGTGGCTGCCCCGTATGCCGCTCACGTCCAGCGGCAAGCGGGACGACGCCGCGCTGCGCCGGACCGAGCTGACGGCGGCGGCTCCCCGGGGCGGTGTCGCGCCACGTGACGCGTACGAGCGGACACTGGTGGAGGCGTTCGCCGAACTCCTCGGCGTACCCGCGCCGGGCGTGCACGACAGTCTCTTCGACCTGGGCGGCACCTCGATCACCGCCATGCGTCTCGTCATGCTGATCGAACAGCGCCTCGATGCCCGCCTGCCGCTGGCCGCTCTCGTCGCGGCCCCCACGCCCGCCGCCATCGCGGAGCGCCTGCGCCCGACGGCCACCGTGCCCGACTCCCGCGACGTGCTTGTGCCGTTCCGCCGGGAGGGCGAACGGCCGCCGGTCTTCTTCGTCCACCCCCTGGGCGGCAATGTGCTCTGCTATCTGACGCTGGCCCGCCACCTCCCCGCCGACCAGCCCTTCTACGGAATCCAGGCGGCAGGGTTCGATCCGGACACCGAGCCGCACCGCTCGATCCCGGAGATGGCAGCCGCGTACGTCGAAGCCGTTCGGCGGGTGCGGCCGCACGGGCCGTACGTCATCGGCGGCTGGTCGTTCGGCGGCTTCGTCGCCTTCGAGATGGCGCGGCTGCTCCGCCGGGCGGGACAGGAGGTGCTGCCCCCGTTCCTCCTCGACACGGTCGCGCTCAGCCCGGACGCGCCCCGGGACCTGAGTGACGCGTCCCTGTTCCACTTCTTCTTCTGGGAACTGCTGTGGGCCGACGGCGGCAGCGAACTCCGCGTCGAGGAACTCTCCCGCGAAGTGGGTTCCGAGGAAGAGGTGTTCCGGCGCGTGGCCGAGATCGCCGAAAGGAACGGGATCCTGCCGCCCGGCGACTCCCACGACGCGGTGCGCCGCCTCTACGACGTCTTCCGGGCGAACTACCAGGCGCTGATGGACGAGCGCGGCGGAGTCGACGACCAGGACCTCATCCTGCTGCACGCCCAGGGCGCCCTGCCGGACGTGCTCAAACCCCTGCACGAGGGAGCGGGCTCCCTGCACGGCGACCCCACCAGCGGCTGGCGGACCAGGACGACCGGGAACATCGAGGTCATCGACGTCCCCGGTGACCATCTCCAGGTCGTGGAGAAGCCGTACGTGAAGTACGTGGCGGAGCAGATCACCCACCTGGTGCCGGCGAACCCGCCGGGCACCGGACACGGACCCCGAGGAGAGCGGTGACCACGAACATGAGCGGCGCGAACCGAGCGAACGGAACGAGCGGCGCACGCGGCAGGACGGCGATCGTCGTTGGGGCCGGGATCGGCGGTCTCGCGGCCGCCGTCACCCTGCGCCGCGTCGGCGTCGAGGTGACGGTGCACGAGCGGGCCGCCGCACTGCGCCCCGCCGGAACCGCCCTGTCCGTCATGAGCAACTCGATCACGGCGCTCGCCTCCCTCGGCATCGACCTGCGCCTTGCGGAGCGCGGCCGGGTCATAGAGACCGCCGAGCTGATGACGAGCACGGGCGGCATCCACTCGGCCGTACGCGCGCAACTGGCGGGGCCGGAACGGCTGCGGGAGGCGGGCTAACTGTGCTGGCTCTCCGTCACCCCGTTCGACCACCCGTGCCTCACACCCGGCTTCAACGGTCACTACTGGGGGCGTGGGCAGCGCTTCGGACTGCACGACATCGGCCGGGGGCACGCCTACTGGTGGGGTACGCGGAACATGTCGCCCGAGTCGGCCCGCGCCTGGAAGGGGAGCAGGGAGGACATCGCCCGTGCCTTCGGCGGCTGGGCGGAGGTGGTCGGCGAGGTGATCAGGGCCACCCCCGAGGACGCCGTCCACGCCGTTCCCGCGCAGGACCGGCCGTTCCTCGAGCGCTGGGGCGAGGGCTCGGTGACACTTCTCAGGGACGCCGCCCACCCCATGCTGACGGCCCTCGCCCAGGGCGGGAGCACCGCGATCGAGGACGCCGTTGTCCTGGCACACAGTTGCGCCGCGGCGGCCGACCCGGCGGCCGGACTGCGCGCCTACGAGGAGGCCCGCCGTGCCCGCACCAAGTGGCTGGTCGACAACTCGTACTCCCTGAGCAAGGGTGAGCAGGAAGAACGCCCCCTGGCGATGGCATTACGCAACACCCTGATGCGCTACGCGCCGACGTCCCTGCTGATGCGCCCCTTCGAGAAGGCGATGACGTACACGTCTCCCGACTTCGGCGCACAGAGCCAGGCACCCCCCGCGCGACGGTGACCGGCCCCCGTGGTGCGTGGCCCCCGGAACGCCTTTTCCCGGGGGCCACGCACGGCGGCCCGCCACCGCCGCCGCAGGTGTGGTGCCAGCCCTGGCTCTCGGCTCGCCGGAGGGGCACTTGAGGCCGTCCTGAGGCCAGCCGCCATCCACCTCCCCGGGTGCTTCAATTCCCCCGGCCCGGCCCAGCGGGGGCGGGGCCGGCTCGGGTGGGCTTCGGAGGTGCTTCATGGCGGTGTGCGGGCCGTTACGGCGGTACGGGAGAGGGCTGGGGCTGCTGGCCGCGTCGGCGGTGGCGGTGGGCGCGACGGCGGCGGTGCCGACGGGCCGGGCGGTGGCCGCGGCGCCCTCTTCCATCAACATCATCGCCGTGCACAGCGGCAAGTGCGTGGCGGTCGACGGCTCCTCGCAGCTTCCCGGTGCCCCGGTCGTCCAGGCCGAGTGTGCCGGGCAGGCGGGTGCCCTGTGGACGTTGCGTCCTGCCGCTTCCGGTGGCGGGGCGGTGAACATGGTGAACGCGCTCAGCGGCCTGTGCCTGGAGCTCGGGCACGTCTCCGGGGTGGTGCGGGCGCGGCAGGCCGAGTGCGGCGGGCAGGAGGGCGCGGACTTCCGCTTCGAGGACCGGGGCACGTACGCATGGATCCAGCCGTCGGTCGGGACACCGGCCAAGTGCCTTGAGGTGACGGGGGCTTCGCACGCACACGGGGCACCGCTCGGGCTCACGGACTGCCACGGTCAAACAGGCACCGCCTTCCGTCAGCGTCAGCCCCGAACGGGCAACGATCCGGCGGAGGGCCCCCGGGCGCCGGTGGTGACGGCTGCCGATGTCGACGGTGACGCCAAGGCCGACCTCGTCGTTCTGGGGACAGAAGGCGTCGTCTCCGTCCAGCGGAACCTGGGCAGCCGCTTCGACAGCGGTACGCCGTGGAGCAGGAGCTGGTCCAACTACCTCGGCATGCCGGGGCAGGGGCGGCTCTACTTCGCCGACGTGACCGGCGACGGCAAGGCCGACCTCATCGTCCACGGAACCGACGGCGAAATCAGCGTCCGCACCAACAAAGGCAACCACTTCGACGGCGGCACACCCTGGAGCAACAACTGGTCCAACTACCTCGGCCACCCAGGACAAGGACGCCTCTACTTCGCCGACATGAACGGCGACGCCAAAGCCGACCTCATCGTCCACGGAACCGACGGCGAAATCAGCGTCCGCACCAACAAAGGCAACCACTTCGACGGCGGCACACCCTGGAGCAACAACTTTCGCCGATGTGCTGGGTGATGTCAGGGCCGACCTCGTCGTCCAGAGCGCCGACGGCGCGATCAGCGGCCGCACGAACCTGGGCAACCGCTTCGACGGCGGCACACCGATGGGCACCATCTGACCGAACAGGATCAGGCGCCTACTGCTCCTGACGGCCGCGCGGTCGCTCCTGAGGCTGCGCGGTCCGGCGCAGCGTCGAGGTGGCGATCGGCCGATGTGAGGGCGTGCCGCCGCCATCACGCGCGGAGACATCCCGGTCCATGAGCTCCCGACGGACATGTTCACCGAGGTCATGGTCACCAACGCGCTCAGCCCGATGCGTGTCGAGACCCTACGTTCCTGCTCCAGGACCCGGGCTGGGTGCGTACCGAACTCGGCGGGCCCGAGGCGGACCTCAGCGTGGCGGCGAGCGTCCCCGGCGTCGCCGAGACGATCGAACGCCACCAGGGCAAGCGCGGTCTGCACTTCGTGGACTACGAGGGGCAGGTCGTGCCCTGGTGAGACGCCGCGGCTGTCCCGCTCAGCCGAACCGGCCTGCGGGGGCCGGGTGCAGGGTCTTGGGCTGCCGGGAGCCGCGCCGGCGGTCGGTCAGGGCGGCGAGCAGCTCGGCGGGGTCGGGCCGCCGGTCCTCGCTGAGGTAGCGGATGCCGTCACCCGTCGGCGGGGCGCCGGTCTCGGTACCGATCGGATGCCGCCTGCTGACGGCCGTCCGCCATCCATAGCGTTCGTCCCACACCAGAGCGGGCGTGCCGGGGCCGTTCAGCAGGACGACCGCGGCGAGCACGTCGCCGTCCAGGCGGTGTACGCGGATGTCCTGCTCCTCGGCAAGGCCGACGTCGACCAGGGCGTCGGCGACGCGCCGCAGGTACGGCCGGATCCGCCGGGTGCGCACCTCGATCGCCGCGCTGACCAGCGCCGTACGCTGCACGGCCACCGGGTAACCGAGGCGCGTGGCCGCCTCCTGCGGGCTCAGGGTCGGTTCTGTCTGCAGCAGATCGGCGACGCGCTCACCGCGCAGCCGCGCCAGGGCCCCGGCGGCAGCCTCGTGGGAGAGGCCGATGCGCTCCTGGACCGTCGCGAGCGTCACCGCTGGATCTTCGTCGAGCAGCTCGGCCACCTGTGCGGGACTGTCCCACGGGCAGCCGCCACGGGAGGCGCCGGTGCCCATGGCGGTCTCTGTGCCGGTGTCCGTGGCGGGGGCCTGCTCGTCACTGTTGCGGGTGTGCTTGCGGCGTTCGGCGCAGATCATCTCTTGCTCCTGGTCGGTGGTGGGTACGGCTCGGGGCCGCGCCGGCGCCGCCGGTGGTCCGGCGGCGCCCGGCCGTGATCAGGAGCAGGGCTTGTAGAAGTGCTTCCACCCGCTGGTGGGCATCGACGGCGGCTCGGCGGGGGTGCCGCTCGCGCCGTACCTCTGCTGCAGCTCGTAGCTGTACTTCCCGGGGCCGCTGCCCGGCTTGGTCAGGCGCACGTCCCGTTCCCACACGCCGTCACCGTCGTTGTTGAGGATGGCGAGGTCCGGGTACGCGTCGTTGCCGTAGTTGGCGATGCGCAGTTGCTTGGCCTCGCCGTGGTCGCCGATGTCGGAGTGGCGGGCGGCGGCGGAGCTCAGGTTCGCCCGCTTGAGGGGGCCGGGGCGGTACTGCGCGACGCGGGCCTTGTTGGGGTCGTCCCCGCCGGACGGCTTGACGATGTTGACGACCATGTCGAGGGTGCCGTCCTTCTGGAAGTCGGCCACCGCGGCGGTCGCGACCTCCCCGGTCCTCTTGCCGATCAGCTTGCTGACGGAGTGCTCGGTGCCGAAGGAGCCGCCGGCGGTTCCCCACTGGACGGTCATCCTGAGGCCGGTGTGCCCAGGGTTCGTGATCTTGTCAGGGCGGCCGTCACCGTCGAGGTCGCCGATCAGCGTGGTCGCGCCGGCCAGGCACGGGGTCGCCGCAGCGGCTTTGCCGGATCGTTCCCCGCCGTCCGCGGCCGACGAGCCGGACGCACTGGCCTGGTATCCGGTGACGGTCAGGGTCAGGGCGACGGCCGCGACCGGCGCTGCGATCAGACGTGAACGCTTGCGAAGCATCTACGAACTCCTCGTTTCCTTGCTGCTTGATCGTGCTCCAGGTCCGGCCCTCTCGCCGCGCCGCATGAAGTGACGTCCTCGATGCGGGGCGTGGGGATCTCTCGGACGAGCACGGCTCCAGCCTGCGACGCGATCCGTCCCAGCCGCCACGAAAGCCGGGCAGTTCGGGACGCTGGAACGACAAAGCACCCCTTGACCAGGGGAAATGACAGCAGCCTGGAACGACCGGGTGGAACACGACGACACCCAGGAAGCAGCCAGGGACCAGCCGATGGGGCCAGGAACGCACGCGCCGGCGCCGCCGGGCACCCTCCGCGGTGACTGCGCCGACAGCCGCGGACTTGTCGTTTATCGATACGTTGCCCTACGCTCGGGTATATCGAAAAACGATAGGAAGGCTCGCGGTGAACACACGGCTCACAAGGACCCTGGCCTCGGTCACCTTTGCACTGGCGATGCTCTGCGGCCTCGCGTTCCTCGGCAAGGGGGTCATGCGCATGTTCGACGATGGGGCGATCTGCGTGCAGACGGGCTTCTGGGCGAACGCCTCCCTGGCCCCCGACAGCCTGCCGATCGCCGCGGGCGTGGAGGCGTCCAGCAGCGCCACTCGCCTCTGCCAGGACGATCCCTCGGTGGGGCAGCGTGCCGCCGACCTCGGCGGCGAACTGCCCTGGCTCCTCTTCGCCTGCCTCGCCCTGCTGCTGTTCTCCCGGCTGCTCGACACCGTCCTGCTGCGGGGGCCGTTCACCGACGCGGTGTCTCAGCGGCTGTCGGTGCTCGGCTGGTTCGTCACCGTGGGCACCCCGCTGGCCGGTCTCGTCGTCGGCTGGTCGCACTCCTGGCTCGTCGACAGCATGGCACCCATCGTGGGTTCCGGGCCGACGGTCACCGGACCGCAGGTACTCATCCTCGCCGGTCTCGCCGCCGTGATCATGGGGAAGATCATGCGTGAGGGCGTGCGCATGCGAGAGGACCTCGAAGGGACCATCTGATGCCCGAGGAGGAACTCCACTCGATCCGGATCCACCTCGACCGGGTCCTCGCGGAGCGCGGCATGACGCTCACCGAACTGTCCGAACAGGTGGGCATCACCGTGGTCAACCTGTCCGTGCTCAAGAACGGGCGGGCCAGGGCCATCCGGTTCTCCACCCTGTCGAGGATCTGTGACGTCCTCCGGTGCCAGCCGGGAGACCTCATCACCCACGACCCCGCCGACCCCGCCGAGCCGGTCTGACCAACCGGTCCGGCGGGGCGGTGGGCCGCGTCAGCCGGCTGTCGTCACGCCGGGTCGATGCGGTGGACGCTGCCGCCTATGTCGAGGACGTACAACTCGTTCCTCGGTCCCTGAATGAACGAGACGACCTCGCCGCCGTTGACCTGCAAGTCGCTGACGCCCGTCACCTCGCCGTTCTTCATCCGCAGGGCGCGGACGGTGCCGTCGCAGTAGTCGCTGTACACGTACTGACCCCTCAGGGCCGGGATGGCCTTGCCCCGGTAGACGTATCCGCCGGTCACCGAGCAGCCGAGGCCGTTGCGGTCGTACTCGTACACCGGCGGCACATGGTTCACGGGTTCCGTACCGCCCCGGAAGGGGTGGGTGCCCTCCATCTGGGACCAGCCGTAGTTCTCGCCGCCCTTGCTCCTGGCCGGGGCCCAGTCGATCTCCTCCCAGGCGCTCTGGCCGACGTCACCGAGCAGCAGATCGCCGGTGCCCGCGTCGAACGAGAACCGCCACGGATTGCGCAGCCCGTATGACCAGATCTCGTCCCTGGCCTTCGGGTCGCCCACGAACGGATTGTCCTTCGGGATCGCGTACGGCTTGCCGCCCCTCGGGGCGATCCGCAGCAGTTTGCCGAGCAGGGTGTCGAGGTTCTGCCCGTAGCCGTGCGGGTCACCGCCCGCGCCGCCGTCGCCGAACGCGATGTAGAGGTAGCCGTCGGGGCCGAACTTGATGTCGCCGCCGTTGTGGTTCGAGTAGGGCTGCGTCTGGGTGAGCACGGTCCGCCGGGTCTCCGGCCGGATCTTGCCGTGCCGTACGGCGAACTCGTCGATGACGCTGGTGCCTTCGAGGTTCGTGAAGGAGATGTACACATGCGCGAACTTCTTGTCGAACGCGATGCCCAGCAGGCCGCGCTCACCGTCGGTGGTGGTCTCGGCGGAGATGTCGAGGACGGGCTCACCGAGGCCGCGCGCGCTCAACACCCGTACGGTGCCCGCGCGTTCGGCGATCCAGACGTTGCCGCCGGGACCTGCGGTGCCCGCGATGGGGTTCTTGGCCGTGGTCACCTTCGTGAGCTGGACCTTCGGCGTCTGGCGTGGGGTGGCGGACTCGTCGGCTGATGCCGTGGTCAAGGCGAGGGAAGCAGTGAGGCAGAGGGCGCTTATGATCGCCGAGCTTCTGGTGCGAACGTTCACCGTGATCCTCCTGGAGGCGGCGAAGGGGAAGGTCACCCGGCTGCTCGGGACAGAGGTGAAAGGGGTGTCGTCCGCGCCGGCACGCAACCTGGGTGGGGGGATGGTGTGCTACTGGCTGCGGATGAGGATACTGGGACACGCATGCCTGGTATAGACCATGACTTCAACCAACTGCTCGGGCCCGCACACCTCGTGCCGACACTTTCAGCCGCCGGACGCCCGCTGCGCCCGCGTCTCCCGGCCACACTGTCGTGGCGCGACGGCGACGGATAGACTGAGCGGGCACGGTCAGGCAGGCGGCCGCAGTGAACCATCGAGTCCGAGGGGTTCCATGAGTGAGCCGCTGAACGTTGCCTGGCCCGCCGACCCGCCCTCCGCACGAGCGCTACCGGCAGCGCGCCCCGAGTCCCCGCCCGGACCTGCCGCATCGGGCGCGGACGGGGAGTACGGCCTGCTGCTCGTCGATGACCACGAGGACAACCTGTTCGCCCTGGAGCAGGCCCTGGCCCCGCTGGGGCGGCGGATGTTCCGGGCGGGCGGCGGCGAGCAGGCACTGCGCTGTGTGCTGCGCGAGAAGATCGCCGTGGTGGTGATGGACCTCCTTCTGCCCGGCATGGACGGGCTCGAGACCGTGACGTATCTGCGCCGCCTCGAACACACCCGGCTGCTGCCCGTGGTCCTGGTCACGGGAGTCGGGCGCGACGACTCCGTGGCCGAGCGGGCCTACCGCCTCGGCGTGGGCGGGTTCCTCCTCAAGCCCATAGACCCGTGGGCACTGCGCACCCATGTCCGCGCTCTGGCCGAGCTCTACGTCCACGCCCGTCACCCCGGCACCGCGGACACATCCGGCAACACCGGGGCCCTGCCGGGTGGTCAGGGCCGCGGTCAGGGCTCCCCGGTGACTCCCATGAAGGGCTTCTGACTCCCGTGCAGGGCTTCCGCGGTGTTCTCCCGCGGTGTTTTCCTGTGAAGGTCTTCCGGGAAGGCGGAAGGCCTTCTGTGAAGGTCTCCTGTGATCTCTCCGTGCTGTTTCAGTGCGGACTCAGCGAGGTTCCCGGTGCGGTTCTCGGTGTCGTTCTCGGTGATGGCAGCGAGTCATAGTCACGTCCCGTCTCCACGCCTGAGGCCTTTCGACCAAGGGGCCGTTCGCCGGGAACGGGACTGAGGTTCACTCTCGTGAGTGCTCCTCGGCCTCAAGAACCTTTCCGTCTTGACGAGTTCGCCCCACCGCTTCCGACGTCGTCCGTGTCGGCTTTTGGCGGTCTCCGGCGACTCCCACACATCACTCACCTGTGCCAAGGTGGGTACTTCAATGGGTGCGGCCGCTGTTGCTCACCGACTGGCTCACCGTCCGGCCGAGGCCACCTCATACGGGCAATCGGTACGCCAGGGTGTTGAGCAAGAGCTATTCTCAGCCACACGTACCAGTTACTCGAAACATGCACGTGGTGCGTCGCGGGCGTTCCCACTGTCCGCTGCCAAGGCCGAAGAACCTAGAAAGGGCCGAACCTTATGACTGAATCCACGACCACCGCCACGGCACTGGCATCGCAGTACGCCGCGCAGGTCACCAGCGACCTCGAACGCAACATCAAGGAGCAGGAACGTATCCGTGCGGAGATCGACACTCTCCAGGAGCAGCTTGCCGCCCTGCTGCACGACCACACGGTCCTGACCAACATCGGCCAGGCGCTGGACACCCCGTCCGCGCCCGCCGAGTCGGACCAGGCACCCCAGGACGCCGTGATTCCCGCTCCCCGCAGCAAGGGATCCACCACGTCCGGCAAGGCCAAGAAGCAGCCTGCCGCCAAGAAGACCGGCGCGACGCGGCGCACGGCGGACAAGAAGCAGGCCCGCAAGGCCGCGCCCGCCAAGACCGCGTCCGCCAAGACGGCCCCGGCCGACGCCGCGCCCGCCAAGGCCGCCGCCAAGCCCGCCGCCGCCAAGGCCACTGCGGCCAAGGCCACTCCCGCCAAGACCGCCGAGCCCACGCTGGTGGACCTCGTGCGTGGTCACCTCGCCGCACAGTCCGAACCGCGCTCCGCGGCCGAAGTCGCCACCGACCTCGGCAAGGCGCACCCCGAGCGTGGCATCAAGACCACCGTCGTGCGCACCACGCTCGAGAACCTGGTGGCCAAGAACCGGGCCCAGCGCACCAAGCAGGGCACGTCGGTCTTCTACACGGCACCCGACGAGGCCGCCGCTCCCCAGGACAAGACCAAGGCCCAGACCAAGTCCGAGGCCGGTCAGGGAGAGTGACGTCCTCCGAAGAGGGCGAGTGACGTCCTCCCGAGGGTGACACGTACGGAATAGGGGGCGTCCGTCGAGCATTGGCTTCAGACATGACTGACACACCCTTCGACCCACGCGCCCTGCTCGCCGAAAGCCGGCTCGGTGTGCTCGCGACGATCAAGGCGGACGGCCGCCCCCAGCTCTCCCCCGTCACCCCCTTCTACGACCGCGAAGCCGATGTCATCCAGGTGTCGATGACCGAAGGTCGGGCCAAGACGGTGAACCTCCGTCGGGACCCGCGGGCCACCCTCGAAGTCACCAGGCCCGACGGCTGGGCCTGGGCCACGGCCGAGGGCACGGCGACACTCACCGGCCCCGGCAGCGACCCGCACGGCCCCGAGGTCGAGGCCTTGGTGCGCTACTACCGTGCCGCCGCCGGGGAGCACCCCGACTGGGACGAGTACCGCGCGGTGATGGTCTCCGACCGCAGGGTTCTCATGACGATGGCGGTCACCCACGTATATGGCGGCAAGGTCCGCTGACCCACCCCGTATGTGTGTACGAGTACGTGCACGGCGCGTGGGGGGAGGGCCGGGGCGCGTGGGTTCAGCTCCCGGCCTTCCATCCGATCGTGATCTCGGGGTACCCGGCGTCCGCGGCGTCGAGCGACGGTGACGTCGTGGTGCGGCCGCGCAGCCAGTGGTCGAAGAAGGCGCGCACGTAGTCACCCGTGACCGCGTGCGCGCGTCGTCCCTCGGCCGTGCCGAAGAACTTGGCGAAGCGCTCCGCGGTCCACACCTCGTCGAGCTTCAGCTCGACGCCGAGGGTGGCCAGGTCGTTGAAGCTGTAGTGCCGTGCGCCTGCCAGGACCATACGGCGTCCCCAGGCCGTGTGGTGGGCCATGAAGTCGGTCCACGTCGGCAGTTCCATGGGCTCGGTGAACAGCAGGAAGGGCTGCCGCAGGCCGCTCTGCACCGCGTCCGTCTGCAGGGCGCCGTCCAGACAGGCCCCCGCGGTGAACCGGGAGTCGGTGCGCAGCACTTCGGCGGCCGCGGAGCCGCCGAGCGAGTGGCCGAACACTCCGGCGCCGCCACGCCGTACCGACCGTGTGATGTCAGCGGGAAGCCGCGCCGCGCGCCTCCCCGTCAGGACGTCGAGCACGAAGCTCAGGTCCGCGGCACGCACGTCGGAGTACTTGCGAAGCACCGCCTGATCGCCGGTGCCGGGATTCTGCGGGACGACCCGCCCGTCGGGGAACTCGGTCGGGCCGTCGTAGGTGTGGTTCACCGCGATGACGAGGTAGCCGTGGCTCGCGAGGTCCTGGGCGAAGGTCGTGCCGGTGGCCGCGGGGTCCTGGCGGCCCGGGCCGAAGAACACCACGGGCGCGTCGCGCAGGCGGGGGTGCACCGGGGCGTTCCGCCAGGCGTCGGTGCGCACCCGCCCCAGGGAGCCCGGGGGCAGTTCGAAGCGCTGTTCGACGACCGGTTCGAGGCCGGGCGTGAGGTATCGGGCACGCTCACCGCGGGGCGCCGCGGTCGCGTACCAGACCTGGACCATCAGTTCGCGCGGTGTCCTGGTGGGCGCGAACGGGTCGTCACGGCGGTCGTCGACGAGGTGGCAGGCCCGGGTGCCGACCGCGTACGGGCCTGTGGGCGCGGGCAGTGCCACGGGGGCCCCGGCGGGCGCGGCGGGGGCACCCGCGGGGGCAGCGGCGGCCGGTGTGGCTCCGAGTCCCACGGTGCCACCGGCGGCGACCGCCGTCGCCCCGAACACCGATGCGCGAAGTATGGAACGGCGCGGGAGTCTTCCCGACGGCTGGTCAGTCATGTGCTGCGCTCTCCTTGATGGCTCGTACGCGGGTACGTGCCGGCTCGTACGGGTGGGTGCGTGCCGGCTCGTACGCAGGAGTGTCGCCTGCCTCATGACCCTATGTCGGCCCGTCAGGTCGCCGCGTGGGCAGGGCGGCTCCGGCGGGTCTCCCGCCCTCCTGGGTGGCGGTGGCGCCACACCCAGAACACCGTGCTCGCGACCAGGGCCCATCCTGCGAGCACGAGGTAGGGGAAGAGGTGTTGATGGCCGTTGAAGTAGACGGCCGTGTGCTGGGCGTTGACCGAGGCTCCCGGAGGCAGCCAGCGGCCGATGTGTCCGAGCGCGGACGGCAGCAGCGGCCAGGACACGGCGCCTCCCGAGGACGGGTTGCCCAGGAGCACCATCAGGCCCCATGTCGGGATCATCGACCACCGCCCGACGAGGGTGTTGAACATGGAGAAGACCATGCCGGAGGTGAACATGGTGAG
Organism: Streptomyces aureocirculatus; assembly: GCF_000720475.1. Classification (GTDB taxonomy): domain Bacteria; phylum Actinomycetota; class Actinomycetes; order Streptomycetales; family Streptomycetaceae; genus Streptomyces; species Streptomyces aureocirculatus. The sequence goes on from NZ_JOAP01000004.1 coordinate 187,823, forward strand.
GGCCAGGACGAGCCAGGACTGGACGAACGGCAGATCGAGGGCGCCGAGCCACCAGTCGACCACGGCCGCGATGGCGAAGGCCCCGAGGAGGGCGTAGGCGAGGGTGAACGCGATGCGCTCGGCGGGGTTGAGCCCGCGGGCGTGCACGCTGAGCTGAATGGCGCCCACGAAGCCGATGATCACCGCGGCCAGCGAGATGTAGAAGATCGCCAGACCGCGTGGGTCTCCGGGTTGCAGGGGGTTGAGGTCGGTGACGGTCACCGGGACCTTCAGGGTCCGGCCCACCTTCGCCGCGGTCTCGGCCAGCAGGTCGGCCACCGAGGCGCCGGAAGCGGCGGAGACGTCGAAGTGGATGCGTTCGCCCTGGCGGGCGTCGAGGATCGCGAAGACCTCCTGCTGCTCGACGGCCTCGCGCGCGGCGCCCACCGTGTCGTAGCGGTGGACTTCCACCGAGGCGTCGAGGGCCTTCTCCATGCCGGTCAGGAAGGCCTCGCCCCTTGTGCCGTGCTCCGCTCCGACGACCGCTGTGGGCACCTGGCGAGGGGTGGGGTTGGCCATGGCGTACGTATAGGAGCCCGCGAAGAGACCGGCGGCCGCTGCCAGGATGAACAGCAGCACGGTGGCGGGCAGGAACGGTGACTCCTTGAAGGCTGCCCAGCGCTGGGGCCAGCCGGGCTTTCGGCCGTGCTCTCCGTGTGGGGGCCGCGGATGGGCCCCGCCGGACGCCGCGCCCGACGCCGCATCCGAGGACGCGTCCGACGACGCGTCCGACGACGCGTCCGACGACGCGTCCGACGACGCGTCCGACGAAGGAGAGCTTCCGGGAATATCAGACATAACGCAACGCTAGATCATCGCGGTGCGGGAACCGCCGGGGCGGGCGTCAGTGGCCAGGTGATTCTTCCGCGCGATGCGCGATTCTTCCGCCGCGGCGGTGGATCCCTTCATGTGGCTGCGGGGCGCGGTCACGTTCCCCGAGGATGGACGGCGTCGGCAGTCGTCGTTCGGGCGTACGGCCCTGGGTTGGGGGATGAGCTGTGCCACAGCAGTTGACCATGAGGCTCGGTGACGGCACGGAGGAGGTCGCCGTGTTCGAGGTGGACGTCGATACCGATGTCGACCCGGGTGCCACCGACCTCGATCTGGCGGCCGGGGGCGGGCTGGTCGCGCGGGCACGCGTGTCGCTGGAAGAGGCTCTCGGCCAGATCGAGCCGACGCTGTCCAAGGTGGCCGACACCGTGCGCGAGCTGGGGCCCGACACCGCGGAGCTGGGGTTCGGTCTGAAGATGGGCGGCGAGACGGGTGTGATCATCGCCAAGGGGACGGCCGAAGTGAACTTCTCCGTCCGGCTGACGTGGAACCGCCCCTGACCCGATGGGAGCGCAGCGCGAGGGATTCGTCGTCAAGGTCCGCGACACGGCGACGGGGGCGCCGGTCGGCGTCGGTTTCGTCGTCGGTGACAAGGAGATCGTGACCTGCGCCCATGTGGTCAATGTGGCCCTGGGGCGGCAGAAGGGCTGCGCGGAGCGGCCTGCGGGCGACGCCCGTGTGCAGGTCGAGTTCGTGCTGCTCGGCGACGCGGAGGGAGCACCGCTGCGGCACTGCCGCATCGGCTCGTGGGACCCTCCGCCCGGCGGCGGCGCGCCGGGCAGGGACGTGGCGGGCCTTGTGCTCGTCGGCGGTGACACACTGCCCGTCAGCGCGGGCGCGGCCCGGCTCATCGACGCCCGCACGGGCCTGGTCGGCGACACCCGGGTGAAGGTCTTCGGCTACCCGGGCAATCCACCCAGGAAGGCCAACGGCGCCTGGAGCACCTGTGTGCTGCGGGGCGCGGTCGGCGGCGGGCTCGTGCAGCTCGACGCGGAGAGCGAGTCCGCGCTGCGGGCCCAGCCGGGGTACAGCGGATCGCCCGTGATCATCACGGACCGGTGGGGTGACGCCGTCGTCGGCATGCTCGCCCTCGCGAGCCGTGAGGGAGCCGCCCATGACGCGTACGCCGTACCGCTGTCGGAGGTCTCCGCCGCCTGGCCCGAGGCGTTGGGGCGGGGTGTGCTGCCGCCGTGCCCCTACCGGGGGTTGCAGGCGTTCAGCGCCGAGGACGCGCTGGCGGGAGTGTTCGTCGGCAGGGAGCGTGAGGTCGAGCGACTGCGGACGATGGTGAAGACCCAGCCGCTCGTGATGGTGACGGGGCCCTCGGGGGTGGGCAAGTCGTCCCTGGTGGCCGCGGGCCTGCAACCCCAGCTCGCGACGGAGGGGTGGGCGGTCGCCTCGTTCCGGCCAGGGATGTCCCCCTTCGACGCCGTGGCCCGCGCCCTCCTCGAACTGGAGCACCCGCGGCGGACCCACAGCCTGGAGGAACTGGAACACCGGGCCCGCGCCCTGCGGGAGGAGGGCTTCTGGACGGTCGCCTCCCGGCTGCGGGTGCTCACGGGGCGCCGACTCGCGCTGATCGCCGACCAGTTCGAGGAGGTCCTGAGCGGCAGCGCCGACCGGGCGCAGCAACTGGAGTTCCTTGAGCGGCTGCTCCCGCCGGCGGACGTCGCACAGGACCCCGGGGTCCGCCTCGTCGCGACCCTGCGGGCCGACTTCCTGCCCGACCTGCTCGAACTGCCGGACATCGGGCCCCGCCTTCAGGACCGGCAACTGAACGTGTCCCCGCTGGACGAGGCGGCCCTCATCCGGGTGATCGTCGAACCGGCGTCGGTGGCCGGGGTCACCTTCACGCCCGGGCTCGCCGAGGCCATCGCCGCCGAGGCGAGCAGGGCCGCGGGCAGCCTGCCCCTCCTGGAGTTCACCCTGACGGAGCTGTGGGCCCTCCAGCACGACCGGCGGCTCAGCTTCGACAGCTATCAGAGCCTCGGCGGTGTCTCCGGCGCGCTGAACCAGCACGCGGAGAAGGCCTACAGCCTGCTCGCCCAGCACCTGGACGAGCCGCGTATCCGCCGGGTCCTGCTGTCCATGGTCCGTGCCCGCGGCGGGGCCACCAGCGCCGTCCGCGTCACCGTCCACCGCGCACACCTCGGCAAGGACTGGTACATCGCGCAGCTCCTCGCCGATCCCGAGCAGCGCCTCGTGGTCCTCGGCACCGGCGGGCCCGACACCGCGGAGATCGCGCACGAGGCGCTGATCCGGGAGTGGGCGAGGCTCGCCGCCTGGGTGGAGGAGGACGCCGACTTCCAGCAGTGGCTCGCCGTGGTCGAGGAGCGCGCGACGGAGGCGGACCTGCTGTCCGCGACGCGCCTCGCGGAGGCCGACCGCTGGCTGGGCGAGCGCGCCGCCGACATCCCCGAAGCCGTCGTCCGCCTCATCGAGTTCAGCCGCGACGAGATCACCGCGCAGCAGCGTACGGAGCAGATGCTGAGCGCATCCCAGGAGCTGACCGCGCAGCTCCAGCAGCGTTCGGCCGAACTGGAGGCCTCGCAGCAGGCGCTACAGGCGTCCAACACCGAGCTGGAGCACAAGGCGGAACTGCTCGCGCGGCAGAACCGCGACATCGAGATCAAGAACACCGAGATCGAGGAGGCCCGGCAGGTTCTGGAGGAGCGCGCCGAGCAGCTCGTGGTCTCGATGCGCTACAAGTCCGAGTTCTTCGGGAACATGTCGTACGAGTTGCGATCGCCCCTCAACTCGCTGCTGATCCTCGCCAAGCTCCTGGCCGACAACTCCGAGGGCAATCTCACGCCTCGGCAGGTGGAGTTCGCCGAGACGATCCACGGCGCGGGCTCGGACCTGCTCCAGCTCATCAGTGACATCCTCGATCTGTCGCGGGTCGAGGCGGGCAAGATGGACATCAGCGCGACCCGGATCGCGCTCGTGCGCCTCGTGGACTACGTAGAGGCCACTTTCCGGCCGCTGACCGAGGAGAAGGGCCTCGGCTTCTCCGTACGCCTGTCCACGGAGCTGCCCGCCACGCTGTACACCGACGAGAGCCGTGTGCTGCAGGTGCTGCGCAACCTCCTGTCCAACGCGGTGAAGTTCACCGACAGCGGGGCGGTGCGGCTTTCCGTTCTGCCCGGCGGCCCCGATGTGCCCGCCGCGATCCGGGAGCAGCTCTGGGAGGCCGGTTCGCTGCACTCCCCGGAGGACGGCCTGATCGCGTTCTCGGTGTCCGACAGCGGCATCGGCATCCCCGCCGACAAGATGCGGGCGATCTTCGAGGCGTTCCAGCAACTGGACGGCACGACAAGCCGCAAGTACGGCGGTACGGGACTCGGGCTCGCGATCAGCCGGGAGGTCGCGCGCGTGCTCGGCGGTGAGATCCACGCGGTGAGCGAACCGGGGCACGGTTCCACGTTCACGCTGTATCTGCCGCTGCACTCGCTCGACCGGCCGCCGCACTCGCTCGACCAGCCGTCGCACGGGTCGGTGCCGTCGTTCGAGGGTCTGTCGGAATTCGTGCCCCCGCTGTCCGCGGCGTCCGCGGAGACGACTCGCGCAGGGCAGGCGCCGCCCCGGTTCGACGGGGAGAAGGTGCTGATCGTCGACGACGACATCCGCACCGTCTTCGCGCTGACGGTGAGCCTGGAACGGCAAGGCCTCACGGTGCTGTACGCGGAGAACGGCCAGGAAGGCGTCGAGGTCCTCGGCAGGCACCGGGACGTCGCGATCGTCCTCATGGAGATCATGATTCCGGAGATGGACGGCTACGCGACCATGTCGGCGATCCGCGAGATGCCGCAGTACGCGCGACTGCCGATCATCGCCCTCACCGCCAAGGCCCTGAAGGGCGACCGGGAGAAGGCGATGGCCGCGGGAGCCTCGGACTACGTCACGAAACCGGTCGACCCCGACCATCTGCTCGCGCGCGTCAAGTACTGGACCGGGATGCCGAAGGACGCCTGAGGCGGCGGCCACCCTAAAATCCGTGTAAAAACGTACCGTTATGCTGGGGTTTCTTGTACATGAGCAAGGGGGCCGAGCAAGTGCAGGGAACAGCCGTGCGGGTGATGGTGGTGGACGACGAGAACCTGGTCCGGGAGGGGCTGCGGCGCATTCTGCAGACCTTCGACGGAATCGAGGCGGTCGCCGGCTGTTCGGGCTCGGCGGCCGCGGACCAGGCTCTGCTGCACCGCCCCGACGTGGTGCTGCTCGACCTGCGGATGCCGGACCGCGACGGCCTGACGGTCCTCGCCGACCTCCGGGCGCTGCCCGCACCGCCCGCCGTCGCCCTCCTCACCACCTTCGACGCCGAGGAGCATCTGTCCGCCGCCCTGCGCGGCGGCGCGGCGGGTTTCCTGCTCAAGGACACACCCCCGGCGCAACTGGAGTACGCGATCAAGGAGTTGGCGCGGGGTGGCAGCGTGCTCGCGCCCCGTCTCGCCCGCACGGTCGTACGCCACTACGCGGGCACCGGCGCACAGGGCCCGGGACCGGCCCCGTCCCTGTCCGGCTCCCCCGCCCCCGAGCTGACCGGCCGTGAGCGGGACGTGCTCGCCCTGCTCGCCGACGGCCTTTCCAACGCGGAGATCGGGCAACGCCTTTTCATCGGCACCACCACCGTCAAGGACCACGTCAGTGCCCTCCTGGTGAAACTCGGGGTCAGCAACCGCGTGCAGGCCGCCGTGCACGCCCACCGCCTCGGCCTGGTGCCTGCGGACCCGCTCGCCGGGGACACCGCGGGCCGATGAGGTTCGACCGCCGCACCGCAGAACGTGGCGTGGCGCTGCTTGCCTGCGCCGAGCTCCTGACCGTCGCCGGGACCTTCGATCACCTGGGCCTCGCCGTCTGCTCGGTCGCTCTGCTCGCCCTCCCTCTGCGCCACCGCTTCCCGCTGAGCACCGTGGCGGCGACGCTGCCCGCCACCGTCACCGAATACCTGTGGCTCCCCGCCATGCTCGCCATGTTCGTGGTGGCCCGCCGTGCGTCGTACCGGGTGATCGCGGGCTGCGGCGCGCTGCTGTTCGCCGCCGCGCTTGTCCCCTGGCCGCCCGCCGCGCTCCTGGACCACTCCCGGCCGGAGGTCCTCACCATGATCGAGGGCGCGGGGCTGCTGAGTCTCGGCCCGATCGTTCTCGGCCGCCTCCTCGCCACGCGTGACGAGCTCAAGGACCGCCTGGCGGACCTGGCCGCCTCCCAGGACCGGGAGCGGCGTCTGGAGGCCCAGCGCGCGGTGACCCGTGAACGTGCCCGCCTGGCCCGCGACATGCACGACACCGTCTCGCACCACGTCGGCATCATCGCCGTGCAGTCCGGAGTGCTCAGCGCCACCGAGTCCGACGGCGAGCGACGGGCGGACATCGAGGTGGTGCGCGAACACAGTGTGCGGGCTCTGGAGGAACTCCGGGACATGGTGGGCGTACTGCGCGGCGCCGACCCCGCGGCGGCGGCCGCCGTCGGCCGGACCCGCCTCACCGACCTGCACGGGCTCACCGCCGAGAGCCTGCTCGACGTCAGCGTGCACATCGCCGTGGCTCCGGGACCCGACTGGGACCCCGCCCTGGAGGCGTGCGCCTTCCGCGTCGTGCAGGAAGCCCTCAACAACGTACGCAAGCACGCACCCGGAGCACCGGTGCAGGTCTCCGTCCTGGCGCCGGAGGGGGAGCGCGCGCTCGTCGTCGAGGTCAGCAACGGGCCGCCGCCCACCGACAGGACCGCGCCCGCCCTGCCCGCCGGGGGTCACGGTCTCGCCGGACTGCGCGAGCGCGTGGCCCTGGTGGGCGGCAGCGTCACCGCCCACCCGACCGTGGACGGCGGCTTCTCGGTACGGGCGGTGCTGCCGCGGTGAGGCCCGTCCGGCGCCGGGGCACCACGGAACCCTCCATTCGGAGGGGGCCGGTGGACGGTTACGGCCAGGGGGGCGTCCCGGCCAGCATGGTTCCCGGCCGCGACGCCCACGACCAGGCGGCGTCCGCCGACGGCGGCGCACATCCCGCCCGCCGTGACGACCATGACGACGCCGCCCGTACCGACGGTGCGGCAGGGGGAGACCCAAGTGATGACGACACAGCAGCGCCACCCCGCGATCCGCCGTGCCTCGCTGGTGGGCGTGGCCGCACTCACCGCCGGCGCCCTGTTCGCGGGCGCCGCCCCGGCCCTGGCCGCCCACGCCGCCGAGTCCCGTGCCGCCAGGACGGTGGCCTCGGCCGCCGAGGAGATGCCCGCACTGACCGCGGAGCAGCGGCACTTCATCGAGGACGGCATGGGTCAGGAGGCGATGGCCGAGCTGACCCGCGCCATGAACGAGGGCGGTGCCGACGGCGAGATCCGCCCGCGGGCCTTCCCGATCGCCGCCGTCGCCATCGGCGCCGCCGCCTGGTGCGCCAAGGGTGCCGTGGCCAGCATTCCCACCTCGGTGCTCAGCGACGTCGCCGACGGCAAGTTCTCCGGCAAGGGCACCTACGTCAAGAACGCCATCGTCGGCTGTCTGGGCGGTGAGATCGGCGGCGTGGTCTGGAAGTTCCTGCCCGGCTGGGTCAAGAACAAGGCCGTCGCCATGGTGGCCGCCTTCATCATCAAGTACATCCGCTAGCCGTCCCACGCACGTCGACAGGTATCCGGGGTCCGCGCTCTCATGGCTTACGTCTTCATCATCTGCTGCTTCGTCCTCCTCGCGGTGGTCACGCTGCTGGCCGCCCGGGTAGGCCGTCGCGGCCAGGTCTGCGACCGGAGCATCGGGTACGACGTACCGGACGAGGTCAAGCGCGACCCGGCGCTGCGGGCGAAGGCCGACCAGCTCGTCGCGCACTGGTGCACCGGCGCGGCGATCCTCAGCCTCGCGCCGCTGGTGCCGATCGGCAGGGTCCTGCTCGCCGACGGCGACCGGGCCATCGGCACCGCCGGGCTGCTCGTCGTGGCGGCGTACGGTCTGGTCGTGGTGGCCGTGGCCGGTTACCCGTTCGAGAAGATCAAGCACCTGGCGCGCTGAGCGCGGGCCCGCCGGGCGCCGCGCCCGACCCGGCCGTGCGCCCGGCCACCGCCTCCGGCCGACCGGATCCGTCCGGTCGGCCGGAGGCGTCGGCGGTGTCGGGCAGCCGTGCGGACGACGACTTCGCCCGGTGTCGTCCCCATCGCCCGACCAGCTCATCTAAAGTTTCTTCAAGTAGTTGCCGCCATTGGTGATCTGAGAAGGATTCACGGACTATGTCGACTGAGACGACCGAGACGTTCGAGTTTCAGGTGGAAGCCCGCCAGCTTCTGCACTTGATGATCCACTCGATCTACTCGAACAAGGACGTCTTCCTCCGCGAGCTCATCTCCAATGCCTCCGACGCACTGGACAAGCTCCGGCTCGCGGCCCTCCGCGACAGCTCGCTCGACGCGGACATCTCCGACCTGCACATCGACATCGAGGCCGACAGGGCGGCCCGTACGCTGACCGTGCGCGACAACGGCATCGGCATGTCGCGCGACGAGGTGGTCCAGCTCATCGGGACCATCGCCAACTCCGGTACCGCGCAGTTCCTGAAGGAACTCAAGGAGGCCGAGGACGCCTCGTCGGCAGAGGGGCTCATCGGCCAGTTCGGCGTCGGGTTCTACGCAAGCTTCATGGTCGCCGACAAGGTCACGCTGCTGACCCGGCGCGCGGGCGAGAGCCAGGGCACCCGCTGGACCTCCACCGGCGAGGGCACGTACACCATCGACACCGTCGACGACGCGCCGCAGGGCACCGCCGTCACCCTGCACCTCAAGCCGGAGGACGCCGAGGACCGGCTGTACGACTACGCCGCGCCCTGGAAGATCAGGGAGATCGTCAAGCGGTACTCGGACTTCATCACCTGGCCCGTCCGCATGGCCCCCGAGCCCCGCGCCGACGCGGGCGCCGACGGCACCGGCGAGGAGGGCACCGGCACCGAGGACGCGGAGGCCCCCGCCGCCCCCGAGACCCTCAACTCGATGAAGGCCCTGTGGGCGCGGTCGCGCGAGGAGGTGACCGACGAGGAATACCACGAGCTGTACAAGCACATCAGCCACGACTGGCACGACCCCCTGGAGACCATCCGGCTCCAGGCCGAAGGCACCTTCGAGTACCAGGCGCTGCTGTTCCTGCCCTCCCACGCTCCGCACGACCTGTTCAACCAGGGCTACAAGCGCGGCGTACAGCTCTATGTGAAGCGGGTCTTCATCATGGAGGACTGCGACGCGCTGATGCCGTCGTACCTCCGGTTCGTCAAGGGTGTCGTGGACGCCCAGGACCTGTCACTCAACGTGTCCCGCGAGATGCTCCAGCAGGACCGGCAGATCCAGCTCATGAACCGGCGCCTGGCGAAGAAGGTGCTTGCCACCGTCAAGGACCTGCGGACCAAGGACCCGGAGCGGTACGCCACCTTCTGGCGGGAGTTCGGCGCCGTCGTCAAGGAAGGCCTGATCGGCGACTACGAGAACCGCGACACACTCCTGGAGGTGTCGTCCTTCGCCACCACGCACGACGAGGACGCGCCCACCACGCTGCGCCAGTACGTGGAGCGCATGCCGGAGGGGCAGGAGCACATCTTCTACCTCACCGGTGAGTCACGTCAGGCCCTGGAGAACTCTCCGCACATGGAGACGTTCCGGGCCAAGGGCATCGAGGTGCTGCTGCTCACCGACCCCGTCGACGAGGTGTGGGTGGACTCCGTGCCCGCGTACGACGGCAAGCAGTTCCGCTCCGTCGCCAAGGGCGAGGTCGACCTCGGCACGGAGGAGGAGAAGCAGGAGGCGGAGAAGGAGCGCAAGCAGCACCAGGAGCAGTTCGCGGGCCTGTTGACCTGGATGACGGAGCACCTGAAGGAGAACGTCAAGGAGGTGCGTCTGTCCTCGCGCCTGACGGTGTCCCCCGCCTGCCTGGTCTCGGACACCCATGATGTGACACCCGCCCTGGAGAGCATGTACCGCGCCATGGGCCAGTCCTTGCCGCCCACCAAGCGCATCCTCGAACTCAACCCGTCCCACGCTCTGGTCAGCGGCCTCAACACGGCACGCGCCGAGCGCCCCGACGACGGCGGCCTCGCGGAGACCGCCGAACTCCTCTACGACATGGCCCTGCTCGCCGAGGGCGGCACGCCGGGCGACCCCGCCCGGTTCGTGAAGCTCATGGCCGACCGCATCGAACGCACCTTGTGACCGGGTGACCTGTCCGGTGGAGCCGGTACGCGGCCCGGTCCCGCCACCGCCCACCGTCCCGGACGATGAGGTGGACCGTGTCCACCGGACAGGTCAACGGCAGCAGCGGGGCGAGTTCGGCCTCCAGCGCGTCGTACGCGGCGTCCTGGGTGCTGGGACCCTCGCTGTTCGCGACCGTCACATGGGGGTCGAGTCCCGCGCCGAAGATCCCCCGGTAGGGCAGCGCTTCGGGCCAGCGCAGCGCGAGGTCCTTCTGCAGGGCCTTGACCGGATCGTGCGGCCACGGGTCCAGGTACAGCACGCCGGGATAGCGGCCGAACGCGCCGAGCGTGAGCGTGAAGGCGTCGTGGCCGCCGAACAGGTCGGCGAGCGCGCGGTGGACCCCGTCGTCGATACGGCTCTCGTGCAGGAACGGGTAGAGCACCGTCACATGGGCGGGGAATCCGGCCCGGATCAGCGGGTCGGCTTCCGGGAGCTTGATGGTGAGCGCCGTGTCACCGGGTACGTCCGGCCACCCGTCCTCGCCCCTGTCCCTTTCCCCGTCCCTGTCCCTTTCCCCGTCCCCGTCTCCGTCCCCTGTCAGCGTGTCTTCCTCTTGTCGAACCAGATGGTGGCCGCCGTCGGCAGCAGCCCCGCCCAGAAGAGCAGCCGCGGTGTGTCCCGGCCCTCCCAGGGGATCTCGGCGATCAGCACGGCGCACACCATCGCCAGACCGGCCTGCGCCAGGACGACCCGGGCCCAACGGCCGCGGCGGACCAGGGAGCGCACATTGAGCTGGACCCCGGCACGGAGTCTGCGATAGCGGCGCCAGGCGCCGAAGCCCCAGATCGCGGCCATGATCACGAGGATCCACAGGCGCTGGCCGACGGGCAGGGGCAGCTCGGGGGCCGGCCGGTCGTCCGACGGGAACACGTCGATCATGGCGCCTGCCGTGACCACACAGAGCACGGCCAGCCACCGGGTGCCGCGCAGCAGCCGGTAGGTGGCGTGGTCCAGTTGCTCGCGCATGGGCGCGGACTGGGGGTCCACGGCGAGCGCGTCCGCGTACAGCCCGGCGGCCCGGGAGGCGCTCACTCCCGGCGCCTGCGCGGCCTTTTGCGTCTGGCGTGCCAGGGCTTCGGCGTGCTGCGGGTCGATGCGGAGGATGGCTTCGTCGAGTTGGTCCGCGACCGTGCCGTTGCCCGCGACACTGGCGATGCGCTGGGCCACTTCGTGGGCGTAGACCTCTTCGGGCCCGAGCCGCAACGCCTCCATGGCCAGGTCGGCCGCCGCACGGGAGGCGCGGTCGGCTTCGCCGTGGCTGATCTGCCGGGCGCCGGTCGCCTTGGCGTGCTCGACCAGGTCCCGGCGCCACACGGCGTCCGCGAGCATGGCATGGGCGTACGCGTCGTGCGGGGCGACCCGGATCACCTCGCGCAGCACGGGCTCGACCTTCAGCCAGCCGTTGTCGCGCACCGTCGCGTGGGCGCTCAGCATCAGCGCGCCGTAGTCCTCGGGCGCCAGCCTGAGGGCCTCGGCGGCTGCCTGCGCCGCTCGCGCGGGCTGTTCCGTGTGGAGGTGGCAGTAACCGGTCTTGACCCAGGCGCGTACGTCGTCGGGGGCCTCGGCGAGGCGGCGGCCGAGGAGGGCGAGCGCCTGGTCGTAACGTTCGAGTTCGATCAGCGCCTGGGCCTGTTCGACCATCGGGTGCAGCGTGCTCACAGCTTCCGGTTCTTCTTCAGGTAGGCGATCAGATCGTCGTAGGTGCCGCCCTCGTTCGCGTACATGGCGACGTTGCGCGCGGCGGCGAACCACGGTTCCGAGGACGGCACGGTCTGCTTGGCGGCGAGCAGCAGGTCCTGCATGCCGATCATGCGGACCGTTCCGGTACGCACGGAGTCAAGGAGCGCGGTCTCGGCGGCCGCCTCGCACAGGTGGGCCAGGTCGGCGCCGGAGAGTCCCTCCGTGGACTTCACGAGCTTGCCCAGGTCGACGTTCTCGACGGGGCGTTCACGGAGGTGGTAGCGGAGGATCACTTCCCTGGCCGGGGCGTCGGGCGGCAGGACAAGCAGGGTGCGGTCCAGGCGTCCGGGGCGGCGCAGCGCGGTGTCCACGTCCCAGGGGGCGTTGGTGGCCGCGAGCACGAAGACGCCGTCGTTGGCCGCCGAGTCGATGCCGTCGAGTTCGGTCAGGAGCTGGTTGACGGTGTTGCGCAGGCCGCTGTGCTGGGTGCGGCTGCGCTTGGCGCCAAGGGCGTCGAGTTCGTCGAGGAACACGACGCAGGGTGCCTGGCGGCGGGCGGTCTGGAAGATCTCGTGCATGTTGCGTTCGGAGTTGCCGATCCACATGTCGAGTACGTCGTTGACCGACACGGACAGGAAGCCCGCTCCCAGTTCGCCGGCGACGGCGCGGGCGATGAATGTCTTGCCGACACCGGGCGGCCCGTACAGGAGGAGCCCGCCGCGCAGGCTCTTTCCGTACAGCTTGCGCAGTTCGGGGTTGCGCAGGGGAGCGAGGAACGCCGCCTCCAGGCGGTCCTTGACCTCCTGCATGCCGCCGACGTCCGCGAGCCGGAGGGTGCCGGGCGAGTCCACGTCCCAGGCGGCGGCGTCACCGCCGCCATCGTCACCGCTGCCGCCGTCGCCGCTGCCGCCGGCGGTGAGGGGCGCTTCGACGAAGCGGGGCGGGATGACGTCACCGACCTGGTCGGCGGCGGCACGCCAGTCGAAGCCGGTGCGGGGGGCGTCGCTCGCGGGGTCCGACGGGGGCGGGCCGGGGTCGGAGGCGGGTGCGGGGGCGGAATCGGGCGCGAAGGCGGGTGCGGGAGCAGGCGCGGAGGCGGGGACGGGGGCGGAGGCCGGTACGGGGGCGGGTGCTGAGG